>NZ_CM136922.1:4800000-6796820 GCF_054461335.1 Duganella paludis
CCAAACGGGAGTGCGCAACGTGGAATACAAGGATTATTACCAGACCCTGGGTGTGGCCAAGACGGCTTCCGAGGATGAGATCAAGAAAGCGTATCGCAAGCTGGTGCGCAAATATCATCCGGACGTCAGCAAGGAAGCCGACGCGCAAAACAAAACCCAGGAAATCAACGAGGCCTACGGTGTCCTTGGCGACGCCGAGAAACGTGCCGCCTACGACGAGTTGGGACGCGGCCATCAGTACCGCGCCGGGCAGGAATTCCGTCCGCCGCCGGACTGGGGGCGCGGTTTCGGCGGCGCCGGTGGTGGCGCGGGCGGCCAGGGCGGCTTCGGCGGCGATCCCATGGGCAGCGATTTCTTTGCCGACCTGTTCGCCAATCTGGGCGGCGGACGGCGCCGGCCGCATCAGCAGGCCCCGCGCCGTGGCGAGGACAGCCACGCCAGCATCACCATCGACCTGGCCGACAGCTACAACGGCGCCACCCGCACCATCAGCTTGATGGTGGCCGAGCGCGATGCGCAGGACCGCATCGTCACCAAAGAACGCAACCTCAGCGTCAATATTCCGAAGGGCGTGACTGCCGGCCAGCAGTTGCGCCTGACAGGACAGGGCCAGCCGGGCGGCGCCGGGCCTGGCGACCTGTATCTCGAAATCCAGTTCCGCCCCGACACGCGCTACCGCATCGACGGCCGCGACGTGTTTGAAACCGTGCCCGTGACGCCGTGGGAAATGGCGCTGGGCGGCGAGATCGACGTGGCCACGCCCTCGGGCAAGGTCACCGTGACGGTGCCGGCCGGTTCACAAAGCGGCCGTAAGCTGCGCCTGCGCGGACGCGGCATTCCAGGAAAAGAACCAGGCGACTTGTATTTGCTGCTGGAGGTGGTGCTACCGCCGGCCAATAGCGACAAGAACCGCGAACTGTATCAAACCATGGCGCGCGAGATGGCATTCAATCCGCGCGCGGGAGGAGCATGATGGGACAGGCTATCTTGACGGCCGTGGTGGTCGACGACGCCGCGCTGACGCTGGAAGAACTGGCGCAGGCGTGTGCGGTTGAAACGGAGTGGGTGGTGCAGCACGTGCGCACCGGCATCCTGCTGGAGGACGCGCCCGAACACACGGGCGGCTGGCGCTTCACCAGCGCCGACCTGGTGCGCGCACGCCGGCTGTGCCAGATCGAACGCGCGTTCGAGGCCAATGACGACGTGGCGGCGCTGGTGGTCGACCTGTCGGAAGAAATCCGCCGCCTGCGCGGCAAGCTCAGCGCGGCCGGAGTGAAATAGGCGCGGCCAGCGCCTGCACCGCCATCTGCGCCTGATGGGCGGCCAGTTCGGCCGCTTCGCGCTCGTTCAGCGGCGTCAGCGGGCCGGCCTGGTCCAGTTCCAGGAATTGCTGCATCAGCCAGCGCGTGGCCGGTCCCGGTTCCTCGTCGCCACGGCGGATCACGTACAGCGGGAAACTGAAGGAATTGCCTTCGGCGATCTGCAGCTGCACCAGCCGACCCGCATCCAGATCCCATTGCACGAATTCCAGCGGCATATTGCCCCAACCGATGCCGTTGCGCAGCAGCGCGTGCTTGGAGCTGAGGTCGCCCAGGCGCCAGTCGCGCAGGGCCAGCACGCCGAAGTCCTGGCCGGCGGTGAGGGTGCTGCGATCGGTCAGCACCAGTTGCGTGTGTTCGCGCAGGATGGCGGTCGGCACGATGCCTTCGATCTGCGCCAGCGGGTGGTCGGGAGCGACCACCGGTACCATGGTGACGAAACCGCAGGCCTGGCGTTCGATCACGTCCGGCGTGCCCGGCATCCAGCCGCTGATGCCGATGCGGCAAGTGCCGTCGGCCACCAGCTGCGTCACCGCGCCCAGCGCTTCGGTGCGCAGGCGCATCGAGACGGTGGGGAATTCCTTCTGGAAGGCGTGCAGGATGCGCACCAGCTTGCAGGTCGAGAACATCACATCCACCACCAGCGACACTTCCGCCTCCAGCCCGGCCGACAGCGCCTTGGCGCGGGCGCGCATGCCGTCCACCTTGAGCGAGACGGCGCGGGCGTCGGCCAGCAGGGCCTTGCCGGCTTCGGTCAGGGTCGGCTTGCGCTTGGTGCGGTCGAGCAGCGCCACGTTCAGCTGCTCCTCAAGGTTGGCGATGGTGTAGCTGATCACCGACTGGGTACGGTGCAGGGCGCGCGCGGCATGGGCAAAACCGCCGTGGTCGATGACGGCGATGAAGACGCGCAACTGGTCGAGGGAGGGGAGGCCGGGATCTCGCATGATCGATTTTATCGATAGGTAGGATTTAAATTTAGACAGTTTCATCGATATTATAATCGTTTTATGATGCATCCAATCCCTAACCGAAAGGAAACAGCATCATGGCAAACGTACTCCACATCGACAGCAGCGTGCGCAGCACCGGCTCCCTGACCCGCCAACTGGGCGGCGAATTCATCGCCAAACTGGTTGCGGCGAACCCAGCCACCACCGTGGTCACCCGCGACCTGGCCAGCACCCCTGTGCCGCACCTGACCGAGCAAATGCTGGGCGCCTACTTCACCCCGGCCGAGCAGCGCAACGCCGAGCAGGCTTTCACCATCAAAACCTCGGACACCCTGGTGGACGAACTGCTGGCCGCCGACACCATCGTCATCGGCGCACCGATGTACAACTTCTCCGTGACCTCCGGCCTGAAGGCATGGATCGACCACGTGGCGCGCGCTGGCCGCACCTTCAAGTACGGCGCCAACGGCCCTGAAGGCCTGGTCAGCGGCAAGAAAGTCATCGTCTTCGTCGCCACCGGCGGCGCCTACAGCGAAGGCCCTGCGGCTGCCTACGACCACACCACCACCTACCTGCGTTCGGTGCTGGGCTTCCTGGGCATGACCGACGTGACCTTCGTGGTCGCCGAAGGCGTGGCCATGGGTGAAGAAGCTGTGGCCAGCGCCATCGCCAAGAGCCGTGCCCAGATCGAGGCCATCGCCGCCTAAGTAGCACCTGCGGTATCATGGAGGCTCACAGCAATGGAGCCTCCATGAAACGGAATCTGCATCTTTTGATGATAGACCCGCAAAACGATTTTTGCGACCTGCCGGATACCTACCGCCCGCTGGACCCGGTCAGCCTCCAGCCGCTGACCCCGGCGCTGCCCGTCACGGGCGCGCACCAGGACATGTTGCGTCTCGCCGGCCTGATCAATCGCGGCCGCGCCGGCCTCACGGCCATCAGCCTCACGCTTGATTCCCACCACCGTTTCGACATCGCCCATCCGACCTTCTGGATCGCCGCCGACGGCATGCCGGTCGCTCCGTACACCGAGATCACCGCCGCCCAAGTCCGCGCGCAGCAATACCTGCCGCGCCATCCCGCCGCCTTGCCGCTGGCGCTCAACTATCTGGACCAGCTGGAAGCGGCCGGCCGTTACAAGCTGATGGTGTGGCCGGTGCACTGCGAAATCGGCAGCTGGGGCCACAACGTCCACGCCGACGTGCGCGCCGCCTACGGCCATTGGGAGGAAGCCTCGCTCGGCATCGTCGCCAAGCTGGCCAAGGGCTCCAACCCGTGGACCGAACACTACTCCGCTGTGCAGGCCGAAGTGCCTTACGCCGATGATCCGGACACGCAGTTCAACGTCAAGTTCGTGCGCGGGCTGGCCGAGGCCGACCGCATCTACATCGCCGGCGAGGCCGGCAGCCACTGCGTCAAAGCCACGGTCGAACACATCGCCGATTACTTCGAACGGGAATACGGCGCCGCCTCGCTCGGCAAGCTGGTGCTGATCACCGACTGCATCAGCCCGGTGGGCGGCTTTGAAGCGCAATATCAGGCTTTCCTGCAAGCGATGCAGGCGCGCGGCGTGCAACTGATGCAAGCGGGCGATGTGCTGCCCGAACTGCTCGACAACGCCGGCCGCGCCCTGGAGAGCGCATGAGGGAGCCGATCGTCCGCAGCCTGCTGGAGACGGATTTATACAAGTTCACCATGTGGCAGGCGCTGCTGCACGGCCAGCCGAATTCGCACACCGAGTACGAGTTCGTCTGCCGCAACACGCCGACCTTTCCTCTGGCCGATTTGTGCGCCGACGTCGAGCGCGAGCTGGACCATCTTTGTTCGATGAGTTTCCGCGACGAGGAACTGGCCTACCTGCGTTCGCTGCGCTACATGAAGAGCGACTTCGTCGACTTCCTCACCGTGTTCCGTTTCCAGCGCAAGTTCATCGAGGTGCGCGCCGACGGCGAGCAACTGGTGATCCACGCCAGCGGCCCGCAAGTGCACGTGATGGGCTTTGAAATCTATGTGCTCTACATCGTCAACGAACTGTATTTCCGGCGCTTCGATCAGGAAGCCGCTCTGGTGGAAGGGCGCGCGCGCCTGGGCGCCAAGATCGCCGCGCTGAAGGCATTCAGCGCCGAGCCGGCGCGGCGCTTCCCGTTCGAGTTTTCCGACTTCGGCACGCGCCGCCGCTTCTCCGGCGTGTGGCACGACGAAGTGGTGCAGCGCCTGGCGCGCGAAGTGCCCGAGTATTTCAAGGGCACCTCCAACGTCTACCAGGCCATGCGCTTCGGCCTGATCCCGATCGGCACCATGGCGCATGAATACATGCAATCGTTCCAGGCCTTCGGCGTGCGCCTGCGCGATTTCCAGAAAGCGTCGCTGGAGGCGTGGGTGCAGGAATATCGCGGCGACCTTGGCGTGGCGCTGACCGACGTGGTCGGCATGGACGCCTTCCTTGACGACTTCGACCTGTATTTCGCCAAGCTGTTCGATGGCCTGCGGCACGATTCGGGCGACCCGGTGATCTGGGGCGAGAAAGCCATCGCCCACTACGCCGCGCTGCGCATCGACGCCGGCACCAAGCGGCTGGTGTTCTCGGACGGCCTGAACCTGCACAGTGCGATGGACCTGTACCGCCACTTCGCCGACCGCATCATGACCGGCTTCGGCATCGGCACCCATTTGACCAACGACGTCGGCCTGGCGCCGCTCAACATCGTCATGAAGCTGGTGTGCTGCAACGGCCAGTCGGTGGCCAAGCTGTCCGACTCGCCCGGCAAGACCGTGTGTAAGGATGAAACCTTCCTGGCCTACCTGCGCCAGGTCTTCAACCACCCGGCCGCCGGATGAACGCCCTCTACCTCATCAACGCCGGCGTCTACCTGATCATCGGCACGACGCTGCTGCTGGTGTGGCAGCGCCACCGTGCGCAGACCTTCGCGCGCGACATGGGCTGCTCGACCCTGTTTGCCGGCCTGCTGCCGGTCGGTTATCTGGTGCACCTGGTCTTGCCCGCGCCGTGGCGCGCGCTGGGCCTGCCGCTGGTGGTGCTGGGCGCGATTCCGAATCTGCTGTTTCTCACCTCCGGCGTGCTGCAGTTGTCCGGACGCCGCCTGTCGCGCGTCGGCGCCGGCGTGATCGTGCTGCTGGCGCTGCTGGTATTGCTGGTGCCGCCCACCGGCGACAAGCTGCGCTACTGGGCCAGCTTCAATATGACGGTATTGGTCACCTTGGGTGCGCTCGTGACGCTGTGGACCTGGCGTACAGGCGCCAGCGTGCGGCTGGCCGGACTGCTGTTGATCGCGCTCGGCGTCGACCAGCTGCCGCTGGTGCTGTACGGCGAGCAGGGCTTCGCGTTCAACCTGATCGTCGCCACCTTGCTGCGCACCGCGATCGGCGTGGTGTTCCTGCTGTCGGCGCTGGACGGCGCGCTGCGCGAGTCGAGCAAGCTGGCGACCCGCTTCCAGATGTTGACCGAGCACTCGGTGCAAGGCGTGGTGGTGACCGATGGCGCGCACATCCTGTACGCCAATCCGGCGGTGCGGCAGATCTACGGCATGCCGCTGGGCCTGCGCAACTACATCACGTTCGCCGACCTGCCGCCGGAAAGCTTCAGCGACGAGCTGCTGCAGCGCTACCACGGCCAGATCAAGCGCGGCGAGATCGAGCTGGCCAACTGGGAGGGCCGGCGCGTGGTGGCCGGCGGACGCGAACTGGAACTGCGCTTCGAGGCCTGGCGCGTGGAGTGGGACGGCCAGCCGGCCACGCAAGTCCTGATCACCGACGACACCGAGCGCAACGCCAGCGCACGCGAGTTGCTGTACCAGTCCAGCCACGACAAGCTGACCGGCCTGCCGAACCGCGCCGTGCTGATGCAGCGCCTGAAGGATTACTGCTACCTGACCGAAGGCTCGCTGCACTGCACGCTGGTGGTACTCAACATCGACCGCTTCAAGCTGTTCAACCAAAGCCAGGGTTTGCTGGCCGGGGACCAGCTGCTCAAAGAGTTCGCCGAACAATTGAAGGAAGTTCTGGGCGTGCGCGCGGAATTGATGCGCCTGGGCGGCGACGAATTCGCCATCGTCGATCCGGACGGTGCTGGAGTGCTTGAGGCGCGCGAGCTGGCCAACCGGCTGCAGCTCGCCTGCGCGCGGCCGGTCAAGCTGGACGGCGGCGAGTATGTGATCGACGCCTCGATGGGCATGGCCATCTTCCCCGACCACGCGGTCGATGCCGACGCGCTGCTGCGCGCCGCCAACGCCGCCATGTACCAGGCCAAGCGCATACCGGGCACCTCGCTGGCCATGGCCGAGCGGCGCTTCGCGCAGATGTCGAGCGCCGCGCTGGAAAACGAACAGGCGCTGCGCAAGGGCATCCGCAACCAGGAAATCTATCTCGACTACCAGCCCAAGATCGACGCCGTCAGCGGCGCGCTGCTGGGCTTCGAGGCGCTGGCGCGCTGGCAGCGGCCCGGCATCGGGCTGGTCAGCCCGGTGGAGTTCATCGCCATCGCCGAGCGCACCGGCCTGATCTCCGAGCTGGGCGCCATGCTGCTGGAACGCGCCTGCCGCCAGATCGCCGCCTGGCGCAGCGCGATCGGCTTCTGCGTGCCGGTGGCGGTCAACGTTTCGCCGATGCAGCTGCTGAACAAAGGTTTCCCACAACTGGTGGAGCAGATGCTGCGCGAGATAGGCATTCCATCCCATTGCCTGACGCTGGAAATCACGGAAAGCGCGGCGGTGGAAAACCTGGAAGACACGCAGAGCCAGCTGCAACAGCTGCGCGCGCTGGGCATCCAGGTGGCGATGGACGATTTCGGCACAGGTTTCTCGTCGCTGAGCATGCTGCGTGAACTGCCTTTGAGCACGCTGAAAATCGACCGTGGCCTGATTTCGCCGCTACCGGCGCCGGATGCGGTGGCGGTGGTGAGGGCGATCTGTCAACTGGCCAGTGCGCTGGAATTGCAAGTGGTGGCCGAGGGCATCGAAACCATGGAGCAAGCCATCGCCGCGCGCGACGCCGGTTGTCACGCCTTGCAGGGTTTCTTTTACGCGCGACCGCTCACTGTGGCCGATGCGGGCGCTTGGATGCAGCGCCAGCATGGCAACGGTGACGATTGCGCGGCCGATGACGACCAGGCCGCGCTGGCCGGTTAATCCGACGCAGCGGGAGCGGCGTCGTCAGGCGTCGTGGGCGCCGAAGCCGCCCATGATGGCATCGGCCTTGTCGCGCTCATCCTCGTCATAGATATCGACTGTCAGCATGGCGCCGCTGCGCTGGCGCGCGGCGGCGGCGGCGGCCGGCCCGCCCGGAGTCAGCGCGTCCAGCAGATTGCCGACCGTGCTGGTGGCCACATTGGGCGGCAGCGTGGTGTGCTTGGTCAGCTTCACGCTCGACTGTGGAAAACCGTTGGAGAGCAGGGCGCTGCGGGCGCTCTCGGCGTCCGCCAGTTGCTCGAAATTGCGATGAATGCTGCGGGTCATGATGGCCTCCTGCTGAGACACATGGTGCGTGGCGGCCGTTAGAAACCGGCTACCACGGTCTGGAAATGCTCCACCTTCGGCGGCAGTGCGAAATGACTGCCGACCAGTCCGCGCCACGCCTGGAAACCGCTACTGCCGCGAAAATCGACGGTATGGTTTTCCAGCGTCTGCCAGGTAATCACCAGATGATACGTATCCGGCGTTTCGATATCGCGATCGAGGCGCATCGACAGGCAGCCGGTGGCCGCCTTGAAAATCGGCACCGCCTCGGCCACCGCCGCCTGGAAGGCGACGTGGGCATCGGGCTTGATGTACAGCTCGGCGATCTCGTAAATCATGAACATTCCTGGGAGTGGGCGAATGCTCTATTGTGCCTCAACTGCGGCCGGCGTGCGCAAGATGAAACGCATGGCCTGTTGCGCCAGTTCCGCCACGTCGGCGCCACTGCCCGGCTTGTACCACTGCACCGTCCAATTCAGCGCGCCGAAGATCAACAGGCGGTCGAATTGCGACGGCACGCCCCAGACGCCGGAATGGTGCAGTGCGGCGATGGCATCGTCCCACACCGCTTCGTAGCGGTCCTTCAGGGCCGTGATGCGTTCGCGCGAGGCGTCGTCGAGCGAGCGCCATTCGTACAGCAGCACGGCGATGAAATGGTGGTCCGGGGCGAGCAGGGTGTGCAGATGGGCTTCGACCAGGCGGTGCAGCATGGCGCTGGGCGACAGCGGTTCGGCGGCGATGGCCTCGATCTCGGCCAGCGAGCGCTGCATGCCTTGCTCCATGATGGCGGCCAGGATCTCCTGCTTGGTCTTGAAGTGGTAGAACCAGCTGCCGGCCTGGATGCCGGCGGCGGCCGCGATATCGCGTACGGTGGTGTTCTCGTAGCCCTTGGTGCGGAACAGTTGGGCGGATTTCTCGATCAACTCGGCGCGCAGGCCACCGCCTTCGCCCTTCTGGGGACGCCCGCGTTTCTTCGCGTGGGGCACAGCATGGACTGCGGCATCGGGCATGGCGGTGTCGGTAGCTGGAGTGAATACAGTCCATTTTAATGCACTGTTCGAACGAAAACACAAAACGGCGCTACCGTGTGCTGCGGCGCAACAACAGCGCACGTTTGCGGCAGATCAGGATGTGGTATGTCGGCCCTCCTAAGCTGGGCGGTACACAGGAGGCGATATGAACGCACCGGCTCAGCTTGACAGCGTCAATTGTGCTGCGGAGGATGAAGAGATGGACACGGCAATTGACATGCTAAGCGCCCAAATGGACGCCGGATTCCGCGAGGTCAACGCGCGGATCGATACCCTGCGCACCGAGACACAGCAAGGCCTCCGTGAGGTCAACGCGCGAGTCGATACCCTGCGGGCCGAGACACAGCAAGGCTTTCGTGAGGTCAATGCCCGAATCGACGCCTTTCGCACAGAATCATATGATCGTATCGACCAATCGCGTAAAGAGTTCTTGGCGAGGATGGACCATGCGACTAGCGAATCCCTGGCGAAGATAGACCAGATGCGCGCCGACTCCTTGGCGAGGATGGACAAACTGCATTCTGACTCTTGGGCGGCGATAGAGCAGTCCCGCAAGGAGTCTCAGGCGAGAATGGACCAAATGCACTCGGAGTTTTTGGCGAGGATGGATCAATCCAGCAAGGAATCCCAAGCGAAGATCGACCAATCTATAGCGAGAATAGATCAAATGCGTTCCGAATCCTTAGCAAGAATGGACCAATCCAGCAGGGAGTTCTTGACCAGGATGGATCAAACGCGCACGGAATTCCAGGCGAGGATGGACCAAATGAGCTCAAGCAAGGATGCCCAGTTTCGCTGGCTGGTCGGTTTAATGCTCACCACCGTGCTGGGCGTGGCCGCACTGGTGGTGAAAGTCATGTGAGGAATATGGTGCCGGTATATTTCCCGACCGCCGGCGCCGGTAGTAGCCGCCCGGGAGGGCGCTAATTTGTCGTTCCATGTGAGAACTGCAGCCATCATAACGGCCAAATATGACGGGCGTTTGACGTGCGTGGCAGGGGCGTGCAAAGTGCTGTAGAATACGAAGTCTGTGGGGACGACCTGGTTTCGACGTGGGTTGCAAAGCAGAACAGGGCATACCGAGGCCTGGTTACCTCGTAAATACACCCAGAAATCAATAACTGCAAACGATAACTCGTACGCACTGGCAGCCTAAGGGCTGTTAGCTCCTAAACGCTTCTTCCCTGGGGCGGACCGTTAAAAGTCAAGGAGTCATTTACAGGGAATCGCGCTGTGACGGGTCACTTGAAGCCGCGCTAAATCTAAGGTGAATCGCTAGTCCAAAACGTGCACATCCGTGTTGTACTGGTTAAATTAAATGATAGTGCTAAGTATGTAGAACTGTCTGTAGAGTGCTTGCGGACGCGGGTTCGATTCCCGCCGTCTCCACCAATAATTCTTTTCAAATCAGTAAGTTAGAAGTTCGAAGGCTGTCAATTTTAGGGTCAGTTGGGGCGGATCAGGCTCCATAATGACAACAAAATGACAGCCTTTTTTGTTCTCTCTACGATTGACAAAGTCATCCTCGCTCACTTGAATTCCCCGCACTGTGCTATGTTCGCGAGTGCCCTAGTTGCCATATGCTAACCATATTTTCTGTCGCGGAAATGCAAAAAATGCAATAATTTTCTACTGTATTGATGAACTGCCACTTATTACTCAGGCAGCTGTAATATAATTGTGCAAGAGCATCATGTCCGCATCCCCGCAAGAAACAGTGCTTAGCGCACTCACCTATAAGATTCAAATGTTTAAGATCGAAACTGAGAATTCAGTCTCTACCGTCATGGATAGCACGCCATCCATGAATAAATCATCGGCTGAAAAAAGTTCCTCAAAAGATGAGCTAATTGATATTTACGAAAAAAAATTAATTAAGGATTCTAAGCAAATTAAATTAGTTAGTTTATTTTGTGGTGCAGGTGGATTGGATCTTGGTTTCAAACAGGCCGGCTTTTCTACCGCAATTGCTTTTGATTTTAATCAGTCCGCCGTGGAATCTTTTAATAAAAATCATCCCGGAAAAGTCGCTACCGTCGTTGACATTGAAAAGGCCGGCGCTGATGGAATTTTGTCGTTGGTTATCAAAAAAATTCCACGAGGTTCAGATATTGGGATCATCGGCGGCCCTCCTTGCCAAGGGTTTTCTCGCGCAAATCCCAATTCTAAAGCCGATGACCCTAGAAACGCATTACCTAAAACCTATCTGCAAATCGTTAAGGCACTGATGGGGGTTTATAACGTCCATTTTTTGTTGATTGAAAATGTCGGCGGCATAAAAGCTGAGAAGCATTCCGAAACGTTTGATGGAATAATTGCAGAAATAGAGAGCCTTAATTTCGGTTCTCATCATGAAATTTTGAATTCTGTACATTATGGCGTTCCGCAACACCGAAAAAGAATGCTGATTGTAGGGCTACGGAAAGATCAGGCTGCTAAATTTTCATTTCCCAAAAAAAATAAAAAAATAAAAACTGTTGGCGATGTTATTGCCGATTTTCCGTCGCCTGTGTTCTGTAATCGCGGTACAAAAGTTGAGGAGAGTGTATTTCATCCCAATCATTGGACCATGATGCCAAGATCTAAAAAATTTACATCTGATTATGTGGCTCCAGCAGGCTCACGCAGTTTTAAAAAAGTTGAGTGGCACGAACCAAGTAAAACCATTGCTTTTGGCAATCGAGAAATTTTGGTCCACCCATCTGGGCTTCGTCGCTTAAGTATTTACGAGGCAATGCTTTTACAGGGCTTCCCAAAGAAATTTAAGCTGTTAGGCACATTGAGCGCTCAAGTTACTCAGGTGTCTAATGCGGTTCCGCCCCCATTAGCCAAGGAAATTGCGCTCTCTATCAAGTATTCGATAATAGAAAATCTTTGATAATTTGATCATGGAAAATTTAACTGATAAGTCTTCGCAAGAACATGTTAAAGCTAAGGAAAAGCCACTTTCAGCGAAAATCATCGACGCCCGTGAAAGCGGCAATTCTGTCGAGACAGTGCTTAAAACCGATGATCGCGTTATTGCACGGGTTACCGATGGCATCTATCGGCAGCCAGGATCGGCGCTTCGGGAGCTGATCTCCAACGCCTATGATGCAGATGCATCGAAGATCTATATTGACACGGATGCGCCTCGTTTCAGCTCCATAAAGATCACTGACGACGGCGTCGGTATGTCGCCAGAAGTCTTAGCACGTCTTTTAGAGCACATAGGTGGTAGCTCCAAGCGAACTATGGAAGGGAGCGAGAACGGCGTTACTTCAAGTGTAGACCCAACGATCAGCAAGAACAAGAATCGCAAGCTTATCGGAAAAATCGGTATCGGTTTGTTTTCTGTAGCTCAACTGACTCAAAAATTCCAGATTATCACCAAGGTTCAAGGCGACAGTTATCGTACTGTCGCATCCGTGGTGATGAAAACTTATACGGAAGAAGACCTGAAAACGATTGAGTCAGGTGGAAAATTTGAGAGTGGACGAGTAACAGTCTGGAGTGAACATGCTGAGGACGTTGAATCTCATGGGACAACGATTATTCTTTCGGACTTAAAACCTCAAGCTAGGGACACGCTTCGTAGTAAAGATATCTGGACAAGCATTGAAGAAGCCGATGCTGAAGACGATGGTATGGTTGGTATTGACCCGCCTCTATATCATATTGGTCATGTTGACCCGCAGACGGGTGAGCAAATAACAAATACTGCGCAGCTGCCGTGGGAAACGGATGATACCCCCGAATTGAAGTTTGAAAAGCTGGTGAATAGCGTTTGGGAGCAAGTCCATCATTCGAATCCGAATCCAAAGATTACTGACCTTTTCGATAATTACTTACAAATGGTATGGAATCTGGGCCTATCCGCTCCTATTCCATATGTTGATGGGGACTTGTTTGATGTCACTTTTGAGGAAGATATAAAGTCTTACTCGGTAGTTAACTATCAGAAAAAAGGTGCTGCCCAAGAGGTTGATGTGCCCGCAGGAAAAACAATTAGGCAGACATTCCAGCTTTCCGATGCTATTGAGGGGCATGATAAATTTGAAGTGTTTTTGGACGGGCTCAAACTAGCTCGCCCATTACGTTTTGCTAATCTTCCAACAACTGCTCATGCAATTAAAAATCCATTAATATTCGTCGGAAAGTGCCTTCAGCCATTTTCTTCGATATCAAAGGAGATAAGCGGTGGCCCACTCGAATTTGAGGCGTATCTATTTTGGACACCTAAAATAGCTCCTCGTGAGCATCGGGGGGCACTGGTTAGAATTAATGGCGCGAGTGGAACCCTGTTCGATCCTTCATTCATGCGATATCAGACAGCTGAAATCGCTAGGATGAACCAAATTACTTGCGAAATATTTGTCCGACAAGGGTTGGATGGCGCGTTGAATATCGACCGTGAATCTTTTAACTTTGCACATCCACACTATGTATTCCTTGCTAGATGGCTGCATAGTGCTCTAAAGCAAGTTACCAATACGCAGAAGAAGGTAGCGACCGATGTTCGTAAGACGACAATTGTACAGCGCACAGATGATGCTATTGATAGATTACATAGCGTTGTAGAGAAAGAATGGGTTGATGTAGGTAATGATCCAGATGAATTACCTCCACCAATAGTTTTCCAATCGTCAGAAAAAAAAGATTTACTCTCGTCTCAGTCAGACGAAGGTGCTTATGTATTTAGCAGAGAGATTATTTTTTCAGAAACGTCTGGAAAACGTGGGGCTTCAGCTAGTACAAGTGGATCGAAGGTTTTCGAAGAAAAATTAAAATCGATAGCACAGGTTCTTGCCGCTTATGGTGTTTTTGATAGCATGAGTAAAAGTAAACAAGAGCGTCTCCTGCGGGCCATTGGTGACATTATGAGCACGGGGGCTGACGAATGAATGACCAAGTTCAACAGCCCAACGACGAACAAAATGAAATGGCCGCGATCTTTGGCCAGGATGCATCATATGCTCCCAAAGGCCACAAGAAACCTAAAGAATTTAGTGCTTGGCATCGTCCCCGAAAGCAATTCGTCCGTGAGGAACAATGGTGTTCTGCTATTAGTACGCTCATAGAGAGTATTGATTTCGATGAACGCTCATTGAGATATATCGGTTTACCAGGAAATGAATTATTTGATCTCCGCACGATACACGAACTGATCTGCAAGCCAAACAATCTCCGTATGCGATTCTTGGGATTTAATAATGCCAGCGGAGTCGAAGATGATGATGGGTTTGAATTAGAGTTATCTACCGTCGAAGTTAAAGAACTGGACCGGGTTGATGGACAATCTAAGGTCATGCCGGACGATTTTCGGTCACTCGGTACAAAAAATTCTATGGCGTGGAGTAACGCTCGTAAATTTGGCCACTTTGATATTGTGAATGTGGATTTGTGCGATGGGCTTTTTACCTCTAAACCGGGTGTCACTTCGGATTCTTATTACAATGCCATTAAGGAACTCGTCAATCTTCAGGATGGCCGTGGTGAGCCCTGGTTACTTTTTTTGACAACACGTGTAGGGATAAAGGACGTCCATCCTAATACAGTTGAAATATTAAAGAATGCGATCAATCATAATCTTGCGCAGTGTCAAAGCTTTGCTCAATCAGCAAAGAAACACCTAGGGTTTGGAGATGTGGAAGCGGCGGCCGAATTATTTAAAGACGCAAAAGGATTTTCGAACCTGTTTTCAGCTGGAATTAGTAAGTGGTTGATTAGTTTAGGATTGTCGTCAACTCCGAAATGGAAGGTTTCGTTGCAAACTGTATGCCACTATACTGTTTATCCTGAGGCGACGTATCCCGACTTGCTTTCATTGGCGTTCGAATTTACACCTATTAAAATTTCAGCAGAAGATAATTTTGGTCTAGTTGCCAAGGTTAAGGGTAAACAGGCTAAGATACCAACCGAGTGCGATCTCGCGACAGAAATAGTGCCGTTCATCTCAAACGTATTGGATGTAGATGCACATCTACAGTCAGATGCCGCGTTAGCCGAAAAATACGTTGAAAGATCTGCTGCGTTGTTCGCAAAGGCTAGATATCCGAGCGATCAATATAAAGCGTGGCTCAAAGAAAACAATTATTAAAAAAAGGCAGCTAGGCTGCCTTTTTTTGAGTAACTCTATCGGTGTCGGTATCGAAAGCCTTATTCCCACGCAGCATACATACTCATTATGATGTTATCCTTTGATGAGCATCCAATGTGGGTTGCGAACAGATGGACTACACAGACTGGACAATAATTGTTAGGGTATATGGAACCTGTATGGATGACGCTAACCCGACAGCATGAATCAAGGCAGAGAGGCAATTTGCCAGTGGAGGAGCTGACCGGGTTCAGTAATTGACATTGAAGAGAGAAATTACAGGCCACCTGCTGCTTTTTGGGCGGTAAGTGGACTGCAAGGTCACTTCATGCTGAAATGATTTCTGATGGACAGTGCCAACAAAAATAACGCTATTGCCGATAAGAACACTTGGATGGATAGTGCGACATACCATTGTGAGGTAATAGATGTCGGACCAGCCATCGTTGAAAGTAGATCGAAGGAAACTTTCAGATTGGTTGGATTCAGGGCAGTGGAGGCCGACACCCTTAATGCTTGCCAAAAGATATGTCCGATCTTGCCGACACCCAGAATGAACACTATTTCAAAAGTGTAATAAATCGCAAACACCAGGCTCATAATTCCAAGAGCTATCAAGGGGCGTAAAAAACTGGTGCCATACACAGACGCGGTCCGATACAGCATAAGGCAAAACGATTCTGCAACACGGCCCTCGTCACGCAACCTATAAATCCTTGCCGACATCTCGCGACAAAAAAATCTCAGTTCAGATTCTTGGTTGTTCACCTTATTCATCGCTTGTTTTAATGTACGCCAAGCTCTTTCCTCCGCATCCGCCTGACTAATCTGAGGATTGCGCGTAGGGAAACGAGCTCGGTGAAATGTCGTATCAGGGTGTATCAACGCGTTGTGGAATGTAGGCACTTCTACGAACGAGACTCTTTCGAAGCTTGTCCGATCCAAGAAATGTACGTTGTTGAAGTTGGCCGCGCCGCCTAAAACTACATCTTCAAATCCTACCCTTTCCAAGAAGCGCGCACCTGTAAAATCAACATCACAGAAACTAGCCGAAGTGTCATTAGCGCTGAAAAGGCATTGGCGAAACGTCGAATGGCGAAATGATATGGCCTGCAAAGCACGTACGCTGTAAAAAGCGAGTAAGCCGCTAAATTCGCAGCTTTCGAACGAAGCACTATCATGAAAAGTGCAATCGGTGAAGTTCGCCTGCTTGGAAAATATGGTATTGTCAAAGTTCGCCTGACTATGAAAATTGCAGGTGTCAAAAGAAACGTTAGTTGGGAAGAAGAATCCGCTAAAGTTGACCTCATCCCAAAAATCGATCTGGCCGAAGCCAATCACAGTTCCCCAAACAGGAAGACTTCCAATCTTGCTGGCTAGGGCCGCGCGCTCTATGCCGCTGAGTGGAGTAAATTCTTTCATTGCGTCGGGTACGGCGGTAATGCCTGCTATCATTTGCGATAGCATATAGCGGTTCCAAGTCACCCTTCCTTCGCAATAGAGCGGATACAGTTCATGATCGTAGAAGGTGATGTTTGGTGGGAGCTTGTCGGTTTCTTTTGGTTGAGTAAAATTATTCGTGGTATTCATTAGTCAGACCAGTTTTATTTAAAACTTGGCTACCTTACTCAAACGAAGCTTTTAGCGCAATACTTGGTCGAGGTTTTGCTTGTTGTTTCGAGCTGCCGTGCTTAACAGACAAGTAATCTAGACGTCCTCTCTTACATCTCCGCCGACGGCTGGGACGCGGCTGAACTTAAATTTGATCTCTATCGCTGAAATGGCTCGACTGCCCTTTGAGGGATGCTGCCGTTGGGAGTCGAACACTGCGTGTCAGTTCAAGTATGAGAGAGTACACGTTAATTAAGGGCCTCTAATGACAACATTCGAGCTATGATATTTGGCAAACCCGCATGAATGCTCGATGTGACGCGGGTTCGACTCCCGTCGTCTCCACCATCAAATTTGAAAAGCCGCTGATCCCACAGCGGCTTTTCTTTTTTGCGTGTCCGTTTTGGTATTTCTAATGTACTCGACTGATGCGGCTCAAAGCTTGGACTTTATCCCTCCTCCACCATTGGAGACTCGAGCTTTCTAATTGGTTCCGAGCGAGTTAGCCGTGCAGCATTGTGTTTTGCATGTCCGGAGACTATATTTTGTATAGGGTCCACGGCGATGAAGAAGCTAGCCGACCAGTCACAAGCGCAGCAGGAGGCATATGTCCATCGGCATGTACCACTTCACGGATGGCGGTTTGCATAATGTTTGGCTGAGCAATGGCTACCTGGAGCATACGACTCCTTACGGTGACGGTGTTTCTTTTCACGATCTTGATGGCCTGGTAGTGACGATTTGTGGTGCGCTGTGCCGAAAGCCCGGCAAGCTGACCGGCGCGGAGTTCCGGTATATCCGAGGAACCTTGCTGCTTTCTCAAAAATCGCTCGGTAAGCTGTTCGGCTACTCCGAACAAGCGGTTGCCAAGTGGGAGAAGTATGACCATGTGCCCAAGCTGGTGGACGCTGCTCTTCGTCTGGTCTTTATCGAGCGGCATGACGGCAGTAAGCAAGTCGTAGCAGTCGATCTGCTCAACGCCATAGACCAAGTGGCCAATTCCCGGATTATCCTCACCGAGGCGAAGTCCAAGTGGACTTCCGCGATCAAAGTTGAAGATGCAGCGCAAGTCGCCTAGCTAGCTTCTTCTTCGCGCTTCCAGCAGAATGAGGAGGTCGAAAATGTACTCGATGAGTGCTCCTGCCAGTGCTCCGACATATAACGGCATTTTCAGCAGCACGCAGGCGATTGCCGCGAGCGATAGCGTAGCGCCGTAAACGTAGTAGATGCGCAGGCCATGGAGCATTGAGTGGAATGCACGCCGCTCCGTCCCAAGACCTTTGATAGCGCGACGGATAACGGAAAAATGACCATGAGGTAGCCTGAGATCTTTGGACACTTCCATTTGATAAACTTGTCAAAGGGCCTAACGGCATTCCTTATGGTGGAATTGCAATTAAAATTGGAGAACTCAAATGAGTCGTGCTTTTTTCGCAATTTTTTATTAATATTAATCTCGTCGCCGGCAATCGCGGCTAACGACACACTGTTCAAACAGGGACAGGTTTCTAAAACAGGTCATGTGCCAAATGATGGAATAAAACCGAACGGCGGATTTGTTCCAGATGCGACAATTGCCACCAAGATAGCACTTGCCATTCTTGAACCAATTTTTGGCAGAGATGAGGTTGATAAACAAAAGCCTTTTGGCAGAGATGAGGTTGATAAACAAAAGCCCTTTCGCGCTGAGTTAAGAGGTGGGGTGTGGATTGTCCAAGGTTCGTTCGAGCACTCGACAGGGGGGGCCGAGGTAAATATATCGAAACGCACGGGAGCCATACTTGGAGTAGTCCATGGAAAATAAATTGCAAGATTCACAATCTTAGCGTTGTTAAATAAGCATTCATTCCGAGGGCATTGACGAACGCGGCCAGAGGACAGTGAGCTTCTTGAACTATCGTCCGTACTATGGCGATTGGTTTTCAGTTTACCCCAAAGGAAATTTTCGATGTAAAATAGAAATCACTGTTGTTTCTATGTCTACTACTGAAGGGCTCACCATGAAGAAAATTATCGCTGCCAGCTTGCTGGCCTTTGCTGCAGCTGGCGCTAGCGCGGCTGAACTGGTGACCAACGGCGGTTTTGAAAACGGCGGCGCAGGTTGGGATTCGACCGCGACCGTAGGCTTTGCGCCGATCTCGGCTTACATCAATTGCTGCGGCATCGATGGCAACACCTATCCAGCCGCCAATGGCGTGGCTGCGGCGTTCTTCGGCTGGGGCCAGATGGCCGGCGGTACGCTCTTCCAGGATCTGACCACCGTTGCCAACCAAACCTACACCGTGAACTTCTCGTACGGCGCCATCTCCGGCAGTGCCTTGCAGACCCTGACGGTTGAAGCGTCGAACGGCCAGACTGTGCTGGGTTCCCTGGGCGTGAGCGCCTACGGCACCACCAACCAGGCCGCGCTGGTTTCGCCGTACTCGTTCAGCTTCGTTGCCACCGGCACCAGCACCCGTCTGCTGTTCCGCGACACCAGCCTGACCACCGACAGCACCGATGCACTGGTGGACAACGTCAGCGTCGCCGCCGCCGTGCCGGAACCAGAAACCTACGCCATGCTGCTGGCTGGCCTGGGTCTGATGGGCCTGGTAGCGCGTCGCCGCAAAGCTTAAGCATTGCCCCTGGTAGGGCGGATGTGAAAAGGCCGGGCCTCTTTGAGGTCCGGCCTTTTTGCTTTGGGCCCGCCCCGCGCCGGCCCGCCGCATCAGATCTGCGCGATGCCGCCATCCACAAACAGTTCGATGCCGTTGATGAAGGTGCTGTCGTCCGACGCCAGGAAGGTGACGGCCTTCGCCACTTCCGACGGCTGACCCAGGCGGCCGATCGGCACCAGCGAGGCCAGGTGACCCAGCAAACCGGATTGCTGCTCTTCCGGCACCAGGCCGGCCAGGCCTGGCGTATGCACCGGGCCAGGGCTGATGGCGTTGACGCGGATGTTGCGTGGTTTCAGGTCCAGCAGCCAGTTGCGGGCGAAGTTGCGCACGGCGGCTTTGCTGGCGCTGTACACGCTGAAGTTTTCCGTGCCTTGCACCGAGGTGGTCGAGGCGGTCAGGATCACCGAGCTGCCGTCTTTCAGCAAGCGCAGCGCTTTCTGCACGGTGAACAGCGTGCCTTTCACATTGCTGTCGAAGATGCGGTCGAAGTGTTCTTCGGTCACGTCTTGCAGCGCCATCATGTCGCCGCCGCCGGCGTTGGCGAACAGCACGTCCAGGTGGCCCGAGCGTTCTTCAATTTCAGCGTAGATGCGGTCCAGGTCGTCCAGTTTGGCGACGTCGCCCTGGATGCCGTAGGCATTGGCGCCGCCGGCGCGCAGGGTGGCGACCGCTGCATCCAGTTCGGCCTGGCGGCGGCCGGTGATGTACACCACCGCGCCCTGTGCCGCGAAGTCCTGGGCCGAAGCCAGGCCGATGCCGCTGGTGCCGCCGGTGACGAGTGCTACTTTACCTGCCAGTTTTTGTGCGTTGCTCATGATGTACTTCCTTTTCAAATGTGGTTGACGACGGAATCCACTTTACGCCGACCGAACTATTGAATAAAGTAGCTATAACCGAATGGATTATTTCCATTCATGAATAATAAGGAAGGATCATGGATCAATTGCAGTCGATCCGCGCATTCGCCCGCGTGGTGGAAGCCGGCAGCTTCACCAGGGCGGCGGATACGCTGGGCATGCCGAACGCCAGCCTGACCAAGGCCATCCAGCAACTGGAGGCGCACCTGCGCGTCAAGCTGCTGTTGCGCACCACGCGGCGGGTCTCGGTCACGCCCGAGGGCGCGCAGTATTATGAGAAAACCCAGCGCCTGCTGAAGGAGCTGGATGACGTGGACGCCAGCTTCAGCGCCGCGCAAACGCGGCCGCGCGGCCACCTGCGCATCGACACCGGCAGTTCGATCGCCAACCTGGTGTTGCTGCCGGCGCTGCCGGCTTTCCTGGCGCGCTATCCCGACATCCGTATCGACCTCGGCGTGTCGGACAAGCATGTCAACCTGATCGGCGACAACGTCGATTGCGTGATCCGTGGCGGCGAGCTGACCGACCTGTCGCTGATCGGCCGCCAGATCGGCAGCGCCTCGTGGGTCACCTGCGCCACGCCGACCTATCTGCGCGAGCACGGCGTGCCGCAGCATCCGTCGGAGCTGGAACAGGGCCATCTGATTGCGCACTACCTGTCCACGCGCACCGGCCGCAACGTGCCGCTCAACTTTGAACGGCGCAACGAAAAGCTGGCGATCCATGGCACGCGCGCGGTGGGCGTCAACGAGAGCAATGCCCACCTCGCCGCCGGCCTGGCCGGGCTCGGCGTGATGCAGACCTTCGCCTACATGGCGGCGCCGCACCTGGCCAGCGGGGCGCTGGTGCCGATCCTGGAAAAATGGCAGCCGGCGCCGTACCCGTTCTACGTGGTGTTTCCGTCCAACCGTTATGTGAGCAACCGCTTGCGGGTGTTCATCGACTGGTCCGCAGAGCTGTTTGCCACGCTGGCGTAGTTGAAACGCTGGCTTAGACGCGCCTCGCGGAACTGGGCCACCAGGAAGTCCACGAAGGCGCGGGTCTTGGCCGGCAGCAGGCGCTGGCCGGAAAAATACAGCGACACCACGCCAAGCTCGCCGTGCCAGTCGGGCAGCAGGTGCACCAGTTCGCCGCGTTCGAGATAGGCGGTCGCCAGCGTCAGCGGCGCCAGCGTCACGCCCATGCCCAGCGCGGCGCTGCGGCACAGCGCTTCGGTATCGTTGACGATCAGCACCGGCTTGAGGGCGACATTCCGTTTCTCGCCTTCGCCGTTACACAGGGAAAACACGCGCACCTTGCCGGTGCTGCCCGAGCGCATGGCGATCGCCGGCAGCTGTTCCAGTTCGGCGATGGTGACCGGCACGCCGGCCGTGCGCAGGAAGGCGGGCGAGGCCAGCGCCACCACGTGGATCGGACACAGTTCGCGCGCCACCATGCCTTGCGGTAGTTCCAGCGCGGCGCCCATCGCCACGTCGTAGCCGTCGGCAATCAGGTCGACCTGGCGGTTGTCCAGGTTCAGCTCCAACTGCACCGCCGGATAGCGGGCGGTGAAGGCCGGCAGCATCGGCAGCAAGAGTCCCATGCCGAGGCCGATCGGCACGCTGATCCGGAGCAGGCCGGCCGGGGCATCGTCGCTGCTGCCCAGGCGGTCCACCGCGCCCTGGATGCTGCTCAAGCCGGCGCTGACGTCTGCCAGGAACTGCGCCCCGGCCTCGGTCAGCACCAGGCTGCGCGTGCTGCGCTGGAACAGCAGCAGGCCCAGGCTTTCCTCCAGCCGCTTGACGTTGCGGCTGACCGCCGCCGGCGTCAGGCCCAGCCGGCGTGCGGCCGCCGTGAAGCTGCCCGCCTCGGCGGTGCGCACGAACGATTCGATATTGGCGAGCTTTTCCAACGTGGGATTCCGCGATTTCGCTTGAAAGTGATTTAAATAATTGCCTCTATTTTAAGCGCAATATCGTGACTATATTGACTCCCTTAAGTCTAATGGGAAGTCGCGTCATGAAAAAGATATTGGTTACCGGAGCCACCGGGCATTTGGGCAAGGGCATCGTCGAGGCCTTGCTGAAGTACGTGCCGCCGCAGCAGATCGTCGCCAGCGCGCGCGATCCGCAGGAGGCGGCCGGGCTGCGCAAGCTCGGCGTGGAGGTGCGCCGCGCCGACTACAACGACTACGACAGCCTGCTGACAGCGCTGCAGGGCATTGACAAGTTGTTCCTGGTGTCGGCCGTGGCCTTCAGCGACCGCCTGGCCCAGCACGGCAACGTGATCCGCGCGGCCGAGGCGGCCGGCGTGCGCCACATCGTCTATCCGTCGATCCAGCGCCGCGAAGGCGTGACCGCCGTGATCGACGGCGTGACCGACAGCGACATCGGCACCGAGCTGCTGCTGCGCGCTTCCGGCATGGCGTACACGATCGTCCAGCATCCGCTGTATGCGGAATTGATTCCGCTGCTGGTGGGCGAGCGCGTGGTGCGCAAGGGCCTGCGCCTGCCGGCCGGAGAGGGCCGCATTCCGCTGACCGGTCGCAAGGACCTGGCTGCGGCCAGCGCCGCCATCCTGGCCCGCGATGGCCATGAGAACACCGAGATCAGCCTGAACGCGGGTGTCAGCTATTCCATGCGCGAACTGGCCGATGTGTATTCCGAGTTGCTGGCAGTGCCGATCAGCTACACCGCCATCACGCCCGAGCAGTACGTGGCCGAGCGCGTGGCGGACGGGCTACAGGCGTCCGTGGCCGGGTTCTTCGGCAGCTGGCTGGCGGCGATCGCGGCCGGCGCCTTCGATCAGCCCGACCCGGCGCTGGAGCGCCTGCTCGGCACGCCGGCCCGGCCGCTGCACGAGGTGCTGACCGCTGCCCTGGAGTGACGGCGTCAGTCGCTTAGAAGCCCGGCGCCGGCACTTCCGGGATCTGGTTGAGCAGGCTGGCGTTGATGACGTTCCAACCGCGAATGGTGGCGATGGTGTAGCTGATCTCGGCGATTTCGTTGTCGGTGAAGTGTTCTTTCAGCTGGGCGAAATCGTCGTCGGTCGGATGCTTGTGGGGCAGGGCGTTGACCGCCTCGGCCCAGTTCAGCGCCGCGCGTTCCAGGGCGCTGAAGAAGGGGGCTTCACGCCAGCCGGAGACGGCGTTCAGGTGGCGCGGTTCGGCGCCTTGCTTGATCAGGTCGCGCCAGTGCATGTCGACGCACACGCCGCAGCCGTTGATCTGCGACACGCGCAGGTTGATCAACTCCACCAGGCGCACGCCGATCGAGCTTTTCTTGACGGAGCCGGACAGCGCGATCATGGCCTGCAGGTTGGCCGGGGCGAGTTGGAAGAAGGGAAGGCGGGCGGTTTGGGTCATGATGGGTCTCTCAAGGTAAGCGGAGCACACACAATTGCGTCTCCATACCTTGTTAGACGGGCCACCCGCCCAGCTTGTGACAGCTTTCAGAAAATAGTTTGCGGCACGCCGGTCAGTTTGTCCGGATTGCGGACGATGAAGACGGCGACGATATGGTCGTTCTCGATGCGGAACGATTGGGCCGATTCCAGTTTGCCGTCGACGTAGCGGATCAGGCCCGGCTCGCCGTTCACGCGGGCCTGGCGGTACACCACCTGTTGCGGATACTGGTGCTCCAACGACCAGAACGAGCCGGCCACGCGGCCGGCGCCGTGCAGGATGTGGAGGTAGGAGTTGACCTTGCCGCCGCCGTCGGCCACCAGCTGCACGTCGTCGGCCAGCATGGTTTTCATGGCGGCGCGATCGCCCAGTTGCGCGGCGGCGATGAAGCGGCCCAGCAGCGCGTGGTGCTGCTCTTTCTGCACCGCGAAGCGCGGCTTTTGCTGCTGCACGCGTTCCTGCGCCCGGTGCACCATCTGCCGGCAGGCCGCTTCGCTTTTGCCGAGGATGCCGGCGATGTCGGCGTAGTCGTGCTCGAACACCTGCCGCATCAAAAACGCCGCGCGCTCCTCCGGCGACAGCCGTTCCAGCACCCACATGAAGGCCATCGATACTTCGCTGGCCATTTCCACATTGCTTTCCGGCGTGCGCTCGTCGAGCTCGACGAGCGGTTCGGGCAGCCACCAGCCCACATAGGATTCACGCTCGGCCATGCGCGAGCGCAGGCGGTCGATCGACAGCCGGGTGGTGACGGTCACCAGCCACGCCTCCGCCGACTGCACGGCTTCGCGGTCGCTGTCGTGCCAGCGCAGCCAGGCGTCCTGCACCACGTCTTCGGCGTCGGCGCGGGTGCCCAGCATGCGGTAGGCAATCGAGAACAGGCGCGTGCGCAGCGCCGTGAAAATGTCGGTATCGGTCATCATGAACCTAAGACGGAGCAAGGTCCGGTTTTGTGACAAGCATAGCCGATTTCGCCGACCGCTCCCGCGAGCGTGCCGTCAGACGATGGTGTCGACCACGCCGCCGTCCACCCGCAAGGCCGCGCCGGTGGTGGCCGATGCCTGCGGCGAACAGACGTAGACCACCATATTGGCCACTTCCTCCGGCGTCGCCACCCGCTGGATGAGGGAGCCGCTGCGGTGTTCCTTGACGAAGGCATTGGCCTCGCGCTCGGCGGCCGCGTAGTCGGCGCCCGGCGCCACCAGGTCCTGCACGCCCTCCGACAAGGTCGGTCCCGGCAGCACGGCGTTGACGGTGATGCCGGTGCCGGCCAGGCTCTTGGCCAGGCCGCGCGAAATGGCCAGGTTGCCGGTCTTGGAGAAGCCGTAATGAATCATGTCGGCCGGAATACTGATGCCCGATTCGGAGGAGATGAACACGATGCGGCCCCAGTTTTTGGCCTGCATGCCGGGCAGGTAGGCGCGGCTGGCGCGCACGCCCGACATGATGTTGACTTCGAAGAAGCGGGTCCATTCCTCATCGGGAATTTCGGCAAACGGCTGCAGCTTGAAAATACCGAGGTTGTTGACCAGGATATCGGCCACCGGCTCCGCCTTTTGCAGGACGACGAAACCGTCGGCGTTGGCCAGGTCGGCCGCCACGCCGCGCACTTGCGCGCCCGGCACCTTGTCGCGCAGCCGCGCCAGGGCCTGGTCGACGTCGGCCTGCTTGCGGCCGGTGATGACGACGGTGGCGCCGGCGCCGGCCAGACCCGCCGCGATGGCGTAGCCGATGCCGCGCGTGGAGCCGGTGACAATGGCGGTCTTGCCTTTCAGATCGATCTGCATGCTGAGTCCTTTCGGGAGGGGTGGTTGGTGGTCCATCCTAGCCCAAAATGGCAGTCGCACAATCTGCTTTAAGTACTAAGTTTTGACCTTGTCCGGCACGCGGGTGACGATGACGTTGCCGTCCACCAGCTGGCAGTCGATGATGTGGGTACGCGAGGGGCCGGTGTGGCGCGAGGTCAGGTCGTGGTACTTGCCGGCGTCCTCCAGCCGCAGGTCGATGCGGAAGCTGTCCAGATTGTTGGTCTGCTGGACTTCGCGCAGGCGCTGCTTGCGGACTTCGGCTTCCTTGTCGCTGCGGCCGTGCATTTCCGGGCCTTCGAAGTAGCGGATCAGCGCGCATTCGATGACGTCGATGCGGTCCTTGAGCAGCATGTCGGCGGCGATCGGATTCTGGTTCACTTCCATTTCCGCCGGGTCGCCGTCGTCCGAGATCACTTCCACGTTCATGCGCTGGATCAGCAGCAGCATGTCGTTGTCCTCGCTGAAGCGCTGGTGCACGCGCTGCACCGGCACCAGGCGCGCGCGCGCCAGCCGGCCCACCGGATCCTTGGTCTGGCCGACGTACTGCACTTCGGTCTTGTAGTTGAGATTGTTCTCGTACTGCTGCAGCACGTCGTGGATCGACAGCGCTTCGATCAGGCCGCCCCAATTGAGCGTGAGGAAGCGGTCGGTCAGCACCACCGATGGCTTCTTCAGCGTGGCGGCGAACGGCACGGTCAGCTCGATGGTCAGCGATTCCTTCTTTTCTTCCGGCCCCACCAGCAGCGGCACGGTCAGCTTGAGCGAGAAGAAGCCCCAGCTGGTGCTGCGGTTGGTATCGAAGCGCACACGCGGGCGGTTGACGGCGAAGTAGATCAGCCGTTTTTCGCTGGTCGCTTCGAGGTCGAACTGCATGCGGCGCAGATGGCGGCCGACCGGGTCGCGGATATCCGGCACCTCGGGGAAGCCGGCGATCAGGTCGTACCAGTGGAATTTGGCGTCGGCCACGGTGACCACCCAGGTCTGCGGCGCTGCGGTGCGCTGCGGCATCAGCGGCAGCAGCTCCTCCATCGCATCGGGCGGCGGGGCGACCAGGTCGTGGAACGGCTCGGGCGCTTCTTCGAACAGGGCGCCTATGCCCAGCTCTTCCGGCGACGGATCTGGGTAATCGTCGTCGTCATTGCTCATGTTGCGCGCTCCAAGTGTCTCATCGTTCCGTGATTATAGTGCCTTCAGCGCGACATTTCCATGTGGAAACAGTCGGCAGCGGCAAGAAAATCACTCAATGTAACACTACTCAGGCCTTGGCGCGCTTCGTCACGATAGGCAGGGGCATGGCGCTGACGTGGGCCTGGCCGTCGGCGATGAAGCAGCTCAGCAGGTGGCGATCGGCCGCCCCGGCGAACTCGGAACCGAGCTGGTTGTAGGAACCGGCGCCTTCCGGCAGCGCCAGGTCGATGGTGTACTGGACCAGGTTGTTGGCATCCTTGACCGCGCCCAGGCGTTCGCGGCGCAGCTTGCATTCCTCGGCGGGATGGTTGCGCGGGCTGGCGCCTTCGAAGTGGCGGATCAGGGCCGCCTCGATCACATCGATGCGCTCGTCCTGCAGGGCCTCCGCCTCGTGTGGATGGGCGTTCTGCGGCTGCGCGGCCGGATCGCCTTCGGCGCAGCTCACGTCCACCGCCACGCCCACCACCAACAGCAGGGTGTCGTAGTCGTCGCCGAACTGGGCGCGCACCTTGTGCATGGCCGGTAGACGGCCCTTGCCGAGGCGGCCGTCGGGGTCGCGCGTATGGCCGACATACGCCACCTTGCCGGGCAGTTTGCTGGCGGGAGCATAGGTTCGCAGCAGGTCGTGGACGGAGAACACTTCCACCAGGCCGCCCCAATTCAGGCTGATGAAATTCTCGCTCAGGATGACGGTCGGCTTTTTCATGGTGGCCGCGAACGGCACCTTGAGTTCGACGGTGACATGGTCTTTCACGCGCTCCGCGCCCAGCAGCAGCGGCAGGGTCAGCTTGAGCGAGAAGAAGCCCCATTGCACCGCGCCGGTGATGTCGAAGCGCACGCGCGGGCGGGCGATGGCGAAGAACAGGTGGCGTTGTTCGGCGGTGGCGTCCAGCTCGAACTGCATGCGGCGCAGGTAGCGGCCGATGGGATCGCGCAGCTCGGGTTTTTCGCCGAAACCGGTCAGCAGGTCGTACCAGTAGTATTTGGCGTCGGCCACGCGCACCATCCAGCTTTGCGGGGCGCTGGTGCGTTGGGGCAGGGGAAGATCGGTATCGAAGTGCGGCTGCGGGGTTTGGGCAGCAAGTTCCAGGGAATCCATGATGCACCTGTGTAGTTAAATGCCATGCAGACTACCTATATTTTTTCCGCACGGCAACATATTCGTGCGCGATGACTCGTCTATACAACGCCTAGGCCGCCAATGGCCGGGCCGCCAGCGTGGTTTGCAGCAGCGCCAGCAGCTCGGGCGGTTGCTGGAATACATAATCGGCTTGCCAATGTTGCGGTTCGGCCGGGCCGCAATAGCCCCAGCCGCAGCCGATGGTCAGCATGCCGGCGGCCTTGCCGGCCTGGATGTCGCGCAGGTCGTCGCCGACGTACCAGCACTGCTCCGGCGCCAGGTCCAGGCGGCGTGCCGCTTCCAGCAGCGGGGCCGGGTGCGGCTTGGCGTGCGGCGTGGTGTCGCCCGAGATCGAGCAGGCCGCGTGCGCCAGGCCGATCTGCGGCAGCAGCGGGTCGGTGAAGCGCTTGGGCTTGTTGGTGACGATGCCCCATTGCAGGCCCGCCGCTTCAATGCCCGCCAGCAGCTCGGTGATGCCGTCGAACAGGCCGCTGTGCACGGCCATGGCCGCTGCGTAGTTGGCGAAGAAGCCTTCGCGCAGTTCATCGTAGCCCTGGTCCTCCGGCTTCAGGCCAAAGGACGCGCCGATCATGCCGCGCGCGCCGGCCGAGGCGGTCGGGCGCAGGATGGCGTAGTCGGTCGGCGTTAGCCCGCGCGCGGTGCGCAGCAGGTTGACGGCGGCGGCCAGGTCGGGCGCGGTGTCGGCCAGTGTGCCGTCGAGGTCGAACAGGATGGCGCGGGGAACGGCGGGCAAGGTCATGGTCATGATGATTACAGTGGGCGGCGCGCGGCCACCAGGTAGTTGACGCTGGTGTCGTCGTTGAGCGAGTAGATCTTGGTCAGCGGATTGTAGCCCATGCCCTTGAAACCTTGCACTTCCAGCCCGGCGCTGCGGATGAACTGCGATAGCTCGGACGGCGTGATGAACTTCTCGTAGTCGTGGGTGCCCTTGGGCAGCATGTTGAGGATGTACTCGGCGCCGATGACGGCGAACAGATAGGCTTTCGGATTGCGGTTCAGCGTCGAGAAGAACACCTGGCCGCCCGGTTTCACCAGCGCGGCGGCGGCGCGCACGATGGCGGCCGGGTCCGGCACGTGTTCGAGCATTTCCATGCAGGTGACCACGTCGTACTGGCCGGCTTCCTGCGCGGCCATGTCTTCGGCGGCGATCAGCTTGTAGCGCACCTGCACGCCGGATTCGAGCGAATGCAGGTCGGCCACTTTCAGGGCTTTCTCGCCGAGGTCGATGCCGGTGACGGTGGCGCCCTTGCGCGCCATCGATTCGGACAGGATGCCGCCGCCGCAACCGATGTCGATCACGTTCTTGCCGGCCAGCGGGGCGCGCGCGTTGATCCATTCCAGGCGCAGCGGATTAATCTCGTGCAGCGGGCGGAACTCCGAGGTCGGGTCCCACCAGCGGTGGGCGAGTTCGGCGAATTTTTGCAGTTCTAATGGATCAGCGTTCATGGCAACGATTTTAAAAGACTAATCCCGCTATTCTAAAGCAAGCGGACAAAAAAAAGCCCCGTCTGCACTGAGCGCGATCTTGAGCGCGCTCAGGCCGACGGGGCCCTTCATGTAGCGGTCAGCGAATTACTTGCTGGTGCCGACTACTTCGATTTCTACGCGACGGTTTTTAGCGCGGCCTTCTGCAGTTTTGTTGTCGGCAACTGGCTGTTTCTCGCCTTTGCCTTCGGTGTACACGCGGTTGGCTTCAACACCTTTGGAGATGATGTAGGCCTTGACGGCTTCAGCGCGGCGTACCGACAGCTTCTGGTTGTACTCGTCCGAACCCACCGAGTCGGTGTGACCGACGGCGATGATGACTTCCAGGTTGATCGAACCCAGTTTCGACGCTACGTCGTCCAGCTTGGCTTTGCCTTCTGGTTTCAGGACGGCTTTGTCGAAGTCGAAGAACGCGTCAGCTGCGAAGCTCACTTTTTGTGCGGTTGGCACTGGTGCTGGCGCAGGTGCTGGCATTGGGGCCGGTGCTGGAGCAGGTGCTGGAGCGACTGGTGGCTGCGGAGGCGCTACGCACTTGCCGTTTTCCAGCTTCTCTGGCTCTACGCACAGTGGCAGATCGCAACCTGGCACGGCATCAGCCGGGGTCCAGTAGCCGGTGCGCCAGCACAGACCGAACGGGTCACGGGCGATGATGCCGCGGGCGTCCTGAACGTAGGCGCTTTTCGGGGTCGAAGCCTTGATGTCGGTGGTGACCGGTGCGTATGGTGGCGCGGTCGGGGTGGTCTGGGCGATGGCGGAGGCAGCGAATGCAGCCGAGATGGCCAGCATCGAAATCAGTTTTTTCATATTTTTTTTCCTTTCGGGGGTGATATCTGCAGAAAACTGCGCGTCGTAGTTCTTTGCGTGGGGCGAATTCTACCACGCAGGGGCGTCGGACCCGTTTTCCGCTTGTGATTCAAGCAATTGACTTCTCGTCCATTTTGCCACAAGCGCCGCAATTCGTTTGGCGGGCTCCAACATGGCGCTGTTTCGGGTTCAACCAAAATGTTGTTTTGTTGCAACGCGATTGTCGATAATAATTGAGTAATGTGTCATGAATATTACAAGTTGTTACTCGCACCAATAGTGTGCGACCCCGCATGATTGCTGGGCCAACGCGGAAATCCGCTTGTTGCCTTGCGCCCATGCTAAAATCGACCGCTTGCCTGTCTCTTTGGAGAGGCTTAATAAACCACAGTAAAACGACCGGCCAATGGATCAATTCGCAAAAGAAACAATCCCAATTTCCCTCGAAGAAGAGATGCGCAAGAGCTACCTCGATTACGCCATGAGCGTAATCGTCGGCCGCGCCTTGCCGGACGTGCGTGACGGCTTGAAGCCGGTACACCGCCGCGTCCTGTTCTCGATGCACGAAATGAACAACGTCTGGAACCGTCCCTATGTCAAATGCGCCCGTGTGGTGGGCGAGACCATGGGTAAGTTCCACCCGCACGGCGACGCCTCGATCTACGACACGCTGGTGCGTATGGCGCAGGACTTCTCGCTGCGCTACATGCTGGTCGACGGCCAGGGCAACTTCGGCTCCGTCGACGGCGACGGCGCGGCGGCGATGCGTTACACCGAGTGCCGTCTCGACAAGATTTCCAGCGAACTGCTGGCCGACATCGACAAGGACACGGTCGACTTCCAGCCGAACTACGACGGCAAGGAAAAAGAGCCGACCGTCCTGCCGACCCGTATCCCCAACCTGCTGATCAACGGTTCGTCCGGTATCGCGGTGGGTATGGCGACCAACATTCCGCCGCACAACCTGCATGAAGTGATTGCCGGCGCGCTGCACGTGCTGAACAATCCGGACTGCTCGATCGATGAACTGATCGAACTGATCCCGGCGCCGGACTTCCCGACCGGCGGCACCATCTACGGCGTCTCCGGCGTGCGCGACGGTTACCGCACCGGCCGTGGCCGCGTGGTGATGCGCGCCAAGACCCACTACGAAGAATACGGCAAGGACGGCGGCCGCACGGCCATCATCGTTGACGAGCTGCCGTACCAGGTCAACAAGAAATCGCTGCTCGAACGCATCGCCGAAAACGTGCGCGACAAGAAGCTCGAAGGCATTTCCGACATCCGCGATGAGTCCGACAAGTCGGGCATGCGCGTGGTGATCGAGCTGAAGCGCGGCGAAGTACCGGAAGTGGTGCTCAACAACCTGTACAAGCAAACGCAATTGCAGGACACCTTCGGCATGAACATGGTGGCGCTGGTCGACGGCCAGCCGCGCCTGCTGAACCTGAAGGAAATGCTGTCGTGCTTCCTGTCGCACCGCCGCGAAGTGGTGACGCGCCGTACCGTGTTCGAACTGCGCAAGGCGCGCGAACGCGGCCACGTGCTGGAAGGCCTGGCCGTAGCGCTGGCCAACATCGATGAATTCATCGCCCTGATCAAGGCCGCGCCGACGCCACCGGTGGCGAAGAGCGCCCTGATGGACCGTTCGTGGGATTCCTCGCTGGTGCGCGAGATGCTGGCCCGTACCGGCGAAGGCGAGACCCTGGGCGGCATCGACGCCTTCCGTCCCGAGCACCTGCCTAAGCACTACGGCATGCAGCCGGACGGCATGTACAAGCTGTCGGACGACCAGGCGCAAGAGATTCTGCAGATGCGCCTGCAACGCCTGACCGGCCTGGAGCAGGACAAGATCGTCAACGAGTACAAGGACGTGATGGCCGAAATCGCCGACCTGCTGGACATCCTGTCCAAACCGTCGCGCGTGACCACCATCATTACCGAAGAGATGACCTCGGTGGTGACCGAGTTCGGCGACCCGAACAAGGACCCGCGCCGTTCCAACATCGAGCACAACGCCAGCGACCTGAATACCGAAGACCTGATCACGCCGCAGGACATGGTGGTGACCCTGTCGCACACCGGTTACATGAAGGCGCAGCCGATTACCGAGTACCGCTCGCAAAAGCGCGGCGGGCGCGGCAAGCAGGCCATGGCCACCAAGGATGAGGACTGGATCGACCAGCTGTTCATCGCCAACACGCACGATTACATCCTGTGCTTCTCCAACCGTGGCCGCATGTACTGGCTCAAGGTATGGGAAGTGCCGCAAGGCTCGCGCAACTCGCGCGGCAAGCCGATCGTCAACATGTTCCCGTTGGCGGACAATGAGAAGATCACGGTCATCCTGCCGCTGTCGGGCGAGAACCGCACCTTCCCTGAAGACCACTACGTCTTCATGTCCACCAGCCTGGGCACCGTGAAGAAAACGCCGCTGAAAGACTTCAGCAATCCACGCAAGGCCGGCATCATCGCGGTCGACCTGGACGAGGGCGACTTCCTGATCGGCGCCGCGCTGACCGATGGCGAACACGATGTGATGCTGTTCTCCGACTCCGGCAAGGCCGTGCGTTTCGACGAAAACGACGTGCGTCCAATGGGCCGCAACGCCCGTGGCGTGCGCGGCATGAACCTGGACGAAGGCCAGCGCGTGATTGCGCTGCTGGTGGCCGAGAACGAGCAGCAGTCGGTGCTGACCGCGACCGAGAACGGCTTCGGCAAGCGTACGCCGATCACCGAGTACACCCGTCACGGCCGTGGCACGAAAGGCATGATCGCCATCCAGACCTCCGAGCGTAACGGCAAGGTGGTGGCGGCGACCTTGGTCGATTCGACCGACGAGATCATGCTGATCACCACCGGCGGCGTGCTGATTCGCACCCGCGTGTCGGAAATCCGCGAGATGGGCCGCGCGACCCAGGGTGTGACCCTGATCGCAGTGGAAGACGGTACCAAGCTGTCCGGCCTGCAGCGCGTGGTGGAAACCGACATCGACGAAGTCGAGCTGGAACCAGGCCCGGATTCAGCTGCAGAGTAAAGCTCAGAGCATCGAGACAGCGGGGCCACGACTATTGCACGTCAATAGAACTGGCTCCGCTTTTATTTTTAAGGAACGTAATGACTCACATCTACAACTTCTCCGCCGGCCCTGCCGTATTGCCGAAGGAAGTGCTGGCGCAAGCTGCCGCTGAAATGCTGGACTGGCATGGCAGCGGCATGTCCGTCATGGAGATGAGCCACCGCGGGCCGGAGTTTATGTCGATTTACAAGGCGGCCGAGCGCGACCTGCGCGAGCTGCTGGCAGTACCGGACAACTACAAGATCTTGTTCATGCAGGGCGGCGGACTGTCGCAGAACGCCCTGATTCCGCTGAACCTCGTCGGCCACAAGCCGCAGCCAGCGACCATCGATTTTATCCATACCGGCTCGTGGTCGGGCAAATCCATCAAGGAAGCCGCCAAGTACGCCAACGTCAACGTCGCCGCGTCGTCCATGACGTCGGTGCCGCCGCAGTCGGAGTGGAAGCTCACGCCCGGCGCGGCCTATCTGCACATGTGCACCAACGAGACCATCGACGGCGTCGAGTACGATTTCGACGCCGGCGTGCCGGCATCGGTCGACGGCGTGATGCTGGTGGCCGACATGTCCTCGCACATCCTGTCGCGCCGCGTCGACGTGTCGAAATACGGCGTGATCTTCGCCGGCGCGCAAAAGAACATCGGCCCGGCCGGCGTCACCATCGTCATCGTGCGCGACGACCTGCTGGGCAAGGCGCTGCCGGCCTGCCCGTCGGCCTTCGACTTCAAGCTGGTGGCCGACAACGAATCGATGTACAACACGCCGCCGACCTACGGCATCTATATCGCCGGCCTGGTGTTCCAGTGGCTGAAGCGGCAGGGCGGCGTGGCCGAGATGGAGCAGCGCGCCAAGGCCAAGGCCGCGCTGCTGTACTCCGCGCTCGACGCCAGCGATTTTTATGAAACGCGTGTAGCGCCACAAAGCCGCTCGCGCATGAACGTGCCCTTCTACCTGAAGGACGAAAGCAAGAACGAAGCATTCCTGGCCGGCGCCAAAGCGCGCGGCCTGCTGCAACTGAAGGGCCACAAGTCCGTCGGCGGTATGCGCGCATCGATCTATAACGCGATGCCTATCGAGGGCGTGCAAGCGCTCGTAGACTACTTGAACGAATTCGCAGCCAACAACCCATGAACGATAAACTCAAACCCTTGCGCGAACAGATCGATTCGATCGACGCGCAGATCCTGCACCTGCTGAACCAACGCGCCAAGGTGGCGCAGGAAGTCGGCCATGTGAAAGCCGAAACCGGCGCACCGGTGTTTCGTCCCGAGCGCGAGGCGCAGGTGCTGCGCGGCGTGGCCGAACGCAATCCCGGCCCGATGGGCAACGCCGAGCTGCAAACCATCTGGCGCGAAATCATGTCCGCCTGCCGCTCGCTGGAAAAACGCGTGACCGTGGCCTTCCTCGGCCCGGCCGGCACCTACAGCGAACAAGCCGTGTACGAGCAGTTCGGCACCGCCGTCGATGTGCTGCCGTGCGCATCGATCGATGAAGTGTTCCGCGCCACCGAGGCGGGGACGGCGGAATTCGGCGTGGTGCCGGTCGAGAACTCGACCGAAGGCGCCATCGGCCGCACGCTCGACCTGCTGCTGCATACGCCGCTGACCATCAGCGGCGAGGTCTCGATCGCCGTGCGTCACAGCCTGCTGACGGCCACCGGCACCATGGACGGCATCACCGCCATCTGCGCCCACGCGCAGGCGCTGGCGCAGTGCCAGATCTGGTTGAACAATAATTATCCGGACATCGAACGCCGCGCCGTCTCGTCCAACGCCGAAGCGGCGCGCATGGCGCGCGACGACCACGGCATCGCCGCGATTGCCGGCGAACGCGCCGGCGTGCGCTACGGCCTGGGCACGGTGAAGGCCAACATCCAGGACGACCCGCACAACCGCACGCGCTTTGCCGTCATCGGCTCGCTGCAGGCCGGCCCGTCGGGCGAAGACCGCACCTCGCTGGCGCTGGCGGCGCCGCACAAGGCGGGCTCCATCTACCGCCTGCTTGGTTCGCTGGCGCAGCACGGCGTATCGATGACGCGCTTCGAATCGCGCCCGGCGCGCACCGGCACCTGGGAGTACTACTTCTATGTCGACGTCGAAGGCCACGTGCAGGACCCGGCCGTCGCCAAGGCGCTCGACGAGCTGCAAGGGAACGCCGCCTTCTTCAAGGTGCTGGGATCGTATCCCGTCAGCCTGACCTGAATCAGAAAAGAGAACCACATGACCAAGAACTACGGCCCGGAATACGTCCGCGCCATCGCCCCTTACCAGGCCGGCAAACCGATCGCTGAAGTCGCGCGTGAATTCGGTCTTGACGAAGCAAGCATCGTCAAGCTGGCCTCCAATGAAAACCCGTTCGGCGTGCCGGCATCGGCGCAGCAGGCCATGGCGGCCGCCGTGGCGGAACTGGGCCGCTACCCGGACGCCAACGGCTTCGATCTGAAAGGCGCGCTATCGAAACGCTACGACGTGCCGGCCGACTGGATCACGCTGGGCAACGGCTCCAACGACATCCTGGAAATCGCCGCGCACGCGTTTGTGGAGCGCGGCCAGTCCATCGTGTATGCCCAATATTCGTTCGCGGTGTACGCGCTGGCGACGCAGGGCGTGGGCGCGCAGCACATCGTGGTGCCGGCCAAGTCGCACGGCCACGACCTGCCGGCCATGCTGGCGGCGATCCGCGAAGATACGCGCCTGGTGTTCATCGCCAACCCGAACAACCCGACCGGCACCTTCATCCCGGCCGCCGAGATCGAGGCCTTCCTGGCCCAGGTGCCGGCGCACGTGGTGGTGGTGCTGGACGAGGCCTACAACGAATTCCTGGCCGAAGAAAACCAGTTCGAATCGGCCGAGTGGGTGAAGAAGTATCCCAACCTGCTGGTGTCGCGCACGTTCTCGAAGGCCTACGGCCTGGCGGGCCTGCGCGTGGGCTTCGCGATCGCGCAGCCGGCGCTGACGGATCTGATGAACCGCATCCGCCAGCCGTTCAATGTGAACTCGCTGGCGCAGGCTGCGGCCATCGCGGCGCTGAACGACAAGGAATTCCTGGCGCAAAGCGCGGCCAACAACACGGCCGGCTATCAGCAATTCGTGGAAGCGTTCGAGAAACTGGGCCTGGAATATGTGCCATCGTATGGCAACTTCGTGCTGGTGAAAGTGGGTGCGGATGCGGGCGCCGGTGCGCGTGTGAATCTGTCCTTGCTGAAGCAGGGCGTGATCGTGCGCCCGGTCGGCAACTACGGCCTGCCTGAATGGCTGCGTATTTCCATCGGCCTGCCGCAGGAAAACGCCGTCTTCATCGCGGCGCTGTCGAAGGCATTGGCGGAGTAATGCTGAACAAGGTCGTTATATTTGGCGTAGGCCTGATCGGCGGCTCGTTTGCGCGCTCGCTGAAGAAGGCGGGCGCGGTCGGGCGCATCGTCGGTGTCGGCCGCAGCGCCGCATCGATGGCGCGCGCGCTGGAGCTGGGCATCGTCGACGCGGTCGGCGTGGCCGGCGAGCCGGCATCGCTGGCCGAAGCGCTGCGCGACGCGGACCTGGTGCTGCTGGCGGCGCCGGTGGCGCAGACCGAGGCGATACTGGCGGCCATCGCGCCGCACCTGCAAGCGGGCACCGTGGTGACCGACGCCGGCAGCACCAAGTCGGACGTGGTGGCTGCGGCGCGGCGCGCGCTGGGCGGCAAGGTGGCGCAGTTTGTGCCGGGCCATCCGATTGCGGGCCGCGAAACCAACGGGCCGGATGCGGCCATCGACAATCTGTATGTCGGCAAGAAGGTGGTGATCACCGCGCTGGCCGAGAATACGGAGGCTGATATCGAGCGCGTGGCGGCCGCCTGGCGCGCCTGCGACGCGATCATTCACCGCTTGACGCCGGAGGAGCACGACAAGGTGTTCGCGGCGGTGAGCCATTTGCCGCACTTGCTGGCGTATGCGCTGGTGGACGATATTGCGAAGAAGCCGCATGCGGATTTGCTGTTCCAGTATGCCGCCAGCGGCTTCCGCGATTTCACAAGGATCGCGGGTTCGTCGCCGGAGATGTGGCGCGATATCAGCCTGGCCAATCAGCCGGCGTTGCTAGTGGAGTTGGATGCCTACATGGCGCAGCTGACGGTGCTGCGCGCGCACCTGGCAGCCGGCGACGGCGCGGGACTGGAGAGCGTCTACAGCAAAGCCCAGCGCGCCCGCCATCAATGGATTACCGCGATCGAAACGGCGGAAGCGCCGCCATCGAAGGATAAAGCAGATTAACAGGCCGTAGTGCCGTCGCTCCCGCGCAGGCGGGAGTCCATGCTGAGCATATGCCGCATGGGCCCCCGCTTTCGCGAGGGCGACGGGGCGGCCGCAAAAGGATATAGCATGACTCACGAATTTATTGACCTGCAAACGGTCCCTCATGTGCAAGGCGTGGTGCGCCTGCCTGGTTCCAAATCCATTTCCAACCGCATTTTGCTGTTGTCGGCGCTGTCGCAAGGGCAGGTGGCGATTGTCGATTTGCTGGCCTCCGACGATACCGCCGTGATGCTGGCGGCATTGCGCTCGCTCGGCGTCGTTTGGTCCGAGGAGAAGACCGCCACCGGCACCATACACCACGTGACCGGCGTGGCCGGCGTGTTGCCGAATAAGTCGGCCGATCTGTTCATGGGTAATGCCGGTACGGCGATCCGCCCGCTGACCGCCGCGCTGGCCGTCATCGGCGGCGATTACACGCTGCACGGCGTGCCGCGCATGCATGAGCGTCCGATCGGCGATCTGGTCGATGCGCTCAACGCCGCCGGCACCAACGTCGAGTACACCGGCAACCCCGGCTTCCCGCCGCTGCATATCAAGCAGGGCAAGATCACCACCCAGCGCCTGTCCGTGCGCGGCGATGTGTCGAGCCAGTTCCTGACCGCGCTGCTGATGGTGGCGCCGCTGATGGCGACAGAACACGCCATCACCATCGACGTGGTCGGCGAACTGATTTCCAAGCCCTACATCGAGATCACGCTGAACCTGATCCGCCGCTTCGGCGTGAAGGTCGAGCAGAACGGCTGGGAGTCGTTCACCATCCAGCCGGGCCAGGTGTATCAGTCGCCCGGCACCATCCACGTCGAGGGCGATGCGTCGTCGGCGTCGTACTTCCTGGCCGCCGGCGCCATCGGCGGCGGGCCGGTGCGCGTCGAAGGCGTGGGCAAGGATTCGATCCAGGGCGACGTGCGCTTCGCCGCCGCGCTGGAGCAGATGGGCGCGCAGATCACCATGGGCGATAACTGGATCGAGGCGCGCGGCAACGGCGTGCTGAAAGCCATCGACGCCGATTTCAATCACATCCCCGACGCCGCCATGACCATCGCCATCGCCGCGCTGTACGCCGACGGCCCGTCCACGCTGCGCAATATCGCCAGCTGGCGCGTCAAGGAGACCGACCGCATCGCCGCCATGGCCACTGAGCTGCGCAAGGTCGGCGCCATCGTGGAGGAGGGCGCCGACTACATCAAGGTGACGCCGCCGGCCGTGATCACCCCTGCTACCATAGATACCTACGACGACCACCGCATGGCGATGTGCTTCTCGCTGGTGTCGCTGGACGGCGCCGCGCGCAAGGGCAATGTCATGCGCATCAACGATCCCAAGTGCGTGGGCAAGACTTTCCCCGACTACTTTAACGTCTTTGCTGAAATAGCAAAATAATCACCATGCCAACTTCCCAGATTCCAGTCATTACCATCGACGGCCCTACCGCATCCGGCAAGGGCACGGTCGCACATCGCGTTGCCGATAAGCTCGGCTTCCATTACCTGGATTCGGGCGCACTCTATCGCTTGACGGCGCTGTCGGCCCTGCGCCGCGGCACCGACCTCGCCGACGAGCACTCGCTGGCCAAGCTGGCCGAGCACCTGCATTGCAGTTTCCAGGGCGGCGATATCATTTTGTCGCACGAAAACGTCACCGAGGCGATCCGCGCCGAGGAGGTCGGCAACACGGCGTCCAAGATCGCTACCTTCCCGGCCGTGCGCCATGCGCTGACCGGGCTGCAGCTCGGTTTCCGCAAGGCGCCGGGCCTGGTGGCCGACGGCCGCGACATGGGCTCGGTGATCTTCCCGCACGCCCCGCTGAAGGTGTTTTTGACCGCCTCCGTGGCGGCGCGCGCCGGGCGCCGTTATAAGCAATTGATAGACAAGGGAATTTCTGCTAATATGCAAGACCTACTGGTGGATTTGCAGGCGCGTGACGACCGGGATACGAACCGGGCCATCGCGCCGCTGGCGCCAGCGGAAGGCGCGTACTTGCTGGAAACCTCTGAAATGACCGCTGACGAAGCGGTTCATCAAGTCCTGGCATGGTATGCCGCCGTAGCAAAGTAATACTTTTATCAACCCTAACCCAGCTGAAGACGCATACCGCGAACCTTGCTGGCAACCTGGAAATACAATGTCTAATATGGAAAGTTTTGCAGCCCTCTTCGAAGAATCCCTGTCGCGTCAAGACATGCGTTCGGGCGAAGTGATCTCGGCTGAAGTCGTTCGTCTGGATCACAACTTCGTGATCGTCAACGCCGGCCTGAAATCGGAAGCATTCATCCCTGTTGAAGAATTCAAGAATGACCAAGGCGAACTGGAAGTCAAAGTAGGTGACTTCGTTTCCGTGGCCATCGAATCGCTGGAAAATGGTTTCGGCGATACCATCCTGTCGCGCGACAAAGCCAAGCGTCTGGCTTCGTGGCTGGCACTGGAAAAAGCCATGGAATCGGGCGAGATCGTCGTCGGTACCGTCAATGGCAAAGTCAAGGGCGGCCTGACCGTTCTGACCAACGGCATCCGCGCCTTCCTGCCGGGTTCGCTGGTCGACACCCGTCCAGTCAAGGACACTACCCCATTCGAAGGCAAGACCCTCGAATTCAAAGTTATCAAACTGGACCGCAAGCGTAACAACGTCGTTCTGTCCCGCCGCGCCGTCATCGAAGCTTCGATGGGCGAAGAGCGTCAGAAACTGATGGAAACGCTGAAAGAAGGCACCGTGGTGACCGGCGTTGTGAAAAACATCACCGACTACGGCGCGTTCGTGGATCTGGGCGGCATCGACGGCCTGCTGCACATCACCGACCTGGCATGGCGTCGTGTGCGTCACCCATCGGAAGTGCTGACCGTTGGTCAAGAGATCACCGCGAAAGTCCTGAAATACGATCAAGAGAAGAACCGTGTTTCGCTGGGCGTGAAGCAACTGGGCGATGACCCATGGACCGGTCTGTCGCGTCGTTACCCACAAAGCACCCGTCTGTTCGGCAAAGTCACCAACCTGACCGACTACGGCGCGTTCGTGGAAGTCGAGCAAGGCATCGAAGGCCTGGTTCACGTGTCGGAAATGGACTGGACCAACAAGAACGTCGCTCCAAACAAAGTTGTCCAACTGGGCGACGAAGTAGAAGTGATGGTTCTGGAGATCGACGAAGAGCGTCGTCGTATCTCGCTGGGCATGAAACAGTGCAAAGCCAACCCATGGGATGACTTCGGCGTAACCCACAAGAAGGGCGATAAAGTCCGTGGCGCCATCAAGTCGATCACCGACTTCGGCGTGTTCATCGGCCTGGCCGGTAACATCGACGGTCTGGTGCACCTGTCGGATCTGTCGTGGACCGAGTCCGGCGAAGAAGCCGTGCGCAAGTTCAAGAAAGGTGACGAACTGGAAGCCGTGGTTCTGGCCATCGACGTTGAGCGCGAGCGCGTGTCCCTGGGCGTCAAGCAACTGGAAGGCGACCCATTCAACAACTTCGCCGCCATGAACGACAAAGGTTCGCTGGTTAACGGCACCGTGAAATCGGTTGAGCCTAAAGGCGCCGTGATCCAACTGTCGGAAGAAGTTGAAGGCTACCTGCGCGCTTCGGAAATCTCGCGTGACCGCGTTGAAGATGCTGGCACCCACCTGAAAGTCGGCGATGCCGTCGAAGCTCTGGTGATCAACATCGACCGCAAAGCACGTTCGATCCAGCTGTCGATCAAAGCTAAAGATTCGGCCGACACCGCTGAAGCGATGAAAAACATCGCTTCGGACAGCAGCGCCGCTTCGGGCACCACCAGCCTGGGCGCACTGCTGAAAGCAAAGCTGGACAACAAGAACTAAGAACTAGTCGATGACTAAGTCCGAGTTAATCAACCGCCTGGCTGAGCGTTATTCTCAGCTGGTGGCCAAAGATGCGGAGTATGCCGTCAAGACCATTCTGGATGCGATGACCAACGCTTTGTCGACCGGTCAGCGCATCGAGATCCGTGGTTTTGGCAGCTTTGCCCTCAACAGCCGGCCGCCGCGCATCGGGCGCAACCCGAAGTCGGGCGACAAGGTGATGGTGCCTGAAAAACGGGTGCCGCACTTCAAGCCGGGCAAGCAATTGCGCGAGCGGGTTGACGCGATGGTCGGGCAGCCGATCATCGAGGACTGAAGCATTCCATTAGTTAGACAAAGCGGCGTCCTTCGGGATGCCGCTTTTTTTATCGCCCGTGGTGCGATACTGGCGCTCTCAGAACACTACAACAGGACCCTGGCTGATGAAATTCATCTCCCCCATCATAGGCTTCGTGATTTTCGTCTTGTTTTTCGGCTTCGCCCTGAAAAACTCGCAGGAAGTCGATCTGCAATTGTTCCTGCACTATGAGCTGCGCGGCCCGCTGGTGCTGATGCTGTTGGGCTTTTTCGTGGCCGGCGCCGTGCTCGGCGTGCTGGCGCTGACGCCCACCGTGTTCCGCCACCGCCGCGAAACGAACAAGCACAAGGTCACCATTCATACGCTGCAATCGTCGGCGCAGCAGGCCACCCGCCAGCCGCAGCCGGACAGCGTCAATACACAATAACAAGTACAAAGACATAGCATGGAATTAGAACTCTGGTGGTTACTGGGCATCCCCGTCTTCTTCGGGCTGGGATGGGTCGCGGCGCGGGTCGACATCCGTCAACTGCTGTCGGAATCGCGCACCCTGCCGCGCGGCTATTACAAGGGCCTGAACTTCCTGCTCAACGACCAGGCCGACAAGGCGGTCGACGCCTTCATCGACATCGTGCGGCTCGATCCGGAATCGGCCGAGATGCACTTCGCGCTCGGTAGCCTGTTCCGCCGTCGCGGCGAGACCGAGCGCGCCATCCGCATTCACCAGAACCTGCTGGCGCGTCCCGACCTGCCGCAGGAGCAGAAGGACCAGGCGCGCTATGAGCTGGGCATGGATTATCTGAAGGCCGGCCTGCTGGACCGCGCCGAGGAGACCTTCAACGTGCTGCTCAACGGCCAGTATGCGGTGCAGGCGCGCCGCGCGCTGCTGGAGATCTTCCAGCGCGAGAAGGAGTGGCCGCGCGCCATCGAGGCGGCGATCGGCCTGCAGGAAGCCGGCGCCGGTTCGCGCCAGAAGGAAATCGCGCAGTTCTACTGCGAGCTGGCGCAGGATGCGCTGGTGCAGATGCATCCGGAAGAGGCCCTGGCGCTGCTGGAGAAGTCGCTGCAGGCCGACCGCGTGAACGTGCGCGCCACCATGCTGAGCGGCGACGCCCTGCTGGCCAAGGGCGATATCGAAGGCGCGTTGCAGACCTGGCGCCGCGTCGAGCAGATCAGCGTGCCGCACGTGGCGTTGGTGGCGCAGCGCCTGATGGACGGCTACCGCAAGGTGGGCCGCCCGCAGGAAGGCGTGAACCTGCTGAAGTCCTACCTGGAGCAGGCCTCGTCGATCGACCTGGTGGAGGTGGTGTACAAGGCGGTGCTGGAGCTCGACGGCGTGGAAGCGGCCAAGCAGCTGGTGGGCGATGAGCTGCGCCGCACGCCGACGCTGCTGGGACTGGACAAGTTTCTGGAGGCGCGCCTGATGGACGCGCCGGCGTCGGTGATGCCGGAGCTGTCGATGGTGAAGAACCTGGTGCACAGCTACACGCAAAAGCTGGCGCGCTATCAGTGCGGCCAGTGCGGCTTCAAGGCGCGCCAGTTCTACTGGCAGTGTCCTGGTTGCAGCCGGTGGGAGAGCTATCCGCCGCGCCGCACCGAAGAACTGAATGTTATGAATTGATATGGCCACGGCATCGCCGTTGCATATCGCCCCGCACTTAACGAGGCCCCATTTTGACGAAGAATCTGGACAAAGTACGCATCCTGGTGGTGGGTGACGTGATGCTGGACCGCTACTGGTTCGGCGAAGTAAGCCGCATTTCGCCCGAGGCGCCGGTGCCGGTGGTGCGCATCGAGCGGCGCGAAGCGCGCCTGGGCGGCGCCGCCAACGTGTCGCGCAACGCGGCGGCGCTGGGCGCGCAGGCCGGCCTGCTGGGCATCGTCGGCGACGACGAAGCCGGCGACGAGGTGGCGCAATTGCTGGAAGGCTGCGGCATCCGCAGCTACCTGAAACGCGACCAGGCCATTTCCACCATCATCAAGCTGCGCGTGATCGGCCGCCAGCAGCAGATGGTGCGCATCGATTTCGAGGAAGCGCCGACCGACACGGTGTTGCGCGACAAGCTGGAGCAGTTCAAGACGCTGCTGGCCGATTACGACGTGATCGTGCTGTCGGACTATGCCAAGGGCAGCCTGGTTGCGGTGGCCGACATGATCGCGGCGGCGCGCGCGGCCGGCAAGGTGGTGATGGTCGATCCGAAAGGCGACGACTTCACGCGCTATGCCGGCGCCACGGTGCTGACGCCGAACAAGTCGGAGTTCAAGCGCATCGTCGGTTCGTGGAACAGCGAAGAGCAGCTGACCGCCAAGGCGCAGGCCTTGCGTGCCGAACTGAAACTCGACGCCTTGCTGCTGACCCGCTCGGAAGAGGGCATGACCCTGTACACCGATGGCGAGCAGTTCCACATGCCGGCCCAGGCGCGCGAAGTGTTCGACGTTTCGGGCGCCGGCGACACCGTGATCGCCACCATGGCCTGCATGCTGGGCACCGGCGCCGGCTGGCAGGAGGCGGTGGAAACGGCCAACCGCGCCGGCGGCATCGTGGTCGGCAAGCTGGGCACGGCGACCGTCACGCGCGAGGAGTTGTTCGGCGCCTGATCGGCTGGCGCCGTTTTGATTTGCCTCAAGCCGGCGCTGTCAACCGCGCCGCAAGTGGTCGCCGTTAAGGTGATTCAAGGTGCGATGGTCGCCCTTGTTCACTTTAACGGAGACACTTATGTACAAGAAACTACTGATGGCGGTGGCCGCGCTGGTGGCCACCATGGGCATGGCCTGGGCCCAGGTCGACGTCAACAAGGCCGACGCGGCCGCGCTGGACAGTGTACGCGGCCTGGGGCCGGCCAAGACCAAGGCCATCCTGGAAGAACGCAAGAAGGGCGATTTCAAGGACTGGGCCGATTTCGAGCAGCGCGTGAAGGGCATCGGCGATAAAAACGCCGCCAAGCTGTCGGAAGCCGGCCTGCAGGTGAACGGCAAGTCGAAAGATGGTGCGCCGGCCAAAGCCAGCAAGTAAGATAGTGGTTTCCCAACGGCCCGTGGCGACCCGCTGCGGGCTTTCCAAACGGAGACCGCCGCATGCAGTACAAACCTCTCGCGCTGGCCCTGCTGATCGCAGTGCCGGCCATGGCCGCCGAACCTGTTACGCCTGATACCAAGCGTCATCAGGCTCAGATCGACCGCATCGTCAAGGAAATTTCCCCCGCCCGCATTGAGGCCACCATCCGCAAGCTGGTGGGCTTCCGCACGCGCCATACGATGTCGGACACGGTGTCGGAGACCGAGGGCATCGGCGCCGCGCGGCGCTGGATCAAGACGGAGCTGGAGCGCTGCGGCGCCGGCACCGCGCTGAAGGTGGACTTCGACAGCCATATCGCGCCGGTCTCCGCGCGCATCAGCAAGCCGACCGAGATCGTCAACGTGGTGGCGACCTTGCCGGGCACGCAGGCGGCATCGGTGGAGCGCATGTACGTGGTCAGCGGCCATTACGACTCGCGCAACACCGATGTGATGGACGCGGCGGGCGACGCCCCCGGCGCCAACGACGACGCTTCCGGCACGGCGGCGGTGATGGAGATGGCCTGCGTGATGGCCAAGTACAAATTCGACGCCACGCTGGTGTTCATGACGGTGGCGGCGGAGGAGCAGGGCTTGCTGGGCGCGGCGCATTGGGCCGAGCAGGCTAAGCAGAAGAACCTGAACATCGCCGGCATGTTCACCAACGATATCATCGGCAGTTCGCGCGATGAACATGGCAAGAAGGACGACACGCAGGTGCGTCTGTTCGCCGAAGGGCTGCCGGTGCAGAAGGAGGCCAGCGACGCGGTGCGCACGCTGATCCAGACCGGCGGCGAGAACGATTCGCTGTCGCGCCAATTGGCGCGCGCGGTGAAGGAGGCCGGCGAGCGCTATGTGCCGAAGTTTAAAGTGAACGTAATCCAGCGGCGCGACCGCTATCTGCGCGGCGGCGATCACATGCCGTTCCTGGAGCGCGGCTATGCGGCCTTGCGCTTCACCGAGCCGGCCGAGGATTTCAATCATCAGCACCAGAACATCCGTACCGAGAACGGTGTGTTGATCGGCGATCTGCCGCAGTACAACGACTACAACTACATCGCCAAGGTGGCGCGCGTGAACGCGGCGGCGCTGTCGACGCTGGCGCTGGCGCCGGCCGCGCCGCAGAAGGTGCAGGTGCGCACCTCCAAGCTGCAGAACGATACCGAACTGGTTTGGCAGGCCAACGGCGAGCCGGATCTGGCGGGTTACCGCATCGTCTGGCGCGACACCACGGCGGCCGATTGGCAGGGCTCGAAGTTCGTCGGCAAGGCCACCGAGTTCACGCTGCCGCTGTCGAAGGACAATGTGTTCTTCGGCGTGCAGGCGATCGACGTTGACGGCAACGTCAGCCCGGCCAGCTATCCGACGCCGCTGCGCTGATGAAGATTTCGCGTATCCTCCACGCCGGCTATGTGTTCGACAGCGGCGGCACGCGGATCATGTTCGATCCGGTGTTCGAGAATCCGTTCAGCAGGAACTGCCATGCGTTTCCTGATGTGCGCTTCGATCTGGCGCAGGTGTGCGCGCTGCGGCCGGATGCGGTGTTCATCTCGCACTTCCACGATGACCACTGTTCGCTGGAGAGCCTGGACCTGCTGGACCGCGCGACGCCGATTTATCTCTACTGCCTGTTCGACGAACTCTTTGCGATGATCCGTGAGCTGGGCTTCGCCGATGTGCGGCCGCTGGTGCTGGATGTGCCGGTGCTGGTGGGCGGCTTCGAGGTGATTACGCGCCGTGCGCTCGATGCCGACGTGGACTCCATGTTCCAGATCCGCGCCGAGGGACTGAATGTGCTCAACGTGGTCGATTCGTGGATGGACCCGGAGACGCTGGAGCAGCTCAAGCCCTACGCGCCGTGGGACATGGTGCTGTGGCCTTTCCAGACCATGCGCGAGGTGGACGTGATCGCGCCATCGCGCGCGGTGCCCGGGCCGGTGGAGCTGCCGGAGGAGTGGCCGGAACAGTTGCAGGCGTTGGCGCCACGCTATGTGGTGCCGAGTTCCTGCCAGTTCAATCAGGAGCCATGGTCGTGGTACAACCATGCGATGTTCCCGATCACCTACCGGCGGTTCGAGCAGGCGGTGGGCGAGTGGCTGCCGTCGGCGCGCGTGCTGCGGCTGAATCCATCGGTGGCGGTGGAGTTGACGGCCGATGCGCTGGTGCCGTCATCGCCGCTGCCGTGGGTACTGCCGGTGGGCGACCAGGACATCGACTTCGCCTACGATCCGGACATCGTGCCGCCGCCGACCTCGGAAATCGCGCAGCACTTTGCGGCGCTGACGGCGGAGCAGGCCGCGCAGGTGCTGGCGTTCTGCCGCAGCGGACTGCTGGAACGCTACGAAGACATGGAGCTGCCGGAAGACAGCTACTTCGCCACGCCATGCGTATGGCAGTTGTCGGTCTACGACCATGCCGGCGCGGTGCAGCAGTTCCGCTACCGCATCCACGGCGACAGCATCGCGCTGGTGGATGATGAAGAAGCGCCGACGTGGATGACCGAGATCCCGATGGCCAAGCTGTACGCCGGCCTGGCGCTGGGCGAATCGCTGACCTCCATGTACGTGCGCATAGCCGGCGCACCGGCCGACGCCGACATCGTCGACGACCCGCTGATCCGCACCCTGTTCAACGACGCCTTCGCCGCCTACCAGGCCGCCCAACTACGCCGCATCAAGGAGCGTGCAACCCGGGCATGAGTACCCAAGTTTCAAGCCACGCATTGCGGCCATCGTCGGCAACTTGCTTTACCGCTCTCGCGCAGGCTCCCCGTGCCTATGCCCTCAACTTGTCTGCCGGCAAGTTGGCGAGGAATTGGTGGATTTGCGAGACCACTGCCGCGCCTTCGCCCACCGCTGCGGCGACCCGTTTGGTGGAGGTGGCGCGGACGTCGCCGATGGCGAACACGCCCGGCACGCTGGTTTCCAGCGCCGCGCGCGACGGCAGCTCTTTCGGGTAGACGCCGTTGGCGAAGTTGGCCTTGCACTGCGCTTTGGTGACGTCGAAGCCGGTGCGGATGAAGCCGTTCGCGTCGACGTCGACGCCGCAGTCGCTCAGCCAGCCCGTGTTCGGATCGGCGCCGATGAACAGGAACACGCGGCAGACGTCGTAGTCGCATTCCTCTTCGGTCTTGGCGTTGCGGATGCGGACCTGTTTCAGGCCGTCCTCGTCGCCTTCGAGCGCGATGATTTCGGTGCAGGTATGCAGTTCGATATTCGGCGTGGCCTGGATGCGCTCGATCAGGTAGCTCGACATGGTGGACGACAGACTTTCCTTGCGGATCAGCATGTGCACCTTGGCCGCGTAGCCCGACAGGAAGACCGCCGCCTGTCCGGCCGAGTTGCCGCCGCCGACCAGCACGATTTCCTCCGTCTTGCACAGCTTGGCCTCCACCGGCGAGGCCCAGTAGTACACGCCCTTGCCCTCGAACTGCTTGAGGTTGGCCAGCGACGGCCGGCGGTAGCGCGCGCCGCAGGACAGCACCACCGTGCGCGCCTTCAGGTGCTGCAGGCTGCCGCACATTTCCACTTGCAGCGGGTAGGTGTCGCAGATCAACCGCCCGGCCGGCGCCGGGATGGCCACTTCCACGCCGAACTTCTGCGCCTGCACGTAGGCGCGGCCCGCCAGCGCGCGGCCGGAGACGCCGGTGGGGAAGCCCAGGTAGTTTTCGATGCGGGCGCTGGCGCCGGCCTGGCCGCCGTAGGCGCGGGTTTCCAGCGCCAGCACCGACAGGCCTTCCGAGGCGGCGTACACCGCCGTCGCCAGCCCGGCCGGGCCGGCGCCGACCACGATCACATCCCACACCTTGTCGCTGTCGAGTTGCGGCAGCATGCCCAGGCAGCGGCCGATCTCGACCACGGTGGGATTTTTCTTGACCTCGCCGTCCGGGCACACCACCAGCGGCAGTTCTTCCGGCGTCGGCCGGTAGTGCTCCATCAGGTCGGCCGCCTGGCGGTCCTGCGTGGGATCGAGCACGATGTGCGGGTGGCCGTTGGCGGCCAGGAAGGTTTGCAGCGTGTGAATGCGGCCGTGGCCGCGCGGCCCGACGATCACCGGGCCGCCCGAGGCTTCCTCGATCAAGCCGACGCGGCGCAGGATCAGCGCGCGCACGATGCGCTCGCCCAGTTCGGCGTGCGCCACTAGCAGCGCGCGCAGCGATTCCGACGGCACCACCAGCGCCTCGACGTCGCCCACGGCGTGGCCGTTGCCCAGCGAAGGTCGGCCCGACAGTTGCGCCACCTCGCCGCTGAACTGGCCCGGCTGGTGGGTGGTGACGTAGGAGGTGTTGCCCAGGCCGTCATAGCGATTGACTTCGATCCCGCCTTTCAGCACCAGCACCAGGCCGAAGCTGGTCTTGCCGGCCTCGAAGATGGTCTCGCCGTTCTTGAAGCACATGACGTGGCCGAAGCGCTGCATGTGGCGGACGTCGGCCGCGCTCAGGGTGGGGAAGATCTGATGCCGGCGCTGCTCCAGGTTGAGCGCGCTGCTCGGCGCGGGTTCGTCCGGCGTCAGTTCGGGCAGCAGGTCGGAAGAGGTGGTTGCCATGGGAAATCCGCTATGAAGATGGTTGCACAAGTGTTGCCAGTCTAGCGCATGCAGGTCGCCCAGTCCAAAGTCTTATGGGAGGGCCGGCCCCTTTCCTGCAAGTGGGCTAAAATGGTTGTTTTGGCGAACTCAAACAAGAAGACAATGGCTTACAAGACTTTGCAGGATACGATCGGCAACACGCCGCTGGTGCAACTGGTGCGTCTGCCCGGCGCCGATGCGGCCGCACGCAACAACATCATCCTGGGCAAGCTGGAAGGCAATAATCCGGCCGGTTCCGTCAAGGACCGCGCCGCCATGTCGATGCTGACCCGCGCCGAGGAGCGCGGCGACATCAAGCCCGGCGACACCCTGATCGAAGCGACCAGCGGCAACACTGGCATCGCGCTGGCGATGGCTGCCGCCATCCGTGGTTACAAGATGCTGTTGCTGATGCCGGAGAACCTGAGCGTGGAACGGCGCCAGAGCATGGCCGCCTACGGCGCGCAGATCATGCTCACGCCCAAGACCGGCGGCATGGAATACGCGCGCGACATGGCCGAGCAGTTGCAGAAGGACGGCAAGGGCATCATCCTCGACCAGTTCGGCAACCAGGACAACGCCCGCGCCCACTACGACAGCACCGGCCCGGAAATCTGGCGCGACACCGACGGCCGCGTGACGCACTTCGTCAGCGCCATGGGCACCACCGGCACCATCATGGGCACTTCACGTTACCTGAAGGAACAGAATCCGGCGATCCAGATCATCGGCGCCGAGCCGGAAGAGGGCTCGTCCATCCCCGGCATCCGCAAGTGGCCGGAAGCCTACCTGCCGAAAATCTACGACCGCTCGCGCGTGGACCGCGTGGAGGCGGTGTCGCAGGCGGCGGCCGAACGCATGGCGCGCCGCATGGCCGCCGAGGAAGGCATCTTCTGCGGCATCTCGGCCGCCGGCGCCTGCGAGATCGCGTTGCGCATTTCGCAAACCGTGGAGAACGCGACCATCGTGTTCATCGTCTGCGACCGCGGCGACCGCTACCTGTCGACCGGCGTGTTTCCTGCATAAAACCAAGCGCCCAAGCAAAATGCCCTCGTCCCTTGCGTAAAGGGAGGAGGGCACTTAGCGGGTGCTGCGCCTAGGGCTGGATCAGCCTTGGCCGCCGCCTGGGGTTTCGCCTTCTTTCGGCTTGAATTGCTTGTCGCTGATACGGAACTTGTTGCGGCGGTCGCCCATCAAGTAACGCAGGTCGCGGATGCTCAGGTCGCTCACCTCGTGCATGCGGATCAGCAGCGAAGCGCCGACCGGCAGACGGTGGTGACGAATTTTGCTGATCACAGGCGGCGCGACTTCCAGCGCACGCGACAGTGCCGCGTCGTTTTTCAGACGCAGGTTCTCGATCAGGGTATCGAGCAGGCGGTTGGGATTGTATTGCAGCAGATCATCGCCATCCGCATCGTTGTTCATGTCTATGCCGACTTGGTTTGTCATGTCGTCTTTTCCTTCTGTAAAGTTGTCCTGCAAAGTACAACACTCGGGGCTTTGCTGCGTCTATGTCCATCCTTACCAGGGAGACTCACACACGGACACGGGTTCCAGGATAACAAGTTTCATAATATATACACAATTGTACAACAATCTGCAATCTAATACTTGGCAGCAATAAAAAAAAGCTCTTCCCGCAAGGTATTGTTGTCCGACTGCAACATTGTGTGAGAATTATACACCGACTAGTATGTTAAGCTCTGTTGTGCACACTTTGTTTAACAATTAAAGTTAATTGTAAAGCAATTTCGTTGTAAAGTTGCTCAAGTCGCCCGCCTATCGTGCGCAGGCAGTAATAATTTCCAAGTGTCAACTTAACGATACCGTGGGCAAGCCCACGGGCCTAAGCTTTTTACGCTTGCTTACATTCCTGAAGTAATTCCTGACGCGCCCGAGCCGGCGCGCGCCGTGCGCACCGCGCGGCCCAGCTCCACCACCGACATCGCATAAAAATAGCTGCGGTTGTATTGCGTGATGGCGAAGAAATTGCTGTTCGCCAGCCAGTACTCGGTCGGCTCGGCGCCGTTCTGCAAATCCACCAGGCCATACAGCTGATCCGGCGGTGGCGCGGCCGGCGTCACGCCCGCCGCGTTCAATTCCTGCGGGCGGTACTTGGCTTCCAGGCCCTGGTTGATCATCGGTTCCCAGGCGCGGTTGGGCGACACGCTGGCCGCGACCACCAGCGGGCCGGTCTGTTCGCGCTGCCAGCCGTGGCCGGCCAGGAAGGCCGCCACGCTGCCGATGGCGTCGCTGCTGGAACCGAGCAGGTCGATGGCGCCGTTGCCGTCGAAATCGACCGCGTATTTCATCACGCTGCTGGGCATGAATTGCGGCATGCCGACCGCGCCGGCGAACGAGCCCTTGAGCGACAGCGGATCGATGCCGGTCTGGCGCGCGAACAGCAAGGTCGCCTCCACTTCGCCACGGAAGAAGGCCATGCGCTCGCGCCGCTGCGGCGCCTCCGGATAGGAGAAGGCCAGCGTGGTCAGCGCGTCGAGCACGCGGAAGCGGCCGGTGTTGCGGCCGTACACGGTTTCAATGCCGATGATGGCCACGATGACGTCGGCCGGAATGCCGTACTGCGATTCGGCGCGCGCCAGCGCGTCGCTGTTCTCGTTCCAGAATTTCACGCCGGCGTCGATGCGCACCGGGTCGATCATCAGCTTGCTGTAGGCTTGCCAGTTCTTCGGCTTGCCCGGCGGCGCCGGCTTGACCAGCTGCACGGCGGCGTCGACGTAGCGCACCTGCGCCATCAGCGTGTCCAGCGCGGCGCGGTCGAAACCCTGGCGGGCCGCCAGGTCGTCGAGGAAGGCGCGCACCTCTTTCCAGTCGCCGAAGTTGACGTACTCGCCGACGTAGTCGATGGCCGGCACGGCCTTCTTCTTCGGCGCGGCCGGCTTTTTCTTTTTCTGCATGCTCGGCGGCAGGGTATAGCCGTAGCGGTCGACCTGGGCGCTGGCGGCGCCGGCGCTGAGGGTGGCTGCGCTGAGCAGCAGGGCGGTCATCAAAGTCTTCATCGGCATCTAGGTAACAGTGTTTTCAAGGTCGTCAGCGACGCCTTGCGTGATTCGGTCCCGCCGGCGCCATACTTCAGCATACCGTACAGGTGTAAAAACTGGTCCATGGCAGCGTGCTTTTCCGGGCTGCCGGCCATCGCCCGCAGGCGCTGCGCGTAGCGCTGCGGCCCTTCGTCCGGGCGGCGCGCATAACCGTGACGCGCCTGCTGCCGGCAAAAGGCGGCGTACAGGCCGTCGAGCGGATCGGCCGGCCGCAGCCGACGCCGCCAGCGCCAAGCGTACAGCAGGCCGAGCACCAGCGTCGCACCGAGCGCGCTGCGCCCATTCAGCAGCACGGAGCTTAATTCTTCGAGGAAACTTCGCTGCCTCTCGGGATTGTAATCCAGGACCCATTGATTCCAAGAATTATTCAGCGCGCCATAGTTGAATCTGAGTTGCGCCAGCCACGAATCGGGATTGTTTTGCAGGTCGAGCAGCGGCGCCAGGCCGAAGGCGGCGGGGCGCGGCAGGGCGCGCGCGAGGTTGCGCTGCACCCGTTCCGGCGCGACGGCGGCGGTGGGGTCGACGCGCCGCCAGCCGGCCTCCGGCGACCAGATCTCGGCCCAGGCGTGGGCGTCGGACTGGCGCACGGTCAGGTAACCGTCGACCGGATTGCGCTCGCCGCCCTGGTAGCCGGTGACCACGCGCGCGGCCACGCCCATGGCGCGCATCAGCACCACGTAGGCGCCGGCGTAGTGCTCGCAAAAGCCGGCCTTGCTGGTGAAGAGGAAATCGTCGACCGCATCGCGGCCCAGCAGCGGCGGCTCCAGCGTGTAGTCGTAGCCGAACGTGCGGAAGCGGGTCAGCACGGCCTCGCTGAGGCGGGCGGCGTCGGCGCCGGGCAGTTGCGCGCGCAGCTGCTGCGCCAGCGCCAGCGTGCGCGGGTTGAAACCGGACGGCAGTTCCAGCCAGCGCGTCATGCGCTCGGGCAGTTCGCCGGCTTGCAGCGCGTACTCGGGATAGGCGCTGGCGCTGAAGCGCAGGCGGCGTTCGATGGGATCGGCGGTGAACTGCTCCATCTCGTCGGTGTCGCGCACGCGGTGGCCGGGCAGGCGGAAATCCGGGCCGGCCAGCTCCAGCAGCGCTAGCCAGCGCGTGTTGCTGGCCTCCATGGTGGTCTCGTAGCGCACCGGCCTGCCGCGCGCCTGGATGGCGATCTCCAGCCGCTGCAGGCCGCGCTTGCGCGGCACGCGGGTCCAGGTGCGGCCGTCGTAGTCGCCTAGCACGATGCTGCGCCAGTACAGCTGCTGCTGCGGCGGCGCGGCGTCGAGGAAGCGCACGCGGAAGGCCGGCTCGTCGGACTGCGCCAGCGTCGACAGGGTGCCGGGCGCCATGCTGTCGCTCAAGCCGGTCTTGCCGCCCAGCGCATCGCCCGGCAGGCCCCACAACGGGCCCTGGATGCGCGGGAAGCCGACGAACAGCAGCGCCGCCAGCGGCGCGGCCAGCGCGCACAGCCTGGCCGTGGTGCGCAGGCGCCGGCCCAGCGGCGGCACGGCGCCGGTGTACTGGAACGATTGCTGGGCGGTCAGCAGCACCACCAGCGTGAGCGCCACGAACAGCGCGGTGGGGATGGTTTGCGAGTAGAGGAAATTGGTCAGCAGGACGAAGAAGCTGAGGAAGGTGACCACGAACAGGTCGCGTTTGGCGTGCATCTCCAGCAGCTTGAACGCCAGCAGCAGTACCAGCATGGCGACGCCGGCGTCGCGGCCGAGCAGGGTGCGGAAGGTGAGGTAGACGCCGCCCATGGCCGCCACCGCGATCGGCGCCAGCAGCCACACCGGCGGCATGCGCCGGCCCAGCCAGGTGATGGCTGCGCGCCACAGCAGCGTCACGCCGGCCAGGGCGCTGATCCACGGCGGCAGATGGGCCACGTGCGGCGCCAGCACCATCAGCGCGGCGGCCAGCAACAGCAGCGTGTCCGACTTGTCGCGCGTCAGGCGCAGCGCCAGCCGCTTCATTGCGCGCCCTCGCGGTCTAACAGGGCCAGCGCGCGCAGGCAAGCGGCGCGGTGGGCGTCGCCGAGGGCCGGGCCGTACTCGTGCTGCGCCAGGCGGAAGGTGTAGGGCAGGGCGCGCTGCTCGGCCGCCAGCACCCAGCCGGCCATGCGCGACAGTTTCTGCTCCAGGTCCATCTGCAACGGCAGCGCGCCAAAGTCCAGCGTCAGTTCGGCCACCGCGCCGCCCTCGAAATGCTTGGTCACCAGCTGCCCGCCCAGCGCCGGATCGTGGCGCGCGATCTGCCGCCACGCCAGATGCTTGAGCGGATCGCCGGCCTGATAACTGCGGATGCCGGCGAAATTATCCAGCCCCACCGTGCCATGCCCATCCTCGCTGGCCGCGCCGCTCGACGGCAACGGCTGCGGCGGCGACTCCGGCGCCGGATACACCAGCACCTTCGCATCCGGCCGCCAGTAGCTCCAGGCGCGGAACAGGCCAAGCGGAAAGCGCGTCACCAGCCGCACGCGCGGCGCCGCCAGCCAGCCGCGTTCACGCGTGGCGGCCGACAGCCGCACCGCGCTGTCCGCGCCGGCCGCGATATCGGTCACCTGGCGCGGCTCGCCGTCGGCCTGGAAGCCCAGCCACACGGCAAAGCGATCCTGCTTGCTGCGGTTAAGGATGTGCAGTTCGAACTGCGCCTCCTCGCCGGCGAACACCGGCTGCGCGCGGCCCGGCGCCAGCTGCAGCAAGGCCAGGTTCTTGGCGGTCAGGTACATATCGGCCACCGCGCAGGCGCCGGTGAAAAAGGTCAGCGCAAAGCCCAGGCCCAGGTTGTAATTGAGAGCGCCGATCAGCATCACCAGCAGCAGCACGGCAAACGCGATGCCGGCGCGGGTGGGCAGGATGAACACGCGGCGCATGGTCAGGGTCACCGTGCCAGGCTCGCTGTCGCGCAGCTGGAACAGCCATTGATCACGGACCTTCGCCCGGCCCATGCGATACAGCGATTGCAGCGCGCCGGCCATGGTCCTTTACACCGGCACCGACTCTTGCAGCTGCAACACCAGGTCGCGGCTGGCCAGCGCCACACCGTGCGCCGACTTCAAAGGCCGCAGACGATGCGCACACACCGGCACCAGCACCGCCTGCACATCCTCGGGCAGCACATGGTCGCGGCCCTCCAGCGCGGCCCAGGCGCGGGCCGCCTGCAGCAGCGCGATGGCCGCGCGCGGACTCAGGCCCTCGGCGAACATGCCGTTCTGGCGCGAGGCCGCCGCCAGCGCCTGCACGTAATCGATCAGCGCGGCCGAGGCGTGGATGCGGCGCAGGCCTTGCTGCGCCTGCGCCAGTTCGGCCGGCGTCATGGCGGCGGGCAGGGACTTGAGCAGCAGGCGGCGGTCCTCGCCCATCAGCAGCGCGCGCTCGGCGGCGGCGTCCGGGTAGCCGAGCGAAAGGCACATCAGGAAGCGGTCCAGCTGCGACTCGGGCAGCGGGAAGGTGCCGATCTGGTGGGTCGGATTCTGGGTAGCGATCACGAAAAAAGGCTCGGGCAGGGCGCGCGTGACGCCGTCGGCGCTGACCTGCCGTTCCTCCATCGCCTCCAGCAGGCCTGATTGGGTCTTCGGCGTGGCGCGGTTGATCTCATCTGCCAGCAGCACCTGGGTGAAGATCGGGCCCGGATGGAACACGAAGCCATTCTTCTCGCGCTCATAAATCGAAATACCGTTGACATCGGCCGGCAGCAGGTCGCTGGTGAATTGCACGCGGTTGAAGCGCAAGCCCAGCGAAATCGACAGCGCATGGGCCAATGTGGTCTTGCCCACGCCCGGCACATCCTCCACCAGCAGATGGCCGCCGGCCAGCAGGCAAGTCAAGGCCTGGCGGATCTGCAAATCCTTGCCGACGATGATCTCGCCCACCTGCCGAGCCACGGCATGCAATTTTGTCGTCATGATATGTATGGTAGATTAGCGCCTGAGGGGATTCTATGCGAGAAACAGCTCGCAGCAGTAAACATAACATGACCACAGCCATCTACAGCCATCCCGACTGCCAGCGCCACGACATGGGCGACTGGCACCCTGAATCGCCGGCACGCCTGCAGGCCATCGCCGACCAGCTGATCGGATCGCACATCAGCGACCTGCTGGAGCACCGCGAAGCGCCGCTGGTCGAACTGTCCGACCTCGAACGCAACCACAGCAAAAACGCCATCGCCATCGTGCGCGACAACGTGCCGGCCGAAGGCGACACCTACCCGATCGACGGCGACACCTCGCTCAACGCCTGGAGCTGGCGCGCGGCGCAGCGCGCGGCCGGCGCGGCGGTGGCGGCCACCAACGCCGTGATCGACGGCGAAATCGACAACGCGTTTTGCGCCGTGCGTCCGCCCGGCCACCACGCGCGGCCGATCGAACCGATGGGCTTCTGCCTGTTCAACAACGTGGCGGTGGCGGCCAAGCACGCGCTGGACGTGCGCGGCCTGTCGCGGGTGGCCATCGTCGACTTCGACGTCCACCACGGCAACGGCACCGAAGAAGCGTTCATCAACGAACCGCGCGCGCTGATGGTGAGCTTCTTCCAGCACCCGCTCTACCCGTACACCGACCCGCCGCCGATCACCGCCAACCAGGTCAACGTGCCGGTGCCGGCGCACAGCAAGGGCGACGTGGTGCGCAAGCTCGTGCAGGAACAATGGCTGCCGGCGCTGCACGCGTTCAAGCCGCAGATGATCTTCATCTCGGCCGGCTTCGACGCGCATCGCGAGGACGACATCGGCGGCATGGGGCTGGTGGAGGCGGACTACGCGTGGATGACGGAACAGATGATGGCCGTCGCGCGCGAGCACGCGCAAGGGCGCATCGTCAGCTGCCTGGAGGGCGGCTACAACCTGTCGGCGCTGGGCCGCAGCGTAGTGGCGCATCTGAAGGCGCTAGCGGAGATTTAAAGCGGGGTACGGCGGACGAGACTTGCGCGACGTCCGCCGGTGGGCTGGCCCCCGTGCCAGTTTTATCCCTGCACCGCCTGGCCGTTTTTGGCCGACCAGCGGTACAGACCCCAGACAATCGCCGTGCCGACGATCAGCGCCACGGTCATGCCCTGGCCTTCGCCCATGCCGGTGGCGATGGCCAGCGGCTCGCCTTTGCCCGACAACACAATCAGCCCTGCAAGCGCGACGTTGAACAAGCTCTCGCCGACGATGAAGCCCGACATCACCAGCACACTGATGCGCTTGGCCGATTCGCCGCCCACCTTCTTCTCGACCGCGCGGTCGAACAGGTAGCCGGCCACCGCGCCGATCACCACCGGCGTGATCACCGCGCTAGGCAGGTAGATCGCCAGGCCCACGCCCAACGGCGGCAGGCTGTATTTACCGTCGCTCGATTGCTTGAGCACGAAGTTGATCACCACCAGCGCCAGGCCGATCATCACGCCATAGCCCAGCAGATCCCACGGCAGGTCGCCGCCGATGGCGCCTTTGGCCAGCGTGGAAATCAGCAGCGCCTGCGGCGCGGCCAGCGGCTGGTCGGAGATCGATTCCAGGTTCGGCGCGCCGACGAAGCCGTTGGCGCGATTCAGCAATTCCAGCACCGGCGGCACCACGCACGAACCGGCGGCCACGCCGATCAGCAGGCCGACCTGCTGCTTCCACGGGGTGGCGTTGACCAGCTGACCGGTCTTCAGATCCTGCAGATTGTCGTTGCCGATCACGGCCACCGCCAGCACCACGGTGGTGACGAACAGCGCGTAGGCGATCAGCGCCTGCGCCACTTCCGGACCCATCACGCTGCGGCCCACCACGCCCACACTCAGCGCGGCGCCCAGCACCGTCAGGATGGCGATGCCCGACACAGGCGAGTTGGAGGAGCCGATCAGGCCCGCCATGTAGCCGCATACGGCGGCGGCGAAAATGCCGGCCACCAGCACGTAGCCGACGCCGACCGCCACCAGCGGCACCGCCAGCGACGCCAGCGGACCACCTTGCAGGAAGCTGGCCAGCAGCCAGCCGGCCGGCACCATCGACAGCAGGGTGACCAGGCCGACGATGAAGATCGGGATATCGAGTTCGGTGCGGTCCAGCGAAGCGCCTTCCAGCTTGGCCTTGCGCGCCGCTTCCATGGCCGACTTCAGGCCGCCCAGGATAGGCTTGGCCAGGCCGGCCAGGGTGACGATGGCGGCGATGCCGATCACGCCGGCGCCCATCATGCGCACCTGCTTGGACCAGATGCCCAGCGCATGGCCGGCCGCTTCCGCGCCGGCCGCCATCGGCGTCAGGTTGCTCATCAGCGGCACCAGGATGCCCCAGGCGATGACCAGGCCGGCCAGCATGGCGATACCGACCGTGATGCCCATCAGGTGGCCGGCGCCGATCAGCGCCAGCGAGCTCGAAGCACCGATGCCGGTGGCGCCGGCGCCGGTGCGGAAGAACACCGCCACTTCGGCGGCCATCAATTTTGCGGCGGCGGCGGCGGCGAACAGCGCCGACGTCAGCGAACCCCAGATCACCGCACGCAGGCCGGCCTTGCCTTCGGCCGCGCCTTCGCGCGAGGCCATGCCCACCTTCAGCACTTCGGCGGCGGCCACGCCTTCCGGATATGGCAGCGACGACTGCGACACCAGCGCGCGGCGCAGCGGCACCGTGTACATCACACCGAGCACGCCGCCGACGGCGCAGGCGCCGAAGGTCGGCCAGAACGGCACGTTGGCCCACCAGCCGATCATCAACAGGCCAGGCAGCACAAAGATCACCGAGGCCAGCGTGCCGGCCGCCGACGCGATGGTCTGGACGATGTTGTTTTCCTGGATGGTGGCGTCCTTGAAGGCGCTGAGCAGCGCCATCGAGATCACGGCGGCCGGGATCGAGGTGGCGAAGGTCAGGCCGACCTTCAGGCCCAGGTAGACCTGGGCGGCGGTAAACACCAGCGTAATCAGAATGCCCAGAATAATCCCGCGAACGGTGATTTCCCTCGGGTTGGACGGTGCAGCTATGCTCATCTTCAGCACTCCGGTTTGTAATTGAGTTGTTGTTTGATTAATCAAAGGGGTGGCGCGCCCAATGATAAACGAATCCCGCCGCCGTAAGCAGGTAAAATAGCAGGTTGTCAGAACGATTTTGAAGGTCAGAGCATGTCGATACAATGGTACCCGGGGCATATGAACGCCGCCAAGAAGAAGGCGGCGGAACAGATGGAGAACATCGATCTCGTGATCGAGGTGGTCGACGCGCGCCTGCCCGAGGCCAGCACCAACCCGATGGTCGACGAGTTGCGCAAGTTCCGCCAGCGTCCGTGCCTGAAGATCCTCAACAAGATCGACCTGGCCGATCCCGCCGCCACCGCCGCCTGGAGCGCTTATTACAATGCGCAGGAAGGCGTGACCGCCTACGCCATGACCACCAAGAAGCCGGCCGACGTGGCGCGCATTCCGGACCTGGCCAAGCAGCTGGCGCCGCATCGCGGCGTGCCGACCAAACCGCTGCGCATCATGATCATGGGGATCCCCAACGTCGGCAAGTCGACCTTGATGAACGCGTTGCTGAAAAAACGCGTGGCCAAGGTGGGCGACGAGCCGGCCGTGACCAAGCAGCAGCAAAAGCTTTACCTGGACAAGAACACGATCCTGGTCGATACGCCGGGGATGTTGTGGCCGAAGATCGCGCTGCCGAGCGATGGCCTGATGCTGGCGGCCAGCCACGCGATCGGCTCGAACGCGTTGATCGAAGAGGAAGTGGCGGAGTTCCTGGCGGGTGAGCTGCTGGTGCACTACCCGCAGTTGCTGGTGGCGCGCTACGGCTTCAAGGACATCGAAACGTTTGATGCCATCGCCGTGGTGGAAGGCGTGGGCGCCAAGCGCGGCTTCCGCCAGAAGGGCGGCGACCTCGATTACGAAAAGGCCGCGCACACCTTCCTGGGCGACTACCGCAGCGGCATCCTGGGCCGGATTTCGCTGGAGACGCCGGACACGCGCAAAGTGCGCCTGGCGCAGCATGAAGAAGAAATGGCGGCCAAGGCCGCGGAAAAAGCCGCCATCGCCGCCGAGAAGGCCAAAGCCGCCGCCAACGGCAAGCGCGGTACTTAGTACCCGACCCGCAGATCCAAGCAAGGGTCAGACCCTTCTGGTCTGACCCAGCCTCGCCTCGGGGTACAACGCTGAGCTTTAAGCTGCGGCCTGTCCGAAGCGGTAACTACTGACAGCGATTCCACCCATGAAGGCGTCTTCGTGGTAGGGCATGGTGGCGGGGTCGGTTTCGGCCGCGCCCAGCACCACCATCAGCGGCAGCAGGTGCTCTTCGCGTGGATGCGCGATGCGCGCCGCCGGTGCGTTTTCCCACTCCATCAAGCGCGCGCTGCGTTCCCGCGGCGGCAGCGCCATCGTATCGCCCAACCACTTGTCGAACGAGTGCGAGGCGGCCGCGCCGCTGGCATTGAACGCCCGCAGATTGTGGTAACTCAGCCCGCTGCCGATAATCAGCACGCCCTGTTCGCGCAAGGGCGCCAGCAAGCGTCCCACTTCCAGGTGCGTTTGCGGATCCAGTCCCTGCTTGAGCGACAGCTGCACGATCGGCACGTCCGCCTGCGGATACACCGGATACATGGCGCTGAAGGTGCCGTGGTCGAAGCCGCGCTGGGGATCGAGCAGCGCCTTGTGGCCGCCGGCCTCCAGCAAACCCTGCACCTGCGCCGCCAGCTCCGGCGATCCCGGCGCGCTGTATTGCACCTCGTAGGTGTGCGCCGGGAAGCCGCCGTAGTCGTAGATCATCGGCGGTCTGGCCGACGACGACAGCATGAACTCGCGGCCTTCCCAGTGCGCCGTCACCACCAGCACAGCCTTGGGCGTGACGCCGAGCTGGCGCGGAATATCGCGCAGCGAGGCGTCCAGTTCAGAGTACAAATGGCCGACCTGGTCCATCATGAATGGCCAGGGTCCGCCGCCGTGCGACAGAAAGTAAGTTGGGAGTTTCATGGCGATTTCCTTTTCAATATCCCCACTATAAGCACCCGCGTCCATGCAATCAATACGGTAAATGATGATAGATCATATCTAAAAACTGAATGATGGGCCCGGGCGTATAATGCCGGTGCCCCGAATTTTGAAAGTCAACACCATGATTTCTTCCGCGCTGCGCCGTTGCCGGTTTGCGCTGGCCGTGCTGGGCGTCGCCCTGGGCGCTGGCGCCGGCGCCGCCATCACCGTGCAGGACGACGCCGGCAACACCATCACGCTGGCCAAACCCGCACAGCGCGTGATCTCGACCGCGCCGCACATCACCGAACTGCTGTTTGCCGCCGGTGGCGGCGAGCGCGTGGTCGGCGTCATGAGCTATAGCGACTACCCGGAAGCGGCCAAGCGCCTGCCGGTGATCGGCAGCGACGCCATCATCGACATGGAGCGCCTGCTGGCCCTGCGCCCGGACTTGCTGGTGGTCTGGCAGACCGGGAACACCGAGCGCCAGTTGGCGCAGTTGAAAAGCCTGGGCATCCCGGTGTTCTACAGCGAACCGAAACGTCTCGACGAAGTGGCCACCAGCCTGACCCGCCTGGGCCAGCTGCTGGGCCAGGACGCCGTCGCGCAAGCCGCCGCGCGCGACTACCGCCAGAAAATCGCCAGGCTCAGCGCCGACTACGCCCAGCGTGCGCCGGTCAGGGTGTTCTACCAGATCTGGGAAAAGCCGCTGTTCACGCTCAACGGCGAGCATATCGTCAGCGACGCCTTGCGCGTCTGCGGCGGCCGCAATGTATTCGGCGCGCTGAAGGTGACCGCGCCCTCGGTCAGCACCGAGGCCGTGCTGCAGGAAAATCCGGAAGCCATCGTCGGCGGCGAGCGCCACGACGGCCAGTCGGGCATCAACATCTGGAAGCCCTACAAGGGACTGCTGGCGGTCCAGCGCAACAACCTGTTCATGCTCGACAGCGAACTGATGGTGCGCGCCAGCCCGCGCATTGCCGACGGGGTCGCCGTGCTGTGCGAAAGACTGGAGACGGCGCGTCGGCATCGCCCTTAAAGCCAGCTTAATCGTCAGCTGAATACTTGGGCCGGCGCGCGCAAAAAGTGGTAATCTCGCGGCGTTTGCCACTTATCTATTCGAAGGAATGCCATGCGTTTGCTGAGTCTCTTGCGCCCACTGTTAGCCACCGTCGCCTTTGTGGCCGCCGCCGGCGCTTCCGCCGCCGACTTCAAGGATGGCCTGGACTACAACACCGTCAACACGCCGCGTCCGGACACCGGCAAGAAGGTCGAGGTGCTGGAGTTCTTCATGTATCACTGCCCGCACTGCAATGTGCTCGATCCGGTGCTGGCCGACTGGGTGAAGAAGAACAACGACAAGATCGTATTCCGCCGCATGCACATGGGCGACGACGCCCAGGCCAAGGCCTTCTACACGCTGGAAGCGATGAACGCGCTGGGCAACGGCATGCACGAGAAAATCTTCCGCGCCATCCACGTCGACCACAACCGCCTCAACACCGACGCGGCCTTGCAGGACTTCGTGGTCAAGAACGGCGTGGACAAGGCCAAGTACGTCGAAGCCTTCAATTCCTTCGGCGTGCAGACCAAGCTGAAACGCGCGCAGCAGGTGGCAACTCAGTATAAACTGGATAGTGTGCCGGCACTGGTGATCGATGGTCATTACACGACCTCGCCGGCGGTGGCAGGCCACGGCCTGACGTCGGCCGATGCAGCACACAAAGCGATGTTCGCGGTTGTCGATAGCCTGGTGGCGAAGTCGCTACAGGAACGCGCCGCCAAGAAGTAATCAAGGAAGGACGGGTAAGGTAATGAAATTCCCAAGGAACGAGCGGGAAGAGGCGGAAGCCCAGGTCATGAAGATTTACAAGGAGTCTTCGCCGGCGCTGGAGAACCTGTTTGAATGGGCGTATATCAACCACGTGGCGTGGAGCCTGGTAATCGTGTTCCTCGGTCTGATCCTGTGGCTGAGCGTGGCCCTGGTCAATGCCGAGAACCAGCGCAATGCGCTGGCCACCAAGCAGTGCCGCGATCCGATCTTCAAGACCGAGATCGACAAGAAGTGCCTGCGCACGGTGCAGTCGCGCGACCACTGGTGGGAGCATCTGAGCTACGCGCTGGGTAACCTCAGCCCGGCGAAATAAGATGAAGCAGGTGATGCTGGTGACCGGCAGCAGCCGTGGCATCGGCGCGGCGACCGCGCTGCTGGCCAGCCGTCGCGGCTACGCGGTCTGCATCAACTACCACAGCAACGCCGACGCCGCGTCGCGCCTGCGCGCGCAGATCGTGGCCGAAGGCGGCGAGGCCATCGCCGTGCAGGCCGACGTCGGCGTGGAAGCGGACGTGCTGCGCCTGTTCGCCGCCATCGACGAGGAACTGGGGCCGCTGACGGCGCTGGTCAACAACGTCGGCGTGCTGGAACAGCAGGGCCAGTTGGCCGACATGTCGGCCGAGCGCCTGCAGCGCGTCTTCAACACCAATATCCTCAGCTACTTTCTGTGCAGCCGCGAGGCGGTGCGGCGCATGTCCACCGCGCGCGGCGGGCAGGGCGGCGGCATCGTCAACGTGTCGTCGGGCGCGTCGCGCCATGGCGGCGGCAATGTGTATGTCGACTATGCGGCCTCCAAGGGCGCGGTCGATGTGCTGACGCTGGGCCTGTCGAAGGAGGTCGGCCCGGAAGGCATACGCGTGAACTGCGTGCGGCCGGGGATCATCTACACCGACATCCACGCCAGCGGCGGCGACGCCGGCCGTGTCGACAAGCTGGCCTCCAGCGTGCCACTGGGGCGCGGCGGCCAGCCCGAGGAAATCGCAGAAACCATTTTGTGGCTGCTCGGCCCTCAATCTTCCTACGTCAGCGGCGCCATCGTCGATGCCGGCGGCGCGCGCTAAGCGTTTGCGCTAGCCGTGGATCACCACCGTGCAGGTGGTGCCCGCCACCAGTTCCAGGTTCTTCGGCTTGTCATCGATGTGGATGCGCACCGGCACGCGCTGCGCCAGCCGCACCCAGTTGAAGGTCGGATTCACATCGGCCAGCAGTTCGCGACCCAGGCTCGCGTCGCGGTCGGTGATGCCGCGCGCGATGCTCTCGATGTGGCCTTGCAGCTGCGCCTCGCCGCTCATCATGCGCACCGCCACCTTGTCGTTCACCTTCAGCAGCGGCAGCTTGGTCTCTTCAAAATAGCCCACCACGTAGAACGACTCGCTGTCGATCAGCGCCAGCTTGGCCGCGCCGACCGCGGCGAAATCGCCGGCATGCACGTTCAGGTTGGTGACGTAGCCGGTCACCGGCGCCCGCACCTCGGTGCGTTCCAGATTCAGCTGCGCCAGGTGGCGTGCCGACAGCACCGCCTGATACTGGGCCGACGCCGTATCGGCCGCCGCCACGGCGGTTTCCTTGCTCTCGGCCGAGACGATGGCGTTGTCGAGCGCCGTGCGGCGCTTGGCTTCCTGCGCGCGGCGGCCTTTTTCCACCTGCTGCGAAGCCAGCATGGCGCTGGCCTGCGCCAGCGCGTTGGCGTAGCGCGCCTTGTCGACCACGAATAGCACGTCGCCCTTGTGCACCAGCTGGTTGTCGCGCACCAGCACTTCGGTCACGGTGCCGGCGACGTCGGCGCTGATGGTGACAACGTCGGCCTTGATACGGCCGTCGCGGGTCCAGGCCGACTCCATGTAGTGGTTCCAGGCGGCGTGGCCCATCCACAGGGCCGCCGCCAGCAGCAGCATGGTCAGGCAGAATCGGAAAATTTTAGATGCACTCACAGCGGGCTCTCAGAAAAGTAAATTAGTTGTACAGGGTGACTAGCAGGGCGCTGAAGATGCAGACGAACATGCATAGCCGCACGAGCGCCGGGTGCCAGCTGTTGCGGTAGGCGCCGACGTGGCTGAGCGCCGCGTCGAGCACCAGTTGCAGTAGCATGGCGGCCAGGAACACCGGCAGCACGCCGGGCAGCAGCACGCCAAAAAAATCCACTTCACGCGGCATGGTAGGGAACATGGTCAATCTCCGGAAAACTGGTCCAGCAAGGACGTATAGATGGAATGCAGGTCGGTCAGCGCCGTGTGCAGGCGCGCGCGCCGCTCGTGATGCGTATCGGGCTGTGTATCGGCCAGCGCGGCGCGCACGGCGGTGCCGGCGTCGAGGATGGCTTGCAGTGCGCGCTCGCCGTGCTGATGGCGTTCGCGCTGCGGTGCGTGCAAGTAGGCGGCCAGCCGGTCCAGCACCGCTTGCAGGCTGTCGCGCGCGGCGCCGGCGTGCGCCGCGTCCAGCAACTGGCGCAGTTCGATCACGGCGTGGCCCAGTTCCAGCAGGGTCAGGCCCTGGCGCACCACGGCGCGCGTTTCGGCGTTGGGCGCCGGCCCGGCGGCGGCGTTCATTTGGCTCAGCAGGTCGCGCACGCGGTTGTCGAAGCGATGCTTGAGGCGATGCAGGCGCGCGTCGCAGGCCTGCTGTGCCTCGCGCCACAGCGCGGCGGCGACGTGGCCGCGATGGCCCATGGTGTGCTCGGGCAGTACCACCTTGAACATCAGATAGGCCACCACCACGCCCAGGATCATCGACAACTCGCTGCCGATGAAGGCCTCGACGTCGTAGCGCATCAAGTTGGTCGGCACCACCAGCGTGGCCGAGAACATGCCAACGCCGATGCCCACGCCGGCCCAGCGCGGACCGCTGCTCAGGTAGGCGCCGAAAGCGAACAGCGGTAGCGCGGCCAGCACCAGCGGGGCAAAGTTGTCGGCCTTGGCGACCATCAGGAATTCGGTGACGAAGGCCAGCGGCGTGGCGATCAGGAAGCCGGTCGTTACTTGCTGCACCAGCACCGTGGGGCGCGGCGAGGATGAGGCCAGGGCGCAGAAGATGGTCGCCATCAGCAGCGAGTTGACGGCGGCCGGCCACGCCAGCCAATACGACATGGCCGCAGTGATCAGCAGCGCGGCGCCGGCGCGGAAACCGCTGGCGAAGATGATGGCGGGTGGCGTCTTCGGCGAGTAGGCGCCGGGATCGCTGACCTGCTGGCGCTTCTCCTGCGCCAGGCCGTGGTATAGCGCGGCGAAGTCGGCCAGGTTGGCGGCGAAGCGTTCCAGCAGTTCGGCCGCCGTGTCGAAGTCGATCTGCTGCGGGCGTTCCAGCGCCGGCCCGGCCGCCAGCTGCGCGCGGGCGGCGGCGATGTCCTTGGCCAACCCGTGGCGCATCTGCGCCAGCCGCGCCGGCGTCAGGTCGTCGCGCAGGGCGCGTGCCATGTGCGCATACATCGGCGCCAGCAGCGCTAGCACCGGGCCTTCATCGGCGCGCGTGCCGGCGCGCTCGGCGGCGCCTACAGCGACGCGTAAGCCGGCGCCTGCGTCGACGCCCGCTTCGGCGCGCTTGCTGGCGCCATCATCGACGCCCGCATCGACGCCCGGCGGGCGATGGCCGAGCCGGTGGCTCAGGCGGTGCAGCGTATAGAAAGTGGTCAGCGCGGTCATGAAGGCCGCATTGAAGGCATGCAGCTGGCGCGTGTGCGAACGCGAATGTCCCGCTTCAAAGAAGGCAGCGGCGCGACCCGATTCCAGCGCGGCGATGTCGGCGGCGAAGCGCAGGTGGTTCAGCTCCGCGTCGTCCGGCGTGATGCGGTGCTCCAGCACCTGGCGGCAAAAATCGATGAAGCCGGCGTAGCGTGCCTGCACGGTGCGCATCACGGCGCGCGAATGGCGGCGCGGGAAGAATACGTCGTGCACCACCGCCGAACAGATGATGCCCAGCCCGACCTCGGTCACGCGCGTAACGGCCAGCGTGAACACGTGGGCCGGCGCATCGACGGCCGGCACCGCGATCATCACGGCCGTGTACCCGGCCAGTACGAAGCTGTAGGATTGCTGGTTGCGGTGCATCGCCGCGCCGCCGGTGCACAGCGCCACCCACAGCGCCAGGCCGATGAACAGCATGATCGGCGCCTGCGGGAAAAAGCCCACCAGCGCCAGCGCGGCGGCGCAGCCGACCAGGGTGCCGAGAAAACGGTAGAAGGCCTTTTCCAGCACCATGCCACTGCTGGGCATGGCCAGGATGATGGTGGTGGCGAGTGCGGTGTAGGGAGCGTCGAGGCCGAGGCGGAAGGCCAGCCACAAGGCGGAGAAGGAGGCCAGCATGGCCTTGGCGACAAAGATCCAGCGTTCGCCTTCGGTGCGCAGCCAGTCGTTGGTCTGCGTGTGCAACCAGGTGAGGGCTCTCCGCGCCGCGCTGTGGTCCTGGGAGGGCTGGGCGGCGGGAGTAGCATTCATGGGTGCGGGTCTATGTAATGGATTCTAAGTTATCGAGCTGCCGTTTCAGCAGCGCTTCCAGTTGTTTTACTTCTTCCGCGCTGTAGCCGTCGTAGGCGCGCGTGGTGGTGCCCCATACTTCCGGCAGTACTTTCTCGGCCAGTGCGCGGCCTTCATCGGTCAGCGAAATCATCACGCAGCGGCGGTCGCCGGGACGGTTGCCGCGCGTGATCAGGCCTTGCGACTCCAGGTCGTTGCACACGCGCGTGAGATTGGCCGGCTTTTCCATGCAGGCTTCGCCCAGCGTGGACGCGGTCGATGTTTCATTGTCCGAACCGTACAGCACCGCCAGTACCATGTAGCTTGCGTCCACCAGCTCGTACTTGCGCAGTGCGGCGTTACTCAAATCTTTCATCCGTTTCTGGATGTGGTAAGTCATGCGCAACAGGCGCATCAACTCCTCTGGGAACTCCGGTATTCGGCCATGGATGTTTTTAAGGCGCTTTTTAGTCGCTTCAAAACTACTCATTGCCACTCCTCTGATATTTTTGGAAAGGATTGATTGTACTATCGAAGTATCAAGGTGAATCCAGTTTTATGCCGCCGCCCAAGGCGGACATCAACAATGCGAAGTTCTCCAGTTGTTTGCTCGCCACTTGCGCCATTTGCTGCTGTTCGTTCAACAACGCCAGCTGCGCATTGATCACGTTCAGCGTGTCGGTCAAGCCGGATTGATACGCGCGCTCGGCCAATTGCTGCTGCCGCCGCGCCGACTTCAGCGCGGCTTGCGCCAGCACGTCCTGCCGCTTGACCGATTCCATCGTGACCACCGCGTTGGCGACGTCCGACATCGCCTGGACCACGGTGGCGTTGTACTGCTCGACCGCGCCGTCGTACATCGCGGTCTGGTTGCCGAGCTGGCTGCGCAGGCGGCCGCCTTCGAACAGCGGCAGGCTGATGGCCGGCGTGATGCCGCGCGTGTGCGAGCTGGCATCCAGGAAGTGACTGAAGCCCAGCGACTGCATGCCGACAAACGCCGCCAGGTTGACGTTCGGGTAGAAGTCCTTCTTCGCGACTTCGATGCGCGACGACGCCGCTTCCACGCGCCAGCGCTGCGCCACGATGTCGGGCCGGCGGCCCAGCAGTTCGGCCGGCAGATTCGCCGGCAACACCGCCTGCGCGTCGGCCGATAAGGCCAGCATTGGCCGGGCGATCGTTTCGCCGTCGCCCGGTCCCTTGCCGATCAGTGCCGCCAGCTGGTTGCGCAGCAGAGCGATGGACGCGCCATATTGCTCATGCTCGCGCCGTCCCGCCGGCAGCGTAGTCTCGATGCTTGTTACGTCTATCTCGCTGGCCAGGCCGGCCGCCTTGCGCCGCCGCGTGATCTCCAGGATGCGTTCGCGCTGCGCCAGGTTTTCCGTCACGCTGTCCTGCAGCGTGTGCGTGAGCGCCAGCTGGATGTAGGCGCGCACGATGGAAGTCTCCAGCGTCAGCCGCGCCATCTGTGATTCGGCGGCGGCCATGTGCACATCATCCAGCGCGGCGGCCAGCGCATCGCGGTTGCGGCCCCACAGATCCAGATCGTAGGAACCGGATAGCGCGGCGGTGTTCTTCCACGCGTAGTTCCCTGCGAGCGGAGCGGGGACGGTGCTGTGCGCCGAGTACAACTCGCGGTCGGCGCTGGCCGTGGCGTCCACACGCGGTTGGGTGGCGGCGCGCGTCACGCCGGCCAGCGCTTCGGCCTGACGCACGCGGGCCAACGTCGCCCGCAGTGAAGGATTGTCATGCAGTGCCGCGTTGACCAACTGGTTCAACTGCGCGTCGTGCAACGCTTCCCACCAGTGCTCGTCGGGCCAGGCCACTTCCGCGCTGGTGGCTGCGGCGATGGCTTTACCCGGATTCAGCTCGGCGGGGCGCAGCTGCACGGCTTGCGGCTGGATGTTGCCCATGTCCGCGCAGCCGGCCAGCACCGCCAGCGCGCATGCAAGCATGGGGGCGGCGAAGTTGCGGGCGGCGTGCGTAGGGAGCATGTGCGGCATGGTCAACTTCAACGCTTACTTGGTGTAGTGCTTGCGGGTGCGGGCGACGTCGAAGTCGGCTTCGGTTTCCAGCAGCGTGCCGTTCTTGCGCGCTTCCAGGAATTCGGCCTGCACTTCAGCGCGGGTTTTGCCAACCGGCTGATCGATCTTGACGCTGGCCAGGGCGCTGGTGGCGACGGCGTTCTTGGCGGCCGAGGTCGCAGCGGCGGTGGCGGCGGTGCTGGTCGTTGCCGGCGCGGTTTGGGCGAAGGCGCTGCTCACGGTGGTGGCGGTGGCGGCGATCGCGAAAGCCACGGTAGCGGCGGCGGTCAAGAGGTGTTTGGTAGTTGTGCTCATGATGTTCTCCGTTGGTTGATGTAGTAACTATAGAGATGAACAGTACATTTGTAAAGTAAAAAATTCCTATGAGGACGATAGCCTTATGTGCGTTTGCACACCGACCCAGCGGTGGGCGAAGTGTTTCAATGGTATTTTGATACGGAGGGCATCATGGCAGACAGCACCTTGGATCCGGACAACATTCCGGTCGGTACGGACCGCTCGCTGGGCAGCGGCCACGGCACGCGCGCCCTCGGACCGAGCGACAATTCCGACAGCGGCAGCGATGTGGCGGGCGAACCCGGCAGCGAAATGGATAGCGACACCGACGCCGAAGGCACGGGCGAGCGCGCCGGTGTGGGGCGGGAAAGCGTAGAGTCGGACATCGGCTTCGATCATATCGAAACCATCCCGCTGGTGGACGGTGAGTTTCGCGACGTCGTGCCGGACGATGACGACGAGACGGCGCAGCGCGCGCAGCCGCCGCAGCCCCGGCGCATGGAGCGCCGCGACTGGGCTCGCACCAGCTAACAGTTAAAGACTGCGGCCGGCCTTAGCGGTGCGCGGAGGAACCGGCCCACAGATTGATCGCACCCTCCTGGGCCTGCGCATCGATCTGCGCCAGTTCTTCGGCGCTGAATTGCAGGTTGGCGAGGGCGGCGACGTTCTCGCGGATCTGCGCGGCGTTGCTGGCGCCGATCAGCGTGGACGTGATGCGCGGATCGCGCAGCACCCAGGCCAGCGCCATCTGCGCCAAGGTCTGGCCGCGCCGGCGGGCGATCTCGTTCAGGCCGCGTACGCGATCCAGATTGGCCTCGCTCAGATGCGACTGCTGCAGCGAGCCGCCGCCCGGACGGTTGACGCGCGCATCGGCCGGTACGCCGTTCAGGTACTTGTCGCTCAGGATGCCCTGCGCCAGCGCGGTGAAGGTGATGCAGCCTATGCCTTCCTGGCCGAGCGTATCGAGCAGGCCTTCGGTTTCGATCCAGCGGTTCAGCATATTGTAGGACGGCTGATGGATCAGGCACGGCACCTTCCACTCCTTGAGCAGGCGCGCGGCTTCGGCGGTTTTCTCGGCCGAATACGACGACACGCCCACATACAGCGCCTTGCCCTGCTGGACCGCGTGCGCCAGCGCGCCCATGGTTTCCTCCAACGGCGTATCGGGATCGAAGCGGTGCGAATAAAAGATATCGACGTAATCGAGGCCCATGCGCTGCAGCGACTGATCGAGGCTGGCCAGCACATACTTGCGCGAGCCGCCGCCCTGGCCGTAGGGACCGGGCCACATATCCCAGCCGGCCTTGGTGGAGATGATCAGCTCATCGCGATACGGCTTGAAATCCTGCTTGAACAGCTGGCCGAAATTGGCTTCGGCCGAACCGTAGGGCGGCCCGTAGTTATTGGCCAGATCGAAGTGGGTGATGCCCAAGTCAAACGCCGTGCGCAGCATCTCGCGCTGCGAGGCCAGGTTGTTGGTGTCGCCAAAGTTATGCCACAAGCCGAGCGACATCGCCGGCAATTTCAAGCCGCTGCGACCGCAAGTGCGGTACTGCATCGCATCATAGCGGTGCGGCGAAGCGAGGTAAGTCATTAACTGTCTCCATGGGAAGTTGGACCTTGCCGATTATAGTCGTGCAGGAGGAACTTCACACAAGCCGGGTTGCTCGCGCCAGGGAAGCAATCTGTTGGCGCGATGGTGATTTCGTGCCAGCCGTAATCCTTGCACATTCCGGTCCAGGAGACACTGCGGCTCATATCCCTCAGCTTTGACAGGATACGCTGTGCCGGGGAGGCGCCCAGGTCTTTGACCGATGCCAGAAATCGCCCGTCGCTTTCTATATCAAACTTTACCCAGCTCATGTTGGAGCTCGGCGATGATGCGATCGAAGTCTTCCGGAGTCGTCTCCTTGAAGGCTCTAACCTTCAAGGGGGCGCGGTAGAGTTCGGGATCGATTTCATGCGCCCGCACTCGCTTAATAGCGAGGTGCTTTGGTGGCTTGCCGGAATTCGGGGCAACTTCAAGATCGTGGTCGGGCAGTTTTTTCATGACATCCTCCGTCCTGCAAAGATATCCTAGCATGTTGGCCGGCCCTTGTCGCAACACAAACGGGCGTAAAAAAGCCCGCCGTAGCGGGCTTTTGTGGAGGCTGCCGGTGTCGCTTACGCGAAGTTGGCGGCAGCGAAGTCCCAGTTGGCCAGCTTGAAGAAGGTCTCCAGGTACTTAGGACGCACGTTGCGGTAGTCGATGTAGTAAGCGTGTTCCCACAGGTCGCAGGTGATCAGCGCTTTGGCATCGGTGGTCAGCGGGGTGGCGGCGTTCGAGGTGTTGACGATGTCCAGCGAACCGTCGGCTTTTTTCACCAGCCAGGTCCAGCTCGAACCGAAGTTGCCGACGGCCGACTTGGTGAACTCTTCCTTGAACTTATCGAACGAACCCCACTTGGCGTTGATGGCGTCAGCCAGCGCGCCGTCCGGTGCGCCTTTGCCGTTTGGCGTCAGGCTGTTCCAGTAGAAGGTGTGGTTCCAAACCTGAGCCGAGTTGTTGAAGATGCCGCCCGACGATTTCTTGACGATTTCTTCCAGCGACAGGTTTTCGAACTCGGTGCCCTTGATCAGGTTGTTCAGGTTGGTGACATACGTTTGGTGATGCTTGCCGTAGTGGTATTCCAGGGTCTCTTGCGAGATCGATGGCGCCAGGGCGTCGATGGCGTATGGCAGAGGTGGCAGGGTATGTTCCATTGTTCTTCCTTTGATTAGGTGGTCTTAAAAACCGGGTAATTTTATTGAAACGTCCATCATTGTAAAACGGATAGGCGCGCGCCGCTGAAAAGGCCCGCGTTTCGTGTGGGTTAGCCGGCCCTAGCGCACGCGCCGCGTGGTCTCGCGCACGATCAGTTCCAGCGGCGGCACTTCGCCGCGCACCGCCTCGCCGTTGATGATGCGCAGCAGCGCATGGGTGGCGATGCGGCCGATGTCGTACAGCGGCTGGCGGATGGTGGTCAGCGGCGGCGTCGTGTACGACGAACCGGGCAGGTCATCGAAGCCGACCAGCGAAATATCGTCCGGCACGCGGATGCCCTTGCGGTACAGCGCCAGCCGCGCGCCATAGGCGCTCAGGTCGTTGGCTGCGAACACGGCCGTGAAATGCTGATGGGTGTCGAACAGGCGGTTCATGGCCAACATGCCGCTGGCCTCGTGGTAGTTGCCCTCGACCACCAGCTGCTCTTCGATCGGAATCCCGGCTTCCTCCAGCGCGCGCTTGTAGCCGGCCAGGCGGTCGGCGGCGTCGATGTTGTTGGCGGGGCCGGAAATGAAGGCGATGTGGCGGTGGCCCAGTTCGATCAGGTGGTGCACGGCCATGTGGGCGCCGGACTCGTTGTCCATCTTGAAGCCCAGCGCAGTGCGCGTCTGCAGCGCGCGGCCGGTGGAAACGATGGGGCGCTGCGCCGCGAACTTGAGCACCGTTTCATCGGACATGCGGCCCGACAGCAGGATGATGCCATCGACCTTGCGCGCCAGCAGCAGGCGGATGCGTTCGGCTTCCTCGTCGGCGTTCCAGTGGCCGCTGACGATCACCGAGGCGAAGCCCGTGCCTTTCAGGCCGTCGTCGACCCCGCGCAGCGTTTCATCGAAGAAGGGGGAGGAAATATCCTGCACCACGATGCCGATGGTCATGGAGCGGCCTTTTTTCAGGCCCTGCGCCATCTGGTTGGGCGCGAAATTCATCTGCTCGATGGCGGCCAGCACGGCTTGCCGCTTTTCATCCGACACCTTGGCGGTGCCGTTCAGGATGCGTGACACGGTGCTGGGCGACACTCCGGCCTGGCGGGCGACATCCATCAAAGTCGATGGGCCGTTGGAATGGGAGGTGTCTGCCAAAGTATTTCCTTTGTGGATGTAGTTATGAAAACCTTTTCGGCAAAGGTTACCATAATCCCCATGCTTTCCGCCAATTTGGCCGCCCGCCGGCGATTGACTTTCGGCCGCCGGCGGTATTTAATGGGGTAGTGCTTGAAAACGTTTTCATGGCGTTATCTGGCATATAATCATCGCAGCCAGACATAAGAGAAAAACGGAAAGAGACATGAAACGCGACGCTTTTTCGCACCTCGCGCACGGCCCGCGCATTTTGGCCGACATCGGCGGCAGCAGCGCCAGCTTCGGGCTGGAGACCGCCCCCAACCAGATCGAGGCCGTGTGGGTGACCGAGTGCCAGGCCTACCCGACCTTGGGTGCGGCGCTGGTGGCCTATCTGTCGCAGGCGGCGACGGTGGCGGCGGGCGGCTACCAGGCGCGCTTTGCAGGCATTGCCATCGCCAACCCCATCGACGGCGACTGGGTCACCATGACCAATCACCACTGGTCGTTTTCGATCGAGGCGGTGTGTTCGCAATTCAGTTTGAAATCGCTGGTGGTGGTGAACGACTTCACCGCGCTGGCCAGCGCCTTGCCTTACCTGGCGCCGGAGCACAAGCACCAGGTGGGCGGCGGCGTGGCGCGCATCGGCACCACCATCGGGCTGGTGGGGGCGGATGCGGGGCTCGGCGTGTCGGGGCTGGTGCCGGCGGGCGATCGATGGATCGCCATCGACAGCGAGGGCGGCCACGCCACCTTTGCGCCGATGAATGAGCGCGAGATCGATATCCTGCGCTATGCGCGGCGCTATCACGAGCATGTGTCGAGCGAGCGGCTGGTGTCGGGCATCGGCATTGCGCTGGTGTACCGCGCGTTGAGCGAGCGGGCCAGGGTGGAGCCGCAGAACCTGACCACGGCCGAGATCATGGAGCGTGGCGTGCACCGGCTCGATCCGGTGTGCGAGGAGACCTTGCTGGCGTTTTGCGAGATGCTGGGGACGGTGGCCGGCAACGTGGCGCTGACCCTTGGGGCCAAGGGCGGCATCTACATCGGCGGCCGCACGGTGCTGAAGATGAGCGAGTTCTTCGAACGCTCGGGCTTCCGGGCGCGCTTCGAGCAGAAGGGGCGCTTCTCGGATTACCTGGCGCATATTCCTACTTATGTCATCACGGAACCCAACCCCGTGCTGATCGGCATGTCTTCCATGCTGTCCGCCGCCTGAAAACCGGGGTCAGTTCTGCCAATCGTACACGAGCTCTGCCGTAGCAGCTGCTACGGCAGAGCTCGTGTACGATTGGCAGAACTGACCCCGGTTTAGTTGACGCTGTCGATCCCTACCTGTGCGCTGCCTTCGGCCAGGCGCACGGTGAGGGTGCTGTGCGGCTTGAGCTGCGACGGCGCGCGCATGACGGCGCCCTGGTCGTCGGTAACGATGGCATATCCGCGCTCCAGCGTGCGCTGCGGATTCAACATCTCCAGTTGCGACGACAAGGCCGCCAGCGCTTCGCGCCGCTGGCTCAGTTGCGTGTTGATGCTGATGGCCGCGCGGTGACGCAGGCCTTGCATCGTCGCGCGTACCGCCGTTACGTCCGGTTTGCGCGCCGCCAGGCGTCCACTGAAGCGGTCCAGCTGGTGGCGTGCCTGCGTCAGCGGCGCGCGGTTGGCGTGGGTGAGGGCGGTCGACAGCGCCACCAGCTTGTGACGTTGCTGCGCAATCTGCGCGCCCGGATTGAGCAACCTGCGGGTGTGACCATCCAGCGTCTGCTCCGCATCGTTCAGCGCGCGGCGCATGGCGCGGCGCAAATCGATCACGTCCGCCTTCAATGAACCGATCCAGTCGGTGCGCGGCGTTACCGCCAGTTCGGCCGCCGCCGTCGGCGTGGCCGCGCGCAGGTCGGCGGCGAAGTCGCAGATGGTGAAGTCGGTCTCGTGGCCCACGCCAGAGATCACCGGCATGCGGCAGTTGGCCACCGCATACGCCACTTCCTCGTCATTGAACGACCACAGATCCTCGATGCTGCCGCCGCCCCGGCACACGATCAGCACCTCGCATTCGCCGCGCAACGATGCCGTGTCGATGGCCGCCGCGATCTTTTCGGCCGCCAGCTGGCCCTGCACCGGCGTCGGATACAGCACCACCCGCACATGCGGCGCGCGGCGCTTGAGCGCCGTCAGCACGTCGCGCAACGCCGCCGCCTGCGGGCTGGTGACGATGCCCACCGTGCGCGGGAACATCGGCAACGCGCGCTTGCGGTCTGCGTGAAACAGGCCGGCCGCATCGAGCTTTTCCTTGAGCCGCTGGAAGGCCTCGAACAGCGAGCCCACGCCGGCGCGGCGGATCGCTTCCACATTGATCTGGTAATCCCCGCGCGGCCCGTACAGGGTTACCAGCGCCCGCACCTCGACCTTGTCGCCTTCGCGCGGCACGAAGTTGGCGTACTGCGCGCGGCCACGGAACATCACGGCCCGCACCTGCGCGCCGTCGTCCTTGAGCGTGAAGTACCAGTGACCGGAAGCGGCGCGCGTGAAGTTGGAGATCTCGCCGCCGATCCAGCTCAGTGGAAAAGTACGCTCCAGCAGCCGCGCCACGGCCTGGTTCAGCGCGCTGACGGTCATCACGGGCGCGGCATTGGCTACGGGGGCGGAATCGTTGCGGTCGTCGAAGTTCATAGGATTTCAAAATTGGAAACTATCCACACTATGTGAGTTCTGTCACACAGCGGTAACAGCATAGGTTTGGCGCCAGCTATTATAGGTAAATCCATGATTTTAAAGGGTAAACATTTCTGCCGTATTTGCGTGCATTGAGGAAAAACCCTTATGGATCAAGCACTTTGCCCATGCGGCGCCCGGTTACGCACAAAGTTATCCACAAAAGATGTGCGAAACTTTGGTGAGCGATAGCCTTTTTCTTGTTGTTGTTTTTGTCATGCTCAAAATTTACGCACGGAAAGTATATTGTGACAAATCAATGACTTAAGGGAGGTCATCCCCTGTTCCGCACACTTTTATCCACAGAATTTGTGCAAAACTCTGTTCTTGCCCACATTGCGCGCCGGGCAGTGAATAGTCGGCATTGTCAACTTGATAGCATGGCGCTCCCTGGACGCCGGCTTGAAATCGCCTGCTTTATTTTTGCGCATGGTAACAATCGGCTTATGAATCAATGACTTGAATGGTCAACTTGTGCCTTGCTAACAATCTTATCCACATAAAGTGTGCAGAACTGCGGCGTGGCCGGCGATAGCTGAAAACGATCAGTCGCTTTCCGGTGGCGTCCGGTGGATAAGCCGGTTTTCACCCTAGAAAAGGGCGAAAAACACCCTCGTGCCAAATTTTTACTCAAGGCAAAAAAACCCTTATAAATCAAGGCTTTTTCATGTTGTGGGATCGCTTGCTAACAATCTTATCCACATTAAGTGTGCAGAAGTGAGCCGCGTAGTTTGGCTACTTATTCACCGCTGCACGGCTGCGTGTTTTTTGCGCAGGAAGAGAATATCCTTTTAAATCAATATGATAGGGATTGGCCAGCATGTTGCGCACAATGTTGTCCACAGAATTTGGGCATAACTGGAGTAAGCTCGTACCCATCTGCGCGATTTTTAGGCTGGACAACTATTCCCTTACAGATCAATAGTTTAGCGCTGAAGGACTGGGCTTGCTCACATTATTGTCCACAGAAAATGTTGAGAACTCCGCCAGACACTTGCCGACATCGGCCCAACAAGATACATTGCGCCATTCGGTTGTTCATATCTACAGGAGTTCGTTTTGCTCGCCATATTCCAAGCTGCAGGTTGGCCTATCTGGTTGTTGTTGATTGCTTCCATCGTCGCGACGGCCCTGATTGTCGAACGCCTGATGTATCTGCGCCGCAGCAAGATCATTCCGAAGAAGCTGCTGGACGAGGTGGTCCTGGTCTACCGCAACAATCACATCACGCCGGACATCATCGACAAGCTGGAGAAAAGCTCGCCGCTGGGCATCGTGCTGTCGGCCGCGCTGCGCAACGTCGACGCGCCGCGCGAGGTGATGAAGGAATCGATCGAGGAGGCCGGCAGCGGCGTCGCGCACACGCTGGAGCGCTTCCTGACCACGCTGGGCACCATCGCCACCCTGGCCCCGCTGATGGGCCTGTTCGGCACGGTGGTCGGCATGATCGAGATCTTCGGTTCGCAGAACGCGGCCGGTTCCAATCCGGCGGCGCTGGCGCACGGCATTTCGGTGGCCTTGTACAACACCGGCTTCGGCCTGGCGATCGCGATGCCGACCCTGGTGTTCTACCGCCACTTCCGCGCGCTGGTGGATAGCTTCATCATCGACATGGAACAGCAGGCGGTGAAGTTCGTCGACATCGTCCACAGCAAGCGCAAATAAGGACGCGCCATGAATTTCCGCAAAGGCCAGCGCCGCGAGGATCCGGAGATCAACCTGATCCCGTTCATCGACGTGCTGCTGGTGATCCTGATTTTCCTGATGGTGAGCACCACCTACAGCAAGTTTACCGAGCTGCAGATCACGCTGCCGACGGCCGACGCGCAGAAGGCGGTCGACAAGCCGTTCGAGCTGAACGTGACGGTGGACGCCAAGGGCAACTACACCATCAACGGCGAGCCGGTGTCGTTCCGCGATGTGAGCGGGCTGGCGCAGTCGCTGCGGGCGGCGGCCGGCAAGGCCGCCACTGCGGGTGATGCCGGCAAATCGCCGGTGGTGATCGTCAACGCCGACCAGTTCGCCATGCACCAGATGGTGATCAACGTGATGGAAGCCGCGCGCATCGCCGGCTACGAGAAACTTACTTTCGCGGCGCAAACCGGTGGCTCAAAATAAATCGTCGGCGTTGGAATCCACGCTGACACGTAACTGGCTGCGGCGCGGCCCGCTGGCTTGCGCCTTGTGGCCGGTCTCCCTGATATTTCGTTTGCTGAGCGGCGTGCGCGCGGCCTTGTTCAAGGCCGGCGTGCTGAAGTCGTCGCGGCTGCCGGTGCCGGTGGTGGTGGTGGGGAATATCTACATCGGCGGCACCGGCAAGACGCCGCTGACCATCTGGCTGGTGCAGGCCTTGCAGGCGGCGGGCATGCGGCCGGGGGTGATCTCGCGCGGGTTTGGCAGCGCGGAGCAGGGCGCGCGCGAAGTGACGGCGGCCTCGACTCCGGCGCAGGTGGGCGATGAGCCGTTGTTGATCAAGCAGCGCACTTGTGCGCCGGTGATGGTGGGGCGCGATCGCGCGGCCACGGGCTTGGCGCTGCTGGCCGCGCACCCCGAGGTGGATGTGCTGCTGACCGACGACGGGCTGCAGCACTACAAGCTGCAGCGCGATGTGGAGATCATCCTGTTCGACGGACGCGGCGCCGGCAACGGCTGGTTGCTGCCGGCCGGGCCGCTGCGCGAGCCGGTGACACGCCGGCGCGATTTCACCGTCATCAATGCGCCGCAACTGACGGCCGGCCTGGCCGCTGCCGTCGGCGCGCAGGGTGCGCCGGTGCAGATGGTATTGGCCGGCGACGTGGCCGAACAGCTGCGCGACCGCAGCCAGCGCCGCACCCTGGCCGGGCTGGCGGAAAGCGCCGGCCGTGACGGTCTGCGCATCGCCGCCGCTGCCGGTATCGGCAATCCGGCACGCTTCTTTGGCATGCTGAAAGCGGCCGGTCTGCACGTTATTGAACTGCCGCTTCCCGATCATCACGACTTCCAGGACCGCCCATTCGCCGCCCTGGACGCCGACCTTATCTTGATGACCGAGAAGGATGCAGTAAAATGTGCGCAAATTGAAGAACTCAGAGACGACCCGCGACTATGGGTCGTCCCGGTTACGGCGCGCATCGACCGCGCGCTGGCCGACCAAATTGTGGAGAAATGTCGTGGACGCTCGATTGCTTGATATCCTGGTATGCCCGGTCTGCAAAGGCCCGCTGGAGTACGATAAAAAGGCGCAGGAGATGATTTGCAAAGGCGATCGCCTGGCCTATCCTATCCGCGACGGTATCCCCATCATGTGGGCCGACGAGGCGCGCACCCTGCAGGACAAGGCGGAATAAGCCCGTGTCCTTCATCGTCATCATCCCGGCCCGCCTGGCCTCGACCCGGCTGCCGAACAAACCCCTGGCCGACTTGGGCGGCAAGCCGATGATCGTGCGCGTGGCCGAACGCGCGCAGCTGTCCGGCGCTTCCCGCATCATCGTCGCCACCGATCACGACGACATCCGCGCCGCCTGCGAACAGCACGGCGTGGAAGTCTGCATGACCCGCGCCGACCATCCGTCCGGCACCGACCGCATCGCCGAAGTGGCGCGCACGCTGAACCTGGCGGCCGACGCCGTCATCGTCAACCTGCAAGGCGACGAGCCGCTGATCGATCCGGCCCTGCTGCAGGCGGCCGCCGCGCGCATCGGCGCCGAGGTGCCGATGTCCACTTGCGCCCACCCGCTGCACGACGCCGCCGACGCCTTCAACCCGAATGTGGTGAAGGTGGTGCTGGACAAGGCCGGCCGTGCCCTGTATTTCTCGCGCGCCACCATCCCGTGGCACCGCGACGGCTACGCCCAGACCCGGGACAGCCTGCCTGCCAGCTACGTACCGCTTCGCCACATCGGGCTGTACGCCTACCGCAACGACTTCCTGCAGGCCTACCCGGCGCTGGAGATGTCGCCGCTGGAATCGATCGAGGCGCTGGAGCAGCTGCGCGTGCTGTGGCACGGCTATCCTATCGCCGTGCACGTGACCGATTCGGCCCCGGCCGCCGGCGTCGATACGCCGGAAGACCTAGAACGCGTGCGTCGCCACTATTAATTTATATTAATTCACGTCAGTTCGCCGTCAGCTATGACTGTTATAACGGCTGTAACTGTGCGATATTCATACGGAATATCGCCCAGAAATTGGCGTAACAACTAAGTTTTGTGGTAAGTTTCGTACGATCTCACACTAACTAACCCATACTCCATATCTGTTTTTAGGAAACTTCATGCGTCTCATTCTGTTAGGAGCACCAGGTGCCGGCAAGGGCACTCAGGCTAACTTCATCAAAGAAAAATACAACATCCCGCAAATTTCCACTGGTGATATGCTGCGCGCCGCCATCAAGGCCGGCACCGAGCTGGGTATCGCCGCGAAGAAGGTGATGGACGCGGGTGGTTTGGTGTCGGATGATCTGATCATCGGCCTGGTCAAGGATCGCCTGACCCAGCCCGATTGCGCCAACGGCTACCTGTTCGACGGCTTCCCGCGCACCATCGCCCAGGCCGACGCCATGAAGGACAGCGGCGTGACCGTGGACTACGTGCTGGAAATCGCCGTGCCGGACGAATCGATCATCGAGCGCATGGACGGCCGCCGCTGCCACCCGGCCTCGGGCCGCGTCTACCACGTCAAGTTCAACCCGCCTAAAGTCGAAGGCAAGGACGATGTCACCGGCGAAGACCTGGTGCAGCGCGACGACGACAAGGCCGAAGTGGTCAAGAAGCGCCTGGACGTCTACCACAATCAAACCGAAGTGCTGCTGGGTTACTACAACACCTGGGCACAATCGGGCGAACCTGGCGCGCCGAAGTACCGCCGCATCGAGGGCGTCGGCCCCGTGGAGCAAATTCGCGACAGCGCGTTTGCCGCGCTGGCGGAATAAGCGGTAAAGTAGAGCGGACCGATGGTCCGCTTTTTTTTTGCCGGATGCCATCCCGATTTTTGAAGTTTTGCAGTTCGCACGTTGAAGTGTGGTTTGTAGGCTTGATAAACAAAAATAAAGGGGACACTATGGCAGGCAGCTTATGGTTGGCAGTCGCGTGCGGCGTTATCGCCGTGGTTTATGGATTATGGTCGCGTAGCTGGATTTTGCGACAGGACGCGGGCAATCCGCGCATGCAGGAAATCGCACTGGCGATTCAACAGGGCGCCGCCGCTTACCTCGCGCGCCAGTACCGCACCATCGCCATCGTCGGCGTGGTTCTCCTCATCCTCATTGCCGTCTTGCTCGACATGAGCACCGCCATCGGTTTCCTGATCGGCGCGGTGTTGTCGGGCGCCTGCGGCTTCATCGGCATGAACGTCTCGGTGCGCGCCAATGTGCGCACGGCGCAGGCGGCCACCAAGGGAATGAACCAGGCGCTGGACGTGGCCTTCAAGGGCGGCGCCATCACCGGCATGCTGGTGGTGGGCCTCGGCCTGCTGGGCGTGGTGCTGTTTTATATGTACCTGGTGGCGGGCCTGGGGCCGGACATGAACCTGCACAAGACCATCGAGCCGATGATCGGCCTGGCCTTCGGCGCTTCGTTGATTTCGATCTTCGCGCGACTGGGCGGCGGCATCTTCACCAAGGGCGCGGACGTCGGCGCCGACCTGGTGGGCAAGGTGGAAGCAGGCATTCCCGAGGACGATCCGCGCAATCCGGCGGTGATCGCCGATAACGTCGGCGACAACGTCGGCGATTGCGCCGGCATGGCGGCCGACCTGTTCGAAACCTATGTGGTGACCCTGATCGCCACCATGTTGCTGGGCGCGCTGTTGATGGGCGCCAGCGGTACGACGGCCGTGATCTATCCGCTGCTGCTGGGCGCGGTGTCCATCATCGCCTCCATCATCGGCTGCTCGATGGTCAAGGCCAAGCCGGGCAAGAAGATCATGTCGGCGCTGTACACCGGCTTGTGGTGGGCCGCCGGCCTGTCGCTGATCGGCTTCGTGGCCGTGACCTGGCAGATGTGGCCGGACGACGCCATGCGCTACCGCATGATCGGCTGCACCGTGGTCGGCATCGTGCTGACCGGGCTGATGGTCTACATCACCGAGTACTACACCGGCACCGACTTCCATCCGGTCAAGCACATCGCCGAGGCCTCGACCACCGGCCATGGCACCAACATCATCGCCGGCCTGGGCGTGTCGATGAAGTCGACCGCGTGGCCGGTGCTGGCCGTGTGCGCGGCCATCCTGGTGTCCTACCAGCTGGGCCAGTTGTACGGCGTGGCGATCGCCGCCACCGCCATGCTGTCGATGGCCGGCATCATCGTGGCGCTGGACGCCTACGGCCCGATCACCGATAACGCCGGCGGCATCGCTGAAATGTCGGGCATGCCGGATTCGGTGCGTGCGATTACCGATCCGCTGGACGCGGTGGGCAACACCACCAAGGCCGTCACCAAGGGTTACGCCATCGGCTCGGCCGGCCTGGCCGCGCTGGTGCTGTTTGCCGACTACACGCACGCGCTGGAATCGGCCGGGCGCAGCATCTCCTTCGACTTGTCGAATCCGATGGTGATCGTCGGCTTGATCATCGGCGGCCTGATTCCCTACCTGTTCGGCGCCATGGCGATGGAGGCGGTGGGCCGCGCGGCCGGTGCGGTGGTGGTCGAGGTGCGCCGGCAGTTCCGCGACATCAAGGGCATCATGGAAGGCACGGCCAAGCCGGAGTACGACAAGGCGGTCGACATGCTGACCGCGTCGGCCATCAAGGAAATGATCGTGCCGTCGCTGCTGCCGGTGGTGGTGCCGATCCTGGTCGGCATGCTGCTGGGTTCGGCCGCGCTGGGCGGCATGCTGATGGGCACCATCGTCACCGGCCTGTTCGTGGCGATTTCCATGACCACCGGCGGCGGCGCCTGGGACAACGCCAAGAAGTATATCGAGGACGGCCACTTCGGCGGCAAGGGCTCGGATGCGCACAAGGCGGCCGTCACTGGCGACACCGTGGGCGATCCCTACAAGGATACGGCCGGTCCGGCGGTCAATCCACTGATCAAGATCATCAACATCGTGGCGCTGCTGCTGGTGCCGCTGCTGCCGGCCTCGGGCTGGCTGGCGGTGTCGGTGCCGCCGATGGCGCATCCGCCGGCCATCGTGCAGCCGGCCGAAGTGCCGCCGCCACCGCCGTTGCCGGTCCAGCAGTAGGTTACGAATTGTTTCGGTGGCTTCCCTCCTGCGATGAATCTGCTAATAATGAGAGGAGGAGGGAAGACCATGAACATCGCCAAGCCTGCGGCTTTTACCGTCCTGTTCCTGTTCGGCATGCTGGTGTGCGAGTATGCCTGGGCCGGAGCGGCTGAGGACAAAGCCAGGGATGACTACCTCAAATTGCCGGTCTGCACCTTGGGTGCGGACGGCAAGTCGCTGGCGGTCGAGCCATGCCGTACCGCGCCGGCTCAGGACCCCATGCCGCGCCGCCCGGTGCCGCAGACCATACAACGCATGCCGCAAAGCCAGCCGCCGCCCAAGGTGGCCATGCCGGTCCCACCCACTCCGCCTAAGCTCGACATGCGCGCCAAGGCGCCGGTGCCGACCACCGGCTGCGACGCCGCCGGCTGCAATGGCGCCAACGGCGTGCGCTACAACAATGCCGGCCCGAATGGTGTCATCACCCCGTCCGGCAAGGTCTGCAACAAGGCCGGCGGCATGATCCAGTGCTGAATCTTAAATAATAGGTAATTCGCCGCCCGATCCGATAGAATGCGATTTTTGGTATCGGGGCAGGCGGCATGGCAACACAGGGAGAGCTGGACTATTTCAAGCGCATCGGCGACGACGGCATGCAGCATGCCACCAACAAGCCGTGGTCGGACGCGCAGTGCGGCCTGTACCTGATGGAGCTGGGCGCCATGATGGCGCTGATGCCGGAAACCGGCCGCCTGCTCGACATGGGCTGCGGCACCGGCTGGACCAGCGTGCTATTCGCAAAAAAAGGTTTCGACGTGGTGGGGCAGGACCTGGTGCCGGAAGCCATTGCCGCCGCGCACGGCCTCAAGCAGGCCAACGGCCTGGCCAATCTCGACTTCGTGGTCAGCGATTATGAATCGCTGCAGTTCAAGGACGCGTTCGACGTGGTGGTCTTCTTCGATTGCCTGCACCACGCGGTGGACGAGCAGGGCGCCCTGGCCAGCGCCTGGCGCGCGCTCAAGCCGGGCGGCATTTGCATCACCTCGGAACCGGGCATCGGCCACGCGCGCCGTTCCGCCAAGATCATGGAAGAATTCGACGTGACCGAGCGCGATATGCACCCGGCCAAGATCATCCGCGCCGCCAAAAAGGTCGGCTTCCGCAGCTGGAGCGTGCATCCGCACGCGTCCTATCTGTACATCTCGCTCTACCGCCGCAGCCAGGGCGGCCTGATGGGCAAACTGTTCCGCATCCCCGGCATGCGCAGCCTGGTGGCGACCTTCTGCGTCCTGTTTTCGCGCCACATGGCCGGCATCGTGGTGCTGCAGAAGTAATCAGCTGCTGACGATGGCCGGTTCGCACAGTACCGGGAAGTTGAGCGAGTTGGCGATGTAGCACTTCTCGTGCGCTTCGTGGTGCAGGCGCTTGGCCAGGTCGGTGTCGCCGGCGGAGACGGTGACTTGCGGGCGCAGGATGATGCGTTCGAAGCGGTCACCGTTCATCGTGCCTTCGGCATGGTCTTCGTAGGCGGTGACGATGATGCCGGCATCGGCGCACAAGTGCAGATACCACAGCTTGTGGCAGGCAGAAGCCGACGCCACCAGCAATTCCTCCGGGTTCCAGCGCGTGGCGTCGCCACGGAAGGCCGGGTCCGACGAGCCGGCGATGTCCTGCTTGCCCGCTGCGGCGATCGTGTGCGCGCGGTCGTAGTCGCGGTAGCCCGAGGTGCCGCTGCCCCGATTGCCGGTCCATGTAACTGTCAGTTTGTAGTTGTGCGCCGTCATGCATCCTCCTGTGAGCAGCAAGTGTAGCGCGACTCGCCCTTCGGTTAAACTGTCGGGCTATGAGACATCAACTTTTTCTTTTTGACCTGGACGACACGCTGCTCGATTTCAAGGCTTCCGAACAGCTGTCCTTCGTCCGCACCCTGCAGCAGCTGGGCCACCATACGGTGTCCGAAAGCCTGTTCGCGCAATACCAGGCGATCAACACGGCGCTGTGGCGCAGCTTCGAGCACGGGGAGGTGAGCAAGGACTTCCTCAAGGTCGAACGCTTCCGCAAGACCTTCACCGCCAACGCGTTGGACATCGATCCCGAGGCGGCCAGCCTGCTGTACCTGGAATCGCTGTCCGAAACCGTGGTGCTGATCGACGGCGCCCAGGCGCTGTGCGCGCAGCTGGCGGCGGTGGGGGAGGTGGGCATCATCACCAACGGCGTCGATTCGATCCAGCAGCGCCGCATTGCCGCTTCCGGATTGGGCGATCACATATCCTTCGTCGCCACCTCGGAAGCTTGCGGCTACGCCAAGCCGGACAGCCGCTTTTTCGAATACACCACCGGCATGGCGCGCGCCTTCAACAAGGCCGAAACCATCATCGTCGGCGACCGCCTGGATGCCGATATCCTGGGCGCCAACCGTTACGGCATCGACAGCTGCTGGTTCAATCCGGGCCGCCTGGCTAATGGTTCCGAGGCTCGGCCCACCTATGAAGTCGCTCACTTGAATGCCATCGTCCCTGCCTTGCTATAATGCTGACGTTTACGTAAACGTCAATCAAGAGCAAGGAGACAGGCATGCAGATCAAGGATCAGGTATTCATCATCACCGGCGGCGCATCGGGTCTGGGCGCGGGCACGGCGCGCATGATCGTGGAGCAGGGCGGCAAAGTGGTGCTGGCGGACGTGCAGGCAGAGGCCGGCCAGGCCCTGGCCGCCGAATTGAACGGCGTCTTCGTCAAGTGCGACGTCACCTCGGAAGCCGACGGCCAGGCCGTGGTGGCGGCCGCGCTGGCGCAAGGCACGCTGCGTGGCGTGATCAACTGCGCCGGCGTGGCGCCGGCCTCCAAGACCGTCGGCAAAGACGGCCCGCACCCGCTGGAACTGTTCCAGAAAGTGGTGTCGATTAACCTGATCGGCACCTTCAATATGTGCCGCCTGGCGGCCGACGCCATGAGCAAGAACGCGCCGCTGGAAACCGGTGAGCGCGGCGTCATCATCAACACCGCCTCGGTGGCCGCCTTCGACGGCCAGATCGGCCAGGCCGCCTACGCCGCCTCCAAGGCCGCCGTTGCCGGCCTGACGCTGCCGATGGCGCGCGACTTGGCGCGCAACGGCATCCGCGTGATGACCATCGCCCCCGGCATCTTTGAGACGCCGATGCTGACGGCCATGCCGCAGGAAGTGCAGGACGCGCTGGGCGCCATGGTGCCGTTCCCGCCGCGCCTGGGCAAGCCGGTCGAATACGCGCTGCTGGCGAAAGCCATCATCGAGAATCCAATGCTGAACGGCGAGACCATCCGCCTGGACGGCGCGATTCGCATGCAGCCCAAGTAAACGGGCCGGGCGGTATAATCTGCCGCATGAATCCAACTATCGCAGGTTATCTCTGGTTGGTGCTGGCTTCCGTCGCCAGCGCCGCCGCCACCTTCCTGATCAAACTCTCCACCCAGTCCGGCGCCGGCGTCACGCTGGCGCGCCTGGCGTGGCTGGGCGGCGCCGGCGGCGCGTATGCGCTGGGCTTCATCTGCTACGCCGTGGCGCTGGAGCGGTTGGAAATCAGTCTCGCTTATCCCTTCATGACCGCCGTGACCATCGTGATGGTGACGCTGCTCGGAACCCTGCTGCTGCATGAAGCCCTGACACCGGTAAAAATCCTCGGACTGCTCCTGATTGCCGCCGGTGCTTTTGTGGTGGCGCGTTAAACCTCGGAGAGTCCATGCATCGTTTGAAAAACCTGGCGCTCGGCGCCGCAATGTTCGTCGCAACCTTCGCCGCGCTGCAGGCGCCGGCCCACGCGCAGCGCGCCACGCCGGACGCCGCGCCGGAAATCGCCACCGGCTATGCCGAGAAGGCCGGCAAGTCGGCGCAAAAATTCATGGTGGCCGCCGCCAATCCGCTGGCCACCCAGGCCGGCTACCAGATGCTCAAGCAGGGCGGCGCCGCGATCGACGCCGCCATCGCCATGCAGCTGGTGCTGACGCTGGTGGAGCCGCAATCGTCGGGCATCGGCGGCGGCGCCTTCCTGCTCTACTCGGACGGCAAGCGCGTGCAATCCTACGACGGCCGCGAGACCGCGCCCGCCGCTGCGGACGAAACGCTGTTCCAGGACCGGGACGGCAAGCCGGTATCGCGCGAAGTGGGCGTGGTCGGCGGCCGCTCCACCGGCGCGCCGGGCGTGTTGCGCATGCTGGAGCTGGCGCACAAGCAGCACGGCAAGCTGCCGTGGAAAACCCTGTTCCAGCCGGCCATCAAGCTGGCGGATAACGGCTTTGCGGTCAGCCCGCGCCTGAACGCGCTGATCTCCTACGATAAATTCCTGGCGCGCGATCCGGTGGCGCGCGTCTACTTCTTCGACGAGCAGGGCAAGCCGCGTCCCGTGGGCTACCTGCTGAAGAATCCCGAACTGGCGCGCACCCTGCGCGAGATCGCCGCCGGCGGCGCCGATGCCTTCTACAAGGGCCGCATCGCCGGCGACATCGCCGCCAAGGTCGCATCCCATCCGACCAATCCCGGCAAGCTGACCGCCGCCGACATCGCCGGCTACCAGGCCAAGGAACGCGCGCCGGTGTGCAGCGACTACCGCGCCTGGACCGTGTGCGGTGCACCGCCGCCTTCGTCGGGCGGCATCGCCATCGCGCAGATGCTGGGCATCCTGGAGAGCAAGGATATCGGCGCGGCGCGGCCGGTGAACGGGCAGCTGACGGCGGAGGGCATCCACCTGTTCACCGAGGCCAGCCGCCTGGCCTATGCGGACCGCAACCGCTACGTCGCCGACACCGACTTCGTGCCGCTGCCCGGCAAGGGCGTGGACGCCATGCTGGACAAGGGCTACCTGAAACAGCGCGCGGCGCTGATCGGCAGCCAGTCCATGGGCCGCGCCAGGTTCGGCACGCCGGACGGCATGCAGGTGGCCTGGGGCGCGGACACCGCCATCGACAAGCCGTCCACTTCGCACCTGGTGGCGGTGGACGTCTTCGGCGGCGGCCTGTCCATGACCACTTCGGTGGAAGACGCCTTCGGCGCGCGCCAGATGGTCGACGGCTTCATGCTGAACAACCAGTTGACCGATTTCTCCTTCGATTCGAAAGACGAAAACGGCCCGATCGCCAACCGCGTCCAGGCGGGCAAGCGCCCGCGCAGCGCCATGTCGCCGACGCTGGTGTTCGACAAGGGCACGCACAAGCTGGTGCTGGCCACCGGCTCGCCGGGCGGCTCGGCGATCATCAACTACGTGGCCAAGGTGCTGGTGGGGACGCTGGACTGGGGCCTGGACGTGCAGCAGGCCATCAGCCTGCCCAACTTCGGCAGCCGCAATGGTCCGACCGAGCTGGAAGCGGGACGCGTCTCGCGCGCCGTGGTCGAGCAGTTGAAGGCGCGCGGCCACGATATCCGCGAATATGACCAGAACTCCGGCCTGCAAGGCCTGCAGCGCCGCACCGTCAACGGCAGGGAAGAATGGTTCGGCGGCGCCGATCCACGCCGGGAGGGCATTGTTCTGGGCGACTAAGCCATGAACCTGATACGATTTGTGTTGTAAAAATTTTATTTTTGCTGTAATGTTGTGGTGCACAAAATGTAGGCGAGGATTGGTATGCGGGAAGGACTGTGGGACAAGGCGCGGGGGCTTGGCATCATCCTCGTGGTGTATGGACATATGCTTCGAGGCCTGGTCTCCGCTGGGCTGGTGCCCGTCGATCATCCGTTGGCGATCTCCGATTTCGTCATCTACACCTTCCACATGCCGCTGTTCTTCCTGTTGGCCGGTATGAACGCGCAGCGCAGCCTGGCCAAGGGCGGTTTCCTTACGAGCAAGCTGGCGACCATCGTTTATCCGTATTTCCTGTGGTCTTTGTTGCAGGGCGGCATACAGCTGTTGCTGAGTGGTACCACCAACCACGGCATGAGCGTCAGCGACCTGACGTCAATCCCGTGGCGGCCCACGGCCCAGTTCTGGTTTTTATATGCGATTTACCTGTGTCACGTGTTCGCCTGGGTCACCCGGGGCGACGTGGTGCGCATAGGCATCTTCGCCCTGGTGGCCTACCCGGTGGGCATCTACACCACGGGGTCGGTCGGCATCATCTCCAGCGCGCTGCTGTTTTTCCTGTACTACGCGCTCGGCGGTTTTCTGCAGCCCTATTTGAAAAACATGATCGTACGCATGTCCAGTTCCGAAGGCGTGGCGACCACGATGCTGGGCTTCGGCATCGCGGTGTTCGTGGCCTTCAAGCTCGGTGGCTATTACGCACCCACCGCCTTGTGCTCGTCCTTCCTTGGCATGTTCCTGGTGTTGCAGCTGGCCTACGTGCTGCCGGAAAATGGCGTTGGTTTGGCAGTCGAGTTGCTGGGCCAGCTGTCGATGCCGATTTACCTGACCCATGTACTGGCGACCGCCGGCATGCGGATATTCTTGATGAAACTGCACGTCGTCAGCCTGCCGTTGCACGTGGTCGCCGGCCTGATCGCAGGCATCGCGTTCCCGGTGTTCACCTACTATCTGCTCTACAAGCTGAAGTGGGAACGCTGGCTCGGCATGAGTAGCGGCGCTGCCATCTTCGCCCGCCCGGTCCCGGCGGCACCCGCGCCGGCAGAGAGCAAACCGGCGCATGATTGAGCCACGGGCGCCGCACCCATGTGGCGTTCAAGCTGGGAACCTTGTCGAATTGTCTCGCCAGCGATGCTATATCTCCACAAATGGCGGAGAGGCTGTTAATCTTGTCAGATGGGAATACAAAAGAAAACAGGCTTGATCCTCACGGGCGGCGGCGCCCGGGCTGCCTACCAGGTGGGCGTGCTGCAGGCCATATCGGAGATTCTGTGGGAGGAGGGCTGGCCGCCGGCCCGCAATCCCTTCGACATCATCTGCGGCACTTCGGCCGGCGCGATCAACGCCACGGCGCTGGCCTGCCGCGCCGATAACTTCGGCGAGGGCGTGCAAAAGCTGCTCGACGTCTGGCAGCACATCTCGGTGGAGGAGGTCTATCGCGCCGATTCGCTGGGCGTGATCCGCTCCGGCGCGCGCTGGTTGTCGTTGCTGTCGTTCGGCTGGCTGCTGCGCAAATGGCGCGCCGCGCCGCCGGCGTCGCTACTCGACAACACACCTCTGGTCGGCCTGCTGCACCGCATGCTCGACCTGCCGCGCCTGGACGCCGTGCTGTCCGAAGGCCTGCTGCATGCGCTGGCCGTCACCGCCTCGTCCTACACCGGCGGCAATCACCTGACCTTTTACCAGACCGCCGCCGACATCGCGCCGTGGGTGCGCATGCAGCGCGTGGCGTTGCAGGACCAGATCGGCGTCGAGCATTTGCTGGCGTCGTCGGCGATTCCGTTCATCTTCCCGGCCACGCCGCTGTACCTGGGCGGCCACCGCGAATACTGCGGCGACGGCTCGATGCGCCAGCTGGCGCCGATCTCGCCGGCGATCCACCTGGGCGCGTCCAAGGTGCTGGTGGTGGGCGCGGGACGCCTGACCGAGCCGCCGCGCAGCGCCGCCGAAAAAAACGCGGCGCGCTATCCGAGCCTGGCGCAGATCGCCGGCCACGCCATGTCGTCGATCTTCCTCGACAGCCTGGCGGTGGACATCGAGCGGCTGGAGCGCATCAACAAGACGCTCTCCATGCTGCCGCCGGAGTATCTGGCGCAGACGCCGCTCAAGCCGGTCGAGCTGCTGGTGATCGCGCCGTCCGAACGGCTGGACGATATCGCCAGCCGCCACATCGCCAGCCTGCCGTCGCCGATCCGCGCCATGTTGTCCGGCATCGGCGCCACCGAAACGCGCGGCGCCGCGCTGGCGTCGTATCTGCTGTTTGAATCCACCTACACCTGCGAGTTGATCCGCCTCGGCCAGCGTGACACCCACGCGCGCAAGAGCGACGTGCTGGCCTTTTTCGAGTCCTGATGCTGTTTTTTGTCCGCCAGTCGCTGTTGTCCTTATTGTTGCCGTTGTTGCTGCTATGGAGCGCCGCCGCCATGGCCGCCGCGCCGCCTCGCACCCTGCGTTTCGAGCAGCTCAGCGTGGAGCACGGCCTGGCGCAGGAAACCGTGCTGGCCATCGCGCAGGACAAGCAGGGCTTCATCTGGCTCGGCACCCAGGCCGGCCTGACGCGCTTCGACGGCTACCGCACCATCACCTACAAGAGCGCCGTCTCCGATCCGCGCAGCCTGGCCGACAACTGGGTGCGCGTGCTGCACCTCGATCCCTCCGGCCAGCTGTGGGTCGGCACCGACGGCGGCCTTGACCGCTACGACCCGGCCACCAAGACCTTCACCCACTTCCTGCCGCGCGAGTCGGCCCATCGCGGCAACGGCAACCGTCACGTGCGCGCCATCATCGACGATGGCCTGGGCGGCTTGTGGGTGGCCAGCGCCGACGGCCTGCATCACTTCGACCCGGCCAGCAAGCGCTTCACCAGCTGGTATCACGACCCAGCCGATCCGGCCAGCCTGGCCAGCGACCATGTGAACGCGCTGGCGCGCGATGCCGCCGGCCGCCTGTGGGTGGGCACCGCCTCCGGCCTGGACATGCTGGCGCCGGGCGGCACGCGCTTCCAGCACTACAGCATCGACGCCGCCAATGCCAACGGCGACAGCAAATTCAATTCCGTCGTCGCGCTGCAGGTCGACAGCGCGCAGACCCTGTGGGTGGGCACGCAGGCGGGCCTGGAGCAATGGCGCCTGCTGGGCGCCGAGCCGCAGCGCCGCCGCCTCGGCCCGCGTGAAGGCTTGAAGGCCGGCGTCGCCATCACCAGCCTGTACGAGGACGCCGAGGCCAACCTGTGGGTCGGCTCGCTGGCCGACGGCTTGTTCCGCTGGCAGTCGGCGGACGAGCGCCTGGTGCAGTACCGCCACCAGGTCGGCGACACCCACAGCGTGGCCGACAACCAGATCTCGGCCATGTACCGCGACCGCGTCGGCACCTTCTGGGTCGGCACCTGGAACGACGGCGTGAGCCGGGTCGACATGGGCAGCGGCGGTTTCGCGCGCATCGTGCGCCAGGCCGACCAGCCCAACTCGCTGTCGGACAACAAGATACGCGGCATCGTCGCCGACGGCCGCGGCAAGCTGTGGCTGGGCAGCAGCGGCGGCTTGAACCTGTACGACCCGCTCACCGGCGAGAGCCAGGTGTGGCGCCACAATCCGAACAACGCCAACAGCATCAGCAGCGACCAGGTCACCACCCTGTGGCGCGAGAAGAACGGCAATATCTGGCTGGGCGGCCCGGCCGGCGTCAATCACCTGAACCTGGCCACCGGCGCGATCCGCTCGCTGTCCTTCGTGCGCGGCGATGCGTCCAGCGACACCATCCGCAACATCGTCGGCGACCGCAGTGGCGTGCTGTGGGTGGCCTCGCGCGGCGGCCTGCACCGGCTCGACCCGGCCACGCTGGAGTCGCGCACCTACCGCCACGATCCGGCCGACCCGGCCAGCCTGTCCGACAACGTGGTGCGGCCGATCCTGGAAGACCGGCGCGGCCAGCTGTGGATCGGCACCTTCAACGGCCTCGATCTGCTGGACCGCAAGACCGGCAAGTTCCGCCACTACCGGCGCGATCCCAAGGACCCGCGCAGCCTCAGTCACGATGAAGTGCACTACCTGTACGAGGATGCGCGCGGCGTGATCTGGGTCGGCACGGCGGCAGGCCTGAACAAGATGGAAGTGGCGGCCGACGGCAGCGTGTCGTTCCGCCGCTACCTGCGCAAGGACGGCATCGCCGACGACGCCATCGCCTCCATCCTGCCGGACGACGCCGGCCATCTCTGGCTGAGCACCAACAGCGGCTTGTCGCGCCTGAATATCGGCACGGGCCTGGTGCGCAACTACAGCGGCGCCGACGGCACCATCGAGGGCGCCTACTTCGACGGCGCGGCGCTGCGCATGCTGGACGGCACGCTGTACTTCGGCGGCTTCAACGGCATCACCGCGTTCGCGCCGGCCGAGGTGCGCGAGAACAGCGTGGCGCCGACGGTGGTTATCACCGACTTCCAGATCTTCAACAAGTCGCTGCGGCCGGGGCAGGGCGAGCATGGCGACGTGCTGAAAACCGCCATCGAGCACACCGCCGCGCTGACGCTGCCGGAGCGCGACTCGGTGTTCTCGCTGGAGTTCGCGGCGCTGCACTACGCCGCACCGCAGCGCAACCGCTTCGCTTACCAGTTGCAGGGCTTCGACCAGGACTGGGTGGTCACCGATTCCACCAAGCGTTTCGCCACCTACACCAACCTCGACGCCGGCAAGTACGTGTTCCGGGTGAAGGCCGCCAACAAGGACGGCATCTGGAACGACAACGCCGCCACGCTGGAAATCACCATCGAGCCGCCGTTCTGGAAAACCTGGTGGTTCCGCAGCCTGCTGGCGCTGGCCGCGGCCGGCGGCGCCTACGCCATGTACCACGCGCGCGTGCGCGCGCTGCGCCACCAGCAGCTGCGGCTCGAGCACCTGGTCGGCTCGCGCACGGCGGAAGTGGAGTACAAGAACCAGCAGCTGCAGCAGCAGAAGCACGAACTGGAACGGCGCCGCCTGGAAGCGGAGGCGCAACGCGCCGAGGCGGAGCAGCGCCGCATCGACACCGAGCGCCAGAAGGAAGAAGTGGAGCAGGCCCACCGCAACATCTCGGTGCTGAGCGAACTGGGTCGCGAGATGAGCGCCTCGCTGGACATGGAAACCACCATGCAGACGCTGTACCGCCACGTCAACCACCTGATGAACGCGCAGATCTTCGGCATCGGCTTCGTGCGCGAGGAGGCGGGCGTGATCGACTTCCCGTTCGCCATCGAGGGCGGCGTGCGCACCTTGCCCTACCAGCGCCGCCTGGACCTGCCCAACCAACTGGCGGTGTGGTGCATCAACCACCGCAAGCCGATCTTCATCAACGACTTCGGCCGCGAGTACCGCGACTACATGGATGAATCGGGACTGGCGTCGCTGGTGCCGTGCGAGCGCGAGGACGGCATGCCGGTGGCGACCGCGCATTCGATGATGTACGCGCCGCTGGTGGTCAGCGACCGCGTGGTCGGCCTGCTGTGCGTGCAAAGCACGGAGCGCAACAGCTACCAGCGCGTGCACATGGACATGCTGCAAACCCTGGCGTCCCACGCCGCCGCCGGCCTGGAAAACGCCCGCGCCTACCAGCAATTGGAAGACACGCTGCAAACCCTGCGCCGGACGCAGGAACAGCTGATGGCGCAGGAGCGCCAGGTGCGGTTGCACACCGAGGAACTGGCGCGCACCAACCGCGCCTTGCAGGACAACGAGGAACGCCTGCGCTACGCCAAGAAAAAAGCGGAAGACGCCACGCGCCAGAAATCGGAATTCCTGGCCAATATGAGCCACGAGATGCGCACGCCGCTGGCCGGTGTGATCGGCATGCTGGGTTTCGCGCTGCGCGACGTGCAACTGGCGGCCGGCACGCGCGAGCAGATCCTGCGCGGGCAGGCCAATGCGCAGTCGCTGCTGTCGATCATCAACGACCTGCTGGATTTCTCCAAGATCGAAGCCGGCAAGCTGACCATTGAGAACATCGACTTCTCGCTGTCGGCGGCGGTGGAGAACGTGGTCAGCCTGTTCGAGGAACAGGCGGCCGCGCACAGCGTCGGCTTCAGCCTGGAGTTCGACGAGGGCTTGCCGCAGTTCGTGGTGGGCGATCCATCGCGCCTGCGCCAGGTGCTGGTCAACCTGGTCGGCAACGCCTTCAAGTTCACCCAGCGCGGTTCGGTGCGGATGCGCGTCGAGCGCCTGTCCGGCGAAGGCCTGGACGAGGACGACAACCGCATCCGCTTCAGCGTCAGCGACACTGGCATCGGCATCGAGGCCGAGGCCATACCGCGCCTGTTCCAGCAGTTCGAACAGGCCGACGCCTCCACCACGCGCCGCTACGGCGGCACCGGCCTGGGACTGGCGATCTGCCGCCAGTTGGTGGAGCTGATGGGCGGCAGCATCAACGCCGTCAGCACACCGGGCCAGGGCAGCGTCTTCATGTTTGAGTTGCAGCTGCCGAACGGCGTGGCGCCGCCGGTGGTGCCGCACGTGCCGCGCGAACCGCACAGCCACCAGCTGAAGGTGCTGTGCGCGGAAGACTTCCCGACCAACCAGATCATCATCCGCATGATGCTGGAAGACCTGGGCCACAAGGTCGACATCGCGGCCAACGGCGCGCTGGCGGTGAAGGCCTGCGGGTTGACGCGCTATGACCTGATCCTGATGGACGGCCGCATGCCGGAGATGGACGGCGCCAGCGCCACGCGCCTGATCCGCGCCGGCGGCCCGGACGACGCGCCCGTGCGCGACCAGGAACTGATGATCATCGCGCTGACCGCCAACGCCAGCGAGGAAGACCGCAGCCGCTATCTGGCCTCCGGCATGGACGACTTCCTGACCAAGCCGATCGACGAGGACAAACTGCATTTCCAGTTAAGCAGGGCGATCGAGCGTCAGTTGCAGCGCGGCTTCCAGTTGCCGCGCATGCAGTCGCGCCGCAACCCGGCGCTGGGCACGCCGGAACTCGACTCCATGTTCGGCGTGGCGCCGGCGTCGCTGGAGACCTCGCGCCTGGCGCAGCACAGCGGCGGCGCCAGCGACCTGAAAACCCGCCTGCGCAACGTCTTCAATCAGGACGCGCCGATGCGCCTGGCCGACCTGGAGCTGGCGCTGCGCGAGCGCGACCGCGAAGTGGCGGGCCGCCTGCTGCACGGCATGAAGGGCAGCGCCGGCTACCTGGAGGAACAGGAATTGCAGGCGCTGTGCGGCGACCTCGAACACGAGGCCGACCATGGCAATTGGGCTCAGGTGGAGTCGGCCATGCCGCAGTTGCGGCGCCTGCTGGAACGGGTGCGCGCGGCGGCGCGAGGCTAGCGGTCTGGAAGGTGCAAAACCCACGCAAACTTTCTTGTCCAGGACGTTGCAAGTCGCGTTTATTGATGTAAGATCATTACAATACGACACAGGGAGCTACATGAAAGTTCTGGTAGTAGACGATGATGTCGTCTCGCGCATGGTGCTGATGCACCTGATCGATGGCTGCGGCAGTTTTGACATCGTTGAGGCGGAGGATGGCGCCGATGCATGGCAGCAGCTGGAGGGCGGTTTACGTCCGGCCATTTGCTTTTGCGATTTGCGCATGCCGCGCCTGTCCGGCATGGAGTTGCTACAGCGCGTGAAGGCGCATGCGGAACTTGAGAGCATGCCCTTCGTGCTGGTGACATCGGCCAACGACAAGGACACCGTACAGGAAGCCAACCAACTCGGCGCCGCCGGTTATATCGTCAAGCCGTTCCAGGCCGAGCAGGTGCGCGTTCACCTCGCCAAATTCCTCGACCAGGCGGCCAGCGGCCACGAACACATGGCCGAGGCGCCGGCCGAAACGCTACGCCGCCTCGGCATCAACGGCGAACGCCTGCTGGTGTACCTGAGTGGTTTCCAGAACCAGCTGACCGCCGCCGCCGCCGATCTGGAAGCCATGCTGGCCAAGGGCGAACAGGCCGAGGCGCAAGTGCGCATCGATCGCCTGCACGCAGGCTGCGTCACGCTGGGCCTGCACGGTGCGGCCGACGCGCTCAAGACCATCGCGCCGGGCCAGCTCTCCAACGAGGCGGTGCAGGCCGCGCTGTCGGACGTGGTGCGCGCTGTCATTCATCAAGCCGGGCTGACACGACAGGGAAATTTCGCCTGATCGGCTAAATGTACGCTTGATGCCGGGATAGTTTAGGTTTAAAGTATCTGCTGAGCAGCGGATCTCTTTCGACTTTCAACTACAGGGCGATCATGACCAGACCTTTCGCAGCCAGCGCCTACACCGACCATTTCGCGCGCGCGCACTTGCCGCCGCCCGAACTGTGGCCGGAACTCTGTTTCGACCTGCCCGAACTGCACTATCCGCCGCGCCTCAATTGCGTGGAGCAGTTGCTGGCAAGTGCGCGCGAGGACGGTATGCGCGTGGCGCTGCGCGGCGCGCGCGGCGACTGGACCTATGCGCAGTTGCTGGAGCAGGTGGACCGCATCGCCCACGTGCTGCGTGGCCCGATGCGGCTGGAGGCGGGCAACCGCGTGCTGCTGCGCGGCGCGAATACGCCGATGATGGCGGCTTGCATCCTGGCGGTGATCAAGGCCGGGCTGATCGCGGTGCCGACCATGCCGCTGCTGCGCGCGCGCGAACTGGGAGCGATCGCCGGCAAGGCGCAAGTGAACGCGGTGCTGTGCGCCGACAGCCTGCGCGCGGAAATGGAGGCGACCGCATTGCCGGAAGCGGCGCGCGCCAACACGCTGTGGTTCGGCGCCGCCGCCGATACTGGCGCCGGATCGCTGGAGGCCTTGATGGCGGCGCAGCCGGCGCAGTTCGACGCGATCGACACGGCGGCCGACGACGTTTGCCTGATCAGTTTCACCTCGGGTACCACCGGCATCCCGAAAGGCACCATGCATTTCCATCGCGACGTGATGGTGATCTGTGACTGCTTCCCGCGCTCGGTGCTGCAATCGGAGCGCAGCGACGTCTTCATCGGCACGCCGCCGCTGGCCTTTACCTTCGGCCTCGGTGGTCTGCTGCTGTTCCCGTTGCGGGTGGGCGCGACGGCGGTGTTGCTGGAGAAGCTGACGCCGGAAACTCTGCTGAAAGCGATAGAGACGTATCGCGCGACGGTATGTTTTACTGCCCCGACGTTTTACCGTCAGATGGCGGCGCTGGCGCCGCAGTTCGACCTGGCGAGCCTGCGCAAAACCGTGTCGGCCGGCGAAGCGCTGCCGCTGGCCACGCGCGAAAGCTGGCGCCAGGCCACCGGGCTGGTGATGATCGACGGCATAGGCGCGACGGAACTGCTGCACATCTTCATCTCGGCCGCCGGCGACCAGGTGCGGCCCGGCGCCACCGGCAAGCCGGTGCCGGGCTATCAGGCCTGCATCCTCGACCTGGATGGCAAACCGGTGGGGCCGGGCGTGATAGGACGGCTGGCGGTGAAAGGCCCGACCGGCTGCCGTTACCTGGACGACGAGCGCCAGCGCGACTATGTGCTCGATGGCTGGAACCTGACCGGTGACGCCTACGAGATGGATGCGGACGGATATTTCTACTACCGCTCGCGCACCGACGACATGATCATCTCGGCCGGCTACAACATCGCCGGGCCGGAGGTGGAGGATGTGCTGCTGCGGCATCCGGCGGTGGCCGAATGCGGCGTGATCGGCAAGCCGGACGAGGAGCGCGGCCAGATCGTGGCGGCGCACGTGGTGCTGCGCGCGGGAGTGGAAGCGACGCCGGAACTGGCGGCGCAGTTGCAGGAGTTTGTGAAGGCGCAGATCGCGCCGTACAAATATCCGCGCTCGGTGAAGTTCATGGAGGCTTTGCCGCGCACTGAAACGGGCAAGCTGCAGCGATTCAAATTGCGGTCTGAATAGTGTGAAGAATAAGATGAAAATACTGTGCATAGGCGGCGGCCCGGCGGGCTTGTATTTCGCCCTGCTGATGAAGAAGCAGGACCCGTCCCACCAGATCACGGTGGTGGAGCGCAACCGTCCCTACGATACCTTCGGCTGGGGCGTGGTGTTCTCCGACCAGACCTTGGGCAACCTGGCCGAGGCGGACGCGCAGACCGCGCAAGCCATCGAGGCGGCCTTCAACCACTGGGACGATATCGACGTCTTCTTCAAGGGCGAGAAAGTGACCTCGGGCGGCCACGGTTTCTGCGGCATCGGACGCAAGCACCTGCTCAATATCCTGCAGCACCGCTGCGAGGAGCTGGGCGTGGAGCTGGTGTTCGAGACCGATGTCACCGACGACCAGGCGCTGGCCACGCGCTACGGCGCCGACCTGGTGATCGCCTCCGATGGCTTGAACAGCCGCACCCGCGCGCGCTATGCCGACAGCTACCAGCCGCAGATCGAGCCGCGCCGCTGCCGCTTCGTGTGGCTGGGCACGCGCAAGAAGTTCGACGCCTTCACCTTCGCCTTCAAACAGACGGAGCACGGCTGGTTCCAGGCGCACATCTACCAGTTCGACGCCGACACCTCCACCTTCATCATCGAGACGCCGGAACCGGTGTGGCGCGCGTCGGGCCTGGAAGACATGACGCAGGAAGAATCGATCGCCTTCTGCGAGCGTTTGTTCGCCGAGGAGCTGGACGGCCACGCGCTGATGTCCAATGCCAGCCACCTGCGCGGCTCGGCCATGTGGATCACCTTCCCGCGCATCGTGTGCGGCAAGTGGGTGCACTGGCACGCTGCCGATGGCAAACAGGTGCCGGTGGTGCTGATGGGCGACGCCGCCCACAGCGCGCACTACTCGATCGGCTCCGGCACCAAGCTGGCGCTGGAAGACGCGATCGAACTGGCGCGCTGCTTCGGCACGCACAGCGATGCCGCCGACGCGCTGGCTGCGTATGAAGAGGTGCGTGCGGTGGAGGTGCTCAAGCTGCAAAGCGCGGCGCGCAATTCGATGGAATGGTTCGAGAACGTCGAGCGCTACACGGCGATGGACGCGCCGCAGTTTGCCTACTCCATGCTGACACGCAGCCAGCGCCTGTCGCACGAAAACCTGCGCCTGCGCGACGCCGCCTACGTCAGCGGCTACGAACGCTGGTTCGCCGGCCGCGCCGCCGCGCAGGCCGGCGTCGTCGCTCGGCAGGCCGCCGCCGTACCGCCGCCCATGTTCACGCCCTTCAAGGTGCGCGAGCTGGTGCTGAAAAACCGCATCCTGGTCTCTCCGATGGCGCAATACAGCGCGGTGGACGGCGTCGCCGGCGACTACCACCTGGCCCACCTCGGTGCGCGCGCACTGGGCGGCGCCGCCATGGTGTTCGCCGAAATGACCTGCGTCTCGGCCGACGCCCGCATCACGCCATATTGCCCCGGCATGTACACGCCCGAGCACACGCAGGCATGGAAGCGCATCGTCGACTTCGTGCACCAGCACAGCGACACCGTCATCGCCCTGCAACTGGGCCACGCCGGCGCCAAGGGTTCTACACGCGCCATGTGGGACGGCATCGACCGCCCGCTCGACGACGGCAACTGGCCGCTGTTCTCCGCCTCGCCGCAGCAATACCTGCCAGGCGTATCGCAACCGGCGCGCGAGATGACGGCGGCCGACATGGACCGCATCCAGAACGACTTCGTGCGCGCCACGCTGGCCGCAAATGAGGCAGACTTCGACTGGCTGGAGCTGCACTGCGCGCACGGCTATCTGCTGTCGTCCTTCATCTCGCCGCTGACCAACCAGCGCAGCGACGAATACGGCGGCAGCCTGGAAAACCGCTGCCGCTATCCGCTGCGTGTATTCCAGGCCATGCGCGCGGCGTGGCCGTCGCACAAGCCGATGAGCGTGCGCATCTCCGCGCACGACTGGGTGGAGGGCGGCATCACGCCTGACGACGCGGTGAAAATCGCGCGCCTGTTCAAGGCCGCCGGCGCCGACATGATCGACTGTTCGTCGGGCCAGGTCAGCAAGCTGGAAAAGCCGGTGTACGGCCGCATGTTCCAGACCCCGTTCGCGGACCGCATCCGCAACGAAGCCGGCATCGGCGCCATCGCCGTCGGTTCGATTTTCGAAGCGGACCACGTCAACAGCATCATCGCCGCCGGCCGCGCCGACCTGTGCGCCGTCGGCCGCCCGCACCTCGCCAATCCGGCGTGGACGCTGGCCGAGGCGGCGCGCATCGGTTACACAGCGGTGGCATGGCCGAAGCAATACCTGCCCGGCAAACAGCAATTGGAAAGAAATCTGGCAAGAGGACAAAATGGAAGATGAAGAAGAACAACTGGACCTGGCCAGCCGCCTGACACAGGACCACCACCAGTCGCTGAAACTGTGGCTGCGCATGCTGTCGTGCACCGTCAAGATCGAGAACGAGATCCGCAGCCGCCTGCGCTCCACCTTCGGCATCACGCTGCCGCGCTTCGACCTGATGGCGCAGCTGGAGCGCCACCCGGACGGGCTGCGCATGGGCGAGCTGTCCAAGCGCATGATGGTCACCGGCGGTAACATCACCGGCATCACCGACCAGCTGGAACAGGAAAAGCTGGTGGTGCGCGTGCCCGATCCGAAGGACGGCCGCGCCTACAGCGTGAAGCTGACGGCGGCCGGCCGCAAAGCCTTCGCCACCATGGCGGCGGAGCATGAAAGCTGGATCGAAGAGCTGCTGCGGGACGTCTCCAGCACGGACAAGGCGCAGTTGATCGACATGCTGTCGACCATCAAGCAGCAACTGAAATAAGGACACACCATGCAGTACACCCCCAGTCATTTCCTGTTCGAGGTCAGCGGCGGCGTCGCCACGCTGACGCTGAACCGCCCCGAGCGCAAGAACCCGCTCACCTTCGACTCCTACGCCGAACTGCGCGACCTGTTCCGCGCGCTGGCCTATGACACCGAGATCAAGGCCGTGGTGCTGACCGGCGCCGGCGACAACTTCTGCTCCGGCGGCGACGTGCACGATATCATCGGTCCGCTGACCAAGCTCGATATGCCAGGCTTGCTGGCCTTCACGCGCATGACGGGCGACCTGGTGAAAGCCATGCGCCACTGTCCGCAACCGATCATCGCGGCGGTGGACGGCGTATGCGCCGGCGCCGGCGCCATCCTCGCGCTGGCATCCGATATCCGCCTCGGCACGGCGCGCAGCAAGACCGCCTTCCTGTTCACGCGTGTGGGCCTGGCCGGTGCCGACATGGGCGCCTGCTCGCTGCTGCCGCGCGTGATCGGCCAAGGCAGGGCGGCCGAGCTGCTGTACACCGGACGTTCCATGAGCGGCACGGAGGCCGAACGCTGGGGCTTCTTCAACAGCGTGCAGGAACCGGAAGCCCTGCTGGACGCCGCGCGCGACTATGCGCAAGGCCTGGCCAACGGTCCCACCTTCGCGCACGGCATGACCAAGACGATGCTGCAGCAGGAATGGAATATGGGCGTGGACGAAGCCATCGAAGCGGAAGCGCAGGCGCAGGCCATCTGCATGGCGACGCAGGACTTCCACCGCGCCTATCACGCCTTCGTGGCCAAGCAAAAACCACAGTTCGAGGGCAACTAGATGAGCGACAAGAATTACCTGGCCTGGCCGTTCTTCGAACCGCGCCACGCGGCGCTGGAGCAGGCACTCGACGCCTGGGCTGCCGAACACGTGGCCGGCGCGCACGCGCACGACGTCGATGCCGCCTGCCGCCAACTGGTGCGCCAGTTGGGCGAGGGCGGCTGGCTGCGCCACGCCATCGGCGGCACGGCGCATGGCGGCGCCGGCGACAGCATCGACACCCGCGCCATCTGCCTGATCCGCGAAACGCTGGCGCGTCATAACGGCCTGGCCGATTTCGCCTTCGCCATGCAGGGCCTGGGCTCGGGCGCCATCAGCCTGTTCGGCAGCGAGGCCAATCGCGCCGGCTACCTGCCGCGCGTGGCGCGCGGCGAAGCGATTGCGGCCTTCGCGCTATCGGAGCCGCAGGCCGGTTCCGATGTCGCCGCCATGCAGTGCGCGGCGGTGCAGGATGGCGACCACTATGTGCTCAATGGCGAGAAGACCTGGATTTCCAACGGCGGCATCGCCGATTTCTATGTGGTGTTTGCGCGCACCGGCGAGCAGCCCGGCGCGCGCGGCATCAGCGCCTTCATCATCGATGCCGACACGCCCGGCCTGGAAATCGCCGAACGCATCAAGGTGATCGCCCCGCATCCGCTGGCGCGGCTCACGTTCACTGACTGCCGTGTGCCGGCATCCAAACGCCTGGGAGAGGCGGGGCAAGGCTTCAAGGTGGCGATGGCGACGCTGGACGTGTTCCGCACCTCGGTGGCGGCGGCGGCGCTGGGTTTTGCGCGGCGCGCGCTGGACGAAGCCCTGGCCCACGCCAAACAGCGCCAGATGTTCGGTCAGGTGCTGGCCGACTTCCAGCTGACGCAGGCCAAGCTGGCCGGCATGGCGACCGGCATCGACACTTCGGCCTTGCTGACCTACCGCGCCGCCTGGCAGCGCGACCAGGGTGAAAAAGTGACGAAAGAAGCGGCGATGGCCAAGCTGCACGCCACCGAAACCGCGCAGCAGGTGATCGACGCGGCGCTGCAGATGTTCGGCGGCCAGGGCGTGGTCAGCGGCCAGGCGGTGGAAAGCCTGTACCGCGAAATCCGCGCGCTGCGCATTTACGAAGGCGCGACCGAGGTGCAGCAGCTGATCATCGCGCGCGAACTGCTGAAGGAGACCTGATGGAGATATTGCAACCGCCGGGCTGGGCGCGTCCGCGCGGCTACTCGAACGGCGTGGCCGCCAGCGGCCGCATGGTGTGCGTCAGCGGCATGATCGGCTGGGACGGCGACGGCGTGTTCCACACCGACGATTTCGCCGGCCAGGTGCGCCAGGCGCTGCTCAACATCGTCGCCGTGCTGGCCGAGGCCAAGGCCGGCCCCGAGCACATCGTGCGCATGACCTGGTACGTGGTGGACAAGAACGAATACGTCGGCGCCTACAAGGCCATCGGCGCGGCCTACCGCGACATCATCGGCGCCCACTACCCGGCCATGACGGCGGTGCAGGTGGCGGCACTGGTGGAGGACCGGGCCAAGGTGGAGATCGAGGTGACGGCGGTGGTGCCGGTCTTGTGAAATGAAGATGTTGCAGGAGTGGACCGGCTATTTTAGCGTTGCCATTGGATTAGGCCATCATTCACCGAAATTAGAAGCGCTTGAGTAGTCCGCGCACTGGCCCAGGGGCCATGTCCAGCAACTCGCGCCATGCGTGTTGATGCAACAGGCGCAACGAAGCCGCATAGGTGACGGCGCCGAGCACGGAGAGCACCACCAATTTCAGCAGCGGCGAAGGCATGTTCAGATAGAAATCCGCAAGTAAAGTCACCGATGCCATCATCACTGTGCATACAAATGCCGGGAACTGACTGTATAACAGTGCGCTCAACCGAATGCCGAAGAAATGGCGCAATGCCAGCCAGATCGGCAGCACGGCGATGATCAGGCGAATCGTGTTGCCCCACGCCGCGCCGGTCACTCCCCATTGGCAGGCAATGATGACAACCGCCAAGCTCAGCGAGAACTCAACGATATTGAGCCACATCACCGCGCGCGACTTGCCGATGGCAATCAGCGCATTGCTCTTGAACCAAATCATCGGCATGGCCACCACACCCAACGCAAGGATTTGCATCAGTTGTACGCTGCCGTCCCATTGCGACCCGAACGCAAGGCGGATGAATTCAGGCGCGATGACTGCCGAGCCTATAAATACGGGATAGATCACCAATGCGGTGACGCGCGCAACCCGCAGGTAGGCCGCGCCCAGGCTCTTCGGATCGTTTTGCAGGCGAGAGAACAGTGGCAGCGTGACCTGGTTGATCGGCGTGAGGCCGATCTGCATCAGCAGATCCAGGCCACGCCAGGCGATCCGGAACAGGCCGACCCCTTGGGCGCCCAGCAGGCGGCCAATGACGATATCAATGATGCGTTGATTGCCGGCGCCGAGCAGCGCCGAGCCGCACAGCACCAGCCCCATGCGCATCTGTTCCACGGCTTTTTGCCGCGAATAACTCAGGGTGGGCCACCAACGCACTGCCCACCACATGATGCCGGTCAGCAGGACGGTAGCGACAATGCGCTGCACGACCAGGCTCATGGCTCCCCAGCCGGCATAGGCTGCAGCCAACGCGGCTGCGCCACTGATCAAGGCCGCCAGCAGCGTGCGGATCGCGAGTGCCTTGAAGCCGAAGGTACGTTTCAGCATAGCCTCATGCACCGTACCCACGACATTCAAGGTGCAGGCAATGGCAAGCCCGCGCATTACCGGCGCCAGGTCGGCCGAGTGGAAATAGGTTGCGGCAGCCTGCGCACCAAGCCAAATCACGGCGGTGCCCACAAGGCCGAGCGCAAGGCTGTTCCAGAATGCAGTGGATTTGTCCGTCTGGTCGAGCGTTGGGCGTTGAATCAGCACTTCGGTCAATCCGCCGCGACCGACCAGGGTGAGCAAGTCAAGAAAAACCGTGGCCAGGGCGACGACGCCGAATTCCAGTGGCGTTAACTGGCGCGCTAATACGGCAAATACCAGAAACGACACGGCTTGCGTCCCGAAGGACGCCGCGACCGACCAGACGACGCCTATGGCGGCTGTTCGTGCAAGGGATTTCTTGGGGCTATCTGGTGCGTGGTCACTCACAATAATGAAGTCCTGAAAATGCTACATCCACAGCGGCGCCGGAACTTTGCCTTTGCCTTTACGCAAACCTAAACTCGCTAGGAGGCAAAGCAAATCCACCTTGCGCTCCTTGATGAAGTTCGCGCCTGGAGGGGGTGGGGGAAACGCCTTGCGAAGGCGCGCAATGTCTCGATAACGGCCGAACTTCGCCAATCGCCGCGTGTAGATCTGCCGTTGAATTGCCAGATATTTGGCAAGCAAAACGGGCTGCGACGCACCGAGCTTTTTGAATGGCTCCGGATCGACCAGCGAAGGGTGGGGTGGATGGGCGCCAGCGTGCGCTTGCCCCAAGGCGGAATCCTCCACATGAAAGTCCACTTCTTGATGCAGCGAGAAATAGATGGGCTCGCAGATGAACATCGGTGCAAACATATAAGTGTCCTCACCGTACGTGCATCGATTTTTTTCGTAAAATCCGCCGTATTTCTCGAAGGAAGACCGGCGCACAACCATGCAGCTGGTCTGACTGGCGTCCACCCCCAATTTCACTTGCTCGGGAGTGGAGTCCTGGGGCATGGTCCAAACGCCGGACTGATTGACCAGCATCGGTATTTTGTTGGGATAGATCTGCGCGTAATCGCCCACATCGAATGAGGAGACGAAAGCCGCCACTTGAGGATTTTCCTCGAGCGCCGCCAGGGCGCGCTCCAAATGCCGTGGACGCCAGTTGTCGTCCGCATCCAGAAATGCCAAAAACGGCGCAGTGGATTCCGCTACGCCACGGTTGCGGGCACCGCCGGGACCCATGTTCGGCTGGCGAATCAAGCGCAAACGGGGATCGGAAAAAGCCTCGACGAGTTCCACGCTGTCATCCGTCCCGCCGTCGTCCACAATGATCAGTTCGAAGCGTTGTTCGGTCTGCGCCAAGACGGAGCGAATGGTGCGTTCCACGGTATTCCGCTTGTTATAAAGCGGCACGATGACTGCAAACAGCGGCTGCTCGATTTGAGCCGATTCGATCATGGGGCGACTTTCTTGGCGAGAGGTGTCACGTTTCGGATGCTAGGCATGGGCGAGGTGGGACGTGGGCGTTAAGGGGAAGTTCGTTGTGCAGTATACAAGATTTCAAATAGTGGAGCAACGAACTGTGCGGGCATGAATCAGGTGAAATAACCAAAGCGTTTGATCATCGCGTTCAACTGCACATCGTTCATATCGTTGCCGACGTTGTGATTGGCCAGCGCCGCCTTTTGCGAGCCACGCCAGTTATGGATATAGCTGGTGACCTGCACGCATCGGAAGGTTGCACCGTTCTGGCGCGCCATCCAATAAAACCAGATGTCGTCGCCGGTCGGACACAGTTCCATGTAGGCCTGGCGATCAAACACTTCCGGCGGCAGGACGCCGGGGCGATACAGCACGCCGCCCAAGCCGGTCGGGAAGTGATGCGCGCTGGCGTCGCGGCGTTGCGACTCGCTTTCCCATTGGCGATAGGGGAGCGGCAGGCCACCCGCGCCGTGCCGGATGTAGTGCATGCGATGACAGATCACTTCCTTGTCGCCGTTGGCTTTGCCGGCGTCGATCAATTCGTCGAGCCAGCTTGGCCAGTAATAAGCGTCGTCGTCCGCGATCACGATCGGCAGCGTCGGATACTTGAGCAATGCGGGAATCAATTTCTTATACGAGCGCGTGTCCTCGCAGCTGCTAATCTGCAGGCCATAGGCTGTCAGATCCTTCACCTGCTGGGGCAGTTGGCCCATATCCTTTTCCGCGATCCACAGTTCCACCCTTTTTTTCGCGTGGGCCTGCAACAGCAGTGACTGCAGCGTCAGGTGCAGGGTGGCGAAACGCGGCGGATAGGAGGTGAGCGAGATCACCACGTCGAAAGTGTCGCCAAGCGCCGCCTGCTCGGCACGCAAGGCTTGCGCCCGACTTGCCCAGCTGCGGCGTAGCGCGGCCTTCAGATAGACATCGGAGGCACGGACGTAGAGAGAAGTGAGGATGGATTTTACGCTTCGGGTCATGGGGTCTGGTTTCTTATTGCTGCGCAAATACTTTCAATTGCTGCAATTTTAACCCAGCTATGCCTGATGGCACCGTATTTCGTTGCAGTGCAATCGTGCTCTGCCCTGTGAGGCGTGTGCGGATAGTGCGGATTTTTGCTGCGCCACACCATTCCGATGCATGTTATGCGGGAGCCGCAGTCTGCGGCTGCTATTTGCAATCGTGTTGGGTTGCGCAGAAATCCCCGTTTGCAGCGGCCCAGCAAATGCAAGCGAAAAGCAGGAGTAGTAGGATAAAGGCAGCGGTGCGGGACATGGAGTTATTTAGATAATAAGTTTATTATCAGAAATAATACTCTGAGCAACTTATAGTTGCAAGCGATGTGAGATGGTCCCCCCGACTGGAATCGAACCAGTATCCCACGCTTAGGAGGCATGTGCACTATCCATTGTGCTACGGGGAGACAACGCGCGCCATTATAGCGGAGCCGTAGCCGTGCTACTAGCGTTGCTTGTTTCTACTGCAATGCACAATTGTTTTGCCGCGCCAAGGGTTGATAGCGTTACAATGCCGTTTCAATTCAACCCGCCGCTTTCGCTGGCTTGTCGCAGCGTCCGGCAGCTTCTCATATCACTATGGCAGTCATCTCTTTATCCTCGGCGCAACTTGCGTTCGGCCACGTCGCGCTGCTTGATCACGCGGAATTCTCCCTCGAAGTCGGCGAGCGCGTCGGCCTGATCGGCCGCAACGGCACCGGCAAGTCGTCGCTGCTGAAAATCATCTCGGGCAAGTTCAAGCTCGACGACGGCCTGCTGGTCATGCAGCAGAACCTGAGCATTGTTTATGTCGAGCAGGAACCGGTGTTTGATCCGGACATGAGCGTCCACGACGCGGTTGCTTCCGGTCTCGGCGAGCTGCCGGGACTGCTGAAGGAGTACGAGGCCTTGACCGGGCAGTTCGGCCAAGGCGACGACGACGCCCTGATGGAGCGCATGCACGATATCCAGGTGCAGCTCGACGCTGCCGACGCCTGGAACGTCAACAACAAGGTGGAAACCGTGTTGGACAAGCTGAACCTGCCGGGCAGCCTGCTGATGAAGGAGCTTTCGGGCGGCATGCAAAAGCGTGTGGCGCTGGCGCGCGCGCTGGTGTCGGCGCCGGACGTGTTGCTGCTCGACGAGCCGACCAACCACCTCGACTTCACCTCCATCATGTGGCTCGAAGGCCTGCTGCGCGACTTCAAGGGCAGCGTGCTGTTCATCACCCACGACCGCTCCTTCCTCGACAACGTCGCCACCCGCATCATCGAGCTCGACCGTGGCCGCCTGCTGTCGTTCCCCGGCAACTTCACCACCTACCAGGCGCGCAAGGCCGAGCTGCTGGAGAACGAAGAGGTGGAGAACGCCAAATTCGACAAGGTGCTGGCGCAGGAAGAAATCTGGATCCGCAAGGGCGTCAAGGCGCGCCGGGTGCGCGACGAGGGGCGCGTGCGCCGTCTCGAGGCGCTGCGATTGCAGCGCGCCGCGCGCCGCGAACAGCAGGGGCAGGTCAAACTGGAGGTGTCTTCCGGCGAGCGCTCGGGCAAGGTGGTGGCCGAACTGGAAAACATCAGCAAGACCTATGGCGGCCGCGCCATCGTCAGCAACTTTACCGGCACCATCCTGCGCGGCGACAAGGTGGGCCTGATCGGCGCCAACGGCGCCGGCAAGACCACCATGTTGAAGATGATCCTGGGCGAACTGGCTCCCGACAGCGGCGTGGCCAAGCTCGGCACCAAGTTGCAGGTGGCGTACTTCGACCAGATGCGTACCCAGCTCAACGAGGAGGCCAGCCTGGTCGACACCATTTCCCCCGGCAGCGATTGGGTGGAGGTCAATGGCCAGCGCAAGCATTCGATGAGTTACCTGAACGATTTCCTGTTCTCGCCCGAACGCGCGCGCTCGCCGGTCAAGTCGCTGTCCGGCGGTGAGCGCAATCGCCTGCTGCTGGCGCGCCTGTTCGCCAAGCCGGCCAATTGCCTGGTGCTGGACGAACCGACCAACGACCTCGATATCGATACGCTGGAGTTGCTGGAAGAGCTGCTGGAAGAGTACACCGGCACCGTGTTCCTGGTCAGCCACGACCGCACCTTCCTCGACAACGTGGTGACCCAGGTCATCGTCGCCGAAGGCGAGGGGCACTGGCGCGAGTTCGTTGGCGGCTACAGCGACTGGGAGCGGGTGCGCGACACCGTGGCCGCCAGCGCCAAGGCGGCGCCGGCCAAGGTCAGCGTGGCCGCGCCGGTCCCGACGCCGGCGAGCAAGGGGAAAAAACTCAGCTTCAAGGAACAGCGCGAGCTTGAGGAATTGCCTAAGCAAATTGCCGCGCTCGAGGACGAGCAGAGCGCGCTGACGCTGCAGCTGAGCGACCCCGACTTTTACAAAAAGAACGCTGCGGAAGCGCGCCGCATCAGCGCCCGCGTCGATGAAATCGAGGCGCAGCTGTTGCAGACCTTGGAGCGCTGGGAAGAGATCGAGAAACGGCACGCCAATGGTTGAACGCGCTTCGCTGGCCCGGATCCTGCCGTTCGCCCTGTACATGGGCTTCATCGTCCTGGCCGATCTGCTTGCACGTGCCGGGGTCGATGCGCAACAGATGCGCTGGCTCTATCCGGTGAAAATCGCTGCGGTGGGTGTGGCGCTGGCCTATTTTTGGCGTGACTATCAAGAGTTAACGAAATGGCCGTTTAATTGGCGGAATGTTATGATTGCCGTGTTGGCAGGGGCGGTGGTCCTGGTGCTGTGGGTGAACCTGGATGCGCGCTGGATGGTTGTCGGCGACGCCGCCGGTTTCGATCCGCGCGACGGCGACCGGCTCAACTGGGTGTTGGTGGTGACGCGCTGGTGTGGCGCGGCGCTGGTGGTGCCGGTGATGGAGGAGTTGTTCTGGCGCTCCTTCCTGATGCGTTGGCTCACCGCTGTCGATTTCCTGTCCGTGCGTCCCGCACAAGTGAAAAAATGGGCAATTGTTGTTACGGTGTTATTATTTGGTTTTGAGCACACTTTGTGGCTTGCAGGGATCGTTGCCGGACTGGTATACAGTCTGTTGTATGTGCGCAGCGGGTCGTTGTGGTCGCCGGTTCTGGCGCACGCCACGACCAATGGTCTGCTTGGCATATGGGTGGTGGCCACGGGCCAGTGGAGTTACTGGTAAATTTCATAAGAAAAATCTCCTACAGATAAGTCATCATGCTGAATTCCATGCGAGAAAATATGGGCGTGCCTTTCGCAGCGCGCCGCGGGCTGCAACTGGCCTCGGTTTTGACCCTGAGCATCGCCAGCATCTTGCCGGCGCATGCCGCGCTCAGCGATACGCTGCATCCGTTTGGCGGCATCATCTACAGCTATGACGACAATTTGCTGCGCTTGCGCGACGACGGCAGCCAAGATACCGGCGAGCGCTCGGACAAATACGTGACCAAGTACGCCGGCTTGCGGCTGGATCGCCCGGTTGGGCTGCAGCGTTTCGTCGTTACCGCGCAAGCCAGCAAGGTGGACTTCGACCGCCTGGAAGTGCTGAACTACACCGGCAAGCAAGTCAACGGCGACTGGCTGTGGGCCTTGGGTACCCACCTCAGCGGTACGCTGGGCGCTTACTACACCGAGTCGCTGCCGGCGTTCACCGATTACCACTCGACCGACCGCAATCTGCGCACCAACCGCGGCCAGAATTTTGAACTGCGCTACCGTTTCCACCCGAGCTGGCAAGTGCGCGGCGGCGTCAGTCGCAATGATTCGCGCAACGACCTGCCGTCGCAGGCCTACCTCGACCGCGACGGCAAAAGCTCGACGGTCGGTTTCGATTACCTGGCCGCGAGCGGCAGTTCGGTCGGCTTGCAGTTCGGCCGCATCGATACCGACTACCTGCAGCCGCGCCGCGTCAATGGCGTGGTGTCGACCCAGAGCTTCCGCCAGGACGAGGCCAAGCTGAAGATCTCGTGGAAGTACAGCCCGGTGACGCAAGTCGAGTTTCTCGGCGGCTGGGCGCGGCGCCGCAACGAGGTCTTCACCAGCAATGATTCCAGCGGGCTCGACGGTCGTCTCGTGGTCGACTGGTCGCCCGCCGCCACCGTCAAGCTGACCGGCAATCTGTGGCGGGAATACACACCGTTCGACGGCATCAGTACAGTGGCCTACAGCCAGGACAAGGGCGCCAGCGTGAGCGGCGTATGGTCGGTGCAGGCGCGCGTGCGCCTGAACGCCGACGCCCGCTATGTGAAGCGCGACCTGTTCCAGGCCGCCGGCGCGGCGCCGGCGCTGCGACCCGAGGATAGTTTCCGCCGCGTGTCGGCCGGCGCCAGCTATGTGTTCCACGAGAGCCTGTCGCTCAACTTGAATGCTTTCCGCGAATCGCGCTCGAGCAACTCCACATTTACCAACCGTTATCGCGCCAATGGTGCTTCGCTGACCGCCAGCGTCCAGTTTTAGACGGAACCATCCATGACATTTTCCGATATCCCGATTATTTCGTTCTTCCAGCGGGTGGTCGACCCGCTGATCGTCATGGGCACGCTTTACCTTTGCTCGCTGTTGTTTGTCCAGCGTTGTGATGGCTACGCCTTGATCCTGATGATCCTGGCGTTTTTCATCTCCTCGTCGGTCTACCAGATGATCGAACCGTACCGCAACTGGCGCGCCGGCCGCATGCTGGCCTACACCCGCGACGTGGTCACGGGCTGGATGATCACGGTGGCCATCCTGTGCTTGCTGGGCGTGGTCGCCGGCATGGGCCGCCATTTCGATCGCCGCGTGCTGCTGGCCTGGTTCATCGCCACGCCGGTGGTCATGCTGGCCAGCCATCTGGTGTCCGGCCTGTTGGGCGGGCGCCCGGCCGACAAGGGCGAGCTGCGCACGGCCATCATCGTCGGCGCCAACGACGTCGGCATGAAGTTCGCCAGCGTCATGGAGCGCAACCCCAACCTGTTCATGCGCATGGTCGGCTACTTCGACGACCGCACGGCGGACCGCCACCCGTCCAACATGGGGCATCCGGTGCTCGGCGCGATGGGCGATGTGGCCGCTTATGTGCGCGCCAATCAGATCAAAATGATTTACATTAGCCAACCGCTGTCGGCCCAGCCGCGCATCCGCAAATTACTCGAAGAGCTGCAGGACACCACGGCCTCGGTCTATTTCCTGCCGGATATTTACGTCTTCGACCTGATGCAGGCGCGCTTCGACAATGTCGGCGGCATGCCGGTGATCGCCATCTGCGAGACGCCATTTACCGGGGTCGACAGCGTGATCAAGCGCCTGAGCGACATCGTCATCGGCGCGGTGATCCAGCTGATGCTGCTGCCGATCATGTTGGTGATCGCCATCGCCGTCAAGCTGTCGTCGCCGGGGCCGGTGATCTTCCGCCAGCGCCGCTACGGCCTGTACGGGGAGGAGATCATTGTGTACAAGTTCCGTTCGATGCGGGTCACGGAAGATGGCGCCAAGGTCACCCAGGCCACCAAGAACGACGCCCGGGTCACGCCGATCGGCGCCTTCCTGCGCCGTAGCTCGCTGGACGAGCTGCCGCAGTTCATCAACGTCCTGCAAGGCCGGATGAGCATCGTTGGTCCGCGCCCGCACGCGGTGGCGCACAATGAGCAGTACCGCAAGCTGATCAAAGGTTATATGCTGCGCCACAAGGTCAAGCCCGGCATCACGGGCTGGGCGCAGGTGAACGGCATGCGCGGGGAGACCGAGACGCTCGACAAGATGGAAGCGCGCATCCGGTACGATCTCGACTACGTGCGCAAATGGTCGCTGTGGCTCGATCTGTGGATTATCTTCCGTACAGTGGCCGTGGTTCTCAAGCGCGAGAACGCGCACTGAAGCGTTGTCGTTTTTTGGTGTCCTTAAGGTGTTTATAATTTGCAAGTTTGACAATCAACGTTGTGTCTTGCATACTCGTTCATGGTCTGGCCGCGCAGGCTTTAACTCTTACTAATGATGGAAACAATGAATATCGTGCATAAAAAAATGGCGGTGCGTGCAGGTAGCCTGGTGCTGGCGGTGGTGTCCGCTGCGGTGTTGAGTGCTTGCGGCGGCGAGAAGGGTAGCCCGAAAAGCGGTCAGGCCCTGGCCCGCGTTGACGGCGAGGAAATCACGGTGTCGCAGCTGAACGAAGAGCTGCAGCGCGCCGGCGTGCAGCCGGCCCAGCAAGAGACCGCCAGCAAGCAGGTGCTGAGCAGCCTGGTGGATCGTCAGCTGTTGCTGAACGCCGCCGGCAAAGAAAAGCTCGAGCGCGATCCCAAGGTGGTGCAGGCGATCGAGCGCGCCAAGGCGCAGATCATCGCGCAGGCTTACCTGCAGAAGCGCGTCGGCGCGCCGACGCCGCCGAGCGCCGCCGCCGTCAGCGCGTATTTCGAGAAGAACCCGCAGTTCTTCGCGCAGCGCAAGCAGTTCGACATGCGCCAGTTGGTGCTGCCGACGGCCGAGCTGAACGACAAGGCCAAGGAAACCATCGACAAGGCCACGTCGCTTGAGCAGGTTGCCGCCTGGTTCGACGCCAACGGCGTCAAGTACGCGCGCGGCCAGATCAGCCGCAGCAGCTCGGACCTGCCGCCGGAGCTGAGCGCGCGCCTGCTGGCCATGAAGCCGGGGCAGCTCTTCATCGTCCGCGAAGGCGAACGCAGCGTGTTGAGCCAGGTCGTCGACGTCAAGGACGCGCCGGTCACGCTGGCGCAGGCCACGCCGCAGATTCAGCAGTTCTTGACCAATCAGCAGACCAAGCAGGTGGCCGAAGCCGAACTGGCGAAATTGCGCGGACTGGCCAAGATCGACTATCTCAATCCCGCCATGACGCCGGGCGCCAAGACGCCGGCGCCGGCCGCCCCTGCGGCCTCGGCGCCAGCGCAGGCGACCGATTCGACCGCGCGTGGCGTGGCCGGGCTGAAGTAATGCAGCGCTTTTCCTTTTTATAATAATATTGAAAGAATGCTATGATGAAACGACTCTTGCTGGGTTTGGTGGTCGCGGTGACTGCGGTATTCGGTGGCCACGCCGCCGCCGCCGATGTGGTGCTGGGCGCGGGGGACGTGGTCCGGGTCAGCGTCTATAACAATCCTGACCTGACGGTCGAGACCAAAATTGCCGAAGGCGGCAATATCAGCTTCCCGCTGCTCGGCCAGGTGAACGTCGACGGCCTGACCGTGCCCGACGCGGAGCGCAAGATTGCGGGTTTGTTGGAAAGCAAGAAGATCGTCAAGCAGCCGCAGGTCAACATCCTGGTCAGCCTGGTACAGAGCCAGCAGGTGTCGGTGCTGGGCCAGGTGCTGCGTCCGGGCCGCTATCCGCTCGAAGCGCGCCGCACCATCCTGGACCTGCTGGCCCAGGCCGGCGGCATCTTGCCTGAAGGCGGCGACAGCATCTCGGTGATCCGCAAGCGCAACGGCCAGACCACCAAGGAAACGGTCGACGTGGTGGAGATGATGCGCACCGGCGACCTGTCGCGCAATTACGAGCTCAGCGGCAGCGACGTGCTGTACATCGAACGCGCTCCGCGCTTCTACATCTACGGCGAAGTGCAGCGTGCCGGCGCCTTCAAGCTCGAGCGTGGCATGACCGTGCTGCAGGCGCTCTCGACCGGCGGCGGCCTGACCGCCCGCGGCACCGAGCGCGGCATCCGCATCAAGCGCCGCGACGCCAATGGCCAGCTGCAGGTGCTCGACGCCAAGCACGACGACCTGGTGCAGGTCGACGACGTGGTCTACGTCAAGGAAAGCCTGTTTTAACTTCGTCCCGGCCGCGCAAGGCGGCCGGTAAATTTAGTACTACAACGTGAGCATTGGCCATGAATTTTTCTCAATTTCTAATGATACTGCGGGCACGCAAAGTCGTGCTGCTGTCGGTGGCGATCTCCACGATCGTACTGGTGCTGGTCGGCAGCCTGCTGTGGCCCAAGTCATACAAGGCGACCGCCACGGTTGTGCTGAACTACAAAGGTCTCGATCCGGTCACCGGCCAGCCGTCGGCCGGTTCCATGATGCCGGGCTTCATCGCCACCCAGATCGACATCATCGGCAGCAAGAACGTCGCCCTGCGCGTGGTCGATGCGCTCAAGCTGGCGCAGGCGCCGGCGGTGGTCGAGCAGTTCCGCGACGCCACCGAAGGCCGCGGCGATATCCGCGACTGGCTGGCCGATCTGCTGTTGCGCAAGCTCGACATCACGCCGTCGCGCGAAAGCAGCGTGATCGAGATCAGCTTCCGCGGTTCCGACCCCGACTTCGTGGCCGCGATCGCCAACGCCTTCGCCCACGAGTACCAGAACGCCAACGTGGCGCTCAAGGTTGATCCGTCGCGCAAGGCCAGCTCGTATTTCGCGGTGCAGATCAAGCAGCTGCGCGACAACTATGAGGCGGCGCAAAGCCGTCTGTCGAAGTACCAGCAGGAGCACGGCCTGGTGAGCGTGGACAACCGTCTCGACGTCGAGTCCAACCGCCTCAACGACCTGTCGTCGCAGCTGGTGGCGGCCCAGGGCGCCCTGATGGAAGCGAACTCGCGCGACCGCATGGTGCGCAGCGGCGGCGAATCCCCGGATGTAGCTGGTAACCCGCTGATCTTGAACCTGAAAACCCAGGTATCCTCGGCCGAGGCGAAGTTCGCCGAAGTGTCGTCGCGCCTGGCTCAGAACCACCCGCTGTACCAGAGCAGCAAGGCCGAACTGGACAAGCTGCGCTCGGAATTGGCCGCCCAGTCCGGCCTGGCCGGCAGCTCGGTGGGCAACAACGCCCAGATCCTGCAACAGCGCGAAGCCTCGATCCGCGCCGCCCTGCAGGAGCAGAAGACCCGTCTGCTGGAACTCAATCGTACCCGCGATGAACTCGGCGTGCTGCAGCGCGATGTGGAAAGTGCCCAACGCGCGCTCGACGCCACCGCGCTGCGCCTGTCGCAGACCAGCATCGAAGGCGCCTACGAGCAGTCGGAAGTGTCGCTGCTGAATCCGGCCGTGTCGCCGCTGTACCCGGCCACTCCGATCGTGTGGCTCAATACGCTGGTGGCCGCGCTGGTTGGCACCATGCTGGGTGTGATCCTGACGCTGGTGCTGGAGATGTTCGACCGCCGCGTGCGTTCGGAACACGACCTGGTGGAGTTGGCGCAGCTGCCGGTACTGGGCAGCATCGACTGGAACGGTTCCACCGTGCGCCGCTCGAAGCGCCGTCTGGGCTCCCGGGCTGCCTCGCGCGCGTTGCAGCTGAACTAAAATATGGAAAACATGATGACACAACCAGCGATCGTTAATACTGAAGCGGGCGAGAACGCCCCGCGCCGTGAATCGAGCATCGGCGGCCTGCTGCTCGACTCCGGCAAAATCACGCCGGAGAACGCCGAGCGCGTGTTGCGCATGCAGAAGGAGCTGGGCATACGCTTCGGCGAAGCTGCCATGCGTCTGGGCCTGATCACCGAAGCCGACATTCAGCAAATCCTGGCGCGCCAGTTCGACTATCCGTACCTGCAGGTCGGCGAGGGCGGCTACTCGCCGCACCTGAAGGCGGCCTACGAGCCGTTCAGCGCCCAGGTCGAATCGTTGCGCGCGGTGCGCAGCCAGCTGATGCTGAGCTGGTTTACGCGCGGTCACAGCGCTCTGCTGGTGGCGGCGGTGGACAGCGGCGACGGCGCCAGCCTGTTGGCGGCCAACCTGGCGGTGGTGTTCTCCCAGTTGGGCGAGCGCACGCTGCTGGTCGACGCCAACATGCGCGCGCCGAGCCAGCACGAGATTTTCGCGCTCAAGGGACGCGCCGGCCTGTCCGACGTGCTGGCCGGGCGTGCCGATCTGGAGGCGGTGGCCAAGATCGAGCATTTCCTGTCGCTGTCGGTGCTGCCGGCCGGCACCGTGCCGCCGAACCCGCAGGAGATGCTCAACCGCTCCGCCTTCGGCGCCCTCAACACGCGCCTGGAATCGCTGTACGACGTGGTGCTGTACGATGCGCCGGCCTGGGCCCTCGGCGCCGATCCGCTGGCCGTGGCCATGCGTGCCAAAGGCGTGCTGCTGGTGGCCCGCAAGGACAAGACACGGCTCGATGACTTGAACGCAATGGCCGACAAGGTCACGCAAAGCGGCGCGGTGGTGATCGGCACCGTATTGGTTGATTTCTAAGGTGGAAACGATGCGTGCGATCGCCCCCGACGTGCCGCAGGCCGGCGCCGGCTGGCGCCCTATGGCGGGCGCCATGGTTGTGCTGCTGGGCCTGCTCGCGGCCTATGTGCCCAGCTTCATCGACCTGTTCCAGGGCGTCTGGAGTACCGACCGCAACGCCCACGGCCCGATTGTGCTGGCCGTGGCCTTGTGGCTATTGTGGTACCGCGCCAAGAGCGTCGCCGTCGAGGCGGTGCCGGTGCGGCCGGCGCCGCTGGCCGGCTACACCGTGCTGGTGATCGGCCTGCTGCTGTTCATCGTGGGCCGCTCGCAATCGGTGCTGATCTTTGAGGTCGGCTCGCTGATGCCGGTACTGCTGGGGCTAACCTTGCTGTTTTTCGGCGGCGCCGTGGCCCGCCATCTATGGTTCGCCTTTTTCTTCCTGTGCTTTATGGTGCCGCTGCCCGGTTCGCTGGTCGACGCCGTCACACAGCCGCTCAAAGTGGCGGTGTCCTACTCGGCCGAAGAACTGCTGTACCTGCTCGGCTACCCGGTTTCGCGCGCCGGCGTCATCATCAATATCGGACCCTACCAGTTGCTGGTGGCGGATGCCTGCTCGGGCTTGAACTCCTTGTTCACGCTCGAAGCGCTGGGCCTGCTGTACCTGAACGTGATGCGCCATGAGTCGGCGTTCCGCAACATCATGCTGGCGTTGCTGATCGTGCCGATTTCGTTCGCCTCGAACGTCACCCGCGTCATCGTGTTGGCGCTGATCACCTTCCACCTCGGCGACGAGGCGGGGCAGGGCTTCTTGCACGGTTTCTCCGGCATGGTGCTGTTCCTGTGCGGCCTGATGCTGATCATCGGCATGGATACCATGCTGCGCACCATCTCCACCACCTGGGGCCGCTGGCGCGGCCGTGCTGTTGCCAAGGAGGGCAAATGAAATTCCAACTTCCCGTGTTGGCGCTCAAGACCAGCGTGGTCGCTGCGGCGCTGTTGGTGGCCGCCGGTGTTGGCGCGGTGGTAGCGCGCCCGACCCTGATCAGCGTGCAGAATCCGCCCGATCTCGAGACCACGGTACCCAAGTCCTTCGGTGACTGGCGCCTGGTGCCGACTGTGGGCGCCCAGGTCAGCACCTCGACTGGCGAACCGAATATCGACCAGCCGTATGACCAGACCGTGATGCGCACCTATTCCAACAGCAAGGGCGAAGTGGTCATGCTGGCGTTGGCCTGGGGGCACAAGCAACAGCAGGAAGTGAAGGTGCACCGGCCGGACCTGTGCTACGTGGCCCAAGGCTACAAAGTCAACAGTCTGGCGCCGGCGGTGTTCCCGCTCAGCGGTCCGAGCGGCGCTGCGGCCACCGGCAAGCACATGGTGGCGACCTCGGGGCGGAATATCGAAGCGGTCAGCTACTGGATCCGCATCGGTTCGCTTTACAGCGAAAACGCCATGGAAACGCGGATGCGCATCCTCAAGGACGGCTTCAACGGCACCATCCCGGACGGCATCCTGGTGCGGGCCTCGCAGTCGGTGCGCGATCCGCAGGAGGTTCAGCAAGCGTGGCCGGTGCTGGACCGCTTTCTGGTCGAGCTGAGTCAGGCCGTGCCGCCGAAGACGCGGGAAATGCTGCTCAGATAATAAAAAACGGCGCCCGCGGGCGCCGTTTTCCATGCTGACGCAGCACTGCTTATTTCGGGAAAGTAATCGCCAGGCTATCGGTTGCCTGGCGCACGCCGTTGTAGGTCTGCGTTACGACCGCCAGCACGCCGTTGACCAGCGAGGTGGCCGCCGGCGGTGTGTCTTTAATGACCAGGGTACCCGTGTTGCTGGTCGAAGCCAGCTTCAAGGTGTTAATCGGGAAGCCGACATAGCTCAGTGCATTGATACCGATATTCTTGCTGTTGGAGATCTGCACTGCCGGCAGGGTGGTGGTGCGCACGTAGGTCACTTCAGCATCGCCGGTCACCCCGTTGGAGTCACCAATGTAGATGATTTGCGAGACGGTGTCCTGGAGCTTCACCTTGCTCAGCGTGACCGTGGTGCAGTTGATGATGCGCATGCCGTTGACCGGCGAACCGCTCGAGCGCACATTGCTCAGTGCCACGTTTTGCGAGGCGACCACGGAAATGCCCATGCCGGTGCCGTTGCTGACCTGGATGTCGTCGAGCAGCACCTTGGTGGCGCGCAGCACGTTGATGCCATACTGATTGCCGGCTTTCGGTAGGGTGCCGCCGGAGCGCGTAGCGGTCACGCGTCGTACCGTGATGTCGGACGGGAAGCGCGTCTTGTAAGCGGGATCCTGTTCAATGTGGATATTGTTGGAGGCGCAGCCGTCAATGATGATATCGGTGGCCGTGCCGCGCGAGGCGCCGACGATGGCCAGGCCGCGCGCCAGCGATTCCGTGATCTTGGCGCCCACCAGCGTGAAGCCACCCGGGGCGGCACGGTCGTCGTAGTCGACGAAAGCGACGCCGTCGTCGCCGGTGAAGGCGGTGGTCAGGTTGGAGGCCAGCACGTCGCTGCAGTTGGCGAAGTGAATGCCATCGGCGCCGGTGTTGTCGACCTTGGTATTGGTCACTTTCGGCGCGGTGCAGCCGTTCAGCAGGATGCCGGCGCCGGAAGGACGGCTCACCGAAACGTTGTCGATGACGACGTTGGGCGATCCGGCCACATAGATGCCCGGCGCGGCGTTGTTGCGCGGGCTGGCGCGGCCGGTACCCGGCCAGACGATCGAGAAGTTGCTGAAGTAGGCGCGCGGTGCGCTGTAGACGCGGAAAGCGCCGTCGAGGGTGGTCATGACATTGATCACGGCGCCCGTTTCACCGGCGATATCAACCGCTATAGCATTGGCGATCACCAGCTTGGAGATGGCGCGCGGGGCACCGGCGCGGATCAGGACCGGGATGCCGCGGTTAATGAGACTTTGCAGCTCGGTGGTTTGCGCCGACACCGAACCCTCGCTGGCAGCCGACGGCCACGGAGTGCGGGTGACGGTGACTTGCCCGAAAGCGAACGGGCTGTTAAGCAGGAGCGTGGTGCCTGCGACGGAGGTTGCCAGAAAGTTTCGGCGGGATAGATGTTTCATGATTTACCTCTACAAAGTTAAGTGCGCCAAGGGCAAAACCGAGGACGACCATGAAACATCTCGGATCGCCAAGGTAAAAATAGCGGAATAATTCCATGAACATCATCAGGAACACGAAATACATTGCGCCAACAGCCGTGGCCGAATTGCGCCAGTTGGCATAAACGTACTTCGCGGTGGCCCCGATCAGAAGGAACAGCGCGAGCCCCCCGACTATGCCCAGATCGGAGAACACGAAAAACAGGCCGGAAGGATTGTTGAATTCCGGGTCGCCGTACATACTCAAGAACAGCAGGTTCAGTGGCTTGCCGTGAACCAGGAACGTGAAAATCGGTCCCAGGATCGGCAGTTTGTGCAGCCACCGCAGCACGCTTTCCATCGAATACGTCGGCCAGTCATACATCGTTAAAATCCCGGCGCCGGTGTTCAGCGCCGTGAAGTAGTAATTCATCAATCGCTGCAGGATAAAGTCCCAGAACGACGCATGGGATTTCGCATAGTAGCCCCACGAGCGGAAATATTCTCCGGCCGCAAACAGCAACACCACCCCCACCCCGCCCAACAACGGCAGCCATGGCAGCAGTCGTTTGAGCAAGGTCGACTTAATGGGGGCAAAAGACACCCAAACAAAACCAATCGCAATCGCCGCCTCGATCAAGGCCACCCGCTCGCCCCACGCGAAGGCCCGGAAAAACATGCAGCAGAGCAAGGCCCCGAACAGCCAGTGGTGCCGCCTACCCAGCATCGCTGCGCCGCCGGCCCAGCGGGCATGCGAGTACAACACCAGGAAAGGCAAGCCCAGCTGGGCCATGCTCGCCAACCCCGCGCTGCGTTCGGTCGATGACCGCAGCGCATACGTGATCGAACCCTTGCTCTTCAATGCCGTCAGCAACGTGGCCGGGTGCAATATCAAATCCTTGAACCAATACACATAGCCAAACAGCGCCAGCAAGGCCAGCAGCGTCAACACGCGCGGCGAGCAGAACTTGCGCGTTGCGAGTTGCTGTACCGGCGTCGCCCGCACCGGGGAAAATGTCCCGAGCGCCAGCGCCAGCAAACCCAGCAAGCCGAGCACCGCGATTGGCCCTTCCAGGAAAAACAGGCTCTTCGCGGTCGAAATCGCCCCCTGCGTCCGCAAACCAGCCCACCACAGCAACAGATAGATGGGAATTAAGACGCCGCAGACCAGGGCCGATGGGTGTAACCACCATACAGGCCGGGCGAAAGCAAGGGGCCCTTGCAGGGGAACGACTTTTTTCCGTTTAATCATGATGCTGTGCTGCCTTCGTGGAATGTGCCAAAGCGTCGTCGCATTTCTGCAGCCAATCCTGGCTTGCGGCGTATGCGATTGCGTCAGCACGTTGATATAGTAAGCCATCTGAAACGACTTGTGCCACATGGAAAGAAAAATCCTGTGGAGATTGTGCAACGAGCAAAAACGGCAATCTTCGTCTTTCTAACTCTTCTGTTGCAGTCGCGACAATGCTCAATCCGAGCGATGCGTATTCAAAAATCTTCATCGGGCTGCGGCCGCGGTTGGACGGATCGTCCGACAGCGGCAGCAACGCGAGTTGGCAGCGGCGCAGGTAGCTGGGCAGCTTTTCATAGGGGATGGCCCCCATCGGGAAGACGTTGGGCAGGGCGCTCAAGCGCGTGCCGATGTCCTTGTTGGCTGGGCCGATCACGACAAAATTGACCGCCGGATTGTGCCGGGCCGCCGCCTCCAGGCTGTCGAGGCCGAAGCGGTTGTCGAGCGCTCCCGCGTACACTGCGCGCGGGGTCGGCGGCAGCTCGCTTTCAACATCGTAGTCGGGGCCGGCGGTGAAATGCGCCAGGTCGACGCCGTTTTCCAGCACCAGCACGTCGCTGGCGCCCATCGCGCGCAGGTGCGCGGCGACCGGCTCGGAGGTGGCGATGAAGGCGTCGGCGCGCGCGATCACGGCCCGCTCGGCATCGGTGATGCTGGCGTCGCCGCGAATCTGCGCATACAGGTCGGTCGGGCGGTAAACCACGCGCGCCTGTGGCCAGGCCTGTAGTAGATAGCCCAGTCGCGGTTCGTCGATGAAGATTACGTCCGGCGGCGCCGACGCGGCCCGGCGCAATTGCCGCATGGCCGACTGGTACACCCCGCGTCCGTAGTAGCGGAAGGGGTCGCCGAGCCGGCGTGCCATGCCCCAGGTCAGCAAGGCGCCAGGAATGAGGTCGCGCACGCCGTTGATCAGGCGTCCGCCGCGCCACCAGCGGCGCAGTCGTTCACGTTCGAAGGGATCCTTGGCCTTGAAGGCGTGGGCGGGCGTGACAGCGGGACTAAGATGTGTGACCGCGTGGCCCTGGCGGGCGAAGCCCTTGGCCAAGTGGTGGGAGCCCACTACGAAGGTGCCGCCCATCGGCGTATGGCTCAAAAATAAGATGTTCAATGGGGCCGCCTGAAGAGAAATGTATCACCACGCCGTTCGGTAGCCGCTCCCCGGAAATGCTTGGGGCGTCGCGTGATTGTATCGGAAATGATTGACGCCGTGTAAAAAAAACATCATGGTGGCAATACTGCAAATATGCAAGCTTCTGCAAAGTTGCCACCTGGATATTACATGACGCCGCGTTTGCCGGTCGATTTGCAGAACCGCGCATTGTTGACTATCATGCCATACTCAATATAAAAAAGTTATGCGTTGCAATGTCGTGCGGGGTAAAGTTTGCTGCAATGCGATACTCCGCTTGCAAGCGGCAAGCCGGGTATTCTAAACGCTGCTGCCGGGGGCGCGCACGATAGTATAAAGATTGTCAAAGATGTAGGTTTTCGTTTACAGTAGGCATGCTTGCGACGCGAATGACGAGGCTGGCCTGAAGTGGTTTCCCGGTCCGCGCTTGTAAGCGTAGCGTCCCTCAGAATGGACGCAGTGGCCGTGGAGACAGAGTGAAAAACAAACGGGCGGCGCATTGGTGGCGCGGCTCAGGAAAAGTCAATCCACTGTTCACAGAGAAAAAAATGAAGATTACAGTCATCGGTACGGGGTATGTGGGGTTGGTGACGGGCACCTGCCTGGCGGAAATGGGCAACGAGGTGCTGTGCCTGGACCTGGATGCCCGCAAAATCCAGATTCTGCATGACGGCGAGATTCCGATCCACGAGCCGGGGCTGCTGGAGATGGTGCGCCGCAATGTCGCCGCCGGGCGCCTGCGCTTCACCACCAGCATCGAGGACAGCGTGGCGTTCGGCCAGCTGCAATTCATCGCGGTCGGCACTCCGCCGGACGAGGACGGCTCGGCCGACTTGCAGTACGTGCTGGCGGCGGCGCGCAATATCGGCGGCCACATGACGGACTACAAGGTGGTGATCGACAAGTCGACCGTGCCGGTCGGCACCGCCGACCGCGTGCAGGCGGCGATCGCCGAGGAGCTGGCGGCGCGCGGCCTGACGCTGCCGTATTCGGTGGTGTCCAATCCCGAGTTCCTCAAAGAGGGCGCGGCGGTCGAGGACTTCCTGCGCCCGGACCGGGTGGTGGTGGGCGCCAACGACGAGCGCGCCGTGGCGCTGATGCGCGAGCTGTATGCGCCGTTCATCCGCAACCATGACCGCGTGATCGTGATGGACGTGCGTTCGGCCGAGCTGACCAAGTACGCCGCCAACGCCATGCTGGCGACCCGCATCTCGTTCATGAACGAGCTGGCCAACCTGGCCGACAAGCTCGGCGCCGACATCGAGCAGGTGCGCGTGGGCATCGGTTCGGACCCGCGCATCGGCTTCCACTTCCTGTATCCGGGCTGCGGCTACGGCGGCTCGTGCTTCCCGAAGGACGTGCAGGCGCTGATCCGCACGGCCGAGGAAAACGACTCGCCGGTGCGCGTGCTCAACGCGGTGGAGGCGGCCAACGACGCGCAGAAGCATCTGCTGTTGCACAAGATCCGGGCACGCTACGGCAGCGACCTGCGCGGCAAGCACTTCGCGCTGTGGGGGCTGGCGTTCAAGCCCAACACCGACGACATGCGCGCGGCCTCGAGCCGGGTGGTGATCGAAGGTTTGTGGCAGATGGGCGCCACGGTGACGGCCTACGATCCGGTGGCGATGGACGAGTCGCGCCGCATCTTCGGCGACGACGCGCGCCTGCGCTACGAGCATTCGCCGATGGCGGCGCTGAGCGGCGCCGACGCGCTGGTGATCGTCACCGAGTGGAAGGAATTCCGCGTGCCCAATTTCGAGCAGGTCAAGGCCGGCCTGCGCGAGCCGGTGATCTTCGACGGCCGCAATCTGTACCAGCCGTCGCAGCTGCGCGAGCACGGCTTCGAATACTTCGCCATCGGCCGCCGCTGAGCGCCGGCCATCGATAAGGAGCCATAGTGGCAGAGCTGTATATCAACGGACGCTTCCTGACCCGCCGCATGACCGGGGTCGATCGCTTCGCGCGCGAGGTGGCGTCGGCCATCGACCGCATGCTGGCCGCCGGCGACCCCCAGGTCGCCGGGCTGACGGTCACGATGCTGGTGCCGCAGTCCGAGCAGCCGGTGGAGCAATACCGCCACATCGCGGTGCGCCAGGTCGGCAAGCGCCAGGGCGCGGCGTGGGAGCAGCTCGAGTTGCCGCGCGCAGTGCCGTCCGGCGCCTTGCTGCTGAGCCTGTGCAACACCGGCCCGGCGCTGCGCCGCGAACACGCCGTGGTGATCCACGACGCCGGCACCGAGCGCATGCCGCAAGCCTATAGCCGCGGCTTCCGCTGGTGGTACCGGGTGTTGATGCCGACCCTTGGCCGCCGAGCCCGCCACCTGCTCACGGTGTCGGAGTTTTCCCGCCGCGAGCTCGAGGCCGTGTACGCTTTCCCCACCGGCAAGACGGTGGTGGTGCCGGAAGGCGGCGAGCATATCTTGCGGGTGCAGCCTGACCCGGGCGCGCTGGAGCGCTTCGGCCTGCACCAGAGGCCTTACCTGCTGGCCGTCAGCAGCATGGCCGCCAACAAGAATTTCCGCCTGATCGTCGAGGCCCTGGCGCTGCTGGACCATCCGCCGTTTGACATCGCCATCGCCGGCGGCGCCAACCCGCGCGTGTTCGGCAACGCCGGCAATGTCGAGACCGCCAATGTGCGTTGGCTCGGCTACGTCAGCGACGTCGACCTGCGCACCCTCTACGGCGGCGCGCTCGGTTTCGTGTTCCCGTCGCTGTACGAGGGCTATGGCCTGCCGCCGCTGGAAGCGATGAACTGCGGTTGCCCGGTGCTGGTGTCGACGGCGGCCTCGATACCCGAGGTGTGCGGCGACGCCGGCCTGTATTTCGATCCGCATGATGCGGTGGCGCTCAAGGACGCCATGCTGCGCTTGGCCGGCGACGGTGCGCTGCGGGAGCAGATGCGCGAGCGCGGCTATCAGCGCGCGCAGCGCTTTTCGTGGGACCGGGCGGCGCGCGAAGTGCTGGCCGCCTGTGGGATCGCCGCGCCGGCGGTGGCGTTCGCGCCGCTGCCAGCTGTCGCGCAGCATTGAGCAAGTAGTGTGGCGCCCCGCTCGTCCGGGGCAGACTTAAATATTTAACTATTTAACCAGAGAAAAAATGAAGATTACAGTCATCGGTACGGGGTATGTGGGGTTGGTGACGGGCACCTGCCTGGCGGAAATGGGCAACGAGGTGCTGTGCCTGGACCTGGATGCCCGCAAAATCCAGATTCTGCATGACGGCGAGATTCCGATCCACGAGCCGGGGCTGCTGGAGATGGTGCGCCGCAATGTCGCCGCCGGGCGCCTGCGCTTCACCACCAGCATCGAGGACAGCGTGGCGTTCGGCCAGCTGCAATTCATCGCGGTCGGCACTCCGCCGGACGAGGACGGCTCGGCCGACTTGCAGTACGTGCTGGCGGCGGCGCGCAATATCGGCCGCCACATGACGGACTACAAGGTGGTGATCGACAAGTCGACCGTGCCGGTCGGCACCGCCGACCGCGTGCAGGCGGCGATCGCCGAGGAGCTGGCGGCGCGCGGCCTGACGCTGCCGTATTCGGTGGTGTCCAATCCCGAGTTCCTCAAAGAGGGCGCGGCGGTCGAGGACTTCCTGCGCCCGGACCGGGTGGTGGTGGGCGCCAACGACGAGCGCGCCGTGGCGCTGATGCGCGAGCTGTATGCGCCGTTCATCCGCAACCATGACCGCGTGATCGTGATGGACGTGCGTTCGGCCGAGCTGACCAAGTACGCCGCCAACGCCATGCTGGCGACCCGCATCTCGTTCATGAACGAGCTGGCCAACCTGGCCGACAAGCTCGGCGCCGACATCGAGCAGGTGCGCGTGGGCATCGGTTCGGACCCGCGCATCGGCTTCCACTTCCTGTATCCGGGCTGCGGCTACGGCGGCTCGTGCTTCCCGAAGGACGTGCAGGCGCTGATCCGCACGGCCGAGGAAAACGACTCGCCGGTGCGCGTGCTCAACGCGGTGGAGGCGGCCAACGACGCGCAGAAGCATCTGCTGTTGCACAAGATCCGGGCACGCTACGGCAGCGACCTGCGCGGCAAGCACTTCGCGCTGTGGGGGCTGGCGTTCAAGCCCAACACCGACGACATGCGCGCGGCCTCGAGCCGGGTGGTGATCGAAGGTTTGTGGCAGATGGGCGCCACGGTGACGGCCTACGATCCGGTGGCGATGGACGAGTCACGCCGCATCTTCGGCGACGACGCGCGCCTGCGCTACGAGCATTCGCCGATGGCGGCGCTGAGCGGCGCCGACGCGCTGGTGATCGTCACCGAGTGGAAGGAATTCCGCGTGCCCAATTTCGAGCAGGTCAAGGCCGGCCTGCGCGAGCCGGTGATCTTCGACGGCCGCAATCTGTACCAGCCGTCGCAGCTGCGCGAGCACGGCTTCGAATACTTCGCCATCGGCCGCCGTTAAGCCATCGGGCCGCCAATCCGATGACGACCGTCCTACACGTTGCCGAGGTACTCAAGGGCGGCATCGCCTCGTACCTCGACGAGCTGATCGCCGATCAGGCCCGCCGCTACGGCGAGCAAAACCTGTGCGTGCTGGTGCCTGCCAGCGAGGCCGCACACCTGAGCGCCCTCGGCGGGGTGGAGGTGGTGACGTTCGCCAACGGCGGGCGGCTCCACAACATCCGCGCCATGCAGCGGGCGCTGCGGCAACTGCTGCGGCGCCGCGCGTTTGACCTGGTCCACGCGCACAGCACCTTCGCCGGTGCCGCGCTGCGTACCATGTGGTGGCCGGGCGGGCGCCCGCCGCTGGTGTATTGCGCGCACGGCTGGGCCTTCGACCGCCGCGCCGCCGGCTGGAAGCTGGCGCTGGTGGCGTGGGCCGAGCGCTTGCTGGCGCTGCGCTGCGAAAGCATCGTCTGCATTTCCGAGCATGACAGGCGCAGCGCCCTGGCGCGCGGCCTGCCGGCCGCCAAGCTGCTGACCATACGCAACGGCATCGGCGAGCAGGGGCCGGTTGCCGGCGAGGTGGCGTGGCCGGCCAGCCGGCTGCGCATCTTGTTCGCCGGGCGCTTCGACTACCAGAAGGGGGTCGACGTGTTTTTCGGCGCCATGCGGGAGCTGGGGCCGGAGTACGCGGCCATCGCCATCGGCGACGCCGCCCTGGGCGATTTCGAACTGACGCGGCAAGCCGACAACGTGCGCCAGACCGGCTGGCTGTCGCGCCAGGCGGTGCAGGCGCATCTGCAGAGCTGCGACGTGTTTGTGATTCCGTCGCGCTGGGAGGGCTTCGGGCTGGCCGCGCTGGAAGCGCTGCGCGCCGGCAAGGCGGTGATCGCGAGCCGGGTCGGCGGCTTGCAGGAATTGGTGGAGGACGGCGGCAACGGCTACCTGATTGCGCCCGACTCCGTGCCGGAGCTGGTGGCGGCGCTGCGGCGCTGCACGGCGGACGGCGCCGCCGCCATGGGGGCGGCCGGTAGAGTTCGTTTTGAAACACTGTTTAGCGCCGCGCGCATGAATCAGGAAGTTGCGGCGCTCTATCAATCCATGCTGGCGCCGTCGGCGGCAGCGAAGGTCTACATTGAAAAGGGATAAACGATGAAAGCAATGATATTGGCAGCGGGTAAGGGCACCAGGGTCAGGCCATTGACCTACGATCTGCCGAAGCCCATGATTCCTATCCTGGGCAAGCCGGTCATGGCTTACCTGATTGAACACCTGGCCAAGTATGGCGTGCGCGATATCATGTGCAATGTGAGCTATCTGCACGAAAAGATCGAGGACTATTTCGGCGAAGGCCACCAGTACGGCGTGCAGATCGGCTATTCCTTCGAAGGCTATACCAAGAGCGACGGCGAAATCGTGCCGCAGCCGATCGGCTCGGCCGGCGGCATGAAGAAAATCCAGGAGTTCGGCGGCTTCTTCGACGACACCACGATCGTGTTGTGCGGCGACGCCGTGATCAACCTGGACCTGACCTCGGCGCTGTTCGAGCACCGCCGCAAGGGCGCGCTGGCCAGCGTGATCACCCGCGAAGTGCCGTGGGACAAAGTCGAGAGCTATGGCGTGGTGGTGTCGGACAACACCGGCCGCGTCACCGCCTTCCAGGAAAAACCCAAACAGAGCGAGGCGCGCTCGAACAATGTCAGCACCGGCATCTACATCTTCGAGCCGGAAGTGCTGGACCTGATCCCGAGCGGCGTGCCGTTCGACATCGGCTCCGAATTGTTCCCGCTGCTGGTGGAAAAGGGCTTGCCGTTCTACGCCCAGACCCGCGCCTTCAGCTGGATCGACATCGGCAGCGTCAAGGATTACTGGGAAGTGTCGCAAAGTGTGATGATGGGCGAGGTCGCGCACATGGACGTGCCGGGCATCCAGCTGGCCGACGGCATCTGGAGCGGCCTGAACACCTCCATCGACTGGGAAGGCACCACCATCGAGGGGCCGGTCTACATCGGCTCGGGCTGCAAGATCGAGGCCGGCAGCACCATCATCGGCCCCACCTGGATCGGCCACGGCAGCCATATCTGCAGCGGCGCCACCATTGTGCGCAGCATCCTGTTCGAGTACACCCGGGTGTTACATGATGTAACCTTGGAGGAAAAGATTGTTTTCAAGGATTACAGTGTCAACCGCGCCGGCGAGATGCGCCATGTTTCGGAGTACAATCCCGACGAATGGAACAATGCCCGCGACCGCCGCAACAAGCGCCGCACGGAGGGCGATGTGGCCGAAGATTTTAAAGGAAGAAAAGCAGAATGAAGATTTATCCCGTTATCCTGTCCGGCGGTGCCGGCACACGCCTCTGGCCGCTGTCGCGCGCGGCGCTGCCCAAGCAGCTGCTGCCGCTGGTGTCGGAGCAGACGATGTTGCAGGAAACCGTGCTGCGCCTGGCCGGGCGCCCCGACGTGATGGCGCCGCTGGTGGTGTGCGGCAACGACCACCGCTTCCTGGTGGCTGAACAGCTGCGCGCCAGCGGCATCACGCCGCTGGCCATCCTGCTCGAGCCGGTCGGCCGCAACACCGCGCCGGCGGTGGCGGTGGCCGCCCATTATTTGCAGAGTGTCGATCCGGAAGCGCTGATGCTGGTGCTGCCGGCAGACCACGTGATCCAGGACGTCGACGGTTTTTACCGCGCCATCGAGCAGGCTGCCGTGCTGGCCGAGCAGGGCAAGCTGGCGACCTTCGGCATCGTGCCGACCGGCCCGGAAACCGGCTACGGCTACATCCAGAGCGGCAACGCGGCCGGCGCCGCTGGCGGCTTTGTAGTCGACCGCTTCGTCGAGAAGCCTGACCTGGCCACCGCCGAGGGTTTTGTCGCCGCCGGCAATTACTATTGGAACAGCGGTATGTTCCTGTTCCGCAGCAGCCGCTACCTGGAGGAACTGGCCGAGTTCCAGCCGGCCATGGCCAGCGCCTGCGAGGCCGCCGTGCGCGGCGATTACAAGGACCTCGATTTCTGCCGCTTGAACGACGAGGCGTTTATCGCGTCGCCGTCCGATTCGATCGACTACGCGGTCATGGAGCGCACGCGTGACGCGGTGGTCATTCCGGCCGCCATCGGCTGGAGCGACGTCGGATCATGGTCCGCGCTGCACGAGGTGCAAGCGCACGACGCCAGCGGCAACGCGGTGCGCGGCGACGTCTATCTCGACGGCGTGAGCGGTTCGCTGGTGCGCGCCGAAAGCCGCATCGTGGCCCTGATCGGCGTGAAGGATCTGGTCGTGGTGGAAACCAACGACGCGGTGCTGGTGGCGCACCGCGACCAGGTGCAACGGGTCAAGCAGGTGGTCGACCACCTCAAGCAACAGCAGCGCACCGAGCACTTGCAGCACACCCGGGTGTACCGCCCATGGGGATGCTACGAAGGCATCGACCTGGGCGAGCGTTTCCAGGTCAAGCGCATCACCGTCAACCCGGGCGGCAAGCTGTCGCTGCAGATGCACCACCACCGCGCCGAACACTGGATCGTGGTCAGCGGCACCGCCCGCGTCACCTGCGGCGACCAGGTCACGCTGCTCACCGAAAACGAATCGACCTACATCCCGATCGGCGTCAACCACCGTCTGGAGAATCCGGGCAGGTTGCCGCTGCACCTGATCGAAGTGCAGTCCGGCAGCTATCTCGGCGAAGACGACATCGTCCGCTTCGAGGACGTCTACCAGCGCGCTTGATGCGGTCGACGTCATCCGGGACGGCCCTCCTGCTGGCGCTGGCGCTGCTGGCGCCGGCGGCGCGGGCGCAGTTTCTGCAGGGCGGGCACCTGCTGCCCGCGCAGTTGGGCCTGGTCATCAATGATGCCGAGCCCAATAGTGTCGAAATTGGCGAATATTACCGCCAGCAGCGCGGCATCCCGCCGGAGAATGTGGTGCATGTCCAGATTCCGGACAAGCCGCGCAAGCTCGACGCCGACAGCTTCGCCAAGCTCAAGGCGCAGATCGATGCGCGCCTGGGGGGCGGCGTGCAAGCGGTGTTGATGGTGTGGACGGCGCCGTACGCGGTCGAATGCAATTCGATCACGGCCGCTTACACCATGGGTTTTGACGCCAGCGTTTGCCGCCCCGCATGCCCGCAGACCAGGCCTAGCCCCTACTTTAACGCGACCACCGCGCGGCCTTATAGCGGCATGGCGATGCGCCTGTCGATGCTGCTGCCGACCGACTCTGTGGCGCAGTCCAAAGCCCTGATCGATCGCGGTGTGCAGGCCGTCGCCGTGCCCGGCGCCAACGCATTTTATGTCACCACCGGCGACCGCGCGCGCAACAGCCGCGCACCTTATTTCCCGCCTGCCGGCGAGGTGAAAGGGCGCAAAGTGAACATCAAGCGGGTCTCGGCCGATTTCATCAGCGGGGAAGAGGCGATCCTGGTGTACCAGACCGGCGCGGCCAAGGTCGACAAACTCGATACCTTGCGGTTTTTGCCCGGCGCGCTGGCCGACCATTTGACTTCCTACGGCGGTGATCTGTACGGGACGGGGCAGATGAGCAGCCTGCGCTGGCTGGAGGCTGGCGCCACCGCGACCTACGGCACGGTCAGCGAGCCGTGCAACTACTGGCAAAAGTTCCCGCAGCCGGCCGTCCTGCTGCGGCATTACCTGGGCGGCGCGACGGCGATCGAGGCCTATTGGCGCAGCGTGGCGTGGCCGATGCAGGGCGTGTTTGTCGGCGAGCCGCTGGCGGCGCCGTATGCGGCGTCGATGCGGCGCTGAACGCTGAACGACGCTCCGCGCGTTGGCGGGTTATAAAGGCAGCTTCGGCTGCCTTTTTTTCTGGACGCCAGCAGGACAACGACCAGCCCGGCGAGCATGGTCACGTAGGTAGCCGGCTCCGGTACCGCTGGAATCGCTGCTGTGATTGGCTGCGTCGGCGCGTCGGTACGGCGCAGTCCAACATCCTGTTCGGTTACCCCGGTGCGCGGCACGATCCAGTCGCTGGCGCGCTGGACGTGCGCCGGCGACCGGTTTTCCAAGCCCTCCGCGTAGCTGATGACGCGGTCGGCGTCGTCCAGGCGGCACGGATCGTGTCGGAACGGACTGCCGACCTCCGACTCGACCTCTCTCTGAGTCAGGCAGGCTGCCGGTGCGACCTCGACGGCCTCCGGTGCCCCTTGCGCGCGGGCGTCGATGCCCAGCCCCAGGACCAGGGGCAACAAGATGGTGATCACTCTGGCGATACGGTTCATGGCCTCATCCTTCGGCAAATGGCTGCCGGCGTCTCCGCCGGTAGCACCGATCGGTTTCAAAATTACAATTATTGTTACGTATTGGAAATAAGTATAGCACAAAAATGTGGCATCGCTCCGCCGCGTGGTGCGGTGGACGCTCGCTTTAGTTCAAACGGACTAAAGTGTTGTCATTATGTCGTCACCGGTGACGCTTAGTATGTGCGCAGTGACTACACCCGTTCGCCAACGAACACCTATACGATATTCCAGGAGCTTTATGAAACCATGTCTTTCCGTCCCGACCTTGGGGCTCGATTTGCCGCACCGTCGTACCGTGATCGCCGCCGCGCTGCTGGGCGCCCTGGTGGCGCCGGCCTTTGCCGCTTCCTCGGTCGTCATCAGCCAGGTGTACGGCGGCGGCGGCAACGGCGGCTCCAAATACAAGAACGATTTCATCGAGCTGTTCAATCGCGGCGCCACCGCCGTCGACCTGAGCGGCTGGAGCGTGCAATACGCCAGCGCCAGCGGCAACACCTGGCAGGTGACCAACCTGGGCAACGTGTCCCTGCAGCCTGGCCAGTACTATCTGGTGCAGGAAGCGGCCGGCAGCGGCGGCACCGACGCCTTGCCGACGTCGGATGCGTCGGGCAGCATCGCGATGAGCGCCACCGCTGGCAAGGTGGCGTTGTCGAACAGCACCGCAGCGCTGGCCGGCACCTCGCCGACCGGCGGCGCGGTGATCGACTTGGTCGGCTTCGGCGGCGCCAACTTCGCCGAGGGCACGGCCACGGCCGTGCTGAGCAACACCAACGGCGCGCTGCGCAACAACGGCGGCTGCGTCGACACCGACAACAACAGCGCCGACTTCGGCATCACCACGCCGACCCCGCGCAACCGCTCCAGCGCGCTCAACAGCTGCGGCGTGCAGGCGCCGCCGATCGTCGCCACCTGCCCGGAAAACCTGGCCCTGGCCTACGGCGTGAACGGCACTGCCGACCTCAGCGCCACCGACGGCGACGGCATCGTCAACAGCGCCGTGATCACGTCGACTGCCGTGCCGGGCATCAGCCTGGTCAACTTCCTGGCCGCGTCCGGCACCGGCGGCGTCGCCACGGCCAGCCTGAGCATCGCGGCCAGCGTGCAGGCCGGCGCCTATCCGGTCACCATCAAGTTCGGCAACGACCAGTCGCAGGAAGCCAGCTGCAAGATCAGCATCAGCATTGCCGCGCCGGCCACCGTCACCCACACGATTCCGCAAATCCAGGGCGAGGGCGACGCCAGCACGCTGGTCAACACCATCCAGACCACCGAGGGCGTGGTGACCTCCAAGGTCGGCTCCGGCTTCTTCATCCAGGATGAGCAGGGCGACGGCAATCCGCTGACCTCGGACGGCATCTTCGTCTTCACCACCGCCGCCAACATCGGCACGGTGCAGGTGGGCGACAAGGTGCGCATCACCGCCACCGTGGCCGAATACACGCCGGCCGCCGCCACCCGCTCGTACACCGAGCTGACCACGGTGACCGCCATCACCAAGCTGGCCGGCGGCGTCGCCATCACGCCGACCAATATCGCGCTGCCGCACGCCAACCTGGGCCAGGTGGAAGGCATGCTGGTGCGCTTCGCCGACGCCCTGACCGTGTCGCAGCTGGAATTCCTCGGCTCGCGCGGCGAGATCACGCTGTCCTCGGGCCGCCTGGAGCTGGCCTCGAACCGCTACCGTCCCGGCACGCCGGAAGCGATTGCGCAAGCCGCCGCCAACCTGCGCAACCAGATCATCCTGGACGACGGCATCTTTGTCGCGCCCGCCACCATTCCTTACCTGACCGAAGACGGCGCGCTGCGCGCCGGCGACTCCGTCTCCGGCCTGACCGGCGTGGTCGACTTCGGCGCCAAGGGTGGCGGCGGCGCCGGCTTCAAGCTGCAGCCGACCGCGGCACCGGTGTTCTCGCAGGACCACCCGCGCGCCGCGCCGCCGGCACTGGCGCCGGGCAATGTGAAAGTGGCCAGCGCCAACGTGCTGAACTACTTCACCACCTTCACCAACGGCAGCGATGTCGCCGGCCAGACCGGGCAGGGCTGCCTGCTGGGCGGTGTCTCGAACAAGTCGAACTGCCGTGGCGCCGACAATCTGAACGAGTTCAACCGCCAGAGCGCCAAGATCGTCGGCGAGCTGAAAGCCATCGACGCCGATGTCTACGGCCTGATGGAAATCCAGAACAACGGTGAATACGCGGTCTCGACCCTGGTCACCGCGCTGAACGAAGCGATCTCGCCGGGCACCGGCTTCCAGACCTACGCCGTGGTGCCGAAGCCGGCCGCCACCGGCACCGACGCCATCCGCGTGGCGATGATCTACAAGCCGTCCGTGCTGACCCTGGTGGGCAGCTCGATGTCCGACGCCGACAGCGTCAACAACCGTCCGCCGATGGCGCAGACCTTCCGCGCCGCCAACGGCGCCAAGTTCTCGCTGGTGGTCAACCACCTGAAATCCAAGGGGAGCTGCTCGACCACCGCGTTGCCGGTCAACGGCATCGCCGACACCGACACCGGCGACGGCCAGGGGTGCTGGAACGGTACCCGCGTGGCGCAGGCGCGTCGCCTGATCAATACCTTCGTGCCGCAAGTGGTGGCGGCGGCGGGCGACGCCAAGGTGCTGCTGGTGGGCGACTTCAACGCCTACGGCCAGGAAGATCCGATCGCGGCCATCAACGCCGCCGGCTACGTCAACCAGCTGGAGCGTTTCGTGCGCGCCGCCGGCGAGATGCCGTACTCCTTCGTCTTCAACGGCGAGGCCGGCTACCTGGACCATGCCCAGGCCAGTGCCGCGCTGAATCCGCAGGTGGTGGGCGCGGCCGAGTGGCACAACAACGCCGACGAACCGACCGTACTGGACTACAACACCGACGGCAAGCCGCAGGACAAGTACACCAGCGCACCGTACCGCGCCTCGGACCACGATCCGGTGGTGGTCAGCCTGAACCTGGTGGCGCCGTACACCGACGTCAGCGCCGGCGTCAAGACGGTCGGTTCGGGCCTGGTCCTGAACCGCGCGACCAATAAGTGGAACGGCACCCTCACCCTCACCAACACCAGCGGCCAGGCCATCAACGGCCCCTTGCAGGTGGTGCTGGACGGCCTGCCGGCCGGCGTGACCCTGGCCGGCGCCAATGGCGTGCGCAACGGTGCTCCGTACCTGACGCTGAACGCCAACCTGGCGGCCGGCGCCACGGCCACCGTCGCGGTCAGCTTCACCAGGACCGGCACCGCAGCCATCAACTACACCACCCAAATTTTCAGCGGCACTTTTTAATCAGTAAGGAATGAACAAGATGAACACTCTGATGACCCTGCGCCGCGGCGCGCTGGCGCTGGCCCTGAGCGCCCTGGCCGGCATGGCCTCCGCCGCCACCTACCATATCGAATTGAACACCGCGAGTTTCGTGTCGACCTACGGCAGCACCGGTTGGATCGACCTGCAGTTCAATCCGGGCAACAGCAACACGCCGGTGGCGGCCGTCACCCTGACCGACTTCATCGGCTTCGGCGACGCCGCCAGCGCCCAGATCAACGGCGCCGTCAGCGGCTCGCTGGCGAGCGGCTACACCATCGCCAACACCGATGCCAGCGGCTGGAACGACCTGTTCCATGCGGTGAATTTCGGTGGCACGGTCGGCTTCAACGTCACCTTCAGCGGCGACGCCGATCCAGGCCAGGGCGGCAACCAGTCGACCTTCGCGGTCGGCCTGATGAATGCCGACGCCGACACCTACCTGGGCACGACCGACATCTCCGGCTCGCTGCTGCAGCTGAACTGGACCGCCAGCCTGGTGGCCAACCAGGGCGCCGTGACAGCGGCGCCGTTGCTGGAAGCGCCAAGCATCCCGGCGGTGGCGGCGCCGGTGCCGGAAGCGGAAACCTGGGCCATGATGGCGGCCGGCCTGGCGCTGCTGGGTCTGGTTCGTCGTCGTAAGCAAGTGTCGTAAAACATTTAAAACGGCTGGTATTTATATCGCTGAATTTGCGATGGAAATCATATTAGTAATGCACCATTGCTTAATGCATAGTGATTCCTTTACAGGGGAACACTATGCCAGCCGCCCATATCCTCGTCGTCGAAAGCACGCCCGCCATCCAGGAACTGATTGCCCTTAACCTGGGCATGGCGGGCCACCGCATCAGCCGCGCCGCCGATGCCGAAAGCGCCATGCTGATGCTGGAGGACGGCCTGCCCGACATGGTGCTGCTGGACTGGAACCTGCCGGGCCAGTCGGGCCTGTCCCTGGTGCGCCGCCTGCGCGCCCAGGCGCGTACGCGCAGCCTGCCGATCATGATGGTGACCGCCCGCTGCGGCGAGCCGGACAAGATCATGGCGCTGGAAGCCGGCGCCGACGACTACATGACCAAACCGTTCAGCCCGCGCGAGATGGTGGCGCGCGTGCATTGCCTGCTGCGCCGCTGGTCGCAGCCCGGCGCGGCCGACGCGCCGGTGCAACTGGCCGGCCTGCGGCTTGATCCCTGCACCTTGCGGGTCACGGCCGGCGCGCGCGAACTGGCGCTGGGCCGGGTCGAATTCAAGCTGCTGAATTTCCTGATGAGCCACCCGGAGCGCGTGCACACCCGCGCCCAGCTGCTCGACCAGGTCTGGGGCAGCGCCGTCTACCTCGATGAACGCACGGTCGACACCCACGTCGGCCGCCTGCGCAGCGCGCTGCAGCCGAGCGGCTACCAGCGCCGCATCGAAACCGTGCGCGGCAGCGGCTACCGCTTTGTCGCGGCGCAGGCGTGAGGATGGAGCAGTTGGTCATCCTCAGCAATCGGGAGCAGGAGTACCTGCTGCACGCCATCGAAGCGGCGCTGCCGGTGCAGGACGCGCGCCAGTTTTTCCTGTGGAGCCAGGGACCGTTGCAAGCCTTGCTGCCGCACCAGGTGATGGTGTGCCTGCAGTTCGGCGCGCAGGATGAGTTGCAGCACGTCGAGTGCCTGCACAGCACGGTGCTGGACGCCGGGCTGCGCGCCCGCCTGGCCCACCGCGACGACGGCCTGGCGCTGCGGCTGGCGCGCTACTGCCGCCAGTCGCAGCGCCTGCCGGCCATGCTGGACGCCGGTCCCGGCGCCGACGCCCTCAAGGCCGGACAGGGACTGGCGCCGTTCCAGGGCGAGCTGCGCGAGCTGGGCCTGGAGAATGTGCTGATGCACGGCAGCGAACGCCTGCCGGGCGGCGCCACCTTCTTCGTGTTGTTCGGCCTGCCGCACCGTCCGCGTGCGCGCCACGGCTACTTCCTGGCGCTGCTGCTGCCCTATCTGCACATCGGCCTGCAACGGGTGAACCGCCAGCAGGCGCAGGCGCGGGCGGGCACGCTGGCGCGGCCGGTCAGCGCGCGCGAGGCGGAAATCCTGCACTGGGTGCGTGAAGGCAAGAGCAACGAAGAGATCGGCCAGATCCTCGGCATCAGTGGCCTGACGGTGAAAAACCACCTGCAGCGCCTGTACCGGTTGCTGGACGTGTCGAACCGGGCGCAGGCGATCGCGCGCGGCATGGCGCTGGACCTGTTCGACCGTCCGCCGCAGCCGCTGGCGCGCGCGGCATAAAAAAACGCCGCCCCTCGCGGTGCGGCGTTCGCGGTCGGCGCCGGCTTACTTGGCGCCGGCGTTCTTCACCGTGCGGTCCGCGCCCACCACCAGCGGCAGCGGGCTGTTGGTTTCCACCAGCAGGCTGGTGGTCGCGGCCACCGCGCCGCCCGTATCGATCAACTGCACGCCGCCGTAGTAGCGCTGGCCGCTGGCCAGGCCGGACCAGCTGGTGCTGACCGTTGCCGTGGAGCCCGCATACACCTGGCTGGGCGCGGCCGCGCGCAGGTTGCCGCCGGTGTCGCTGCGCGCCACCACCGCATACGACAGCTTGAAGCTGGTCGGCGCATGGCTCTTGGTGCTGTAGCCGATCACGCACACCTGGTAGGTGCCGGCCGGCAGCGCGGTGTCCAGCAGCGCTTCGTTCGAACCGCCGTGGCCGCTGTAGTCGATCAGCTCGCCGGACGGGTCCAGCAGCGCCAGGTCGAGATCGTCCAGGCTGCCGTTGGCGGCGTCGGCATTGAACAGCTCGAACGAGGCCAGCACGTTGTCGGCCGTGATGACGAACGGCATCCGCGTGATGCCGACATTGTTGGCGTTGCAGGCGGCGGCGACCTCGGCGCCGGTGTCGACCGGCAGCGTGGAGGTGCCGATGGTCTGGCTGGCGCTCTTGGCCACGGCCTTGAAGCCGCCGGTCCTGGTGGTCATGCGGCCGCTGAAGCCGGTACCGACGTTCAGCAGCGAACTGCCGGCGGCGCGCGTGCTGGCGATCAGGCGCGGCGCGGTGGCCGCCGTGCTGCTGCGCGCCGTCACCGGCACCCGCACGATGTGGCTGCCGTCGGACAGGGTCAGCGTGCCGTATTGCCACTCGTCATCCGGCGCGCCGTTGCGCGCCAGCTGTACCGTGACGTTGGCGCTGGCGCCCGGCGCCAGGCTGAGGCTGGTGGGCGAGACCGAGGCGGTGTAGCCGCTGAGGTCGATGCTGGCCTCGTAGGTGGCGGCGCTGGCGCCGACGTTGGTGACGGTGCGCGTCACGCTGGCCGAGCCCAGCACGTTGTTCAGCGTGATCGACGGCAGGTTCAGGTTCTGGCCCGGCATGGTGCCGAAGCTGCACTGCGTGCTGACGCCGGCGCCGCACAGGTACTTGCGGTAGTCGGCGGCGGCGATGTCGAACACCAGGCCCGGATCGATGGCGCCGCCCGGATTGGTGCTGACGCCGGCCGGCTGCAGCATGCTGCCGTTGGGGTTGATGTGGCCCGCGCCCTGGGCCCAGGGCAGGGCGCCGGCGGCCATGCCGGGCTGGGCGTCGGCGAAGGTCGGCGTGGCGCTGGTCATCAGCGCCGACTTGATCATCGCCGGCGACCAGGTCGGATGCGCCTGGCGCAGCAGGGCGCCGACGCCGGCCACGTGCGGCGAAGCCATCGAGGTGCCTTGCAGCAGCTTCCATTCCAGCGGCACCGGATTCAGGGTGCCGGTGTTCAGGCTGGCCTGCTGGGCCGGCGTCAGCTGCGGCGTGGCGCCGGCCAGGATGTCGACGCCGGGCGCGGCCAGGTCCGGTTTCAGCAGGTTGGCGTCATACGCATTCGGGCCGCGCGAGGAAAAGCCGGCGATCACCGGGCCGGTGCCCACCGCTTCGAAAAACGGCGACAGTGCGGCGGTGCCGCCGCCGGCCACGGCGTAGGCTTTGATCAGGGCGCCGTCGGCGGCGCTCACGTGCACGGTCGGCACCGAATGCAGCTCGGCCACCAGGCCGCCGCCGTTGTCGACCAGCACCATGCCGACGCCGCCGGCCTGCTTCACCGCCAGGCTCTTGTCGACGCGGTCGTTGGTGCCGCGCAGGCAGGTGACGATCTTGCCGGCGGCCAGGGCCGGATCGAGCGCCGGCGCGCCGCCGTTCCAGCTGGTGCTGTAGCACAGCGAGGCGGCGGCGGCGCTGGCGCCGCTCTTGCGCACGTCTTCCGAGCGGATGATGGGCGTGCCGGCCAGCAGCGCCGTGCCGTTCAGCGAGGCGCCGGTGTAGCCGGCGCCGTTGCCGAGGGTGACGGTGGCGCTGCGGAAGTGGTTGTGGGCCGCCGCCGCCACCGTGGTCAGCCACGGGCCGACGTGGTTGACCGCGCGCGCCGGGCCGTCGTTGCCGGCCGAGACCGCAACGAACACGCCGGCGCTGGCGGCGTTCATGAAGGCCATTTCGACGCTGTTGTTGGCGGTGGTGCCGCCGCTGATCGAATAGTTGAGCACGTGGACGCCGTCGCTGACCGCGGTTTCAATCGCGGCGATGCTGTCTTGTTCCCAGCAACTGTTCTTGCCGGGCGTGGTGCCGTCGACGTAGGTCCAGCACACCTTGTACGCGGCCACGTGGGCGCGCGGCGCCATGCCCGAGATCGAGCCCATGGCCATGCCGCCCAGCTGGGCCGCCACGCCGTGGTTGCCGGCGGCGGTGGACGCGGTGTGGGTGCCGTGGCTGCCCTGGCCGGCGGTGCCGCCGATCGAGTCGCGCGGCGAGATGAAATCGCTCCAGTGCAGGGTGTTGCCGCTGGCGTTGAAGCCGCTCTTGAAGTAGCGCGCACCGATCAGCTTGTTGTTGCAGTTGGCCACGGTGAAGCCCTGGCCGGTCTGGCAGCTGCCGTGCCAGCCGGCCGGCATGGAATAGTTCAAGGTGCCGTCGTTGGCGAAGGTCGGTCGGCCGGCGCCGTCGATGCGGTCGGCGAAGGCCGGATTTTCCGGCCACAGGCCGCTGTCGATGATGCCGACGATGATGCCCTCGCCGGCATGCTCCTTGCCGCCGGCCTGTTCCCACAAGCCGCCGGGGCCGTCCAGGCCGAGGAAGGTCGGGGTGTAGCTGGTGTCCAGGTGGCGCTCGGCATTGGCCTGGATCGAACTGACCGCGCTGCTGGCTTGCAGCGTGCGCACTTCGGCCGCGGTCAGGCGCGCCGAGAAACCGTTCAGCACCACCTTGTAGTCGTATTCGATCTGGGCCGCCGGCACCAGCGCCTTGACCGCGCTGGCCTTCTGGCCGAGGTAGCTGGCGTACAGCTGCACATTGGCGCTGCTCATGTCGATGCGGTTGCCGGCCGGCGGCTGGGTGGCGGCGATGCCGCTGATGCCGCCGCTGTAGGTGGTCACCGGCTTGTCGCTCAACTGCACCAGATAGGATAGGCGGGCCTCTTGGGCCTGGGCGGCGGACATGGCGCCGGAGAGCAGCATGGCGGCTGCCGGGATGGTACGGAGTTTCATGACAGGATTCCTTGTAGTCGTCGGGATCAGGCGCGGTTGCGGCGGCGTGCGGCATGGCCCATGAGCATCAGGCCGGCGCCCATCAGCAGCCAGGTGCGCGGCTCGGGCACGGCCGAGACGCTGACGATCAGGTTGTCCAGCGCGAACTGGCCCTGGTTGCTGTCGAAGGCGTGGCAGTCGCCGGCATCGTTGCAGGCCAGCGCGAACAGATACATCTCGGCGAATTCGGTGGTGGCGAAGGTGCCGGTGGTGAAGAAATGGTTGAACTCGTAACCGTCCAGCCCCGGCTTGGGCAGCGGGATGTTGGCCGTGATCAGGCTGCCGCCCAGGGTGATGGCCTGGATCTGCAGCAGGCCGACGGTGTCCGGATAGTTGTCGGCCACCGGGCCGAGGAAGCTGGCGTCGAGCGACTTGAGCTTGAAGGTGTTGTGCACCGACGGGTCGCTGGTGATGTACAGGTAGGCGTCGTTCAGCCCCGCCATGTAGTTGCTGGCGGCGGCCGGGCATTGCAGCGGCCCGCATTGCTCCGAGGCGTAGGTGCCGTCGACCACCATGCCGACCAGGTCGGCGCCGCTGGCGCCGACCACGTTGGAGTAGGCGCCCATGTAGAAGCCGTTGCCGAGATCGAAGGAGTCGGTATGCAGGACGATGCCCGGCGCCAAATTGTCGAAATCGAGATTGACATCCACCCAGCTCGACGCTCGCGCGGCGGGGCCGGCGGCAAGCATGGACAAACCTAGCATCATTGCAGGTAAAGCGCGTTTCATGAGTATTCCTTCTCAGCAAAAGTGGTGGGAAACAACATGCGGCTGGGTGTGGCTAGCAACAAAAAAGATTGTCACCAAGTATAGGCTTAATACCAATAAAGTGAGGATAATGACAATGCATTTAATTTGTTTATTCGCAGGGTCCATGCATATTTGTTTCGCGGCGAGAATGAAACCCGGAGATGGCAAGCTGAGCCGGTGTGTACGAAAAACGCGACAAAACGCAGGCCGCCAAGTCGCAAGGCATCGAGGAAGCGGCGCCGGCGTGGTCGGCGCATCGGGGGGCGCAAGAAAAGATTGTCTTAGATGCAAATGACGTGGTAGCCTCTGGCTTTGAATCGGCAGGTTTATCACGAGGAGTTGCAGGGATGGACGTGGCAAAGAATGGCGGCAAAACCGGCCTGCGCAAGGCGGCCGGCTTCACCTTGCTGGAACTGTTGGTGGTGATCGTCATCATCGGCCTGTTGGCCGCGTATGTGGGCCCCAAGTACTTTGCCCAGCTGGGCAAGTCGGAAGTGACCATCGCCAAGGCGCAGATCGAATCGTTTGAAAAAGCGCTCGACACCTTCCGCCTCGACGTCGGCCGCTATCCGAGCACCGAGGAAGGCCTGGGCGTGCTGGTCACCGCCGTGCCGAGCGTCGGCGCCAAGTGGAACGGCCCCTACCTGAAGAAGGGCGTGCCGCCCGATCCGTGGGGCCATCTGTACAAATACAAGGGCCCGGAAGCGGGCGCCGAGTTCATCATCACTTCGGAAGGCCGCGACGGCCAGCCCGGCGGCGCCGGCGAAGACGCCGACATCACTTCGCGTTAACCTTCACCGTCCCCTTTGCCCATGCAGTACGACGTGCGCACCTTGTCGGCCGAAATGGTCATCTCCCATCTGGTGATCGATGGCCGCGATGAGGCGGACGCGCGCCGCCAGGTGGAGGCGCGCGGGCTGTTCGTCAGTTCCATCGCGCCGGTGCGCGGCGGCCTGGTGCGGCGCGGCGGCAAGCGCGGCGCGCTGTCGCTGGTGCTGTTCAGCCAGGAGCTGCTGGCGCTGCTGACGGCTGGCCTGGGCATCGTCGAAGGACTGGAGGCGCTGCTGGAAAAGGAAAGCAGCCCGGCCACGCGCGGCGTGCTGGAGCGCCTGCTCAACGGCCTGCGCGAAGGCCAGCGCTTTTCCGCCGTCCTGGCCGACCAGCCGGACTTGTTTCCGCCGCTGTACGTCGGCATCGTCAAGGCGGCCGAGGGCACCTCCGATCTGCCACGCTCGCTGGCGCGCTTCATCGACTACCAGCAGCGCATCGACCTGGTGCGCGCCAAGCTGGTGTCGGCGGCGATTTATCCCTGCATCCTGCTGCTGGTGGGCGGCGGCGTCAGCCTGTTCCTGATCGGCTACGTGGTGCCGCGCTTTGCCGAGGTGTATCAGGGCGCCGGCCGCAACCTGCCCTGGCTGTCGCAGCAGATGCTGAACTGGGGCCAGTTCGCCAGCGCCCACACCACGCTGCTGTTGCTCGGTATCGCCACCGTACTGGGCGCGCTGGTGCTGGGCGTGCGTCGCGTGCTGGCCAACGGCGGCATGGCGCGCCTGCTCGGCAAGCTGCCCGGCATCGGCGAGCGGGTGCGCATCTACGAGCTGTCGCGCCTGTACCTGACGCTCGGCATGCTGAGCGAGGGCGGCATCACCATCGTGCACGCCATCGAGACCGTGCAGGGCATGGTGTCGCCGTCCATGCGGACCAATTTGCAGAGCGCCCGCGCGGCGATCGAGTCCGGCCTGCCGCTGTCGACCGCCTTCGAGGCGGCACAACTGACCACGCCGATTTCGCTGCGCATGCTGCGCGTGGGCGAGCGCACCGGCGACATGGGGCCGATGCTGACCCAGTCGGCGGCGTTCTACGACGGCGAAATCAGCCGCTGGATCGAGCGTTTCACCCGCACTTTTGAACCGCTGCTGATGGCCGCCATCGGCCTGGTGGTCGGCGCCATCGTGGTGCTGTTGTATATGCCGATCTTTGATTTGGCCGGAGACATGTCATGACCGCGATCGACGCGACCTTGCTGGCGCGCGCCCGGCATTTGCGCCAGCAATCGAAACGCACCCTGGTGGAGGAGCTGGAAGCGCTGACCGGCACCGAAGCACGCCTGCTGGTGCGTGCGCTGGCGCAGCCTTTCGAGATGACCGTTCTTGAGACGGTCGACATGCTGGCCTGCGAGCCGGCCTGGGACCTGCTGCCGCTGTCGCAAGCCATGGCGCGCCATTGCGTGCTGCTGCGCGGGGTTGACGGCAGGGTGGTCGGCGTGATCGCCGATCCCTTCGATCTGGACCTGCGCACCTGGCTCGGTACGCAGGCGCGCGCCACCGCCGCCGCGCCGCTGGCCACCCGGCTGGCGCTGCAGGCCGACATCCAGGCCTACCTGTCCAAGCAGGAGGAATCGGCGCGCGCCACCGACTCGCTGCTGCCCGGCGCCAGCGAAGGACGGCGCGACGGCAAGACGGCGGCGGTGCTGTCGTTCGCTTCGGTGTCCGAAGGCGCCAGCCAGGCCGTGCGCCTGGTGAATTCGACCTTGTACGACGCGCTCAAGGCCGGCGCTTCCGACATTCACCTGGAAAGCACGGCCGGCGGCCTGGCGGTCAAGTACCGCGTGGACGGCGTGCTCGATCACGCCACCTCGGTCAACGGCGTGGACGTGGCCGAGCAGATCATCTCGCGCCTGAAGGTGCTGGCGGAGCTGGACATCGCCGAGCGCCGCGTGCCGCAGGACGGCAGCTTCCGCGTGGAGGCCAATGCGCGCGAGATCGACCTGCGCGTCTCCATCATGCCAAGCATCCACGGCGAGGACGCGGTGATCCGTATCCTCGACAAGCGCGCCATGATCGAAGCCTACGGCTCGCTGACGCTGGAAGCGCTGGGCTTCGACGCGCCCTCGCTGTCGACGCTGCGCACGCTGGCGCAGGAAGCCTACGGCATGCTGCTGGTGACCGGGCCTACCGGCTCCGGCAAGACCACCACGCTGTATGCGGCGCTGACCGAGATCCACAACGGCCGCGAAAAGATCATCACGATTGAAGATCCGGTGGAGTACCAACTGCCGGGCATCCTGCAGATTCCGGTCAACGAGAAGAAGGGCCTGACGTTTGCGAAAGGCTTGCGCTCCATCCTGCGCCACGACCCGGACAAGATCATGGTGGGCGAGATCCGCGACCGCGAGACGGCGGAAATCGCCGTGCAGTCGGCGCTGACCGGCCACCTGGTGCTGACCACCGTGCACGCGAATAATGTGTTCGACGTGTTTGGCCGCTTCACGCACATGGGCATCGATCCGTATGCTTTCGTGTCGGCGCTGAACGGCATCTGGGCGCAGCGCCTGATCCGCACCAACTGCCCGCACTGCGCCACCGAGTACACGCCGGACGACCACGAGCTGGCCAGCGTCGGCATGACCCGCGCCGAAGCCTACGACTACCGCTTCATGCAGGGCAAGGGCTGCGGCGATTGCCGCGGCACCGGCTACAAGGGCCGCCGCTCGATCGCCGAGATCCTGACCTTGAACGACGAGATCCGCGAGCTGATCGTCGACAAGCGCCCGATCCGCCAGATCAAGCAGGCGGCGTATGAGAACGGCACGCGCAGCCTGCGCCAGGCGGCGCTGGAACTGGTCAAGCGCGGCGGCACCACGCTGACCGAGATTAAACGGGTGACCTTGCATGCGTAGAGCAATCGGACAATTCCTGCGCATCGATGTCTCGCCGCATGCGGTGAGCGTGCAGCGCGCGAGCAACTGGAACCGCTGGAGCCGATCGGGAAGTCCCGTGGTGCTGGCGTCGCAGGCCATCGCGCCATCCGCCGAGCACCCGATCGACGCCATCGCCAACGCCTTGCGCGCGCTCTTGGGTGAGCTGGAGGTGGGCGGCTGGCCGGTGAGCTTTGCGCTGGCCGACGAATTGACGCGCACCTGGCGCGTCACGCCGCCTGCAGGCGCTGCGCGCATGGCCGACCTGGAAGCGGCGGCCGCGCTGCGCTTCCAATCGCTGTACGGCGAATCGCCGGCCGTGTGGCAGGTCTCGGCCGACTGGGATGCGGTGCGGCCGTTCTTCGCCGCCGCCGTGCCGCGCGCCTTGCTGGCCGCGCTGCAGCTGGTGGCGCAGGACTGCAAGCTAAGCATCGTCGCCATCGAGCCGCGCTTCATCGGCGCGTGGAACCGCAGCCGTCGCAGCTTCAAGCCCGGCGCCTGGTTCGGCCATGTGCACGATAACTTGCTGACCCTGGGCGCCGCCGAGGCGGACGGCAAAAGCCTGCGCGCCATCCGTCCGCTGCCGCTGCCGCGCGATGCCGACCACCAGTGGCTGACGCAGACGCTGCAACGCGAAGCGCTGCTGCTGGATATGGAAGTGCCGGTGCTGCTGCAGGTGGACGGTGACGCGCCGGCCGCATGGAGCGCGCCGCCGGCCAACGCCGCGCACATTCCGTGCAGCGTGCTGGCGGGGAGTGCGCGATGAGGGCGATCCACATCGATTTCGCGCCGCGCAGCCTGCGCCGCACCTTGTTCCACATCCATCCCGGCGTGCTGGCGCTGGCCGGCGCCGGCTTGCTGCTGTGCGTCGGCGCGGCCTTCGGCGGCTGGAAACTGGTCGAGCAGAAGCGCGAACGCCAGCAGCAGCTGCAGCATTTGCAGCAGCGCGTGGCCGCGCTCTCGGTGCGGCCGGCGGAAGTGGCGCGCGTCGCCATTCCCGAGGCGCAGGCGGCCTTCGTCAACGGAGCCGTGATGCAACTGAACCTGCCGTGGCGCGAGCTGCAGGACGCCGTGCTGGCCGCCACGCCGCGCGGCGTGGCGCTGATCGCGCTGGAGCCCGATCCGCGCAAGCGCAGCCTGAAGATCACCGCCGAAACCAGGACCAGCGACGAGATGGTGGATTACGTGGCGGCGCTGAAGGAACAGGAAAGCTTCAGCGGCGTGATCCTGACCCGCCATGAAATCAACGATGCCGACCCGAACCGGCCCTTGCGCTTCCAGCTGGAGGCGACATGGATGGCGCGATGAGTCATATGAACAACGTCAACCTGTCCGCGCTGCTGCTGCGCGCGCGCCTGGCCGTGCTGCGCATCGGTGTGCCGGCCTGCGTGGCGATCGTGCTGTGCGCGGCCGGTGTGGCCGCGTGGGCCTGGCTGCTGCCGCAGCGCGCCGCCCAGGCGGAGCTGATGGCGCGGCCTTTGCCGGCGCCGTCCACGCTGGTGGCGCCGCCGCCACCGCCGTCGGCCAACCAGAACCTGGCCGCCTTCTACGACACGCTCGGTGAAAAGCGCTACGCCGAGCAGCAGGTGAAGGTGCTATTCGACCTGGCCGCCAAATCCAGCCTGACGCTGAACCAGGGCGAGTACAAGGCCAATTACGACAAGGCCAGCCGCGTCAGCACCTACCAGATCATCCTGCCGGTGAAGGGCTCGTACCAATCGATCTGGCAGTTCGCCATGCAGGGCTTGCGCGACATGCCGTATGCCTCGCTGGACGAAGTGGGCTTCCGCCGCGACACCATCGCCGAACCCACGGTGGAGGCCCGCCTGCGCTTTACCCTGTACTTGAAGGACGCCGAGCCATGAAGCCCTATCAGATTGCGATGGCGCTGGCGCTGGCCGGCGCGGCGGGGCTGGTGCTGTTCGGCGATAACTCGCCATCGAGCGACATCGCCGAACCGGTCGCGCGCAAGACCACGACACCATCGGCCCCGGCCAGGGCTGAAAAAGAAACCAGCCAAGCCGACGTCGCCATCCTGCCGCTGATTCCGCGCGCACAACTGGTGGGCGAGTCCGGCGAGGCTTCCTTCGCCTCGGGCGAGGGTGTATTCATGGGCCAGAACTGGAATCCGCCGCCACCGCCTCCGCCGCCGGCATCGAACGCGCCGCCACCGCCGCCGATGGCGCCGCCCATGCCGTTCACCTACATCGGCAAGGCGCTGGCCGACGGCGCCTGGGAAGTGTTCCTGGCGCGCGGCGACAAGACTTATTCGGTGCGTGCGCAGAGCGTCATCGACGGAACCTACCGGGTGGAGAAGATCGCGCCGCCGCAGATGTCCCTGACCTATTTGCCTTTGAATCAGCAACAACAGATGAATATTGGAGCTCTTGAGTGATGGCTAGCCCTTTGAAGAAAATCGGCGTGTGCGCCGTGCTGGCGATCTTGCTGAGCGGCTGCGCTGCGCAAATGGCCTACCGTGACGGCAATGAGCTGATCGCGAAAAACCAGGTCGAAGCGGGCCTGGCCAAGTACCAGGAAGCGGTGCAGGCCGACCCGTACAACGCGAAATACCGTAGTGCCTACCTGGCGGCGCGCGACCGCGCCACGCAACGCCTGCTGGACACTGCGGAACGCGACCAGGCCGAAGGCCGCAGCGCGCAGGCGGAGCAGGGCTATGGTCGCGTGCTGGTCCTGGACCCGAAGAACGAGCGCGCCAATGCAGGCTTGCGCGCGATGGACCGCGACGCCCGTCAGGCCAAGCTGATGGAAGCGGCGACCCAGCATGTCAATAAAAACGAGTACGAACTGGCGAAGCAGAAGCTCAACGCCATCCTGACCGAATCGCCGACCAACGACAAGGCGCGCGCGATGCTGCGCGAAGTGGTGGAGAAGAGCGCGCCGCAGGCGGTGGAATCGGGCCTGTCCAAGTCCTACAAGCAGCCGATCACCATCGAGTTCCGCGACGCCCCGCTGAAGCAGGTGTTTGAAGTGATTTCGCGCCGCTCCGGCCTGAACTTCGTGTTCGACAAGGACGTGAAGACCGACCAGAAAACCACGGTGCTGCTGAAGAACAGCACCGTCGAATCGGCGATCTACTTCCTGCTGCTGACCAATCAGCTGGAACAGCAGGTCATGGACGCCAACACCATCCTGATTTACCCGAACGTGGCGGCCAAGCTGAAGGAATACCAGGAGATGACGGTCAAGACCTTCTTCCTGGCCAACGCCGAGGCCAAGCTGGTGGCCAATACGCTCAAGACCATCCTCAAGTCGCGCGACGTGGTGGTGGACGAAAAGCTCAATCTGATCATCGTGCGCGACACGCCGGAAGCGATCCGCCTGGCCGATCGCCTGATCACGCTGCAGGACGCGCCGGAAGCGGAAGTGATGCTGGAAGTGGAGATCCTGGAAGTGAAGCGTTCGCGCCTGATGGACCTGGGCGTGGTGTGGCCGACCTCCGTGGGCTTCGCGCCGCTGTCCACCTCGGGCGGCACCGGCATCACGATCCGCGACCTGAATAACCTGAACCAGCGCACCATCGGCGTCACCGGCGTGCAGTTGACGGTCAACGCCAACAAAAACGATGCGGACTCCAACCTGCTGGCCAATCCGCGCATCCGCGTGCGCAACAAGGAGAAGGCCAAGATCGTCATCGGCGACAAGCTGCCGGTGATCACCTCCACCGTATCGTCCGGCGTGGGCGGCTTCGCCAGCGACTCCGTCACCTACGTGGACGTGGGCCTGACCCTGAACGCCGAGCCGACCATTTACCTGAACAACGAGGTGGCGATCCGCATGCAGCTGGAGGTCAGCAACCTGGTCAACACCATCACCACCAAGAACGGCACCACCGCCTACCAGTTGGGCACGCGCCAGGCGTCGACCATGCTGCAGCTGAAGGATGGCGAGAACCAGGTGCTGGCCGGCTTGATCAACAACGAAGAGCGTAACTCGTCCAACAAGGTGCCGGGCTTCAGCGAACTGCCGATCATCAGCCGCCTGTTCGGCAGCCAGCGCGACGACAATCAGAAGACCGAGATCGTGCTGTCGATCACGCCGCACCTGATCCGCAACGTGCAGCGTCCGGAAGCGTCGGCTTCGGAATTCTCGGCCGGCACGGAGGCCAGCTTCCGCCGCCGTCCCGACCTGACGCCGCGCGCCACCGTGCCGCTGCCGGGCGCCGCCCGCCCGGCGCCTGGCGCCGAGTCGGGAGCCGTGCCGCCTGCCGCAACTGCCACGCCGGCTGCATCTTCGCCCGTGCAGGCCACCTCGTTGTCGCAATCGCAGCCGGCGCCGCTGCCGCCTTCGCAGGGCGCGCAGCCGCAGGCGGTGCAGCCGCAGGCGGTGCAGCCGCCGGCCGCCGAGCCGTCGCCGCCGGTGCAGCAATAAGCTGGACATGACGATGCGCGCGCGTGGCTTCACCCTGATCGAGCTGCTGGTCACGCTGACCATCCTCGGCCTGCTCAGCGCCATGGTGATTCCGACCGCGCAGGTGGTGGTGCAGCGCCGCCAGGAGCAGGACTTGCGCGAGTCGCTGCGCGAGATCCGCCACGCGCTGGACGCCTACAAGCAGGCCTACGACCAGGGCCGCATCACCAAGTCGCTGGCGGCCACCGGCTATCCGAAAACGCTGGAGCTGCTGGTGGAGGGCGTGCCGGACCTGCAAAATCCGAAGCACACCAAGATATTCTTCCTGCGCCGCATTCCGCGCGATCCGTTCAACGCCGACGCCACCCTGAGCGACGGCCAGACCTGGGGCAAGCGCAGCTACGCCAGCGAGGCCGACCAGCCGAAAGAGGGCGAGGACGTCTACGATGTCTACAGCCTGAGTGAAAAGGCCGGTCTCAACGGCGTCCCCTACAGGAAGTGGTAACCATGAAGCGCAAAGGATTCACGCTGATCGAATTGCTGGTGGTGCTCGGCATCGTCGCCCTGATGCTGACGCTGGCCGTGCCACGCTATTTCCCCAGCATCGACAAGTCCAAGGAAGTGGTACTGGCCGACAACCTGCGCAACGTGCGCCAGGTGCTGGACCAATACTATGGCGATACCGGCCGCTATCCGGATTCGCTGGAGCAGTTGGTGGAAAAACACTATCTGCGCGCGCTGCCCTACGACCCCATCGCCGAGAGCGATGCCAGCTGGATCCTGGTGCCGCCGGAAGACAGCACCAAGGGCAACGTGTACAACCTGCGCAGCGGCGCCGCCGGCAACGATCGCAGCGGCAAGCCTTACGCCGACTGGTGATATGGTTGAAGCACCAACATTGCGCAGAATGCCGCGCCGCATTAACCATGTGCGGGGATTTACCTATTTAAGCTTGATTATCGTGGTGGCGATCATCGCTTTGGTGGCTGCTTCGGCCCTGAAACTGGGTTCAGTGTTGCAGCGCAGCATGGCGGAGCAGGAGTTGTTGAGTATCGGCGCGGCGTTCAGTGACGCGCTGAAGAGTTACGCCGACGCCACGCCGCAAGGGCAGGCTACGCAGCCGCCCTCGCTGAAGGAGTTGCTCAAGGATCCGCGCTTCCCGGGCACGCGCCGTCATTTGCGCAAGATTTTTGTCGATCCGATGACCGGCAACGCGGAATGGGGTATCACTTACCTGGGCAATAAAACCGGCGTGCTGGCGGTGTATAGCCTGTCGGACGCCAAGCCGGTAAAAATAGGCAACTTCCCTGCGCGATTTAGCGGTTTCGAGGGGAAGAATCGAATTTCCGAATGGAAATTTACGATGGCCGCAGCCTCGTCCGCAGCGTCTCTTACACCAGAGAAGCCGGCACCAACTACCATTGATGTATCCGTTCCACCACAGAATTCAGCCGGTCAGCAACAAATTTTGCCCGTATCGCCCGCGGTGCCTGTCATCGACCCAGCGACGCCGGAAAAAATCGCGCCCGTCCCAGAGGAAGAGCCCGTTTCTCCTGCTACGCCACCAAGCGAGGCGCCGCGGGAAGCACCCGAACAGCGCGTTAATCTATGACTGCGAATCAACTGTTGTTGGGAAAACTACCGAAATCATGATCAAAATGTTGCGGTGCAGATAGGGTTTTTCTGCATTGCGGAAGAAGTTGTCTAAATACAATTTAAAATAGAAAATTTGCAATCGTAATTAATGTTTTTATGTTATTGTTCAGTTCAGCAGCACTCCTATAAACCCCAAAGTGGTTTGCGCAAGCACAGCCACCATTCGTTTGATTAAGGATAATCTTATGAAATTGAAATCTTTCGTTGCTGGCGCCGTCATGGTCGCTGCCTCTTTCAGCGCCTTTGCTGCTGGTACCACCAAGGACCTGGGCGTTCTGGATTCGAGCGGCTTCGACACCACGTCGCTGCCGTCGGCCAAATATGGCACCACGCTGAATCCAGTCGTAGCTTTCTACGACACCTGGACCTTCACCATCGACGTGCCATCGGCAACCTCGTTCGGCGCCCAGCAAACCTTCGCTGCACCAGCCGGCGCGATCACCGGCTTCGGTGGCGAACTGGTTGGCTACGGCACCTTCGATCCAGCGTCGGTAAAAGACGACCAGCAGACCCTGGGTTGGTCCGGCACCCTGGCCGCCGGCGAGTACACCGTGCACATCTGGGGCACCACCGCCCTGAAAAACACCCAGTACACCGCTACCGTGTCGGCGCTGCCAGTTCCAGAACCAACCACCTACGGCATGATGCTGGGTGGCCTGGCTCTGGTTGGTGCGATTGCCCGCCGCAAAAAAGCAGCTTAATTCTGCTGAACTTTAAAAACCCGCCTCGGCGGGTTTTTTTTCGTCCTCGATTACTTGGTTCAGCGCGCGATGCGCTTGAAGTCGCGCAGGCGGAAGCCCATCGCCAGCAGGGCGCCGAAGTAGACCGCCGCGCACGCCCCGATCAACAGCAGCAGGGCGCCGGCGCGCAGCACGGCGTGGTGCTGCAAGCCCATCCAGTCGATCTGATGGGCGCCGAACCAGGCCGCCGCGCCCATCAGCGCGCAGCCTATCACCAGTTTGACGCAGAATAGCGTCCAGCCCGGCTTGGGACGGTGGATATTGCGCTTGCGCAGGCCGGCGTACAGGAAGCCAGCGTTCAGGCAGGCGCCCAGGCCGATCGACAGCGCCAGTCCCGACACCTGCAGATAGGGCACGAACAGCAGGTTCATCAGCTGGGTGGCGATCAGCACGCCGATCGCTATGCGCACCGGCGTGCGGATGTCCTGCTGCGCGTAGAAGGCCGGCGCCAGCGTCTTGACCAGAATGATGCCGAGCAGGCCGGCGCAATAGGCCACCAGCGGCCGCGCCGACTGCGCCGCCGCCTCGTCGGTGAAGGCGCCGTAGTGGAATAGGGTGGTGATCAGCGGTTCGGCCAGCACCGCCATGCCCACCGCCGCCGGCAACGCCAGCAGGAAGGTCAGGCGCAGGCCCCAGTCCAGCAGGTCGGAATATTCCTGCGGGTCGTCGTCGGCCTTGGCCTTGGATAGGCTGGGCAGCAGGATGGTGCCCAGCGCCACGCCCAGCAGGGCGGTGGGGAATTCCATCAGGCGGTCGGCATAGGACAGCCAGGAGATGCTGCCCTCCGCCAGCCGCGAGGCGATGCTGGTGTTGATCATCAGGCTGATCTGCGCGGCCGAGACGGCAAACACGGCCGGCCCCATCTTCTTGAGCACGCGGCGCACGCCGGGATCGCCCATGCCCGCCAACGGGTTCCACGACAGCGACGGCAGCATACCGATCCGGATCAGGGCCGGCACCTGGATCGCCACCTGCAGCACGCCGCCCACGAACACGGCAATGGCCATGGCGTAGATCGGCTGCGCCAGGTGCTGCTGTAGGAACAGCGAGGCCAGGATCGAGGAGATATTGAGCAACACCGGCGTGAAGGCCGGGATCTTGAACTCGCGCCAGGTGTTGAGTACGCCGCCGGCCATGGCCACGAAGGCCATGAAGGTAATATAAGGGAACATCACGCGCGTCATCCAGACCGCCGCGTCGAACTCTTCCAGGCCGCTGGCGATCAGGTAGATGAACAGCGGCGAGGCTATAATGCCGGCGATGGTGACGATCAGCGTGGCCCACACCAGGGTGTTGGCCACATGGTCGACCAGCTTCTTGCTGGCCTCGGGCCCTTGCTTGTTCTTGTATTCGGCCAGGATGGGCACGAACGCTTGCGAGAAGGCTCCCTCGGCGAACAGGCGGCGCAGCAGGTTGGGAATGCGGAAGGCGACGATGTAGGCATCGGTCATGCCGCCGGCGCCAAAGGCGCGGGCGATCAGGGTTTCACGCAGGAGTCCGGTGATCCGGGACAGCATTGTCATGCTGGAGATGGCTGTTAGTGTCTTTAGCAAGTTCATGGGACGTGATTATAGTTGCTCCTGCAGGTAAACATCGCTATAATCACAGGCTGTACAAAATTCTGTTGCGCAGACATTAATGTTTGGCAGGCAGTAGTTTGACTCACATGGTTCGCTCTTATGGCAACCTAGGACGCACCTGTTTGCCAAACATTAACGTTTGCAAACGCATCATTTACCTGTTTAGGAAATTTCATGGCAAATACCGCACAAGCGCGTAAACGCGCTCGTCAAGCAGTTAAGCAAAACGCTCACAACTCGGCTCAGCGTTCGACCCTGCGTACCGCTATCAAGGCTGTACGTAAGGCGATCCAGGCTGGCGACAAAGCAGCTGCGACGACCATCTTCCAAACCTCGGTGTCGAAAATCGACAGCATCGCCGATAAGAAGATCATCCACAAAAACAAGGCAGCTCGCCACAAGAGCCGTCTGGCAGCTGCCCTGAAGGCACTGGCCGCTTAATTTCCCTCACGGGAAAGCAAAGCAAAAAGCCGCACTGGTATTGCCAGTGCGGCTTTTTTCGTCTGTGGCCGCCGTATTTACAGATCCTTGGGCGAGACTTCCATCCATTCGCCCGGCATCAGCGGATGCGTGGCCAGCGAAATGCCGCCGATGGCGCTGCGCACCAGGCGCAGCGTCGGCAGGCCCACTGCCGCCGTCATGCGCCGCACCTGGCGGTTCTTGCCTTCCGTTAGCGTGATGGCCAGCCAGCTGGTGGGCTGTTCGGCGCGCTGGCGGATCGGCGGGTTGCGCGGCCACAGCCACTCGGGCGCGGCGATCTGCACGGCCTTGCACGGCTTGGTGATGAAATCGCCGAGGTCGAGCGGCGCCTGCAGCCGCGCCATGGCCGCCGCGTCCGGCACGCCGTCCACCTGCACCAGGTAGGTCTTGCCGGCCTTGTGGTCGGGATGGGCGATGGCGTGCTGCAGCTTGCCGTCGTCGGTCAGCAGCATCAGGCCTTCGCTGTCATAGTCCAGGCGGCCGGCAGGGTAGATGTTCGGAATCTTCAAATGGTCGGCCAGGGTGGCCTTGTCGTCCTGCGCCGAGAACTGGCACAGCACTTGAAATGGTTTGTTGAATAGAATCAGGGACATTATGGAAAACGCAAATTGGTGTAGGCTTGAAAGTCATGGCGCCTCACTACATACTCATGCATAATGTGAAACACGCGTCTTATATCTTATAGAAGACTAGCAATTCCCCTTCGGAGAACCACGATGTATCAACATATCAAAGTACCGGCGGACGGCCAGAAAATTACCGTCAATACGGATTTTTCCCTGAATGTACCAGATAATCCCATCATTCCCTATATCCAGGGCGATGGGACCGGCCGCGACATCACGCCGGTGATGCTGAAGGTGGTCGATGCCGCCGTGGCCAAGTGCTACAACGGCCAGCGCCGCATCCAGTGGATGGAAATCTTCGCCGGCGAGAAGGCCACCCAGGTGTACGGCCCGGACGTGTGGCTGCCCGAGGAAACGCTGGACGCGGTCAAGAATTACGTGGTCTCGATCAAGGGGCCGCTGACCACCCCGGTCGGCGGCGGCATCCGTTCGCTCAACGTGGCGCTGCGCCAGCAGCTGGACCTGTATGTCTGCCTGCGCCCGGTGCGCTACTTCACCGGCGTGCCGTCGCCGCTGAAGGAGCCGGAAAAAACCAATATGGTGATCTTCCGCGAAAACTCGGAAGACATCTACGCCGGCATCGAGTTCGCGCAGGGTTCGGACGGCGCCAAGCGCCTGATCGACTTCCTGGTCAAGGAAATGGGCGTCAACAAGATCCGCTTCCCTGACACCTCGGGCCTGGGGATCAAGCCGGTCTCGGTCGAGGGCACCGAGCGCCTGATGCGCAAGGCGATCCAGTACGCCATCGACAACGACAAGCCGTCGGTGACCATTGTCCATAAGGGCAATATCATGAAGTACACCGAAGGCGGCTTCCGCGACTGGGCCTACGCGCTGGCGCAAAAGGAATTCGGCGCCGAGCTGATCGACGGCGGCCCGTGGTGCAAGTTCAAGAATCCGAAGACCGGGCGCGACATCACCATCAAGGATTCGATCGCCGACGCCTTCCTGCAGCAGATCCTGCTGCGTCCGGCGGAGTACAGCGTGATCGCCACCCTCAACCTGAATGGCGACTACGTCTCGGACGCGCTGGCGGCCCAGGTGGGCGGCATCGGCATCGCGCCGGGCGCCAACCTGTCGGACTCGGTGGCCATGTTCGAAGCCACCCACGGCACGGCGCCGAAATACGCCGGCAAGGACTACGTCAATCCGGGCTCGATGATCCTGTCGGCCGAGATGATGCTGCGCCACATGGGCTGGACCGAAGCGGCCGACCTGATCATCAAATCGATGGAACGCGCCATCGGCTCCAAGCAGGTCACCTACGACTTCGCGCGCCTGATGGAGAACGCCATCCAGGTCTCCTGCTCGGGCTTTGGCGAGGTGATGATCGAACAAATGTAGGCCACGGCGAACGTCGGACTTCTACAACACTTTGTGGAGGGCCGGCCCGCCGCGCAGACGAAAAAAAACCCCGCGCGCGGGGTTTTTTACATCGGACAGCTTAAAAACTTAAGCCGACTGGATGTTGGAAGCTTGCTTGCCTTTAGGGCCTTGCGTGACTTCGAATTGAACTTTTTGACCTTCTTTGAGGGTCTTAAAACCGTTCATGTTGATTGCGGAGAAGTGAGCGAACAAATCTTCACCGCCGTCATCAGGAGTGATGAAGCCAAAACCTTTGGAATCATTGAACCACTTAACAGTACCTGTTGCCATAAAAAGAACTTTCAAAATTAAATCGGATCACACGAGCCATAAAAGCAAGAAGCTTCCTGCCCCTCTCCTCACGCCCACTTCTTATCAACATGTACATTTCTGCACGCAGCCGATAACGCATTGTTAGCGGACCAAATTTGAAAGTCAAGCAGATTTGTATGCATTTTGCTACTTTTGAGACGATTGGTGAAAATGCAACTCTTGATTTTGCGGAATGGGGCGCCATCTGCGGCAAGTCGAGAAAGCGCGTAAGATGGAAAACAATTGGATATGTGCAGCGAAATGCACATTGCATCAACCTCGAAAGCATTAGAATATAAGCGTATGGCAACCAAGCATGACACCGAAACCCTCTTGGAGCGGCAAACGCTGAAGCCGCCACCGTTGTACCAGGTGGCGTTGCTGAATGACGACTACACCCCGATGGAATTCGTGGTCGCGATCATTCAGGAGTATTTCAACAAGGATCGCGAAACCGCAACACAGATCATGCTCAGTGTGCACCGCTACGGCAAAGGTGTATGTGGCGTGTTCTCGAAAGATATAGCCTGTACTAAAGTGGAGTTCGTTTTAACGCATGCGCGCAAGGCGGGGCATCCCCTGCAGTGCGTGATGGAGGAAGTATGATTGCGCAGGAATTGGAAGTAAGTTTGCACATGGCGTTTGTCGAAGCCCGACAGGCACGGCATGAATTCATCACGGTGGAGCACTTGCTGCTGGCCTTGCTGGACAACCCTTCGGCTGCCGAAGTGTTGCGCGCATGCGCCGTCAACATTGAAGATCTGCGCAAGACCCTGACCAATTTTATTGGTGACAACACGCCGACTGTGCCTGGCACCGGCGAGGTCGATACCCAGCCCACGCTCGGCTTCCAGCGCGTGATCCAGCGCGCCATCATGCACGTCCAGTCCGCTTCCAACGGCAAGAAGGAAGTCACGGGCGCCAACGTGCTGGTGGCCATCTTCGGCGAAAAAGATTCGCACGCGGTGTACTACCTGCACCAGCAGGGCGTGACCCGCCTGGACGTTGTCAATTTCATTTCGCACGGCGTGCGCAAGGACCAGCAGACCGACACCGCCAAGGCGTCGGAAGGCGTGGAAGAGGGCGCACCGGGCGCCGAAGGGCAGACCAAGGAAAGCCCGCTCGATCAGTTCACCCAGAACCTGAACAAGTCGGCCGCCGAAGGCAAGATCGATCCGCTGATCGGCCGTGAAGAGGAAGTGGACCGCGTGATCCAGATCCTGTGCCGCCGCCGCAAAAACAATCCGTTGCTGGTGGGCGAAGCCGGCGTCGGCAAGACCGCCATCGCCGAAGGCCTGGCCTACCGCATCACCCAGGGCGACGTGCCGGACATCCTGTCGAACGCCGTGGTGTATTCGCTGGACATGGGCGCGCTGCTGGCCGGCACCAAGTATCGCGGCGATTTCGAACAGCGCCTGAAGGCCGTCCTCAAGCAATTGAAGGACAATCCGAACGGCATCCTGTTCATCGACGAGATCCACACCATCATCGGCGCCGGCTCGGCCTCGGGCGGCACGCTGGACGCGTCCAATCTGCTGAAACCGGCCCTGGCCAATGGCCAGCTCAAGTGCATCGGTGCGACCACCTACACGGAATTCCGTGGCGTGTTCGAAAAAGACCATGCGCTGAGCCGCCGCTTCCAGAAAGTGGACGTCAATGAACCGACCGTCGAGCAGACCGTGCAGATCCTGCGCGGCCTGAAGTCGCGCTTCGAAGAGCACCATGGCGTGAAATATTCGTCGTCGGCGCTGTCGACTGCGGCCGAACTGGCGGCACGCTTCATCAACGACCGCCACCTGCCGGACAAGGCCATCGACGTCATCGACGAAGCCGGTGCGGCGCAACGCATCCTGCCGAAGTCGAAGCAGAAGAAAACCATCGGCAAGACCGAGATCGAGGACATCATCTCCAAGATCGCGCGCATCCCGCCGCAAACCGTCAACCAGGACGACCGCAGCAAGCTGCAAACCATCGACCGCGACCTGCGCAACGTGGTGTTCGGCCAGGATCCGGCGATCGAAGCGCTGGCGTCGGCCATCAAGATGGCGCGCGCCGGCCTGGGCAAGACCGACAAGCCGATCGGCTCTTTCCTGTTCTCCGGTCCTACCGGCGTCGGCAAGACCGAGGTGGCCAAGCAGCTGGCCTTCATCCTGGGCATCGAGCTGGTGCGTTTCGACATGTCGGAATACATGGAGCGTCACGCCGTCTCGCGCATGATCGGCGCGCCGCCGGGTTACGTCGGTTTCGACCAGGGCGGCCTGCTGACCGAAGCCATCACCAAGAAGCCGCACACGGTGCTGTTGCTGGACGAGATTGAAAAAGCCCACCCGGACATTTTCAACATCCTGTTGCAGGTGATGGACCACGGCACGCTGACCGACAACAACGGCCGCAAGGCGGACTTCCGCAACGTGATCATCATCATGACCACCAATGCGGGCGCAGAGAGCCTGCAGAAGTCGACCATCGGTTTCACCAACAGCAAGCAGGCCGGCGACGAGATGGGCGACATCAAGCGCATGTTCACGCCGGAATTCCGGAACCGCCTGGATGCCATCATCAGCTTCCGCGCGCTGGACGAGGAAATCATCCTGCGTGTGGTCGACAAGTTCCTGATGCAGCTGGAAGAGCAGCTGCACGAGAAGAAAGTCGAAGCGATCTTCACCGAGAAGCTGCGCGCCTTCCTGGGCAAGAAAGGTTTCGATCCGCTGATGGGCGCACGCCCGATGTCGCGCCTGATCCAGGACATGATCCGCAAGGCGCTGGCCGACGAGCTGCTGTTCGGCCGCCTGGTCACCGGCGGCAAGGTGGTGGTGGACCTGGACGACAAGGATGCGGTCAAGCTGGACTTCCCGGAACCGCCCGACGCGGCGCCTACCCAGGCTCCAGAGACGGTCGAAGTCGAATAAGCCTGACGGCTGCCAGAAAAACCCGCCGCGTGCGGGTTTTTTTTCGTCCGTGATAGGAGGACTGGGCAAGCTGTGCCAAAATTGCCGATCCATTCGACAACCTTTGGACACTGTCACATGAACCCGTCTCGCCCGCTTGCCTTGCTGTTACTGTCCGCCGGTCTGCTGTCCACGGCATCTGCCGCCGATGCCTACTATCGCTTCCCCTCCGTGCGCGGCGACAGCGTCGTGTTCACCGCCGAAGGCGACTTGTGGCGCACCGGCGCGCAGGGCGGGCAAGCCGTGCGCCTGACCACGCACCCGTCCGCCGAGACCAACGCCGCCATCTCGCGCGACGGCCGCTGGGTGGCCTTCTCGGCCGCCTACGAGGGCGCGCAGGAGGCCTATGTGATGCCGCTGGGCGGCGGCCTGCCCAAGCGCATCACGTTTGAGAACGGCGCCGTCTCGGTGCTCGGCTGGAGCGCGCAGGGCGAGGTGCTGGTGAGCATGGCCGCCGGCACCGGACCGGGCCGCAGCGTGGTGGTGGCGGCCATCAAGCCGGACATCCTGCAACGCCGCGTGTTCCCGCTGGCCGACGCCAACGACGTGGCGCTCGACGACAGCGGCAACACCGTCTACTTCACCCGCAACGGCCTGGCGCTGACCAACGACAACGTCAAGGGCTACCGTGGCGGCGCGCACGCGCAGTTGTGGCGCTACGATTTAACCGGCGCCGACGAAGCGGTGCAATTGCTGGCCACCGACACCGGCAACAACAAGCGGCCGATGTGGTGGCAGGGACGGGCCTACTTCATCAGCGACCGCAGCGGTTCGGACAATCTATGGAGCATGGCCGCCGACGGCAGCGATCCGCGCCAGCTGACCAGCCACAGCGCCTGGGACGTGCGCAACGCCAGCATGGGCGACGGCCGCATCGCCTACCAGCTGGGCGCCGACCTGCACGTGTTCGACGTCGGCGCCGGCAAGGACCAGCAGCTGGCCATCAACCTGGTGTCGGACTTCGACCAGCAGCGCACGCGCCAGATCCGCTCGCCGCTGGAGAGCCTGACCAATGTGCAAATCGCCGGCAAGTTCGAGCGCCTGGTGCTGACCGCACGCGGCCGCGTCAGCGTGGCCGGCACCGGCGCCCAGCGCCGCGTGGAGATCGCGATACCGGAAGGCGCCCGCGCGCGCCAGGCCGTGTTCAGCCACGACGACAAATCCATCTACGCCATCGTCGACAGCACCGGCGAAAACGAAATCTGGAAATTCGCCGCCGACGGTTCCGGCAAGGGCGAGCAGCTGACCAGGGACGGCAACAACCACCGCTGGCAGCTGTACCCGTCGCCGGACGGCCGTTGGCTGGGCCACACCGACAAGAAGGGCCGCTTCTGGCTGCTGGACCTGGCCAGCAAGACCAACACCGTGATCGACGACGCCGGCAAGGCCGGACTGGGCGAGTACGACGAAATCATGTGGTCGGCGGACAGCAAGAACCTGGCGCTGGTGCGCGCCGCCAGCACCGAGCAGCGCAACCAAATCGGCCTGTTCAACGTCGACAGCAAGCAGCTGGCCTTCGTCACCAGCGACCGCTACACCTCGCGCTCGCCGGTGTTCTCGCCGGACGGGAAGTGGCTGTACTTCCTGTCGGCCCGCAACTTCCAGCTGGCCAATGGCTCGCCGTGGGGCGACCGCAATATGGGACCGGTGTTCGACAAGCGCACCGGCGTGTTTGCGCTGGCGCTGCAGCCGGACAACCGTTTCCCCTTCAAGCCGGACGATGAACTGAGCAAGCCGGGCGACAAGCCGGCCGAAGGCGCCACCGAGCAGGCGGCGGAGAAAGCGGCCGAAAAAGTCGTGGCCAAGGCCGCGCCCAAGGCCGCCGGCAAATCGCTGCCCGCCATCGTCTACGCCGGCTTGTCCGAGCGGCTGTACGAAGTGCCGCTGGCCGCCGGCAATTACCGTGCGCTGCAGATGGACGACAAGCGCCTGTACTTCCTCGACGCGGACGGCAACGACGGCAAGGCCAGCCTGAAAACCCTGGCCATCGCCAGCAACGGCCCGCAGCCTGAAGTCTTCGTGGCCGGCGTGCGCGAGTACGACCTCTCGCTCGACAGGAAGCACGTCTACTACCGCAGCTTCGCCACCGGCGCCGGCGACATGCTGGTGGTCGATGCCGGCGCCAAGGCGCCGACCGATGTGAGCAAGGCCAAGGTCAAGGTCGACGACTGGACCTTCACCTCCAATCCGCGCCTGGAATGGAAGCAGATGTTCAACGACGCCTGGCGCATGCACCGCGACTTCCTGTACGACGTGAAGATGCGCGGCGCCGACTGGCCTGCCGTGCGCGCCAAGTACACGCCGCTGGTGGAGCGCGTGACCGACCGCGCGGAGCTGGACGATGTGCTGGGCATGATGATCAGCGAAGTGGGCGCGCTGCATTCGCAGATTCGTCCAGGCGACATCCGCCGCTCGGCGCCGGAAGGCACGCCGGCCGGACTGGGCGCGCTGCTGTCGCGCACCGTGGACGGCTATCGCGTGGACCACATCTACACCAGCGAACCGGAACTACCGTCGCTGCGCGGCCCGCTGGCGCAAGCCGGCGTGGATGTGAAGGAGGGCGACATCATCACCGCTGTCAACGGCAGGTCGGTGCTGGAAGCGCGCGACATTGCCGACCTGCTGCTCAACCAGGCCGACAAGCAGGTGCTGCTGCAGGTGAAGCGCAAGAATGAAACGCGCGCGGTGATCGTGCTGCCGGTGACCATGGTCCGGCAAACGGCGCTGCGCTACAGCGATTGGGAGCAATCGCGCGCGCGCCAGGTGGAGTCGCTGTCGAAGGGACGCATCGGCTACCTGCACCTGCGCGCCATGGGCGCCAACGACATCGCCTCCTTCGCGCGCGACTTCTACGCCAACGTCAATCGCGACGGCCTGATTATCGACGTCCGCCGCAACAACGGCGGCAACATCGATAGCTGGATCATCGAGAAGCTGCTGCGCAAGGCGTGGGCGTTCTGGGCGCCGCCGGGCGTGGCGCCGTCGCCGAACATGCAGAACACTTTCCGCGGCCACCTGGTGGTGCTGATCGATGAATACACTTACTCGGACGGCGAGACCTTCGCCGCCGGCATCAAGGCCTTGGGCCTTGGGCCGCTGGTGGGCAAGCGCACCGCCGGCGCCGGCGTTTGGCTCAGCGATAACAACCGCCTGAGCGACAACGGCATGGCGCGCGTGGCCGAGATGGGCCAGTTCAACACGCAGGACGGCCAGTGGCTGATCGAAGGCGTGGGCGTGTCGCCGAATGTGGTGGTGGATAATCCGCCGCACGCCACCTATCAAGGCCAGGACCGTCAACTGGAAGTGGCGTTGGAGCTGCTCGATAAAAAGCTGAAGGAGCAGCCGGTGAAACCCTACGCGCCGCAGGTGATCCCGGGCCTGAATGTCCGGAATTGAACAGTAGTCTTGTTCAGGATCGGACAATAGGCGGCGAAAAACGCGTGGCATGGATGTTGCAGTTGGATGCGATAACTTCATAACGGGATTCATACATGGACTTTCGCATCGGCTGGCGCACCCTGATACAAGAACCGGCGTACACGCTGGCGGTCATGCTCGGACTGAGCGCGGGCCTGGCGGCGTGCCTGCTGCTGCTTGGCTTCGTGCGTTACTCGCTGGAGTACGACGCCTTCGTGCCGGACGTGGACAACATCTACGTGGTTCGCCACCGCTTCAATGTCGATCCCACCGAACCGTTGTACGACCTGGCACCGATGTTCCTGCGGAACGCGGCGCTGAAAATGCCCGGCGTGGTTGATGCCACCAGCTACATCCCGGCGCGTGAAGAAGTGCTGCCGATCGCCGTGCGCATCGACCGCAAGATGCTGCGCGTGCGTGCGCTGGTCGTGCTTCCTGGCTTTGAACGCATACTGGGCCTGCGCGCGCTGCGCGGCGACCTGGCGGGAGCGCTGGAGCGTCCCGACCGCATCGTGCTGACCGAGGCGGCGGCGCTGCGCTTCTTCGGCACCGCCGACGTGGTCGGCCGCATCGTCCATATGGAAGGCAAGCCACAACAGGTTGGCGCAGTCGTCGCCACGCCGCCTTCGAATACCACCATACCGTTCGAGATGCTGTTCGGCGTGAACTCGACCTTCGCCGCCGAAGTCCGCCACGAGATGGTGACCGGCGAGCACGGATGGATCGGCAAGATACTGATCCGGGTCCGTCCCGGCACTTCGATCTCCGCGCTGACCGACAGTCTGCAGCAGGTGGTGGACCACACGCCCAGCGTACAAAGCTTTCCTGCCGAGGTGATGGCGCGCCTGGGCAAGCGCAAGACCATGGAGATTTCATTGTCGCCATTGCGCGGCGCCTATCTGACTCAGAACCTGCGTAACACCATCGCGCTGGTGGGCGACCGTGGCGATCCGGTGGTGATCGCCGGACTGGCCGCCATCGCCGTGCTGGTGCTGGTACTGGCGGCGATCAATTACGTCAACCTGGCCACGGTGCGGATGCTACGGCGCCAGCGCGAAGTGGCGATGCGCAAGGTGCTGGGCGCCGGCCTGCCGCAGTTGACGTTGCAGTTCATGCTGGAGTCGCTGCTGGTGTCGATGCTGGCCACGGTGCTGGGATTGCTGCTGGCCTGGCTGGCATTGCCGATGTTTTCAGAATTGGTCAATCGCCAGCTGGACGATCTGTTCACGGCGTCGAATATCGCTGCGGCCTTCGGCATTGGCGTCTTGCTGGGCGTGGTGAGCGCGATTTATCCCGCTGTTATTGCGCTGCGCGTGCATCCGACTCAGGTGCTGGCCGGCCGTCCCGGCACCGAGTCCGGCGCCAGCATGCGGCTGCGACGCGTGCTGACGGTGATACAGATCGCGGCGGCCATGGGCCTGGCCGGCGTCAGCATCGCCATCGCATGGCAAACGCATTATGCATTGACCTCATCGCCCGGTTTTGACCCGTCGCCACTGCTAGTGGTCGACATGCCGGAACGCGTCAAGGATAGCGCGGTGGCGCGCGGATTCCATGCGGCGCTGTCGGCGCAGGCCGGCGTGGAAGGCGTGGCCATTTCGGACGATCCGGTCGGGCGTCTTGACTGGAGCTGGTCGCGCGACCTGCAACGCCCTGGCGGCCAGGCGGCGACGATGGAGATGAAGTCGGTGAGCACCAATTTCTTCGAACAGCTGCGCATCCAGCCGGTGACGGGACGGCTGTTCCAGCGCGGCCTGGATACCGACGATGATGTCGTGCCGGTGGTGATCAACGCCATCGCCGCGCGCGCACTCGGCTTCCCGTCGCCGGAGGCGGCGGTGGGCGAAACGGTACTGTTCACGGGCTACGACAACAAGACCATCCGCAAGACGATCATCGGCATCGCCCCCGAATTGCGTTTCCGCTCGCTGCGCGAAGCGCCGCGCTCCACCGCCTACGAATTGCGCACCGCCGGCGCTTCGCTGACGGCGCGCGTGCATGGACCGATGGCGGACGTCGAACGCGAGGTGCGTGAACTGTGGCCGCGTTACTTCCCCGAATCGCTGCTGCGCATGCATCGCGCGGAAGAGGTATTGGCCGTGAACTATGCCGAGGATGCGCGCATGGCGAAGCTGTTGGCGAGCGCCACCTGTCTGGCGCTGATTATCGCCGGCGTCGGCACCTACGTTTTGTCCGCCAACACGGTGCAACGCCGCGCCAGGGAAATCGTCCTGCGCAAACTGCATGGCGCGCGGCGCGGCGACATCGGCCTGCTGGTGCTACGCGAGATCGGAACACTGATCCTGATCGCTGCCGTGATCGGCCTGCCGCTGGCGGCGATCGCCATTCAGCGCTATCTGGCAGGCTACGTTGAACACGCGCCAGTGGGCTACTGGACCTTGCTGTTCGCACTGGCGTTGACGTTGCTGATCGCACTCAGCGCCATCAGCCGCCATGCCTGGTTGGCCATGCGCTTGTCGCCGGTGGAAGCGCTGCGTAGTTAGGCCGGAGCTACAGGCTGGTCAAGGCTTTGAACTGCGGCGTGCGGCGGCGCGAGACTTCCACCGCCTGGTCGCGCAGCGTGAGATCAAGACCGCCCGCATCATTGGGGGCGACTTGCTCGACGTGGTCGATATTGACGATGTGGCGGCGGCTAGCGCGGAAGAAGCTTTGCGGGTCCAGCTTTTCTTCCAGCTGGTTGAGAGAACGCAGCATCAGCGGCTGTTGGTCGCCGAAGTAGACGCGCGTGTAGTTGCCGTCGGATTCGAACAGGCGGATGTCCTGCAGCGCCACAAACCAGCATCGCTCGCCGTCCTTGATGAACAGCTTGCGGGCCGCCGTGGACACCGCCGCGCGCTGGCGCACAGCGCAGCGTTGCAGGGCGGCCGCCATGCGGTTGGCCTGAATCGGCTTCTGCAGATAATCGAGCGCGTTCACTTCGAATGCCTGCAAGGCGTATTGGTCGAAGGCGGTGGTGAAGATCACTTCCGGCGCATTCTCCAGGGCCGCCAGCATGTCGAAGCCGGAGCCGCCGGGCATTTGGACGTCGAGGAAAATCAGGTCCGGCTTGAGCGCGGCGATCTGCTGCAGGCCGTCGGCGGCGTTGACGGCTTCGCCGACGATTTCCACTTCCGGGTGCGCCGCCAGCAGGCGGCGCAGTTCAGCGCGCGCCAGGCGCTCGTCATCGATCAGCAATGCACGCATTACGCGGCCTCCGGCAAGGTGAGGGTGGCGCGTACCCAGCCACTGTTTTCAGACAGGTCCAGTTGCGCGTTCGCGCCGAGTGCCAACGCCAGGCGCTTGCGCGTGTTGACCAGGCCGACCTTGGTGGAATTCGCAAACGGCACGATGGCGCCGAGGTTGGCGATTTCGATATGCACAGCGCCATCATCCATGCGTTGCGCGCGGATGCGGATCTCGCTGCCTGTGGCGCTGGTTTCAACGCCGTACTTGACGGCGTTCTCCACCAGCGTTTGCAGGGCCATCGGCGGAATGCGCACCAGTTCCAGCCCGACACCGATTTCCACGCTGACCCGCATGCGTTCCTCGAAGCGGATCTTCTCGATGGCGAGGTAGGCCTGCACGGCCTCGATCTCCGCCGACAGCGGCACCGTGTCGTGATGGCCCGATTGCAGCGCGTAGCGCATCACGCTGGCCAGTTGGTCGATCATTTGTGCGGCGGCGTTCTGGTCTTCGTAAATCAATGCGCGCACGCTGTTCATGCTGTTGAAGAAGAAGTGCGGATTGACCTGCGCCTGTAGTGCGCGCAGCTCGGCGTCCTTGGCTGCCACCTCCAGCCGTAGCGCTTCCGCCTCGGCGCGGTTGGCGCGCCGCAGCGACAGCACGGCCATGTAGAAGATATGCCACACCAGGTAGATCGACCACCACGACATCAGCGCGGAAGGAATCCAGCCGAAGCCGCGCACCATGCCCGACGACGCAAACATCAGGAAGCCGAGGTACTGCACGGCGGTGTGGAAAGTACCCAGCACCAGCACACCACCCAGCACCATCTTCCAGCCGACCCGCCGTCCGCTGTGCACGCGGCGCTTGATCAGCCGGTGCCACAGGTCGGAGATGACGATGCCGCTGGCGGCGCCCCAGCACATCACCCACAGCAGGCCGGGCATGCGCGTGGCGCCCATGGCGGCGGCGAACAGGGGCAGGAAGCCCCAGCCGGCGATCTGGAAGATCCAGTACCAGTTCAGGCGCGCAAGCAGGGGGCGTTGGTGGCTCATGGTCTTAGTTCAAAAAGTTATCGATACGATCATACATCCAAGCCGGATCGTCGTACATGATGAAGTGACGGGCGTTGTCGGCTATCTCAACGCGCACGCCCGGCAGCTTGGCGTACTGCGTGGTGTACATGGCGGTGATGGCCGGCTTGGGCGCGTAGTCCTTGTAGGCGATCCATGTGCCCAGCACCAGTGTCGGCGCGGTGATGCGGCTGATGTCTTCGCGCAGATCGCTGGCCATCAGGTCGGCCATGGCGTCGATGACGGTGTTGCGGTCCGACAGCTTGCCGGCGGCCTTGATGCGGTCCATGTCCTCCTGTTTGGTGATCATGGTGCGCAGCATGTTCATCTGGCCGGCCTTGAAGGTTTCCGCGTCCTGCGACTTCATGTTGGCGCGCATGCCTTCGGCCAGTTGTTTAAGCTGCGCGCCGGTGATGTTCGGCACCTGGGTGGCGCCCAATGCCGGCAGCGTGTCGACGATGACCAGACGGCCCACCTGTTCCGGGTGGCCGGCCGCCAGTTTCATGCCGAGGAAGCCGCCCAGGCTATGGCCGATGACGATTGGGCGTTGCAGTTTGTTCTCGGCGATGTAGCTGCTCAGTTGCTGTTCCACGGCTGGTAACAGCGGCGTGTCGATGGCGGGCTGGCCGGCGAAACCGGCCAGCGTCAGCACGTGGCACTGATGCTTGCCGCTGCCGCAGTAATGCGCCACCGTGCCGTCCCACACACTGCCGGGGGAGCCAAGGCCGGGAATCAGGATGATCGGTGCGCCGGTGCCGGTGACGTCGACCTTGAAGGCGGGATGCGCTGTTGCTGGTGCTGCTGCGGCGTGGCCGAGGGTGAGGGCGGCGGCAAGGGCGGCGATGGATTTGATCAGCATGGTGTTCTCCGTTGGTGAGTAAGTGGAGCCATGCTATCGGTGCGTCGCGGCGGCGGCGACGGATTTGGGATGAACGGTTTGCAGCCGTGATGAGCGGTAAATCAGCCTTCGGCCTTGAGTTTGCGCCAGAGTGTGGTGCGGCTGATGCCGAGGTAGTCGGCGGCGGCGTCTCGGCGGCCGCCGAAGCGGGCCAGGACGTTGGCCACGGTTTCCGCTTGCGGCCGAGCGCCGGCGGCTGGATCATCGGCGCTCCATGCGGCGGCGCTGTTGGCGATGAGCGGCGCTTCCGGCCGCGCTGCCAGCTCCGGGGCGACGCTGAGGACAAAGGCCGGCGTCAGCGCTTGCAGCGGCTCGGCCGCGAGGAACAGCGCCAGGCGCTCGGTCAGGTTGCGCAGCTCGCGCATGTTGCCCGGCCAGTCGTAGCGCTGCAGCAGCGGCGCGCAGGCCGCCATTTCCGCATGCAGGTTCGGATGCGGCCGCGCACCCAACGAGGCCAGCGCGTTTTTCAATGACCACTCCGCGAGCGGCAGCACATCTTCGGCGCGCGCGCGCAGCGGCGGCAGCGTCAGGCGCAGCACCGCCAACCGGTAGAACAGGTCCGCGCGGAAGCGGCCCTCGCGCACGCGCTGCTCCAGATCGCAATGCGTGGCGCTGATGATGCGCACGCTGACCGGTATCGGTCGCGTGCCGCCCACACGCACAACCTCACGCTCCTCCAGCACCCGCAGCAAGCGCGTTTGCAGCGTGAGCGGCATTTCGCCTATCTCATCGAGGAACAGCGTGCCGCGATTGGCCGCTTCGAACAATCCCGCATGGCCGCCGCGCCGTGCGCCGGTGAAGGCGCCTTCCTCGTGGCCGAACAGTTCCGACTCCAGCAGCGATTCCGCAATCGCGCCGCAGTTCACCGCCACGAAGGGACGGTTCTGCCCCAGCGTGCGCGGCGCCTCGCGGTGGATGGCTTGCGCCACCAGCTCCTTGCCACAGCCGGTTTCGCCTTGTATCAGCACGGTCGCCGGCGACTTCGCATACAGCACCACCGATTGCCGCACCGTCTCCATCGCCGCCGAGTCGCCGCGCAGATCGTTGATGCCGTGTTTGGCGCGCAGCGTGTCCGTCACCACCGCACCGCGCACGCGGCTGCGGTTGGATTCCAGCTGCGTCAAGCGTGCCATTTCCAACGCATCGTCAAACGCGTGACGGATCGAAGCGGCCGAGTAGACGAACACGCCGGTCAGTCCCGCTTCCTCGGCCAGATCGGTAATCAGCCCGGCGCCGACGATGGCCTTGATGCCGGCCGCTTTCAAATCGTTGATCTGCGCGCGCGCGTCTTCCTCGGTGACGTAGGTGCGCTGCTCGACCTGGAAGCCGAAGGTGCTGGCAAATTCCGCCAGCTCCGCCAGCCGCTCCTGATAGGTGACGATGCCGATGCGGTCCGATACGCGCCGCGCGCGCGCCAGCGCCTGCATCACATCCAGGCCGCTGAATTTGGCGATCACCACCGGAACCGATAGCCGGCCTTTCAGGTAGGCGGCGTTGGAGCCGGCCGCGATCACCGCGTCGCAACGCTCGGTGGCGAGGCGTTCGCGGATGTGTTTCGCCGCTTCGTCGAAACCGAGGTTGATCGGCTCGATGGTGGCCAGGTTGTCGTATTCCAGTGTGATGTCGCGGAACAGATCGGACAGGCGCGAGACGGAAACCGTCCAGATAACCGGTTTCTCGTTGGCGTCGAAGGGCAGGGGCGTAGAATGGCGCATGTTTCAATTATAGTTCAATTTTGTTTCACTGTTTCATTGTGAAACAGTAGTGTACGCGTAACTTGTTGATTTATATAGCTTGATGGTCTGGCACAGCCCTTGCACTAGTGAAGCCAACTTTAACGCAACACCGAAAGGTCACACCATGAGTCACTACTCCGCAGGCGCCGCGTTCCGCAAAGCCGTCCAGGAAGAATCCCCATTGCAGGTTGTCGGCGCCATCAACGCCAACCATGCGCTGCTGGCCAAGCGCGCCGGCTTCAAGGCGATCTACCTGTCGGGCGGCGGCGTGGCGGCGGGTTCGCTCGGCCTGCCGGACCTGGGCATCTCCAATCTGGACGACGTGCTGACCGACGTGCGCCGCATCACCGACGTGTGCGACCTGCCGCTGCTGGTCGATGTGGACACCGGCTTCGGCGCTTCCGCCTTCAACGTCGCCCGCACCGTCAAGTCGATGATCAAGTTCGGCGCCGCCGCCATGCACATCGAAGACCAGGTTGGCGCCAAGCGCTGCGGCCACCGTCCGGGCAAGGAGATCGCCAGCAAGCAGGAGATGGTCGACCGCATCAGCGCCGCCGTCGATGCGCGCACCGACGACCAATTCGTCATCATGGCCCGCACCGATGCGCTGGCCGTGGAAGGCCTGGACGCCGCCATCGAGCGCGCCGTCGCTTGCGTGGAAGCGGGCGCCGACATGATCTTCCCGGAAGCGATGATCAGTCTCGATATGTATAAAAAATTCGCCGCCGCCGTCAAGGTGCCGGTGCTGGCCAATATCACCGAATTCGGTTCGACGCCGCTGTTCACCGTGGACGAGTTGCGCAGCGCCGATGTGGGCCTGGTGCTGTATCCGCTGTCGGCCTTCCGCGCCATGAACAAGGCGGCGGAAAACGTCTACGGCGCCATCCGCCGCGACGGCACGCAGCAGAACGTGGTCGACACCATGCAGACCCGCGCCGAACTCTATGAGCGCATCAACTATCACGATTTCGAACAGAAGCTGGATGCACTGTTCGCCGCACAGAAAAAATAATTAACCACCGCCGTCGTTCCCGCGCAGGCGGGAACCCATGCAGGGTATGGATTCCCGCCTGCGCGGGAATGACGGCTTACCGGAGACCGTAAATGACCGAAGCCACCACTTTCAAGCCTAAAAAATCCGTCGCCCTGTCCGGCGTCGCCGCCGGTAACACCGCGCTGTGCTCCGTCGGTAAAACCGGCAATGACCTGCACTATCGCGGCTACGATATTTTGGACGTCGCCACCACCTGCGAGTTCGAAGAAATCGCCTACCTGCTGGTGCACGGCAAACTGCCGACCGAGTCCGAGCTGCGCGGCTACAAAGCCAAACTGCGCTCGCTGCGCGGCCTGCCGCAAGCGGTGAAGTCGGCGCTGGAAGCACTGCCTGCCTCCGCCCATCCGATGGACGTGATGCGCACCGGCGTCTCCGTGCTGGGCTGCGTGCTGCCGGAAAAGGACGACCACAACACCCCAGGCGCGCGCGACATCGCCGATCGCCTGATGGCGTCCTTCGGCTCCATGCTGCTGTACTGGTATCACTACAGCCACAACGGCAAGCGCATCGAAGTGGAAACCGACGACGATTCCATCGGCGGCCACTTCCTGCACCTGCTGCACGGCGAGAAGCCGCGCGATTCGTGGGTGCGCGCGATGCATACTTCGTTGATCCTGTACGCGGAACACGAGTTCAATGCGTCCACCTTCACCAGCCGCGTGATCTCGGGCACCGGCTCCGACATCCACTCGGCCATCACCGGCGCCATCGGCGCGCTGCGCGGTCCCAAGCACGGCGGCGCCAACGAAGTCGCTTTCGAAATCCAGAAGCGCTACGACAATCCGGACGAAGCGGAAGCCGATATCCGCAACCGCGTCGCCAACAAGGAAGTGGTGATCGGCTTCGGTCACCCGGTGTACACGGTTTCCGATCCGCGCAATGTGGTTATTAAAGACGTGGCGCGTCAGTTGTCCGAGGAAGCCGGTTCGACCAAGATGTTCGATATCGCCGAGCGCCTCGAATCCGTCATGTGGGAAATCAAGAAGATGTTCCCGAACCTGGACTGGTTCTCGGCCGTGTCGTACCACATGATGGGCGTGCCGACCGCGATGTTCACACCGCTGTTCGTCATCTCGCGCACCTCCGGCTGGTCGGCGCACATCATCGAGCAGCGCATCGACAACAAGATCATTCGCCCAAGCGCCAACTACGTTGGCCCTGAAGACCTGCAATTCGTCCCGATCAAGGACCGTCAATAATCATGAACACCAATTTCCGCAAGCCCTTGCCGGGCACCCAGCTAGACTACTTCGACGCGCGCGCCGCTGTCGATGCGATCCAGCCAGGCGCCTGGGCCAAACTGCCGTACACCTCGCGCGTACTGGCTGAAAACCTCGTGCGCCGCTGCGATCCGGCCACGCTGAACGCCTCGTTGTCGCAGCTGATCGAGCGCAAGCGCGACCTGGACTTCCCATGGTTCCCTGCGCGCGTGGTGTGCCACGACATTCTGGGCCAGACCGCATTGGTCGACCTGGCCGGCCTGCGCGACGCGATTGCGCTGCAAGGCGGCGATCCGGCGCAGGTCAATCCGGTGGTGCCGACGCAGTTGGTGGTGGACCACTCGCTGGCGGTGGAATGCGGCGGCTTCGATCCACAGGCCTTCGACAAGAACCGCGCGATTGAAGACCGCCGCAACGAAGACCGCTTCGATTTCATCAACTGGACCAAGAAGGCGTTCAAGAACGTCGACGTGATCCCGCCGGGTAACGGCATCCTGCACCAGATTAATCTGGAGCGCATGTCGCCGGTGATTCAGTCCGTGGACGGCGTGGCCTTCCCGGACACGCTGGTCGGCACCGACTCGCACACGCCGATGGTCGATGCGCTGGGCGTGATCGCCATCGGCGTCGGCGGCCTGGAAGCGGAGAGCGTGATGCTCGGTCGCGCATCGTGGATGCGACTGCCGGACATCATCGGTGTTGAGCTGAGCGGCAAGCCGCAGCCGGGCATCACCGCCACCGACATCGTGCTGGCGCTGACCGAATTCCTGCGCAAGCAGAAGGTGGTGTCGTCCTACCTGGAGTTCTATGGCGTAGGCGCTTCGCACCTGACGCTGGGCGACCGCGCCACCATCTCCAACATGGCGCCGGAATACGGTTCCACCGCCGCGATGTTCTACATCGACGAGCAGACCATCAAGTACCTCAAGCTGACCGGTCGCGATGACGAAACCGTTAAACTGGTGGAAACCTACGCCAAGGAGACCGGCCTGTGGGGCGATGCGCTGGCCAGCGCAGAGTATGAGCGTGTGCTGACGTTCGACCTGTCGACCGTGGTGCGTAACATCGCCGGCCCATCGAATCCGCACAGCCGCGTGCCGACCAGTGAGCTGGCCGCGCGCGGCATCAGCGGCGTGGTAGAAAATGAGCCGGGCCTGATGCCGGACGGCGCCTGCATCATCGCCGCCATCACCAGCTGCACCAACACCAACAACCCGCGCAACATGATCGCCGCAGGCCTGTTGGCCCGCAACGCCAACGCGCGCGGCCTGACGCGCAAGCCGTGGGTGAAGTCATCGCTGGCACCTGGCTCCAAGACCGTGACGCTGTACCTGGAAGAAGCTGGCCTGATGCCTGAGCTGGAAAAGCTCGGTTTCGGCGTGGTGGCCTATGCCTGCACCTCGTGCAACGGCATGTCCGGCGCGCTCGATCCGGTGATCCAGAAGGAAGTGGTTGAGCGCGACCTGTACGCCACCGCCGTCCTGTCGGGCAACCGGAACTTCGACGGCCGCATTCACCCATACGCCAAGCAGGCCTTCCTGGCCTCGCCGCCGCTGGTGGTGGCCTACGCCATCGCCGGCACCATCCGCTTCGATATCGAGAAGGACGTGCTAGGCATCGACGCCAACGGGCAGCCGGTGACGCTGAAGGACATCTGGCCGACGGACGAAGAGATCGACGCCATCGTCGCCAGCGCCGTCAAGCCGGAGCAGTTCCGCAAGGTCTACATTCCGATGTTTGCCAAGCAGGCGGATGACGGCGTTTCGGTCAGCGCGCTGTACGACTGGCGTCCGCAGACCACCTACATCCGTCGTCCTCCGTACTGGGAAGGCGCACTGGCTGGCAAGCGCTCGCTGAGCGGCATGCGTCCGTTGGCGGTTTTGGGCGACAACATCACCACCGACCACCTGTCGCCGTCGAACGCCATCATGATGGATTCGGCAGCCGGCGAGTATCTGCACAAAATGGGTCTGCCGGAAGAGGACTTCAATTCCTACGCCACCCACCGTGGCGACCACCTGACCGCGCAGCGCGCCACCTTCGCCAATCCAACGCTGAAGAACGAGATGGTGCGCGATACGGACGGCAAAGTGAAAGCCGGCTCACTGGCGCGCGTGGAACCGGAAGGCCAGGTGCTGCGCATGTGGGAAGCGATTGAGACCTATATGGAGCGCAAGCAGCCGCTGATCATCGTTGCGGGCGCCGACTACGGCCAGGGCTCGTCGCGCGACTGGGCGGCCAAGGGCGTGCGTCTGGCGGGCGTGGAGGCCATCGTGGCCGAGGGCTTCGAGCGCATCCATCGCACCAACCTGGTGGGCATGGGCGTGCTGCCGCTGGAGTTCAAGCCGGGCGTGAACCGTCTGACGCTGGCGCTGGACGGCACGGAAACCTACGACGTGATCGGCGACCGCACGCCGCGCTCGACGCTGACGCTGGTGATCCATCGCCGCAACGGCGAGCGCCTGGACGTGCCGGTGACCTGCCGTCTCGATACGGCGGAAGAAGTGTCCATCTACGAAGCCGGCGGCGTGCTGCAGCGCTTCGCGCAGGACTTCCTTGAATCAGCAAAGGCTGCATGATGGTTCATAAACCGCAAATAAAAATCCCCGCCACCTATATGCGTGGCGGCACCAGCAAGGGCGTGTTCTTCCGTCTGCAGGATCTGCCGGAGGCGGCGCAGCAGCCCGGCGCCGCGCGCGACCAATTGCTGCTGCGCGTGATCGGCAGCCCCGACCCCTACGGCAAGCAGATCGACGGCATGGGCGGCGCGACTTCGAGCACCAGCAAGACGGTGATCCTGTCGAAGAGTAGCAAGCCCGATCACGACGTCGACTACCTGTTCGGCCAGGTCTCGATCGACAAGGCCTTCGTCGACTGGAGCGGCAACTGCGGCAACCTGTCCGCTGCGGTGGGCGCGTTCGCCATCAGCGGCGGCCTGGTTGACGCGGCGCGCGTGCCGCAGAACGGCGTCGCCGTGGTGCGCGTATGGCAGGCCAATATCGGCAAGACCATCATCGCCCACATCCCGATCAGCAACGGCGAAGTGCAGGAGACCGGCGACTTCGAGCTCGATGGCGTCACCTTCCCAGCCGCCGAAGTGCAACTGGAGTTCATGGACCCGGCGGCGGAAGAAGAGGGCGGTGGTGGGGCGATGTTCCCGACTGGCAAACTGGTGGATGACCTGGAAGTGCCCGGCATCGGCACGCTCAAGGCCACCATGATCAACGCCGGCATCCCGACCATCTTCATCAACGCCGACGCCATCGGCTACACCGGCACGGAGCTGCAGGACGCCATCAACGGCGACAGCAAGGCGCTGGCGATGTTCGAGACCATCCGCGCACACGGCGCGCTGCGCATGGGCCTCATCAAGGACTTGAGCGAAGCGGCCACGCGCCAGCACACGCCGAAGGTGGCCTTCGTGGCGCCGCCGGCGACCTATGTGTCCTCCAGCGGCAAGCAAGTGGCTGCCGGCGATATCGACCTGCTGGTGCGCGCGCTCTCGATGGGCAAGCTGCATCACGCCATGATGGGCACCGCTGCGGTGGCCATCGGCACAGCGGCGGCGATTCCGGGCACGCTGGTGAACCTGGCTGCCGGCGGCGGTGAACGCGGCTCGGTGCGCTTCGGCCACCCATCCGGCACCTTGCGGGTCGGCGCGGAAGCGGTACAACAGAACGGAGAGTGGAGCGTAAAAAAAGCGGTCATGAGCCGTAGCGCCCGCGTGCTGATGGAAGGCTGGGTACGCGTACCTGCCTAACTAATTCGGGGTCAGTTCCGACATTCGGACACGAGCCCAACCGTAGCGGGCGCTACGGTTGTGCTCGTGTCCGAATGTCGGAACTGACCCCGAAGTTGAACAACTGGAGGAGACATGAAGTACGCTGATTTTTATCAGCGCTCTATCGCCACGCCTGAACAATTCTGGCAGGACGAAGCTGCGCTCATCGACTGGAACACGCCCTGCACGCAAGTGCTGGATTATTCAAATCCGCCATTCGCACGCTGGTTCGTGGGCGGGAAGACCAATCTGTGTCACAACGCGGTGGACCGCTGGTGCGCCACGCAGGGCGACCAGCCCGCGCTGATCGCCATCTCCACCGAAACCAACACGGAGCGCAGCTACTCCTTCAACGAACTGAAAGCCGAAGTCGAACGCTGGGCCGCCATGATGCAGGCGCTCGGCGTGCGCAAAGGCGACCGCGTGCTGATCTACATGCCGATGATCGCCGAAGCCGCTTTCGCCATGCTGGCCTGCGCGCGCATCGGTGCGGTGCACTCGGTGGTGTTCGGCGGCTTTGCCGCCAACAGCCTGGCCAGCCGCATCGACGACGCCAAGCCGGTGCTGATCGTCTCCGCCGATGCCGGCTCGCGCAACGGCAAGGCCATTCCCTACAAACCGCTGCTGGATGAGGCGATCTCACTGTCCTCGGCCAAGCCGTCACGGGTGCTGCTGGTTGATCGCGGCCTGGCGCCCATGAACAGGGTGGAAGGGCGCGACGTCGACTACGCCGCCTTGCGCGCGTCGCATCTGGCCGCGCATGTGCCAGTAACGTGGCTGGAGTCGAACGAGCCGTCGTACATTCTTTATACCTCCGGCACCACTGGCAAGCCGAAGGGCGTGCAGCGCGATGTCGGCGGTTACGCGGTGGCGCTGGCGGCGTCGATGAAGTACAACTTCTGCGCCAAGGCCGGCGAGACTTTCTTCGCCACTTCGGATATCGGCTGGGTGGTGGGCCACTCTTACATTGTTTATGGTCCGCTGATCGCGGGCATGGCGACCATCATGTACGAAGGCTTGCCGATCTGTCCCGATCCGGGCATCTGGTGGAACATCGTCGAGAAGTACAAGGTCACGCGCATGTTTTCGGCGCCGACCGCGATCCGCGTGCTGCGCAAGCAGGCACCGGACTTCATGCGCAAGTACGACAAGTCGTCATTGAAGGCGCTGTACCTGGCCGGAGAGCCGCTCGATGAAACAACGTCGAGCTGGATCTCCGGAGAGCTGGGCGTGCCGATCATCGACAACTACTGGCAGACCGAGACCGGCTGGCCCATTCTGTCCATCGCGCAGGGTGTGGACGATGCGCCGACGCGCCTGGGCAGTCCCGGCGTGGCGATGTACGGCTACCAGGTCAAGCTGGTGAACGAGTCCACCGGCGCGGAGTGCGGCGCTGGTGAGAAAGGCGTGGTGATGATCGAGGGCCCGCTGCCGCCTGGCTGTATGCAGACCGTGTACGGCGACGATCAGCGTTTTGTCGATACCTACTGGACCGAGTCCGGCGGCACGATGCTGTATTCGACTTTCGATTGGGGCGTGCGCGATGCGGACGGCTACTACTTCATCCTGGGCCGCACCGACGACGTGATCAACGTCGCCGGGCACCGGCTCGGCACGCGCGAGATCGAGGAGTCCATCACCAGCCATCCCAACGTCTCCGAGGTGGCGGTGGTGGGCGTGGAGGACAAGATCAAGGGCCAGGTGGCGGTGGCGTTTGCGATCCTCAAGGATGCCAACGCGGCCACGAGCGAGCAGGACATCATGGCCGTTGTGGATCGCCAGCTCGGCGCGGTGGCGCGTCCTGCGCGCGTCTACTTCATAACGCAGTTGCCGAAGACGCGCTCGGGAAAATTGCTGCGTCGTTCGATCCAGGCGATTTGCGAAGGCCGCAATCCCGGCGACCTGACGTCGATCGAAGATCCTGCATCGCTGCAGCAGATTCAACGCGCGCTGGAAAAATAACAGCGCACGTAAAGGTGGACGTAAGCAAGCGGTAAGTCTCCTCCTTTAATGTGGCAGCACATATAAAAGAAGGAGACACACCATGCACGACGACCTCGTACAAAAAATAAAGCGCGACCCCAACTATCATGAGCTGGTCAAGTCGCGCTCCCGTTTCGGCTGGACGCTCACCGCGTTGATGATGCTGGTCTACTACGGCTACATCCTGCTGATCGCATTCGATAAAGAATTCCTCGCCGCGAAAACCGGCGACGGCGTCATGACCTGGGGCATGCCGATCGGCCTGTTCGTCATCGTGTTCACGGTGCTCATCACCGGCGTGTACGTGCGCCGCGCGAACAACCGTTACGACGAACTGACCCACGCGATTCAAGAGAAGGTGAAAGCATGAACGCCCTGATTCGCAAGCTCGCGGCGCCGCTGTCGCTGATCCTGTTGGCCACCGCCAGCGGCGCCGCCTTGGCGGCCGGTGCGGACCTCGGCCAGGCCGAGCGCCAGCCCACCAACTGGACCGCCATCCTGATGTTCGGCGCCTTCGTCATATTCACGCTGTTCGTCACCAAATGGGCCGCCGCCAAGACGCGCTCCGCGTCGGACTTCTACACGGCCGGCGGCGGCATCACCGGATTCCAGAACGGCCTGGCCATCGCCGGCGACTTCATGTCGGCCGCATCCTTCCTCGGCATCTCCGCAGCGGTGTTCCTGAACGGTTACGATGGCCTGATCTACGCCATCGGCTTCCTGGTCGGCTGGCCCGTCATCACCTTCCTGATGGCCGAGCGCCTGCGCAACCTGGGCCGCTTCACGTTCGCCGACGTTGCCGCCTACCGCTTCAAGCAGGAGCCGATCCGCATCTTCGCCGCCTCCGGCACGCTGGTGGTGGTGGCGTTCTACCTGATCGCGCAGATGGTCGGCGCCGGCCAGTTGATCAAGCTGTTGTTCGGCCTTGAATACTGGATCGCGATGGTGCTGGTCGGTACGCTGATGATGATCTACGTTCTGTTCGGCGGCATGACCGCGACCACCTGGGTACAGATCATCAAGGCCGTGATGCTGCTGGGCGGCGCCAGCTTCATGGCCATCGCCGTGCTGGCGCAGTTCAACTTCAGCCCCGAGGCGCTGTTCGCCAAGTCGGTGGAACTGCACGCCAACAAGGAAGCCATCATGGGACCGGGCACCTTCATCAAGGACCCGGTCTCCGCGATCTCGTTCGGCATGGCGCTGATGTTCGGCACCGCCGGCCTGCCGCACATCCTGATGCGCTTCTTCACCGTACCGAGCGCGAAGGAAGCGCGCAAGTCGGTGTTCTGGGCCACCACCTGGATCGCCTACTTCTACATCCTGACCTTCATCATCGGCTTCGGCGCCATCGTTTTGGTGAGCACCAATCCAGAGTTCAAGGACGCGGCGGGCAAACTCCTGGGCGGTAACAACATGGCGGCGGTCCACTTGGCCAAAGCTGTCGGCGGCAACGTCTTCCTTGGCTTTATCTCGGCCGTGGCTTTCGCCACCATCCTGGCGGTGGTGGCCGGTCTGACCTTGTCCGGCGCATCGGCCGTGTCGCACGACCTGTACGCCACGGTCATCAAGAAGGGCAAGGCCAGCGGCGCCAGCGAACTGAAGGTGTCGCGCGTGACTACCATCATCCTCGGCATCGTCGCCGTGGTGCTGGGCATCCTGTTCGAGAAGCAGAACATCGCCTTCATGGTGTCGCTGGCGTTCGCGATCGCGGCGTCGGCCAACTTTCCGGTGCTGTTCATGGCCGTGCTGTGGAAGGACTGCACCACGCGCGGCGCCACCGTCGGCGGCTTTATCGGCCTGATTACCGCCGTGGTGCTGACGGTGCTGTCGAAATCGGTGTGGGTGGATGTGCTGGGCCACACTGCGGCGCTGTTCCCTTACGCGTCGCCGGCGATCTTCTCGATGCCGCTGGCCTTCGTCTGCATCTACGTGTTCTCGATGCTGGACAAGAGCGCCCGTGCACGCATCGACCGCGCCGGCTACGAGGCGCAGCAGATGCGCTCCGAAACCGGCATCGGCGCCGCCGGCGCCACCGCGCACTGATAATTTGACAAGATGTCCGCAGATGATGCCCGGTTCACCGGGCATTGTCGTTTTTAGGAGCGCACGGTTGGTCCATTAAGCGGCTTTAATGGCGAATGCCACTAATGTGGTTTATGATCTGCCAACTATGCTCCCTAGGTATGATGAGTCGCCCCATTCTGATTTTGTAGCCGACGCGCTGGCGTTGATCGGCGTGCCCGCCTGCGCCTGCAGCGCGGAGGGGATGGTGCTGGCCGCGAATACCGAATTGACCGCTCTGCTGGGGCTCGATCCGGCCGGCCGGCCGGTCGGCGACCTGTTTGCCCGCCATGTGCGCGCGGCCAGCATCGCCAACTTGGCCAGCGCTGATAGCATCGGACGCTGGGACAGCTGCCTGACCTGCGCCGATGGCCAGTACCTGTCGGTGGAGGCATGGTGCAAGCCCTTGCCGTCCGCTGCCGGCGTCACGGGCGTCACCATCGTTTTCCACGACATCACCGAAGTCCAGCGCGACCAGCGCGCGCTGCGCAAAACGCTGCTGGAGCAGCAGGCCATCCTGGAAAACGCCGCCGTCGGCATCCTGTTCAGCAAGGGCGGCATGATCCTCGAATGTAATATCCGCTGCGCCGAAATGCTGGGCTACAGCCGTCATGAGCTGGAAGGCGCCGCCAGCGTGATCGTCTATCCGAGCGAGGAAGATCACGCCAGGCTGGGTGCGGAGGCCGGGCCGCCGCTGTCGCAGGGGCAGTCCTTCACCGCCGAGATCCAGGTGCGCCGCAAGGACGGTTCGCTGTTCTGGGCCCGCCTGTTCGGCCGCGCCATCGATCCGATGCATACCCAGGATGGCACCATGTGGATCATGGAGGACATCAACGAGCACCGGCTGGACGAAGAAAAACTGCGCCGCATGCTGCTGGAGCAGAAGGCTATCCTGGATAACGCCTCGGTCGGCATCCTGTTCACCAAAGAGCAGCTGATGTTGAGCTGTAATGCGCGCATGGCGGAGATGTTCGGCTACACGCCGGACGAGATGGAAGGGCGGCCTTCCGTGATCCTGTTCCAGTCGCAGCAGCATTACGAGGAATTCGGCAAGCAGGCCGCGCCGATGCTGGGCTCCGGCCAGCCCTATGAAAAAGATGCCTACCAATTCAAGCGCAAGGACGGTAGCCTGATCTGGTGCCGCGTGCGCGCGCGCGCCATCGACAACGAGCATCGCGGCGGCGGCACCATCTGGATCCTGGAAGACGTGACGGATTCGCGACAGACGCAGATGGAGGTCGAGGCCATCATGACCAACGCCTCGATGAGCATCCTGTTCACCAAGAACCGCATGATCACGCGCTACAACCGCGGCTTCGCCGAGATGTTCCGCTATGATGAACAATCCGGTCTGAGCCTGCCGGGCCGCGCGCTGTACCCGTCGCAGGAGGCCTACGACCGGCTCGGCGCGGAAGCCTATCCCTTCCTCTCGATCGGCAAGCCGTTCCAGACCGAGATCGAAATGCGCCGCGCCGACGACACCACCTTGTGGGCGCAGCTGATCGGCTACGTGGTCAATCCGGAAGATCCGACCCAGGGCACGATCTGGGTGATCGAGGACCGCACCGAACAGAAACGCGCGGAGGAGGCGCTGCGCAACGCCCTGCTGGAGAACCAGGCCATCCTGGACAGCGCGGTGCTGGGCATTTCGGTGGTGGAGAACGGCCGCAACCTGCGCTGCAACCGCAAGATGGAAGAGCTGTTCGGCTACGGGCCGGGCGAGATGAACCACCTGAGCGTGCAGGCCTTCTACGCCAGCAAGGAAGAGTGGGACGAAGCGCGCGCCGCCACCGCAGACGACTTCCGTCGCGGCCAGGTGAACGTCGCCGAGTACCAGTTGGTGCGCAAGGACGGCAGCACCTTCTGGGGACGCCTGTCGGGCCGTCCCTTCGACCTGGAACAGGCCAACGGCCGCTCGGTGTGGCTGGTGGACGATATCACCACGCGGCGCGAGGCCGCCGAAGCGGTGGCGCGCGCGCGCGACGAATTGGAGCTGCGGGTGCAGGAGCGCACCGCCGAACTGGCCGGCGCCAACGCCCAGCTACAGGGCGAGATCGTCGAACGCCGCCAGGCCGAGGCGCGTGTGCACCACATGGCCTACCACGACAGCCTGACCGGCCTGCCGAACCGCGCGCTGTTGTCGGACCGCCTGGACCGCGCCATGCTGGCGGCCCAGCGCACCGAGCGCAAGCTGGCGGTGATGTTCATCGACCTTGACCGCTTCAAGATGATCAACGATTCGCTGGGCCACATGACCGGCGACCAGTTGCTCAAGGAAGTGGCCAGCCGCCTATGCCGCGCGGTGCGCGCCAGCGACACCGTGGCCCGCTTGGGCGGCGACGAATTCGTGGTGCTGGTGCCCGGCATCCGCGGCAACGAGGAGGCCAGCCAGGTGGCCGAGAAGATCATCGAGGCGCTGGCCGAGAGCTTCCCGCTGGAGGGTCGCAACCTGCACATCACGCCATCGATCGGCATCAGCGTCTATCCGGACGACGGCGCCGACGTCGAAACGCTGATGCGCAACGCCGACGGCGCCATGTACCACGCCAAGGCCAGCGGCCGTAACAACTACCAGTTCTTCAAGGAGGCGATGAACCAGACGGCGGCGCGCCACTTCGAGCTCGAGTCCAGCCTGCGCGGCGCGCTGGCGGCGAGCGAGTTCGAACTGTACTTCCAGCCCATCATGGACATCGGCACGCGCCGCCTGCACGCGATGGAAGTGCTGCTGCGCTGGCGGCGCGGCGGCACGGAGCTGATCACGCCGGACCAGTTCATTCCCATCATCGAGGAAAACGGCATGATCGTGCCGATCGGCGAGTGGGTGATACGCCAGGCCTGCCGGCAAAGCATGGCGTGGCAAAGCCAGGGCATGACGCCGGTGCCGCTGGCGGTCAACCTGTCGCCGCGCCAGTTCATGCATCGCGGGCTGGTGGAGTCGATCCGCGCCATCCTCGACGAAACCGGCATCGATCCGGCGCTGATCGAATTCGAGATCACGGAGACGGCGCTGATGGAGCACGGCGAGCAGACGCTGGAGATTCTCGGCCATATCAACGCCATGGGCATCCGGCTGTCGATCGACGATTTCGGCACCGGCTATTCGTCGCTTGCTTACCTGAAGCGCTTCCCGGTCAAGAAGATCAAGATTGACCGCGCCTTCATCAAGGATCTGGAAGAGAGTGCGGAAGACCGCGCCATCGTGGCGGCGATCATCGCGCTGTCGAACAGCTTGCAGCTGTCGGTGGTGGCGGAGGGCGTGGAGACGGAAGGGCAGTACGCCCTGCTGCAGCGCGACGGTTGCCAGTTCGCGCAGGGCTATCTGTTCTCGCAGCCGGTGCCGCACGTGACGGCCCAGCTGCTGCTACCGCGCTGCTAGTCCAGCGTGGCGATCACCGGTGCGTGATCGGACGGCTGTTCCCATTTGCGCGGCACGCGGTCGATGACGCAGGCGCTGCAACGCTTGACCAGCGCCGCCGACAGCAGGATGTGGTCGATCCGTAGGCCCTTGTTCAAGCGGAAGCCCAGTGCGCGGTAGTCCCACCAGCTGAACGATTTTTCCGGTTGCTCGAACAGGCGGTAGGAGTCGGTGAGGCCGATCTCCAGCAGGCGGTTGAGCGCCGCGCGTTCCTTGTCCGACACCAGCACCTGGCCTTCCCACGCGGCCGGATCGTGCACGTCGCGGTCTTCCGGCGCGATGTTGTAGTCGCCCAGCACCGCCAACTGCGGGTGCTGCGCCGCCTCTTCTTTGATCCAGTCGTGGAAGGCCGACAGCCAGGCCAGCTTGTATTCGTATTTGTCGGAGTCGACGCTTTGGCCGTTCGGCACGTAGGCGCAGACCACGCGCACGCCGTCGACCGTTGCCGCAAGGATACGTTGCTGCGGATCGGGATATTTTGGATTGTTTTTTACAACATCCGCCAGCGGCAACTTGGAAATGATGGCCACACCGTTATAGGTCTTCTGACCTGAGTACGCCACGTGGTAACCGGCGGCTTCGATGGCGGCCAGCGGAAACTTGTCGTCAGTTAATTTTGTTTCTTGAATGCATAGCACATCCGTGGGGTTCTCCTCTAGCCATTTCATAACGTGCGGCAGTCTTACGTTCAAAGAGTTAACATTCCAGGTGGCTAATTTCATGATGCTGAGGTTCCTTGCGGGTTCGGGGAGGGCGGTTGCCCGGGCTGGCTTGCATCTTACAGCATTGGGATTTAACAGATCTACTTGCAGGTTTGTAAAGCTGTATGAAAAAACATGAAAAACCGCTTCGCTCCGGAGCCCGGAGGGCATAAAATGTTGCAAAATGTGTGAAATTAAAAAAAAATTGCCAATAGTGTCTCGTTGTTGTCAAAATAGAACTGAAAAACAAGACAAAGTAAGCAAAAAGGAAATATACTGGTACAAATTGAATGGAAAACTTGTATTTCTGTTTAGCAACTAAAAATAACCACGCCTGCGTATATTTATGTGTTGTGATGGCGCAATAAATGATACTATACGGAAATAAACAGTCGTCTTGATAGTGAATTGCGCGTAGCGCGTTTACAAAGGAATAGAAAATGCGAACTGCATTTGAGGCATGGGCACAGCGCGATGGTCACATCGTGCGACGCCGAGAAGACAAACCAGACGAATATCTGGTTTTTGAAACGCAACGCCGCTGGGTCATCTGGCAAGCGGCGCTGGAACATGGCAAAACGCCTGGCGGCCGCAAGACCGCCGCACAGAAAGAGGCAGCAGCAGCTGAAAAGCGCGCCACCGAAGCTGTGCAGCGCGCACCGGCGATCAATTCCGATGAGGCAGCTGTCCGCAACCAGGTGCTGAACGAAGTGCTGGATGCGTTCTCCACCCTTGGTGGCGAGCGCGGCATGGACGACATCCTGAAGGTCGTGCAGGGCTTGAAGAAGAAGCAGCAGGAGCAGGCGGAAACGCCGATGGTGTCCAAAACCCCGGACCGCCACAACGCCTGAAGCAAAGATGTGATGTACAAGGCGTAAAGTGCAAGGCTTTACGCCGTTTGATCCAGCGAATAAACCCGACGGCGGGCTGCTACACTGGCATGACTCTACTTTTTGAGGCAGACCATGTATCTCCGTCCCGCCGCTGCGGTAACCGTGCTATTGGCCCCGTTGGCCATCCTGGCCATCCTGGCCACCCTGGCCGGTTGCGCTTCCCTCACCGAATCCACTGAACAAAACGTCATGGTGCAAACCGTGCTCGATCACCGCGAGATCGCCGGGGTCGGCTGCGTGCTGTACAACGACGTCGGCAAATGGTTCGTGACCACGCCGGCGCGCGTGACGCTGCGCAAGAGCGCGGGTCCGCTGCGCATCGACTGCCAGAAGGCGGACAAGGGCTGGGCCTACGAGAAGGTGGAGTCCAAGGCGGACGGCAATCTGTGGGGGAATCTGGCGCTGACGGCCGGTGTCGGCTATCTCGTCGACAAGAACACCGGCGCGGGCTATGACTATCCGGCCGTACTGACCGTGGTCATGCATCCCGCGCCGGAGAAGGAAGAAGGGCAACCGCCGGCGCCCGGCGTGACCCTGTTCTGATAACTACGTACGCGCAGTTAGGTACGCGCTGTTAAGTACGATTGATCAGGAAGTTCGACAGCAGCGGCACCGGACGGCCGGTTGCGCCTTTCGCGCCGCCCGATTTCCACGCGGTGCCGGCGATATCCAGATGCGCCCAGGTGTACTTGCGGGTGAAGTTTTCCAGGAACGCAGCAGCGGTGCACGAGGCGCCGCCCGGCGTGCCGATGTTGGCCAGGTCGGCGAAGTTGGACTTCAGCTGCTCGTTGTACTCTTCGCCGATCGGTAGGCGCCATGCGGTGTCGCTGGCGGTTTTACCGGCGGCCATGATCTCGTCGGCCAGCTTGTTGTGGACGTCGTCGTCGCGCGTGAACAGGCCGCTCTTGTGGTGGCCCAGGGCCACGATGCAGGCGCCGGTCAGGGTGGCGATGTCGATCACGGCGGCCGGGTTGAAGCGCTCGGCGTAGGTCAGGGCGTCGCACAGAATCAGGCGGCCTTCGGCGTCGGTGTTCAGGATCTCGATGGTCAGGCCGTTCATCGAGGTGACGATGTCGCCCGGCTTGGTGGCGCGGCCCGACGGCATGTTTTCGCACGAGGCGATAATGCCGATCACGTTCAGCTTCAGGTTCATCTCGCCGATGGCGCGGAAGGTGCCCAGCACGGAAGCGGCGCCGCCCATGTCGTACTTCATCTCGTCCATGCCAGGACCCGGTTTCAGCGAAATGCCGCCGGTGTCGAAGGTGATGCCTTTACCGACCAGCACCACCGGCGCGTCCTTCGGTTTGCCGCCCATGTGCTTGATGACGATGAATTTCGGCGGCTGTTCGCTGCCGTTGGTCACCGACAGGAAGCTGTTCATCTTCAGCGCTTCCAGCTGCTTGCGGTCCAATACTTCGACGTCGAACTTGTAGTCCTTGCCCAGTTTCTTGGCGGTGTTGGCCAGGTAGGTCGGGGTGCAGACGTTCGGCGACAGGTTGCCCAGTTCCTTGGTCAGGTCCATGCCGTTGGCGATGGAGACGGCTTGCGCCAGCGCCAACTTGGTGGCGGCGGTGTTCGGCACGGCCAGGGCGACTTTCTTCACGCCGGCGGCGGCCGGATCCTTCTTGCTCTTCTGGCCATCGGTGCGGAATACGGCTTCGTGCGCGCTCTGCACCACGCAGCGGATCGCCCAATTGACATCGCGCTCTTTCACTTCCGTCATCGGCAATGCGATAATAGCGTCGCTCGTGCCCAGGGAAGCGAAAGCCTTCAGTGCTGCGGCCACGCCGCCGGCGAAGCTTTTCTCGCTGACGGTTTCGTCGTTGCCCAGGCCGACCAGCAGCACGCGCTCGGCGCCGGCGCCTTTGAGGCCGCGCAGCAGCAGGGTGGTGCCGGTTTTACCGGTGATGTCGCCGGACTTGAGCGCAGCCGTGATTTCACCAGCGCCGTCCAGCGCCTTGGCCGCTTGCGACAGCTTCTTGTTCTCGAAGACCGCGACGGCGATGACGCCGGCTTTGGCCGTAGCGATGGTGTTTTTTGTGTCGAATGCTTTTATGCTAAAGTCCATTTGATTCTCCGTGTCGTGTACGTTCTTAAAACTTGTGGTCCCATACAGTGTATGTATGGGCCAAAACTACCGAATTATAATCTTCAATGATATTTCAACGCGCCTTACGACGTGAAATGGCGGCCACCGCCGGCGCTTCCTTCACGGTCCTGTTCAGCATCTGCGTCACCTGGACCCTGATCGCGGTCCTGGGCAAGGCCGCAGGCGGCAAGGTGGCGTCCAGCGACGTGATCGCGCTGATCGTCTTCGCGACGCTGAATTATCTGCCAACTATCCTCATCCTCACCAGCTTTATTTCTGTACTGATGGTGGTCACGCGCAGCTACCGCGATTCCGAGATGGTGGTGTGGTTCGCCTCCGGCCTGTCGCTGACGCGCTGGGTCGTGCCGGTGCTGACCTTCGGCCTGCCCATCGTGCTGTTGACCGGCGTGCTCAGTTTCGTCGCCACGCCGTGGGCCAAACAGAAAAGCACGGAGTATGTGGAGCGCTTCGAAAAGCGCGAAGACCTGCAAAAAGTCTCGCCCGGCCAGTTCAAGGAATCGGCGTCGTCCAACCGTATCTTCTTTGTCGAAGGCGTGGAAGGCAAGACCGCCGTGGTGCAGAACGTGTTCGTCAACACGGTCGATGAAAAGGGCACCGCCGTCATCGTCGCGCGCGAAGGCGTGATCAACACCGGCCCGAAAGGCGAGCGTTATCTGGTGCTGAAGAACGGCCGCCGCTATCAGGGCGTGCCCGGCCAGTCCGACTTCCAGACCATGGAGTTCGAGAGCTACAGCATGCGCGTCACCAGCCAGAACCAGGATCTGGAAGGCGATCACGATACCGACAGCATCCCGACCATGCAGCTGCTGCATGACAACAGCAACGGCGCGCGCGCCGAGCTGCTGTGGCGCGTGGCCTCGCCGCTGACCTGCCTGGTGCTGATCCTGCTGGCGATTCCGCTGGGCTTCGTCAACCCGCGCGCCGGCAGCTCGGCCAACCTGATCATCGCGCTGCTGGTCTTCTTCAGCTATAACAACTTCGTCAAGCTGCTGGAGGCCAGCGTCCGCCAGGGCAAATACACCTTCGCGCTGTCGTGGTGGCCGCTGCACCTGGTCGTCGCGCTGACCGTGCTCGCCCTGTTTGCATGGCGCTTGAACCTGAACCATCGCTATCACCCGCTGGCGTTGCTGGCGTCGTTCAAGCGCTCGCGCCGCGCGAACAAGAAAGTCGTCTCGCAATGAAAATCCTGCAACGCTATTTCGCGGTCTCGATACTGCAAGCGGTGGCCTTCGTGCTGGTCGCCTTCCTGGCGCTGCAAGCGTTCATGGACCTGACCGGCGAACTGCCCAAGGTCAGCAAGAACGGCTACGCTATTCAATATGCCTTCCTTTACGTGTTGGTACAGTTGCCGGGCCACGTGTATGAAGTGATGCCGCTGGCGGCGCTGATCGGCACCATCTACACGATGGCGCAATTCGCGGCGACGTCGGAATTCACCATCATGCGCGCCTCCAGCATGTCGACCGGCATGGTGGCGTGGATGCTGGCCAAGATCGGCCTGGTGCTGGTGGTGCTGACCTTCATCGTCGGCGAATTGGTGGTGCCGCGCACCGCGCCGCTGGCGGAGAAGATCAAGCTGTCTTCGCGCGGCACGACCATCTCCACCGAGTTCCGCTCCGGGCTGTGGACCAAGGATGTCGTCAAGTCGGAAGGCATGACCGGCACCGTCATCGGCTCGCGCTTCTTCAATGTGCGCGAAGTGGGGGCGGACGGCGTGCTGAAGGACGTGAAGCTGTACGAGTTCGACACCAGCTTCCGCCTGCGCTCGATCACGCTGGCCAAGACCGGCACCTTCCAGGGCAACAACAAGTGGCTGCTGAAGGACGTGACGGAGAATCTCTTCACCAACCCCGGGCTGCTCAAGCCGGGCATGGAGGCGACGCTGGCCAACAACTATGCGCAGGAATCGAGCCTGATCGAGACGCGCCGCAGCGACAGCAAGGATGTGCTGTCCGAGATTACGCCGAAGATTTTGTCGGTGTCGCGTTCGGACCCGGAGCGCATGTCGGCCAACGAGCTGGCGGTGTACACCCGCCACCTGCAGGAGAACAAGCAGGAGACGGAGCGCTTCAAGATCGCGTTCTGGAAAAAGCTGTTCGATCCGCTGGCGATTTTTGTGTTGATGGCGCTGGCGCTGCCGTTCGGTTATCTGCACACGCGTAGTGGTGGCGTGAGCTTGAAGATCTTCCTCGGGATTATGCTGGGGGTGAGCTTCCTGCTGGTGAATACGCTGTTCTCGCATCTGGGTGTGCTGAGTACCTGGCCGGCGATATTGACGGCGATAGCGCCGAGTTTATTATTCATGCTGCTGGCGCTATGGGCCTTGTGGTGGGTGGAGAGACATTGATGGCTGCTCAACGTGCACTGGTGTTGTTTGCGCATGGCGCGCGCGCCGCGTCCTGGGCGGCGCCGTTTGAACGCCTGCGCGATTTGACGCAGGCGCGCGAACCGCAGGTCAGGGTGGAGTTGGCGTTCCTGGAGCTAATGACGCCGCGCTTGCCGGAGCTGGTGGCGGCGCTGGCGGCCGACGGTGTCGACGACATTACCGTGGTGCCGGTGTTCCTGGGACAGGGCGGCCATGTGCTGCGTGATTTGCCGTTGATACTGGACGAACAGCGCGCCCTGTATCCGCAGGTGACCATCAAGGTGGTGGAAGCGGCCGGCGAAAATCCGGAAGTGTTGAAAGCCTTGTCGGACTACTGCCTCGGCGCGCTTGCCTGACGTCCCCGCTTATTTGCGCGGGACGATTTTTACTTCGTAGAGTTTCGGCCAGAGTTTGCCAGTGACGAACAAGCGCTTTTTCTCGGCGTCGTAGGCGATGCCGTTCATGACGTTTTCGCCGTTGCGGCCTTTGCCCGCATCCGGATATAGCTTGCCGAAGTCGATCCAGCCGGTGATCTTGCCGGTGGCCGGGTCGATCCGCGCTATCGTGTTGGTATGCCAGATGTTGGCGTAGATTTCACCTTCCACCATTTCCAATTCATTCAGTTGATCGACCGCGATGCCGTCCGCCGTGACTTTCACGCGGCGCACTTCCAGAAAGGTTTTCGGATCGAGGAAGCGCAGCGTGGAGCTGCCGTCGCTCAGGATCAGCTCCTTGCCGTTCTGCGCCAGCCCCCAGCCTTCGCCCGGATAGGCGAACTGGTTTTTCAGTTCGAAGGTCTTCAGGTCGAACACAAAGCCGGTCTGCGTCTGCCACGTGATGCCGACCAGCGTGTCGTCCCATACCGTCAGGCCTTCGCCGAAATACTGTGGCGGGATGTCTTTGTTTTGCAGTACCTTGCCGCTCTCGAGATTCACTTTGCGGATCGACGATTTGCCGTTCAGGCCTGTGCTCTCGTACAGGAAGCCGTCGCGGTAGAGCAGGCCCTGGGTGAACGAATCGGCGTCGTGCGGGTAGCTTCGCACTACCTTGTAGTCATACGTCGGCAGGGCCGCAATCGCCGAAGCGGCGGCAGGCAGCAGGGCCGCCAGGATAAGGGTTTGCGCAACAATCTTGTTCACTATGCAGTCACCGAATTTTGTAGTTCCACCATCGCGTCGAGCGTGCTGCCCGGAGCATCGAGCTCCGCCTGCACGCAGGCGCGCGCTTCCGGCGACTGCACCAGCGAGATGGCCTGCTGGCGCGCGATCGCCGCAGCCGCAGTATCGCCGCAGCCGTTCAGCAAGTCCAGTACCAGCAGAACTTCGGTCGTGTAGTTGAAGACGTCGGCGAGCAGCTCGGCCATGCCTTCGGTGGTGAGGACGTTGATATTGTTCTTGAGTTCATTGAGCTGCATGGCCGCCAGCGCCAGGTGGTGCTCGGGATGCGGCAGGTAGCGCTGCGCCAGTTCGTAGTCGCCGCAGGCCATCAGCGAGGGCAGGGCGGCACGGGCGTTTTGCTGCGCCTGCGCTTCCGGCAGGCGCTGGAACAGGTGATAGGTGTTCTGCAAGTCGCCCAGCTTGTCGTTGATGACGCGGATGTCGTGGAACAGGCCCGGCTCGGTCGCCAGTTGTTGCGTGAGGCGGTCGCGCAGCGCCACCAGCGCGTGACGCGCGGGCAGGTGCTCTTCCGCCAGCTTGGCCCACGCCGCCAGCACGTAGGACAGGCGCAGCGGCGCGGTTTCGGCGTCGGTGGTGGTGGCGTCGAACAGCCAGATGTAATCGCGCAGGGCGGCGTCGAATTCGCCGGCCGAGTGTGCGTTCCAGGCGCGGTCCAGTACTTCGTGCACAGTGTCCATTGCTACCTCTTGTGGTCAGAGTGGACATTCTATTACGGAAAAGCGGAATTCAGGCGCGGAGTTGGCTGGCTATTATCCTGCTAATCCCGGTATCAGGATTGTTGGTGCTCGCGCGCGCGCATGGCTTCGCCGATCATCACCAGCACCGGGCCGTGCGGCGTGCCTAGGCCCTGGGTCAGCTCGGCGACGGTCATGCGCTGGATCTGCTGATCCGGGCGGCTGACGTTTTCGATGACCACCACCGGTTTGTCCGGCGCATGGCCATGCGCCAGCAGGCGCTCTGCGGTGGCGATGGCTTCGCGCCCGCCCATGTACTGGATCAGGGTGTCGGTTTCCGGAATGGCATCGTGCTCCGAATGCTCGGGGGCGGTGGAGGAGGTGAAGAAGCCGACGCTGCGCGCCACGCCGCGCTTGGTCAGCGGTTGTTTGGTGGCTGCTGCTGCCGCCAGCGCGGTGGTGATGCCGGGGACGATGTCGACTTCGATGCCGGCTTCTTCCAGGGCGCGCAGCTCTTCGTCGGCGCGGCCGAACATCATCGGGTCGCCGCCTTTCAGGCGCACCACCAGCTTGGCGCGGCCGGCGCAGTCCACCAGTTGCTGGTTGATGACCTGCTGCGCCACCGAGCGCTGGCCGCTACGCTTGCCGACGGAGATTTTCTCCGCCTGCGGGCACAGTTCCAGCATCTCGGGCGTCACCAAGGCGTCGTGCAGCACGATGTCGGCTTGCGCCAGCAGCCGCGCGCCGCGCAGGGTGATGAGGTCCTGGGCGCCGGGGCCGGCGCCGATCAAATACACTTTTCCGAGAGCTGGCATGGTGCTGGCTAAAAGGCTTACAGGCGGATCATGCCGGCGGCGACGGTTTGGTGCGTCACTTCGTCGATCAGGATGAAGGCGCCGGTGGCGCGGATGTCGCTGTAGTCGTCGGCCGCCAGCGGCTGTTGCACGGTCAGCGCAATGCTGGCGATGTCGTTCAGCTTCAGGCCTTCGGCGCCGTGGCGCTGCTGGGTGTTGATGTCCAGCAGGGACTCGATGGCCGTCACCTTGGCCGAGGTCTGCTTGGTGCCGTGCTTGATCCAGTACTTGCGGCGCTGGTCCAGCGGCTCGTCGGACATCCAGCAGACGTCGGCCTTCAGCTGTTTCAGCTGCGCGGCCGGCTTGTCGGCGCTGGCCAGCAGGTCGCCGCGCGAGATATCCAGGTACTCGTTCAGCAGCAGCGTGATCGACTGACCCACCACCGCCGACTGGTGCGAACCTTCCAGCGTCAGGATGTCTTTTACGGTCGCGCTCTGGCCCGATGGCTGCACCACCAGCTTGTCGCCCACCGACACCTTGCCGGCCTCGATGCGGCCCATGTAGCCGCGGAAGTCGTTGGCTTCGTGGCCGTTGTGGCGCGCCACCAGCTGCACCGGGAAACGGAATGGCGCGTCGTGCGCTTCGTCGTACACCGACAGCGATTCCAGCAGCTCGATCAGCGTCGGGCCTTGGTACCAGTCCAGCTTCTCGCTTTTCTCAACGACGTTCTCGCCGCTCAGCGCGGACAGCGGAATCGGCGTGATGTCCTTCAGGCCCAGCGACTGCGCGAACTCGCCGTAGGCTTTGACGATGCGGTTGTAGATGTCCTGGTTGTAGTCCACCAGGTCCATCTTGTTGACCGCCACGATCACGTGCTCGATCTGCAGCAGGTGGGCGATGGTCGAGTGGCGCTTGGTCTGGATCAGCAGGTCCACGCCGCCGTCTTCACGCAGCTTCACTTTCGACACGTCCACCAGGATGATGACGGCATCGGCGGTCGAAGCGCCGGTCACCATGTTGCGGGTGTACTGCTCGTGGCCCGGCGTGTCGGCGATGATGAACTTGCGTTTCGGCGTGGCGAAGTAGCGGTAGGCCACGTCGATGGTGATGCCTTGCTCACGTTCGGCTTCCAGGCCGTCGGTCAGCAGCGACAGGTCGACGGTGTCGCCCACGGTGCGTTTGTGCTTGGAGCGCGACATGGCGTCCAACTGGTCGGCGAAGATGCCTTTGCTGTCGAACAGCAGGCGGCCGATCAGGGTGGATTTACCGTCGTCGACGGAACCGGCGGTGATGAAACGCAGCAGTCCGCGTTCGGTCAAGGTATTGGTAGCGCTCATTAGAAGTATCCTGCTTTTTTACGTTTTTCCATCGATGCTTCGGAAGTCTGGTCGTCCATGCGGGTGGCGCCGCGTTCCGTTACCTGCGTGATCGCGGTTTCAGCGATGATCTGCTCCACGGTGGCCGCGTCCGAGGACACAGGGCAGGTGCAGGAGATGTCGCCCACGGTACGGAAACGCACCACTTGGGTTTCGACGGTTTCGCCTTCGCGCGCCGGCGTCAGGTCGGTCAGCGGCACCAGCAGGCCGTTGCGCGGAATGACCTTGCGTTCGTGGGCGAAGTAGATCGGCGGCAGTTCCAGCTTTTCGCGGGCGATGTACTGCCACACATCGAGTTCGGTCCAATTCGAGATCGGGAACACGCGCATGTTTTCGCCTGGATGAACGCGGGTGTTATACAGGTCCCATAGTTCCGGGCGCTGCGACTTCGGATCCCACTGGCCGAATTCGTCGCGGAAGGAGAAGATGCGCTCCTTGGCGCGGGCCTTCTCTTCATCGCGGCGGGCGCCGCCGATGCAGGCGTCGAAGCCGTGTTCGGCGATGGTTTCCAGCAGCGTTACCGCTTGCGCGGCGTTGCGTGAATCGGTCTGCGGATTACGCAGGCGCACGGTGCCTTTCTTGATCGAGTCTTCCACCGAGCCGACGATCAGGCGTTCGCCCAGTTCGGCCACGCGCTTGTCGCGGAAGGTGATGACTTCGGCGAAGTTGTGGCCGGTGTCGACGTGCACCAGAGGGAACGGGAATTTGCCAGGGCGGAAAGCCTTCTCCGCGATGCGCAGCAGCACCACCGAGTCTTTACCACCCGAGAACAGCAGGGCAGGGTTGCTGCATTCGGCGGCGACTTCACGCATGATGTGGATCGCTTCCGATTCCAGGGCATCGAGGTGGCGCGAATTCACGTGCACATTGTTTTCTACTAAAGCGTTCATTTCGATCTCTTTCAGGTCGCTTATGCTGCGACAGATTTAATGCGTATCAGTTTGCCGTCAACGACGTGCAGGCCGCACTCTTTCGATTCCGGGTTTTCCCACCACCAGCGGCCGGCGCGGACATCTTCGCCTGGCTCAATGGCGCGGGTACACGGTTCGCAGCCGATCGACGGGAAGCCTTGGTCGTGCAGCGCGTTGTACGGCACGCCGTTCTCGCGGATGTAGTTCCACACATCCTCCTCCGACCAATCGGCCAGCGGATTAAACTTGGTCATCAGATGGCCGGGATCATCCTCTTCCACCATCAGCGAGGTGCGGGTGGCCGCTTGCGCGCGGCGCTGGCCCGTGACCCAGGCCTTGTTGCCGGCCAGGGCGCGGCCCAAAGGCTCGACCTTGCGGATGCGGCAGCATTCCTTGCGCATCTCGACGCTGTCGTAGAAGGCGTTCAAGCCGTTCTGCGCAACGTAGGCGTCCACCGCTTCGGTCTGCGGCTTGAACAGCGCGATGTCGTAGCCGTAGTGCGCTTTCACCTTGTCCACCATCGCCAGCGTTTCCTTGTGCAGGCGGCCGGTTTCAAGCGAGAAGATGCCGATGTCGTAGCCGCCCTTCAGAATCAGGTCGGTCAGCACCATGTCTTCCGCCGCCAGCGAGGAGGCGAAGACGGCCGGGAAAAAATCGCTGGCGATGCGGGACAGCGTGGCGCGCGTATCCGCAATCAGCTTGCTCAGGTCACTCATTGCAGCTCCAATCAGATGCCAGCGCCGTCGTTATTGACGCTGCCCGGCGCGGGACGCGCAAAGCGGCGGAACAGCGGCACTTTCTGGTCGACCGACGCCTGGTAGGTTTCGGAGAAGTCGGACAGGCCTTTCAGCGCGTCGTGCGGATCGCGGTCGGCGCGCACCGAGTAGGCGTTGAAGCCCACGCGCTGCATCGAGAACAACTGGTCGCGCAGCACGTCGCCGATGGCGCGCAGTTCGCCGGTCCAGCCCAGGCGGGTGCGCAGGTTGTAGGCGATCGAGTAGCCACGGCCATCGGTGAATTTCGGGAAGTCGACGGCGATCACGGCGAACTTCGAAAGATCGTCCTTGATCGTGTCGGCGCGTTCGTCGCTGGCGATCCATACGCCGATCTCGCCGGCGGCGGCGCGCGCAGCCAGCACGTCGCGCTGCACCAGCCATAGGCTTTGCGGCACGATGAATTTGCCCGCCGGGACGCTGACGGTGGCCGGGTCGTGCGCCGGAGCGCCTTCCACCGGTTCGGCCAGGCGCAGCACCTGCCAGGCATCTTCGACGACTTCACGGCCCTTGATTACCAGGTTTTTCACTGCTTCAGACATATTCATCCTCTCCAACCAGGCGGCCGCCTTTTTCAGCGATCGGCGTGGCGTACACAAATTCCTTGAACGGCGCGATGCCGATGCGATGCACGCAGTCGGCAAACGATTCATCTTCAAAACGGTCGCGCAGGTAAACCTTCAGCAGGCGATCGATCACTTCCGGCATTTGCAGCGCGGAGAACGACGGGCCGATGATCTTGCCGATGGCGGCGTTGTTGCCTTGCGCGCCGCCGATCGACACTTGATACCATTCGCTGCCGTCTTTATCCACACCCAGCACGCCGATGCTGCCGACGTGGTGGTGGCCGCAGGCGTTGATGCAGCCCGAGATGTTCAGTTCGATCTCGCCGATGTCGTGCTGGTAGTCCAGGTTGTCGAAGCGCTCCGAAATGGCGGCGGCGATCGGCAACGACTTGGCGTTGGCCAGCGAGCAGAAGTCGCCGCCAGGGCAGCAGATCATGTCGGTCAGCAGGCCGATGTTCGGCGTTGCCAGGCCGTGCGCCTTGGCTTCCTGCCACAGCGCGAACAACTGCGATTGCTCGACGTCGGCCAGCACCACGTTCTGTTCGTGGGTGACGCGCAGTTCGCCGAAGCTGTAGCGGTCGGCCAGATCGGCCATGAAGTCCATCTGCTCGGCGGTGGCATCGCCCGGCGGCACGCCGGTTTTTTTCAGCGACAGCACCACGGCGGCGTAACCCGGCGTCTTGTGCGGCTTGACGTTGCGGTTGACCCAGTTCGAGAAGGCCTTGTTGCCCGCCTGCGCAGCCACCACGTCGCTGTCGTCCAGCTGCTTGTAGGCCGGCGGCTGGAAGTAGTCGATCACGCGCTGCATTTCTTCGATGGTCAGGGTTTCCGGACCGTCCTTCAGGTCGACCCATTCCGCTTCCACCTGGCGGGTGAACTCTTCCACGCCCAGTGCCTTCAGCAGGATCTTGATGCGGGCCTTGTACTTGTTGTCGCGGCGGCCGTGCTGGTTATACACGCGCATCACGGCTTCGGTGTAGGTCAGCAGGTGCTGCCACGGCAGGAAGTCGCGGATCACGCTGCCGATGATCGGCGTGCGGCCCATGCCGCCGCCGGCCATGAATTTGAAGCCGATCTCGCCGGCGTCGTTGCGCACCACGGTCAGGCCGATGTCGTGAATCGCGATGGCGGCGCGGTCTTCCACGGCGCCGTTGATGGCGACCTTGAATTTGCGCGGCAGGGCCAGGAATTCAGGATGGAAGGTCGACCACTGGCGCAGCACCTCGGCGTACGGACGCGGATCGATGATCTCGTCGGCGGCCACGCCGGCATACGGGTCGGAGGTGGTGTTGCGGATGCAGTTGCCCGAAGTCTGGATGGCGTGCATCTCCACCGAGGCCAGGTCGGTCAGGATGTCCGGAGTCTGCTCCAGCTCGATCCAGTTAAACTGGATGTTTTGACGGGTGGTGAAGTGGCCATAGCCGCGGTCGTACTTGCGGGCGATGTGGGCGAACATGCGCATTTGCTTGCTTGCCAACAAACCGTAGGGCACGGCAATGCGCAGCATGTAGGCGTGGCGCTGCATGTACAGGCCGTTTTGCAGGCGCAGCGGCAGGAATTCTGCTTCAGTCAGCTCATCGGCAAGGCGGCGGCGTACCTGGTCGCGGTACTGGGCGATGCGCTCACGGACGATGAGGTGGTCGTATTGGTCGTATTGATACATGTATATTCTTCCTGAATAGTCGCTGATTCCCCAAACTAGCGCTAATAGTAATAAACTTCGTCTTTATTCCATACGACTTAGTCTTTATTTGCTTATATAAGGATTGGGCATAAGCATGGACGCTAATAATTTTAAGATGGGCCAAGACCTGCAATGAACCTTCATCAGTTGCGCTTTGTGCGCGAAGCAGTACGCCAGAACTACAACCTGACCGACGCCGCCAAGGCGCTATTCACCTCGCAGCCGGGCGTGTCCAAGGCGATTATCGAACTGGAAGAGGAATTGGGCGTCGATATCTTCACCCGGCACGGCAAGCGCATCCGGGGCCTGACGGAGCCGGGGCGGCTGGTGCTGCAGTCGGTGGAGTTGATTATGCAGGAAATCGACTCGCTCAAGCGCATCGGCAAGGAGTATGCGGCCCAGGACAGCGGCAGCTTTACCATCGCCACCACACACACGCAGGCGCGCTACACGCTGCCCAAGGTGGTGCAGGCCTTCATGGTGAAGTTCCCCAAGGTGCGCTTGTCTTTATTGCAAGGAAATCCGCAGCAGATCGCCGAAATGGTCCAGCGCGACCAGGCCGACCTGTGCATCGCCACCGAATCGATCGCCGGCGTGACCGGCCTGGTGACCTTGCCATGTTATCAATGGGAGCACGTGATCGTGGTTGCGCCCGACCATCCGCTGCTGCGCACCAAGCAGCCGACGCTGGAAGAGATCGCGGCATTCCCGATCATCACGTATGATGGCGCCTTTGCCGGCCGCAGCAAGATAGACCACGCGTTTGCCTTGCGCGGCCTGAAGCTGGACGTGCTGCTGGAAGCCATCGACGCCGACGTGATCAAGACTTATGTGGAGTTGGGCATGGGGATTGGTATCATAGCGGGCATGGCCTTCGACGCCGAGCGCGACAAGAACCTGCGCGCCATCCCTGTGGGCCACCTGTTCGGCATGAACGTGTCGCGGGTGGCGGTCAAGCAGGGCGCCTATCTGCGCAGCTATATCTACACCTTTATCGAACTGCTGGCGCCTACGCTCAACCGTAAATTGATCGAACAGGCGATGAGTGGCGAAAAAGATAACTACGAACTATAAAGAAAGCATCATCATGATTACCAATCAGTTGACACAATATTACGCCGTCAACGCCGACAACTATGACCAGGTCTACGCCCAGGAAGAGCGTTTCGACGATCTGGATGATTTGCAGGAAATGGTCGCCGAGATGTTCACCGGCCATAAGGTGCTGGAACTGGCCTGCGGCACGGCCTACTGGACCGACCTGATCTCCGAAACCGCCGAATCGGTGTACGCCACCGACATCCTGCAGGAAATGCTGGATCTGGCGGAAACACGCGGCCTGGACGAGGACGTGGTCACGTTCGGCCAGCTGGACGCCTTCAACCTGCCGGACGGCCTGGAAGGCCAGTACACCGCCGTGTTTGCCGCCGGCCTGTGGAGCCACGTGCCGCGCGAGCAGTACGACAGCTTCCTGAAGATGCTGCGCGCCAAGCTGGGCAAGGACATCCTGGTGGTGTTGCTGGACGAATCCTATGTCGACGGCAATTCCATGGTCATCGCCCGCACCGATGCGCAGGGCAACACCTTCCAGATCCTCACCGCCGACGACGGCCAGCGCTACGAGATCATGAAGAACTACCTGACCGACAGCACGCTGCGCAAGCGCTTCGCCAACCACGGGCGCCAGATCCGCATCGAGCGCCTGGAGTACTACTATTTGCTGAGCTGCCGCCTCAAATAAAAGTTATCACTTGATGTTCATTTGATGTTCATTTACAACAAATGATCGTTGTCACATTGTTGAAGTAATTGACAGGCATGATTCCGGCCGTGGAATCAACAACGCAATTTCTTTCAACCCTAAGTAGAGAACATCAAGTGAAAAAACTTACTCTGGCAGCACTGATCATCGGCGGCTTCGCTGCGCAAGCTCAAGCTCAATCGAACGTAACGATCTACGGCCTGGTGGACGCCGGTATCGTTAGCGAGCGCGGCGGCTCGGCCGGTTCCGTGACCAAAGTCACCAGCGGTATCGGCGGCCAGTCCCGTCTGGGCTTCCGTGGTACGGAAGACCTGGGCAACGGCCTGTCGGCCATCTTCCAACTGGAAACCGGCTTCAAGGCCGATGACGGCTCGCTGGACACCGCCAACAGCATCTTCAACCGTCAGGCCTTCGTCGGCCTGAAAAGCAAAGAAGCCGGCCAGCTGACCATTGGCCGTCAATACACCATGCTGTACCTGGCCCAAAGCCAGGTTGCCGACCCGTTCGGCGCTGGCTATGCCGGCAGCATCAAGAACCTGTTCCCAACCGCCGGCGCCAACACCCGCGTGAGCAACGCCCTGGTGTACTCGACCCCGGTCATCCAAGGTTTCAGCGCCGACGCACTGTACGCCCTGGGCGAGCAGAACGGCAGCTCGACCGCCGGCCGTCAGTTCGGCCTGGGCCTGAACTACGCCCAAGGCCCGCTGAACGCGCGCCTGGTGCACAACAACAAGAACAACGACACCGTTGCCGTTGGCACCACCCCGGCACGCCAGCAGTCCAGCGGCCGCACCACCATGTTCGCCGCCAACTACGACTTCAAAGTCGTCAAGGCTTACTTCGCCTACGGCTCGAACGATGGCGTGAACAGCTCCCAGATCCCGGTGGCCAACGCCTACGGCTACACCGTCGCGCCTAAAGCCAGCACGGACAGCGTGGACTACCTGATCGGTGCGCAGATCCCGGTCGGCGCCGGCACCATCATGGCTTCGTTCATCAACAAGAACGACAAGACCGCCAGCAACCAGGACGCCAACCAGTGGGCCGTCGGCTACCTGTACGCCCTGTCGAAGCGTACCAGCACCTACGTCGCTTACGCCAAGATCAAGAACAAGAACGGCGCCGGCTACACCGTTGGCAACAACAACGAAGCGGGCACCGGCGACAAAGCCTTCAACGTGGGCCTGCGTCACTCGTTCTAAGCTGTTTAGGTTGTAGGGGCGGGCGGCAGCGGCAGCCGGATCATGATCCGGGTGCCGCCGTCGCTGGCGATGGCGATCTCGCCATGCAGTGCCCAGACGCGTTCGCGCATCCCGATCAGGCCGAAGGACGAAGCTTTGTCCATGTCTTTTTCGGCGATGCCGCGGCCGTCATCATGGATGGTGATGTGCAAGGCCCCATCCTGGCGATACAGCGACAAGCCCACCTTGTGCGCCTCGGCGTGGCGGGCGATGTTGGTCAGCGCTTCCTGCGCAATGCGGAAGATGGCTGTGCTGTAGGCGTCGTCCAGTACCAGTTCCTCTTCGTTGGCGTCCAGTGCGCAACTGATGCCGTTGCGCGCTTCAAACTCATGGCGCAAGCTCTGCAGCGCAAAATACAAACCACCCTCATCGAGCGCGCGCGGGCGCAGGTTGCCGGCTATGCGGCGCAGCGAGGTAATCGCCGTCATCAGCAATTCATCCATGCCCGCCTGCAGCTTGCGGGTGGCGGCGTTGTTGCTGGTGTGGCGCTGCAGCAGCGCCAGGTCGCCGCGCAGTGTGGCCAGCAGCTGGCCGAGGTCGTCGTGCAACTCGCGCGCGATGTGCTTGCGTTCTTCCTCGCGGACGGTTTGCAGCGCGGCCGACAGCTCGCGCAGCTGGGCGTAGGAGCGTTCGGTGGCGGTAGAGTCGCGCTCGCAGCCGAGGCGCCAGCAGAAGCGCCCGGTGAGCGCCAGGGCGGCGCCTAATAACAGCAGTGTTCGGATTCGGCGCATGGGATCTCCCTGCGGCTGGAAATCAGCCGCGTGGAGCTACCTTATGTCAGTGCGCCGGAACGGGACTTGATATGCCGCAGGCCTTTACATCTGCTTGAACAGATGCAGGAAGCTGCGGCTGACTTCCAGCTTGTCGGAGCGGCCCTTGATCATCACCAGGTGGCGGCCGCGGATGTCGCGGGTCACGCCTTCGATGGCGTTGACGTTGACCAGGGTGGCGCGGTGGATTTGCCAGAACAGGGCAGGGTCCAGCTCCTCGGCCAGGTCGCGCACCGGCTTGCGGATCAGGGCTTCGTATTTCTCGGTCTGTACGCAGGTGTATTTTTCGTCGGAACGGAAGAACAGGATTTCCTCGACCGGAATCATGCGCAGGTCCTGGCCGATGCTGGCCTGGATCCATTGCAGGAAGGCCGGCTTGGGCGCGGCGATCTTTTCGGTCAGCTGGGCCAGCATGGCGGTCACGCTGGCGTTGACGTCGCTGGCGGCGGACGGCTTGTTCAGGCGGGTCTTGAGGCGGTCGACGGTGATCTGCAGGCGCTCCTGCTCGGGCGGTTTCAGCACGTAGTCGATGGCGCCGCGCTCGAAGGCTTCCACGGCGTAGGCGTCGTAGGCGGTCACGAACACGATATTGCTCTTGTTGCCGATCACGGAGGCCGCTTCCATGCCGGTCTTGCCGGGCATGCGGATGTCGAGGAAGGTGAAGTCCGGCTGGAGTTCCTCGACCAGCTCGATGGCCTCGTCGCCATTCTTGGCCTCGCCAATAATTTCCAGCTCGGGCCAGACCTGGCCCAGGCGCATGCGCAACTGGTCGCGCATTAAACGTTCGTCGTCTGCAATGATTGCTGTAGGCATCTTGTTCGGGTGTGAAGGTTGTTTAAATTATTATTCAACGAATCGCGGTAATTAGCAATCAATGCGACTTGTTCGCCAGCTGATAAGGCACTTCGATGGTCACAATGACCCCGCTCGGGCTGTTGGCGGCGATCAGCAGCTGGCCCTGGTCGCCGTGCAGCAGCTTCAGGCGTTCGCGGATATTGGTCAGGCCCAGGCCGGTGCCGTCGCTCGGCTTGGCGCCGAAGCCCAGGCCGTCGTCGATGACGATCACGCGCAGCTTGTTGTGGGCCACGTCGGCGCGCACTTTCAGGGTGCCGCCTTCGGGCTTGCCTTCAAGGCCATGCTTGATGGCGTTTTCCACCATCGATTGCAGCATCATCGGCGGGAAGGCGGCGGTGCGCAGGCCGTCCGGGATGTCGAGGTCGACGGTCAGGCGTTCTTCCATGCGCATTTTCAGCAGGTTCAGGTAGGCCTCCACCATGTCGGCCTCGCGGCCGAGGTTGGTGATCAGGGCGTTGTCGCGCATTTGCGGCAGCACCGCACGCAGGTATTTGATCAGGCTGCGCTGCATGGCCGAGGCGCGCGGCGGATCGGTTTCGATCAGGTGCTCAACCGAGGCCAGGGTATTGAACAGGAAGTGCGGCTCAACCTGGGCCTGCATCATCTGCATCTTCGCCTCGCTGAGCTGGCGCTGCATGGATTCGCGTTCGGCGGTGGCGTTGGCGGTCTGGGTTTCGGCCTCGGCGCGCATTTTCTTGCCCATCAGGACCTTGGTGCCGAACAGAGCCAGCACCAGCAGCGTGATGAAACTCTTGAACCAGGTGGACGCCTGGCCGTGGTAACGGGCCACTTTCTGCTCGGCGGCGACGTCGACCGCTTCTTCAATGGCGTTGGACAGTTCTTCGCCGATCTGCGGCGGCAGGTCGATGTGCACTTCCTCGCCGGGCAGCGAGGGCAGGGCGGGGATGTCGTTTTTAGCGGCGGCGCCAGGGGTGGCGGGGGCGGCGGGCGTTTCGGGGGCTGCCGGCGAGGCTGGCGCTTCAGGCGCTTCCGGCGGCGCGACGGGCGCCGTTCCTTCGTCGGTGTTCTTGTTGCGGATCTTGCGCGGGTTGAAATGGATACCGCTGTCATCGATCAGGATATTGGTGTCGCCGCTCTTGCGTTTCTGCGTATGGCTGCCGCGATCGATATCGTCACTCACCGGACTGGAAGAGAACAGCTCGTCCTGCAGGATGGAACCGGCAATCAGCATCAGAACCGCAAACACCAGGAACTTCCACCACGACAGTTGGGTCACCCAGGTGGAGGTAACGTCGAAGCCGCGATGCAGCAGGCCGCCGGCGGTCTTCAAGGTGTCTTGTACTTTAGGGGTAGGAAACATATACAGCTTTCACTCTTAACATGGAGCAAGTGTACCCAGCATCGTCCGCACACGCCATGCGATTGCGACAGTCTGCAAAAAACTGGGATCAGACGGTAAATGCATACGAAGCCCTTGCCAAACCCGTTTGAGGTTTGCTATAGTTCGGTCCCTCGCAGAACAACGCAGACGCTGCAAAGCGAAACGATGAAAACTGAGGGGTTGACGAGATAAAAGAAACGCTTCATAATCTCGCTTCTGTGCTGATGAACACAACGCTTCAACAGCTAGCAACACCGGTCTTTAAAAATTTACAGTCGATAAATGTGGGCGTTTGATGCTGCAACAAAAAGCATTAAATGCTCAAGCAATAAATATTCAGTAGAAATACTGTCAGTATTTTGAGTAAGAGCGAACCATCCGCTAAAACGGATAAAACAGAGATTAAACTAAAGAGTTTGATCCTGGCTCAGATTGAACGCTGGCGGCATGCCTTACACATGCAAGTCGAACGGCAGCACGGGGCAACCTGGTGGCGAGTGGCGAACGGGTGAGTAATATATCGGAACGTACCCAAGAGTGGGGGATAACGTAGCGAAAGTTACGCTAATACCGCATACGATCTAAGGATGAAAGCAGGGGACCTTCGGGCCTTGTGCTCCTGGAGCGGCCGATATCTGATTAGCTAGTTGGTAGGGTAAAAGCCTACCAAGGCATCGATCAGTAGCTGGTCTGAGAGGACGACCAGCCACACTGGAACTGAGACACGGTCCAGACTCCTACGGGAGGCAGCAGTGGGGAATTTTGGACAATGGGCGCAAGCCTGATCCAGCAATGCCGCGTGAGTGAAGAAGGCCTTCGGGTTGTAAAGCTCTTTTGTCAGGGAAGAAAAGGTTACGAATAATACTCGTGGCTCATGACGGTACCTGAAGAATAAGCACCGGCTAACTACGTGCCAGCAGCCGCGGTAATACGTAGGGTGCAAGCGTTAATCGGAATTACTGGGCGTAAAGCGTGCGCAGGCGGTTTTGTAAGTCTGTTGTGAAATCCCCGGGCTCAACCTGGGAATGGCAATGGAGACTGCAAGGCTAGAGTTTGGCAGAGGGGGGTAGAATTCCACGTGTAGCAGTGAAATGCGTAGATATGTGGAGGAACACCGATGGCGAAGGCAGCCCCCTGGGTCAAAACTGACGCTCATGCACGAAAGCGTGGGGAGCAAACAGGATTAGATACCCTGGTAGTCCACGCCCTAAACGATGTCTACTAGTTGTCGGGTCTTAATTGACTTGGTAACGCAGCTAACGCGTGAAGTAGACCGCCTGGGGAGTACGGTCGCAAGATTAAAACTCAAAGGAATTGACGGGGACCCGCACAAGCGGTGGATGATGTGGATTAATTCGATGCAACGCGAAAAACCTTACCTACCCTTGACATGGATGGAATCCCGAAGAGATTTGGGAGTGCCCGAAAGGGAACCATTACACAGGTGCTGCATGGCTGTCGTCAGCTCGTGTCGTGAGATGTTGGGTTAAGTCCCGCAACGAGCGCAACCCTTGTCATTAGTTGCTACGAAAGAGCACTCTAATGAGACTGCCGGTGACAAACCGGAGGAAGGTGGGGATGACGTCAAGTCCTCATGGCCCTTATGGGTAGGGCTTCACACGTCATACAATGGTACATACAGAGGGCCGCCAACCCGCGAGGGGGAGCTAATCCCAGAAAGTGTATCGTAGTCCGGATTGTAGTCTGCAACTCGACTGCATGAAGTTGGAATCGCTAGTAATCGCGGATCAGCATGTCGCGGTGAATACGTTCCCGGGTCTTGTACACACCGCCCGTCACACCATGGGAGCGGGTTTTACCAGAAGTAGGTAGCTTAACCGCAAGGAGGGCGCTTACCACGGTAGGATTCGTGACTGGGGTGAAGTCGTAACAAGGTAGCCGTATCGGAAGGTGCGGCTGGATCACCTCCTTTCTAGAGTTTGCAGGTTCTTCGGAACATTTCAAGCGCTCACACTTATCGACTGTAATGAATAGAGAACAGCAAATATTGGGGCTGTAGCTCAGCTGGTTAGAGCACCGTGTTGATAACGCGGGGGTCGTTGGTTCGAGTCCAACCAGCCCTACCAGTTGCACCATATTGGGGGATTAGCTCAGCTGGGAGAGCACCTGCTTTGCAAGCAGGGGGTCGTCGGTTCGATCCCGTCATCCTCCACCAATACCTGCTTTTACGTAAGCCAGCCTGGTGCTCGGGTTTAGGTAAAAGTAGTATCGTTCTTTAACAATCTGGAAGAAGTAAAGTTTTATTAAGCGTGTATCGACAGATACATGCTTGGGTAGTAAAACTCATCATCACATAGTAGTAAATGCTTAGACTTATAGCCGTCAAGGTTATAGGGACAAGTGAATAAGTGCACATGGTGGATGCCTTGGCGATTACAGGCGATGAAGGACGTAGTAGCTTGCGATAAGCTGCGGGGAGCTAGCAAACAAGCTTTGATCCGCAGATTTCCGAATGGGGAAACCCGGCCTTTTAGGTCATCGTACACTGAATACATAGGTGTACGAAGCGAACGCGGCGAACTGAAACATCTAAGTAGCTGCAGGAAAAGAAATCAACCGAGATTCCCAAAGTAGTGGCGAGCGAAATGGGAAGAGCCTGAACGTGATAGTCGGACTGATAATGGAATGCTCTGGAAATGGCAGCCATAGCGGGTGATAGCCCCGTACATGAAATCAGACCGGTGGTACTAAGCGTGCGACAAGTAGGGCGGGACACGAGAAATCCTGTCTGAATATGGGGGGACCATCCTCCAAGGCTAAATACTCGTAATCGACCGATAGTGAACCAGTACCGTGAGGGAAAGGCGAAAAGAACCCCGGGAGGGGAGTGAAATAGATCCTGAAACCGTGTGCATACAAACAGTAGGAGCCTCTTCGTGGGGTGACTGCGTACCTTTTGTATAATGGGTCAGCGACTTACATTCAGTGGCAAGGTTAACCGAATAGGGAAGCCGTAGAGAAATCGAGTCCGAACAGGGCGATAGTCGCTGGGTGTAGACCCGAAACCAAGTGATCTACTCATGGCCAGGATGAAGGTGCGGTAACACGCACTGGAGGTCCGAACCCACTAATGTTGAAAAATTAGGGGATGAGCTGTGGGTAGGGGTGAAAGGCTAAACAAACTTGGAAATAGCTGGTTCTCTCCGAAAACTATTTAGGTAGTGCCTCAAGTATCACCATCGGGGGTAGAGCACTGTTATGGCTAGGGGGTCATCGCGACTTACCAAACCATTGCAAACTCCGAATACCGATGAGTGCGAGCTTGGGAGACAGACGTCGGGTGCTAACGTCCGGCGTCAAGAGGGAAACAACCCAGACCGCCAGCTAAGGTCCCAAAGATTGGCTAAGTGGAAAACGAAGTGGGAAGGCTAAAACAGTCAGGATGTTGGCTTAGAAGCAGCCATCATTTAAAGAAAGCGTAATAGCTCACTGATCGAGTCGTCCTGCGCGGAAGATGTAACGGGGCTAAGCCAGTCACCGAAGCTGCGGATATGCGTAAGCATATGGTAGGAGAGCGTTCTGTAAGCCTGCGAAGGTGTCTTGTAAAGGATGCTGGAGGTATCAGAAGTGCGAATGCTGACATGAGTAGCGATAATGGGGGTGAAAAGCCCCCACGCCGTAAGCCCAAGGTTTCCTGTTCAACGTTCATCGGAGCAGGGTGAGTCGGCCCCTAAGGCGAGGCAGAGATGCGTAGCTGATGGGAAGCAGGTTAATATTCCTGCACCGTCGTATGATGCGATGGGGGGACGGATCGCGGAAGGTTGTCTGACTGTTGGAATAGTCAGTTTCTGCTTCATAGAAGGTGCTTAGGCAAATCCGGGCACGTAATTCAAGGGAGTGGGACGAGTGCACTTGTGCACGTAGCAATCGGAAGTGGTTCCAAGAAAAGCCTCTAAGCTTCAGTCATACGAGACCGTACCGCAAACCGACACAGGTGGGCGAGATGAGTATTCTAAGGCGCTTGAGAGAACTCGGGAGAAGGAACTCGGCAAATTGGTACCGTAACTTCGGGAAAAGGTACGCCTCGGTAGCTTGGTCACTTTACTGTGATAGGGCGAAAAGGTTGCAATAAAATGGTGGCTGCGACTGTTTAATAAAAACACAGCACTCTGCAAACACGAAAGTGGACGTATAGGGTGTGACGCCTGCCCGGTGCTGGAAGATTAAATGATGGGGTGCAAGCTCTTGATTGAAGTCCCAGTAAACGGCGGCCGTAACTATAACGGTCCTAAGGTAGCGAAATTCCTTGTCGGGTAAGTTCCGACCTGCACGAATGGCGTAACGATGGCCACACTGTCTCCTCCCGAGACTCAGCGAAGTTGAAATGTTTGTGATGATGCAATCTACCCGCGGCTAGACGGAAAGACCCCATGAACCTTTACTGTAGCTTTGCATTGGACTTTGAACCAATCTGTGTAGGATAGGTGGGAGGCTTTGAAGCGTGGACGCCAGTCTGCGTGGAGCCAACCTTGAAATACCACCCTGGTTTGTTTGAGGTTCTAACCTTGGTCCGTTATCCGGATCGGGGACAGTGCATGGTAGGCAGTTTGACTGGGGCGGTCTCCTCCTAAAGTGTAACGGAGGAGTTCGAAGGTACGCTAATTACGGTCGGACATCGTGATGATAGTGCAATGGCATAAGCGTGCTTAACTGCGAGACCGACAAGTCGAGCAGGTACGAAAGTAGGACATAGTGATCCGGTGGTTCTGTATGGAAGGGCCATCGCTCAACGGATAAAAGGTACTCTGGGGATAACAGGCTGATTCCTCCCAAGAGTTCATATCGACGGGGGAGTTTGGCACCTCGATGTCGGCTCATCACATCCTGGGGCTGTAGCCGGTCCCAAGGGTATGGCTGTTCGCCATTTAAAGTGGTACGTGAGCTGGGTTTAAAACGTCGTGAGACAGTTTGGTCCCTATCTGCCGTGGGCGTTGGAAATTTGAAGGGGGCTGCTCCTAGTACGAGAGGACCGGAGTGGACGAACCTCTGGTGTACCGGTTGTCACGCCAGTGGCATTGCCGGGTAGCTAAGTTCGGAAGAGATAACCGCTGAAAGCATCTAAGCGGGAAACTTGCCTTGAGATGAGATTTCCCAGAGCCTTGAGCTCTTTGAAGGGTCGTTCGAGACCAGGACGTTGATAGGTCAGGTGTGGAAGTGCAGTAATGCATTAAGCTAACTGATACTAATTGCCCGTAAGGCTTGTCCCTATAACCTTGACGGTTATACGCATTTACTCTGATGATGAGTGTGCTACCCCAACTTTACTTCTTCCAGATTCGCTGTGGCGCCGTCGGCGCCACAGCATACAAGTCAAAGCTTGATGACCATAGTAAGTCGGTCCCACCCCTTCCCATCCCGAACAGGACCGTGAAACGACTCTACGCCGATGATAGTGCTGCAACCAGTGTGAAAGTAGGTTATCGTCAAGCTAGTTATTAAGTAAGAGGGCCCGTTCAATGTGAACGGGCCTTTTTGCGTTTACTCAACTGATCGTTTATCCGCTTATAAGCTCAAATAGATTGATACTGCTGGCGGATTTTTTTATGTATCATTAGTCGTTGCAGGGACCAAACTACTAAAGGGTGCATACATGTCAAAAAAATATCGCTTGGTTACGCGCAGTGACTTCGATGGTCTGGTTTGCGCGGTACTGCTCAAGCACCTCGATTTGATCGATGAGATCCTGTTCGTCCATCCGAAGGATATGCAGGACGGCAAGATCACTATCACCGATCGGGACATCACGACCAATCTGCCGTATGTCGCAACCGCCCACATCGCGTTCGATCACCACTTGTCTGAAACGATCCGCAACACCGGCGATCGCGAGAACCATGTCATCCATCCCGAAGCGCCGTCCGCCGCGCGCGTGGTGTATGACTACTACGGCGGCCTGAAAGCCTTCCCGGCGTCGTGGGACGACATGATGGCGGCGGTCGACAAGGGCGATGCCGCGCGCTTCAACGAGCAGGAAGTGCTGAATCCGGAAGGCTGGGACTTGCTGAACTTCCTGATGGATGCGCGTACCGGCCTGGGCCGCTTCCGCGAGTTCCGCATCTCCAACTACAACCTGATGATGGACTTGATCGACTACTGCAAGAATCACTCGATTGCAGAGATCATGGAACTGCCGGACGTGAAGGAGCGCAAGGAGCTGTACTTCGAGCATGCAGAGAAGTGCAAGGACCAGATCCGCCGCTGCGCCACCGTGCACAAGAACCTGGTGGTGCTGGATCTGCGCAACGAAGAGATCATCTTCGCCGGCAACCGCTTCATCGTCTATGCCATTTTCCCGCAGACGAATATCTCGATCCACGTGCTGTGGGGCCTGAAGAACCAGAATACCGTGTTCGCGACCGGCAAATCGATCCTGAACCGTACCTCGAAGACCAATATCGGCGCGCTGATGCTGGAATACGGCGGTGGTGGGCACGAGAATGCCGGCACCTGCCAGGTCGACAACGAGATGGCGGAGGATGTGCAGGGAGCACTGATCCACCGGATCACCAGCGAAGGTTAAAAAAAACGGCGTGTGGCCATGCGACGATCTTGAGCGTCGCAGCACACACGCCAGTTTTAATTAGAACTCTTTTTCAGGTAATGCTATTAAATCATCGGTGCTGAACTGGTAGTCCTTGAACACGTGTTCGGCGGTCAGCATCTGGTAGTCGCCATCCGGCTTCTTGAACGAGGTGTCCTTCAGCTTGTAGGTGTAGTGGCCGCAGGTCCAGCAGTTGAAGTTGCGCATGTGCGTGCACAGGCAGGTCTTGTCCATCACCACCACGGTCTTGGCTTCCGGATGCGCTTCAACCTCGCGGTTGTAGGCGTTGATGTAGGAGCAGTTGCCGCAGGCGTCCAGCAGATAGCCGTAGGATTCGCAGCCCGGACGGATGCCGGAGCCGATCGCCGGCGTGTTCTTCAGCATGCGCATCGGGTAGCCGGTAGGCGACACACCGTTGACGATGATGTCGTCTTCCGACGCCTTGAAGTATTCCTGCTTGACCTTCTCCGGCAGGCCGCATTCCTTGGTGACGGTGAAGCGGGTCGCCACCTGCACGCCCGCCGCGCCGGCTTCCAGGAAGCGCACCGCGTCCGAACCGGTGAAGATGCCGCCGGCCGCGATCAGCGGAATGTCCAGGTTCTCTTGCTTGAAATACGCCAACAATTCCTGGGTGATGGTCATCAGGTCGTAATCCTGCCAGTCGTCCAGGCCGAAACCCAGGTGGCCGCCGGCCAGCGGGCCTTCGACAATCACGTAATCCGGCAGACGGTTCAGCTTGGCGTTCTTGCGCAGGAAGATCTGCAGCGCGCGCACCGACGATACGATAATGCCCAGCTTGGCTTCACGGAAGCGCGGGTGATCGGCCATCAGCGCGAACGAACCGAAGTGCAGGCCGGCCGACAGCGTGATGCCGTCGATGCCGGCGTCCAGCGCCGCGTTCAGGCGGGTGCGCAGAGTCTCGCGCGGGCCGTTCATGGTCAGCTTTTCCATGCAGTTGACGAAGATCAGGCCGTGGCCCTGTTTCGCCTTCATGGTGGCGCCGATGTGCAGGCGCTGGGCTTCGGCCAGGCGCTGCAGGTCGAACTGGACAATCGACTTGTCCATGTTGTTGATGTTGTGCTTGTAGAGCTTGGTCTTGTCCTTGACGAAGCTGGTGTCGAACTTGCGGTCCGAAACGTCTTCCACCATCGCGTCCGAGATATGGCCGATGCCGCCCAGACGGGCCGCCTCCAGCGCCAGTTCCGAGGTCGAGATGTCGACCCCCATTCCGCCGATCATGATGGGCACATACTCGTCGTTGCCAAATCGCAGGCGGAAATCATCAACACGTTTCATTGCTATCCTTAGACTACCGAAGTTAATTGCGGTCGCGCGGTAGTACGCATGATCGGGACTCCCGGTCATTCTACTCCATGCGTACTACAGCTTGATGACGGCACGGCCGCGCCGGCCGGCCGTGCGCGGAAGGGGATCAGTCGCGGAAGTTGTTGAATTCCAGCGGCAGGTCGGTGGCGTCCTTGCGCAGCAGGGCCATGGCAGCCTGCAGGTCGTCGCGCTTGGCGCCGGTGATGCGCACCGATTCGCCCTGGATGCTGGCTTGCACCTTCATCTTGCTGTCCTTGATGATGCGCACGATCTTCTTGGCGTCTTCCGTTTCGATGCCGTTCTTGACCTTGATCACCTGGCGCACCTTGTCGCCGCCGATCTTCTTGATCTCGCCGTCGTCGAGGAAGCGCACGTCGACCTTGCGCTTGGACAGCTTGGTGGTCAGGACGTCGCGCACCTGCTGCAACTGGAAATCGGAATCGGCGGTGACGGTCAGTTCGCGTTCCTTCTGTTCGACGGCGGCGCCGGTGCCTTTGAAGTCGAAGCGCGTGGCGATCTCCTTTTGAGATTGCTCGACGGCATTCTTTACTTCGATCATATCGGCTTCCAAAACTACATCAAACGACGGCATAACTATTTCCTTTATCTTGCTGCTTCAAAGACTGCCATTTTAACGGACAACCCGCCGTTCGCAGCCATATCGACACTGGTTTTTTACTTGTTTCGCTCTATAATCGACTAAATTTATTGCTTATTTCCCTCATGCCCGCATCGTCTTCCATCCAGTATCAACATTCCCTCCAACCCCTCAACACTTTCGGCATTGCCGCGACGGCGCGCGCCTATCTGCGTGTGACGAAAAAGGAGCAACTGCTCGGCGTTTATGCTGATGGCGCCTGGGCTACTTTGCCGAAGCTGGTGTTGGGCGGCGGCAGCAATGTGCTGCTGACGGGCGACTTCGACGGCCTGGTGCTGCACATCGCGCTCGAAGGCAAGGAGCTGATCAGCGGCGATGACCGGCATCATTTCGTGCGTGCGTCGGCCGGTGAAAACTGGCACGCGTTCGTGCAGTGGACGGTGGCGCAGGGCATCGGCGGGCTGGAAAATTTATCGCTGATTCCGGGCACGGTGGGCGCGGCGCCGATCCAGAATATCGGCGCCTACGGACTGGAAATCAAGGACGTCTTCCACAGCGTGACGGTGTTCGATCCAGCCAACGGCGAGACGCGCGTGATGGACGCGGCGGCCTGCCGTTTCGGCTATCGCGACAGCGTGTTCAAGCAGGAAGCGCGGCAGCTGATTATTTTGGACGTAACGTTCGCGCTGCCCAAGCAATGGACGCCGAACCTGCGCTATGCGGAACTGGCGGCGGAGCCGGGCATGGCGGATGCGCCGACGCCGCAGCAGGTGGCGGAAGCGGTGATCGCCATCCGCCGCCGCAAGCTGCCCGATCCTGCGGCGATCGGCAACGCCGGCAGCTTCTTCAAGAATCCTGTGGTGCCGGGCGCGCAATGTGCGGCGCTGCTGGAGCGCTTCCCGAACCTGGTGCATCATGCGCAGCCCGATGGCAGCGAGAAGCTGGCCGCCGGCTGGCTGATCGATCAATGCGGGTGGAAAGGCAAGAGCCTGGGCGCGGCCGGCGTCTATCCGAAACAGGCGCTGGTGCTGGTGAATAACGGCGGCGCCACCGGTGCGGAAGTGGTGGCGCTGGCCAAGGCGATACAGGCCGACGTGCAGGCGCGCTATGGCGTGCTGCTGGAGCCGGAGCCTGTCTTCATCTAAATTCGGGGTCAGTTCCGACATTCGGACACGAGCCCAACCGTAGCGGCCGCTACGGTTGGGCTCGTGTCCGAATGTCGGAACTGACCCTGAATTTGTTTAGCCGAAGTGGCAAACGTAGTCGAGGGTCTCGACGGTTTCGATGTCGAACTTGCTGTTGCCGGCCACGCTGAACTCTTGGCCCGCGCTGTAGGTCTGCCATTCACTGGCGCCGTCCAGGCGCACCTTGCAGACGCCGCCCGTGATTTCCATGATTTCCGGCGCGCCGGTGTTGAAGGTCAGGCTCGATGGGAAGATCACGCCCACGCTTTTCTTGCTGCCGTCGGCCAGGATGACGGTGTGCGATACGCACTTGCCGTCAAAGTAGATGTTCGATTTCTTGACGACGCTGACTTGCTCGATTTGTGCACTCATGCTGCTGTTTTTCCTTGGTTATGGTGTGAGACCGGGCAGGTCGTCCGCGTTCACCACGCGGTTGCGGCCACCATTCTTGGCCGCGTACAGGGCCCGGTCGGCTTGCCGGATCAGCTCTTCCACGCTGCCCGCAGGCGAGGGCACCACGCTGGCCACGCCGACCGACATGGTCACGCATGACATTTCCGTGGTTGCCTGCGGATTTTCGATCGCGAGCTGCTCCAGGTGGCGGCGGCATGACTCGGCCACGATCAGTGCCCCAGTCAATTGAGTCTCGGGCAGGATAATTGCGAATTCCTCGCCGCCGTAGCGCGCGGCCAGGTCGGCCGGGCGCTTCAGATGTTCGGTCAACACAGCGGCCACTTTTTTCAGGCATAGGTCGCCCGCCAGGTGGCCGAAGCTGTCGTTATATAGTTTGAAGAAGTCGACGTCGCACATCAGCAGCGTCAACGGCTTCTTGTCGCGCTGGCCGCGCTGCCATTCGATGCGCATGGTGTCGTCGAAGCGGCGGCGGTTGGCGATGCCGGTCAGGCCGTCGAGCGCCGCCAGCTTTTGCAGTTCGATGTTGGCGTCGGCCAGCTGCTTCTGGCTCTCGCGCAGGAAGCGGAAGGCCTGGTCGCGCTGCAGGCGGCTGATGTGCGCGCCCGAGTGATAGCGCACGCGCGCCAGCAGTTCCAGCTTGTCCGGCAGCTTGACCATGTAGTCGTTGGCGCCGGTGCCGAAGCTGTGCGCCTTGAGCTTGGGGTCTTCCTTGGCCGAGAGGACGATCACCGGCACGTGCCGCAGGCTTTCCTCGTTGCGGTATTGCGTGATCTGGCCGAAGCCGTCGATGGTCGGCATCACCAGGTCCTGCAGGATCACGGTCGGCTGCAGCTGCAGCGCGGTGTCCAGCGATTTGGTGGCGTCGGTCACGTAGTGGAATTCGATGTCGGGCTGGTCGCTCAACATGCGCCGCACGGCTTCGACGATGATCAACTGATCGTCCACCAGCAGCACTCTCACCTTGAAGATAGGCAGGGACGGCTCTTGATCTGCTGCGATTACATTTGCTTCGGACATCAGGATTCTCTTTGCTTGTTATTGACCACGTCCACCCAGGGTGCTGCGCAAGACCGGTCCGATCTTCGCCAGCGGTAAAATCATTTGTGCCGCATCCAGCTCCGCCGCCGCGCGCGGCATGCCGTACACCGCGCTGCTGGCCTGGTCCTGGGCGATGGTGGTCTGGCCGGCGCGGCGCATCGCCAGCAAGCCTTCGGCGCCGTCGCGGCCCATGCCGGTCAACAGCACGCCCACCGCTTCGCCTTTCCAGTGCTGCGCCACGCAGTGGAAGAACACGTCCACCGACGGCCGGTAGGCGTAGTCCTTCGGGTGGATATCGTAACGCAAGCGAAGGTTTTGATCCAGCGTCAGGTGATCGTTGCTCTTGGCGATGAGGATGGTGCCGGCCACCAGTTCGTCGCCTTCTTCGGCGGAGCGCACCGGCATCTCCAGCTGTTCGCCCAGCCAGCGCGCGAAGTTGTCGGCGAAGTGCTGGTCGATGTGCTGCACCACCACGATGGCGCAGCCGCGCGGCGCCTTCCAGCCGGCCAGCAGCTTGGACACCGCCACCGGCCCGCCGGTGGAAGCGCCGATGGCCAGCAGCGAGGTGACTCGTTCGGTGTCCGGCCCGTCGCCCGCGTGGCCGTTGCCATTGGCGTTGGCGGCGGTGCGGGGCAGCATGGCCTGGTTGCCGCCGCTGTGGCGTATCAGCTTGTCCATGGTGCGGATCTTGGCCAGCAGTTCGGCATCGCCGCCCGGCTGGCCTTGTAGCACCGGCGTGGCCGTCACGTCGAGCGCGCCGGCGCCCAGCGCGCGGAACACCTGGTTGACGTTGTCCTGCGGCCGGCCTGTCACCACCAGGATGGCGCACGGGCTGTGTTCCATGATCTGGCGCGTGGCCTCCACGCCGTCAAGCTCCGGCATGTTCAGGTCCATCAGGATCAGGTCCGGGCGGTTGTCGGCACACATGCGCACCGCTTCGGCGCCGGTGCGCGCGATCCACAATACCTGGTGTTCGGCGGTGCTGGCGATCACGCGCCGCAGCGCCTCGGCCGCCATGGCGACATCGTTGGCGATGGCTATCTTCATCTACGGGCGTCCCCAATCAAATCGCTGACTGCATCGAGCAGCGTTTCGTCATGGAAGCTGCCCTTGGTCAGGTAGTAGTCTGCGCCGGCCGACAGGCCGCGTGCGCGATCCTCCGGTCGATCTTTATAAGAGACTATCATGACTGGCAATTTATGCAGGTGTATATCTTTTTTAATCAGTGTTACCAGTTCGATACCGTCCATGCGCGGCATGTCGACGTCGGTGATCACCAGGTCGTAGTCGCCGCTGCGCACCACGTTCCAGCCGTCGATGCCATCGATAGCGATATCGACCAGGAAGCCGCGCGCCATCAGCAGCTTGCGCTCCATCTCGCGCACGGTGAGGGAGTCGTCCACCACCAGGATGCGCTTGGTCCGGCGGCGCTCGGCGGCGTCGGACTTGGCCAGTTGATGCAGGCCGCCTTCGTGCAGCAGCTTGTCGATCGAGAGTAGCAGGTCCGGCACGTCGAGGATCAGCACCGGCTCGCCGTTGTCGAGCAGGGCGGCCGAGGAGATGTCGCGCATCTTGCCGAAGATCGGGTCGATGGCCTGCACCGCCAGGCTTTGTTCGCCGCGAATGGCGTCCACCACCAGCGCATAGCGGCGCGCGCCGGCGCCGATGACGACCACCGGCAGTTCGCCGGCGCCGGCGTCGGTGTCGCCCAGCTCCAGCACCTGCGAGGCCGAGACCAGGCCGAGATGCTCGCCGCCGAAGTCGAAGAACTGCTTGCTCTCCAGCGTGTGGATGGACGCTTGCGGCACCTTGAGCACGCGCTCCACCTGCACGATCGGCACGGCGTAGGCTTCGCCCTTGACGTCCACCACCAGCGCACGCACGATCGATTGCGTCAGCGGCAGCGTGATGTAGGTGCGGAAGCCGACACCCAGTTCGGATTCGATGCGCACGGTGCCGTTCTGCGAGCGGATGGTTTCGTGCACGATGTCCAGGCCGACGCCGCGCCCGGAGATTTCGGTGATGTTGTCCTTCAGGCTGAAGGCGGGCAGGAACAGGAACTCCATCAATTCGGCCGCCGACATCGAGGTCGCCATCTGCGCCGGCGCCATTTTGCGTTCGATCACGCGGGCGCGGATGCGTTCGAGGTCGACGCCTTTGCCGTCGTCGCTGATTTCAATACTGAGCATGCCGGCGCGGTGTTTGGCCTCCAGCACGATGGTGCCGGTGCCCGGCTTGCCGGCGGCGATGCGGTCGGCGGCGTTGTCCATGCCGTGGTCGATGGCGTTGCGCAGCATGTGGTTGAGCGGGCTCTCGATCTTGGCCAGGATGTCGCGGTCGACCAGCGTGTCTTCGCCGATGATCTGCAACTGCACGTCCTTGCCCAGGCTGCGCGAGAGGTCGCGCACCATGCGCGGGAAGTGCTGCACGCCGTCCCTGAAGGGGCGCATGCGCATGGTCAGCACTTCGTCCACCATGCCTTGCGAGACGCCTAGCAGGCGGCGCTCGTAGGCTTCGATGTCGGCGATGTGCTCCAGCACGAATTGCTTGAGGGGATGCGTCTTCTGCAGCGCCAGCAGGGATTTTTCCTTCAGGCTGGCGTCGCTGCTGTTGGAGATCGCTTCGTGCAGTTGCTCGATCAGCGTGAACAGGCTGCTCTGGTTGCGCTTGAAGCGCTGCATGTTCTGGATGAACGGGTGCATCTGGTGCGCGTTGATGCGCGATTCGCTGGCCAGCGACAGCAGCTTGTCGAAGTTTTGCGCGTGCTTCATCGGTGCTTGCGCCAACTGGCGGGTGGCGGCGGTTTCTTCGGCAGGCGTCGGAGCCGATGCAGCCGATGCAGCTGGACTTACGGCTGAGGGCTGCGGCGCGATCGGCAGCTCGCCGATCGGGAAGGTCGGTATGGCGGCGGGAGCGGCGGCTGGAGTTGGCGGCGCGAAGCTGATTGGCTCCGGCAGGAAGGCGATGGTGGAGATCGCGTTCATGGTGCTGTTGATTTGACCGCTGTTGGCGGCCAGCCAGGCGTCCACGCCGCTGTCCTGCAGGCGTGAAAGCTGCAGGATCAGGTCCACGCCGGCCAGCAGCACGTCGACGCGGTTGGGCGTCAGCGCCAGCTTGCCGTTCTGCGCGGCGATGAACGCGTCCTCCATGCCGTGCGCCAGCTGCACCACTACTTCCAGCCCGACGATGGAGGCCGCGCCTTTGATCGAGTGCGCCGCGCGCATCATCGATTCCACCGCGCTGGCGTCGTCCTTCAGGCGCTCCATCGCCAGCAGGCCGTCGGTCAGGATCTGGGTCTGGCTGTCGGCCTCCATGCGGAACAGGTCCAGCATGGAGAACTGGCTCAGGTCTCCGTTGTTATCGACGCTCATCGTAGGGTTCTCGCGAGTTGGTAGCCGATCAGCGCTTCATCGAGCACGCCGATACGCATGTTTTGATGCGATATCACGCCGGACAGGAAGCGGGACAAGCCCTTGTTGATGGTGGCGGCCGGCGCCTGCACCGTGGCGCTGGCGTAGCGCAGCAGGCCATGCAGGTCGGCCACCGGAATGGCGTAGGACTGGTCTTCCCAGCGCGTGAGCAGCAGGCGCGCGAAGGTGTGGCGGTGGGTGGCCGCTTCACCCTCCGCTTCGTCGATGCCCAGCAGTTCGGCCAGCGACATGCAGGGATAGAGCGTGCCGCCGACGTTGACGATGCCGCGCAAGCCGCGCGAGGCGCGGTGCGGCAGGCGGTGCGGCGTGGCGATCGGCGCCACGGCGACGAACATGCGGGTCGGCAGCGACAGCCATTCGCGGCCGATGCGGAATACCAGGCAGGAGGCGTCCTGCTGCTGGGTATCGGTGGCGGCCTGGCGGAAGTGCGCGGCCCAGTCTTTTTTGTAGTCGTCGCCGACCACGCGCTGCAGGTTCTGTTGCGCGGCGGCGGCGTAGACTTCGCAGTTGCGGCAGTGGACGTGCTGCTCCAGCTTCTCGCAACTCTGGTCGCCGTTCACGCCGATCTGGTTCCAGCAGGCTTCGATGATGGTTGTGCTCATGGCTTAGCGTTTCACTTGGCGTCTCAGGATGCCTGCTGGCGTTTGTAGATGCGGGCGGCGCGCGCCTTGAGCGCGGCGGCGCCGGCGGCGTCGTTGTTGGCTTCAGCCAGCAGGGCGAGGTGGCACAGGGCTTCGTAGTGGTCCGGCTGCAGGTAGATGCAGCGCTTCCAGTACTCCGATGCCATCTGCGGCTTGTTGGTCAGCTCATTCAGCAGGCCGAGGATGAAATAGGCTTCCGCCGATTCGGGATGTTGGGCAAGGTGATCGCGGCATTTCGTTTCGGCGGCCTTGACGTCGCCCAGGTCGGCCAGGCGGCGTGCGTCGGCCAGCAGGTTGGCGGCGGCGGGCGCAGGCGCTGTGGCAGGCATCGCAGGCGTTGCAGCTGCGGCGCGGGCGGCCGCGCCGAGCGTCGGCGTTGCGCGCGCGCGCATTGTCGTCGGCTGCGGCGCGGATGCAGGCGGCGAGGGCGGCGAAGCCACGGCGCGCGATGGACGTGCGGCGCGTGGCGGTGCGGTCTTGTCGGTCGCGCGCGCGGTGTGTGCCTGCTTGTGCGCCGCTGCGGCGGCCTCCTTGCGCAAGCCGAACGCCTGGCTGTACGACAGCGGCGAAAAGCCATGCTGGCAGAACGACGGCACTTCGGCATAGCCGGCGAACAGCTGCCCGTCATCCATCAGCAGCGCCTCCAGCTTGGCGATGGCGGCCTTGGTGGTGGGCTTGTCGAAGTAGATCAGCAGGTTGCGGCAGAAGATCACGTCGTAGTGGCCGCTGCGCGTGCTCAGGTCGAACTCCAGCAGGTTGCCCTGTTTGAAGCGCACCTGCTTGCGTATGGCGTCGTTGATGCGGTAGTCGCCGTCGCCGGCGCTGGTGAAATGCAGGTCGCGAAAGCCCAGGTCCTGCGCGCGGAAAGCATTGCGGCCGTAGATGCCGCTCTTGGCGCGCGCCACGCAGGTCGGGCTGATGTCGAAGGCGTCGATCATGAAATTCCCCGGCGCGATGCCGGCGTCGGTCAGCACCATCGCCATGGTGTACGGCTCCTCGCCGCCGGCGCAGGGTATCGACAGGATGCGCACCAGCCGCCCGTTGTCGGTGGCCAGGCGCGCGCGCACGAATTCGGTCATGGCCTGGAAGGCTTGCGGGTCGCGGTAGAACCACGATTCCGGCACCACCACCAGTTCCACCAGCGCGGTCAGCTCCTCCGGCGTCATTTGCTGCAGGTAGGCGTCGTGATCGGCCACCTCGGTTTGCTCCATGCGATTCTTGATCGCGCGCTCCACCACCGACTTGGACAGGTTCAAGCCGGTGGCCGCTCGCAGCATGGATTGGGCGGGTGTCATGTAGTGCTATCCGCCGACTGGAACAGCAGGGCGCACAGCTCGGCCGGCAGCAGCTGCGCCAGCTCGACCACTTGCAGCATGCCTTGCGCGTCGCTGGCCACCACGCCGAGGAAGGGGGCGGCCTGCACGCCGCTGTCGCGCAGCAGTTCATCGCCCACTTCCTGCACGCCCAGCACGCGCTCGGCGCGCAGGCCCAGCGCGTGGTGCGCACCCTCCGGCGTCACATAGTCGGCCACGATGATGCGGGTGTCGAAATGGTCCTCGCCGCTGGGCAGGCCGCTGGCGCGGCACAAGTCGATCACCGGCACCGGCGCACCGTGCAGGTCCATGATGCCGGCCACGCTGTCGGGCGCCAGCGGCAGCTGCTTGAGTTCCACCAGCGGCAGCACGCGCAGCACATCGCGCAGGCGCAAGCCGTAGCGGTCGGCGCCGATGTGGAAGACGAGTAGTTTCATGGCGTCCGCCGTTATACCGCGACGGCGAAGTTGGCCACGCTGCTTTGCAGGTCGCCGGCCGCGTACTGCAGCTGGTGCACCGCTTCGCTGGTGGCCTTGAGCGATTCCACGGTCTGCTGGGTGGCGTCGTTCAGCTGCATCATGGTGGCGCTGATCTGTTCCGCGCCCACCGCCTGCGACTGCATCCCCTGCAGCACCAGGTCGAACTGCGGCGCCAGTTTCTGCACCTGGTCCATCACGCCGGACAGCTGGTCGGTCACCTGGCGCACTTCGCCCACGCTGCGGCGGATCTCTTCGGAGAATTTATCCATGCCCATCACGCTGGCCGATACGGCCGATTGCATCTCCTTGAGCATCTGCTCGATATCCCAGGTGGAGACGGAGGTCTGGTCGGCCAGGCGGCGGATCTCGGTCGCCACCACGGAGAAGCCGCGACCCGCTTCGCCGGCCTTCTCGGCCTCGATGGCGGCGTTCAGCGACAGGATGTTGGTCTGGTCGGCCACCTTGGTGATGGTAATCAGCACGCTGTTGATGTTGGAGGCCTTTTCCGACAGCGCCGCCAGCTTGGCGTTGATCGAATCGGTGGCCGACACCATGTGCTGCATGGTGTTGTCCATGCGCTGCAGGTTGTTTTGCGCGTCGGCGGTGGCGGTGGTGGTGTAGTCGGCGACGGCGGTCGCTTCCTCCATGGTCTTGAGCAGCTGCGAGGTGTTGGCCGAGATTTCCTTGGTGGTGCTGAGGATCTCGACGCTGGTCTGCGCCTGTTCGATGCCGGTGGCTTCCTGCTGCTTGGCGGAGGCGGCGATTTCGGTGGCCGATGTGGTGACCTGGATGCCGGCCTTCTGCACGTTGTTGAGCAGCGCGCGCAGGTTCAGGAACATGCGGTCCAGGCCATTGGCCAACTGGCCGATGGCGTCGCTGCCTTGCACTTCGATCTTGCCGGTCAGGTCGCCCGACGCCGCTTTCGACACTACGCCGAGCAGCGAGTCGACCTTGGACTTGAGCAGGTTGGTGGCCGCCAGTTCGTTGGCCTGGTTGTCCTGGATCGCCTGCGCCATGCGGTTGAACTCCGTGGTCACCGCGCCCAGTTCATCGGCCGACAACACGTGCGCGCGCGCCGACTGGTCGCCGCCGGCGATCCGGCCCACCGCCTGCGTCAGATTGTTCAGCGGCGACAGTAGCGATCCCACCAGCAGCCAGGCGATGCCGAGCGACAGCGCCACGCACACCACACCGCCCAAGGTCAGTACCGTGCGCATGGATTGCTGCAGCTCTTCGGAGGCCTTGCTGCGCTCGACCAGCAGCCGTTTCTCTTCGGCCGTCGCATCGTTCATCAATTTGTAAATGTCGCCGATGGCGGAGGTGGCGCCCGACAGCTGCGGCGTGCGGCCCATGGCGTCGGCGGCGCCGGGCTTGTCGCCCAGTTCCTGGCGCATCTTGAGTTGGGACTCGATCACTTCGCCGGTCCAGACGCGGACCATTTCCGCCAGTTGCTTGAAGCGGGTCACCTGGGCCGGATTATCGGAGGTGATCTTTTGCAGCGCGGCGACCGACGCCGGAATGTCGGCCATCTCCTTGCGCGCGCGCTGAAGGCGTTGCTCGCTGCCGGTCAGGTAGTAGCCACGCGCCTCCACCTGCACTTGCAGCAGGTCGTTGCGCAGCACGTCGATGTCCTGGAGGACCTCCATCGTGTGGCGGTCCCATGCGTTGGCCTCGGACAGCGTGTTGAAGCGGTTGTAGGCGATCGACAGCAGCACCAGGATGATGGCCAGGATGGCGCCAAACCCGAGGTACAGCTTCTTCTTGATACTCAAGTTTTTAAACAATTTTTTCTCCGGACTCTATTCTCTATTGGGGTGTCTCAGCCCGCCACCGAGAAGGTGGCGACGCTGCTTTGCAGCCCGCCCGCAGCATACTGCAATTGGTGGACCGCTTCGCTGGTCGATTTCAGCGATTCCACGGTTTGTTGGGTGGCTTCGTTCAACTGCATCATGGTCTCGGTGATCTGGGTGGCGCCCACGGCTTGCGACTGCATCCCTTGCAGCACCATGTCGAATTGCGGCGCCAGTTTCTGAACCTGGTCCATCACGCCGGAGAGTTGGTTGGTCACCTGGCGTACTTCGCCCACGCTGCGGCGGATCTCTTCGGAGAATTTGTCCATGCCCATCACGCTGGCGGAGACGGCAGACTGCATCTCCTTGAGCATCTGTTCGATGTCCCAGGTGGAGACGGAGGTTTGGTCTGCCAGCCTGCGGATTTCGGTGGCGACCACGGAAAAGCCGCGTCCCGCCTCGCCGGCCTTTTCAGCCTCGATGGCTGCGTTCAGCGACAGGATGTTGGTCTGGTCGGCCACCTTCGTGATTGTAATCAGAACGCTGTTGATATTGGAAGCCTTTTCGGACAATGCCGCCAGTTTGGCGTTGATCGAATCGGTGGCGGTCACCATGTTCTGCATGGTGCCGTCCATGCGCTGCAGATTATTCTGGGCGTCTGCAGTGGCGTGCGTGGTGTAGTCGGCCACCGAGGTGGCGTCCTCCATGGTCTTGACCAGTTGCGAGATATTGGCCGAGATTTCCTTGGTGGTGCTGAGGATTTCGACGCTGGTCTGGGCCTGTTCCATCCCGGTCGCTTCCTGCTCCTTGGCGGATGCGGCGATTTCGGTGGCCGAGGTGGTGACCTGGATGCCGGCCTTCTGCACGTTGTTGAGCAGCGCGCGCAAGTTCTCGAACATGCGGTCCAGCCCAGCGGCCAGCTGGCCGATGGCGTCGTCGCCGCTGACCGTGATCTTGCCGGTCAGGTCGCCGGCGGCGGCCTTCGACACCACGCCGAGCAGGGCGTCGACCTTGGCCCGCAGGTCGTTGGTGGCCGCCAGTTCCTTGGCCTGGTTGTCCTGGATCGATTGCGTCATCTGGTTGAAGGCGATCGACACCTGGCCAAGTTCATCGCGCGAGTCCACCACCACGCGGGCGTTTTGATCGCCGCCGGCAATGCGTTCGACCACCGCGTTGAGGCGCATCAGCGGTCCGGCCAGGGCCCCGGACAGCAGCGTGCCGATGACGATGGCCAGCACGGTGCAAAGGCCGCCGCCCAGCACCAGCAACAGCATCATCGATTGGGACAGGTCGCTGGAGGTTTTGCTGCGTTCGGCCAGCAGGCGGTTTTCCTCGTCGCTGATGTCGCGCAGCAGCTGGCGCACATCGGCGATGATCTTGGTGCCATTCAGGACATCGGCCGATGTCGCCACCTGCTGCGACACGCCAACCTGCTTGTTCAGGGCGCGGCGCTTTTCCAGCAGCGGGTGGATCACATTGTCGATCCAGTTCTGCATCATGGGCGCCAGGCGTTTCAGGCGCTCCTGCTGGGAGGAGTTGTCGGATGTCAGGCGCGTGATCTCGCCCATGTGGTGGCGCACCTTGTCTTCCTCGATCGGGATCGGCTTGGTGATGCTCTCTTCGCCGGTGAGCATGAAGCCGCGCGTGGAATTCTGCACCTGTATCAGGGCGGTTTCGATCTCGCGCGCCTGCAGCAGCACTTGCAGCGTGTGTTTGTCCCACTCGTTGGCGGTGGAAAGCTTGGTGAAGTTGTTGTAGGCGAGTGCCAGCAGGATGATGATGATGACGACGATGGCGCCGAATCCAGAGGCGAGTTTTTGTTTGATACTGAGGTTTTTGAACATGGCCGCTTCACTCTCCGTCGGGGTGTGCAAGCAATGTATCAAAAAAATGGCCGCTCAGCGAGCGGCCATTTTCAGCGTGGCGGTTTGACGACCTTATTGGCCGCTTATTGGCCGCTTTACTGGCCGCGCTTCAAACGTGCGTTGGCGGCGATGCGCATGCGCAGCGCGTTCAGTTTGATGAAGCCGCCGGCGTCGGCCTGGTTGTAGGCGCCGCCGTCTTCGTCGAAGGTGGCGATGTTCATATCAAACAGGGAGTCGGTCTTCGAATCGCGCGAGACGACGATCACATTACCCTTGTACAGCTTGATGCGCACCCAGCCATTGACCGTGGCCTGGGTGTGGTCGATCAGGGTTTGCAGCGCGACGCGCTCCGGCGCCCACCAGTAGCCGTTGTAGATCATCGAGGCGTAGCGTGGCATCAGGTCGTCCTTCAGGTGGGCCACTTCGCGGTCCAGGGTGATCGACTCGATGGCGCGGTGGCCTTTCAGCATGATGGTGCCGCCAGGGGTTTCGTAGCAGCCGCGCGACTTCATGCCGACGTAGCGGTTTTCCACCAGGTCCAGGCGGCCGATGCCATGCTTGCCGCCCAGGCGATTCAGTTCGGTCAGCACGGTGGCCGGCGACATGCGCACGCCGTTGATGGCGACGATGTCGCCTTTTTCGTATTCGAGGTCGATGTACTCGGCCTGGTCGGGCGCCGCCTCAGGGCTGACGCTCCAGCGCCACATCGATTCCTCGGCTTCGGCGCTCGGGTTTTCCAGGTGGCGGCCTTCGAAGGAGATGTGCAGCAGGTTGGCGTCCATCGAGTACGGTGCGCCACCGTTCTTGTGCTTCATGTCGATGGCGATGCCTGCGTCTTCCGCGTACTTCAGCAGTTTTTCGCGCGACAGCAGATCCCACTCGCGCCATGGAGCGATGACTTTCACGCCTGGTTTCAGCGCGTAGGCGCCCAGTTCGAAGCGCACCTGGTCGTTGCCCTTGCCGGTGGCGCCGTGCGAGATGGCGTCGGCGCCGGTTTCGTTGGCGATTTCGATCAGGCGCTTGGCGATCAGCGGACGCGCGATCGAGGTGCCCAGCAGGTATTCGCCTTCGTACACGGTGTTGGCGCGGAACATAGGGAACACGAAGTCGCGCACGAATTCTTCGCGCACGTCGTCGATGTAGATGTTCTCTGGCTTGATGCCGAACTTCAGCGCCTTGGCGCGTGCCGGTTCCAGCTCTTCACCCTGGCCCAGATCGGCGGTGAAGGTGACGATTTCGCATTGGTAGTTATCCTGCAGCCATTTCAGAATGACGGAGGTATCGAGGCCGCCCGAGTAGGCGAGGACTACTTTTTTAATGTCGCTCATGCTAGTTCCAAGTGTGTGTTGAATTTAGTTCGTTGTTTCGACGCGGCCGATCAGCAGGTACTCGATCAGCGCCTTCTGGATGTGCAGGCGGTTCTCCGCCTCGTCCCAGACCACCGATTGCGGGCCGTCGATGACGTCGGCCGAGACTTCCTCGCCGCGATGCGCCGGCAGGCAGTGCATGAACAGCGCATCCGGTGCGGCGCGCGCCATCTTGGCGCTGTCGACGATCCAGCCGTCGAAGGCCTTCAGGCGGGCGGCGTTTTCTTCTTCGTAGCCCATGCTGGTCCAGACGTCGGTGTTGACCAGGTGCGCGCCTTGGCAGGCGTCCGATGGGTTCTCGAAGAAGGTGTAGCGGTCGGTCGACACCAGCGACATGTCCATGTCGTAGCCCTTGGGCGTGGACACGTTGACGTGGAAGCCGAAGACTTCGGCCGCCTGCAGCCAGGAGTACAGCATGTTGTTGGCGTCGCCCACCCAGGCCACCGTCTTGCCGGTGATCGAGCCGCGATGCTCGTAGTAGGTGAAAATGTCGGCGAAGACCTGGCACGGATGGTGTTCGTTGGTCAGGCCATTAATCACCGGCACGCGCGAATTGGCGGCGAAACGCTCGATGATCTCCTGGCCGAAGGTGCGCACCATGATGATGTCGCACATGCGGCTCATCACCTGGCCGGCGTCTTCCACCGGTTCGCCGCGGCCCAGCTGCGAGTCGCGCGTGTTCAGGTAGATGGCGGCGCCGCCCAGCTGGTGCATGCCGGCCTCGAAGGACAGGCGGGTACGGGTCGAGTTCTTCTCGAAGACCATGACCAGGGTGCGGTCGATCAGCGGGTGGTAGATCTCGTAGTTCTTGAACTTGCGCTTGATGAGGTGCGCGCGTTCGATGACGTACTCGTACTCTTCCAGCGTGAGGTCGGAAAACTGCAGGTAATGCTTGATCGGTTTTTGGATAGGCATAATGACAACTGACAGATAGCTAAAGCTTAGCCGATCAATTATAAAGGCAATTCGGCGGATAGGGCTAATCGCCGCAGAATCTCCTGTCTAGACAGGTGGTTTCAGCGGCGGTAGATCTGGTTGGCGGCGGGCTGCTGGTGCGCCGGCGCCGTCAGAGGGAGATCGAGGGTGAAGATGGTGCCGTCGCGCGAGCTGTGGACGGAAATCAGGCCGCCCATAAGCGAAGTGACAATGTTGTAGCTGATCGACAGTCCGAGGCCGCTGCCGCCTTGTCCGAGCTTGGTGGTGAAGAAGGGATCGAAGATGCGCGACATGTGTTCGGGCGCGATGCCGCTGCCATTGTCGCGGAACGTGACCTGCACCCGGCCGTCCGTCTGCGCTTGCGCGCGCAGCCACATGCAGCCGTTGCCTTCGCGGGTAAAGGCGTGCAGCAGCGCGTTGTTGATGAAGTTGGCGATCACCTGGCCGTAGGGGCCGGGATAGCTGTCGAGCGAAATCGTGTCCGGTACCTCGACCTCGATGCGGTGGTTGGAGGCGCGGATGCGGTTCATCATGGTGGCGATGACTTCCTGCGACACTTGCGCCAGATTGAATTCACGCCGCTGCTCGGTGGTGCGGTCCACCGCCACCTGCTTGAAGCTGTTGACCAGGTTGGCCGCGCTGGTCAGGCCGCGCATCACCAGGTCGTGTGCCTTGCGCGCGTCCTCCAGGTAGTTCGCCAGCGACGAGCGTTTCAGGCCGGTGCTGTTCATCTGCGCTTCCAGCTCCTCGGTCTTTTGCATCAGGGTGCTGGCGATCAGCAGGCTGTTGCCGATCGGCGTATTCAATTCGTGCGCCACGCCGGCCATCAGCGCACCCAGCGCCGCCAGCTTCTCCTGCGACACCAGTTGCGTTTGCGCGTCCTTCAACTGGCGGTAGGCCTCGGCGTTATCGAGCGCGATGGCGCCGTAGGCGCACAGGGTGCGGAAGATCAGGCGCTCGCGCGCGCCGTAGGCGTTGGGCATGGAGCACTGCACCGTCATCACGCCCAGCACCCGTTCGCCCACCGACAGCGGCACGTAGATGGCGCTGGCCATGACCTGGGTGCCGGGCGCCAGGAAGATGTCGTTCGGACCGGCCTCCGCCACGTAGATCTCCTGGCGCTCGCGCAGGCTGCGGGCGGCGTTGGCGCGCGGGTTGCCGATATCGATGGTGTTGCTGGCCAGCGGTACGCCGTTCTCCATGCCGAACACGCGGCTGATGGTGTCGCAGCCCGGATCGCACATGTACACCGCCAGCGAATTGGCCGGCAACAGCGCCTGCACGTGGCGGTCCAGCGCCTGGAACACGGCGCTGGCGTCGAGGTGGGTGGTGATCTCCTGGCCGATGGCCGACAGGCGCTCCAGCGTGGTGCTGGTCTGCTGCAGCAGCTGCACGCGGCGCGCCTCGGCGGCGGCCAGCTCGCGGTGGTGCTGGCCTTCGGCGCGCGCGTGTTCGGTCTGGTGCTGCACCTGCATGGCGATGGCGCGGTTGGTGGCTTCCTGGCTGTGGGTCTTCTCGCGCGCGGCGGCCGACAGCTGGGCCGAGGCGTAGGCCTTCTGGTAGTCGCCGATCTGCGCGTATTCGCGCGCCAGCGCGTCGTGCAGGTCGCAGGGCAGGGTATAGCCGTCGATATGGGCCGCCACCGCCAGCGCCTGGTGCAGGTAGTGCAGGGTGGCGTTGGGCTCCGTCATGCCGGGCGGCGTGGGCAACTGGTGGCGCAGGTGGATCAGCGACATCACGCGCAGCGCCGCCACGTGGTTGTAGCGGTTGGCCTGGGCCTGCGCCAGTTCGGCTGCGCGGTCGGCCATGGCCAGCGCTTCCTGCGGACGGTCGAGGAAGCACAGCGCGTGGGCCTGGCCGCGCCGCGCGATGCTCTGGAAGTCGGCGTGCTGCAAGGCTTCGCTGCGCGCCTGCAGCTTGCGGAAGGCGTCCAAGGCGGCCGTGTAGTCGGCCTTGTCGAGCGACAGGTCGCCCAGGTAGTGCAGGGCGGTGGCATAGGTGCGCGCGGCCGACATCGGCGCCAGGATCTGCAGCGCTTCCTGCAGCAGTTCCTCGGTGGCCTCGAGCCGGCCGAGGCGGCGCATGGTGTCGGCGGTGTGCATCAGACAGGCGCCGATGCTGCGCGGCCAGCCGGTGGGGCGGGCCAGATCGAGCGCGCTCTCCATCCATTCCAGCGCCGCGTGGTGGTCGTTGAGGACCGTGAAATCGAGGCCGATGTTGATGGCGGCGGTAATCGCCAGGCGCATCTGGCCGCTCTCCAGCGCCGCCTCGTAGCAGCGCAGGTAGTGGGCGGCGGCGGAACCGAAGTCGCTGGACTGGCTGGCCGACAGGCCGTAGTAGTCGTAAATCCAGCCGACCACCGCCGGCAGGTTTTCGTCGTCCCGGCTGAAACGCCCGGACCAGCGCTGCTGCGCGCTGGGCAGGTCGCGCAGCACGCTCCAGCGGGCGTTGACGGCGTCGGCGACGGCCTGGCGCTGGGCGTCGCCGGCTTGCGCGGCGGCGGCGGCCATCTGTTCCAGTTCGTCGGCGGCGCGCGCGTGCTCGCCGCTGTCGATGGCGATCCAGGCGCGCAGCCAGTGGGCGTCGGCGCGGCCGAGCGGGTCGTTCAGGGTGGTGAAACGGGCGGCGGCGTCGACGGCCTGGTCGTCGGCCACGTCCAGCTTGCCGGACAGCCAGGTCGCTTCGGCGCGCACCAGCAGGAAGCGGGCGGCGATGGATTGGGCGTCCGCGTCGGGCAGCTCGGCGGCAGGCAGCAGGGTCAGGCCTTCGGCCGCCAGGTCGAGGGCGCGCGGGGTGTCGCGCTGGCGCAGATGCCACGCCAGCGGCAGCAGCATCGGCAGCCGCGCAGGGCCGCGCAAGGTCGGCAGGGCTGCCTCCCAGTCGGCCAACGCGTCGTCGAGCGCAAACATGTCCATCACGGTCCCTCGGGCTAATTGCCTCAAGGCATTATAGACACAAACCCTTGTAATTAGTACAGGGTCTGTGAAGATTCGTGCAATAGCTGTCCGTACAGGGTGTGCCGCATTTTGGCGATCTTGCCCTCCTGGACAGCGGCCAGTACCGCGCATTGCGGTTCGATCAGGTGACGGCAATTGTAGAACTTGCAATGACCGAGATACGGCTCGAATTCTACAAAAGCGCGCTCCAGCATGCCCTCGCTCAGATGGTAGAGGCCGAATTCCTGGAAGCCCGGCGAATCGATGATGGCCGAGTCCGGCCCCAGCTCCGGCAGCGTGTACAGGCGGGTGAAGGTGGTGGTGTGCTTGCCGGTGTCGAGCGCGGCCGAGATTTCGCGCACGGCGATGTCGGCTTCCGGAATCAGCAGGTTGATCAGCGAGGACTTGCCCATGCCGGACTGGCCGATCAAAATCGACGACTGGCCCGCCAGCAGCGGCTTGAGCACGGACAGCGTGTGTTCCGGGTTGGCCTTGGCCGACACCTCGTGCACCGGGTAGCCGAGCGAGGAGTAGGCGCGCACGCGTTCGCGGGTGCGTTCCAGCGACTCCACCACGTCGGTCTTGTTGAGGATCAGGTGGGCCTTGATGCCGGCCGCCTCGGCCGCCACCAGCGAGCGCGAGACCAGGTCGTCGGTGAAGCCGGGCTCGGTGGCGACCACGATGAACAGCTGGGTCAGATTGGCGGCCAGCAGCTTGGACTTGTACTGGTCCGAGCGGTACAGCAGCGTCTTGCGTTCCTCGATCTTGTCGATGACGCCCTGGTCGGGCGAGGTCATGGTGATGTTGACGACATCGCCGACGGCCACGTTGGTCTTCTTGCCGCGCGTGACGCACTGCAGCTTGACGCCGTCCGCTTCCGCCAGGTAGTGGCGGCCGTGGGCGGCGATGATGGTGGCTACACGTTTATCGCTCATTGGGCCGCCAGATTCAGTTGACGGATGCGCACGCTGGCTGGCGGGTGCGAGTCGTAGAAGGCCGAGTGCAGCGGATCGGGCGTCAGTGTCGAGGCGTTGTCTTCGTACATTTTGACCAGCGCCGAGACCAAGTCGCGGGCATCGGTGTGCTTGGCGGCGAAGGCGTCGGCTTCAAACTCGTGCTTGCGCGAGCCGATCGAGGTCAGCGGATTGAGCAGGAAGGTGAACACCGGCAGCACCAGCATGAACAGCAGCAGCGCCATGGCGTCGTTGCCCTGGCCCGGCAGCAGCACCGGATTGACGCCGAGGCCGTCGAAGAACCACGGCTGGGTCTTCAGGTAGCCGAGCAGGGCCAGGAAGCCCAGCGAAATGGCGAACATCATGGCGATGCGCTTGACGATGTGCTTGAGCTTGAAGTGGCCCAGCTCATGCGCCAGCACCGCCTCGATCTCCTGCGGCTGCAGGCGCGCCAGCAGGGTGTCGAAGAAGACGATGCGCTTGGCCGCGCCGAAGCCGGAGAAATAGGCGTTGCCGTGGGCGCTGCGCTTGGAGCCGTCCATCACGAACAGGCCCTTGGAGGCGAAGCCGACGCGCTGCATCAAGCCTTCGATGCGGGCTTTCAGCGACTGGTCTTCCAGCGGCATGAACTTGTTGAAGATGGGCGCGATCACGGTCGGGTACAGCACCATCATCAGCAGCTGGAAGCCGCTCCACACCACCCAGGTGTACAGCCACCACAGGTCGCCGGCCTGGTCCATCAGGGTCAGCACCACCCACGCCAGCGGTAGGCCGATGGCGGCGGCCAGCAGGGAACCCTTGATCATGTCGGCAAAGAACAGGCCCTTGCTCATCTTGTTGAAACCGAAACGTTGCTCTAGCTTGAACTGCTTGTAATAGTCGAACGGCAGGTCGATGGCGCCCGAGATCAGGGTGAACGCGGCCAGCAGGGCCAGCTGGTAGCCCATGCCGGCGCCGGTCACCTGGAACAGTTGCAGCGACAGCCATTGCAGGCCGCCCAGCAGGGTGAAGCCGATCAGCACCAGGGTGTTGACCAGCAGCGTCAGCAGGCCGAACTTGGTGCGCGCGATGGTGTAGTCGGCGGCCTTCTGGTGGGCCGCGAGCGGGATCTTTTCAGCGAATTCCGCCGGCACGGCGCCGCGATGGGTCAGCACATGACGGATATGGCGCGAGGCCAGCCAGAAGCGGACCAGCAGCGTCAAAATGATGAAAGATACGAACAAAATCGAAAACGCGAGTGAATACATTCTGTGCCTGTGAGAAAATGGCGGATTCGGATTAATTTAGCCAAGAGAGAATTATGTCACAAGCTACAGATTTGCCAGAGGGTTCCGCTGCTGCGCCGGCCGCGCCGCGCCAGAACGAGTTCAATCTGGTGTGGGTCGACATGGAAATGACCGGCCTGGAGCCGGACACCGACCGCATTATCGAAGTTGCCATTGTCATCACCGACATGCACCTGAACGTGCTGGCCGAAGGCCCGGTGTTCGCCATTCACCAGTCGGACGAAACGCTGGACAAGATGGATAACTGGAACAAGGGCACGCACGGCCGCTCGGGCCTGACCGAGCGCGTCAAGGCCTCGACCGTGACCGAGGCGCACGCCGAGGAAGAGCTGATCAAGTTCATGAAGCTGTGGGTGCCGAAGGGCAAAGCGCCGATGTGCGGCAACACCATCGGCCAGGACCGCCGTTTCATGGTGCGCTACATGCCGAAGCTGGAAGCGTTCTTCCACTACCGGAATATCGACGTCTCGACCCTGAAAGAGCTGGGCAAGCGCTGGAAACCGGAAATGGTCAGCGGCTTCAAGAAAGCGCAAAAGCACACGGCGCTGGCCGATATTCTCGAATCGATCGAGGAGCTGAAATACTACCGCGAGCACTTCATCAAGCTGTAATGCGAGAACGCCGGCCCAGTCCGGCGTTTTTTTTCGCCGTGCCCTGGCGCACGCTGGATTGCCGGCGAGTGGGCTATATTGGCCCATCTCAACTGTCCGAGCGCCAGCCATGACCCGATCCGCCATCGTATTGCTTGCCGCCGCGCCGCTGTTGTTGCTGGCGCTGGCCGCCTGTTCGCCGTTGACGGCGCTGAACGCGTTGTCGCCGGGCGGCGGCGCCACCGTGACGGCGGACCTGGCCTACGGCGAAGGGCCGCGCCGCAAGCTGGACGTGTATCGCCCGCCTGATGCCAATGGTGCGCCGGTGGTGGTGTTCTTCTACGGCGGCAATTGGGGCGGCGGCGATCGCGGCGATTACGCCTTCGTTGGCCGCGCACTGGCGTCGCGTGGCATCGTCACGGTGATTGCCGATTACCGGCTGTATCCCGAGGTGCGCTACCCGGATTTCCTGAAAGACGTGGCGCAGGCGGTGGCGTGGGCGCGGCGCGAGGCGGGCCATTACGGCGGCGATCCCAAGCGCCTGTACGTGATGGGCCACAGCGCCGGCGCCTACAACGCCGCCATGATCGCGCTCGACGGCCGCTGGCTGGCGGAGCAGGGCATGTCGCCGGCCGAGCTGCGCGGCTGGATCGGGCTGGCCGGGCCGTATGACTTTTTGCCGATTGAAAATCCGACCACCAGGCCGGTATTCCACTTCCCGAATACACCGCCCGAATCGCAGCCGATACGGCATGTCAGCGCGGGGGCGCCGCCGGCCCTGCTGATCGCCGCCCGCAGCGACAAGCTGGTGAACCCCCAGCGCAATACGGGCGGACTGGCCGACGCCTTACGTGCGCGGCAAGTGCCGGTGCGCGAGGTGTACTACGACAAGGTCAGCCACACCACGCTGGTCGGCAGCATCGCGGCGCCACTGCGCTGGCTGGCGCCGACGCTGGACGAGGTGGCATCGTTCGTGACCGCGCAGGAAGCGCACCGCTCGGCGGTCGCCCTGACTCAGTCTTGCCAAGGGAGCGCGCGTGAAGCAGATCGTTAAAGCCGAATACCGGGGCTGGCGGATCGAGATCCGCTGCGTGGCCGACCAGGACGCCGCCGGCGACGCGCCGCGCGCGCAACGCTACACGGCCAGCGCCCATGCGGAGCTGATCGAGCAAAGCAAGAGCGGCGAAATCTGGATCGACGCCCGCGCCCAAGTGATCACGCTGGGCAACCGCCATTTTCCCAGCGCGAAGGAATGCATCGGCGTGCTGCTCGCTGACGTCAAGGAACTCATCGACGCCCTCAAGACCTGACCTTGATATTTTTTTTCATCAATTGGTATTTAAATAAAGTTTCCTTCTCGATATAATTGATTTTCGGTATTATTTATAACCAATAATCAATACGAGGATGCGATTTTGAGCGATACCACGCTGCCAGTTCTGACCAGTTTGACTTTACCGTCCATCATAGACCTTGGCAAAGGAGGCGCGTCGTTCACCTTCGGCGCTGGCGCTCGTGACGAGGCCGGCGGTAGCGGCATTGACCGGGTCGTGTTGCTGTTCGATAAGGATTTGATGTCCAGCTACGGCGCCGCCGGCAGTGTGACGCTGGGCGGTAGCCTCGGTTACGGCGATGGCTACGGCGACGCCACACCCAACAGCGGTAGCGAGAGCATGGCCTTGACCACGGCCACAGCACCTGGCGTTTACACCGTGGAACAGGTCTGGGTCTACGACCTGGCCGGCAACCGCGCCACCTATACTACGCAACAGTTGCAGGCCATGGGCATCGGCACGTCGTTCACGGTGATCGGCACCACGGCCGACACGGTGGCGCCGACGTTGGATAGCCTGAGCTTGCCGCAGACCATCGATTTGAGTCAAGGCGACCGCAGCGTAACGTTCGGTGCAACCGCCCACGATAACGCGGGCGGCAAGGGCGTGGACCGAGTGGTGCTGCTTTTCAATAACGACGTGGTGTCATCGTATGGCACTACAGGCAGCATAACGCTGGGCGGGAGCTTGGGTTACGACGACGGCTACAACGATGCGACGCCCAATACCGGCAGCGACTCCATGAAGTTGACCACGGCCACGGCGCCGGGAACTTACGCCATCGAGCAAGTGTGGGTGTACGACATGGCGGGCAACCGCGCCGTGTACACCACCTCTCAGCTTGAGGCGCTGGGAATGAGCACGACATTTACCGTGACGGGCACCACGGCGGACAAGGTGGCGCCCATGCTGGACAGCCTGAGTCTTCCTTCCACTATCGCGGTCGGCGGCGGCGATCAGACAGTAAGCTTCGGCGCCGCTGCGCACGACAACGCTGGCGGCAAAGGCATTGATCGGGTGGTGCTGTTATTCGATAACGATGTGGTTTCCAATTACGGCGTCACCGGCAGCGTGACATTGGGCGGCGTCCTTGGCTACGGCGACGGCTACAACGATGCCACTCCCGAGAGCGGCAGCGAGACGATGACGCTGACCCGGAACACCGCTCCGGGCGTCTACCATATCGAGCAGGTGTGGGTCTACGACCTGGCCGGCAATCGCGCGGTCTACACCACCGAGCAGCTGCGGGCGATGGGCATTAATACCCAGTTCACGGTGACCGATGGCAAGGCCCCGACGGCGGTAGGCACGCTCGCCATCAGTGGCGACCAGCTGACGCTGGACCTGTCTTCGGCCGATTGGAAGGCCGGTACCAATAGCGTGTCGCTCACCATTCGCTATGACGCCGATAGCATGCACTTCGTGGACGCCAAAGCGCTGGGTAACGGTGCTTCGTCGCTGTCGACCCAAGTCAGCGAAGTCGGCGGAGTCGGCACACTCAAGCTGTCCGGCAGTATTTCCAGCGATGTCCTGGCCGGCAGGGACTTCCTGGCCGCGCTGTTCAAGTCTGACGGCGGCACCGCGTACTACACCATCGACAGCTTCACCCTTAACGGCAAGGCGCAATCGCTGGGCACGACGCAGGCTGGCCACGCCGCCCACGGCAGCGCCGGCGCCGATGTGCTGCAGGCAGGATTGGGTTACGGTTATTACGACGGCGGCGCGGGCGTCGATACGCTGGCATTCGACGTCGCCAGCAGCGGCTACACCATCACCGCAAGCGGCGACGGCTACAGCGTGGTGGACAGCAACGGCGCCAGCGCCAACCTGCTCAACCTGGAGCGCCTGCGCTTCAGCGACAAGTCGCTGGCGCTCGACCTCGACGGCAGCGCCGGCCAGTTGTACCGCATTTACCAGGCGGCGTTCGACCGTACGCCGGATAAGGCCGGCATCGGCTTCTGGCTGGACTCGATGGACAAGGGCGTGAGCTTTGCGGAGGTTGCGCGTGGCTTCATGCACAGCACGGAATTCGCCGCGCTGTATGGTGGCGCCCATCCCTCCGACGCTGACTTCCTCACCAAGCTGTACCAGAATGTGCTGCACCGCGTGGCCGACACAGCCGGCTACAACTTCTGGATGGATTCGCTGCACGCCGCCGTATCTCGCGAGCAGGTGCTGATGGACTTCAGCGAAAGCGCGGAGAACCAAGCCGCCGTGATCGGCGCGATCCAGCACGGCATCGAGTACATTCCGTTTATGTGAGTGGCCCATGCTGGGCCAGCGCCAGCGGCACACCCCTGGCCCAGCGGTTGGACGACAGCGAGAATGTCAGCGCGCGCACTTGGTGATACCAGCCGGCCGGCACATACAGCATGTCGCCGGGATGGACGATGACCTCGAGCATGGCGGCCTGGCGCGCCAGCGGGAACTGCTCGTAGTCGGGCGCTTCCGGATCGAAGGGCGAGCCGAACAGGATGGCGTTGGCCTCGCGCGGATACAGGAACTCGTCATGATGCGGCGGCGACAGGAAGATGCGCTTGCTGCCCCAGATCTGCGCGAAGATGTTGTCGTCGTAGTCGCAATGCAGCGGCGTCACGGTGCCGGCCGGGCCGATCCAGAAGCGCGGCGGCCCCATCTTGTCGAACCAGGTGGGCCAGTGGCACATGCTGTTCAGCTCACGCAGCTCCAGGTTGCCGAGGTAGGGCGGAAGGCCGTCGGTGCCTTCGGCCAGGTCGAGGTACTCGGCCATCGACATATCCTGCATGGCGCGGTTGGGCGCGAAGGCGGTGTTGATGTAGTCGCCGACGCGGGCGCGCACCGGCATGTGGCCGTGGCGTTCGCGCAGGATCTCGTGGGAATGCTTGGCCAGCGGCCAGCGGCCGACGATCCCTTCAATCAAAAACGGCAGACCGGCTGCGGCGCGTTCGCGGAATCCGGCGGCATCGAGCTTGCCGACGCGCGGCACAGCGGCGATGGTGGGCAAGTGGCTTGCAGCCAGCTTGATCGCTTCACGCATCTCGTGGATAGAGCTGACGCCGCGCACCTGTGCATCGCGCTGCTCGCGCGCCAGCTTGCTGGCGGCGGCTTGCTCGGGCGTCTCCTCAGCCAGCACGCGCGGCGGCAGTACGCGTTTCTCGGGTGGCGGCTTGTGATTTCTTGACATCATTTCATGCGGTTGAATGGCTCTCGGTCGCCATCATACCTGCTGCGTTGCGGCTTAGTAAGCGGCGCGGACGGCTTCGTTGGCGACGGTGAGGCGAGAAGCGAGGACATTGACGACAAAGCGGTGGAATTGCTGGGCGCTGGGGCCGTCGTCGGCTTCCATGCGCTGCAGCGCCGCCAGCGATAGCCGCCGCACCAGCGTCGGCTGGTCGGCGCGGACGTCGGCGCTGCGCGGGTTTTGCGTGTAGAGCGCCATTTCGCCGACGATGGTGCCGGCGCCGAATGAGCGCAAGCGCAAGGCGCCGCCCGCCGTCATCGGCAGCGATACCGTCAGCCGCCCGTGCTCGATGATGTACACCGCGTCGCCGGCGTCGCCGCGCGCGAACAGCAGTTCGCCCGCCGTCAAAGCGCGCGGCTCCAGTTGCGCTTCCAGGCGCAGCCAGACATCGTCGCTGAAGTGCGCTTGCAGGCTCGAGACCCAGCCCGGGCGCGGCGCCGGATTCGCTTTCAGGGCCGCTTCCAGTAGCCGGTTTTCTATCCATTCGAGGCCGGAGTCCAGGGTGTCGAAGTCGATCACCGTGCCGCTGAACAGGCCGGTGCGTTCTAGCAGGCGCCGTGCTTCGACCGGCAAGCCGCTCAGCGCCAATTGCACGCCGGCGGCGTCACAGCTCTGGCGCAGCTTCAAGAAGCTGATCGAGGTCGAGGCGTCCATGCCGTCGATCTGGCGGAAGTCCAGCAGCACGAAACGCGGCCCGTCCACCATGGCCAGCCGCCGGCGTAAATGGCGCAGGCAGGAGTTGGCTGTGGCGAAGAACAGAAAACCGTGCAGGCTGGCGCCGACCACCGCGTGGCTGTGTGCGCGCAACAGCGCGGTGTCTTCGATCGAGCGCTCGACGTTGGAGCTGCGGTTGCCCAGGTCGAATTCACCACGGATGACGCTGACGCTGCCGTACTTGACCACGAACATGACGCAGGCGGCCAGGATGCCGAGCGCAATGCCGGCCACCACGCCCTGCACCGCGATCACCAGCACGATCAACGGGATCAACAGATACTCGGCATGGCCCAGCTTGCGGTAGGAGCGCACCATCCACTCTTGCAGCAGGCCGATGGCGAAGTACAGCTGCAGGCCTACCAGCACCGCTTTCGGCATCCAGCCGAACAGCCCGGGAACCAGCAGCACCACCAGCAAACAGCCCACGGCGGCCGCGATGCCACTGCTGCGCCCGGTCGCGCCGGCACGGCGGTTGAGCATGGTGCGGCTCAGCGATTGGTAGCCGATGATGCCGCCACACACGCCGCTCAACACGTTGGCCGCGCCGGCCATGCGCATTTCCCGGTCGAAGTCGGGCTCTTGCTGGCAGGCCAGTCCGGTGCTGGTGGTGTTGAGCAGGATAGTCAGCGCCGAGACCGCCGCCACCGCCAGGAATTCCGGTGTGTGCGCGAGGATCACGTGCCAGTGGATTTGCTGCGGCGGCAGCGTTAGCGGCATGTGCAGCGCCGACAGCGGCACCGCTTCAAACAACAAGCCAAGCTGGTGCGCGGTGGCCGTACTCATGCCGGACCAGTACATGCCGCCGTAGAACACCAGCAGCCCTGCGCCGATGCCGAGCGGGATGACCGGCGTGAAGCGCTTGAGCTTGCGCGTGCCGATCAGTAACGCCGCGCAGACCACCAGCGCCGGCAACCAGGCCAGCCAGGGCACGGCGAACAGGCTGCCCAGGCGCGACCAGTGCAGGCTGTGCCCGGTCAATACGCGGAACGCGCCTTCCAGCAGCATGTAGCCGGTGCCCGCCAGGTAGCCGGCAATGACGGGAAAGGGCAGGAACTGGATCAGCGTGCTGCCGCGTGTGACCCCGAGCAGGTAGAGCAGCACGCCCGTCACCACCGAGCTGAGCGCGAGAGCGGCCAGCAGCGTGACCAGCATGTCGTTGCCGCTGCCGGTGCTGTGCACCATCTCGGCCGCCATGCCGCCCGCCATGCCGGCCAGAATGGCGGCGGTGTTGCCGTCCGGCCCGCCGATGGCGATGCGGATCGAGCTGCCGAGAGCAATCACCGGCATCACGACGATGCAAGTCACTAGGGTGGCCAGTACGCCGGCCGGCAAGTAGGGGGCGAGTTCGCCGCTGAAGATCAGTGATGCGTAGCTGAGCGCGTAGCACAGCATGACGACGGCGGAAAGCAAGCCCGCGCCGATGTTGGCCGATAGCTGGCCGTCGCCGGGTGGCGGCGACGGTGGCTTGGAGGGGAGGGCAGCCATAGGCATCCTGACGATAGATGCCTGAATTCTACGTTAGAAAGAGGGAGTTGCCCCTCTATCATTTTGTCTATTTTGTAACAGTTACTCGGCCGAATCGGCGCCGTGGCACTTCTTGTACTTCTTGCCGCTGCCGCAAGGGCAGTCATCGTTGCGGCCGACTTTCGGTTCGTCGCGCTTGACGGTTTCCACTGCAGCTTTGCGGCGTGGCAGCCAGTACTTGTAGATGTTAGGCAGATTGGCTTCCAGTTCCTGCGCCAGCTTGTGCGCCTTGACCGGATCTTCCACCTGCGGCAGTTCTTCCTCTTCGATCTCGTCGGCGCCGAGCAGGTAGATCGGGCGCATCAGCGGGCCGACTTCCGAATCCCACACCGCGTCCCACGAACCCGGACGCAGCTCCATGCCTTCCCAGAAGCCCCAGCACCAGGCTTCGGCGTCGATCAGGGTCTGGCCTTCGTGCTCGTGCTCGACGAACAGCGGCTCGAATTCTTTCGGCGCCACTTCAAACGTCACCAGCACTTCGTTCATGAAGCGCATGATCAGTTCGATGATGCGTTGTTCTTCTTTTTCGTGCTTGAACTTCGGCACGTCGGTGTCTTCCTTGCCCCAGACTTTCTTCAGCCATTCGGCCGGCATGATGGTTTCCGGACCGATGGCGATGGCGGTCAGGTAGCCATGCAGCATGTCCATGGTCATGGCATCTTCAGGGCTGCGCTCGGACAACAGGAAGTTGTCCAATTCGTCGAATTCTTTGTCGCTCAAAGGCTGGTCGAGTTGCATATTTTGCTCTTTTTATTTGGGGGAAGCTGCCAGTATACACGCCGCGCCCCGTACAATGGGGCTTATGACTCAAGAACATCCTTATTCCGCACTAGGCCCGGACTGCGTGCTCGACGCCCTCGACAGTATCGGCCTGCGCGGCGATGGCCGCCTGCTGGCGCTGAACAGCTACGAAAACCGCGTCTACCAGGTCGGCATCGAAGACGACAAACCGCTGGTGGTGAAGTTCTACCGCCCCGGCCGCTGGAGCGACGAGGCCATCCTCGAAGAACATGGCTTTACCGAAGAATTGACCGCCGCCGAAATCCCGGTGGTGCCGGCGCTGGCCATCGATGGCCGCACCTTGCACCACTTCCAGGGCTTCCGCTTCGCCGTGTTCACGCGCCACGGCGGCCGCGCGCCCGAGCTGGGCGATCCGGCCGTGCTGGAGTGGACCGGCCGCTTCATCGCCCGCATCCACGCGGTGGGGGTGGTCAAGCCGTTCGCGCACCGGCCGGCGCTGGACATCGCCACCTTCGGCACCGAGCCCTGCGATTTCCTGCAAACCAACGGTTTCATTCCGCCGGACCTGAAGCAGGCCTACGCCACCATTGCCGCCCAGGCACTGGACGGCGTGCGCCGCTGCTATGACCGTGCCGGCGAACTGCCGGCCTTGCGTCTGCACGGCGATTGCCACGGCGGCAACGTGCTGTGGACCGACGCCGGGCCGCACTTTGTGGACTTCGACGATAGCCGCATGGGGCCGGCGATCCAGGATTTGTGGATGATGCTGTCCGGCGAGCGCGCCGAGCAGGTGCGCCAGATGAGCGACATCCTGGCCGGCTACGAAGACTTCTGCGAATTCAACCCGCGCCAGATGCACTTGGTGGAAGCGCTGCGCACGCTGCGCCTGATCCATTACTCGGCCTGGCTGGCGCGGCGCTGGGACGACCCGGCCTTCCCGGCGGCTTTCCCGTGGTTCAACACCCAGCGTTACTGGCAGGACAGGGTGCTGGAACTGCGCGAGCAGGTGGCCCTGATGGACGAGCCGCCGCTGCCGGTCTAGCCAATTTGGCAAGTTGAGAAATAGCGGGTGTTTCCGCCTCTTCTTGCGGCAAGGCTTGCTTGAAGGCTACATGATAATGAGAGCTCGGAAATCCCCTAGCGAGAACTCTCATGCAAGCACAACTGACCCAACCAGACCGCGCGAACGATCACGATTTGCTCCCGATCCCCCTGGTGTCGCTGCAGGACGCTGAGGAACCGGCAACCATGCCGCGCGCGGCGATGGAAATGAAGGCCATCCAGGAAGCCATCGCCCGGGTGGAAGCCGAAGCCAAGGCGGCCTGCGCCGCCGAAAGCCGCGCCCACGCCGAATCGCGCGCCCGCGCGCTGGCCGAAGACCGCGCCGCCATGGATGCCGCCGCCGCCGCCATAGCGCTGCAAAATGCGCAAGCGTCGGAAGAGGCGATCGTCGCCAACAAGGAACGCCTGGAATCGCTGCGTGCCGCCGCCCAGGCCAGCGTCGCACGTTTGGATGCCGTGAAACAGGAAACCGCCGAACTGCGCGCCCGCGCCGAGGCCGACAACCAGATCCGCAAGGCCGCCGAGGAGCGCGCCAAAGCCGAAGAACAAAGCCGCAAGCGCGCCCACGAACAGGTGGCCGCCGAATCGGCGATGGCCGAGCAAGCCTCGCGCGCCGCTGAAGAACTGCAAGTCCAGACCGAAGAAACGCGCCGCCAGGCCGCCGAACGGGTTGCCGCCGTCCAGGCCGCCAAGGAAGAAATGGTCGGTATCGCCTCGGCCGACGCCCGCGTCGCCACGCTGGCCCGCGAGCGCGAGCGTCACGCCCACGGCGCGCGCCAGACCGCGCAGCAGTTGGCCGAAGCCGAAGCCGAAGCGCTGGAACTGACCAAGCAGCGCGAACGCGCCGACCAGATCGCGCTGGAAGCAGCCTTCAACCGTGCCGCCGCCGAAGTGCGGGCGCTGGAAGAAGCGCGCGCGCTGGCCCACCTGGAGCAGGAACGCGAGCAGATCGCCCTGGCCAAGGCCGAATCCGAACGCAGCGCCGCGCAATCGCTGCGCCTGCGTTTGCAAACCGAAAAAGAAATCCGCGACGCCGCCATCCACCGCGAGCGCATGGAAGCGGTGGCCGCCGCCAGCGCGCAGGCGCGCCGTGAAGCCGACGCCCGCATCCTGGCCGCGACCGAAGCGCGCATCGAAGTGGACAACCAGCTGCGCGCAGTGGCCGTGGCGCGCGTGCACGCCGAAGAGGAAGCCGAAATGGCGACCCTGGCCAAGGTGGAAGCGGAAGCCGAAGCACTGGAGCAAGCCAAGCTGCGCCAGAGCGCCGATACGGCGGCCGCCGAAGCGGCCCGCGTCGATGGCGTGGAACAGCAGCGCGCCGCCGATCTGGCGCGCGAGCGCGACGCCTTGTCGCGCGCCGCCGCCGACCTGGCCGCCAGCCGCAACGCCGCCGAACAGGAAGAAGTCGCCACGCTGACGCGTCAGGTGGAAGCGCAGAACGCCGCCAACGCGGTAGCGCAGCAGCGCGCCGAGCAAGCGGCCGCACTGTTGCAAGCCGAGCAGGCGCGCGCCGCCGCCGAGCAGCAGGCGATCGCCTCGCTCAAGGACAAACTGGAAGCGGAACAACGCGCCACCGAAGCGGCGCAGCAGCGCGTGGCCGCCGAACGCGCGCAGAGCGAGGCTCTGCGTCAGCAGCGCGACGCCGAGCAGCGCCTGGCCGACGCCGCCAATCAGCAAGCGGAAGCGGCGCGCATCATGGCGGCGCAGGTATCGGCCGAAGCGGAACAGAAAGCCATCGCCGCGCAGGCGCTGGCGGCGCAAGCCAACTTGGCGGTCGAGCTGGGCGCGGTGCACGCCGAACGCGCCCGTGTGGAGCAGGACAAAGCGGCCAAGGCGGAAGAGCTGCTGCAGGCCGAACGTGAATTCGTCGAAGCCGAGCGCAAATCGCTGGCGCTGATCGAGCAGAAGCTGACCCAGCAGCGCATCACTACGGCATCGGAAATCCGCGCCTCGCAATCGATCGCCGCTCGCCTGGAAGCGGAAAAGAACGTCGCAGCTAGCGCCCGTCAGCGCGAGCAGGCCGAGCAGGAAGCCGCGCAAGCGATGCTCGACAAGGCCGAGGCGCAGAAAGCGTTGCTGGAAGCAGCGCAAGCGCACGCCGCGATGCAGCGCAAAGTAGCGGACACCACGGCCGCGATGACGGTGGCCAAGCAGGAGCTGGCGGAACTGGAAACGCGCCGCCTGGGCGCCGCGCAAAAAGTGCTGGCCTCAGTACAAGCCAAGATCGCCGCAGAAGGCGCCACGGTCGTCGCCACCCTGGACGACGCCCGCGCCCGCAAGGAAGCGGCACGTCAGACCGGCCCGGTGGAGACCACCCAAGCCGTCTGGCGCTCCCGTTAAAAAACGGGGTCAGGTCCTCCATTGCTACACGAGCTCTACCGTAACGTTCGCTACGGTAGAGCTCGTGTAGCAATGGAGGACCTGACCCCGGATTTAGAAGCTGTAGCCTATGCCGACGAGTAACAGGTCGGCGTCGCGGTGGTAGTCGGTGACGACGCGGTTCCAGGCCGCTTCAGCCACCACGCGCCGGTCCAGGTGGTAGCGCGCGCCCACCGTCACCAGGCCGGAACGGTGCGAGCGCTGGCCTTCGCCGTCGGGCACCCGGAGGTTGAAGTAGGGGCCGGCCCCCATGCCCAGTTCGACCTTCTGGCTCAGCGAGCGTATCAGCCACAGTTGCGTGGCCACGCCATTGCGCTTGCTTTGCGCGCTGTTGCCTTCATGTAGGGCCGTCACCGTCCAGTCCACGTAGTGTCCGACCGCGCGGCGGTATTCCAGCGCGCCGATCAGCGCGGTTTCCGAACGCAGGCTGTTGTTGATGCCTTGTCCGGCCATCAGCGTGATGGCCTCGTCGGCGGCCGGACCTTCCACGTGCAGCTTGTCGCCTTTGACGCCGTTGAATTGGTAACCGACGCCCACCATCAGCGAGGTGGTCGAGTCCTTGCCGGACGGCACAATACGGTTGATCTGCACCTGGTTGTACCAGCGGCTGTCCGCATAGTGGTAGGTGGCCTGCACGCTGTAGATCGCGGCCCAGCCGTGGTCGTTCGTGTAGAGGGTGCCGCTTTGACTGTGCAGGTCGCTGGTATCGAAGTAGTAATACTGCCCGATGCCGGCCGCGAAACTCCAGCCCGGCACGTTGCTGCGGGTGCGGCCCCAGACCTGGCCGGCCACGCCGTCGCGGTGATGGCTCAGCGGGTGGCCTTCGTTCAGGTAGCTCAGGCTCAGCGCCAGATGGTCGTTGATGGGATGGGAGTAGGAAGCGCCGGCGCTGAAAGTGACCTCGTCGGCTTCCTTCACGCGCAGGGCGCCGCCATAGACGGTCACTTCTTGCGCCGCCGCGATTCCGGCCGTGGCCAGCATTGCTGCCGCAAAGAGTGTACGTTGCATAATAGAAGTTCCGGCAAAAAGCCGAGTCTACCGGAAATCAGATCACGCTGCTTTATTGCTGTACGGCCACTTTGGTGATGAAGTATTCAGTTTCGCCGAAGCATTGGCTCGGCACGCCCTTGTGTTGGGCGTAGGACAGCACCACGCGCTTGCCGGTGGCGGCCGTTAGCTCATTGGCGATCTTTTCCTCGCGGACGCTGAATTCAAACTTTTCCGGAATCGCGCCTGGCATCGAGGTCAGCAGGATTTCGCCTTCCCAGGTTTTGCAGACCCAGCCACGGCTGGAGAATTTCTGCAGGTAGCCGGCGCGTTCGCCCTCCGAGTAGGAGATGTGCAGCATGGCCCAGGTGTACAGGCTCAACAGCAGCAGGGCGGCGGCCAGCAGGCCGAAGAAGTACAGCAGGATGCGTTTGGATGAGGTCATGGCGATTCGAAGTTAGGCAATGTTTTGAATCTTATCACGCCGTGTGCAGCCGTTTGTGACGTAGCGACGACCAGATCGAGACCGCGATGAAGGCGACCCCGGACAGGCCGGTGAACCATTCAGGGATGTGGTATTTCACGCTGGCCAGCATGATCAGCGCCAGGATGCCGATGGCGTAGTGCGCGCCGTGCTCGAGGTAGACGTACTCTTCCAGCGTGCCTTTGTGTACCAAATACACCGTCATCGAGCGCACGAACATGGCGCCGATCGCCAGGCCCAGCATGATGATGACCACGTCCGAGGTGATCGCAAACGCGCCGATCACGCCGTCGAAGCTGAACGAGGCGTCCAGCACTTCCAGGTAGAGGAAACCGCCGAAGCTGCCCTTGGCCACCGTCGCCACCACCTGGCCGACGCCCGCTTCGGTGATGTCTTCGTCGTCGGCCGGCGGATCTTCCTCAAGCAGGCTGCTGATCCACATCACCGCCAGGTAGATGATGATGCCGACCACGCCGGCCGTCAGCACTTTGTACTGTTCTTCCGCCGCCACCAGCGAGACGCAGCCGAACACCGCCAGCAGCGCCAGCAGCACGGACAGGCTTTCGGTGCCGTGCTGGCCCAGTTTTTCTTCGATCCAGCCCAACCAGTGCAGTTCCTTCTGGTCGTCGAACAGGAAGTTGAGGAACACCAGCAGCAGGAAGGCGCCACCGAAGGCGGCCACTTCGGCGTGCGCGCCGGTCAGGTGGCGCGAGTATTCGTCCGGCGTGTTGAGGGCCATGTGCCAGACGTCGATCAGGCCGAAGCCGGTGGCCATGGAGACGATCAGCAGCGGGAACACCAGCCGCATGCCAAACACGGCGACCAGGATGCCGACCGTGAGGAACAGCTTGCGCCAGAATTCGTTCCAGTGGCGCAGCACCGAGGCGTTGACCACCGCGTTGTCGAACGACAGCGACACCTCCAGCACACCCAGCACGGCGGTGATCCAGAGCGCCTGCGCCAGGCCGGCGGTCCCGCCCTGGGTGTAGCCCCACCAGCCGGCCAGCGCCATGAGGATGAAGGAGACGGCAATGGAGATACGGAAGTGCTGCATAGTTGTTGTCTTTGTGGAAATTTGGGATAGGTGGGATTTTATATTACTTGCTTCCGCCACTGGGGGCCGTCTGCCATAATGTCGCCACAAAAATGCAAAGGATAGCCACGATGGACATCGCGTATCTCGTCACCCCGCTGATTACCTGGATCACGGTCGGACCGATCAAGTTTCTGATTAATAGCGCCAAGGCCGGTAAATGGGCCTTCAATCTGGTGGGCAACGGCGGCTTCCCGAGCAACCATAGCGCCGTGGTGTCGAGCATGGCCACCCTGATCGCGCTGCGCGAGGGCATCGGCCATCCGGCTTTCGGCGTGGCGGTCACGCTTTGCTTTATTGTCATCATTGACGCCAACAGCCTGCGCCAGCACGTCGGCAAGCAGGCGGCGGCCATCAACCGCCTGGCCAAGGAAGAGGGCGGCCACACGTGGTTGCGCGAGCGTATGGGCCATACCCTGGTGGAAATCGCCGGCGGCCTGTGCACCGGCATCGCCATCGGTCATCTGGTTCACGCCATTTTCGGGCGCGGCTGAGCACGCGCTCACTACCGCGTCACTGTCCGCCGACTGTCCGGTCGGCGTCCGAACGGCGGCCATTAGCTTTACCGTTCATCCCGTTATTTGGCGTTTCAGCCACAAATTCTACCGTCCGTCGCACTGTGATTGACCTGTTCAGGGCAGTCGGGGATACTCTGCGCCCTGTAGTCTGGCTAATATTCTAAAAGCACCAATGTGCCACTTTCTGGAGAACTTTATGTTGCGCAAATCCCTTCTCGCTCTCGCCATTGCCTCTGCCCTGGTTGCATGCGGCAAATCAGCCAAGGAGCCTGAAAAAGCCGGAGCCAGTGCTTCGGCCTCAGCTTCCGCAGGTAAAGACGACAAGAAAGTGACATTGCAGATGTCGCCCGAGGATACGCTGACCATCCAATCCGACGCGCTGGCGTCCGGCCCGGTCATCACCGGTTCGATCCAGCCCGAGCGCCGCGCCGACCTGCGCGCCGAAGTCAACGCCATCGTAATTCAAGTACTAAAGGAAAATGGCGAGACGGTTAAAAAAGGCGACGTGCTGCTGCGCCTGGACGAAACCTCGATCCGCGACAGCCTGACCTCGGCCGACGAAGCCACCCGCGCCTCCGAGCAGACCCTGGCCCAGACCCAGCGCATGTTCGAGCGCCAGAAAACCCTGCTGGCCTCCGGCATGGTCTCGACCACCGCCCTGGAGGACGCCGAAGTGCGCCGCAACAACGCCCAGAGCGATCTGGCGGCGGCCCGTTCGCGTTCGGTCGCGGCACGCCAGCAACTGACCCGCACCGTGGTGCGCGCGCCGTTCGACGGCATCGTCAGCGACCGCAAGGTGTCCAACGGCGACACCGCCCAGGTCGGCAAGGAATTGATTAAAGTAATCGACCCGAGCAGCATGCGCTTCGAAGGCATGGTCTCGGCCGACAAGATCGGCGTGGTCAAGCTCGGCCAGCCGGTGCTGTTCCGCGTGAACGGCTACGAAGGCCAGAGCTTCAGCGGCAAGATCAAGCGCGTCGATCCGGCCGCCAATGCCGTCACCCGCCAGGTCGAGGTGTTGGTCGACTTCGCCGAGGCGGCCCGTCCGGGCGTGGCCGGCTTGTACGCCGAAGGCCGCGTCGAGGCGCAGACCACCGCCTCGCTGATGGTGCCGCCGTCGGCGCTGGTGCAGGCCGGCGACAGTAATTATGTGTGGCGCGTGAAAGGCGGCCAGTTGGCCAAGGTGCCGCTGACCATCGGCACCCGCGACGAGCGCAGCGGTCGCTGGCAGGTGTTGAGCGGCCTGCAGGCCGGCGACATGGTGGTGCGCGTGCCGGCCTCCGGTTTCAAGGATGGCCAGAAAGTGGAATTGACGGCGCCTAAGGCTGTGGCTTCGGCTTCGTCTGGCAAGGTCGCGGAAAAATAAAAAGGAGACCCAGCCATGTTCTTATCCGATTTTAGTATCAAACGGCCCATCGCCACGATCGTCCTGATCGTTGCGATGATGTGCCTGGGCTTGATGGCGCTGAACAAGCTGCGCGTCAACCAGAACCCGGACGTTGAAGTCCCGTTCATCGTGGTCAATATTCCGTATCCGGGCGCTTCGCCTGAAACGGTCGAGCGCGAGATCGTCAACCGCCTGGAAAAATCGCTGAACTCGATCACCGGTGTGACCGAGCTGAACAGCACCTCGGCCGAAGGCTATGCCAGCATCTTCATCAAGTTCACCTTCACCAAGAACTTGATCGAGGCCTCGGACGAGATCCGCAACGCCATCGCAGCGGTACGCTACAAGCTGCCGATCGAGATGCGCGAGCCGATCCTGCAGCGCATCGATCCGTCGGCGCAGCCGGTGATGCAGATGGCGCTGTCGTCGAGCAGCCAGAGCCACGCCGAGATTTCGCGCCTGGCCGAGGACAAGCTGGCCGACCGCTTCCGCAGCATCGACGGCGTCGCCACGGTGAATATCGACGGCGCCCTGAAGCGCGAGCTGAGCGTGCTGCTGAAGGCCGAGAAGCTGCGCGAGTACAACGTCTCCGTCGGCGACGTGGTCAACGCGCTGCGCAACCAGAACACCAATGCGCCGGTGGGCAAGGTGCGCGGCGAGCTGGACGAGAAGAGCATCCGCCTGGTCGGCCGCATCGAGCGTCCGGAAGAGTTCCAGCAGGTGGTGGTCAAGCGCAATGGCAACGAGCTGGTGCGCCTGGCGCAAGTGGCGACGATTGAAGACGGCTTCGCCGAAGTCAACAGCCTGAGCGTGCGCTCGGGCAAGCCGAACGTCGGTATCTCCGTGACCCGCTCGCGCGATGCCTCGACCGTGACCGTGGCCAAGAAGATCAAGACCATGGCCGAAGAAATGCAGAAGGAAATGCAATCCGGCACCAAGCTGGAGATCACCCAGGATGACGGCGCGAACGCCGAGAGCAGCTTGGACAACGTGATCCACGCGCTGGTGTTCGGCGCCGGCCTGACCATCTTCGTGGTGTATGCCTTCCTGAACTCGTGGCGCTCGACCTTGATCACCGCGTTGTCGCTGCCGACCTCGGTGCTGGCGGCCTTCATCGGCGTCTGGCTGTGCGGCTTCACGCTGAACTTCATGACCCTGCTGGGCCTGTCGCTGGCGATCGGCGTGCTGATCGATGACGCCATCGTGGTGCGCGAAAACATCGTGCGTCACATGCAGCTGGGCGCCGACCGCCGCACCGCCGCGCTGAAAGGCACGGCAGAGATCGGCATGGCGGTGGCCGCCACCACCTTCTCGATCATGGCGGTATTCATTCCGGTGGCCTTCATGCCCGGCATCACCGGCGAATGGTTCCGTCCGTTCGCGCTGACCGTGACCTGCTCGGTGGCCGTCTCGCTGCTGATTTCGTTCACGCTCGATCCGATGCTGTCGGCCTTCTGGGGCGATCCACCGGATCACCACACGGCGCCGCGCAAGGGCTTTGAAAAAGTGCTGGTCAAGTTCAACCACTGGTTCGACCACCAGGCCGACCGCTACGGCAACGTCATCGAATGGGCGCTGCATCACCGCCGCGCGATGGGCATCATCGCCGTGGCCACCTTCGTGGCGGCGCTGGGCCTGCAAGCCAAGTTCGGCGGCGCCAGCTTCGTGCCGTCCTCGGACTGGGGCACGATCGCGATCGACGTCCGCACGCCGTCGTCGAGCTCGCTGGAATACTCGCGCCTGAAACTGGAAAAAGCGGCCGTGATCGCCCGTGGCATCAAGGAAACCAAGGAAACCAATAGCTACGTCAACCTGAGCGGCGGCCGTATCTACGTCGACATCGGCAAGAAGACCGAGCGCGATCGCGGCGCGGTGGAAGTGGCCAAGGAATTGCGTGAGAAGCTGGCCGGGCTGGTCGGCGCCGAATACACGGTGCTGGACGACCTGAGCAACGGCGCCCGCAAACCGGTGCAGATCGAATTCACCGGCACCGATTCGCGCAAGCTGATGGAAATCACCAACGCCTTCATGGACCGCCTGCGCAAAGTGCCGGGCGCGGTGGACGTCGGCCTGTCGGAGATGGATCCGAAGGATGAACTGCAGATCGTGCTGAACCGCGGCCTGGCCAATTCGATGGGCATCGCCGCCGGCGACGCGGCACAAGCGCTGCGCGTGGCGTTCGCCGGTATCGAAGTGGGCGACTGGGTCGACCCGACCGGCGAGTCGCGCGACGTGGCGGTGCGCCTGTCGCCGTCGGACCGCACCAGCGCCGAGAACATCGAGCGCCTGCCGATCGCCGTGGCCGGCACCAACCAGATGGTGCCGCTCGACCAGATCGCCAGCGTCACCATGGGCAAGGGCCCGTCCACCATCAAGCACAAGGATGGCAAGCGCGTGATCTCGGTCAGCGCCAACGTCGAAGGCCGCTCGCCGGGCGAAGTGACCACCGACGCCATGAAGCTGGTGAAAGACATCGACTTCCCGCCAGGCTACGGTCTGTCGCTGGGCGGCGCCGGCAAGGACATGCAGGAAGTGTTCGGCGCCATGGGCATCGCCCTGATCGCCGGCGTCGGCCTGATGTATCTGATCCTGGTGATGCAGTTCGGTTCCTTCACGGCGCCGGTGGCGGTTATGTTGTCGCTGCCGCTGTCGCTGATCGGCGTGGTGCTGGGCCTGCTGGCCACCAATAGCACCATCAACCTGATGAGCCTGATCGGCGTGATCATGCTGATGGGCCTGGTGGCGAAGAACGCCATCCTGCTGCTGGACGCGGCGCGCAAGCGCGAGGAAGAGGGCTTCAGCCGTGAAGACGCGCTGATGTACGCCGGCCGCATGCGTCTGCGTCCGATCCTGATGACGACGTTCGCGCTGATCGCCGGCATGCTGCCGGTGGCCATCGGCTTGGGCGAGGGCGGCGAGTTCTACCGTCCGATGGCGATCGCCATCATCGGCGGCACGATCACCTCGACCGTGCTGACCCTGCTGATGGTGCCGACCTTCTACGACAGCATCGAGATCGCCAAGGACAGCGCGCTCGCCAAGACCCATCGCCGCGCCGAGCGTTTCGGCATGGTGCTGGCGGTGACGGCCATCGTGGTCGAAACCCTGCTGTTCCTGGTGCTGGCGCGCTTCGTCTACCGCTCGGTGATGAAGCTGGTGCACAAGGTGACCGGCCGCCGCGCGCCGACGCCGGAAGCGCCGCAAGAGGAAACTCGCAAGATTGCTTAAAAGTATTTTTACTTAAGCATGAGAAAGGGCCTGCGGGCCCTTTTTTTATGATTATTTGTAGAACAAGTGCTCGGTTTCTTTTGAAACTGGTTTATTTATGTAGTATGCTGCTGGCCTTCCTGTACCGAACGGCTACCGGATCCCCATAAAACCATTCAAAAAGCGAGACTGTCATGCAGCATAAATATCTCCCCCTGATCATCGCCGCCGCCCTGGGCGCCATGTCCGTGAGCGCGCAGGCCTCCGGTTACCGTTTCGGTTCGCAAAGCGTGGCCGGCCAGGGTACGGCCGACGCCAACGGCGCCGAAGCCAACGACGCTTCGACCATCTTCTACAATCCGGCCGGCATGTCGCGCCTGGAAGGTACGCAGATCAGCGCCGGCACCACCGTGGTTGTGCCGCACTCGACCTTCAACGACACCGGCTCGACCCGCTTCACCGGCAAGACGACCGGCGGCACCGGCGCCGACGGCTACGCGCCGGACGCGGTCGCTGCGCCATCGCTGTACATCAGCAAGAAGATCGACGACAGCTGGGCCGTGGGCTTGGGCCTGTTCGTGCCATACGGCGCCAAGCTGGACTACGGCAATACCTGGACCGGCCGCTACGCGCTGTCCAACATCAAGCTGGAAGCCATCACCCTGAACCCGTCGGTGTCGTGGAAGCTGAACCAGCACCACGCCTTCGGCTTCGGCATCAATGCTGAATTCATGAAAGCCGAGCTGGGCCAGGCTGTGGACGTGCCTGGCACGATCGCTGCGTTGTCGAGCGGCGCCGGCGCTGCACAAGGCGCGGCCCTGATCAAGCAGATCGCCGCACTGGGCGGCAATCCTGCGCTGCTGGCCACCGCGCGCGACGCGCACGGCGCCAACGACGGCAAGGACTGGGGCTGGGGCTTCAACCTGGGCTACCTGTTCACGCTCGACGAAGCCACCCGTTTCGGCCTGGCTTACCGTTCGTCGGTATCGCACCAGCTGAAGGGCAGCACCGTGTGGGACTTCTCGCAAGTGACCACCGATCCGATCGTCAACAAAGTGCTGAGCGCGGCCTCGAACAAGGTCAACTCGGCGGCGCTGGTCAAGCTGCGCACGCCTGAGACCCTGTCGGCCAACGTGTTCCACCAGTTCGATTCGAAATGGGCCGGCATGGCGGACGTGACCTTCACGCGCAACAACCGCATGGGCGACCTGCACATTGAATTCCCTGGTACCGGCGAAGGCGATGAAGTGATTCGTCAGCAGTGGAAGAACACCGTGCGCGTTTCGCTGGGCGGCAACTACGCCTACAACGAACAGTTGACCCTGCGCGCTGGCGTGGCGTATGACGAATCGCCGGTCAAGAGCGCCGAGCTGACCCACCCGGCGCTGCCGGACAGCGACCGCATGCAGTACTCGGTCGGCGCCAACTGGAAACTGAGCCCGCGTTCGTCGATCGACCTGGCGTACAGCTTCCTGGACTTCAAGGATGCCAAGATCAACTACACCAACCAGTGCACCCCGCTGACCCGCACCTGCACCGGCAACGGCGAAACCACCCGTGGCGTCTACCAGACCCACCTGTCGCTGATCGGCGTGGCGTACAACTACAAGTTCTAATGTAAGCTGCAACAACGACAAAGGGCCTTCGGGCCCTTTTTTTTATGCCGCCTTGCGTTCGCTGTCGATAGCCGGTTCGACGTCGCTGTTGAAGATGGCGAGGTCGGTTTCGCCCAGCACGCGGCTGGTGACGGCGCCGGCCGTGATCGAGCCGCTGACGTTGAGCGCCGTGCGGCCCATGTCGATCAGTGGTTCGATCGAGATCAGCAGGCCGGCCAGCGCCACCGGCAGGTTCATCGACGACAGCACGATCAGCGCCGCAAAGGTGGCGCCGCCGCCCACGCCGGCCACGCCCACCGAGCCGATGGTGATAATCGCCAGCAGCGGGGCGATGAAGCCCAGCGTGAACGGATCGACCCCCACCGTCGGCGCGATCATCACCGCCAGCATGGCCGGGTAGATGCCGGCGCAGCCGTTCTGGCCGATGGTGGCGCCGAACGAGGCGGCGAAGTTGGCGATGCCTTCCGAGGTGCCTAGGCGCTGCGTCTGCGTTTGCACGCTCATCGGAATCGCGCCGGCGCTGCTGCGCGAGGTGAAGGCGAAGGTCAGCACCGGCAGGATTTTTTTGGTCCAGCGCAGCGGGTTCAGGCCCAGGCCGCTGATGATCAGCAGATGCACCACGAACATCAGCAGCAGCGCGCTGTACGAGGCCAGCACGAAGTCGACCAGGCGCAGGATGTCGGTGTAGCTGGAGGTCGAGACCACCTGCGCCATCAGCGCGAACACGCCATACGGTGTCAGGCGCAGCACCAGGGTGACGATGCGCATCACGATCGCGTGGGCGACGTGGATGAAGCGTTCGAACGAAGCGAAGATGTCGGCCTTCTTGTCGTGGATGCCGGTGGCGGCGATGCCGATGAACACCGAGAAGATCACCACCGCAATGGTGGAGGTCTTGCGTCCGCCCGTCATGTCGAGGAAGGGATTGGCCGGGATGAAGCTCAGCAGCATGCTCGGCAGCGAGATCGCCTGCGCCGCCTCCACTTTGCCCTGCAGGTAGACGCCGCGCGCGACGTCGGCCGCCGTGGCGGTCAGGCCGACCGCGCTCAGGCTGAAGGCCTTGGCCATCAGGATGCCGATGCCGGCCGCGACAAGCGTGGTGAGCATCAGCGTGCCGATGGTGAGCGCGCTGATCTTGCCCAGCGAGTTGATGCCTTTGAGCTTGAGGATGGCGGAAATGATGGACACCATAATCAGCGGCATCACGATCATCTGTAGCAGTTTGACGTAGCCGCTGCCGACGATGTCGAGGTAGTCGCTGGTGGTCTTGATGTCGGCCGAAGCGGCGCCGTAGATGGCCTGCAGCGCCGCACCCAGCACCACGCCCAGCCCCATGCCGGTGAAGACGCGCACCGAAAACGACGCGTGCTTGCGCTGCTGCGCATATAACAGTCCCAGCAAGGCCAGCGCCACAAGCAGATTGAGGATTACATTGATCGTCATTTCCCACCCTTTACTACATATTGATCAGCAATCGGCCATTTTATAGGTGATAAGCCACGGTTTATAGGCGATTGAGTGAATATTTGGCTATAAGGTCATACAGAATTCACATATGCAAGTGTTGTAATGTGGCAATTCGTGAAATTACTTTAATTTTCCAGGCGTACAATCCTTGCTATCCCCTTGCTAGGAGCAATTCGAAATGGCGAACATGAAAGTAGGTACCCGGTTAGGTTTGGGCTTCGGTTTGGTGCTGGTTTTGCTGCTGGTGATCGCCTCGCTGGGCGTGTACAACATGAGCACGATCTATGCCAAGCTCGACCGCATCGTCAACGAGAACGCGGTCAAGATGCAGATGGTCAACGATATGTCGGAGGCGGTGCATATCGTGGCGCGGGTCACGCGCAGCGTGGTGCTGCTGGAGGAGGAGCCGGCCATTCGCCGGGAAATGGAAAAGGTGGTCAAGGCGCGTGCGGATTACAACGAGGCGGTCGAGGCGTTGGCCAGGCTGCCGGCCACGCCCAAGGGCGTGGAAATCCGCGACCGCATCGCCGCCCAGGCCAAGCTCACGCGTCCGCTGAACGACAAGGTGTTCGAGCTGGCGCTGGGCAACAAGGATCAGGAAGCCACGGACTTGCTGATGAAGCAGGCCGGCCCGGCCACCCAGATCTGGCAGGATGAGATGGATGAGTATGCGGCGCTGCAAAAGGCCAACAACCAGGCCGGCGCGGCCGAGGCCGTAGCCGCCTATGAGCGGGCCCGCACGCTGATGCTGGTGCTGAGCGCGGTGGCGATCGCGGTTGGCGTGGTGGCTTCGGTGCGCATCGCGCGCGGCCTGCTGCGCCAGCTCGGCGGCGAACCGGATTACGCGGCCGACATCGCCGGCCGGATCGCCTCGGGCGATCTGACGGTGGTGGTCGATACCCACAGCAACGATAAGCAAAGCATGCTGCACGCCATGAAGATGATGCGCGACGCGCTGGCCGGCATCGTCGGCGAGGTGCGCACCGGCACCGCCATGATTGCGTCGGCCTCGTCCGAGATCGCCTCCGGCAACCAGGACTTGTCGGCGCGTACCGAGCAGCAGGCCAGCTCGCTGGAGGAGACGGCGTCGTCGATGGAGGAGCTGACCAGCGCGGTGCGCGCCAACAACGACAATGCGCGCCAGGCCAATCAGCTGGCGCAGTCGGCGTCGGCGGTGGCGCAGCAGGGCGGCGCGGTGGTATCGCAGGTGGTCGACACCATGGGCGCGATCAACGAGTCCTCGCGCAAGATCGTCGACATTATCGCGGTGATCGACGGCATCGCCTTCCAGACCAATATTCTGGCGCTGAACGCGGCGGTGGAAGCGGCGCGCGCCGGCGAGCAGGGACGCGGCTTTGCCGTGGTGGCTTCAGAGGTGCGCACCTTGGCGCAGCGGTCGGCCTCGGCCGCCAGGGAGATCAAGGAGTTGATCGGCACCTCGGTCGAGAAGGTGGAGATCGGCAGCAAGCTGGTGGAGCAGGCCGGCCACACCATGGGCGAAGTGGTGGCCAGCGTGCAGCGCGTGACCGACATCATGGCCGAGATTTCCACGGCGGGCGACGAGCAGAGCGCCGGCATCGAGCAGATCAACCAAGCCGTCAGCGAAATGGACACGGTGACGCAGCAGAACGCGGCGCTGGTGGAGGAGGCGGCAGCGGCGGCCGAGGCCATGCAGAATCAGGCGGCCAGTTTGGAGCGCGTGGTCAGCGTGTTCCGGCTCGATGGTGGAACGGTGCACGCGGCCGCGCTGGTGGCCAGGGTCAGGCCGGCGCCGCCGCGTCCGGCGACGGCCAAACCGGTGCGCGCGCCCGCGCGGCCGCAGCAGCGCCTGGCCAATTCGGGCGCCGGCAGCAAAGAGGATTGGGAAGAGTTTTGAATCTGTCTATAATCGCGGCAGGATAACCTTTATGGATGAGTCGCGATGAAAGTCATGTTTGCCCTGATGTTGGTTTCGACGGCCGCCCTGGCCGATAATGCCGCGCTGCAGAAATGCCGCCAGCTGGAAGATGGTCCGGTGCGGTTGGCCTGCTACAACGCCATTCCGCTGGCGCCGGTCTCCGTTGCAAGCGCCCCTGCTGCTGCAGCAGCGCCTGCAGCTCCGGCTGCGGCGGGCTACACCATGGTGGCCGCGCCCACCAAGGCTGAAATGGAGTCCATGTTCGGCCGCGAGCCGGAGGCCATCAAGTCGGCGCGCCTGAACGCGATTGAAACCAGTATCGCCGGTCCGTTTGACGGCTGGGTGCGCGGGCAGCGCATCCGCCTGGCCAACGGCCAGGTCTGGAAAGTGGTGGATGACACGGAAGACGTGGTGGAACTGAACAATCCCAAGGTCACGGTCAAGCGCGGCCTGCTGGGCGCGATCTTCCTCGACATCGAAGGCGCGCACCGCAATCCGAAAGTGCAACGCGTTCAATAAACAACTTCGGGGTCAGTTCCGACATTCGGACACGAGCCCAACCGTAGCGGTCGCTACGGTTGGGCTCGTGTCCGAATGTCGGAACTGACCCCGAAGTTATAGCCAGATATCGAAGCTGGTGGTGCCTTTGCCGGTGGCCGCCAGCCGGTAGGCGAAGCCGTGCCGGTTGAGGACTTCGCGCACGAATAGCAGGCCGATGCCCTGGCCGCCTTTCTTGGTGGTGAAGAAGGGCGTGAACAGCTGCCGCGCCGGGACGTCGCCCAGCAGGTTGCCCGAGTCGATCACCGATAGACGCACGCCATCATCCTCGCGCGCCAGCACCAGCGCGATCCGTTTGTCTTCGCCCGCCCCGGCTTCGGCCGCTTCCATCGCATTTTTTACCACGTTCAGCAGCGCCTGCTCCATCAGCTGGCGGTCCATGGCGATGGCGGGCACGTCGTCGCAGCGCTCCCACGCGATGCTGATGCCACGGCTGCGGCATTGTTCGCGGTACAGGTAGACGATGTCGTCCATGATGTCGCGCACGGCGTTCGGCCGCAGCTCCGGCGCCGGCATCTTGACCACGCGCGTGAAGCGCTCGATGAATTCGCCCAGGCTGGCGTTGCGCCGTTGGACCGCCAGGATGGCGGTGCTGAAGTCTTCGCCGTCGCGCTCGGCCAGCTGGCTGCGGTAGTAGAGCAGCGAGTCCAGCACCGAGCCGGTGGCGGCCACCGTGTTGTTGACTTCATGTGCGAGCACGCGGATCAGTTTTTCGTAGGTGGCTTTTTCCGAGCTTTCCAGTTCCTCCGTCAGTTCCTCCACCAGCAGGAAGTGGCGCGCGAAGCCGCGATCGTAGAATTGGCCGCGCTGGCCGCGATAGCGGCGGCCGTCGGCGTCGGTCAGCAGCTGCGAGTCGCCCAGCGGCAGGGCGTCCAGCTGGACCAGCAGGCTGTGGCCGACCCCGCCAGCCCCGCCGAAACTGTCGGCCTCGCCGACCCGGTCGGCACCGTCGGACGCACCCGCCGTGCCGCCTTCTCCGCCGCGCGCTGCGCAGGCCGACAGCGTTTGGCCGCGCGCGTCGCCAAGGCCGGGCAGGGCTTGCGCGCTGGCGTTCAACAGGCTGATGCGGCCGTCGAAGTCGAACACGATGACGGCGCTGGGCGTCGCTTCCAGCAGGCGGTCGAGGAAGCCTTGTTGTTCGCCGATCTGCAGCCGCTCCTGGTACAGCGCGCCCAGCATGGTGTTGAACAGCTGGACCAACTCGTTCAATTCGGCGTCGCCGCTGGTTTGCAGACGGGCCGCGTAGTGCTGGTCCTGCAGCAGGTCGTGGAAGTGGCGCGTGTAGCCCAGCGGTTCCAGCGCGCGCCGCACCAGGCGGATGCCTAGCGCAAGGCTGAGCAGCACCGCCGCTTCCAGCGCTAGCATGACCATAGGCTGGCTGCGGAACAGCAGCACGGTGATCGCCAGGAACAGCACATGCGCGGCGATCAGGTAGGCGTACAGCCGCCGCCGCAAACTCATGAGAGCGCCGCGCCGTCGGCCGCGCCGAGGTTGTGGCGTTCCAGGCGGCGATACAGCGCCGTGCGGCTCAGGCCCAGTGCCTTGGCCACGCGCGAGATGTTGCCTTGGTGTTGCTCCAGTGCGTGGACGATCATGTGGCGCTCCACTTGTTCCAGCGTCATGCCATCGACGCCCAGGCGCTGGCCACCGGACGCGCCGCCATGTTCGTGCTGTTCCACCGCGACGAAATCGGCCTGCCGCAGTTCGCTGCCGCCGACCAGCAGCAGGGTGCGTTCCAGCGTTTGCTTGAGCTGGCGGATATTGCCGGGCCACGGTTGCGCGCTGAGCCACTCCAGCGCCTGCGGCGTGAGCGTGGCGGGCGGCAGGCCGTAGCTGGCCGCCACCTCGCCGATGATGTGGCGTGCCAGCAGTGGAATATCGCTGCGCCGCTCGCGCAGCGGCGGCAGGCGGATGGTGATCAGGTTCAGGCGGTAGAACAGGTCTTCGCGGAACTCGCCGCTGGCCACCAGTTCGGCCAGCTCGCGGTTGGTGGCCGAGACCACGCGCACGTCGGCTTTTTCGCTGCGGCTGGCACCCACCGGCTGGTAGGTCTGGTCTTGCAGCACGCGCAGCATCTTGACCTGGTCCGAGCGATTCAGTTCGCCGATCTCGTCCAGAAACAGCGTGCCTTCGTTGGCTGTGGCGACATGGCCCTTGCGGTCGGCCTTGGCGTCGGTGAAGGCGCCACGCACGTGGCCGAACATTTCGCTTTCAAACAGCGACGGCGTGATCGCGCCCATGTTGATCTTGACGATGGCCTGGCCCTTGCGCGGGCTGTTGCGGTGGATGGCGTCGGCGATCAGCTCCTTGCCGCAGCCGCTTTCGCCGAGGATCAGCACCGGCGCGCGCGTGTTCGCCACCTGGCCGATGGTGGCCAGCACCTTCAGCAGGCGCTGGTGTTCGCCGACGATGCCGCTGAAATCGAATTGCGCATCCAGCGCCTGGCGCGAGGCGTTACCGGACGGCGCCGGCGTGGCCGCGTCCAGCGTGGAGCGGACCAGTTCGGCCAGCTGTGTGTTGTCCCAGGGCTTGGTGAAAAAGTTGGCGGCGCCGGCCTGCATGCCGCGCACCGCCAGCGCGATCGAGCCCCAGGCCGTCATCAGCAGCACCGGCAGCGCCGGATAGGCCGCGCGGAGGTCGGCCAACAGCTGCAGGCCTTCCTCGCCGCTGGTTTGCAGCGAGAAGTTCATGTCCTGCAGCACCAGGTCGACCGGCTGCTGGGCGAGTATCGCCAGCGCCTGCTTGGGCGCGTCGGCGCACAGGGCGTCGTAGCCGGCCTGCTTGAGCAGCAGGGCCAGCGAGACTTGCACCGCACTGTCGTCGTCGATGATGAGGATGCGTTGCTTGCGAGTGGATTCCATTATTTATTCGTAGTGCAGCGCTTGGGTCGGACTCAGGCGCGCGGCGCGCCAGCCGGGATAGAGTGAGCACAGCAAGGATAGCAGATAGATCACACTTGCCGATAGCACCACCGCGCCGAAAAACACCGGCCAGTTCAGGCTTTCGCCGAACACGCCCGTCAGCGGTAGCTGCACCAGCAGCACCAGCGCGACCAGAATGGCGCTGGTGCTGAGCAGCATCTGCTCGGCGATGATCTGCCGGTAGATGTGGCCGGAATCGGCACCCAGCGCGCGCCGCAGGCCGATTTCCGGAATGCGCTGCGTGGTGTTTTGCCACAGCACGCCGAACAGGCCGAAGGCCACCATCACCAGCAGGAAGGAGGAGATCACCGACAGGATGATAAGCGGTATCAGCTGCGCGCTGAGCATGGACTTGCGCGCTTCGGTCTGTGGTGTGATGACGAAGGTCCAGTCGTTACGGATCTGCTTGAGCTTGGCGTTGAGCCGTGTCTCGAAGATGCGAGGCGTGCCCGGCTTGACCTTGAGCATGATGTTGTTGGCCGCGCTCGGCCCCACGCCGGGGATGTAGCGCGGGAGCATGAAGTAAACCGGGTCCATGAGTTCGCCATGCGAGCGGAAGTGGGCCATCACGCCGGTGACGCGGAAGCGCTGTGGTGCCTCCTTGCCGCGCGCCTGGACCATGTACAACTGACCGATCGGATCCTTGCCCGGGAAGTATTTGTCGGCCAGGCGCTGGTTGATCACCACCGGCGTGGCGTCGGCGCCGTCGTCCATCTTCGAGAAGAAGCGGCCGGCCGAGGGCGTCATGTCCATGGTCTTGAAGTAGTCGTCGGTCACGCCCATGCCATCGATGGTCAGCACGTTGCTGCCGTCGGGCAGGGTGTATTCCTCGGTCCAGCGCGACATCTCGTAGGTGCCGAAGGAGCTGAAGGCGACCGACTCCACTTCGGGCAGGTCGAGCAGGCTGCGCTTGATGCTGTCGAAGATGGCGGCGTCATTGGGCAGGTCCTGCGCGGCGCGAATGCTGACCGACCACTGGTCGCGCCAGCCGTGGCCGGTGGGCATCTGGTACAGCTGCCAGTAGCGCAGGCCGAAGGCGGCGATGGCGAACACTACCACGAAGGCCAGCAGGATCTCCAGGCTCAGCATCAGGTTGCGGGATTTGCGTTTCCAGATCAGTTTGAACAAATGGCGCAGCATTATGCGGTTCCTTTCAAGGCGTGTACCGGAGCCAGCCGGGACATTTTCCAGGCCGGGATCACGCCCGACAGCACGCCGAACACCAGCGTGATCAACAGGCCGTAGCCGAACACCGGCAGGTTGAGGTGCACCTGCAGGTAGGGAATCAAGCCCGAGCCTTCCAGCCACCACAGCACGCCGGCTGCCAGCACCAGGCCGATGGCGCCGCCGATCAGGCACAGCAGCACGTTTTCCAGCACCAGCTGGGCCACCAACTGGCGGCTGGTGGCGCCGAAGGCCTTGCGCACGCCGATCTCGCTGCTGCGCTCCATGATGCGGCCGACGTTCAGATTGATCAGGTTGAGCGCTGGCAGCATCATGAATAGCACCATCAGCACCACGATGCTGGCGACCAGCTTGGGAGCGCCGCCGTCTTCGGTCTGGTCACTCAGCAACGAGCGGGCGAACACCTGGAGCTTGGAGTCGCCCCAGAATTTGGCGGTGTTGAACACGTTCGGGTCGTCGAACTGCACTGTGGTGGCGGCCTGCATAATTTCCTTCTTTAGGGCCGGCAGTTCGTCGGCCGAGCGCGCCATCATGATGGCGGTGTAGCCGCCGAACAGGGTTTTGCGGTAGTCGGTCGACGGCTGCGAGGTGACCGGCACCCAGATGTCCGAGAAGGCGTTGATGTGCATCTCGTCTTGCACCACGCCGATCACGGTGAAGATCTGGCCGCCGGCGCTGAACTTCTGGCCGAGGTAGCTCTCGCCGGGGAACAGCTTGCGTGCGGTCGACTGATTAAGTACGGCCACCATGCGGCCATGCGCCACGTCGTCGACGTTGAAGACGCGGCCGGCGAGTACGGTGAAGTCGAGGATGCGCCAGTATTCGGCGTCGGTGTGGCGCATCATCAGGCTGCTGACCTGGTCTTTTTGATACACGGAGACCGACATCGGGAAGCTGGAGGCCGACACCAGTTCGGCGTTTTTCAGCGGCTTGAGGTACTGGTCGATGAGCTTGTAGCCGAGCGTGCCGGTGCGGCGGCCGCCCTTGTCGGTGTGGGTCGACTGCATCATCAGCATTTGCACGTAGCGCTCGCTTTTGCCTTCGACGCCGGTGGGATAGAAGGTGTTTTGCAGCAACGCGGTCACCACCATCAGCACCACCAGCGTCAGCACGATGCACAGCAGATTGATCGCGGTGAACAGCTTGCGGCGCATGAAGACTTTCCATGCCGTGAGCAGATAATTCCTGAACATGCGAGCTCCTTAAGCGACCAGCTGGCCGTCGAACACGCGCACGATGCGGGTGGCCATGCGGGCTTCCTGCTCGTTGTGGGTGACCATCACGATGGTGGTGCCTTCGCTGTGCAGCTTGAGCAGGATGTCCATCACCTCTTGGCCCATCTTGCTGTCCAGGTTGCCTGTGGGTTCATCGGCCAGCAGCACTTGCGGTTGGCCGACGATGGCGCGGGCGATGGCCACGCGCTGCTGCTGGCCGCCGGAGAGCTGGTTCGGGTAGTGGTCCATGCGCGCGCCGAGGCCGACTTTTTCCAGCGCCTCGCGCGCCAGGCGCTGGCGCTTCTTGGCCGAGATATCGCGGTACAACAGCGGCAGTTCGACATTGTCGATCACGCGCAGGTCGTTAATCAGGTGGAAGCTCTGGAAGATGAAGCCGAAGGTGTTGTTGCGCAGTTTGGCCACGTACTTATCCTTGTACGAGGCGACCGGCGTGCCGCCGACGTGGATGGCGCCGCTGCCCGGCTCGTCGAGCAGGCCGATCAGGTTCAGCAGCGTGCTCTTGCCGCAGCCGCTGGGGCCCATGATGCTGACGAACTCGGCTTTCTCGACGTGCAGGTCGATGTCTTTCAGGGCCAGGGTTTCGACCTTGTCGGTCTGGTAGGTTTTGCTGACTTTGTTCAGGCGGATCATGTGGGGCTCCTTCGTTATTGGGCCACGCGGACGCTGTCGCGGTCCTTGTAGCGGCTGGTATCGGAAATGATGAGACGGTCCCCGGCGCGCGCGCCGGAGAGGATTTCGACGGCCTTGCCATCGCTGGCGCCGATGGTGAGCGTGGTCTTGCGGGCGATGCCGTCGCGCACCACGAAAATGTCTTGCTGCCCTCGGCCGTTGAAGGCCGGGCCGTTGTCGGCCAACAGGGCGTTCTGTTTTTGTTCGGTGATGATGTTGACCTCGACCCGCAGCTTGTTGCGCAGCATGGCGTGGTGCGGTTCGGCCAGGCTGACTAGCAGCTTGACGGTGCCGTTCTGAATTTCCGGCAGCACGGTCTGTACTTCGCCGCGCAGCTTGACGTTGCCCTGTTCGACCAGCACCTGCTGGCCGGCGCTGAGCGCACGCGCGTGGAAGTCCGACAGCGAGGCCTCGACCTTGTAGTTGTTCAGCTCGGAGACCTTGACCACCAACTGGCCGATGTTGACGCTGGCGCCTTCGTCGGCCAGCAGCCAGGTCAGCATGCCGGAAAAGGGCGCGCGCACCTGGGTTTGCGCCAGCAGTTGCTGCTGTTCGTGCAGTTGCTTTTGGAGGATGCTCTTCTGCAGGCGCGCACCTTCGATATTGCTGTTGGTGACGCGCTTGCTGTCTTCGATCAGTTCGCGGTGCTGGCGCAGCTGGATCTCGTTGCGCTGGACGTTGAGTTCGGCCGTCAGCAAATCTTCGGCCGAGACGCCGCCGGCCTTGCGCAAGGTCTGGTAGCGGCCGAGCTTGACGCGGGTGGCTTGCAGGTCCAACTCCAGCAGCTCGATGGCGCTGGCTAGCTGCTTGCGTTTCTGGTCCATTTCCAGCGTTAGCGCCAGGATGCGGTTCTCCTGCTGCGCCAGCTGTTCCTTGAGCGAATCGATGGCCAGCTGGATGGTACGGTTGTCGAGTTCGAGCAGCAGTTCGTTGGCCTGCACCTGCTGGCCCAGCTTGGCGTGGACTTTGGCGACGCGGGTCTGGATCGGGCTCGACACCATTTCCTCATGCACCGGGATCACGATGCCGGAAGCGTTGATGGTGTTGGCGATAGCGCCGCTGCGGACGGTGGCGAGGCTGACGCTGTCGGCATCGACGCTGGGGCTGACGGCGCGGTTGATGGCCCAGGCGGTCAGGCTCAGCGTGGCGAGCAGGGCGGCGACCGCCAGCGCGGTCTTGCGCTTGCGGCTGGCGATGATGGTGGGGCTGATATTGGTATCCATGCCCGGCTCATTGCAAGCCCCGTGCCACCTGTTTGATAAAAGGACAAAACGTTGTAAATCAAGGGACTAAGCTAATCCTGCCAGGCCCAACCATATTCCCGGTTGCCCGTACCCGCTCACCACCGTCCGAAACCGGACACCCGTAGAAAAGGAGAATCCATGGAGTGGCTTCAATTTCTTGCCTGGGCGTTTGTGTACATCGCTATTCCAATATTTGCACCAATTGCGCTACTTCCATTGTTGGCGATAGGACGAAGATTTCGTTCCTCTGCCCACGCCGTTGTGTACAACGCGGTCAAGAATGGGCAACTGCTGTGGGTTGCCATTGCGATGAGTGCAGGGACCTGCTACGAGATCGGCGTATATTTGGAGCACGCTTCTGTGTCTGGCCGGGCATATGGCTGGATCGGCTTGGCAACAGGCATATTTTTTATGGTCTTTTCTGCGGTATTAGTGATGCTTGGCGCGATAGACGGGCTGGACGAGGAATTTGACGCGAAAAGTGCAGAACCCTCCAGGATATTGGTGATATCGGTCTTATTGACGACTGCTGCCGCCATGCTGCTTGGCTTCGCGCACTACTTCATCGATTTTAGCTAACCGGAGGCTGCGATGATTAAACTGCTCGACGCATTTTTCGACTATGTGGCTGTTCGCAAGCAGCGCGAACGCGTCATGACGTGGATTGGTGTCACGTCGATTGTCATGGCCGCGAGCTATGCGGTTGCCGTTGTCGCTTATTTTGTCCTCCGCTAGCGCAGGCGCGTGGTCATGCTGGTGTAGCTGAAGTAGTGGCCGTCGATGTGGAACATATTCGGGATCTCGCCGGTTTTGCGGTAGCCGTGGCGCTGGTAGAGGTTGATGGCCGGCGTGTTCACCGACAGTACCTGCAGGTCGATCCATTGGATGCCCGACACCAAGGCCCACTGGGCGGCGTGCGCCAGCAGCGCGCCGCCCAGGCCCTGCTGGCGAAAGGCGCGGTCCACGCCCATGCCGAGCAGGCAGCGGTGGCCGGTGTGGCGCTCCGGATGGCCGCGCAGATCGATGTGGCCGGCGATCTGGCCGTCGGCGTCACGCACTACCCACACGCGGCGCCAGCCGGGCTGGCCCACCTCGATTCCCATGCCGGCCTTGAACCCATCGGCCTTCTCGACGGGGAAGCGCGAGTCGGCGCGCGGCAACGGCTGGAAATAGGCCGTGCCGTCGCGGCCGTTGTCGGACAGGTGATCGTTCAGGTAGTTCAGGAAGAGCTCGAAATCCGCCAGCGCCAGTTTTTCTATGTTCATATTTCGATGTGGGAATTTTCCAACGATTGATTTATACCAATGTGTTAGGGTGATGTCCATTGTGCATCATGAAGCGGAGGAAGTATGCCTCGTTTGTGGACTGCCGCATTGCTGCTTGGCGTGCCGCTGTTGGCCCAGGGCGCTGAGGAAAAAGACCAGATCGTCACCGATCGTCCGGATTTCGTCGAATCGAGCAACGTGGTGGGCGCCGGCCGCTTCCAGATCGAAACCAGCTTCGCGCTGGAGCGCGACAAAGCCAATGGCGGCAAGCAGCGCACGTACTCGACGCCGACCCTGCTGCGCTTCGGCCTCAGCGACAACTGGGAGGCCCGCATAGAAACCGATGGCCGCATGCGCGTCGTCACCGACGATCCCGGCGGCGGCCGGCAAACCGACAACGGCTACGCCGACGTCTCGCTTGGCGTGAAATGGCACATGGCTGATGCCGACGGCTCGTTGCCGTCGATGGGCGTGCTGGCCCACCTCGACCTCGATAGCGGCACGGCCGCCTTCCGCGCGCCCGGCAAGGGCGGCTCGCTGCGGCTGGCCGCAGAATGGGAACTGCCCGGCGACCTGGGCCTGGGCGTGATGCCGGGCCTGGCCTGGCAGCGCGACGACAACGGCGCGCGCTACACCAGCGCCATCTTCGGCGTGGTGCTGGGCAAGGAGTGGAACGAGCGCTTCCGCAGCTTCATCGAATACTCGGCGCCGCAGATCGCCCGTGGCCGTCACGGCGGCACGGTCACCACCTTCGATGTCGGCGCGGCGTATCTGCTGACGGATCTGGTACAGGTCGATAGCGCGCTGTCGCGCGGGCTCAACCGGAACACGCCGGACTGGAGTTGGACCGTGGGCCTGTCCATCAAATTCTAAGCAGGGAGTGCCATGCGATTCACGATCAAGCAGCGCCTGTTGTTGATTAACCTGGCGACACTGGTGTTCGTCAGCCTGGTCGGGCTGGTGGGCTATTACGCGGTGCACGTGCTGGATGAGTCGATGGACGCCATCAGCACCAACAGCGCGGCCATGAAAGACCAGTTGCAGGCGGACCAGGCGCACGACGCCCTGCGCGCCGACGTGCTGGCCGCGCGTCTGGCGGCCGAAAAGAACGACCCGGCCGAGGTCAAGGAAGTGCGGCAGGACACGGCCGAGCACATCGCCCTGTTCCGCAAGCTCATCAAAGACATGGACGCGGCCAATACGGACGCCGAGGTGCGCCAGGCCATGGAAAAGGTGCGGCCGGACGTAGACCGGTATCTTGCCAGCGCCGAAGAAATGGTGAACCTGTCGCTGACCAACGCGGCGGCGGCGCAGGCGAAATTCCCGGCCTTCATGGACAGCTTCCGGGTGCTGGAAAAGAGCATGGCGGCGCTCAGCGATTTGATCGAGAAGAGTACGGACGCCACGCGCGATGTGGGGGATGCGGCGGTGGTCAAATCACGCATCCACATTATCGGCTTCGGCCTGTTGGCGGCGGTGGTGTCGCTGGTGCTGGGGCAGATCGTCTCGCGTTCCATCCTGTGGCCGCTGGAGGAATCGGTGGGCTTCGCCTCGCGCGTGGCGCAAGGGGATCTGTCGTCGCAGATCGCGGTGGACGCGGACGACCGCACGGAAACCGGCCAGCTCAAGCGGGCCCTGAGCGACATGAACAGCAGCCTGCACGGCATTGTCAGCCAGGTGCGCAGCGGCACGGACGCGATCGCGCTGGCGTCGGGCGAAATCGCGACCGGCAACCTGGACCTGTCGGCGCGCACCGAGGAACAGGCCAGCTCGCTGGAGGAAACGGCGTCGTCGATGGAGGAGATGACCTCGGCGGTGCGGCAGAACTCCAGCAACGCGGGCGACGCCAACCGGCTGGCCTCGTCGGCGGCGCAAGTGGCCACGCGCGGCGGCGCGGTGATGGCGCAGGTGGTGCAAACCATGGGCGGCATCAACGCCGCGTCGCAAAAGATCGTCGACATCATCTCGGTGATTGAAGGCATCGCCTTCCAGACCAACATCCTGGCCTTGAACGCGGCGGTGGAAGCGGCGCGTGCGGGCGAGCAAGGGCGGGGCTTCGCGGTGGTAGCGTCGGAAGTGCGCAGCCTGGCGCATCGGGCCGACGCGGCCGCCAAAGAAGTGCGGCAACTGATCGAAGCATCGGCGGCGCAGGTGAGCGAGGGCAGTGCGCTGGTGGGGCAGGCGGGCGGGACGATGGAGGAAATCGTCGGCGGCATCCAGCGGGTGACGGTGATCGTCGGCGAGATCGCGGCGGCCAGCCGCGAGCAGGAAATGGGCATCGACCAAGTGAATCAGGCGATCGGCACCATCGACAGCGCCACACAGCAAAACGCGGCGCTGGTCGAACAAGCGGCGGCCGCAGCCGGCGCGCTGCAAGAACAAGCCGCGCGCCTGGCCGAAGCCGTCAAAATTTTCCGGCTGTAATTCAGGGTCAGCTCTGTCATTCGGACATTGCGGAACTTTTGGCCAGCCAAAAAGTTCCGCAATGTCCGAATGACAGAGCTGACCCTGAAGTTTAGGCGGCGAGGCGGTGGAGGTGGCGGGTGGGCTGCGGCTTTTGCGGCTTGCGGCGGCTCGATAGTTGGGCCGGCGCGGCCGCGCTGGCCTGGCTTCCGCTGAGTTTGAAGACGCCTACCAGTTGCACCAGCTGCTGCGCTTGGTCTTGCTGCGCTTCGGCCGCTGCCGCCGCTTCTTCCACCAGCGCGGCGTTTTGCTGCGTGACGGTGTCCATTTCGGCGATTGCGTGGTTGATCTGCTCGATGCCGGCTTCCTGCTCGTGGTTGGCGGTGCTGATCTCGCTCATGATGGCGGTCACCGACTGGACTGCGGCGACGATTTTTTTCATCGTCGCGCCGGCTTCACCCACCAGTTGCGTGCCGGCGCCGACCTTGCCGACCGAGTCGTCGATCAGGTGTTTGATTTCCTTGGCCGCTTCGGCCGAACGCTGCGCCAGCACCCGCACTTCCGACGCCACGACCGCGAAGCCACGGCCTTGTTCGCCGGCGCGCGCCGCTTCCACCGCCGCATTCAAGGCCAGGATGTTGGTCTGGAAGGCGATGCCGTCGATGACGCCGATGATGTCGACGATCTTCTTGGCCGATTCGTTGATCGCATCCATGGTCTGCACCACGTTCGCCACCACGGTGCCGCCCTGGACCGCAATGTCGGACGCGTTTTGCGCCAGCGTGTTGGCCTGGCGCGCGTTCTCAGTGTTTTGCTTGACGGTGGCCGTCAGTTCTTCCATCGACGAGGCCGTCTCTTCAAGCGAGCCGGCCTGCTGCTCGGTGCGCGACGACAGGTCCATATTGCCCGAGGCGATCTCGGTGGCTGCCGTGACGATGGAGTCGGCGCCGCTGCGCACCTGGCCGACGATGTCCGCCAGGCTGTCGCGCATGCCCTGGATCGCGAACAGCAGGCTGTGCTGGTCGCCGTCGCGCAGGATGATCGGCACGGCCAGGTCGCCGCCGGCGATTTTGCCGGCAATCGATGCCACGTGATTCGGTTCGCCGCCCAATTGGCGCAACAGCTGGCGCGAGATCAGCCAGGCCAGCGCCGCACCCAGTGCCAGCGAGGCCAGGCCGAGGATGATCGCCAGATTGCGCGATTGCACATAGGTTGCCTCGGCGTCGGCGCGCGCGCGTTCCATGCTGGCGCTCTGGTGCGCGATCATGGCGTCGATGGCGCCCATGTAGGCCAGTTGCAGGCCGCGCATTTTGCCCAGCATTTCGTCGACTGCGGCATCGACGTTGTCTTCGCGGCGCAGGCGCATGACTTCATCCAGCGATTCATTGTACGGCGTGCGTGCCGCTTGCATGGCCTGGAAAAATTCCTGCCCTTTGGCGGACTTGACCGTCTCGCTCAGTTTGGTCATGGCCTCGTTGATCTCCTTGCGCTTTTCCGCCACGACGGTCAATTCCTTTTCGGCCTTGGCGTCGTCGTGGATCAGCAGCGCGTTGCGCAGCGAGCGGGCGATCTTGTTGTTGTGATTCATGATCAGCTGCGCCTGCAACACTTTTGGATAGGTTTCAGTGACGATTTCGTCGCTGCTGCGCGCCAGTTCGCTCTGGCTGTAGAGGCTCAGGCCGGTGGAGATCGCCAGCATCAGCAAAACGGCGCCAAAACCGAGGCCCAGCCGCGTGCCTACCTTGAGGTTGTTGAGTTTCATGTTGATATTCCGAAGTCGAGGTAACTCGCGTTCCGCTGGGAACGTTGGCGGGAATAAGGCCGGAGAGGAAGTTGGGGATCGCGAGAGTTTGGCGATCAATAGTGCTGTGAATTGTCACCAATATACACTTTGAATTCCCGTATGGCAACAAAATAAAAATGCCATGCTTTGTTCATCCATATGCGTGTTGCTTGGGACCGTTTCCATTACACTTGGCTTTCTGTTCACTTTTATGTCAGGAAATGGTGGAGACCCATGACTAACAATAATGCATCAAGGCTGGATGTGATCGATGCGCTGCGCGGCTTCGCCATCGTATCGATCATGCTGTTGCACAACATCGAGCACTTTGACTTTTATTTCGCGCCGGGCGGCCTGCCGGATTGGCTGAAGGCCATCGACAAGGTGATCTGGGACAGCCTGTTCTTCTTGTTCGGCGGCAAGTCCTACGCCATCTTTGCGTTGCTTTTTGGCATGACTTTCTACATCCAGTTCCACAACCGCGAGCTGCGCGGCGAGGATTTCCGGGCGCGTTTCGCGTGGCGGCTGGTGCTGCTGCTGGGCTTCGGACTGATCAATTCCATGTTTTATCACGGCGACATTCTGAGTATTTACGCGGTGCTGGGCTTTGCGCTGATACCGGTGGCGCGATTGAGCAATCGCTGGGTGGTGGCGATCGCGATTGTTTTATTGTTGCAGCCATATGCATGGCTGGAAGTTATTCAGGCTTTGCCGAATCCGAATGAGAAATTGCCGAATCCTGCATCGTGGGCATATTTCGGTGTCGCGAATGACTATTTCGCCAACGGCTCGGCGGCGCAGGTTTGGTGGGGTAATCTGACCAATGGAAAAATCGGTGTAATACGCTGGAGCTGGGAGAATGGCCGCATATTCCAGATCCCTGCATTGTTTATGCTCGGTATGCTGGCTGGCCGCAAGGGCGTATTCAAGGAAGGCAATGGTGCATTCTGGCGCCGTACCTTATTGGTCGCGGTGGTGGCATTTATTCCACTTTATCTATTGAAAACGTTTCCGCAGACGTGGGGAGTAGGGCCAGCGCTGGAACGTCCGCTGCTGACGATTATTACGTCGTGGTCCAACGTTGCATTCATGGTGGTGCTGGTTTCCACATTTACGCTGCTGTTTTATTCACGCCGCTGGCTCACGGTATTCTCGCCTTTGGGGCGCATGAGTTTAACCAGCTATGTGGTGCAGTCGATTATCGGTACGTCGATTTATTACGGCTTTGGCCTCGGCATGTATAAGTACACCGGCGCCAGTTTCGCTTTGGCGATCGGCATCGCCCTGGCGCTGGTGCAGCGACAGTTCAGCGTGTGGTGGCTGGCCCGTCATTCCCAAGGACCGCTGGAAACGCTGTGGCACAGAATGACATGGGCCGGTATCGCATCCCCGGTTCATGCCAAGAATTAGCACGTACACACCAGAATTGAGCTTGCAAAGGGCGGCCGGCAGCGATGCCGGCCGGCCCGCTTATTCGTCGTCGGGATTGGTCCAGGTAATCCGACCGTGGCCGGATTCATTGAGGCGGGTAATCAGCGCTTCGGCTGCGGTGGCGGGCAGGCTGAGTTCGAATTTAACATCATCGGCGTGCAGGACATTATCCAGGCTGGCGCCGGCCAATTCAATTTCCCGTCTTACCATGCCCTCCATGGCATAAGGTGCGCTGCAGATCAGGAATCGCTGTTTGATAATCGCGATTTTATCGGCTGTTAATAATGCCTGTGCCACGCTGTCGGTATATGCGCGCACCAGGCCGCCGGCTCCCAATTTAACGCCGCCAAAATAACGCACCACGGTGGCCAATACGCCTTCCAGATCCTGGTGACGTAATACGTCGAGCATGGGACGGCCTGCGGTGCCACTCGGTTCGCCATCATCCACCGCTGCGGATTGGCCGCCGGCTAATAATGCCCAGCATACGTGGGCGGCGCCGGGATGCTGGGATTTTAATTCGGCCACGATTTTCTGCGCGGCGGCGCGATCGGTCATCGGCTGCACGCGGGCGATAAAGCGGCTTTTTTTAATCAGCAATTCGTGATGAACCGCCGTGAGTATGGTTTGAGGCATGGGGGCGTATGGTGCCAGAATTTAGCCGTAAAGACGAGGGCGAATGGGACGGCACGGTATAATCCGGTCAGTATCCCAACCGAGTATAACGCCATGACCCATCCTTCCCCAGCGCCACATCTTGCAGCCTCAGACGGCGATCCGGGCGAGGACGATGAACTGATACGCCAGCTTGGCCTGGCCGACAAAGGCGTGTCCCTGTCCCGGCTCGAAGGCCGAGTGTTCCTGCGCATCACCGGCGTGGTTGAGTACGGCGGCCGTCGCGTGCCTTACGATCTGGTGCCGGCCCAGGGCGTGCTGGCCAAGCCGTCCAAATGGCGCAAGATGGATGCAGGTACGCGCGGCGCATTGCTGCGCGAACGCGCCAGCGACGAGGTCATCGCCGAGTTGCATGGCTTCGTTGTTGCCTTCGTACAAGAACTGGCCGACGCCTGCGACGATTGCGACATGGACGCCGAGCCCTTCCTGAACGCGCTGAGCGACATGCAGATTTCCGAGCCGGCCGGCCTGGTGTTCGATCGCATCCGCCAGCGCCTGGAGCACGCGGTCGAGCGGGAGATGGAGGAGCAGCACGCCGAGCGCACCCGCCAGAGCATCAACCTGGCCGAGTATCCGGCTTCGTTCGAAGTGGCGCGGCGCATGAAGCGCAAGTTCATCGCCGTGCTGGGGCCGACCAATTCCGGCAAGACCCATCTGGCGATGGAAGCGCTGGGCAAGGCGCCGAGCGGCGTGTATCTGGCGCCGCTGCGTCTGCTGGCGCTGGAAAACTACGAAAGATTGCAGGAAGTGCAACAGCGCGGCAAGCCGCTGGCGGTCAGCCTGGTGACGGGCGAGGAGCGTCGGCTGGCGCCGGGCGCCACGCACATCGCCAGCACGGTGGAGATGCTCGATACGCAAACACCGGTGGACGTGGCCGTGATCGATGAAATCCAGATGCTGGCCGACCGCGACCGTGGCGCGGCCTGGACCGCCGCCGTCTGCGGCGCGCCGGCGCGCGTGGTCTACCTGGTCGGCGCCCCGGAGGCGCGGCGCGCGATCGAAGTGCTGGCGGCGCGGCTGGAGTGCGAGCTGGAAGTGCATCTGCTCAAGCGCAAGGGGCCGCTGTCGATGGAACCGACCGCCGTGCGCAAGCTGAGCAATCTGCGCCGGGGCGACGCCGTGATCTGCTTCTCGCGCCGTGAAGTGCTGATGTGGCGCGACATGGTGACGGAAGTAGGGCTATCGGTGGCCACGGTGTACGGCAACCTGTCGCCGGAAGTGCGGCGCGCGCAGGCCCAGCGCTTCCGCGATGGCGCGGCCGACGTGGTGGTGGGCACCGACGCCATCGCCATGGGCCTGAACATGCCGATCGCGCGCGTGGTGATGACCACCAGCGTGAAGTACAACGGTTACGAAGAGGAAGAGATCCCGGCCGCGCTGGCGCGTCAGATCTCCGGCCGGGCGGGCCGCTATGGCGTGCACGAGGAAGGCCTGGTGGCCGGCTACGACAACGAGACGCACGAAGTGATGCGCTCGCTGCTGCGCGAAAAACCGGTGCCGCTGAAAACCACCGGCTTCGCCGTGGCGCCGACGCTGGAGCATCTGCACCGCATCTCGTCGGTGACGCACGAGCACGCGCTGGCCAAGCTGCTGAAACGCTTCGTGCACAACATCGACGTGCCGGACGGCTTCTTCTACCCGCGCATCACCGAGGACCAGTTCGAGCGCGCCGCCTGGCTCGACACCCTGCAGCTGACCGTGGCCGAGAAGTTTGCGCTGTCGCTGGTGCCGATCTCGGCCAAGGTGCCGTCGTTGCAGAACGCCTGGGAGAATTGGGCCAAATCGTTGGCGCACAAGAAGGTTACGCATCTGAAGGGCGGCGATACGCCGCTGCACTACATGAATCTGCAGGAGGTGGAGGACGCCTGCCGCTTGTATTCGGCCTACGCCTGGCTGGCCTACCGCCAGCCCGAGTATTTCCCCGACACCGAACTGGCGCTGCGCCTGTCGCGCGAGGCCTCGGAGCGGGTGGATGCCATCCTGCAGGACCAGAACTCGGCGGCGCGCAAACGCCAGCCGCGCAAGTTCCGCCGATAGCAAAAAAGCCAACCGGACGGTTGGCTTTTTTGTGTGTCTTGGTAGGCCGTGCGGGATTCGAACCTGCGACCAACGGATTAAAAGTCCGCTGCTCTACCAGCTGAGCTAACGACCCAAGGGCCGGAATTCTAATGCCTTGCGACAAAAAATTCAAGGGCGGGACGTTATTCATTTGTATCTGCGCGCCACTAATGGGGCAACCTCAGCTATGATGTCGCCCTGTCGTTAAAAGCAATGTTTTAAACGTAAAACGTTGCATCGCAAGGAATAGGGATGAAAGTAGTTGCAGAGGCGACGCTTGGCATGGGTAAGCCGGCCCCGTCGCAATTTGGTTTGATCAATCTGTTGAAAGCAGGCGCAGCGCAGCTGATCGTCTTGCATCATCTGGCATTTTACGGCCCGATGTCCGATCACGCGCGCGTGTTGTTCCCGTCGCTGATCGAATGGCTGAGTGACAGCGCGCGCATCGCCGTCCAGGTATTCCTGGTGATCGGTGGCTTTTTGGCGGCCAAATCGCTGGCGCCGTCCGGCCATGCCGGCTATTCCTATCCGCTGCTGGCCATCTGGCGCCGCTATGTCAAGCTGGCGCCGCCGTTCGTGGCGGCCACGCTGATCGCCGCCGTCGCCTCGGCCGGGGCCGCCATGTGGATGACGCATGATTCGATTTCCTCCCCCGCCACGCTGGCGCAAATGGGCGCGCACGCGCTGTTGCTGCATGGCGTGCTGGGTTACGCCTCGGTGTCGGCGGGCGCCTGGTATGTGGCCATCGACTTCCAGCTGTACGCCTTGATGGTAATGGCGCTGTGGGTGGCCGGCATTGTCGAAGGCCGGCGTCCCCTGGCGTGGCTGATGCCGCTGGCGGTGGCGCTCGGCGTCACCTGGTCGCTGCTGTACTTCAATGTGGACGCCAGCTGGGACAACTGGGCGCCATACTTCTTCGGCAGCTACGGCTTGGGCGTGATGGCCTGGTGGGCCAGCGATCCGCGCCGCAAGCCCGGCATCGCCGTGATGCTCATGATGATGGCGCTGTTGCCGGCGGTGGCTGGGCTGGCGCTGGAGTTCCGCAGCCGCATTGCGCTGGCCGCATGCGTGGCGGGCGTGCTGTTCCTGTTCGGCCGCGTGCGGACCACATCCGAAGGCCGCGCCTGGACCACCATCAACGGCCTGGGCAAGATTTCGTACTCGGTATTCCTGATACACTTCCCGGTATGCCTGCTGATCAACGCCGCCTTCACGCGCTTCATGCCCGCCGAGCCTTTGTGGCAGGCGCTGGGCATGCTGGTGGCGTGGGGCTGCAGCCTGACCGCCGGCGCCGCCTTCCACCGCTGGGTGGAGGATCCGCTGGGCCGCGCCATCCACTTCCTCACGGAACAGGTGGTGGTGCGCGACGTCCACATGCCGCGTCCGCTTAAAACCTGATCATGCATCAGCCGAACGCTTTGCCGCCTTCGATCAGTTTTTGGCAGGCGTTCCGGTTCTGGTTCAAGTTGGGGCTGATTAGTTTCGGCGGGCCGGCTGGGCAAATCTCCATCATGCATCAAGAGCTGGTTGAAAACCGGCGCTGGATCTCCGAGCGGCGCTTCCTGCACGCGCTCAATTACTGCATGTTGCTGCCCGGCCCGGAGGCCCAACAGCTGGCCACCTACATCGGCTGGATGATGCACAAGACCAAAGGCGGCATCGTGGCGGGCGTGCTGTTTGTGCTGCCGTCGCTGGTGATATTGATCTTCTTGTCCTGGCTGTATATCGCCTTCGGTGAATTGACCATCGTGGCCGGGCTGTTCTATGGCATCAAGCCCGCCGTGACCGCCATCGTGGTGCAAGCCGCGCATCGCATCGGATCACGCGCGCTGAGGAACAACTGGCTGTGGGGCATCGCAGCCGCTTCCTTTATCGCCATCTTCGCGCTCAATGTGCCGTTCCCAGCGATCGTGGCGGCGGCTGCCGCCATCGGCTATGTCGGCGGGCGCGTCGCGCCGGACAAGTTCGCGCTCGGTGGCGCGCACGGCAAGGCGGACCAGTCTTACGGCTCGGCGCTGATCGATGACGACACGCCCATTCCTGAACACGCGACCTTCCGCTGGTCCCGGCTGGCCCGTGTGGTGGCGGCCGGCGCGGTGCTGTGGGCCGTGCCGATGGGCCTGCTGACCGCTTGCTACGGCTGGCACCACACGCTGACGCAAATGAGCTGGTTCTTCACCAAGGCGGCGCTGCTGACCTTCGGCGGCGCCTACGCGGTGCTGCCGTATGTGTACCAGGGTGCGGTGGGACATTACGGCTGGCTGAACGGCACGCAGATGATCGACGGCCTGGCGCTGGGCGAAACCACTCCAGGCCCGCTGATCATGGTGGTGGCGTTCGTCGCTTTCGTGGGTGGCTACGTCAAGGCCGTGTTCGGGCCCGACACCTTGTTCCTGGCGGGCGCGGTGGCGGCGTCGCTGGTGACGTGGTTCACTTTCCTGCCGTCGTTCCTGTTCATCCTGGCCGGCGGGCCGTTGGTCGAGTCCACGCATGGCGAGCTTAATTTCACGGCGCCGCTGACGGCGATCACCGCTGCGGTGGTCGGCGTGATCCTGAACCTGGCGCTGTTCTTCGGCTTCCACGTGCTGTGGCCCAAGGGCCTCGCTGGTGCGTTCGACTGGACTTCGGCCGCGCTCGCCATCGGCGCGGCCGTGGCGTTGTTCCGCTACAAGCGCAAGGTCACGCATGTGATCGCGGTGTGCGCTGTGGCGGGGTTGATCATCCGCGTGATGTGAGCTGGACCGGCGCGGCCGGCCATTTGCTAACGCTTAGCTGATCAAGGCGCTTTTTTCTTCTGCACCTGGCGCTGCTGCTGTTTGCGCTGGGTCTCGTTCTTGTTCTGCTTGGCCTGGTAGATGGCGGCCGCTTCCAGCTTGGCTTGCGCGAAGGTGCGCAGCTCTTCCTTGTCGTCGTGGGTGACGAAATAATCGTTCGCCTGCGCATCGACCACCAGCTTGATGGCGGCTTCGTCGGTCAGCTCGTACAGTTCGGTGAGGAGGGTGGTTACCTCGTCCAGGAATTCTTCGTAAGTCATGGTAGTGCTCTCTATTGAATGGCCAGGAAACAAGAAAGCCAACCCGCAGGCTGGCTTTCTCGAGCATCCCGGTAGTGAAGCGGCAGGCATCGCAAACGCGGATTTTACCATGCCTGCTGAAATGGCCTGATTTGCGGCTGTGCCGGCCTAGTAGGGATCATTTGTGGTGTGATAACAGAACCAGCATCAATACGATCATGCCAATCGACCATGCGACACCAAAAATTCCAGCAAACAGGTCATGGAACCTGTCGCTGATGATGAGTCGGCGGATGAAATCTCTCATGGAAATTCTCCCGATGTGCATCGCGATTTGTGATTTAAGTTTAGCACTCTGAAAGCATGGCGTGTAGAAGGGGGTAATAGCAGGACATGATCGCCGCCATGACTATTGAAATCCACACCACGATCACACGAACTCGTTGCTCTCGCAATGTGCGGGAAGTATTCAATGCAATGAATATCGAGCTAAAGAAGGCGCCGAGTATGCAAAGACCAAGCGTCCATGAAATAGTTTCTTTCAGTTCGGGGCACCTATCATAAGCGGAAAACGCTTCATACCCAGCCGATGCCAACATACTGAGCGCAACCCAGAATAGCTGGCCCTGATCAACGGTTTTCTTCAGCATGCGGATGAACGCATGCCAGCCGTCCGTCGCGGTGGCGACCGCAGCGATGACAGCGAAAGGCAGCAGCACGGGCACGAGCACGTTGAAAGCCGCCCATCCTGGTTGGTTTTGTATTTGCGAGAAATAGAATGCGAGCATGTTAGCAACCGTCGAAGAACCGCCGCCACCGTCGTCTGCGTCTAGGTTTCCATTGAAATGCCCCAGCGGTGGAGTAGATATCTCATATCAGCACCTTTAAGCGTGGGCTTGAAGGTGCCAGTTTCTTCTCGACTGAGAGTCATGTTTTGCGCCGGCTCAACTAAGCGGCTCGGCCCAGGTTTCATGTGCGTGCTTGTGCATGCTTTGAAAGTTTAAATCGCTGAAAGAACGTGAACGGGCGATGTGCGCCTAAGGGCACCGAGAATATGGGAATGACCAATCCCTTCTTTGGGAAGAGCTTAAGCTTCCAGGTTGTCTCGCCGAAAAATTTAAACCAAACGGCATCGTCTTCCGCCAAATCCAGATCGGAAAAAATTCCTGTTGAATACATGAAGTACATCCGCGCATAGTCTGCGACATTCAGATGCTGGTCGAGCAGGTAGATGTTGAGCGTCTCTTCAAAAGGCACGTCATTGGTGAGAAAGAGCAGAACAAATCCGTTCCATCTGAGGGCAGCCTCGAACACGGCCCCTTCGAGGAACTTACCCGTAGCTATGCCTGCCACAACAACTTCACATACCGGCTCGATCTCCGAGGTCGAGGCGGTGATGACGCGTATCGAGTAGTCTGGAGCGTGTACTAATTTCATGGAAGGCGGAGCTTCTTCGCTGAGTGGCAAGCTGATTGGGTGCAACGTCAAAAGTTCGAATGAGCTTCATTGACTTGAGCTTCTGAAATGGCTTGCGTTCGTTCAGGCTGCGGCTTGCCTTGAACTCGAAAATGCCTAAAGCATCTGAACTTGCGGCTGACGCCGCTCGGATCGGAAAGGACGGGGAAAGCGAACTCCCGCTCAGCTAGCAGCACCAAGCGCCAGACCGTGCCGCCGAAGAAACGAAATGTCAGTTCATTTGGTGGTAGTAGGCTCAGCTTGGCAAAGGTGCCGGTGGAGTACATCGTTCCAAGGCGAGCTGCGTCGAGCAACGCCATGTTGGCGTCGAACATATAAATTCTTAGAACTTCTTCGAAGGGAATGTCGTCGGTGAAGAAAACGATGCGACCACCGTTCCATTCAACAGCCGCTTCAAGTATCACGCCGGTTACGATCAGTCCTGTGGACTTGCCATCCACCAGCAGCTCGGAAGATGCTGTCTCGGTATCTGTATTGGGTGACGCCAACCGTGCCGTGAATTCTGAGGATGAAAGCAATCTCATGAGCGATATCGGGGTTTCAATCGAGGTCCACGGGTTCTTGCCGGCGGTTTGCGGTTGCGGCCTTGGTCCTCTTTAATTGCGAACCGCTGCTTTGTCGCGGCTCAGGTTTGGGATTGCCAGAAATCTGAAACCGGCGGCGAAGTCTGAATGGCCTGCTCACGCCGCGAGGATCGGTGAAAAAAGGAATCGCAAAGACCTCGTCGTCGAACAACTCCAAAGTCCAATCCGTGTCGCCGAAAAAAAGAAAGCGGACGGTGTTGGGGGGACGGAGCTCAAGTAATGAGAAAACGCCAGTGGCATACATCCAGCCAAGCTGAGCGGAGTCGACGATATTCAAGCAATCATCGAACAGATAAACGCGCAGCGTCTCTTCGTGCATGATGTCGTCGGTGACAAAAACGAGCAGGAAGTCATGCCATCTAAACGCCGCCTCCAACACTGCGCCGTCGATGATCTTTCCAGTTGGGAGCCCGTGCAGCACCATCTCGCTTTTGGGCATGTCGTCGCTGTGCGGCGTCGCCACTCGGCGCAGTGCAAATTCAGATGTTTGAACGAGCTTCACGACATACTTACCACAGAGAATGGATGCCAAACGCAGCAAGCGTACCACCTACAAACGCTCCTATTGTGACGCAAATGGGCGCACCGGGGCCACACGCGAGACCAGCGATAGCGCCGCCTGCGATACCGCCGCCAATGCCAGCGCTGGTGGATAGCACTTCTTTCCCTGTGGCCGCGACCTTGTCTGTGGATGTGGCGATTTTATATGCTGAGATGCCCAGCGAAATAATGATCAACCCACGTCCTGCATACGACAGCCGCGCCAAGATGGTGCTTACTTCCTGACGTGCGCTCCCGGCGGATCTCACGATTGAAGCGTAGACAAAATTTTTCTGTGAGGCAGACAGCCTTGCGAATACGGCGTTCTCGCCGTAGTGACGCATCGTATGGCGAGCGATGAGCTCGTTTAATGAATAGCCTTTGATCTTGATGGCCTGGGCCATAGCTCTTCCCACCGGCGTACTTCGTCGACGGAAAATCTCCATGACGACATTTCTGGTTTCTTGCGCTTGGTTTGCCGCTTCAGTCCAAGTGATTTTGCCTGCGAGCGCATCACCTTCCAATTTCTTTGCCATTGCCTTGATTTCTCGCGCGTAGGCGAGCCGAGTGGTGGAGTCGATCGTGATATGTGCACCGACATTGGCCACCTGGCTTTCCAGCGCTTTCATGGCCCGGTCGAAGTGAAGTCGGTCGTCAGATCTGGTATTTGCGGAAGTCATGGTGAACACCATTGAGTGAAGAAAGATTACTCAGCTTAGGCCGCTGGAAATAGCGTGATTTGCGCTCGCTCAACCACGAGGTCGTGATTGGAGACACGGAGTTCGAATCCGTGGATCTGGCCGGTGCGAAAGAGGGCACTGTCTGATGTGTGAGGCTGGGCGCGACGCATTGCGGGTCACACTTTTTCGACGGCGCTGCCGTGATCGTGTCCGGTCTATTTCCGGTCAGAGTGGCAGTTTGCCGGCCCCCATTGCGTGGCGGACCGATGCCAGGTCAGTATTCTTCGGGCAGCAGGATCGTGCTTGATGCGCGCGAGGCCTCCGTGATGATCCAGACGCGGATTCTTGGCGCGATTTAGTACGAGGAAAACACGCGAGCGTCACCCGCGACGGCATCGCGGTTCGCCTTGGTGTCGTCGGGCGACAGGTTCGACCAGTCGCCGGTAACGTGACGCTCCAGTAATGTCGCAGGGTTGACGCTGTGGGCCATCAGCGTAGCTTGCGCGCCGGGCGTTATGTAGATGGCACCGAGGCGGAAGGGCGTGGGGGGAGTGTCTTGTTTTTCCATAGTGATTGGACGTCATGGTTCTGGGCGAGCAGGATTTTTCTGCACACCTTGCACACTGATTGGCGGGGGGCTTAGTATCGGTATAGGTTCGGCAATTGGCGCCGAAAAGATCAAGGGAAATAATTCGTGTACTACCTACTAATTACGATAAGCGACGAGGTTTGGGGTCTGGTGACGTATGAGCTTGAGAGCTAACAACGCTGGGCCACAGATTGGCGACCGCGTCCTTGGCGATAGATACACGCTACTTGAACAAGTGAAGGGTTCCGTGGGTTCAAGTCGTATCCTTATCGGACGGAAAGGCGTGTGCCGATACTGCGGCTGTAGAGATGTCGCTAAATTCAAGAACGTATCCCACACGTTTCCCGAATCTCTTGGGAATAAATGGATCGTATCGCTCGATGAATGTGATGGATGTAACAAGGTCTTTTCGATTTACGATGATGCACTGTCAAATAGCGTGAGCCCGTTTTTAACCCTAGGTGGTGTCAAGGGAAAAGACAACAAGATCCGCCAAACAGGGCGATCACAAGGAACGTCGGTGTTATCCCGTCAGGCACCTCATGCTCCATCACGAATTTCTGTTTTACTTCGAGGGGTGAACGCGAGTGAGCACGTGTTTGCGGATCCTGCGACCGGAAAAATCAGGATACTGTACCCGGTTGCGGGTGTTCCATTTAGGCCCTTACATGCCTACAAAGCGCTGGTGAAAATGGCCATCGCGTTGCTCCCTGAAGATGAACTAGAGAATTACAAAAAGCTTCGAGCGTGGATTCTCGACCCGAGTGATAATAGTTGTTGCTCGCTTCTTGAGGTTGGTCTGTCCTTCGCGTCTGTAGGTAACGCGCCTCAGCTTGCTGTCGGTGTTCTGTTGAGGCGCACCATCGAGCACGATGTGCGACCTCGTATTGTTTTTATATTTTCTGCGGGCTCAGTTTGCTTGCAAATATACCTTCGATCAGACAGTCTTGACGACAAACTGCCGTTAAATCTACCGGGAATACTCAGCATCGAGTGGTCGAATGTAATAGTCGGCTCTACAGGTAGCCTAATTCGTTTGAACTATGGCGCGCCAGTTCATATGGACTGGCGCTTGATAGAAACGTGTCCGCAACCTGTGGAGTCAGTCACATTGGATTTTTGTCCGAAGACGTGCGTGGGTCAATTTACGCCAAATTTCCGGAAATGGCCGTAGCAATTTTGTGATTAGCGAAAAACGAGACGGCGCGGTACTTCAGGTTTAGATGTGCGCCGACAGTAGCGGAAGCCGGGGAAAAGCGGCGCGAAGTACAGAATTCATCGCAACAGGTGCCACATCGGATCAAAGTGCAATCTCACCCCAAAACAGCGTGCTCAACTAGAACGTCCGCCAGCTTTTTCTGTTGTTGGTTGGCCGTAGTAATGCGCGACTTAAGTTGGTCGCAAAATGCCATCAATTCCTCCACTTTTGCCACGATGCGATGTTGTTCCGCAAGTGGTGGAATTCCTACGACCAAATTCAATATTTGTTCTCGCGTTACATTTTTCATCGAGCTACTGGTTCCACCGGCTGCTAGAGCGTAATAATTTCTTGAGAACGGCGATAAATTTACAAGATTAATAAATTTATTGCTGCATAACAAGGAAAGGCGAAGTCTAACAATCTTATCCGATAGCATTAGGTTTGGAGGGCAATTCTCGACAACTACACTTCGCGCCACTAGCTCATCAGTATTAGCGCGTGTGATAAGAAAATCGCCAGATTCGACAACACAGTCGAGTTTGGGGGCCAATGTTTTCGGAAGTGCTTTGTTTTCATCAGGCAAAAATTGCCCCCATGACACCGCACTTACTTTAAGCACTCCCCATGAATCTCCTACGCGTGCATGTCCCTCACAGCTTGGACTCCAACCAGCACCGCTCTTTTCGACTAACGTACCTAGTCGGATCCACTCCCAATTTTCTGGCAAATCAAAGGGTTTTTCATCCATACCGATCGTCGCCAGTAGCTTCTCGTTCTTTATCTTACCCTCCGAAACGAGCTTTGCCTTTTCAGCCTGTATGCGTTTGAGTAATTCGCTGGCTGGTTCATCGTTGGCGTCTTGTGCTACCAGTTTCCCCATGACAGCCAGTTGCAGCAAGGTTTGCTTGAGAGCGTCGATGCTTGCTTCGGTGGTGAACAAGGTGTCGAAATGCGCGGCGACGCGTTGCCAGTTGGCTTTGAATTCTGTTGCGCTTTGCGATTGCGTGAGCGTGCCTAGCAGATAGCTGACTAGTTGTTCGTGGGCGTCGGAGGCGTCGCTGTGCTGGGTTGCCAGTTGGTCGCACAGAGCCATCAGTTCATCGACTTTTGCGACGATGCGATATTGCTCCTCAAGTGGAGGTAGTGAAACAATTAAATTCTTTAGTGCGGTACCATTTACATTCGGTTGCCCGGTGCCCATGGAATTGGCCATCAACTGTTGCCAGTATAAGATCGAGCCTAGAAAAACCTTCTTGTATCCTGGTGAGGTTGAAGTTAAATTTCCAATTCTAATTAAATATGATGCGAAAACGGCCTTCTGGTCCAAACCAGTAACCAAGTAAGACTTCCCGATCGTTCCGCCAGTGCGTGCGATCACTATGTCATTATTTTCAAGAGCACAATTGCTTGCGTCTGTAAGTGAAATGCTACACCCCGGAACAGTGGCCCAGTTTACTGAATCATCTTGGATATCAGTTATTCTTAAAAATAGTACATCTCTTGATTCATGGTTCGCTGAATCGGTGTAGCCGTATTGAACTCCGCTGGAAATGGTGCCAAGTCTGACCCATTCCCAACTCGGCGGTATTGGGAATGGGTGTAATTCAGGTGTTACCGCAAGCACTTCCTTCTCGGCCTTGACCTTTTGTTCAGCCAAAAGTTTGCTTTTTTCAATTTGTATGCGTTTGAGCAATCCAATCGCAGGCTCATCGTTAGCATCTTGGGGTACGAGCTTGCCGCGCACGGCGAGTTCCAGAATCAACTCGCGCATTTTCTTGATGCCATGCACGCTCGCGGCATTGCTGGCTGCCCGGCCTCGTCCGGATTTCCTCTCGGTTTCTGCCGCCGTCCAGATCTCGATATGTTCGGTCAGCAATTGCTGAATCTCGCTCATGCCTGGACCTCGCGTTGCAGTGCTTCGGCTAGTACGTCCTTGAGTTCTCCACGAAGCTTGGCGATGTCGTCCTGCATGGACTTGTATTGCGCCAGTAGCAAATCGGGGTCGTGGATTTTCTGCTCGCCGATGTGCGGGTTCTTGCAATCGAGGTTGTAGTTGCGTGCCTTGATTTCTTCTAGGCTGACCTTCCAAGCCTGTTCGTTCTCGACCCGGTGCTTGAAGCCATCCGACTCCGTGCCCCACCACGCTGTCTCGGTATCGAATTCTTCGATCTTCATCGGCTTGGTCTTGTTGTAGCTTTTTACGCCGGGCGGGTAAGGGTGCTCATAGAACCAGATGTGCTGGGTCGGGGTGCCCTTGCTGAAGAACAGCAGGTTGGTCTTGATACCGGTGTACGGGGCGAATACGCCATTGGGCAGGCGGACTATGGTATGCAGATTGCACTCTTCCAGCAGCTTTTCCTTGATCCGCGTTTTGATGCCTTCGCCGAACAGAAACCCATCCGGCAAAACTAGTGCGGCGCGGCCCCCGGCTTTGAGCATTTGCATGATCAATACAAGGAACAGATCGGCGGTTTCGCGAGTACGGAAGGCGACGGGGAAGTTGGTTTCGATGCCGTCTTCCTCCATGCCGCCGAACGGCGGATTGGTGATGATGACGTCGACGCGTTGTTGTGGCCCCCAACTGATCAGCGGGTGGGACAGAGTATTGTCGTGACGGATATTGATCGGCACATCAATGCCGTGCAGGATCATGTTGGTGGTGCAGAGCAAGTGGGGCATCGGCTTCTTTTCGATGCCTAATATGCCCGTTTGCAGTCGGCCCTCGTCTTCGACGGTCTTCACATCTTGCTTACGGATGTGTTCGATCGAGCAGGTTAGGAAGCCGCCCGTACCACAGGCCGGGTCCATCACCTTTTCTCCAAGGCGTGGGTTCACCATACGAACCATGAATTCGGTCACGGCGCGAGGAGTGTAGAACTCTCCTGCGTTGCCTGCGGCCTGCAAGTCACGCAGTAATTGTTCGTACATGTCGCCGAACATGTGGCGCTCTTGCGCCTTGTTGAAGTCTATGCCTTCTTGGATCTTGTTTAAGACTTGCCGGATCAACTGGCCGGACTTCATGTAATTGTATGCATCCTCGAACACAGAGCGGATCACATAGGCGCGCTGGTCGCCACCTTTTGCTTCCAGTTGTTGCAGTGCGGGAAACAAGTCGTTGTCGAGAAACTGCTTGAGCGCTTCGCCGGTGCTGCCTTCGGCGTCTGCCGCCCAGTTTCGCCAGCGGTATTTCTCAGGCAGTGGCGATTTGTAGTTGTCTTGCAGCAGTTCCCATTCGCTCTCGCGGTCGTCAAAAATTTTCAAGAAAAGCATCCACACCAGCTGGCTAAGGCGCTGGGCGTCGCCATCGACGCCGACGTCTTTGCGCATAATGTCTTGGATGGATTTGATAGTGCTGGAAATGCTCATGAAATAGACTGCTTTACTGTGGTGTGTAAGTATGAAACCTTGCTGTTATGCGTAGAGTTGCTGCTCTAGCTCGTGCAGGGCGGTAGTATAGCCTTGCTTGCCGCCGAACGCCGATACCAGTTCGCTGGCTGTGCCCATGTTTTTGAATGGATCAATCGTGAGAATTTTGATGTCTTCGATATTCTCTATGCCGGTGTCGGCGTATTTCTCGAGCAGGGTTTCAAGTACCTTCCGCGCCTGCTCGCCGTACTTAGCAAAATAGTTGCGTTTCTTGACGTTGTCGGCACGCTCACGGCGGGTCAGCGGCGGTTGGTCGAAGGCGACATGGCAGATCAGGTCAAAGGCGTCGAAATGCTTGCCGACTTCTTCTGCCAGCGGTTCGAGCAATACGCCATGCTCTTCCAATTCGCGCAGGATTGCGGCTTTGCGTTCAGTCTTTTCCCAGCGGCGCAAAAATTCATCAAGGGATGAGTAATCCTTGCGGATGGTCTGGCGTGAGTAGTCCTTAAGTGATTCGGTGATCAGCTTGCCTTCTGGTCCGTAATACTGGACACGCTCCGCGACGACATACACCGTTACGTCGCCGAGTACATATTTGACTCGTCCGGAGCCGGGTTCGCCGCTGTCGCTTGGCCCGCCAGTTGTATAGCCGGTGTCAGCACTGCCCGGCATAATAGGCTTGCCGTCTTCGCCAGTTACAATTTCGGCGGGATCATTCTCTGGCGGTACGAGTGAGTCTTCGTCTTTGGGATCGTAGATGGGCTCGCCATCAAATGCGGGATCGGCAAATAGCTCCGTGGCTTTCTTGAAGTCCATGATGGTGAACCAGAACTTGCCGTAGTCTTCATTGATACGCGTACCGCGTCCGATTATCTGCTTGAACTCGGTCATTGACTTGATGTGCTGATCCAGCACCACCAACTTGCAGGTCTGCGCATCGACGCCAGTTGTCATCAGCTTGGATGTGGTGGCAATCACCGGATAGCGTTCTTCAGGGTTAATGAAGTTGTCCAGTTCTGCCTTGCCTTCGATTTCGTCGCCGGTGATGCGCATGATGTATTTGCGGCTTTCCTGAACCCGTTCTGGATTCAGGTTGACCAAGGCTTGGCGCATGCGCTCGGCGTGGTCAATGTCGTCGCAGAATACGATTGTCTTGGCGTAGGGATCAGTTGCCGTCAGGAATTCGGTGATCTTCTTGGCGACCAACTCGGTGCGCTGCTCCAGAATCAGGGTGCGGTCCATGTCGATCTGGTTGTACACGCGGTCTTCGATCATTTGGCCTTTTTTATCTACTTGGCCCTTGCTCGGACGCCAACCCTGCAAGTCTTTATCGAGGTCGATACGCACCACTTTATATGGCGCGAGGAAGCCGTCCTCGATGCCTTGCTTGAGGGTGTAGCTATAAACCGGTTCGCCAAAATAGACAATGCTCGACACATCCTTGGTTTCTTTCGGTGTCGCCGTTAATCCGACGTGTGTGGCCGACGAAAAATACGCAAGAATTTCACGCCAAGCTGAGTCCTCAGCAGCGCTGCCACGATGGCACTCGTCGATCACGATCAGATCGAAGAAATCCGGCGAGAACTGCTTGTAGATGTTTTGTTCTTCCTCGCTGCCAGTGACCGCTTGGTACAGGGACAGGTAGATTTCGTAGCTCTTGTCGATCTGGCGCTTGCTGATCTTGGTCATTGCCGCGCCGAACGGCTTAAAGTCGTTGTTCTTAGTTTGGTCCACCAGGATATTGCGGTCGGCCAGAAACAAGATTCGTTTCTTGGTGCCGGACTTCCACAAACGCCAGATGATCTGGAATGCGGTGTAGGTTTTGCCTGTGCCGGTCGCCATGACCAGCAGAATGCGTTGCTGACCTTTGGCTACCGCTTCCACCGTGTTGTTGATCGCATTTGCTTGGTAGTAGCGCGGCGCACGCCCGCTGCCGTCGTCGTAGTAGGGCATCTCGACCGTTCGGCGCGCTTCTGTTGTGTCCAGGCCCTTCCACTGGCAATAGCGTTGCCAAAGTTCAGTTGGCGACGGGAAGGCGTCCAGCGCCAGTTCTCGTTCGACTTTGTCGGCCAAGCCGGTCCTGTCGTGCATCAGGAAGGCATCGCCATTTGAGCTGAACACAAACGGTACGCCCAGTGTTTCAGCGTAGTTCAGCGCTTGCTGCATGCCTGCGCCGACGCTGTGCCCATTTTCTTTGGCCTCAATAACGGCGATTGGGATATTGGATTTGTAATACAGAATATAGTCAGCGCGTTTTTGCTCGCCGCGTGCATGGAGCTTGCCACGGACGATGACTCGACCCTTGGTGAAACTTACTTCTTCGCGAATCTGCGAATGTAGATCCCAGCCTGCTGTAGTGATAGCAGGTGTGATGTACTTGGTGCAGATGTCGCGTTCGGAAAGACTTTTTTTGTCGGTCATCGGGATATGGGGCCTTGAACGCGCTGGCTATGATGTTTGAGTATATGCAAGATCATAGCTCAAAAGCAACGTTTAGTCGTGGGATTCCTCCCACCACTTCATCCGAGGCAAGCGACCAGAGAGCGACCAGAAACAAAAAAGCCCACGAACCGAAATTCGTGGGCTTTTTTGAGTATTCTTGGTAGGCCGTGCGGGATTCGAACCTGCGACCAACGGATTAAAAGTCCGCTGCTCTACCAGCTGAGCTAACGACCCATAGGTATGAAACCTAGGTTCTTTCGGAATGGTAGGCCGTGCGGGATTCGAACCTGCGACCAACGGATTAAAAGTCCGCTGCTCTACCAGCTGAGCTAACGACCCCCGAAAGAAGCGAGATTATAGGGGAGGTCAGCTCAACTGTCAAATACCCACCGGTAATTATTTCCCGGCCAGGCGTTCCTTGGCCGTCACCGCCGCCGACGAATCCGGGTATTGCTTGATCAAGTCCTGCAGTGTCTTCTTGGCAGCCTTGTCTTTCAGCTCAGTCTGGCAGCTGGCGATGTTCAGCATGGCGTCCGGCGCCTTCGGGCTGTCGCCGTAGTTCTTCAGCACCACCTGCTGGGCCGCGATGGCGGCTTTGCAGTCGCGCTGGGCGTAGTAGGCATTGCCCAGCCAGTATTGCGCGTTGGAGGCGTAGCTGGAGCCTGGGTAGCGCTGCACGAACTCGCCCAGCGCGCTGCCGGCGGCTTTGTAGTCGCCGGCCTTGAACAGCTGCATGGCCGCTTCGTAGTTGCGCTGCTCGTTCGGGTCGACTTGCGCGGTCTTGCCGTCGATGGTCACTTCGCGCGGTTCGAGCTTGCGGATGCGGGCGTCGAGGTCGGTGTAGAAATCTTTTTGGCGTTTCTGGGTGTTGGAGATGTCGTTGGCCAGCACTTCGATCTGGCCGCGCAGCTTGGCGATCTCCTGCAGCAGGTTTTCGTTCTGGCTCACCAGGTCGAGCGTGCTGTTCTTGTCGGACTTGGTGTCGATGCGGGCTTGCAGTTCGGTGCGCATGGCTTCGACCTTGGCGCGCAGGTCGAGCAGGGCGCGGCGGGCTTCGTCGTCGTCGAACAGGCCGGCATGGGCTTGCAGCGGCAGCCAGACGGTCGCGGCCAGCAGGGCGGCGCTCAGGCCGGATTTGGAGAATTTCATCATGTCGGGCGCTTTCACACAAATCTATAAAAAGAAACGGGGCAGGGCGCGGAGAATCTCCGCGCGCCGCCCCGTATTATGCCTGTGACCCGGCAAAAAGGTAGTGCTTTTGATTACTTGTAGACGATGTCTGCACGACGGTTTTGCGCCCATGCTTCTTCGTTCGAGCCGGTGGCCTTAGGCTTTTCTTTGCCCAGCGATACCGCTTCGATTTGCGATTCCGGCACGCCCAGGGTGCTCATGGCTTTGCGCACGGCTTCGGCGCGCTTCTGGCCCAGGGCCAGGTTGTACTCGGCGCCGCCGCGTTCATCGGTGTTACCTTGAACCAGGATCGAACGGGCTTTGTTTTTCACCAGGTAGGCCGAGTGGTTTTCCACTACTGGCTTGCCATCGGCGCGCACGACATAGCTGTCGAAGTCGAAGTACACGCTGCGGTTGGCCAGCACGCCTTTTGGATCGTCCAGCGGATCCAGCGATTTGGTTTCCACTGGCGCGACGGTGCGGGTGTCAGCTTGTGGGGTCACAGCTTTTTCAACTGGACGTTCCACAACTGGTGCCGGCTCCGACACTTTGACTGGGGTCGAGCAAGCCGACAGGATGGCGGCGGTGGTGATGGCGAAAGCCAGGCTGCTGAGTTTACGCATAGTGATTCTCCTTGTAATGATTCGAAATTACTGCATGAACGGACCCCAGGTGGGCTCCTTGATGTTGCCCGCCTGAGTGGTCAGGCGTTGTTTTACACGTCCGTCGACCGAAACCACGGCCAGCGACTTGCGGCTGCCGGATTGCGTGGCGTACATGATGTATTTGCCGTTGGGGGCAAAGCTCGGGGACTCGTCGCTGGTGGTGTCCGACAGGCGCTGCTCCTGGCCGCTGGCCAGGTCCAGCACGTACAGCTGGAAGTTGCCGTCGCGGCGCGAGATGTAGGCCAGCGTTTTGCCGTCCGACGAGATGCGCGGGCTGATGTTGTAGCTGCCGCCGAAGGTCACGCGCTTGGCGTCGCCGCCGTCCGGGTTCATGCGGTAGATCTGCGGGCCGCCGCTGCGGTCGCTGGTGAAGTAGATGCTTTCGCCATCAGCCGACCATTGCGGTTCGGTGTCGATGCCGGTGCTGTTGGTGGCGCGGCGCAGGTTGCTGCCGTCGGCGTTGACGGTGTAGATCTGCGTGTTGCCGCTCTTGGACAGCGCCACGGCCAGCTTGTTGCCGCTCGGCGCCCAGGCCGGCGCCGAGTTGCTGCCTTTTTCATTGGCCACCACGGCGCGCGCGCGGGTGATCAGGTTTTGCACGTAGACCACCGGTTTTTTCTGTTCGAACGAGACGTAGGCGACCTTGGTGCCGTCCGGCGACCACGATGGCGAGATGATCGGCTCGTTCGAGCGCAGCGCCAGTTGTTCGTTTTCGCCGTCGGCGTCGGCCACCATCAGCTGGTAGCTGCGGCCTTCCTGCTTGACGTAGGCGATGCGGGTCGAGAAGGCGCCACGGATGCCGGTCAGCTTGAAGTAGACGTCGTCGGCGATCAGGTGGGCCGACAGGCGGGTGAACTGGGCGGTAACGGCCTTGTCCAGGTTCGAGACCTTGGCTTGCTTGACGGTGTCGAGCAGCTTGTAGCGCACGTCGTAGCGGCCGTCGGCCAGCGCGTCGACGGTGCCGACCACCAGCGCATCGGCGCCCTTGGCTTTCCAGCCGCTGTAGTCGATGTTGTTGACGTCGTTGACCACGCCGGCGTCGATGATCTTGAACACGCCGCTGCGCTCCAGGTCGGCCTTGATGATTTCCGAGATTTTCTGCGGCGCCACGCCTTCATTGGCGAAGCCGGCCACGGCCACCGGGATCTGGTTGCTGCCGACGCCGGAAATTTCAATCCGCATCTGGGCCTGGGCCGTGCCCATGGTGGCGGCGATGATCAGGCCGGTGTAGAGCATAGTGAGTTTTTTCATATCAGTGCATGTCCTTCAGCTTGAAATCCAGGTTAAGTTCGCGTTCTACCGTACCATCTTTTTTCTTGGGCAGTGGTGACGATTTGGCAATCGCGTTTTCAATCGCATTGTCGTAGGCGGTCGAGCCGCTGCCTTTTACCTTGCGCACGCCGATGATTTCACCGGTCGGCAGCTGGGTAATGACGTAGGTCGCGCTCAGGCTGTCGTCCTCGGAACCGTAGACCAGATTGCTCTTGATCTTGGTCCGGATCGCCGCCGCATAGCCGCCGTCGACACGACCGCCGGTCGATTGCGCTGCGCTGCCGGTGGTGCCTTTGGCGGCGGCACCGGTGATGCGGCTCATTTCGGCGGCGAAGGCTTTTTCCTTGGCGGCTTTCTCGGCTTTTTCCTTGGCCAGTTTTTCGGCGGCGGCTTTTTTCTTCTCTTTCTCGGCCAGGGCTTTGTCCTTGGCTTCGTCTTCGGCTTTTTCTTTTTCCTCTTTGGCCTTCTGGTCGGCCTTTTTCTTGGCTTCCAGCTTGGCCAGCTTCTCGTCCGCTTCTTTCTTCAGGCGTGCCTGTTCCAGCTTTTCAGCTTTCTCTTCTTCCAGCTTTTTCTTCTTGATGCGCTGGAGGGCGATTTCCGGATCTTCCTTCGGCTCCGGTGGCGCTTCAACCTTCGGCGCCGGTGGTGGTGGCTTGATCACTTCCGGCTCGGGCTGCGGCTCCGGGGCCGGCTCGGGCGTCGGCGCCGGCGGCGCGGCGTCCTGCACCTTCATGTCCCAGATTTCGGCCTGCACTTCGGTCGGTTCATTGTTCTGCCAGCTGACGCCGACCCACAGGAACAGCAACAGCACGGCGTGCATCACCACGGCCAGCAGGCCGGAGCGGAAACCATCGTGTTGTCGCGGAACCCTGTACGGACCGCCTGCGGTTGCGTGTTTCATTGTCTGCATTTACTTGGTGGACAGGCCTACGCGGGAGATGCCCAGCTTTTTCGCTTCCGAGATCAGTTGAATCACGTCGTCGTACTTGCTTTCCTTGTCGCCGGCGATCAGCACCGGATAGTCCGGGTGTTCGGCGTGGATGGTGCGCAGCTTGCGCGCCAGGGCGTCGCGGTTGGGCGCGGTTTCCGGTGCGTCTTCGCCTTTGCCCTTGATGCCGATCGACAGCGCGCCGTTCGGCTTGAGCACGATCTGCACGTAGTCGCTCGGCGGCTTGGTCGATTTCTCCGCGCGCGGCAGATCGACCACGCTCGGGTCGTTGGCCGATGGCATCACCATGAAGATAATCAGCAGCACAAGCATCACGTCGATGTAGGGCACGACGTTGATTTCGGACTTGAGCTTGCGGCCACGGCCGCCGCGCATGCTGCTGGAGAAGGAAGAGGCCATAGTGATTAACGCGATTGACGCTGCAGAATGTTGGAGAACTCTTCGACAAAGCTCTCAAAACGGATCGCCAGGCGGTCCACGTCGTACGAGAAACGGTTGTAGGCGACGAACGCCGGAATCGCGGCGAACAGGCCGATGGCGGTGGCGATCAGCGCTTCGGCGATGCCGGGCGCGACGGCGGCCAGGGTGGCTTGCTGCACGTTGGCCAGGCCACGGAAGGCGTTCATGATGCCCCACACGGTGCCCAGCAGGCCGATGTACGGCGACACCGAGCCGACCGAGGCCAGGAAGGCCAGGTGCGATTCTAGCGCATCCATCTCGCGCTGGAAGGCGGCGCGCATGGCGCGGCGCGCGCTGTCGAGCACGGCGCCGGCGTCCATGTCTTCGCGGCTAGCGGTGTAGGAGGCTTTGCTCTTGATGAACTCACCCATGCCGGCTTCGAAGATGCGGGCCAGCGGGCCGCTGTTGGCGCGGTCCTTGCCGGCGTTCTGGTGCAGGGCGTGCAGGTTGCCGCCGGCCCAGAAGGTCTTCTCGAAGTCCACCGTCAGGCGGCGCGCGGTGCGGATCGCGAACAGTTTGCTGAAGATGTAGGTCCAGCTGGTGAGGGAGATGACGAACAGCAGCGCCATGATCAATTGCACGATCAGGTGCGCATTGGTGATAAGGGCCAGGAAAGAAAGGTCTTGAGTGACGTTCATTGTTTATCAGTCTGTTTTGGTGTTGTGACGCATTTTGTCGGCGACGACCGCCGGGACGGCGCGCGGACGCAGAGCGGAATCGACGCAGCCTACCTTCACCCGCGCCGTGTTCAGCAATAGTTCGCCGCGCCACGCTTCCTGATGGAAAACGATGGAGGCGCGGCCGATCTTCTCGATACTAACCGTTAATTTTAGTTCATCATCGAGCTTTGCGGGCGCATGATACTCTGCGCTGACGCTTTTGACGACGAACATGGCGTCGTGCTCGGCCAGCAGGGCGTGCTGGTCTACGTGAAGGGCGCGCAGCCACTCGGTGCGGGCGCGCTCGAAGAACTTCAGATAGTTTGCGTAATAGACGATACCGCCGGCGTCGGTGTCTTCGTAGTAGACCCGGACGTTCCAGATGAAATCTGCAGGCATGTTGTTTTGACTACTAGTGTAATTGAGCAAGATTCTACGCGATATTGTTGTTTTGGTTGAACTTTATCAACTGGCGCGCAAAGGTGCCTGACGAGAGTAAAGCGTTTTCCTGCTTGTTTGCCAAGGATTGTAACAATGGCTTACGAATTGTGGACTATGCCGTCATTCCTGCGCAGGCAGGAATCCATGGAACGAGGGCTCAGCATGGATTCCCGCGTGCGCGGGAATGACGCTACAGGTTGCGCTTGATGTTCAGCGGACCGTAGCCTTGGCAGGTCGGCATCATCTCGATGCGGTTGATGTTGACGTGCGCGGGCAGGGTGGCGACCCAGTAGGCCGTCTCGGCGATGTCTTCGGCCGTCAGCGGCTGGGTGCCTTCGTAGACCTTGGCCGCCGCCGCATCGTCCTTCAAACGCACGTTCGAAAACTCGGTGCCGCCGCACAGACCCGGCGCCAGGTTGGTCGCGCGCACGCCGGTGCCTACCAGGTCCGCACGCAGATTCAGCGTGAACTGCTCCACAAACGCCTTGGTCGCACCATACACATTGCCGCCTGGATACGGCGTATCACCCGCCACCGAACCCAGATTGATCACCGTGCCGCGACCACGCTCCACCATCCCCGGCAGAATCGCCCGCGTCATCGCCACCAGGCCGCTGATGTTGGTGGCGATCATGGTATCCCAGTCCTCCAGCGACGAAGTGTGGGCCGGGGTCACGCCCAGCGCCAGGCCGGCGTTATTCACCAGCACATCGATTTCGCGCCATGCCGCCGGCAAACCATCCAGCGCCGCTTTGATCGACTCCCGGTCGGTCACATCCAGCACCACCGGCAGGGCGGCGTCGCCCAGTTCGGCCGCCAGGGCCTGCAAACGGTCCTCACGGCGGCCGCTGATCAGCACTTTGTGGCCATTTTGCGCGAAGATGCGGGCCATCGCGGCGCCGAAGCCGGCGGTTGCGCCGGTAATGAAGACGATCATGATCTGTCCTTGTGTGAGGTGATATTGCGTAGGGAGGGTGGCAAAATTGTATCCGTAAATTCCCTTAGATGCAGAATTGTCAATAAAGCAACGCGTTTTCTTGCTCAAATCTGGCGCATCAAATACAATCTGGCTTCCATTACGTCTCACGTAACTGGCGAAAAGCTGGAAAAATGCGCAAAAACGCTCCGTAACGGTGCGTTTTGCTCAGCCGGCGAAAGGTGGGTCTCCACCGGGAAACGTGAGATTTCAATAGCCGTTCGCCTGGGCAGCCCTCGATGGAAAGCACGAAGAGGCTGCCGGTCCGCTATGGCTTCTCTCTTTCGATCCAACTGCCAGTAACACAAGCTACTCATCCAATTGGAGTTTTTTCATGTTCGCAAAAGATCACACCCTCGCCAGCGTTGACCCGGAATTGTTCGGCGCGATTCAAAACGAAAACACCCGCCAGCACGATCACATTGAACTGATCGCGTCGGAGAACTACACCTCGCCAGCCGTCATGGAAGCGCAAGGTTCGCAACTGACCAACAAATACGCCGAAGGCTATCCAGGCAAGCGCTACTACGGTGGCTGCGAGTACGTGGACGTCGTCGAGCAACTGGCCATCGACCGCGTTAAAAAACTGTTCGGCGCGGAAGCAGCCAACGTGCAGCCTAACTCGGGCTCGCAGGCCAACCAGGGCGTGTTCTTCGCCGTGCTGAAACCAGGCGACACCATCATGGGCATGTCGCTGGCCGAAGGCGGCCACCTGACCCACGGCATGCCGCTAAATATGTCCGGCAAATGGTTCAACGTCGTTTCCTACGGCCTGACCGCTGCGGAAGACATCGACTACGACGCCATGGAAGCGCTGGCCAAGGAACACAAGCCTAAGCTGATCATCGCCGGCGCTTCGGCGTTCTCGAAAAAGATCGACTTCGAGCGCTTTGCCGCCGTTGCCAAAGCTGTTGGCGCGTACTTCATGGTCGACATGGCGCACTACGCCGGTCTGATCGCTGCTGGTCTGTATCCTAACCCGGTGCCACACGCCGACTTCGTCACCTCGACCACGCACAAATCGCTGCGCGGCCCACGCGGCGGCATCATCCTGATGAAGGCCGAACACGAGAAGGCCATCAACTCGGCCATCTTCCCTGGCATCCAGGGCGGCCCGCTGATGCATGTGATCGCCGGTAAAGCCGTGGCTTTCCAGGAAGCGCTGCAGCCTGCGTTCAAAGAGTACCAGCAGCAAGTGGTGAAGAACGCAGACGTGCTGGCCAAGACCCTGATCAAGCGCGGCTTGCGCATTGTGTCGGGCGGTACCGAGTCGCACGTGATGCTGGTGGACCTGCGTCCTAAGAACCTGACCGGTAAGGAAGCGGAAGCGATCCTGGGTTCGGCTCACATCACCACCAACAAGAACGGTATTCCTAACGATCCGCAGAAGCCATTCGTGACTTCGGGCGTGCGTCTGGGCTCGCCGGCGATGACCACCCGTGGTTTCAAGGAAGCGGAAGCGGAACAAGTCGGTAACCTGATCGCCGACGTGCTGGATAACCCGCACGACGCGGCCACCATCGAGCGCGTCAAAGCGGCGGTGAAGGTTCTGGCTGACAAGTTCCCTGTCTACGCCAAGTAATACCAACGCACGTCGTTCCCGCGAACCCGGGAACCCATACGAGCATGCGTTCTATGGGTTCCCGCCTGCGCGGGAACGACGGCACTAAAGTAAGCGCTTATGAAATGTCCGTTTTGCCAGCATGAAGATACCCAGGTCCTCGATACGCGCGTATCGGAGGAGGGGGACGCCATTCGCCGGCGCAGGCGCTGCGGTAAATGTGATAAACGATTTACCACGTATGAACGCATCGAACTGGTGATGCCATATGTGGTCAAGAAGAACGGCAGCCGCACCGAGTACGCCTCGGCCAAGCTGCGCGGCAGTCTGGAGCTGGCCCTGCGCAAGCGTCCCGTGGCCGCTCCTGCGGTGGACGCCGCCATTGCCTCGATCGAGGAAAAGCTGCTGACCAGCGGTCAGCGCGAAGTGGAAACCGGCTACATCGGCGAGCTGGTGATGCAGGAACTGAAGCGCCTCGACAACGTGGCCTACATCCGCTTTGCCTCCGTCTACAAAAACTTCGAAGATCTGGCCGAGTTCCAGAACGCGATTGCCGAAGTTGGCCAAGAGCGTAAAGTCCCGCGTAAAAGCTAGCATACTGCTGGCGCACTATTGATACACCTCATACACTCTGCTGTAGCCGCTGCTAACTTCTAACGCAGTCTCCCCGACTTGCGGAGGTGTGCCATGCGCGCACGCGGCTATACCTTGCCGGAAATCCTGATTGCGGTGGTGGTGCTCGCCCTGGGCATCATCGGCGGCGTCGCGTTGCAAATGGCGGCGCTGCGGGCGCGGCATCAGGCGGTGCTGCTGTCGCAGGCGACGCACATGGCCGCAGCCCTGGCCGAACGCGTGCGCGCCAACCCGGCGCAGACCGATCTCTATCTCACCCTCAACTACGACGCCTACGCCGAGCCGGTGCCAGGCGCGCCGGCTGCCTTGTGCCATGGCGATGCCTGCGCGGCGGCGCAGTTGGCGCTGGCCGATATGTACGAGGCCAAGCTGATGGTACGCCAGTCCATGCCGGCTGGCCGCGTGGCGGTCTGCCGCGATGCTGGTGTGTGGAGCGGCGGCAAGCTACGCTGGGCGTGCGAGGGTGGGGCGGCTTCGCCGCTGGTGGTGAAGGTCGGCTGGCGCGGCAAGAATCCCGATGGCACCCCGCTCAAGGATGCCGCCGGCGAATATGCGCCCGGCGTGGCTTTGGCTGTGGGAGTGGCGCCGTGAGCCGCGCGCGCTGCAACGGCTGGGGACTGGCCGAATTCCTGATCGCCATTGCGCTGGGATTGGTGGTGAGCTTGCTGGCGAGCGGCTTGCTGATCGCGTCCGGCGGCGGTTCGCGCAATCACAGCGAATCGCAGTGGCTTGGCGATGGCGGCCGCTATGCCTTGCGCGTAATGGCGCAGGCGATACGGCAGGGTGCCTACATCAATTGGGATAGCGATGTGGCGCCGCCCGAGCTGGCGACGGCTTCGGTGGACGGGCTGGATGCGGCCAGCATCAGTCGCGGCAGCGATGGCATCAGCGCGCCGTTGCCGGCGGTGGCCAACGGCAGCGATGTGCTGGCCTTGCGCTTTTCCGGTTCCGGCGACGGGGCGAATGGTGATGGTTCGAGTGTGAACTGCGGGGGCTTCGGCGTGGCTGGCGGTGTGCAGGGCTGGAGCATTTTTTACGTCGCGCTCGATGCGGGTGGCGTACCGGAGTTGCGCTGCAAGTACCGCAGCGCGGGCGGTTGGGGCGCCGATGCGATTGTGCGCGGTGTGGATTCGTTTCAGGTGCTGTATGGCGTCGATAGCGATGTGCCGATGGATGGCGTGCCGAATACGTATCTGAATGCGACGGCGGTGAAGGCGATCGATGGCTGGAAGCGCGTGTGCTCCATCAAGCTGGCCTTGCTGCTGCATGGGGAACACAACACGCGGGCCGATACGGTGGACGGGCGTTACGACTTGTTCGGGCCGGCGTATTCCGAGGCGCATGGGGATGATGTTGGTGTGCGCGTGGTGGAGGGGCAGCTGCCGGCGTCGCAGCGGCTGCGGGCGCGGCGGGTATTTGGGATGACGGTGGCGTTGCGGAATCGGGATGGCTGAATCATGGACAGGCAACGGGGAATCGCGTTGGTGGTCAGCCTGGTGTTGCTGATCATGGTGATGCTGTTGGGGATGTCGGCGGCGCAGTTGAGTCTGCAGGGCGAGAAGGCTGCGCGCAGCGAGCGCGATCGGGATGTGGCGTTTCTGATGGCGGAGGATGCCGTGAAGAATGCGGAGCGGGAGATCGAGGGCGGCGGCGGTCCGTTTGCGGAGGATTGTGCTGCCGGCAGATACGAGCGGACGGCGCGTGGGGAAACACCGGTTTGGCAGCGAGTGGATTTGTCGGGCGGTGCCTGTGCGGTGACGAGCGGTGCGGACTTTGCGCCATTCAGGAAGCCGCGTTACATCGTTGAGCGGATGGTGTGTCATCAGGCTGGTGACGATGCGTCTGCGGGCGCGCCGCCGAATTATTGTTACCGCGTGACTGCAATCGGATTTGCCTCCGCGCCGGAGATGGAGGTGGTGCTGCAAAGCGTGTACAGCAAACCGGAGGAGGCGCCATGAACGGAATGAGATGGCGGTGCGTATGGATATTCGCCACCGCGGCTATGCAGGCCCAAGCCGAGCCGGCCCTGATTGAGCTGGACAGTTTGCCCATCACCGCCGCCTGTCGCCCCGGCGTGCCGGCTGCGCCCACGCCACAACCGCCGCCCGCGCCGCCCGCGCCCTCGCCGTCGCCGCAGGGACTCGCAGGCACAGCCGAGGGCGCGCCGTTGTTGCGATCTGCGCCGCTTGCCGGCGCGCCGTCTTCAACGAGCTCGGGCGACCTGTATCAGGCCACGATGGACATTGCTGACTGGGGCGGACATTTTTCCCGCTATATATTGCCCGCTGGTGCGGCAGGCGCAGGCGGTACATCTTCTCTCGCCTGGGATGCCGGCGCAACCCTGAGCGGCACCGCCGGTCGCCCGCCGGAGCCGCTGCCGGCACAACGCCAGATCTACACCGCCATCGTGCAGTCCGGCGGCGCGCTGACGACCATCCCGTTCACCTGGAGCGCCTTATCCACCGCACAGCAAGCGCTGCTCAACCTTGACGACCTCGCCGGCGAACAACGCCTCGCCTATCTGCGCGGCGACCGCTCGCTGGAAGGCATCCAGTTCCGTCGCCGCAGCAGCGTGCTGGGCGATGCCGTCCACAGCACGCCTGTCTACGTCGGCACTACCGACCACCGCGCCGCCGTCTACCTCGGCGCCAACGACGGCATGCTGCACGCCTTCGACGCCACCACCGGCATCGAACTCTTCGCCTACGTGCCGGACGCGCTGGTCGCCCAACTGCACCACCTGACCAATCCAGCCTACACCCACCGCGCCTACGTCGACGGGCCGGCCAGCGCGGCGGAAGTTCCTTTCGGCGGCACCAAGAAAACCATACTGCTCTCTGCCATGGGCGGCGGCGCGAAAGGCGTCTTCGCACTGGACGTCACCGATCCTCGAAACTTCGCCGGCGCACTGTGGGAATTCACCGACCGCGACGATCTCATGATGGGCAACGTCACCACGCTCCCGCAAATCGCCAGGCTCCGCGTGCGGAAAGACGTTTATCGATACTTTGCCATCATCGCCAGCGGCGTCAACAACGGAGGTGATGGCAAGGGCGCCTTATTCCTGCTGGCACTCGACAAGCCTCACAACGAAAACTGGCAGCGCAACAGCAACTACTACCGCATCATCACGCCCGTCTCGGACCCCGCGCTGACCAATGCGCTAAGCGCGCCAGTCCTGGTGAATGACAGCGACGGCGCGCTACGCTATGCCTACGCCGGCGATCTGCAAGGCGCGCTCTGGCGCTTCGACTTTAGCGGCAGTGCGCCGTGGGATAAAGCCATCGGCAAGCCCTTGTATATGGCGCGCGATGCCAATGGAAGGCGCCAGACGATCATGCAGCAGCCGTTGCTCGCTTATACCAACTCGGGCGGCTACATGGTGTTGTTCGGCACCGGGAAATTAATCGAGAAGGCCGACCGCAGCGCCGCCACCGCAAGCACGCAGTCCTACTACGCCATCATCGACAGCCTGCGAACGCCAATCGAGTCCATCACCAGCCGCCGCCAACTGACGCAACGCTTTCTCGATAGTCGCGATGGTCCCTTGGACCCGGGCAGCAAAGGCTGGTACGTGGACTTTGTGCAGCCTGCCGAACGCAGTGTGCAGCCCGGCTTGCTGGCCGATGGCGCGGTACTGTTCAACACCGTCCAACCAGGCGCTGACTTGTGCAGTCCCACGCACAGCCGCAGCTACGTGCTGAATGTCACCACTGGACTGGCGAAGGATGGAAATATCATCACCGCCACGCCGAACCAGGAGGTGATCGTGAGCTTGCCGGTGCCGGGCTATGTGCCGGCGCCATCGCTGCTGCCGCAATCCGTCACGCGTGGCGAGCGCGATGCGGCGGGCCACGTGAAGCAGGAAAAAACGTATTCGGTGGTGCAGGTGACCGGTGCGGGGCAGGTGGCCGTTGTCGGCAGCATGCGCGCCACGCGACGCGTCGGCCGCCTCAGTTGGCGTGAGATCATCAACTGGCGCGAACTGCACGAGGCCACAAAATGAAACGCTCCGGCTTCAGCCTCATGGAACTCCTGGTGGCGTTGGTGATTGTTGCCGTGTTGGCTGCCTACGCAACGCCTGCTTACCAGCAGCACATCATCCGCACGCGGCGCGGTGAAGCGCATTCCGCGCTGCTGAAGCTGATGATGCAGCAGGAGCGATTTCACTCGCAGCACAACACCTACGTCGAATTTTCCGCTGGCGGCGGGGATGAGGAGGCGCGTCAGTTTCAATGGTGGAGCGGCGCCAGCGCGCCGACCAGCGCCTACGAAATCGAAGGCAAGGCCTGCGATGGCGAGTTGATCTCGCAATGCGTGCAAGTGATCGCGCGTCCTGGCACGGCATTAGTGGACAGCCGGTTCCGCGACGACGACTGCCGCATGCTCACGCTCACCAGCACCGGCCTGCGCCTGGCGAGCGGCCCCGCAGTGGGATGCTGGCCATGAACCCGTCCATCGATATGGCCTCCGCCACTGCTCCCTCCGCCATCACCTCCGCCGTGGCCCCGGCCGCCGCCGCGCGGGGCGCGCGATCATGCGCCCGCAGCGCCTATCGCCTCGGCCGCGCCCGCTGCCCGAGCTGCGGCTACGTCGCCGGGCTAACGCTAATTGAGCTGCTCGTCGTCCTGGTGCTGGCCGTCATCCTGCTAGGCGTGGCCGCGCCGGCGTTTCAGCAAACGCTGCAGCGCCTGCGCGTGCAAGCCGCTGGCAACGACCTGCAAGCCGCCATCAACCTGACCCGCTCCCAGGCCATGGCGCGCGGACGCAAAGTCCTGATGGCGCCCCTGGAACCGGCCGGCGCCAACTGGCAAAGCGGTTGGGCCGTCTTTGTCGACACCAACAGCAACCGCCGCCCGGACCCCGGCGAACCGCTCATCTACCGTCACGACAAGCTGCGCGACGACGTGATCATCACCTCCCGCTTCACCTCCGGCGGCGCACCTACCTACATCGCCTACAACGCCGCCGGCCGCACCTGCCGCGCCGACAACAGCCTGACCGCGCGCTGGGGAACGCTCTCCCTCACGCAAGGCGAACACGCCCGCAACGTCATCATCAACATGTTGGGCCGCGTGCGCGTCTGCGATCCCAAGGTGGAACCCTCTAACTGCAGCAGCGCGACGGACTGAACAAGCATTTATAATGACGCGAAGATTAATCTCGCAGGAACACCGTGAACATCAGCAACGATCTCCAAGGCATGACGCTGGCGATGGAATGGGCCGCCAAGGGCTTGTACACCACCTCGCCCAACCCGCACATCGGCTGCGTGATCGTGCGCGACGGCGTAGTGATCGGCGCCGGCGTCACGCAGCAGGCCGGCAGCGACCACGCTGAAATCCAGGCGCTGAAAGACGCGCAGGCGCGCGGCCACGACGTGCGCGGCGCCACCGCCTACGTCACGCTGGAGCCGTGTAACCACCACGGCCGCACGCCGCCGTGCTCGGACGCGCTGGTGCGCGCCGGCCTCGGCCGCGTAGTGGCGGCCATGGAGGACCCCAATCCGCTGGTGGCCGGGCAGGGCATGGCCAAGCTGGCCGCCAATGGCATCGACACCAGCGTCGGCCTGCTGGCCGATCAGGCCTATGAACTGAACATCGGCTTCTTCTCGCGCATGACGCGCGGCCTGCCGTGGGTGCGCATGAAAACCGCCGCCAGCCTGGACGGCATGACCGCCCTGCACAACGGCGCCAGCCAATGGATCACCGGCCCGGAAGCGCGCGCCGACGGCCACGCCTGGCGCGCGCGCGCCTGCGCCATCCTCACCGGCATCGGCACCGTCAAGGCTGACGATCCGCAACTGAACGTGCGCGCCGTGGAAACGCCGCGCCAGCCGCGCCGCATCGTGGTCGACAGCAAGCTTGAAATCGACCTGTCCGCCAAGATATTCGTGGGAGGCGGCACATGGATCGTCGCCGCCGTCGGCAATCCCGAGAAGGAAGCCGCGCTGCAGGCGGCCGGCCACGAAGTCATCCTGCTGCCGAACGCCTACGGCAAGGTCGACCTGCCGGCGCTGATGCGCGAGCTGGGCCGCCGCCAGATCAACGAGCTGCACGTGGAGGCGGGCGGCAAGCTCAATGGCTCGCTGATCCGCGAAGGCTGCGTCGACGAGCTGCTGGTGTATCTGGCGCCCGCTTTGATCGGCGAAGCGCAAGGCATGTTCTCCCTGCCGGCGCTGACCGACCTGACGCAGAAGAAGCAGTTGAAATTCCACGAGGTTCAGCAGATCGGCCAAGATTTGCGTATCCTTGCACGATTCACCCATTAAGAAGATTGCACAATATGTTCACTGGTATCGTCGCCGCCATCGGCAAAATTGAATCGGTCAAGTCGCTCGAAGGCGGCTCTTTCGCAGGCGTGCGCCTGGACATCAACGCCGGCGGCTTGCCATTGGCCGACGTCGCGCTGGGCGACTCGATCGCGATCAACGGCGCCTGCATGACGGTGGTGGAGAAGGACGCCACCAACTTCCGCGTCGACGTCTCGCGCGAAAGCCTGAATCTCACCGTCGGCCTCGATACGTTGACCGAAGTGAACCTGGAAAAAGCCTTGACGCTGAACGAGCGCCTCGGCGGCCACCTGGTGTCCGGCCACGTGGACGGCCTGGGCGTGGTGCGCAAGTTCGCGCCGGTGGGCGAGTCGTGGGAGCTGGTGGTGGTGGCGCCGCATCAGCTGGCCAAGTTCCTGGCCTACAAGGGCTCGATCGTGGTCAACGGCGTCTCGCTGACCGTCAACCGCGTGACCGACATCGGCGCCGGCGCCGATCTGGTGTGCCAGTTCTCGATCAACCTGATCCCCCACACCATCGCCATGACCACGCTCAAGCACCTCAAGGTCGACAGCAAGGTCAACCTGGAAATCGACCTGATCGCCCGCTACGTCGAGCGCATGGTGTCGGTGGCAGCTGCTACCGCTCAGTAACCTGAATCGTTTGTAGCGTTTACTTACATAAAAGTACTTTACCAAGTCGCCAGGGAAGTCTTACAATATTTATATTCATTTATATTAATTTTGTTAAGGTGTGAACATGAAATCCTTCCCAATTTTCAAACTGTTCTTTTGCCTTTGCCTGATGGTTACAGGCGCGGCACAAGCAGCTCCTGGGACGCATATAGTCGATTTGAGTACGTTTAGCGGGTCGCAGGGTCGTCCGGGCAACTTACTGATTACCCCGAATTACATCAGTCTCTGGGAAATCGCAAATGCGGGTGGCTATGTTAAAGACTTGGTGTCGTTTACCTGGAGTGGTGACTCCCTGCCAGGTGGAGCCACGGTGACCACCACTTTCGGGAAGGACGAACTGCCTCCAGGTTTCTTTCAGCCAGAAACCGTGTATTCGTTCAAGACCCCTTATACCGGCTTCATTTCGTTTGCGGTCGATTATGGCTTTGGTAGTTACAGCGGGATTGCAATCACCAACCTGACGGCTGTACCGGAACCTGCCACTTATGGCATGTTCCTGGCAGGCCTTGGCATTGTTGGCGCTCTGGCGCAACGTCGCCGCAAGAGCTAAGTAATTGACGGTGAGCGGCGCGCGCAGGACGCTGAATCAGTCTGAAACACTTTTCAGATAAGCAATCAACGCCAACCGCTCAGCCGCGCTCTTTACCCGGAAGTCCATGTTCTGGCCGGGGATGAATTTTTCGGGATCGCTGAGCCAGCGATCCAGCGATTTCTCGTCCCACTGCAGCTGGGCGGCGCGCAGCGCGCGTGAATAATCGTAACCTTTGATGCTGCCGGCACGGCGGCCGAACACGCCGCGATGGCGTGGACCGGTTTCGTCGGTGTCGATGGCGTGGCATTCCGAGCAACGTTTTTGCCAGAGGCGCTGCCCTTGCGCGATTTGCTGCCCGTTTTGTGCCTGCGCCGGCCCGGCCAGCAGCAGGGCTGCCAGCAAGACCGAAAATGTGGTGGTGAACATGTTGTATCCCTGGATCTGCATTGCGTTTATTTCTTATACGCAAGTACGGATCCACTGGATTCAACTTTCCTTAGTTGATGGCTGCCAGCAGTTCCGCAGTAGTCAGAATTTCGCTGGCATAGGTCGGGCCGTTGAATTCGTGCGCCGCACGCAGCATTTCGTGGGTGAAGGCGGCGGTGGCGTCTCTTACCAAAGTCACATGATATCCCAGTTCCATGGCGAAACGGCCGGTTCCTTCGATGCAAGTGTTGGCCAGTAGCCCGATCACGATCACCTGCTGCACGCCGTGCTGTTTCAGCTGCTGATCGAGGTCGGTGTTGGCGAAGCCGCTTTGCGCCCAATGTTCCTTGATCATCACATCGTCCGGCGTGGGCTGGAAGTCCGGGTGCCATTCGCCGCCCCAGCTGTCCTTGGCGAACACCTGCGCCTGCGCGCTGCGCAACTGGTAGGGCGTGGCGTGCTTCCATTTCTTGAAGTCGCCCGGTTCGGAGCGGTGGTGCGGCACGTAGAACACTTGGATGCCGGCGGCGCGCGCCTGGTCGACGATCTGTTTCATGTGTTCCAGCAGTTGCTGTTCCTTGGCGACCTTCTCCACCAGCGGCCACAGCTTGCCGCCCTGGCTGATGAAGTCGTTATAGGGATCGACCAGCAGCAGGCCGGTGTTGGACGCGGTATAGGCAGGCATGATGGCTCCTTATCGGTAGGTGCTTTGAGTATAGGCCGGAAGCGGGGCGCGGTATCTACCACCATCGGGGTGTGCCACTTTCCGGTGTAAATTTGATAATGCGCCGCATCGACCATCACGATGAGGACATCATGAAAAAACTGTTCAGCGCGGCGCTGCTGTTGTGGGCGGCCGCAGCCCAGGCGCACGAGGGCGGCATCGCCACCGGGAAGAGCAAGGCGGTCCAGGCGGACTTCGACATCTTCCACACCAAGATCACCACCGAGGGCAATGTCGCCACCTTCCACATCGCCGTGTCCGGCAAGGCGGGCGCCACGCGGCCGAGCAAGACCGGCAAGCTGGCCGGCAGTTCGGTGTTCTCCTACGTGTGGCCGACCACCATCGATCCCGCCGTGGTCGGCTTCGAGCCCAAGGCCGGCATCCTGGCCTTCGCCGTGACCGCGCACCCCGACTTCGACGACACGCCGCTTTACGATGAAAACGGCGACGGCGATCCCAAGAACGACGGCAACCTGTGGCACTCGCATTGGGTGGTGCTGGCGCCGGACGAGCAGTGTGGCAAAGGCGCGTTGAAGGTGGTCGACATTCCAGAAGGGGCCAAGCCGCGCGTGCCGAAGACCTGGCCCGGCTTCCCCATCCTGCTCGACAGCCCGGGCTGGAGTCCGATCTTCAAGGGCACCACGCTGGAGGTGAAGGTGCCGTTCGACGATATCGGCGTGGTGACCGCGTCCGGCTTCGACGGCGTGACCTCGGCGCTGCGCGTCAACGCCAGTGTGCATGCGCCGCTGCTGTGCATCGTCGACGTGTTCAAGGTCGCTTCCGGTAAGCTGACCTTGCCCGGCAAGGTCAACCAATAGCAAAAGATTGACAGGAACACCATGCGAGCCGCTGAATAAGGCGGAAAAAGCGGCTTTTGCGGTAGGGATGGCGTAAATCCTTTAAAATAGCGGGTTAATGAAATACTCTCGCTTAGCCTTGAAGGATTAAAAATGTCAATTTCCAGCACCGAAGAAATCGTCGCCGAACTGCGCGCAGGCCGCATGGTGATCCTGGTCGATGAAGAAGACCGGGAAAACGAAGGTGATCTGGTGCTCGCGGCGGACTTCGTCACGCCGGAAGCCATCAATTTCATGGTCAAGCACGCGCGTGGCCTGGTCTGCCTGACGCTGACTGAAGAACGCTGCGACCAGCTTGAGCTGTCGATGATGTCGTCCCGTAACGGCACCGCTTTCGGCACCAACTTCACCGTGTCGATCGAAGCGGCCGAAGGCGTGACCACCGGCATTTCGGCCGCCGACCGCGCCAAGACCATCCAGGTCGCCGTGGCCAAGGATGCGCAGCCGTCGGACATCGTCCAGCCCGGCCACATCTTCCCGCTGAAGGCGCAAAAAGGCGGCGTGCTGATGCGCGCAGGCCATACCGAAGCCGGTTGCGACCTGACCGCCATGGCCGGCCTGACGCCCGCCTCGGTGATCTGCGAGATCATGAAGGACGACGGCAGCATGGCCCGCCTGCCGGACCTGCTGGAATTTGCCAAGGAACACAACCTGAAGATCGGCACTATCGCCGACCTGATCCACTACCGCAGCCGCAACGAGTCGCTGGTTGAAAAAGCCGGCGAGCGCACCCTGAAGACGTCCCACGGCGACTTCCGCATGATCGCCTACCGCGACAAGCCGAGCGGCTCGGCGCACCTGGCGCTGGTGCACGGCGAGATCGAAAAAGGCAAGGAAACCCTAGTGCGCGTGCACCAGCCGGTGTCCATCCTCGACATCCTGGAATCGGAAGCGACCACCCACTCGTGGAACCTGTCGTCGTCGATGGCCGCCATCAAGGCCGCCGACAGCGGCGTGATCGTGCTGCTGAACTGCGAGGAAACCGCCGAGCAGTTCTTCACCCAGTTCGACGCCCTGTGCAAGCCGGAAGAATCGAAACCGAAAGGCCGCGCGGCCAGCATGGACCTGCGTAGCTACGGTATCGGCGCGCAAATCCTGCGCGAAGTCGGCGTCTGCAAGATGCAGCTGCTGGCCAGCCCGCGCAAGATGCCGTCGATGACGGGCTTCAACCTGGAAGTGACCGGCTACGTCGCCAAACCGAACTAATTCAACCAACATATATAAGAGGCCATCATGACCGTAGGAAGCTACGAAACCAACCTGAACGGTGAAGACCTGCGCATCGGCGTGGTACAAGCCCGTTTCAACGAAGACATCTGCCACGGCCTGCTGTCCGCCTGCCTGGCCGAGCTCAAGCATCTGGGCGTGGCCGACGAGGACGTCCTGCACGTCACCGTGCCGGGCGCGCTGGAAGTGCCGCTGGTGCTGCAGAAGATGGCCGAGTCGCAGCAGTTCGACGCGCTGATCGCGCTGGGCGCCATCATCCGTGGCGAAACCTACCACTTCGAACTGGTGTCGAACGAATCGGGCGCGGGCATCACCCGCATCGGCCTGGACTATGGCATCCCGATCGCCAACGCCATCCTGACCACCGAGAACGACGAGCAGGCCGAAGTCCGCATGGCCATCAAAGGCGCCGACGCCGCGCGCGTGGCCGTGGAAATGGCCAACCTGACCATCGCTCTGGAAGAGCTGAGCCAGGACCAGGGCGACGACGAGTAATCAACAAGCACTATATAAAACAGGTAGAACCATGAACGAGAAGACTTTGCACGCCAACCCCAGCAAGAACCGCACGCCGCGTCACCGCGCGCGCGAGTTCGCGCTGCAAGGGTTGTACCAGTGGCTGCTGAATAACGAATCCGCCTCCACGGTGGTCAACCACATCCGCGGCGCGCACGGCTTCGAGAAGGCCGACGCCGACCACTTCACCGTGCTGCTGAACGGCGCCATCGGTTCCTCGGTGGAGCTGCGCGAGAGTTTTGCGCCGCTGGTCGACCGTGGCATCTCCGAGCTGTCGCCGATCGAGCACGCCGTGCTGCTGATCGGTGCTTACGAGCTGAAGAACAACCACGAGATTCCATACCGCGTCGTCATCAACGAAGCGGTGGAACTGACCAAGTCGTTCGGCGGTATCGACGGCCACAAGTACGTGAACGGCGTGCTGGACAAACTGGCCGCCCAGCTGCGTCCGGACGAAGTTGCTGCCGACAAGAAGCGCTAAGCGTCTTTCGGTATCGTTGAAAGCCACCCACGGTAGCGTGCGGTGGCTTTTTTTATTTATGGGTTGACCGGGGAGGGGGATGGTGGTCAGAATTGCTTTTCAGATAATTCTGGGGCTCCATCATCGAATTGCACACACCAGGCTGGCGCCGGCGCGGCTGGCTGGCGCTGATCGGCGGCGTTCACTTGCTGGCATTCATGGCGTGGAAACCGCCCCTGCGGCCGCTGGCGGCCTCGGTGGAGCCCCATGAGCCGATTACCTACATTCTGACGCCATTCAAGCCGCTACGGCGGCCTGAGCCGGGCCAGCCGCCGCCGAAGAGCGCAACTGCGCCGCGCGCCAGGCCGGAGGCGATCACAGTGCCGCCGGCGCCCAGCCAGACGCCCGAGCCGGGGCCGATAGCCGAGGTGGTGCGAGAGGCCGAGCCGGCAACGTTGCCGCCCGATCCGTTTGCCGCACCGGCCAAGCCGCAGGACGACCTCAAGCAAAGTTCAATCAAAGGTGCGGCGGCGGCCGACCGGCAGCTTCGCAAGGAAGCCTGGACCCAGCGCGACAGGAAATATGTCAACGATGAAACCGCGTTGGCAACTGCCATCGGCAAGGCCTACAAAGGTGGTTCAGGTGGCGCGATAGGGGAGTTCACGACGCCGGACGGCAGCCGCGTGACCAAATGGCGCCTGCCGGGCGGCAGCGTGGTCTGCTACTACAAGGACTCCAACGCCTTCAGCGGCGGCCGTGACCCGTTCCGCGACACCGGGCGGGTGACCGTGCGCGCCTGCCCTGGATAACATGGACGAAAAAAAACCACGTGTGCTGCAGCGCGCTTGCGCGCCGCATGCCACGTGGCTTGTTTGAGGGGATTACAGGCCGGCGATTTGCGTATCGCCCACCGACTTCTCGGCCACCGCGACCGGCGCTGCCGGTTTCGGCTGTACAGCTGCCATCACAGGGGTGATGGTCGGCACTTTCTTGCCGGCGGAGACTTGCTTCAGGCGGTTGTATTCGGCCAGAACGCGCGAACCGTAACCATCATCGGTTTCAAACGCCGCTGCGCCCACATAGCTTTTCAGGCCGGCTTCCACCGAACCGCCACGGGTGACGTAATCCTTCAGGATCAGCGAACCGACGCGGATGTTGGCGACCGGGTTCAGCGCGGCTTGCAGGCCGCCCATGTCCTGGAACTTCTCATGGTGCACCTTCGACATGACTTGCATCAGGCCTTGCGCGCCCATCGGGCTTTCCGCGAACGGATTCAGGCCGGATTCGATCGACATCACCGCCAGGATCAGCAGCGGATCAAGCTTGATCTCGCGGGCCGTCAGGTAGGCGGTCGATACCAGCATGTTGGCGGCGTCGCCGGCAACGCGGTAACGCTTGGACAGCCAGGTGGTTACCCATTTCTGCTGCTTCTCAGTGCCCAGCAGGGCTTTTTCTTCGGCCGACAGCTGTGCATTGGCTGCGGTGGCCGTGCCGGAGGCTGGCGCCTCCATCAGGGCCGTCAGCGGTGGTGCGGTGACGGCGACGGCTTCCAGTTCCGGTGCGCCGTTCAGCGAGTCGCTGAGGGCTTTGGCCAGGTCTGGACGGACAAACAGTACTGCCATAACGACTAAAGCGGTCACACCCACAATGGTCAGGGTGTGCTGGGCGGTGGTCAAAACGCCCTTTGCCGAAATGTTCGACGTGGTGAACCACGCGACTGGCTGGCGAGCCATGGTGCGGGCAAACGTGGTTGCCCCGGTGATGCGATTAATCATAGAATTTCCCCTGAAATGACCGTAAAAGCGATACCCCGCCAGCGTCAATACGCAGCTAAACAGGTGCTAATGCCGTGCATCAGAAATATCTCGTTCGTCGCCGCTGTAGGGAGCGTGCGAGAACGCCATCATTGCTTGCTCGTTGCTGATCTCTTCCTCGGAAGTCAACCAGAATGCAATACAACTATTTTCGGGGAGGAAGGCAGACGCCTTTCGAAAACACTCCTTAAAATGTCATGTGGAGCCCCGACTCCGTGAATGAATGAGCGGCAACAAAAGCCAGACCTCATCAAGTAGGGTGGATTGTAGAAGGCGTTTTATATCAAGTCAATACTAACACCGGACGTCTTTATAACTTTTAAATCTAGAATTTTGCCTTGCGTCCAGCGTAAAACCAATAAAATCAATCACTTGACCTGTATTTTTAAACAGTACGCTTTAATGTAAGAAAATATTAAAAACCGATGAAATATTCCGATCTACGAGATTTTATTTCCCAGCTGCAACGGATGGGCGAACTTAAGCCCATTTTAACCCCCGTTTCGCCACATTTAGAGATGACCGAGGTGTGCGACCGCACCTTGCGCGCCGGCGGACCGGCTTTGCTGTTCCAGAATCCGACCGGCCACAGCATGCCGGTGCTTGGTAATCTGTTCGGCACGCAGCGCCGCGTGGCACTGGGCATGGGCGCCGACAGCGTCAGTGAACTGCGCAAGATCGGCCACGTGTTGTCGCGCTTGAAAGAGCCCGAGCCGCCGAAGGATTTCAAGGACCTGATGGGCCTGGGCTCGCTGGTGAAAGCCGTATGGGATATGGCGCCCAAGGAATTGCGCGGTGCGCCGTGCCAGGAAATCGTGTGGGAAGGCGCCGATGTCGATTTGTCGAAATTGCCGATTCAGCATTGCTGGCCGGGCGACGTGGCGCCTTTGATTACCTGGGGCCTTGTAATTACCAAGGGTCCTAATAAGAAGCGCCAGAATCTCGGCATCTATCGCCAGCAGGTGCTGGGGCCGAACAAGGTCATCATGCGCTGGCTGGCGCATCGCGGCGGCGCGCTCGACTTCCGCGAGCACGCCATCCAAAGCAAAGGGAAGCCTTATCCTATCTGCGTCGCTTTGGGGGCGGACCCCGCTACTATATTAGGTGCGGTGACGCCGGTGCCGGATTCGTTGTCGGAATATCAGTTCGCCGGCCTGCTGCGCGGCAGCCGCACCGAGCTGGTCAAGGCCATCGGCAGCGAACTGCGCGTGCCGGCGTCGGCCGAGATCGTGCTGGAAGGGCATATCTATCCGGACGAGAACCATCCGACCGGATATGAGCATGCGCTGGAAGGGCCCTACGGCGATCACACTGGTTATTACAATGAGCAGGATTACTTCCCGGTGTTCACCATCGACCGCATCACCATGCGGCGCGATCCGATTTATCACTCGACTTATACCGGCAAACCGCCGGATGAGCCGGCCGTGCTGGGCCTGGCGCTGAACGAGGTGTTTGTGCCGCTGCTGCAAAAGCAGTTCAGCGAGATCACGGATTTCCATCTGCCGTCCGAAGGTTGCAGCTACCGCATGGCGGTGGTGCAGATCAAGAAGCAGTACGCCGGCCACGCCAAGCGCGTGATGTTCGGCGTGTGGAGCTTCCTGCGCCAGTTCATGTACACCAAGTTCATCATTGTGGTGGATGAAGACGTGAACATCCGCGACTGGAACGAGGTGATGTGGGCGATCACTACCCGCGTTGATCCTACCCGCGACACCACGCTGGTGGACAATACGCCGATCGATTACCTGGACTTTGCCTCGCCGGTAAGCGGCCTGGGCAGCAAGATGGGCATCGACGCCACCAACAAGTGGCCCGGCGAAACCACGCGCGAATGGGGCACGGTGATCACCATGTCGCCCGAGGTGAAAACACGGGTGGATCAAATTTGGCAGGAGTTGGGCCTGTAAGGTATAATGATTGCTGGCGGGCCCCTGCGCATTGTGGCATGGTCAACCTGGTCAGGTCGGGAACGAAGCAGCCACAGCCGTTCACCATAAGTGCCGCAGATCAGGCTCGCCTCCTTCTTCAAGAGAAAAGCTCCCGTAAGGGAGCTTTTTTTTGCTTATTCGCTGTCCAATTCCGCCTCGTAAGGCCGCTCGGACGCCACCATCAGAGGATTCTCCTTGAGCCAAGCCGATTCCGGCTTCAGGCGGATCTGGTTCTTGGCATCGGTGCTGTAAGCGGTGCCGCCCACCTTCAGCTGCGCCGGGTGATGGAACTTGAACACCACCACCTTGACGCTGGGCGCGAACATGCTCAGCGCGCCGGCCATTTTCTTGATCGCCTGGTTCATCTGGCCGATACTGCCCATCACCGGCGCGTAATTCCATTGCAAGCCTTCCGGCAGCGGCGCGACGGCGTCGTAGCCGACCTGCGATTTTTCTTCCTTCGGCAGGCTGGTCAAGATCTTGGTGTCGTCGCTCATCCACTTGGGATTGGGTACCAGCGTGATGCGGTAGTCCGGCGACAGCGCAGGCAGCGGCTGGCGCTCGCCGCCGCTCACCACCGTCAGCACCACGTCGGCCGGCTTGATGTTCTTGTTCTTCGGCTTCACGGTCAGGAAGAGGTTGATCTTGTCGCGCTCGGCGGCCGGTAAGGCGTAGAACTTGTCGAGGCGCAGGTCTTCCACCAGCTTCTTATAAGGCACCCATTCGCGCTCGTCGGCCTGGGCGGTGAGGGACAGCAACAGCAGGGGAATGAGGGCAATGTTTTTCATTTTTTACATGTTAAAAGAAAAACAAATTGTAGGGCGAATTCGTAGACTTACCTAATCGAGTCTCGACTTGTTACAATTGCCGCTTTGGCACCCGCTATCTACGGTAAAATCCCAGCATGTCCTATCAAGTCCTCGCCCGTAAATACCGCCCCCGGAACTTCGAAACGCTCGTCGGTCAGGAGCACGTGGTTCGCGCGCTGACGCATGCTTTGCATAGCGGCCGGCTGCACCACGCCTATCTGTTCACCGGCACGCGCGGGGTCGGCAAGACCACCTTGTCGCGCATTCTGGCCAAGTCGCTCAATTGCGTGGGCGTGGATGGCAACGGCGGCATCACCGCCACGCCGTGCGGCGTGTGCGAAGCCTGCACGGCGATCGATGCGGGCCGCTTTGTCGATTACATCGAGATGGATGCAGCGTCCAATCGCGGCGTCGACGAGATGGCGCAGTTGCTGGAGCAGGCGGTGTATGCGCCGACCAATGCGCGCTTCAAGGTCTATATGATCGATGAGGTGCACATGCTGACCAACCACGCCTTCAACTCGATGCTGAAGACGCTGGAGGAGCCGCCGGAGCACGTCAAGTTCATTCTGGCGACCACCGATCCGCAGAAGATTCCGGTGACCGTGCTGTCGCGCTGCCTGCAGTTCAATCTGAAGCAGATGCCGCCGGGTCATATCATCGGCCATCTGGAAAATATTCTGGGGCAGGAGGGCATCACCTTCGAGCAGCCGGCCTTGCGTTTGCTGGCCACCGGCGCCCATGGTTCGATGCGCGACGCCTTGTCGCTGACCGATCAGGCGATTGCCTATGCGGCCGGCGCGGTGACGCTGGATGCAGTGCAGGGCATGCTGGGTGCGCTGGACCAGTCTTATCTGATTCGCTTGCTCGATGCGCTGGCGGCGCAGGATGGCGCCGATCTGTTGGCCGTGGCCGATGAGATGGCGACGCGCAGTCTGTCGTACAACGGCGCTTTGCAGGATTTGGGCACTTTGCTGCACCGGATCGCGCTGGCGCAGACCGTGCCGACCGCGCTGCCCGAGGATTTGCCGGAGTACGCCGACGTGGTGCGTCTTGCCGCCGCGTTTGATGCGGAAGAGGTGCAGCTGTATTACCAGATCGCTGTGCATGGCCGCAATGAGCTGGGTCTGGCGCCGGATGAATATGCCGGCTTCTCGATGACCTTGTTGCGGATGCTGGCCTTTCGCCCCGGCGTAGGCGGGGCGGACGGACAACCTGCGGCCGCTCCGGCGGTATCGCGCCAGGCGGCGATGGCTTCGGCCCGCGCTGCGGTGGGTGCCGCGCCTGCGCGCGCGGCCGCCAATGTGCAAGCCAACCACGCCAGCATGGTGCCGCCTTCGGTCGTCGCCGGTGCTGCAGCGATGGCCGCCGCTGCCGCCGCGCCAGCACCAGCATCAGCCCGGCCGCCAGTCGCTGCCGTTCCCGCCGCGCCGATGGCGCCGGCAGCTCCGGCCACTGCGGCCGGCATGCCGAACGCATCGCCAGCGGCTGCATCGCCAGCCCATGCAGCCGGCACCTCGAGCGCGCCGACGGCCGCCGCATCGCCAGCTCATGCAGCCGCCACGCAGAGCGCGCCGCCGGCCGCCGCCGCACCGGCGCCTGCTCCGGCCGTGCCAGCAGCACCGGCAGCACCAATTAGCACCGCGCGCGCTGCGATCAACGCCGCACTGGAAGCCGCACGCGCAGCGTCGCGCCCAGGCGCACGCACGCACGCCGCAGCCAGCGCGCCAGCCGCGTCGCCAGCCGTCGCGCAGCCGCCTGCTCACGCGCCCGCAGCCGTGCCGCAGGCTCCGGCCGCCGCCCACCCGCAATCTGTCGCGCCGCAAGCGCCGACGGCTGCCTACACGCCGTCTGCTGCGCCGCAAGCATCTGCTGCCTACACGCCGCCAGCCGCGCCGAGCGCCATCGCGCCGGCTGCACCGTCGCGTCCAGCGCCTTGGGAAGATATGCCGCCCGCAGCGGAAGCCGACGGCGGCGCAGCAGTTCTGGAAGCGTCTGTCCGCGTCGCGCCGCCGGTCGCCGCACCGCAGTACGTCGCTCCGGCGCCGCAAGCCAAACAACAGCCGGTCGCCGCTGAAGACGACCTGCCACCCTGGGTAACCGAATTTTCCGACGACAGCGCAGTCGCCGCCTCGTCGGCGCACCCGTACGCCCCCGAGCCGGCATCGCAAGCACCTATGCAGGCATCCGCAGCGGCTCAGGCCAACGACCCGCACGCCATCGCCATGCCGGCGCGCGCCGCACCCGCGCCTTCCAAAGCGCCATACGAATACGTCATCAAACCGGTGCCGGAACTGAACTGGGACGGCAACTGGCCCGCAGTCGCGGCCGCGCTGCCACTGCGTGGCACGGCCCAGCAACTGGCCATGCAGGCCGAGATGGTCCAGTGCTACTTCGAAGGCAACGCCGCCGTGTTCAACCTGCGCGTGCCGATCGAAACCTGGCGCACGCCCGGCAACATCGAAAAACTGACCACCGCCTTGAGCGAGCGCTTCGGCCGCATCGTGCGCGTGGACAGCGAACTGGGCGCCGTCTGGTTCACCGCCAGCGCCGAGGCCCAAGCCTACCGCGAAGCCTGCCAGCGCGCCGCCGAGGAAACCATCGCCAACGATCCCTTTGTGAACAGCATGATCCGCGAACTGGATGCCTGGGTCGTCCCAAGCTCCATCGTGCCGCCGCAGACGGCAGCCGTCGCTGCCAACTGATCGCCTCTTTAATTTACCGAAACACGGAGAACTCCACCATGATGAAAAACCAATTGGCCGGCCTGATGAAACAAGCCCAGGCAATGCAGGACAACATGAAGAAAGCCCAGGAATCGCTGGCGCTGATCGAAGTCGAAGGCCAATCGGGCGCCGGCCTGGTCAAGGTCACCATGACCTGCAAGAACGACGTCAAGCGCGTGCAGATCGATCCATCGCTGCTGGCCGACGACAAGGACATGCTGGAAGACCTGGTCGCCGCCGCCTTCAACGACGCCGTGCGCAAGGCCGAAGCCACCGCCGCCGAGAAAATGGGCGGCCTGACTTCCGGCATGAACCTGCCGGCCGGCTTCAAGATGCCTTTCTAAGGAACCATGTCCAAGTCGCTGGAGTTCCTGACCGAAGCCTTGCGCCGCTTGCCCGGCGTCGGACCCAAGTCGGCGCAGCGCATGGCGTTCCACCTGCTGCAGCATGACCGCGAAGGCGCGGACATGCTGTCGCGCGCGCTGCACCAGGCGGTCAACGCCGTGCACCACTGCGCGCTGTGCAATACCTTCACCGAAGAAGACGTCTGCGACACCTGCAACGACGAGCAGCGCGACCGCCGCCTGCTGTGCGTGGTCGAGACGCCCGCCGATCAACTGATGATCGAGCAGACCCTGACCTACAAGGGCCTGTACTTCGTGCTGATGGGCCGCCTGTCGCCGCTGGACGGCATCGGCCCGAAAGACATTCACCTCGAAAAACTGGTGGCGCGCGCCACCGACGGCCTGGTCACCGAAGTGGTGCTGGCCACCAATTTCACCAATGAAGGCGAAGCCACCGCGCATTACATCAGCGAGATGCTGAAGGCGCGCGGCCTGCGCGTGAGCCGCCTCGCGCGCGGCGTGCCGGTCGGCGGCGAACTGGAATATGTCGACGCCGGCACCATCGCCCGCGCCATGCTGGATCGAAGGGCAACATGACTAAGAATACTTCCGGCCCGCTGGCCGGCATCAAGGTACTGGAACTGGGCACGCTGATCGCGGGCCCTTTTTGTGCGCGCATGCTGGCGGAGTTCGGCGCGGAAGTGATCAAGATCGAGTCGCCCGACGGCGGCGATCCGATCCGCAAATGGCGGGTGCTCAAGGATGGCACCTCGCTGTGGTGGTCGGTGCAGTCGCGCAACAAGAAATCGCTGACCTTGAACATGAAGCACGCGCAAGGCCGCGAGATCGCCCGCAAGCTGGCGCTGGAAGCCGACATCATCATCGAGAACTACCGTCCCGGCGTGCTGGAGAAATGGGAGTTGGGCTATGAGCAGCTGAAGGCGCTGAATCCATCGACCATCATGGTGCGCCTGTCGGGCTTCGGCCAGACCGGGCCGATGAAGGACTTGCCGGGCTTCGGCGCCATCGGCGAATCGATGGGTGGCCTGCGCTATGTATCGGGCCATGCGGACCGTCCGCCGGTGCGCGTGGGCGTATCGATAGGCGATTCGGTGGCGGCCCTGCACGGCGTGATCGGCGCCATGATGGCGCTGCGCCACCGCGACGCGACCGGCGGCAAGCTGAAAGGCGAGGGCCAGATGGTGGACGTGGCCTTGTATGAATCCGTGTTCAACCTGATGGAATCGCTGGTGCCGGAGTTCGACCACGCGGGCGTGGTGCGCGAGCGCACCGGCGGCTCGCTGCCGGGCATCGTGCCGTCGAATACCTACACCACCAAGGATGGCGAGAACATCGTCATCGCCGGCAATGGCGACGCGATCTTCAAGCGCCTGGTGCTGGCCATGGGCCGCATCGACATGGCCGGCAATCCGGAACTGGAGCGCAACGACGGCCGCGTCAAGCACACGCAGATGATCGACGACGCGATCCAGGCCTGGTGCGACACGCAGACCATCGACAGCGCGCTGGAGGTGCTGAAAGCGGCCGACGTCCCGGCCGGCAAGATCTACTCGGTGCGCGACATGATGACCGACCCGCAGTTCCTGGCACGCGACATGTTCGAGCAACACCAGTTCGCCGACGGCACGCCGGTCAAGCTGCCGGCGATCTCGCCCAAGCTCTCCGCCACGCCGGGCCACACCAAGTGGCTGGGTCCAACCCTGGGCCAGCACAACGACGAGGTTCTGCAATCGCTAGGCTACAGCGCCGACGCCATCGCCGCCATGAAACAGGACGGCGTGCTGTAGCGCTAGTCGGCAATGGCGTAAATAGTTTGACCTTGTACGGCTGCCAGTTCTGTCAACCGATACAATTCACGTAGAAACTGTAGTGCTTGTTGAGTGGAGGCAGTGCGCTGCATTGAGAGAATCTCTTTCTGTAGCCCAACTAACTCTATAGGGCTGGTATCAACGTCTTCAAAATAGTCGTGGAACCTAAGAATGCGGTAAAGCTTTAGCTCACGTGCGTTAGCCATCAATTCATCGTGTAGCTCCATCGATAGCGGCACTGTTTGGTTTGGCGTACCGTCTTTGAATAGTATCGCGAAGTCGAGAGGCATGGAGATTCCCCTATCAGCGGCCTGGAAACATGGTGATGAGGTCGCCATTGAGCCGAGTGAAAACGCTCACAATTGAAGTGGGTTTGCCGGTGTTTCGATCTATTCCGACAGCGTAACCTGCATCGAAGATTCTTTGCAGTTTATCCTTGCAGGTGCTGGGCGGGCAACAGGCCGCTTGGTTAATCAAATCCACCAAATTGATCGTACTATAGAATTTACTCTTCGATTTATGGCGTGTAAATTGCGTGCCGGTATGGTGTCGCAAAATATGCTGCCAGCCCCGCCGGGTGATGTTGATCATGTCATGGCGAGCGCGCCTTGGTTGCTCAGCATGCGGTAGATGGTGTCTGGCGGGGAGGGGTGGCCGAGGTAGTAGCCTTGAACCATGTCGCAGCCGTATTGTTCCAGCAGCACCAGCTGGGCGTCGGTTTCCACGCCTTCGGCCACCACGGCCATCTTCAGGCCGTGCGCCATGGCGATGATGGCGCGGGTGATGGCGGCGTTTTCGGAGTCGAGCGGCAGGCCGCTGATGAAGCTTTTGTCGATCTTCAGCGCGCGCACGTCGAAGCGCTTGAGGTAGTTCATCGACGAGTAGCCGGTGCCGAAGTCGTCGATCGACAAATATACGCCGATGCCGCGCAGCTGCTCCAGCGTGACCATGGTGGCGCGCGCGTCGTCCATCAGCGTGCCTTCGGTCAGCTCCAGCTCCAGCAGCTCGGCCGGCAGGCCGGTGTCGTGCAGCGCCGACAGCACGATCTGGGTCAGGTTCTCGTCCTTGAATTGCTTGGCCGAGAGATTTACCGCCACCCGCACCGGCGGCTTGCCTTCCAGCTGCCAGGTGGTGGCCTGCTGGCACGCCGTGCGCAGCACCCATTCGCCGATCGGCACGATCAGGCCGGTCTCCTCGGCCAGCGGGATGAACTCGGTCGGCGAGATCACGCCACGCTCGGGATGGCGCCAGCGCACCAGCGCTTCAAAACCCGTAATGCGTGAGCTGCGCACGTCGATCTGCGGCTGGTACAGCAAATACAGCTCGTCGTTCTGCAAGGCCTTGCGCAGGCCCACCTCCAGCTTGACGTGGCTCATGATCTGCATGGTCAGCGAAGAGCTGTACAGCTTGGCGTTGTTCTTGCCGCAGTTCTTGGCGTGGTACATGGCGGTGTCGGCGTATTTCAGCAGCGAGTTGCAGTCCTCGCCGTCCTCCGGATACAGCGAGATGCCGATGCTGGCCGTGACGAAGATTTCGTTCGCGTCCAGCAGGAAGGGCCGGCGCATGGCTTCCTTCACACGGTGCGCCACGTTGAGTGCGTTTTCCACGCGCTCCAGGTCGGGAATCAGGATGGTGAATTCATCGCCGCCCAGCCGCGCCAGGTTGGTGGCCGCTTCGGTGCGCGAAACCAGGTCGCCTGGCCGCGTGGTTTCGCGCAGGCGCTCGGAGACGGCTTTCAGCAGATGGTCGCCGACGTCGTGGCCCAGCGTGTCGTTGATGCGCTTGAAGGCATCCAGGTCCATGAACAGCACCGCGAATTTCTTGTTCGCCTTGCGCGAGCGCACCAGCTCGGCCTCCAGCGTTTCCAGGAAGGCCTGGCGGTTGGGGATGCCGGTCAGCGAGTCGCAATAGGCCAGGCGGCGGATTTGCTCCTCGCTGCGTTTGCGCTCGCTGATGTCGCGCACCAGGCCCAGCACCTCGTCGGGCCCGGTGGCCACCAGCCGCGCTTCGAAATGCCGTACCGGCAGCAGCGCCGTATGCTCGCCCTGGCGCACGCGCGGCGCCGGGCCGGGCAGTGGCAGTTCGTAGTCGAGCGAGCGGATGTGCTGGGTGTCGAGCACGCTGTGCACCTGTTCCATCATGTGGCCGGCGATGTCCGGCGGCAGCACTTGGCTCAGGTGCCGGCCCACGCACAGTTCGCTGGAGAACACGCTGCTGGCTTCGTGACCCTGTTCGTAGTCGAGGTAGTAGCCGTCCTTGTTCATGCGGAAGAAGGTGTCCGGAATCGCCGCCAGCACCGCGCGGTGCTGGGCGTCGGCGATGCGCAGGCGGCTGATGGCGTCGCTGGCGCGCAGCACGTACAGCACGCGGTGGCCGAGGATGGGCCAGTTGATCGGCTTGGAGACAAAATCGGTGGCGCCGGCCTCGTAGGCGCGGGTGACCGATTCCAGCTCGTCGCCGCCGGTGACCATGATGATGGGCACGGCGACCTGCGCTTCCAGTGCGCGGATCGCGCGACAGACGCTGAAGCCGTCCATGCCGGGCATGTCGACGTCCAGCAGCACCAGGTCCGGCGTCACGCTCTGGAAGCAGGCCAGGGCCTTGAGGCCGTCCTCGGCTTCGATGGCGTCCAGGCCGACCTGCGCCAGCATCTCCAGCATCAGCAGGCGCATGGTGGGATCGTCGTCTGCGACCAGGACCAGGCCGCGCTTGGGGGAGGTTGTCATGATCAGGTTTCCTTTTCCAGGAGTGCTCCCAACGCCTGCCGCGCGGCCTGGAAATATCGTTCCATGTCAGCCAGCAAAGCTGCGGCGCCGGCGGTGGTGTCATTGCGTCCTAATTGTTCAAGTTCCTTGCTGCGTTGGGACAGCGCGCTGGCGCCGACGTTGGCGCTGCTCGATTTGAGGCTGTGGGCGGCCTTGCGCAGCTGCTCGGCATCGTCGATGGCGATGGCCTGGCGGATGATGTTCAGGTGGGCCGGCGTGTCGCGCAGGAAGGCTTGCAGCACGCGCTCCAGCAGCGCGTCGCCGTTGTTCGGGCTGAGCGCGCGGATGTTGTCCAGCGCCTGGCGGTTGATGCCGTCGTCATCGGGCTGCGCGGCCTCGGCCGGCGGCGCCGCCACGCGCGGCAGGTTGATCCAGCGCGACAGGGTCTGGCCCAGCGCCTGCTGGGTGAAGGGCTTGCTCAGGTAGTCGTCCATGCCGGCCGCCAGGCACGATTCGCGGTCGCCCTGCAGCGCGTTGGCGGTGATGGCGATGATGGGCATGCTGCGCGCGCGGCCGCGTTGTTGCTCGTGGCGGCGGATTTCGGTGGTGGCGGCAAAGCCATCCATCACCGGCATCTGGCAATCCATCAGGATCAGGTCGAAGTCGTCGGCCATGACCGAGTGCAGGGCTTCCTCGCCGTTGCAGGCGCGGCTGACGTCCAGGCCCAGGCCTTCGAGCATGGCGCTGGCGACCTCGACGTTGACCGGATTGTCTTCCGCCAGCAGCACCTTGCGGCGCTTGCGGGGACGGGCTTCCGTGACCGGGCCGCTGCTGAGTGTGGTGACCGGCGGCGCTGCCGGCGCCACTGCGGATACAACGGCCGTGCGCGCATCGCGGCCGCGCATCGGCGCGACGATGGCGTCGTACAGGTCGCAGTCGCGCGGCGGCTTGATGAGCTGGAACGCCACGCCGGCCGCGCGCTGTTGCACGCGGTCGGCGGCGTTGCGCGCGGTGCTGAGCAGCAGCAGGCGGGTGGACGGCCGTTCGCTGCGGATCGCGGCGGCCAGCGACAGGCCGCTGGTGCGGGGCAGTTCCATGTCGAGCAGGACCACGTCGTAGGCGTGGCCGTGGGCCGCCGCCTGCTGTAGCGCAGGCAGGGCGTCGTTGGCGGTGGCGTGGACGCAGACAATGCGCCAGGCCGCCAGTTGCCGCTCCAGTGTGGCGCGGCTGGCGGGATTTTCATCGACAATCAAAGCGTGGATTCCCTGCGTTGCGGTGGATGGATCGTCGCTGTCAACGCGACGCTTATCGAAATTTACGGCAAACCAAAACACCGAACCTTGAGTTAGCGCATGATCGACGCCGATAACGCCTCCCATCAGCTCGACCAGTTGCTTTGAAATCGCCAGTCCCAGGCCGGTGCCGCCGTGCTTGCGGGTGGTGGAGCCGTCCGCCTGTGAGAAGGAATCGAAGATGCGCGCGCGCGACTCGGACGAGACGCCGATGCCGGTGTCGTGCACCTCGAAGCGCAGCTGCACTGATTGACCATCCTCTTTTGCCACCACCACCCTGACCATGATGCGGCCGGCGTCGGTGAACTTGATGGCGTTGCCGAGCAGGTTGAACAGCACCTGTCGCAGCCGGTTCGGATCGCCACAGATGTTGAGCGGGATGTTGTGGGCGATGTCGAGCTCCAGCTGCAGCCCCCTGGCTTGCGCCTGTGGCGAAAACACGTTGTCGATGTCGTCGAGCAGGTCGTGGAAGCTGAAGTGGATGTACTCCACCGTCAACTTGCCGGCCTCGATCTTGGAGAAATCCAGGATGTCGTTGATGATCACCAGCAGGTGCTCGCCGGAGCGCTTGACCATGCTGGTGTAGTGGCGCTGCTGTTCGCTCAGGCGTGTGGCTAGCAATAGTTCCGTCATGCCGAGCACGCCGTTCATGGGCGTGCGGATTTCGTGGCTCATGGTGGCGAGGAAGGCGCTTTTCGCCTGGCTGGCGGCCTCGGCGGCGTTCTTGGCCTTCTCCAACTGCTCGGTGCGCACGCTGACCTGGCGTTCGAGCTGGTCGCGGTACTGGGCCAGTGCGGCGTCGCGTCCTTCGACCTGCGCCAGCATGTCGTTGAAGCTGTCGATCAGTGCGCCCAGTTCGTCGCTGCGCTGGTGGACGATGTGCTGCGTGGCCTGGCCACGGCTGACCTGCTGCGCCGCCGCGATCAGCTTGCCCACCGGCTCGGCGATGCTGCCCTTGAAGCGCGCTGCCGTCAGCAGCGCCATCATGAACGACAGCGCGGCGGCCACCATGGCGGCGCTCAGGTTCTTCAGGATGTCGAGCCACATGCGGGTTTGCGACAGCTCCACCATCACCGCGCCGGCGGTGGTGTCGCCATGGCGCAGCACGCGGTAGACGCGCATGGCCGGCGCCCATGGCTTGCCGCTGTGCTCGGTGCGGACATCGGCGTCGTCGGCGGTGGCGATGGCGGCCGGCGGCGTCAGCGCATCCGGCCCGGCCTGTTCCGGCGGCAGGCCCGGCGCCAGGTAACGCGCCAGCAGCGTGCCATCGCTGTCGTACAGGGCAGCCTGCAGGATGTCCTGCTCGACCGCCAGCGTGGCCAGCATCTGGGCAGCCTGCTTGCGGTCGGCGTAGAGCAGGGCGGTGCGGCTGTTGTTGCCGATCACGCCCGCCAGGGAGGACAGCTGCTGGCGCGCATCATCGTTGTGACTGAGCACCGAGGTGGTAGCAAACGTTGCGAACACCAGCAGCAAGGCGCCGCCGGTCGACAACACGGACATCATCGTCAGTTTCTGACTCAGACCTGAGCGTTCAAAGTTGAACATTGCGAGGGCCCATTTATAAATGCTATTAGGCAAAGTATCTTTATCCGGCGAGCTGGGCTTTGATCTGCATCTAATGCAGGCACGTTTGCGCTGCCTCAAACAACGACATATCGACTGTCGCAAGCTAGGAGGATGAAACGCAAAAAAATCCTGTTCGTTGCCGAGGCTGTGACGCTGGCGCATGTGGGCCGGCCGCTGGCGCTGTCGCAAACGCTGGACCGCCACCGCTACGACGTGCACCTGGCGTGCGCGCCCGGTTACGACATGTTTTTCAAGGGCAGCGATATCACGCTGTGGAGTCTGCACAGCATCTCCAGCGCGCGGTTTCTGGCTGCGCTGGCGGCGGGCAAGCCGGTGTACGACACGCGCACGCTGGAACAATATGTGCTGGATGACATGCGCCTGTTGCAGGCGGTGCGGCCGGATGTGGTGGTGGGGGATTTCCGCCTCTCGCTGTCGGTCAGCGCGCGGCTGGCCGAGGTGCCGTATGTGAGTTTGATCAACGCCTACTGGAGTCCCTACGTCCAGCAGCACTACCGCGTGCCGGCCATCCCGCTGGCGAAGGTGTTGCCGCTGCCGCTGGCCGACCGGCTGTTCAACCTGGTGCGGCCGCTGGCGTTCGCGCTGCACAGCCGTCCGCTCAACCGCGTGCGGCGCGCTTACCACATGCCGTCGCTGGGGCGCGACCTGCGGCGCATTTACACCGACGCCGACCGCGTGCTGTATGCGGACATCCCCGAGATGTTCCCCGCGTTCGATTTGCCGCTGACGCATTCCTACCTGGGGCCGGTAACCTGGTCGCCGCCGACCGAACTGCCGCGGTGGTGGGAGAACTTGCCTGGCGGGCGCGACATCGTCTATGTCACCCTGGGCAGTTCGGGGCAGGGCGCCTTGCTGCCTGCGGTGCTGCAGGCGCTGGCGCCGTTGCCGGTGACGGTGCTGGCCGCCACCGCCGGCAAAGTCGATCCGGGCCGCGTGCCGGACAACGCACGCGTGGCCGACTACCTGCCCGGCGAGCAGGCGGCGCTGCGCTCGCGGCTGGTGATCTGCAATGGCGGCAGTCCGACCAGCCATCAGGCGTTGGCGGCCGGCGTGCCGGTGCTGGGCATCGCCGGCAATCTCGACCAATACCTGAACATGGATGGCGTGCTGCGCGCCGGCGCCGGCGCTCTGCTGCGCTCGGACCGGCTGGTCGAGAAGCAGCTGCGCGCGACGGCCTTGCGCCTGCTGGAGCAGCCCGAGCCGCGCGCGGCGGCCGCGCTGGTGGCCCAGCAACTGCGGCGCTACGACGCCGGCGCCCGGCTGGCCGGCCTGCTGGCGCAGTTCCAGTCATAAAAAAAACGGACCGGCAAGCTTGCCGATCCGTTGCGAAAGGACCGCTGCTGCGGTCAGGACTGAACTTTGCGGCGCGTGCCCAGCGCGAGTCCCGCAAAGCCCAGACCGATCAGTGCCAGGGTGGCAGGCTCCGGAATGGTGGCGAAACTCTGCGACGAGTCCACCTTCAGGAATGGCACCGTGGTGGGCGTGGAACCGTCCCACATCATGGTTGGCGTGAAGAACGATGGCACGTTGGTGGTGCCGGTGAATTTGTCGACGAAGATCGAGCCGCTGACCGCATCGAGGTACAGCGGATCGACGTAGTCGATCATGAAGCGCGAATCGAAGGAGCCGGTGCCGACCAGGCCGGAGGCGCTGAAGCTCGCTTCGTTGAACACCAGGTGCCCGGACAGGATCATGATGCCATCGCCATCGCCACCGGCGCCGCCGCAACCGGCGGAGGTCACGCCCTCGCCGTAGCAGCGCACGGTGTTGGCGCCGTTGCCGGGTACGGCTTTGCTGCCGTCGCCGATGTTGTCCAGGAAGATGGCCAGGTTTTGCACGCCGGCACGCAGCGGGTCAACGTCCATGGCCAGCGATTGCGCGGCTGGCATGCCGAAGTTGACGGTGGTGGCGGTTTGCGCGGTCACCAGCTCCTGGAAGCGCACCACTTTGCTGATTTCGAAAGTAGTGTTCAGGCCAGCTGGCGTGACGATGGCTGGGATATTGCTGTTAGACATGGTGCCAACCACCATTTGCGAACGCAGCTCGGTCAGGTAGGGCGCGGCGCCACCAGGGCCGACAATCCGACCGGGAACGAAGCCGGTGGCGAGGCCGGTATCGGTTACGTTGGTCCACAGGTCGGCGTAGGTGGTGTAGGTGCCGGTGCCGGTGGGATCCAGGCCCAAGGCGGGCGCGGCGCTTGCGCTCAGTGGCGCTGCCAGCACAGCTGCCAGCATGACGCCGGCCAGCGCGGGTTGATAGGTTTTCATGTGTACTCCTCGAGAAGGGCCACGGGAATCGAGGCCGTGACCATCAAAGAGCAAAAGCCTTGCCAGTACCTGCACTTCTTTTGAAATCAATAGCTTGCGTGCGGATTGACGAATTTTTCGGGCGCCGGTGTAAAGAAATCCGTCACTGCGCGGCCTTGATGCGGCGTGCTGGTATGCCGCCCCACACTTCGCCGGCGGCGATCTGGGTATCCTTGGTGACCACCGCGCCGGTGGAGACGATGGCGTTGTCGCCGATGCGCACGCCCGCCATCACCACCGCGTGGGCGCCGATGGTGACGGTGTTGCCGATGACCACGGACTTCAGTTCCAGGCGCGAACCTTCGATCACGTGGGCGAAGATGACGGCGTCGTGGCCGATGATGGTGTTGCTGCCGATGCGCGTGAGCGGCGGGTCGAGCAGGGCGCCGGCGCTGTAGGTGTTGGCGCCCAATTCGGCCCCCAGCGCCAGGTAAATCAGGCGCTGGATCGGCACCGGAATGAAGTGGGTGCGGATCAGCGAATTGAACAGCAACAGGTAGAACAGGATGTTGACGTTGGCGGCCAGCTCATGGCGCGAGTGTTCCGCCACCTCGCCTTCGTGCAGCGGCAGCGCCAGCAGGAAGCAGCGGTACACCAGGAAGGCGTACAGGTAGATCAGCAGCACCGCCAGCGCGCACAGCGCCACGCCGCGAAAATCGCCCAGTGGCAGGCTGCCGAACAGCAGCGCGGTGGTGGCGATGGCCAGCGCCAGGATCAGCGCCAGCAAGCCGAGGAACAGCGCGACCTGGCCGGGCTTGATGGCGCGCATCAGCTGCTCCCGCCGGGCACCAGCAATTCACGCAGCGGCCGCCGCAGCGAGCGCGACTGTGCCGCCGCGCCGGCGCCGATGCGGCCCATGAAGACGGCGGCGTCCCAGTCCTGGTCGCCGACCAGCGCCGCGCCCTGGCGCGACAGCGCCGCCGCCCGCTCCCGCATGCCGGGCGTGCCGGAGAAGGTGCGGCCTTCGCGCACGTAGCGCGCGAAGATCAGCGGCGTCAGCTCCGGCTGCAGCTGCAGGCCTTGCGCGGTGGCGGTCAGCCAGAAGCGCTGCATGGCGCGGCCGGCGGCGATGTAGTCGTCGATGCGCTGCGGCCGGCGCTCGGCCACCAGCACGAAGTGCGCGGCGCACGCCAGGCCGGGTATCAGGTCCATCTGCAGGCGCGGCGCCAGCGTGCCGGCCAGCCAGGTGTTGAAGAAGTGCACGCGCTTCCAGTCGTGCATGACCCAGCGCATCAGCTTGGTGGTCATGGCGTCGGCGCCCAGCGCCTGGTCGGGGATGCGGTCTTCGCTGTAGCGGGCGTCCCATTCGATGATGGCCTTGTGCACGCGGTGCGCTTCCGGCATGGTCAGGCGCAGCTTGGCGTTGCGGAACATCAGGCGGGCGGCGGCCAGGCGCTGGCTGCCTTCCAGCCAGTGCACGCGGTAGCCGGGCGGCAGCGTCAGGTTCAGCGCGGATTTTTCGGCGCCGGTCAGCGGCCGCCGGCTCAGCGCGCGGCGCTGCACGCTGCGCGGCAGGATGGCGTCGGCCAGCGGATCGGGTTCCATGCCGGGCGCGGGAACGAACTCGACGCTGAGCGTGGGGCGCGCATCGGGCGTGTCGGCGTGGCGCGAGCTGCGCAGCTCCAGCCCGAAGGTGCTGGCGGCGATGGCCATGGTTTCGAGCAGCGCGCCGATGGAGATCTGGCTCGGATGGCCGTCGAGGTCGTAGACGCAATGGTCGCGCGTGTCGTGGCCGTGCACCACCAGCCGGCGCGCGTCGAGGATTTCGAAACGCCAGGGCTGCGTGTTGTCGCCGCTGGGCGCCCAGCGCGCCAGTTCGAGGATTTGTTCCAGCGTCGGATCGAGTTGCCGCACCGGCTGCTGTTCCATCTTGTTCATGTCTTGTCTCCGGGACGTCGTCGCCGCGCCAGCATCATGGCCAGGCGCTGCAGGGGATTGCGGTTGCCGCCGGGACGCCATGTGCGCACCAGCTTGTTACGGAAGGCGTCGAACTGGTAGCCCCATGGAGCCCCCCGCACATCGCCGCGCTTGAGCAGTATCTTCAGCGCCTCGGTGGCCGCCGCACCCGCGCACAGTTCGCAGCCCATGATGGTGGACGGGCCGCGCTGCTCCTGCAGGTTGATGGCCGACGGGTCGACCAGGTAGCCGCCGTGCAGCACGGCCGGGGCCAGCCCGACCAGGAAGCGCAGCGCCTTTTCCATGTCCGGCCGGTCGCCCCAGCCGAAGTATTCCTCGAACGTCATCTGCCCCGGCAGGAAGCTGAGCACGGCCGTGCCCATGCCGAGCGGGGCCGCCGTCACGGCCGGAATGCCGAGCCGGGCGCAGGCGGCGAAAGCCATCTGGCGCGCCTCGAAGGCGAAGAAGTCGAGGCCGTCGACATATAAGTCTACACCCTCGAAGAAGCTGTGCACGGTGTCCTGGGTGAGGCCGGCGGGAAAGCGTACCAGCTTGAGCTCGGGATTGATGTCGTGCGCCATGGCGGCCAGCACCTCGACCTTGGGCTGGCCCAGGGTGGACATGGTGGCGCCGACCTGGCGGTTGAAGTTGGCGATGTCGAAGGTGTCGAAGTCGGCGATATGGAAGGCGCCGATGCCGAGCCGCGCCAGCGTCAGCAAATGCACGCCGCCGACGCCGCCCATGCCGGCGATGGCCACGCGCTTGTTGCGCAGCGTGGCCTGCTCGGCTGCCGTCACCCAGCCGATATTGCGTGCGTATGCCTGTTGGTAAATGTAAGCCATCCAGGTTTGACGCCATGGCGGGCTGAGAAGTTCCGTGCGCGGGAGAAAAAAACCGAAAAAAAACCGGCTCGCGGGGAGCCGGTTTTCATCGTCAGCAGCAACCGCCGCGCTTGCCTGCGCCGCCGTAGCGGGCCTCCTGGCGTTCGCGGAAGAATTCCTCGTACGTCATGTAGGGCTCGCCCGGATGCGTGGTCTCGCGATGGCTGACGTAGACATCGTAATCGGGCAGGCCCATCATCAGCCGCACGCTCTGGCCGAGGTAGCGGCCGGCCTTGGCGATGTCGCCGAGCATCATTGCACCTTGGCGGTGGACAGGACCATCGGGCTTTCGTTGGCGCTCGGGCGGCTGTTGGCGCGCGCCGCCTGCACGGTGCGGGCGCCGAAGATCAGCACGCTCAGCACCACGATCACGAAGAAGCCGGCCAGCGACGCATCGAGATAGTCGTTGAAGATCACCTGCTGCATCTGCGCCACCGACTTGGCCGGCGCCAGGATCTTGCCTTCGGCCAGCGCGGCCTGGTACTTGGCGGCGTGGGCCAAGAAGCCGATCTTCGGATTGGCGTCGAAAATCTTCTGCCAGCCGGCCGTCAGCGTGCACAGCAGCAGCCAGATGGTCGGCACGATGGTGACCCAGGCGTACTGGCCGCGCTTCATCTTGAACAGCACGCAGGTGCCGAGGATCAGCGCGATGGCCGCCAGCATCTGGTTGGCGATGCCGAACAGCGGCCACAAGGTGTTGATGCCGCCCAGCGGATCGACCACGCCCTGGTACAGGAAGTAGCCCCAGGCCGCCACGCACAGGCCGGTGGCGGTGAGGTTGGCGAAGGTGTTGTCGGTCTGCTTCATCGACGGTGCAAACGAGCCCAGCAGGTCTTGCAGCATGAAGCGGCCGGCGCGGGTGCCGGCGTCGACGGCGGTCAGGATGAACAGCGCCTCGAACAGGATGGCGAAGTGGTACCAGAAAGCCATCATCTCGCGGCCGCCCAGCACGTTCGACAGGATGTGGGCCATGCCCACGGCCAGGGTCGGGGCGCCGCCGGCGCGCGAAATGATGCTGTGTTCGCCGACGTCCTTGGCGGTCTGGATCAGCATTTCAGGCGTGATGTAGAAGCCCATCTGGGTCACCGCCTGCGCTGCGGACTCGGCCGTGGTGCCGAGCAGCGCGGCCGGCGAGTTCATGGCGAAGTACACGCCCGGATCGATGGTCGAGGCGGCGACGAGCGCCATGATGGCGACGAACGATTCCATCAGCATGGCGCCGTAACCGATGAAGCGGGCGTGGGTTTCGTTTTCGATCATCTTCGGCGTGGTGCCCGACGCGATCAGCGCGTGGAAGCCGGACACGGCGCCGCAGGCGATGGTGATGAACAGGAAGGGGAACATCGAGCCCGACCATACCGGGCCGGTGCCGTCGATGAACTTGGTGAAGGCCGGCATTTGCAGATGCGGCGCCACGAAGATGATGCCCAGCGCCAGGCCGACGATGGTGCCGATTTTCAGGAAGGTCGACAGGTAGTCGCGCGGCGCCAGCAGCAGCCACACCGGCAGCACGGAAGCGATGAAGCCGTAGCCGATCAGCATCCAGGTCAGCTCGGTGCCGGTGAAGGTGAACATCGGCGCCAGGGCCGGATTTTCCTGCACCCACTGGCCGCCGAAGATGGCCGCCATCAGCAGCACGAAGCCGATGATGGACACCTCGCCGATGCGGCCGACGCGGATGAAGCGCGAATACACGCCCATGAACAGCGCGATCGGGATGGTGGCCATCACGGTGAAGCTGCCCCACGGCGAGCCGGTCAGGGCCTTGACCACGATCAGCGCCAGCACCGCCAGGATGATGACCATGATCATGAAGGTGCCGAGCAAGGCGATGTTGCCCGGAATCGGGCCAAGTTCGGACTTGATCAGGTCGCCCAGCGAGCGGCCGTCGCGGCGCATGGAAATGAACAGCACGATGAAGTCCTGCACCGCGCCGGCGAACACCACGCCGGCCAGGATCCACAGCATGCCGGGCAGGTAGCCCATCTGCGCGGCCAGCACCGGGCCGACCAGCGGACCGGCGCCGGCGATGGCGGCGAAGTGGTGGCCGAACAGCACGTTCTTATTGGTCGGCACGTAGTCGAGACCGTCGTTCAGCTTGGCGGCCGGCGTCATGCGGCGGCCGTCCAGGCCCAGCACCTTGTCGGAGATGTACAGGCTGTAGAAACGGTAGGCGATCAGGTAGACGCAGACCGCCGCGATGACGATCCAGATGGCGCTGATCGATTCGCCGCGGTGCAGGGCCACCACCCCCAGCGCCGAGGCGCCGCACAGGGCCAGCGCGGCCCAGCCCAGCTTGCTGGCCAGGGTATTCGGTAGAGCGTTCATGCTTCCTCCAAGAGTTGGTCGGTATTGTGTTTAGCTTATGGGCAGTATTCATGATTGTGATATCACCCGCAAGCGCAGCACTACTGATGCCCGCTGCGTATAACTACGTAGGGGCGGCGGCGTGCGGGAGCGTAGAATCGCGGGATGAAATTTGAGGGAGCAGCCGGATGAAATTACGGCAAAAGGTGATTTTCCTGGCCATCACGCCGCTGATACTGGCGCTGTGCGCGATCGCGCTGGCGGTGCGCCACCAATCGGTGCTGCTGGCGCAGCAGCAGCGCGCCACCATCCAGCAGGCTTACCTGAGCAGCAAGGAGGCCGAGCTCAAGCATTACGTGACCTTGGCCACGCATTCGATTTCGCATCTCTACGATTCCGGCCGCGACGACCAGGCCACGCGCGACGAGGCGATGCGCATCCTGTCCTCGCTCAGCTACGGCGACGACGGCTACTTCTTCCTGTACGACATGGGCGGCAACACCCTGATGCATCCGCGCCAGCCCGAGCTGGTCGGCCGCAACCTGATCGGCCTGCGCGACGAGCATGGCCAGCCCACCATCCAGAACCTGCTGCAGCGCGCCCGCAACGGCGGCGGGCTGGAGCGCTACATGTGGGTCAAGCCGTCCACCCACAAGCCGGTGGCCAAGCTCGGCTACGTGATCGCCATGCCGAAGTGGGGCTGGATGATGGGCACCGGCATTTACCTGGACGACGTCGAGCAGGCGCTGGCCAAGGTCGACGTCCAGCAATCGGGCAACATCCACAACACCATGCTGTGGATTACCGGCATCGCGATTGCCGCCGCCGTGGCCGTGGCCAGCTCCGGCCTGGCGCTGAACATCAGCGAGCTGCGCGTGGCCGACGCCAAGCTCAAGGTGCTGGCCCAGCGCGTGGTCGAGTCGCAGGAGGAGGAGCGGGCTCGGCTGTCGCGCGACCTGCACGACGGCATCAGCCAGTGGCTGGTGTCGATCAAATTGCAGATCGAGGCCGGCATCATCCGCCTGTCGTCGGCCAAGCCCGAGCAGAAGGAGGCCGCGCAGGCCGTGTTCGAGCACGCCGCCGACCAGCTCAGCAACGTCATGGCCGAGGTGCGGCGCATCTCGCACAACCTGCGCCCGGCCATCCTGGACGACCTCGGCCTGGCGGCCGCGCTCCAGCATCTGGCCAAGGAGTACACCCTCAGCAGCGGAACCCCGGTACACTTCGAGGCGTCGGGCTGTACCGACGGCTTGTCCGACGTCGCCAACACCGTGCTGTTCCGGCTGGCGCAGGAAGCGCTGACCAATATCGAACGCCACGCCGGCGCCACCGGCATCGACATCACGCTGGACGGCGCCGAGCCCGGCGTCACGCTGCGCATCCGCGACGACGGCCACGGTTTCGACGCCGAAGGCATCGCCCAGCATCCGCAACGCGGCATCGGCCTGCGCAATATGATGGAGCGGATGGACGCCGTCGGCGGCCGTTTCGAGATCGTCTCGTCCACCGACGGCACGCTGGTGACGGCCCATGCCCCTAACAATAGTTGAATCCTTTATGACCGAAACGATCAAAATCCTGCTGGTAGACGACCACCCCCTGGTGCGCGACGGCCTGCGCGCCCGGCTCGAAGCGATGCCGCAATTCGAGGTGGTGGCCGAGGCCGGCGGCGCGGCCGAAGCGCTGGAACAGGCGGCGCGCTGCCGCATCGACCTGGTGCTGATGGATATTAATATGCGCGGCACCAACGGCATCGAGGCCACCGCGCTGTTCAAGCAAGCCTTCCCGCAGATCGCCGTGCTGATCCTGTCGATGCACGACAAGGTGGAATACGTCTCGCAGGCGATCCAGGCCGGCGCGCGCGGCTACGTGCTCAAGGACGCGCCCGGCAAGGACATCGTGGTAGCCATCGAGACCGTCATGTCCGGCGGCATCTATTACAGCGCCGCGCTGGCCCGCCAGCTGGCCCAGCCGCAGAACCAGGACAACCAGCTCACCACCCGCGAGCACGAGGTGCTGCGCCACATCGCCAACGGCGAATCGAACAAGCAGATCGCCCGCGCCCTGGACCTCAGCGTGCGCACGGTGGAAACCCACCGCCTCAACATCAAACGCAAGCTCGGCATCGAAGGGCAGGCCGAACTGATCCGCTTCGCGGTGCAGAATGCAAGATGAGAACGCTACCAAAGCTGGACCTGTCGGAAAATACTGACGCTTGCTACTAATACCATTGAGCAAAATTTAACAGTGCGTGTTTGCAGGGCAATATCTGCTATATTTCTGCTCCGACCGCAGATTATTGCAATTGTGCAAAAGAAGTACGTTTCACGCGCTGTCGATTGGTCCTCTACTGGTATCTTTATGGTAATTGGTTGCCTTAAGTCAAGTGTTGGTCTAAGATGGCGCGCATAACCTCGATGAGATATTGATGTCTGCGCCTGAAATCAGCCCGTTTCCACTGGTGGAATTACAAGCAGTATCCAACGCTCACAACGAGTGGGTGGCACTGACTTTTGAGCTATCGCCCGACAGCGGCGACGCCTTCCAGGCAGCTTTGACGCTCTTGAAAACGCCCGACGTGTTTGCCGCGTTGGCGCCCATGGATTGCATCCTCCCCGTTCCCCAACCGCAGCTGCTGGAGCAATCGCAGCTGGAGTCGCTGCAAGCCAACCGCGTCATCCTGCGCGTGCCGGCCGCCGCCTGCGCCGATGTCGCCGTCCAGAAAAAGCTTTCCGGCTACGCCGACGCCGGCTACCGCATCATGCTCGACGGCGTGGCCGAAGGCTCGGCCGCCACCATGTGCGGCGCCCGTTCGCTGATGGTGGACGCATCGCTCAGCTTGCCGCCGGTGCTGGCGCTGGTGGCCCAGCCGGGGCCGCACCTGGCCACCGGCATGCACAGCGAAGCACGCATCGCCGACTGCGCCAAGGCCGGCTTCAGCTGGTTCGCCGGCGACTTCGCCCTGCATCCCGATCCCGACTGTACGCAAGGCGACGGCACTTCGCGCAAGCGCCTGCTGGCGCTGCTCGGCCTGCTGGCGCGCGACGCCGACTCGCGCGAATTGGAAGTGCTGCTCAAGCAAGATCCGGCGCTGGCCTATCATTTACTGAAACTGGTGAACTCGGCCGCCTTCGCGCTCAGTTCGCCGATCCACAGCTTCGGCCAGGCCATCAACGTGCTGGGCCGCCGCCAGTTGCAGCGTTGGCTGCAACTGCTGTTGTACGCGCGCCAACAGGACGACGGCCTGGCCAATCCGCTGCTGCCGCTGGCGGCCGTGCGCGCCGCGCTGATGGAAGGGCTGGCCAAGGCCCAGGGCTGGGACCGCGATCAGCAGGACATGGCCTTCGTGGCCGGCGTGTTCTCGCTGCTGGACGTGCTGCTGGCCATGCCGATGACCGAAATCGTCGCCGCCCTCAGCCTCGACCTGGACGTGGTGATGGCGCTGCTGGACCGCGCCGGCCCGCTGGGCGACCTGCTCAAGCTGGTGGAGCAGCACGACAGCGCCGCCCTGGAGCAGGCCGGCATTTCCCACGAAGTCTACTGGGAGGCGCAGCTGCAGGCCTACCACTGGGCGATCCAGGTGAGCAGGAATATCTAACCGATGCTCGCGCAACCCGTCTCCGATTTCCTGACCAACAGCGCGGCCTTATGCGACGCGGTGCTGCGCCTGCGCGGCGCCGCCCTGGCCGAGGAACTCGGACGCATCGTGCGCGCCGTGCTCAACAGTCCGCTGGGCGAATACATCCCGGCCGACTCGTTCTCGATGCTGCTGCACCCGCCGGTGGAACCGGTGCTGGCGGCCAACGACGACGCCGTGCCGAGCCTGAGCCAGGACATCAGTTTCGACGGCAACCTGTTCGGCCGCTTCGTGGTGTCCGGCCGCGCCCACTACAGCGATCTGGACCGCCAGCACCTGGCCAGCCTGGCCAGCCTCGCGGCCAGCGTGCTGCAGGTGCACTCGGTGGCACAGCGCACCACCCACGCCTACGTGCAGGTGGAGGCCAAGCTGCAGCACCAGGCGCAGATCCTCGACCAGATCCACGAGTCCGTGCTGACCATGGACATGAACGGCTTCATCATCAGCTGGAACAAGGGCGCGGAGCGCCTGTTCGGCTACACCGCCGTGGAAGCGGTCGGCCGCAACATCCTGTTCCTCTACGATGACGAAGACATCGGTTTCCACGACGCCTTCCTGGAGCAGGGCGGGCGGCTGATGGAAGTGCGGCGCAAAAAGAAAAGCGGCGAAGTGTTCTGGGCCAGCCTGTCGTTGTCGGCGCTGTGCGACATCAACAATCGCTCGGTGGGCCTGATCGCCTACCTGACCGACATCACCGAACGCAAGATGGCGGAGGAGCGCATCCACCACCTGGCCTACTACGACGCCCTGACCGGCCTGCCCAACCGCACACTGTTGACCAAGCTGGTCGACCAGGCGTTGATGGTCGCGCAGCGCAACAAGGCGCACGGCTGCGTGCTGTTCATCGACCTCAACCGCTTCAAGCTCATCAACGACACGCTGGGCCGCAAGATCGGCGACGAGTTGCTGGTGGAAGTGGCGCGCCGCTTCCGCACCGTGCTGCGCGACCAGGACCTGGTGGCGCGGCTGGGCGGCGACGAATTCGCGGTCGGCCTGTTCGACATCGGCCAGCACTTCGAAGCCAGCATGGTGGCGCAAAAACTGCTGGCCACCTTGGCCGCGCCGATCCTGATCGACGGCCACGACCTGCGCGTGGGCGGCAGCATCGGCATCAGCGTCTATCCGCAGGACGGCGGCGACGCCGAAACCCTGCTGCGGCTGGCCGACATCGCCATGTACCGCGCCAAGCAGGAAGGCAGCGCGGACGGCGACCACGTGGCGTTCTACAGCCAGGACATGAACCAGGGCATGCAGGAACGCATGCGCATCGAAACCGGCCTGCGCCACGCGCTGGGCAACGGCGAACTGCTGCTGCACTACCAGCCCAAGTACGCCATCGCGGACGGCAAGATCATCGGCGCCGAAGCGCTGGTGCGCTGGCGCCATCCCGAGCGCGGCCTGGTGCCGCCGTCGGAATTCATCCCGCTGGCCGAGGCCACCGGGCTGGTGGTGCAAGTCGGCGAATGGGTGCTGGAAGCGGCTTGCGCGCAGGCGCAAGTGTGGAAGGACGCCGGGCTGCCGCCGATCCGGCTGGCGGTCAACGTCTCCGCGCGCGAATTCACGGCGGCCTTGCCGGGGCGCGTCAGCGACACCTTGCGGCGTTACGGGCTGGAACCATCGTGGCTGGAGCTGGAGATCACCGAAAGCACGCTGATGCACAACATCGACCGCGTGATCGGCATCATGGACCGGATCACGGCCATGGGCGTGACCTTGTCGCTGGACGATTTCGGCACCGGCTACTCGTCGCTGTCGTATCTGAAGCGCTTCCCGATCGACACGCTCAAGATCGACCGCTCGTTCACCATCGGCATTCCGGGCGACACCAACGACTGTGCGATCGCCAATACGATCATCAGCATCGCCCAGCAGTTGAAGCACAAAGTGATCGCCGAGGGCGTGGAAACGGTGGAGCAGTTGGCCTTCCTGAAGAACTCCGGCTGCAACGAAGTGCAAGGCTATCTGTTCTCCAAGCCGCTGGAAGCGGACGCGTTCGAACGCGCCCTGCGCGAGAACTGGGCGCCGGGCAGGGCCAGCCGGGCGGCGTAAAATTCAGATTCAGGCAAACATCGGATGATCATCACGGCGGCGTATGGCGCTCTCGCACTGTTTGGCGCGAAGCAGGTTTATGACGGCTTGGCCGGCGGCGTGGTGGTAGATCCGGTGCCTGGCTCGATTCTCTACAGCCCGATCGTGACCGGCATTGCCGAGCACTCCGGCGTCTACATCGGTGACGGCCGCATCGTCCACTTGAATGGCGATGGCGACATCGAAGCCGTCTCGGCCTGGACTTTCCTGAACCGGCTCGGCGGCCTGTCGACCGGCCTGTCGATCTTCGTATCCTGTGATGAAAACGGGCCGGTGGGCTCGCAGGAGGTGGCCGACCGCGCGGAGTCCATGATCGGCGAGCGCCGCGATTACGGCTTCCTCATGGACAACTGCCATCAGTTTTCCTCCGGCTGTCTGACGGCGGCATTCGACAATCCGCATAATTTCCTGTGGATGCTGAAGGATGAGGCTTCCAGGACTTTGGGCGCGACCAAATGGGCCAGCTGGATCTTCGACCGCAAGCGCGAGGAAAACCGCTTTTCCAGCGCCCCGCATCTTAAAAGCATGATCGCGGCGATGGTGAAGGTCAACGCAAGGCTTGACGAGCTTGCCAGTAGACGGATCGTGTTGGAACAGCAGCTTACACCCGGCGCCACGTCTGCGGCGCTGGAGGAGGTGCTGCAGCATGAGAGCAAGCTGCAAGCCAGGCGCGAGCAATTGCAGGATTACGTGACGCAGATGAAGCAGGGCAAGCTGAGGGTAACGGAATAGATTCGTGCCAGTGAGTGAGTACCGCAGGCGCTCAAGGTGAAGGTATTCGCATGCGCCTTGAGCGGAAAATGGGCGCAGGGCAGGGCGAGCTTATCGGCAAAGGCGACCGAAGGTGGTTTTGGTGTGGGAAATCTGTATAATGCTGCACACTTAGGAAGCGTGGCCGAGTGGTTGAAGGCAGCAGTCTTGAAAACTGCCGACGGTGTGAGCCGTTCGTGAGTTCGAATCTCACCGCTTCCGCCAGGAAACAAATAAGAAACCGCCCATGAGGCGGTTTTTTATTTGTTTCCTGGCGGAAGCGAGCAGGGTGCCTGCGCACCCTGCGTGTGAGATTCGAAGGGCATGGCCCTACCGGGCCATCCCGCTCCGAATCGCCCAACTGCTGGGCGCCAAGCGCCCAGCCCCGCGCGCCGAGGGCGCGCGCTCTGCACCTAATCATCCGTCGGTCGCTTAGATCACGATCTGTCTCTATCACCTTGAGATTTCTCAAGCGATGCCTCTGCATGTCCGAATGACAGAGCAAACCCCGTCGCCGTGCTGGTGGCTACTACAGAGCGAAGCTGTACTGCTGCATCATCGAAACTTGACCGGGTGACTTGTGATGTTTTCTTCAATAGTCACGGCCGCCGAAGCTTCTTTCATAGGTAAGGTAGCATTTTTTGGCTAAAACATTATCAAATAAACCTTAATAAATAAGCAATGTTAGTGAGTGCTAGCGCGGAACTCGGCTTCATGAATGGCGCCCCTTAATGTCAAGAGCAAAAGTGTTTTCGGAGACAAAATTTTCCCCTTGTAAGCAAAATTGCAGGCTACTACAATCAGTCATCAAGTAGGGAGTAGCCACTAGATCTAGTGGGCTTCGGCTTGTAGAGGTGGGGATCTCCGGTGTTCAGACCGAAGACCCCGCAATTTTGAACCCAGCCGCTGGGAGGCGGAAACATAGCCAGCAATGTTGTGCTGGAAAGGCAGGGATCGGATATGGCTTTCACCCATATGATCAGGAGATCGTAGGATGGTTGACCAGTCCTCAGTGTCGTAAACAACGAACTGAGGACTCCATTTTAATACCGTAAAACACGGTGAACAACTTATTTTAGCTAATAAATTATGGAGTCTTTATGACCTCAGGCATCAAACCCGGCCAGAACCCTGGCAACAATGGTGGCATCTACCGTGAGCAAGGTCCACGTGGTGGCCAGACTGACAATTGGGCAACCATTCCCGATAATCGTCGTGCACCACCAACGTCGAAGCCAGGCGCGACCTGGGTGCCAGCAAAGGTGACGCCGAACAGTAAGCGTTAACGGCAGAAGTAACCCGGGAACCAGTTCGGTTCCCGGCCCCGCGAAGCACTTTCTTTGAAACTTTACGGCAGTCAACGGAGTCACCAATGGACCAGGCGTTTTACAACAAGCTGCGCAATGACTTGATAGAGAAGTCCGAGAATGATCAACGCGCACGAGAAGCACTCCGCCAATCGGCGATGCTGTTTCTCGGCGCGCTCAATAAAAAAATCCAGATCGATCCGGCGGCATCGCTGATTACCCCCCAGTTTTGCGATGGAAAATACTTTTTTACCATTGTCGTTCGCTTCACACACGGCGGTGAGGTGTTGGCAAATGCACAAGTTAACTTTAGCGCTGAAATAACTCCAGGCGGCATTTTGTTTATCTGCACGGATTCAGGCGATTGGAAGACGGTTGCTACCGGAGATGTGCTTCAGCCGAACGGTTTCCTGCCGATCACTGAGCTAATTGATCAGCCGCTAGAAGAGTTTGTGAAGGCGCGGGTGGCCTCTCCGATTCGTGCAGACTGACCAGTTGTAATCTCGACGTTGCGGTAGGCATGAATGTAGGTACGTGCTGCATAGCCTCTTTTGTAGGGCGTATGGATGCTAGTGGTGTGCATTACACCGCTTCCGCCAGGACAATAAAAAAGCCGCCGGCACTGAGCGCGATCTTGATCGCGTTCAGGCTGGCGGTTTTTTATTTCCTGGTGGAAGCGAGCAAGGCCCCTGCGGGCCTTGCGTGTGAGATTCGAAGGGCATGGCCCTACCGGGCCATCCCGCCCCGAATCGCCCAACTGTTGGGCGCCAAGCGCCCAGCCTCACGCGCCGAGGGCGCGCGTTCTGCACCTAATCACCCGTCGGTGGCTTAGATCACGATCTGTCTTTATCACCTTGAGATTTCTCAAGCGATGCCTCTGCATGTCCGAATGACAGAGCAGACCCCGTCGCCCTGGACCCCGTCACCCTGAAGCCCGCCGTCATGCCAGCTCGTCGCGCGCATCGACGTAGGCCCAAGCGACCGCGCCGGAAGCCAGGGTGACGCTTTGGCGACGATATGCCGCTACCTCGTAGCGGTCGGCGTGCCGCAGCTCCTCGGTGGATATGGCCAACACTGCGCCGGCGATGGTGTCTGCCGGTGATCCTGTGTGGGAAATGATGGGGTGGTGGGTCTTGCCGCTGGTCTTGACCACATCCGGGTCGTCGATTGCCACTGAGGACAGGCGATATCCGGGCAGGACGTCCTGGCTGGATACAAGCAGCCGGCCGAAGGTGGCCATTTGCACCTCAGGCTGTTGCAGTGTGCCGTATGAAAACAGCCGCTCTGTCGCTTCGTTTGGTGGTGAGGCCATCTACAAATTCCTTTCGAAGTTCACTATATTCAGACGGATATAACGATGACAAATTATATCTGCCTCATGGGCGGCGATATAATGAATTTTTTCGTCGGAAGAAGTCTTGATGGCAGCGAAACTCGCTTTGAAACTACGCGTCTGGCACCACGATGAGGTGGCAATGGGGCCGGGCAAGGCCGACCTGTTGGCTGCCATCGGTGAAACCGGATCGATCAGCGCGGCGGCGCGCACCATGGATATGTCCTATCGCCGCGCATGGCTGTTGGTGGACGTGATGAACCGTAGTTTTCGTGAGCCGCTGGTGCAGAGCGCAGTCGGCGGCACGCGCGGCGGCGGCGCGCAATTGACCGAAGCCGGTGTGCGCGTGCTGGAACAATTCCGCGCCATGGAAGCGGCAGCAGTAGCGGCCGCTAACGAGCAAATGGCACCATTGCTGAAGGAGCTGAAGCGCTAACCTGAATGCGGCCACCAGCTTGCGTTAAGGTATAAGACGCTGCATGAGTTCCACAAAGCTGGCGACACTGGCGCTGCGGATAGGATGGCAGGGAATGTTGTGACGGACGCAGGCCTGCTTGGTGACGTGCATGGCGTTGTGGCTGATGAAGTCGACCGGGAAGACCACCAGGTCCGCACGCGGCAGCAAGGTCGGCAGCATCCCCTTACGATCCTCGATGCCGCCGTCGTGCACCAGCAGCTCACCGCCGGCCGCCGCCACCAGTTTGCCAAGCACGGCCGTCGCTCCGGGGCGGCCGCCCACATACACCACACATTTGCCGTGCAACTGCGGCAGCGAGACGCCGGCAGTATCGTCGCCGTCGGCTTTCATCGTTTGCACTAACGCTTGCTCCAGGGCACGCAGCTCCGTGCGTGCCGTTTCCACTTCCTCGCTGGCCTGCTGCACGGACAACTGCAAGGCCGTGTTACGTTCTTGCTCGGCTAGTAGTCTTTGTTCCGTGTCGTTACGGCGCTCGGTGTGCAGCGCCAGTTTCTGGTCGCGGTCCGCCAGCGCGGCACGCAGCTGCGACACTTCCGTCGGCAGTGGATCCGACTCGCTTTGCGCCGGTCGGGTAGCCAACTGCCGCTGCAACCGTTCCATCGCCGCCGTATGTTGCTGGCTCATTTCATGCAGGCGCGTTTGCTGATCGGCGTTGTGCTCCTTGAGGCGTTCGCATTCTTCTTCCAGTTGCACCAGCCGGCGAATGTCGGCGCGGTTGGAGGCTCCGACCAGGTGCGACAGCATGTGAACATCGCCAAAGGCGACTGTGCGAAGGTCGAAGCTGGCCGCCGGATGCGTCATCAGCGCCCAGTAGGCGCCGGGCACGTCGCCGTTCGATAGCGCTTCTTGCCACAGCAGTTTCAACGCGTGTTCATCGTTCGCGGCGCGGAATTTCTTGATGGTCAGCGCATGGCGTGTATCGAGTGCTTTGTTGAGTTCCTTGGCGACCACGCCGCCGTTGGTGGAAAGCTCCACCGCAGTGTGATGGATTTGCAGGTCGGTCGCATGCTTGCGGTCCAGCTGTGGCGCATACCGTGGAATCAGCCGACGCAGTTCCGCCGTGCTCAGGCAAGTGCCGACGATGGAGCAATGGATGTTGGGATCGAGCTCCGCCAGTCGCGCCCGCTTTGCCGGCGCTGCCACTGCCGCCGGGGCGGGCGGCGTGCAGCACGGATCCCAGCGCGCTTCCACCGCAGGCGGAAGCCGGGTGCCAAACACCGGTTGCTGGTCATGCTGGAGCATCGAAAGTCCTTGTGGAGTGCGCTGTATATGCAGAAATATAACGTATCGCGGAGCTCGGCGCCACACCGCAGTATAATTTACTATATAACGCTACTGATCTTTGACTACGGAACCCGAGATGACTTCTTTGCTGTTGCGAGTGGTACTGACGATTGCCCTCGGCTCGGGCCTGGCGGCGCAAGCCCACGATACGCAGCCGCCATCGGCACCTGCCGGTCGCGTGGCGATAGGCGGGGCGGTACAGCAAGCGCAGTCGCTGAGCGTGGAAGACTTGCGCCAGTTCACTGCCGATCAGATTGTAGAATTACGACTCCCGGCCCGCGAGGCTGGTGCGCCGCCCAGCGTGCTGAAAGGCGTGCGCCTGCGTGCCGTGCTGGAACGCGCCAAGGTGCAGACCACCGATCACAACACCGTAAAAAAATTGGTTATCATCGCCACTGCAACGGATGGCTACAAGGTGGTGTTCTCGTGGAGCGAATTGTTCAACACCGAGCTGGGCGACTTGGTGCTGGTGCTGTTCGAGCGCGACGGCAAACCGTTGGCGGCCGCCGAAGGTCCGTTGGCCCTCATCTCGGGCAAGGACATCCGCACCGGACCGCGCCATGTCAAATGGCTGCAGTCGGTGGATGTGCGCCAGATCGTTGACTAGTGAACGTCGAATGCATCAAGCATCCGGTTCATGCCCAAGGCGATTCTAGCTCGCCGTATCGTTGTCTTTACCGTGCCGAGCGGAAGGTCGGCAAGGATCGCAATTTCTGCATGCGATAAGTCGGAGTAATAATGCATGACCAAGAGCTGCTTTTGCTGCTTGGGCAATGCCCTCAGTGCGATGCTCACAGCATCTCGCAACCTGCTGCTGGCATGCTGCGCCTCCGGGTCGGACTCCTCATGAGCCGAAGTTATCCGGGCATCGACATCGGCCGTTCGGTATCCTGCTCGCTGAGAGCGGAGATAGTCGAGGGACCTGCTGCGGCATAGCATCGAAAGCCAAGTGGCTAAACTACTCTTGGCTGATTCGTAGGAGTCGCCGTGCTGCCAAACGAAAGCAAAAACGTCCTGCGTAATTTCTTCGGCGGCCTGACGTGACCGCGTAATAAATTGCGCCTGGGACAATACGGAACGCCATTGCGACTTGTATAAATCGGCCAGCGACACCCAACCGCCCCCTTTGTTCGATCTCTTGCAAATTGCCTCAGGGTGCAGCTCAGCTCGGTGCCTGCGGTCGATTTTGGCGATGCCCATGGAATCTCTCTGCCTTCTTGTCGGACGAATCATGAAATTAGTTTAATGTCGTTCATCAAGATTACAGAATCGCACTTGAGGCCGCCTGCGGTTTTTCCATTGATGGTGCGGCAGCACACCTAATTCATAGCGACAGGAATTTTTTGATGCTTTTTCACAACCGCCGCTCACTGAGCCATTTGGGCAATGCGCAGGAAGTCCTTGGCGTTCAAGGAGGCACCGCCGATGAGCGCGCCGTCGATGTCGGGCATGGCTAGCAGGCTGGCGGCGTTGGAGGCCGTGACGCTGCCGCCGTAGAGGATTTTGGTGGTGGCGCCTACGTGGCCTCGGATCGCCGCATGTGCCTGCTGGGCGACTTCGGGCGAAGCGCTGGCACCGCTGCCGATGGCCCAGATGGGTTCATAGGCGATGACCACATTCCCCAGTCCGGCAAAGGGCAGCGCATGCAATTGCCGCGCAAGGACGGCTTCGGTTTGCCCGCTTTGGCGCTCGTGCAGCGTTTCGCCGATACAAACGATGGGGATCAAGCCGGCGTCAACGGCGCGCTCGGTTTTGCGGGCGATGACTGCATCGGACTCGGCATGGTAGACGCGGCGTTCCGAGTGGCCGACCAGCACATAGGCGCAGCCGAACTCGCGCAGCATGGCGGCCGAGACTTCTCCTGTATAGGCGCCAGCTGTGTGTGCGGACAGGTCTTGCGCGCCCAGCCGGACCTTGCTGCCGGCAAGTAGATGCGCACACAGCGCCAGGTAAGGGTGGGGAACGCAGACGGCTGCCTCACAACCCGCCGCAACGATCTCCGCCAACAGCGCTTTGATGGTCTCGCGGTTGCCGTTCATTTTCCAATTGCCGACGATAAGTTTTCTAGCCAAGTCCATCTCCTATGATGTTGCCCACGCAACTGAACGCGACACGGCATCGTGCCAGCGCGACATGGCCCAGGCGCGGCGGTCGGCGCAGGTCGCTGGTGTGAAGCAACGTTCCACTTGCCAATGACTTTCCAGCTCCTCAATACCTTCCCACAGACCCGCACCCAGCCCGGCCAATTGCGCGGCGCCCAGCGCCGTCGTCTCGATATTCACCGGCCGTAACACGGGAATGCCCAGTGCATCGGCCAGCAACTGCAGCAGCAGGTCGCTTCGAGCGCCGCCGCCGTCAACCCGCAGTTCGCGCAGCGCCACGCCGGAATCGGCCTCGATGGCGCGCAACACGTCCACGGTCTGGTAGGCGATGCCGTCCAGCGCGGCGCGTGCAATGTGGTGCCGGGTCGAGCCGCGATGCAGGCCGAGGATGGTGCCGCGCGCGTACGGGTCCCAGTGCGGTGCGCCAAGTCCTGAGAAGGCCGGTACCAGCACCACGCCATCCGCATCGGCCACCATGCCGGCCAGTTGTTCCACCTGGCTGACTTCGTTCACGATGCCGAGCCCGTCGCGCAACCATTGCAAGGTGGCGCCGGCCATGAAGACGCTGCCTTCGATCAGGTGCGTGGTGCGGCCGCCCAGGCGCCAGCCGACGGTGGTCAGCAATTGGTTGGCCGATGGCGCCGGCACGTCGCCGACGTTCATCAGCAGGAAGCTGCCGGTGCCGATGGTGTTCTTGGCGCTGCCACGCTGATGGCAGGCCTGGCCGAAGGTGGCGGCCTGCTGGTCGCCGGCGATGCCGGTGATGGGTATGGCGCAGCCAAGCAAGTCGGCCGAGGCGGTGGCGATGTGGCCGCTGCTATCGACGATTTCGGGCATCACTGCGACCGGTATGTCGAACAGCGCCAACAATTCCTCGTCCCAGCGTCCGGTGTGGATGTTGAACAACATGGTGCGCGAGGCGTTGCTGGCATCGGTCACGTGCGCGCCGCTGAGCTTGTAGACCAGCCAGCTGTCGACTGTGCCGAAGGCCAGCTCACCGCGCAGTGCGCGCTGGCGAGCGCCGGGGACGTGGTCCAGCATCCATTTCAGTTTGGAGGCGGAGAAATAGGCGTCGATCACCAGCCCGGTTTTCTCGCCGATCAGCGATTGGTAGCCGTCCCGGCGCAGCGCGTCGCAATACGCGGCGGTGCGGCGGTCTTGCCAGACGATGGCGTTCATCAGCGGCTGTCCGCTGGCGCGGTCCCACAGGATGGTGGTTTCGCGCTGGTTGGCCAAGCCGATGGCGCGCACTTGCGTGGCGCTCACGCCGCAGCGCTCCAGCACTTCACGCGCCGCTGTCAATTGCGAGTGCCACAGTTCGTTCGGGTTGTGTTCCACCCAGCCCGGCTGGGGAAAGATCTGGCGGATGTCGTGCTGCGCGCAGCCGGCCACACGGCCTGCGGCGTCAAACAGCACGGCGCGCGAGCTGGTGGTGCCTTGGTCGAGCGCGAGGATGTAGTCATCCATGCCGGCCTCCTGCGGCGAGAACAGGCGTCTGGCGCAGATGGCGTTGCATCCAGGCGTCGATCAGGCGTGCCGCACCAGGCGGTGCTTGCAGGCCCAGCTTGGTGCGCCGCCACAGCACGTCGTGGGCGCTGCGGGCCCATTCGGCTTCCATGAGATAGCGCAGTTCGCCTTCGTGCAGGCCGGGCGATAGGGCGACGCCGAGGTCGGCCAGCGATTGACAGCCGGCCAGCAGCTTGTGCACGCGTGTGCCGTAGGCGCGGGTGTAGCGCTTGGCCAGCGTGGCGGGGAGCCATGGATATTGGCGCTGGATGCGTCCGATGAAATCGTCAAAGTTCAGGACCGAGGCATTGGCGGGCGCGGCGCCGAGCACGTCGCCGCCGGGCAGGCAGGCGACGGCGGTCCACGCCGCGCCGGGCACGGGTATCATGCCGGCGATGCGGTTCAGGGCTTCCTCCGCCAGTTTGCGATAGGTGGTGACCTTGCCGCCGAATACAGACAACAGCGGCGCGGCGCGCGTGTCGGTCAGCAGCTCGTAGTCGCGAGTGACGGCGGCCGCGTTGCCGGCGCCGTCATCGAGCAGCGGGCGTATGCCGGCATAGCTCCACACCACGTCCGCCGGGCCGATCTGCTTGCGGAAGTAGCGGTTGCTGATGTTGCACAGGTAGGTAGTTTCCTCGGCGCTGATGGTTACGCGGCGCGGGTCTTCCGTGAATTCCACGTCGGTGGTGCCAATCAGCGTGTAGTGCTGTTCAAACGGCAGCGCGAAGACGATGCGGCCGTCGTCGTTCTGGAACAGATAGGCCTCCTCATGCTCGAACAGGCGCGGCACCACGATGTGGCTGCCCTTGACCATGCGCAGCTTGCGCTGGCTGGCGATCTGCGCTTGTTGCAACAGGTCGAGCGCCCAGGCGCCGGTGGCGTTGACCAGGCAGCGTGCTTCCACCGTGGTGGTGGTGCCGTCCTCGGCGCGCAGGCTGGCGTGCCAGGTCTGGTTGCTGGCATGGAGAGACACGCAACGAGTGCGCGGCAAGATGGTGGCGCCGCGCTCGTGCGCATCCAGCGCGTTGAGCACCACCAGCCGGGCATCGTCGACGGCGGCGTCGGAATACATGAAGCCACTGCGCAGACCGGCCGCCAGCGCTTGTCCTGTCGCGTGCGTGCGCAAGTCCAGCGATGCCGATCCGGGCAGCAGTTCACGCCGCGCCAGATGGTCGTACAGGAACAGCCCACAGCGCAGCATCCATGCCGGACGCAGTCCCGGCAACTGCGGCAATACAAAGCGCAGCGGCCGGATCAGATGCGGCGCCGAGCGCATCAGCACTTCGCGCTCGCGCAGCGCCTTGCGCACCAGCCCAAGTTCGCCGTACTGCAAGTAGCGCAGGCCGCCGTGGATCAGTTTGGAGGAGGCGGATGAAGTATGCGCCGCCAAATCATCCTGCTCGCACAGCACCACCGACAAGCCACGGCCGGCGGCGTCGCGCGCGATGCCGGCGCCGTTGATGCCTCCACCCACCACCAGCAGGTCGCAGCGCAGCACGGATGCGGTTTTCATCATGCCACCGCCGCCGTCGCATGTCCCAATGATTCGCTCAGCATGGCGCCGAACTCCAGGCTGCCGACCGCCGTCTGGCCGCCGTCGATCGGCAAGACGGCGCCGTTGATGTAGTCGGCCGCGCCGCTGGCGAGGAACAACGCGAACGCTGCCACCTCGTCGCGGCTGGCGGCGCGGCCCGATGGGATGCCGCGCAGCAGACGGTCCCAGCTGCGCTGGCCGTCCGGCGCCAAGCGGCGCATGCCTTCCGTATCGCCCACCGGTCCGGGCGCGATGCCTAGGCAGCGGATGCCCACCGCGCCCCATTCGATGGCCAGCGTGCGGATCAGCATGTCGATGCCGGCCTTGGCGGCGCACACATGGCTTTGCGTGGCCGTCGGCAGCCGCGACTGGATGGCGGAGATGGCCAGCAGCATGCCGCCCGGCTTGGACAGGAATTCATGCGCCGCGTGGGCGGTGTTGAAGGTGCCGATCAAGTCGATATCGATCACCGTGCGGAAGCCGCGCGCCGACATGTCCACCGCATTGGCGACGAAGTTACCCGCCGCGCCGGCCACGACGATGTCGAGCCGGCCGAAATGCTGGTGCGTGCGGAACAGGGCGGCGTAGATCTGGTCGTGGTCGCGCACGTCGGCCGACAGGCCTATCGCTTGCCCGCCGGCGGCGCGGATGGCCGCCGCAGCCAGCTCCGCCTTGTCCAGGTTGCGGCCGACGATGGCAACCGCCGCGCCGGCCGCAGCGTAAGTCTCGGCGATACGCTGGTTGATGCCGCTGCCGCCGCCGGTAATCAGGGCAACTTTGCCTTTCAGCAGGCCGTCGACAAATATCTGGGTCATGTTCATTCCTTTGCGTTGGGGCGCACGGGACCGCCAGCGGCGCCTTGCGGCGCTGCTGTCCGGTACTGTGCAGGGGAAGGGATTGCTAGAGTGAGGCGGTCACCCGGTCGCACCAAGCCACCAGATTTGTTATGACCTCGGCGCGGTTGGTTTCGTTCAGCACTTCGTGGCGTGCGCCGCCGTAGACGTGGGTGGACAAGTCCTGCACGTCGGCTTCACGTAGGCGCCGCACCAGCGGATCGAACCAGGCCAGCATGCCGTTCACCGGGTCGTGGTCGCCGGTGAAAAGCAGCAACGGCAAGTCCTTGCGCATGCGCGCCAGCTGCGCCGGATCGGCCGTGCTGTTGCCGACATCGAAAATGGAGAACAGCGACGGCAAGGTTAGCGCAAAGCCGCACAGCGGATCGGCCATGTAGGCGGCCGGCACTTGCGGATCGCGGCTCAGCCAGTCCACCGGCGTTTGCGCATCGGCCACTGTGGCGTTGGCGCTTTCCACCGTCCAGCCGGAAACGCGCGGATCGAGTAACTCCAGCGCGGTGGTGCCGGACAGCGCGCAGCCGTCCAGCAGTGCGCCGTGCTCCAACAGGTAGATCTGCGCCGCCATCGAACCCATGCTGTGGGCCAGCATCAGCACCGGCAGGCCGAAGTGGCCAGCGCGCGCGTGCCGCGTGACCACCGCCATATCATCCACCAGTCCCTGGAAACCGCGCGCGCCAAAGTCGCCCAGGCTGCCGTCGTCCAGCGCTGCCTGGCCGTGGCCACGGTGCTCGCTGGCGATGACGCGGTAGCCGGCCGCCATCAATGCGGCGGCCACGTGCTCGTAGCGCACCGAATGCTCGGCCATGCCGTGGACGATCTGCACCACGCCCTTGATCACCGGGCCGGACCACGAGATGACGTGGATGGCCCGGCCGTCATTGGCGCCGAGTGTGTAGCGTTCCATTTTGATGCTCATGCTGGTCTCCATGCTTTTAGTAACGGAAGGTGACGTCGATACCGTAGCGGCGCGGGTAGGGCACAGGCGTGAACTTGGTCTGCGACGTGGCGTCCAGCACGATACCGGTCGGATTGCGGTTGTCACTCAGGTTTTTACCATAAACGGCGACTTCCACCTTTTTCGACGGCGACAGCAGGGCGATGCGCGCCGATACGTCCCGCGTCGCACCCACGCGCGAGTTGTCCGCGTTGGTGGCCAGGAAGTACTGCTCGCCGATGAAGCTGGCGTCGCCATGCACGGTCAGCAGGTAGGCGTTGACCGGGATGCTGTAGTCGATGCCGACGTTGCCGGTGTAGCGCGGCGCTTCGATCATGCGCTTGCCGGACAGGTCTGCGCCGTTCAGGATCAGGGTGCGGTACTTGCCATCCAGCAGGCCCAGGCTGGCGCTCAAGCGCAGTTGCTTGTTCACCTGCAGGAAGCTCTCGATCTCCATGCCGGTGATGCGCGACTGGCCGGCGTTCACCAGTTGCTGGTTGCCGATGCCGATCACGTTGAGGAACTGCTGGTTGCGGAAGTCGTAGCGGAAGGCCGATACGTTCAGGGTCAGCTTGTTGTCCAGCATCTGCGATTTGACGCCGCCTTCGTAGGAGTTCAAGTACTCCGGCTTGGCCACGTTGAGGTCTGCCGCATTGGTCAGCGCGCCGCCGTTGAAGGCGCTGCTGCGGTAGCCGCGTGCATAGTGGGCGTACAGCATCAGGCTGCGGGTCAGCTTGGCGTCGACGCCGAGACGGCCGGTGGGCTTGCGGTCGTCGTAGCGCAGCTCCGGTTGCACCGGAATCACCGGCGTTACGCGGAAGTCGGCCAGGCGGCCTTCGTCACGCGTGTAGCGCACGCCGCCGTAGATGCTCCAGACTTTGTCGATGTCGTAGGTGCCGTCGATGTACAGCGCGGTGGAGCGGCGCTCCTGCAGGTATTGCTGGTTCAGGATGGGCAGCACCGGCGGGCCGCCGAAGATGGTGTAGGTGGTGCCGATGTCGACGTTGTCGCGCTGATGGTACAAGCCGGTGATGAACTGGAACGGGCCGTCAAACGCGGTGGCAAAGCGCAAGTCCTGGCTGAACTCATGGTTGCGTGAGTGGAAGTCGATGTGCAACAGCGGGTCCATGGTACCGTCGGCATCGACCAGGTTCTGGAAGCGGCCGTTGAGGAACGAAGTGATCGAGGTGATGGTGCCCAGGTCGGTGCTTTTGTTCAGGGTCAGGTAGCCGCCGGTTCCGCGCACGGCGATTTCACCGGAGCGGTCGTCCGCCACTTCGCGGTCGCCCAGCGGCTGGCCGTTGAAGGGATTGATGCGCGGATTCTTGCCGTTGGCGTTCAGGCCGCCGGCCAGCATGCCGGTATTGACCACGCCGATGGCGTCCGGATTGCTGTTCACGCCGAACAGGCGCAGCGTCCCATTCAGGCCGTCGCCGTCCTTGTAGGCCAGTGTCAGGCGCGCGGCCTTGCGGTCGATATTGGACAAGTCGTGGCCGGCGGGATTGACGTTCTTGACGTAGCCGTCCGAGTGCGCGCCGGTGAAGGCGAAGCGCGCGGTCAGACGGTCCTCGACCAGCGGCACTTCCACCACGCCCTTGGTTTCGCGGTAGCCGTCGGTGCCGGCACCGACGGTGATCTCCGCTTCCTCCTTGAAGCGCGGACGCTTGGAGATGAAGTTGACCGCGCCGGCCGTGGTGTTCTTGCCGAACAGCGTGCCTTGCGGGCCGCGCAGCACTTCAACACGTTCAATATCAAAGATTTGCGCGCCGCCCAGGTATTGGGCGCCGATATAGACTTCGTCAAAAAACGCGCCGGTCGGCGAGATGGCGTTGAGGTTGAATTCGGAAGTGGAGATGCCGCGCAGCGAGAACTTCGGCTGCGATTCGTCGCCCAGGGTCGACACGCGCAGGTTGGGCACCAGGCGGGCCACTTCGGTGCCGGTGTCGATCTTGGCGCTGGTGAGCGATTGCGCATTCATCACGCTCACCGACACCGGCACGTCCTGCAGGCGCTGCTCGCGCTTTTGCGCGGTGACGACCACGGTGTTGACGTCGGCCGCTTCCGCCGGAGCGGTTTCCGGTGCCGCCTGCTGCGCCTGTGCCGACATTGCCAGGCCCAGTGCGGCAACGGTACACATTTCTTTTGTGCTGATCATGTTTGTCTCCTTCTTTGTTGTGGTTGTAATTTTTATGTTTTCAGATGCTGGCGAAACTGTTCACGTACACGGTGCTTCAGAATTTTTCCCGTGGGGCCGAGCGGCAGGCTGTCGACGAACACCACGTCGTCCGGTATCCACCACTTGGCCACCTTGCCGTCGTAGAGGGCGAGCAGTTCGGCGGGATCGATGTCCGTGCCGGGCTTGCGCACCACCACCAGCAAAGGACGCTCGTCCCACTTGTCGTGCGCCACGCCCACGCAGGCGGCCAGTTGCACCTGCGGATGCGACATGGCGATGTTTTCCAGGTCGATGGAACCGATCCATTCGCCGCCCGACTTGATCAAGTCCTTGCTGCGGTCGGTGATCTGGACATAGCCGTCGCTGCTGATGTGGGCCACGTCGCCGGTGGGGAACCAGCCGTCCTTGACGGCGCTGCCGGGCGGATGGCCGTAATAGGAATCCACCACCCACTGGCCGCGTACTTGCAGGTGGCCGCAGGTGGCGCCGTCCCATTCCAGTTCGTTGCCTTCGTCGTCGGCGATGCGGGCGTCCAGGCCGTAGAGCACGTGACCTTGCTTTTGCAGCAGTGCGCGCAGTTCTTCCGGCGGCAATTCCGCGTGCTGCGCTTGCGGCGTGCAGACGGTGGCCAGCGGCGACAGTTCCGTCATGCCGAAGGCGTGGATGACTTGCATGTCGTAGTCGTCGCGCAAGCTGTCCATCAGCGCCGGCGGACAGGCGGAGCCGCCGATGACCACGCGTTTAAACGTGGTAAATCGTTTGCCTTGTTCCCGCACGTAGTTCAGCAAGCCGAGCCAGATGGTGGGCACGCCGGCGGAGAAGGTCACCGCTTCCTGTTCACACATAGCGTGCAGCGCGGGTCCACTCAGCGCCGGTCCCGGCAACACCAGCTTGGCGCCGACCAGCGCGGCGGAGTAGGGCAGGCCCCAGGCGTTGACGTGGAACATGGGCACCACCGGCAGGATGCAGTCGGCGGCGGACAGGTTGAAGGCGTCCGGCGCGACCTGCGCGTAGGCGTGCAGCACGGTGGAGCGGTGCGAGTACAGCACGCCCTTGGGATTGCCGGTGGTGCCTGAGGTGTAGCACAGGCCCGAGGCGGCGTCTTCGTCGAAGACGGGCCAGCTCCAGTTGTCGGCGTCCGGCGCGAGCAGGGCTTCGTAGCTGAGTAAATTTGGAATGCCTTCAATGCCTTGCAGCGCGGCCTCGTCGCCCAGCAGCACGTAGCCTTTGATGGCGGGGCAGTGCGCAACCAGCTCTCGCACTTGCGGCGCGAAGGAGCGCTCGAAGAACAGGTAGTGGCTGCCGGCGTCGTTGAGGATGTAGGCCAATTGCTCCGCATGCAGGCGCGGATTGAGCGTGTGGATCACCGCACCCATGCCGGAGATGCCGTAGTACAGCTCCAGGTGGCGGTAGCCATTCCAGGCCAGCGTGGAGATGCGGTCGCCCATGCGGACATTGAGTTGCTCCAGTGCGCGCGCAAGGCGTTGCGAGCGTTGGTGGCAGTCGTGCCAGGTGTAGCGATGCACGTTGCCGTCGTCGCCATGCGACACAATTTCGCGGTTGCCGAAATAGCGGTCGGCGTGGCGCAGCAATGAGGAGATCAGCAAGGGCCGGCGCATCATCTGGCCGGGAAGGGGGCTGCGGCTTAATTCGGGCATGCGTGTCTCCAGGCGCACGCGCTGTGATCGGAAGGTCTAATTCTTCCTCACTGCGGTGCGCGTTTTCGTTTAGTATTTATTTAGGGTCGAACTTGTTAGGTGTGACTGTAAAGACGGCGCCAAGAACCGTCTTGCTTCTGAAAGCCAAGTTTTTGACCGATAAAGACAATCTGGAGACGAAGTGTATGGAACAACCCACCACGGCCGGATCGTGGCTGATTGGTATCTGGGAGATGCTGCTGACGATAGGACTTGATCCGCAGCCGATATTCGCGCGCGCCGGTATCGAGGAGGAGAGCTTCCGCAATCCGCATCAGCGCATCGCCAGCGACAAGCTCAGTATGTTGTGGAATGTGATCACCGAAGTATCGGGCGACGAGGCGGTGTCGCTGGCCGCGTCGGAGCAACCGCGCCCGGCCACGCTGGATCTATTGATGTACACGATGATCACCGCGCCGACCATGGAGGCGGCGCTGCAGCGCTTCATTCGCTACATCCGCATCATCAGCGATGCGGCGGTGTTCTCGCTGGAGCCCGATGCGGAGGGCGCGCAGTGGCTGCGCCTGACCATCAACGGCGGCGAGCTGGCGGTGCCGCGTCAGCGCTGCGAGTTCGTGCTGATCACCATCCTCAATATTTGCCGCTGGATCGCGAGCAAGCAAATCAATCCGCTGGCGATCGAACTGGCGCATGTGGAGCCGGGCAGCACGCAGATGCATGCGCGGGTGTTTGGCGGGCCGGTGCGGTTTTGCGCGGCCCACAATGGCTTCCTGTTGTCCGCCGCCGACCTGCATGCGCCGCTGCCGGCGTCGAACGCGGCCTTGTCGGCGCTGCACGAGCGGTTTGCGGTGGAGTTCCTGGATAAGATGGATCAGCAGCGCTTTGCGCCACGCGTGCGCGAAGTGATCGTCCGCTGCCTGCCGGATGGTTCGCCGCCGCGTAGCGTGGCGGCAGCGGCGCTATGCATCAGCGAGCGCACCTTGCAGCGCCGGCTGGAAGATGAAGGCACTTCCTACAACGATCTGCTGGATGAAACACGGCGTGACCTGGCACGCGAATATCTGGCCAAGAAGCAGATGGCGCTGGGACAGGTTGCTTTCCTGGTCGGCTTTGCCGATCAGAGCACGTTCTGCAGGGCTTGTCAGCGATGGTTCGGCACTTCGCCTAAGGAATTCCGCAAGAAAAAAAGTAGTTCAACGTGAGTTATCTCGTCGAAGAAAGCGTTCACATGAAGAATATCCGGGTCTTACTGGCGGTCAGTTGTGGACTTATATTTTCATCCTCGGCATGGGGGCAAATTCCTGCGCCTGCCACTTCCCCTGCTGAGGTCAAAAACATCGGGAAGCAGTTGGTTGGTGTGTGGAGATTGACGCGGTATGTCGATACGCCTGCGGGAGCCGCGCCGATTTATGCGTTTGGTGAGCATCCAGTGGGCCAGTTTATTTTTACCAGCGATGGAAATTTCTCCATCAACATCATGCGGAATCCTCCTGCGCCAAGCACAGCATCGGTTGATATCGAACCTGACGCCTGTATTCCCGCCTGGTATTGCTCGTACTTTGGCACGTATCGTCTTGCGGAAGGTGGGCGCCAATGGATCGCGCTGGTTGAGGGCGGGAACATCCCGACATACGTCGGAACGCACCAAACAAGGACTTTCGAATTGCTCGGCAACCGGCTGGTAATCTCGGAAAGCTATGAAGAAGCAGGGCGTACAGTGCGGGCGGAGCGGGTTCTTGAACGCACGCCACCGATATAAACCGTGGATTAGACGGCGCCAGCAAGTTCCGCAATCCGTCACTTCTTCTTGCTGACCTGACGCGCGGTGTCATGGTACTGCCATAGCACGTTGACGATCTTCCATTCGCTGCGCTGGTTTTTATACAGGTGCATATAGTCGATCCACTCGTCGGCGGTCAGCTTGACGGTGGCCACGCGCTGGTCGACGTCCAGGATCTTGATGTCTACGCGTGGCTTGGCGGGGAATTTGGTGCCGTCCTTGTTATAGTTCTTGGCGACCTTGACCATCGCGTCGTAGTCCGTGTTCATGACGAATTCCGACCCGTCTGCCGCCTGCCAGTAGGTGCGCTTGGCCAGCTTGGGGTCCAGCCCGCGCTCCATGCGCACTGGGTCGGCTTGGTGTTGCGATTCGATGTAGTCGCGTACCGCAGCTTCGATCAGCTGATTGTCGGTGGCCTCGGTGGCCTGCGCCAGCAGCGGCGCGGCCGCGAACAGAAGTACCAGAAAGCAGCGTTTCATGAATCACCTTGTGCAGTAGGTAAGAGGCCCATGAAAACATAAAACCCAACCTCATGCAATCTGCACGATGCCCAATTGCCTCGGGCTTGCGACTAGCTCAAAGCATAGGTGGCGAAGAAGACTACGATTGCGAAGCCAATAAATGCCAGCGTCCCACGGACGAAAAATCGGCCGATAGCGGCGACGGCGTTCACAGCTTTATTGGCAGACTTTTCTCCCGGTTTTCTCCACTGCTGAACGGCGAAGACTGCTGAAGAAAAAATAAAAATAAGGAACGTCAGTCCCAGCGCCACGATGATTGTTCTCATTTATTTCAACACCAGAACGAGACTACCCACCGCGACGCAAAGCGATGTCCCGGCGATGATCAGAGACCACATGAGCTGCGTTCGAATCCTGGCGATATTCGAGACCAGGTTGGCGTTTTGATCGGCCAGCGTTGTGATTAGCTCGGACGCGGACAACATCTGCGAATTCAACGAGGCGATCGATTCCTCGTGCTGCTTGATGGCCGTGGCCACGGCGTCGGCGCCCGCATCCAGAGCCTGCGGCGGCTTGTCGGCCGACCGGTTCGACACCGCCTGCCACAAGCTGCGCGCGCCGCCCGCCACCTTGGGCGCTGCGCTGAGGACGTCCTGCCACGGAACGTTTTGTAAGATTGCGAGCCAGCCGATTGCCATCGTAGATTACCTTAATTGATTCCGGGAAATATTATTGTAGAGGCAAGTGGAGTGGAAGTAAATGCAAGCGAAAACTCCCCCTGCCTCCAGTATTGCAAGGCACACGAAGAAATGTTGTCAAACAACATCAATCGTGCTCGGGCTAATTATTGTCTTGAGTATAATTTGCGAAGTCACACAAAGGGGATCGCATGAGACGCACGGTCATCGCTTTGGGTTCCCTTGGATTGTTCATTTCTCTCGGGAGCGCAGCGCAAGCACGTCCGGATACGAAGGAATTGGCCGACCTGTCGCTCGAACAATTGAGCGACGTTGTGGTGACGTCCGTCTCCCGCCAGGAGGAACGCCTCAGCGATGCGGCCGCTTCGGCGTTTGTGATCACCGGCACCGATATCCGCCGCAGCGGCGTGCGGTCGATTCCCGAGGCGCTGCGCCTGGCACCCAATCTGCAGGTGGCGAAAGTTGATTCCCGCAATTATGCGATCACCGCGCGCGGCTTCAACAGCCCGTTCGAAAACAAGCTGCTGGTGCTGATCGACGGCCGCAGCATCTACAGCCCGCTGTTCTCCGGCGTGTACTGGGACGCGCAGGACGTGGCGATGGAGGACATCGAACGCATCGAGGTCATCAGCGGCCCCGGCGCCACCATCTGGGGCGCCAACGCGGTCAACGGCGTGATCAACGTCATCACCAAGAACGCGCGCGACACCCAGGGCGGCCTGGCCTCCGTGGCGGCCGGCGAAGAGGCGCGCGATGGCGTGCTGCGCTACGGCGGCACTTTCGGCGAGAACGGCCATTACCGGGTGTATGGCAAACACAGCCAGGCGGACGAAACCGTCAACGAGGGTGGCGGCCACACCTTCACTGAGTGGCGCCGCAACCTGGCCGGCTTCCGCGTCGACTGGTCGCGCGCCGGCCTGGCCCTTAGCGCTTCCGGCGACGCCTACCAAGGCGTGCTGGCGCAGGCGGGCACGCCCGACATCCTGATCTCCGGCGCCAACGTGCTCAGCCGCATGGAACGCAGCCTGGACGACGGCGGCAGCCTGCGGCTCGACGTGGTGCTCGATCACACCGAGCGCAAGCAGCCGCTGGCGTTCGACCAGACCCTCGATATCCTGGACATCCAGCTCCAGCACGGCCTGCGGCTCGGCGCGCGACACCAGCTGATCTGGGGCGCCGGCTACCGCTACGCCTGGGATCGGGTGGTCAACGGGCCGGCGTTCGGCTTCTTCCCGGCGCAAGTCAATCTGCACTGGGGCAATGTGTTCATGCAGGACGAGATCGCGCTGGCGCCGGGCCTGAAACTGACGGCCGGCCTGAAGTTCGAGCACGACAGCTACGTCGGCGGCGAATACCTGCCCAGCCTGCGCCTGGCGTGGGAGGCCGGCCCGGCCGCGCTGGTGTGGGGCAGCCTGACCCGCAGCGTGCGCACGCCGTCGCGCATCGACCGCGACCTGTATTCGCCGACGCAGCCACGCATCGTCAACGGCAAGCCGTTCTATCTGCTGGGCGGCGGCCCGGATTTCGTGTCCGAGGTGGCGCGCACGGCCGAACTCGGCTATCGCTTCCAGGCCACGCCGGCCTGGTCGTATTCCGCCACCGTCTATTTCACCGACTTCGACCGCTTGCGCACGCTGGAACCGCAGCCGATCGGTGCGCCGGCCGCCGCCGTGTTCCGCAATTTCGGCCGGGGCACCCTGCGCGGGATCGAGATGTGGGCCACCTGGCAACCGATCTCGTATTGGCGCATGAACGGCGGCCTGGTGCTGCAGCACCTGCTCACCGGGGTGGCGCCAGGCGGCGTCAATGCGGCGGGCGATAGCGGGCTGGAGACCAACGACCCGGCGCAGCACTGGTTGTTGCGCTCGTCGCTGGACGTGAGCGAGCACGTCATGCTGGACCTGCACCTGCGCCATACAGGCGCCTTGCCGCGTCCCTACGTGCCGTCCTACACCGAACTGGAGGCGCAGCTGCTGTGGCGTCCGCGCGCCGACATCGAGGTGGCCCTGATCGGCCAGAACCTGCTGCACCGCCGCCATGTGGAGTTCGGCGGCGGGACGTCGCGCAGCGCGCTGGAGCGTGGCGTGCAGCTCAAACTGAGTAAACGGTTCTGACCGCCATGACGCCTACCGGGACGACTCCGCGCCGCGCCGCGCGCCACCGCATGGCCGCGCTGGCGCGCGCGCTGCTGCTGGCCTGCGGCCTGGCCGCCGTGGCGGCGCCGCTCACGCACGCGCTCGCTGCGTCCGAGGTGGCCAGCGTCGAGCGCAACGTGAAGGCCGCGTTCCTCTACAAGTTCCTCAGCTATGTCGAGTATCCGGCCGGCCTGCTGGCGGCGGACGCGCCGTACGTGATCGGCGTGACCAACGCCGACGATATCGCGGCCGAGCTGGCGCGGCTCACCGAGGGCCGCAACGTCAACAACCATCCGGTGCAGGTGCGCGTGCTGCGCAGCGGCGACAGCGTGGCCGGCCTGCACCTGTTGTTCATCGGCGCCACCGAGAGTGGGCAGGCGACGTCGTGGCTGCGCGCGGCGCAGAAGGCGAACGTGCTGAGCGTGACGGAAACGCCGGACGCCCTGCAACTGGGCAGCGTGATCAACTTCCGCCTGGTCGACAACCGCGTGCGTTTCGAAGTGTCGGTCGAGGCGGCCGAGAAGAGCAACGTCAAGCTCAGCTCGCGCCTGCTGTCGGTGGCCTACGCAGTGCAGAAAGGCGGCTCGTGATGCCGGTGATCCGCGTCCTCACCGTGCGTGCGCGCCTGATCGTCATGGCGCTGGCGACCACTTTCGCCGCGCTGCTGCTGTGCGCCGGCGCGATGCTGGCGTACGAGCTGACGACCTTCCGCCAGGCCTGGATCGACGACATGCAGACCCAGGCCGAAATCGTGGCCCAGGCCACTGCGCCGGCCCTCAATTTCAACGACGCCACCGTCGCGCGCCAGAATCTGGCCTTGCTGAAAGTGCGGCCGCAGATTCTGGCCGGCGCCATCTACGGCGCCGACGGTCGCCTGTTCGCCTCGTACGCCCGCTCGGAGCAGGAGAAGGTGGTGTTCCTCGACCGTCCAGGCGAGCCGGGCCACCTGATCGACGGCGACCGCCTGATGCTGTACCACGTCATCGCCGACCAGGGCGAGAAGCTGGGCACGGTGTATCTGGAGGCGCGCTATCCGGGGCGCGAGCGGCTGCTGTCCTACCTCTCGATCCTGGGCGCGGTGATGGTGTGCAGCCTGTTGCTGGCGGCGGTCGTGGCCAGCCGCTTGCAGCGCGACATCACGCAGCCGCTGGAGGCGGTCACCGCCGTGGCGCGCGAGGTGATGCGGCGGCGCGACTTCAGCCTGCGCGTGGCCCAGCACAGCAGCGGCGAAATCGGCACCCTGGTCGACGCCTTCAACGCCATGCTGAGCGAGGTGGACCGGCGTGCGGCCGACCTGCAGGAGGCCAACCAGATCCTGGAGCGCGAGATGACGGTGCGCCAGCACGCCGAGCAGGCGCTGCTGCTGGCGGACCGGCGCAAGGACGAATTCCTGGCGACGCTGGCGCATGAACTGCGCAACCCGCTGGCGCCGATCCGCACCTGCCTGGACATCATGCGCCTCAATCCCGGCGACCTGAACGGCATGGCGCGCTCGCGGACCATCATGGAGCGCCAGCTGCGGCAGATGATACGGCTGGTGGACGACCTGCTCGACGTCTCGCGCATCAACACCGGCAAGCTGGCGATCCGGCGCGAGCAGACGCAGCTGCAAGCGGTGGTGGAGGACGCGCTGCAAGCCGTGCGCCAGCTGGTAGAGCTGCACAACCATCAACTGACGGTGACGATGCCCGAGCGGCCCATCATGCTGGAAGGCGATCCCACGCGGCTGACGCAGATCCTGTCCAACCTGCTCAACAACGCCGCCAAGTACACGCCGCGCGGCGGCACGATCCGGCTGGCGGTCGAGTTGGAAGCAAGCCAGGTGGTGATCCGGGTCAGCGACAGCGGCATCGGCATCGCGCCGGAGATGATCGACGCCATCTTCCAGATGTTCGTGCAGGTCGACGCCTCGCTCGAACGCAGCACGGCCGGGCTGGGCGTGGGCCTGTCGCTGGCGCGGCGCCTGGCGGAATTGCACGGCGGCAGCCTGGCGGCACGCAGCGCCGGCCTGGGCGGCGGCAGCGAGTTCATCCTCAAGCTGCCGTTTTCGCGGCAACTGCGCCAGGCGCTGGAAGCGGCCGCGTCGCCGATGGGCGGATCGGGACGCCGCATCCTGCTGGCGGACGACAATATCGACTTCGTCGACAGCATGGGCCAGCTGCTGGCGTCCATGGGGCATACCGTGGTGGTCGGGCACGACGGCATCGAGGCGCTGGCGGCGGTGGCCGACTTCGTGCCGGAGTACGCCTTCCTCGACATCGGCATGCCGGGCATGAACGGCTACGACGTGGCGCGCGCGTTGCGCGCGATGCCGGCATTGCAGCACACCACGCTGATCGCCATCACTGGCTGGGGCCAGCAAAAGGACCGCGAGACAGCCGCCGAGGCCGGCTTTGACGTGCACCTGGTCAAGCCGGTGACAATCGAGCAAATCGTGGCCCAGCTGGAGCCCAAGCTGAAGACTTAGTGATCCCTCCGCTAGCGGATAAAGCGCGAGTTGAGCAGGATGGTTTTGGCCTCGGGCACGAAGTAGGTGTCGGGATAATCCGTGTAGCCGGTCCACATGATCGAGCGCGCGGCGTAGCTGTCGCATGAGGGCAGGCCGCTGTCGCAGCCGGCCGGGTGCGGCACGCCCAGCGTGTGGGCGATCTCATGGGCGCCGCCGCCGGACCAGCGCGCCTGGGGGAAACAGTAGGTCACGCCTTCGTCGGCGACCACGCATGGCGCGCCGCCCATGCCTTCCAGGTCCTGGCGCGGGAACATCGCCAGGCCGAGCGCGCCGGCGCCCAGCCGGCCCGGCGTATCCACCTTGTGCAGCACGTCGGCGTAGACGATCCAGTCGGCGTCGGTGCGCGAGTAGTCGACGCCGCAATAATCGCGCAGGTCTTTGCTCACGGTGTTCCAGGTGTTGGTGTCGAAGTAGGCGGCGGAGGTGCCGGGCAGCTGGCAGATCTTCGGTTCCACCGATTGCACCGTGAAGGTGGGGCCGCCCAGCTGGCTCTTGAACCATTGCTGCAAATGTGCCGCCGACGCCTGCAGCGCGCGCGACCAGCCGGCGTTGTAGGTCCGGTCGGTCGGATAGGCGTAGATGTATTGCAGGCGATTTGGATTGGCAAGCGGTACGTCGACCACCACAGCGGCCGAGGCCGAAACGCCGCCGGCGGCGTGCACCACGCACTGGTATTGCAAGCCGTTGCGCAAGTCTTCCAACACGATAGGGCTGGCGGCCGCGTAGCCATAATGTGTTTCGCCGTTGCCGACGCAACTGGCGAGATAGGCGGCGGGTGCGGCGCCATTCACGCGCGGCGGCGCGGTGAAGGCCAGGAAGGCGCGGCCGGCGCTGGCGGTGGCCAGGCCGGTTGCGGTGAGGGCGGTGGGCGCCGCCCAGCCGGCGGCGTCGGCCTTGGGTGTCACGCTCACCGCCGCCGACATCGGGCCGGCGCCGCTGCCGTTGCTGGCGCGCACGGCGCAGGTTTGCGCCACGTCGTTCGGCAGGCCGCTGACGATGACCGGGCTGGTGGGCGACGTGGCGGTGGTCACCACGCCGTCGCCGATACAGACGGCGCTGTAGCTGAGTGCGCCGCCGGCGCCGCTGGACGGTCCGGAGAAGGGCAGGATCGCCAGCCCATCGCCGCCGCTGGCGCCCGCGAGTTCGGGGGCGCCGGGCGCCCCGGCCGGCGGTGCGGCGGCCAGCAGCGTTTGCACCAGGGTTTCCAGCACCGGCGCCTGGGTGGCCGCGTCGGCGCTGGTGGCGACCTGTTGCAGCACCTGACGCACGGCGTCGTTCGGCGCCATGCCGCTGTAGACGACGATGCGCGCCGGCGTGTCCAATGCCGTGGTGAAGGACGATGCCAGGTCGGTCTTGACGTCGATGATGGTGATGTCGCTGGACTGCGCCCCGGCCATGATGGACAGCGCGGCGCTGCCCCGCGTCACGAGGCCGGCGTTCAGCTGCTGCACCCAGTATTCCTTGCCCAAGGTGTCGGGCGCGCGGTTAAACAGGTTTTTGTAGATGGCGGTGACGAAGGCATCGTTGTCGCCAGGGTAGAGGTCCTGCGATTCCTGGCTGGTGGCGAAGCCGTCGATGGTCTGGCGGATCACCGGGTCGGCGCCGTAAGCCTGGCTGAAGGCCGTCAGGGTAACGGGCACGCCGCTGGCGGCGAAGGTTTGCGCGTAGTAGCGCAAGCCGGCCGGATCGGCGGGGCGGCCGAAATAGCCGACGTAGAGCATCTGCACCAGCCGGTGGTAATCCTTGGCGACCGGCAGCAAGACCGGGCCGGCGGTCAGGCCCATCCGTTTGGCGGCGGGCGCCGGTGCCGGGCGATCGCCACTGCCGCCGCAGGCGCTGAGCAGAACAAGCGGGAGCAGGATGCCAGCCAGGATGCGCTTCGATGCCATAGGAACCTCATTGCCGGTCTGAATGATGCAAGAATAACATCCTTCTTAACCGCCACACCTCGCGGTATGATGTGAATTCAACTTTTTTTAGAGGGCATGATGGCAAACGATTGGGATTGGAATCCGGAGAAGCAAAAGAGCATCGTGGTGCAGCAGGTCGATGCGATTGCGGTGTACACCAACGTGCGCGGCGAAATCGTGATTCGCCAGCAGGGCCAGCAGGGCGAGGACGACGCCATCGTCGCCTTCCCGCGCAGTTACGCGGCGACCATCATCGCGGCGCTGAACACCGAGGCCGGCAAGTCGTAGGCGCAAAAAAACCGGGTCCTGGGGAGTGTCAGGACCCGGGGAAAGAGCCAAGTTACGGAGATTCGTAACGCATTGATCATGACAGAACGATCATGATAACAGATAGTTAATCGAAGTAAATTGTGGTATTTGCTGTTGTAACTTTTGGTTATTTCAAGGCGCTTGCGCTTTACCATAATTAACCTTTCTTTACTCGTGATGGCGCTCCCACTTCTGGTATGTTGCGCCTTTGCTTGCGGCCGCTCTAGAATCAAGCCACCATCTTCGACCAGGATTTCCGATGTACACCGGCAGCGATCATGCGATGTCACCCCGGGACCGGGAATACACTTTTGCCTGCTTCCGTTTCATCCCCTCCCAACACCTGTTGTTGCATCACGATGCGCCGCTGCGGCTGGGCGGGCGGGCGCTCGACATCCTGACCGTCCTGGTCGAGCGCGCCGGCGAACTGGTGACCAAGAAGGAGTTGATCGCCGCCGCCTGGCCCAACAGCGTGGTTGAGGACAGCAACGTCAAGGTCCACGTCGCCGCGCTGCGGCGCGCGCTGGAATCGGGCATGGAGGGGAATGCCCATATCGCCACCGTCAGCGGGCGCGGCTATCGCTTCGTGGCGCCCGTCGTTTGCCGCCAGGGCGATGGCGCGCGCGCGACCACGCCGGGCGCCGCCTTGCCGCTGCCTCAGCTTCAGCTGCCGGCGCCGGTCACGCGCATGCTGGGCCGGGCGCCGGCCGTCACCGCGCTGTTGCAGATGCTGGGGCAGCATCGGCTGGTCAGCATCGTCGGTCCGGGCGGCATCGGCAAGACCACGCTGGTGGTGGCGCTGGCCGAGGCGTTGCATCAGCAAACCGGCTCGGAGATCTGCTTTGTCGATCTCAGTCCGGTGTCCGACGCGCGCTTTGTCGCCAGTGCGCTGGCCTCGACGCTGGGTCTGGCCGTCAACACCGACGACGGCGGGCAGGCGCTGATCGCCGGCCTGCGCGGACGCCGCCTGTTGCTGGTGCTCGACAGTTGCGAACACGTGGTGGAAACGGCGGCGGTGCTGGCGGCGCGCATCGTCAGCGGCGCGCCGGGTGTGACGGTGCTGGCCACCAGCCGCGAGCCGCTGCGCGCGACCGGCGAGATGGTGCATCGCTTGGCGCCGCTCGACTATCCACCGAAGGCCGACGCGGCGATCACGGCGCGCCAGGCGCTGGCGTTTCCGGCGGTGCAGCTATTCGCCGAGCGCGCGGCGGAATGCCTGGAGGGCTACCAGTTGTCGGACGCCGACGCCCCGGCCGTGGCGGAGATTTGCCGCCGGCTGGAAGGCATCGCGCTGGCCATCGAGCTGGCGGCCATGCGCATCGACGCGTTCGGCGCGCGCGAACTGGCGGCGCGCCTCGACGATCGCTTCCGGCTGCTCAAGCGCGGACGCCGCAGCGCCCAGCCGCGCCACTCGACGTTGGCCGCCGCGCTCGATTGGAGTTATGAATTCCTGCCGCCGGACGAAGCCGCGCTGCTGCGCCAGCTGTCGCTGTTTGCCGGCGCCTTTACGCTCGACGCCGCCATCGGCCTGTGCGCCGTCGCGCCCGCCGATGCGGGGATGCTGGTGGACGCGCTGGCCAACCTGGTCGCCAAGTCCATGCTGTCGGCCGATGTCGGCGGCGCCGTGGTGACCTACCGCCTGCTCGACACCACCAAAGCCTATGCGCTGGACAAGCTGGACCAGTGCGGCGAGATGGACGCCATGCGGCGGCGCCATGCGGAGTTTCACCGGCAGGCGCTGACGGCGGCGAAGTCGGCAGACGAACAACTGTCCGCCGCCGACTGGCTGGCCGCGCATGGCCGCAGCCTGGACGACGTGCGCAACGCATTGGCCTGGGCCTACGCGCCGGCCGGCGATGTCGACATCGGCGTGGCGCTGACGGTGGCGGCGATTCCGCTGTGGATGCAACTGTCGCTGCTGGAGGAGTGCCGCCTGGGCGTCGAGCGCGCCCTGGCCGGCGCGCCTGCGGCCGGCGACGAGATGCAACTGCGCGCGGCCTTGGGCGCGGCCATTCTGTATGCGCGCGGACCGGTGGCGGAAACCATGCAGGCGTGGACGCGCGTGCTGGCGCTGGCCGAGCAGCTCGACGACCAGGACTACCGATTGCGCGCCATGTGGGGCATGGCGGTCTACAGCAGCTACACGGGCGACGACGATGCCGTGCTGGCGCTGGGCGGCAAAGTGCGGCGCATCGCCGCCAGCGGCAGCGCCGGGCACTTTGCGGCGTTCAGCCTGGACCGGCTGATCGCCACGGCCATGCATTACGGCGGCGACCAGAAGACCGCGCGCTGCCGGCTGGAGCAGTTGCTGGCGCAGTTGGTTCAGCCTGTGCAGCGCCCGGCGATGGCGAGTTTCCATCTGGACCAGCGCAGTGCGCTGCTCGGCACCTTGGCCAATGTGCTGTGGCTGCAAGGCTACCCGGACCAGGCCGTGCGCACCATCAACGCCGCGCTGGCGGAGGTGCGCGCGGCCGATCACGCGCCGTCGCTGCTGCATGTGTTGGCCCACGCCGCCTTTCCGGTGATGCTGCACGTTGGCGACTATGCGGCCGCCGAGCGCTTGCTGGATGAGTTGTCGGGCCATCTCGACAAGCTGGCCTTGCCGCTGTGGGATTCGCTGCTGCGTTGTCTGCGCGCCGTGCTGCAGGTGCGGTGCGGCGACGCCGCCGGCGTGCCGCTGCTGTGCGCAGCGCTAGACGAACGGCGCGCCAGCCAGTTTCATCTGCGCGTGAACAGCTATCAGGGAACGCTGGCGGCGGCTTTGGGGAAACAGGGCCGCCGCAGCGAGGGATTGCTGGTGGTCGACCAGGCGCTGGCGTCGTGCGAGCGCGGTCTTGAGCGCTGGTATCACGCCGAGCTGTTGCGCATCAAGGGCGAGCTGCTGGAGTCTGAGCAACCTGCCGCCGCCGCACAGCTCTACCGTCAGGCGCTGGAGCTGGCGGGCCGGCAGGATGCGCTGTCGTGGCAGTTGCGCGCGGCGATGAGCCTGATGCAGTCGGCGCCGCCCGGCGCGGAGGGGGCGGCGGCGCGCCAACTGCTGGCGTCGGTGTACCAGCGCTTTGGTGAAGGTCACGGCAGTGCCGACCTGCGCCAGGCCAAGGCCCTGCTGGAGGGCGGCGCCGCGTCTGCGGCCGCGTCCTGAGCCAGGCCATGCGGCCTCATGCCAGCGCTGGATAGTCGGTGTAGCCTGCCGCGCCGCCGCCGTAGAAAGTGGCGTGGTCGGCTTGCGCCAGCGGCGCGTTGCGGCGCATGCGTTCCACCAGGTCCGGGTTGGCGATGAAGGGACGGCCGAACGCGATCATGTCGGCATGGCCCGAGGCCACGGCTTCCATGGCCATGTCGCGGTCATAGCTGTTGTTGGCGATGTAGCGGCCGCCGAACTTGGCGTGCAGGCGCATGAAGTCGAAATCGCCGGCGCCGTTGTCGCCGCGCGTCTGGCCTTCCACGCAGTGCAGATAGGCCAGGCCCATCTTGCCCAGTTGTTCCGCCAGGTAGAAGTAGGTGGCTTGCGGATCGCTGTCGAGTGGTGTGTCGCCGACCGCGCGGGTGATCGGCGACAGGCGCACGCCAACCCGGTCCGGGCCCCAGATTTCGGCCACGGCACACACCACCTCCACCGGGAAGCGGGTGCGGTTGTGTACCGAGCCGCCGTAGCTATCGGTGCGCTGGTTGGTGCTGTCGCGGATGAACTGGTCCAGCAGGTAGCAGTTGGCGGCGTGGATTTCCACGCCGTCGAAGCCGGCTTCCAGCGCGCAGCGGGCGGCGTGGCGGTAGTCGGCCAGGATGCGCGGGATCTCATCGGTTTCCAGGGCGCGCGGCATCGATGGACGCTCGACGGTCTGGCTTTCCAGGAACACTTGCTCATCGGCCTGGATGGCCGACGGCGCCACCGGTGCGGCGCCGTTTTCCTGCAACGACACGTGTGACATGCGGCCGACGTGCCACAGCTGGCAGACGATCTTGCCGCCGGCCTCGTGCACCGCGTCGGTGATCTGGCGCCAGGCCGCGACTTGCGCCGGCGTGTAGATGCCTGGCGTGAAGGCGTAGCCGCGGCCTTCGCGCGAGATATTGGTGGCTTCGCTGATGATCAGGCCGGCCGAGGCGCGCTGGCGGTAGTACTCGATGGCAAGTGGCGAGTGCACGCCTTCCATGTTGGCGCGCGAGCGGGTCAGCGGCGCCATGACGATGCCATTGGCGGCTTGGATGGCGCCTACGTTGAGCGGGGAAAACAGGTTCGGTAGGATGTTGGTGGACATGGCTTGATTCCAGGAGAGTGATTGATGAACAAGGTTAGCACCGCCCCTTTTGAATCAATAGTTAATCCTGGTTAATTGAGGTTAGCCGGCCTGCCATGCCGCCGCCGCGCTGGCCAACAGTGTTTAACCTGAAACGATATCGCATTTACACTAGGCCTGACCCTACAGGCTAGAGGATGCGACGACATGAACGACCTTTGCGATATCAGTCTTTCCCGACGTAGTTTGCTGATCGCGGGCGCGCTGTCCGCCACGGCGACCACGGTTCCCTTGACGGCCGATGCGCAGCCCACGCCGGCGCCCGCGCCATCGCCGCCGTCGAGCGCCAAATTCACGTTCCAGGTCAACGGCAAGCCGCACACGCTGGAGGTCGACACCCGCACCACCTTGCTCGACGCCCTGCGCGAACATCTCCACCTCAACGGCACCAAGAAAGGCTGCGATCACGGCCAGTGCGGCGCCTGCACGGTGCTGGTGAATGGCCGTCGCATCAATTCCTGCCTGTCGCTGGCGGTGATGCACGAGGGCGACAAAATCACCACCATCGAAGGCCTGGGCACGCCGGAGCAGCTCCATCCCATGCAAGCCGCCTTCATCAAGCACGACGGTTACCAATGTGGCTACTGTACGCCGGGGCAGATCTGTTCGGCCGTGGCGGTGCTCGATGAAATCAAGCAAGGCATTCCGAGCCATGTCAGCGCCGACCTCAACGCCAAGCCATTGCTCAACGCCGCCGAAATGAGCGAGCGCATGAGCGGCAACATCTGTCGCTGTGGCGCGTATTCCAACATCATCGATGCGATCACCGAAGTGGCGGGGCGCGTATGAGGGCCTTCACTTATCAGCGCGCCCAGTCGCCCGCCGAAGCCGCCGCTGCGGCCATGCGTACTCCCGGCGCCCGTTTCATCGCCGGCGGCACTAACTTGCTCGACCTGATGAAGCTGGAGATCGAAACGCCCCAGCACCTGATCGACGTCAACGGCCTGGCGCTCGACAAGATCGAAGTACTGCCCGGCGGCGGCCTGCGCATCGGCGCGCTGGTGCGCAACACCGATCTGGCTGCGGATACCCGCGTGCGGCGCGATTACGCGGTGCTGTCGCGCGCCCTGCTGGCCGGCGCCTCCGCACAACTGCGCAACAAGGCGACCACTGCCGGCAACCTGCTGCAACGTACGCGCTGCCCGTACTTCTACGACACCAACCAGCCCTGCAACAAGCGTCAACCGGGCAGCGGCTGTTCGGCCATCGGCGGCCATAGCCGCAACCACGCCATCCTGGGCGCCAGCGATGCCTGCATCGCTACGCATCCGAGCGACATGGCGGTGGCCATGGCCTTGCTCGACGCCACCGTGGAAACCGTCAAGCCCGACGGCGCTACGCGTACCATCCCGATTGCCGATTTCCATCGCCTGCCGGGCAACACGCCGCACATCGAACACGCGTTGGTGCAAGGTGAGCTGATCACCGGCGTTACCTTGCCCAAGCCGGTTGGCGGCGTGCACGTGTACCGCAAGGTGCGCGACCGCGCCTCGTATGCCTTCGCGCTGATTTCCGTCGCGGCCATCGTGATGCCGGACGGCAGCGGACGGGTCGCGCTGGGCGGCGTGGCGCACAAGCCGTGGCGCATTCCGGCCGCCGACGCCAGCATGGTGCGTGGTGCGCAAGCCGTGGCCGAGCCCTTGCTGGCCGGCGCGCGCACCAGCGCGGAAAATGCTTTCAAGGTGCCGCTAGTGCAGCGCACGCTTGCCGCCGTACTGGCCGATGCGAAGAAAGGCTGATCCAGATGAAATTCACCACGCCAGCGACCACCAATCCCATTGACCAGCTGAAGGTCATCGGCCACGCCACCGACCGCATCGACGGTCCGTTGAAGACCACCGGCACCGCACCGTACGCCTACGAGCGCGAGGCGGCTTACGGTTACGTGGTCGGCGCCGCCATCTCCAAGGGCCGTATCCAGTCCATCGACATCGAACAGGCACGGCGCTCGCCCGGCGTGCTGGCGGTGGTGACTGCCGATAATGCCGGCAAGCTGACCAAGGGCAACTTCAATACCGCCAATCTATTGGCCGGGCCGGAAGTCCAGCACTATCACCAGGCGGTTGCGCTGGTGGTGGCGCAGACCTTCGAGCAGGCGCGCTCCGCCGCGCAACTGGTGCGCGTGCAGTACACGGCCGAGAAGGGCGCTTACGACCTGGCCAAGGCCAAGGACTCGGCCAAGCCGCACAAGGATAAGGAAAACGCAGACAAGAAGGTCGGCGATTTCAACGGTGCGTACACGTCCGCACCGGTGCGGCTGGACGCTAACTACAGCACGCCCGACCAGTCGCACGCGATGATGGAGCCGCATGCCTCGGTGGCCGAATGGAAGGGTGATAAGTTGACCCTGTGGACCGCCAACCAGATGATCAACTGGGGCAAGGGCGACATGGCCAAGACGCTGGGCATCCCGGAGGCGAATGTGCGCCTGGTCTCGCCCTACATTGGCGGTGGCTTCGGCGGCAAGTTGTTCCTACGCGCCGAGTCGGTGCTGGCGGCGCTGGGCGCCAAGGCGGTGGGCCGGCCGGTCAAGGTGGCTTTGCAGCGCCCGCTGATGATCAACAACACCACGCACCGTCCCGCGACCTTGCAGCGCATCCGCATCGGCGCCAGCCGCGAGGGCAAGATCAGCGCGATCGCGCATGAGAGCTGGTCGGGCGACCTGCCGGACGGCAAGCCGGAAACCGCCGTCCAGCAAACCCAGCTGCTGTATGCCGGAGCGAATCGCTTGACCAAGATGCGACTGGCCGTGCTCGATCTGCCCGAAGGCAACGCCATGCGTGCCCCGGGCGAGGCCCCGGGCCTGATGGCGCTGGAAATCGCCATGGATGAAATGGCCGAGAAGCTGAAGATGGACCCGATCACCTTCCGTATCATCAACGACACCACGGTCGACCCTGCCAAGCGCGACCGCAAGTTCTCACAGCGGCGCTTTGTCGATTGCCTGCGCACCGGCGCCCAGCGTTTCGGCTGGGACAAGCGCAATCCGCAGCCCGGCAAGACGCGCGACGGCCGCTGGCTGATTGGCATCGGCATGGCGTCGGCCTTCCGCAACAACCTGGTGCAGAAGTCGGCGGCGCGGGTGCGGCTGGACAAGCAGGGCATCGTGACGGTGGAAACCGATATGACCGACATCGGCACCGGCACCTACACCATCATTGCGCAGACCGCTGCCGAGATGATGGGCGTGCCGCTCAAGCAGGTGGTGGTCAAGCTCGGCGATTCGGACTTTCCCGTGTCCGCCGGTTCGGGCGGGCAGTGGGGCGCCAACAGCTCGACGGCCGGCGTGTACGCCGCCTGCGTCAAGCTGCGTGAATTGGCGGCGCAAAAGCTGGGACTCGATCAGCGCGTGGCCGAATTCGCCAACAACGCGGTCAGTGCCGACGGCCGCAGCTTCCCGCTGTCGCAAGCGGCCGCCGGCGGCGAACTGGTGGGCGAAGACATGATGGAGTACGGCGACCTCGACAAGAAGTTCCAGCAATCGACCTTCGGTGCGCATTTCGTGGAAGTGGGGGTGGACGCGGCCACCGGCGAGACCCGCGTGCGGCGCATGCTGGCCGTGTGCGCGGCCGGGCGCATTCTCAATCCCAAGTCGGCGCGCAGCCAGGTGATCGGTGCGATGACCATGGGCGTGGGCGCGGCGCTGATGGAAGACCTGGTGATCGACCAGCGTGGCGGTTTCTTCGTCAACCATGACCTGGCCAGCTACGAGGTGCCGGTGCATGCCGACATTCCGCATCAGGAGGTGATTTTCCTTGATGAGACCGATCCGATTTCATCGCCGATGAAAGCCAAGGGCGTCGGCGAGCTCGGCATTTGCGGTGTGGGAGCGGCGATTGCGAACGCGGTGTACAACGCCACTGGCGTCCGGGTGCGGGACTATCCGATCACGCTCGACAAGCTGATCGCGAAAATGCCGGATTTCTGAGTTGGTGCTATCCTAGGCTGACGTTCTCAAACAGGAGGATATTATGCCCGCCTCTCACGAAACCTACACCCGCTCGCAGGGTTTGAAAAAAACCTACGATGTCGAGTACACGGCGCTGCGCTACAAGATTTCCCTTGGCGACAAGGTGCTCAAGGATATCCAGCTCGGCCTGCAGTCGGCGCCGGTCTACGATCCGGAAATCGCCTGGCGCCACGCGGTGGCCGATATCGAAAATCTACGCGGCATGACCGAGCAATAGCGTTTTTCGCTCTCAGGCCTTGCCGGCTTGGGCCGCGAACCACGGCGTCATGCGGCCGATCGCTTCGGCGATTTCGGCCGTCGAGACCGCAAAGCTGAAACGGATGAAGTGCTTGCCGTCCACCGGATCGAAATCGATGCCTGGGGCACTGGCTATGCCTGTGTCTTCCAGCAGGCGCTTGCAGAAGGCCAGGCTGTCGTCGGTCAGGTGGGCGATGCTGGCGTAGATGTAGAACGCGCCGTCCGGCGGCGCCACCGTGGTCAGGCCCAGCGCGGGCAGGGCGGCCAGCAGCAGACGGCGGTTTTCGCGGTAGACGTCGATGTGGGCGTCGAGTTCATCGAGCGCGTCGAAAGCGGCCAGGCCGGCGTGTTGGCTCAGCGATGGCGCGGTCAGGAACAGGTTGCCGCAATACGCTTGCGCGCGCTCGACGTGATCCAATGGCGCCAGCAGCCAGCCCAGACGCCATCCGGCCATGCTGAAATACTTGGAGAAACTGCTGACCACCTGCGCCTGCGGTGCGTAGGCGAGGATGGTCTGCGCCGGTTCTACATAGCTGAGGCCGTGATAAATCTCGTCGGAAATGATGCGGATGCCGCGCGCACGGCACACTTCGGCGATGGCGTGCAGTTCCTCGGCCTTGATCAGCGTCCCGGTCGGATTGGCCGGGCTGGCGATGATCACGCCATGCGGCGCCGGTTCCACGGCCGCCAATGCGGCGGCGGTGAGCTGGAAGCCGACTTCCGCGCCGCAGGCGATTTCCACCGGCGTCATGTGCAACGCCTTGAGCGTGTTGCGGTAGGCGACGTAGCCGGGCCGCGCCATGGCGATGCGGTCGCCGGGCGAGAACATGGAGCTGAGCGCCAGCACCAGCGCCGGCGAGGCGCCGCAGGTCAGGATGAATTGGTCCGCCGCTACCTGCACACCGTAGCGTTCCTGGTAAAACCGCGCCAGCCGTTCCTTCAGCGGTGCGCTTTCCCAATAGCCCATGCTTTCCGCGTCAAGGACTTCGTGCGCCCTGGCGATGGCGGCTTTGGGGGCACCGGTCGAAGGCTGGCCGAACTCCATGTGGATGATGGAACGGCCCTGCGCCTTGAGGGCGTGGGCGAGCTTGCTGATGGCAATGGCGTGGAAGGGTTCGAGTTGGGCGTTCATGCATCGATTATACTGTTGCCTGTAACATAAAAAAAGCAAAGGTTGGCCGGTATGACGATACGATGGAAGCGGTGGGCGATAGGCGCGGCGAGCGCGCTCGGGGTGTATGCGGTGGCAGGCTTTTGGCTGGTGCCCAGCGTCATCCGGAGCCAGCTACCCAAGTATGCCGAGACCGAACTGGAGCGCAAAGCCGGCATCGGCGAGCTGAGCTTCAATCCGTTCACGCTGCGGCTGGAGGCGCGCGATGTGCGCTTTACCGAGGCCAACGATGCGCCGCTGTTCGCGGTCGGCGCGCTGGCGGTGGAGATGCAATGGCGCTCGCTGTTCCGTCGCGCCTGGAGTTTTGCCGAGATCCGCATCACCGAACCGTCGGTGCAACTGGCGATCGCCAAGGATGGCAAGTTCAATATCGCCGAGTTGCTGGCGACGCTGGACAAGCATAAGAAGGAAGACAGCAACGGCGGCATGCCGCGTCTGGTGATCGAACATTTTGTGCTGGATGGCGGCAAGGTGGCGATGCACGATCAGCGCGCCGGCTATAACGATACGTTCACGCCGATCACCTTTGCCCTGAATAACCTGAGCACGCTGCCGGATGAGAATGGCGATTACACCTTAAGCGCGGACGCCGGGCTCGGTGGCAAGCTGCGCTGGAAGGGCGTGGCGGCGGTGAATCCGATTGCCGGTAGTGGCTTGCTGACGCTGGAGAATGTGGCGTTGCCGGGTGTGGCGACGTATCTGAAGTCGTTCTCGCGGATTGTGGTGGCCGACGGTAAGTTGTCGGCGCAGGTGCCGTACAAGTTTGCTTATCAGGATGGGCGCTTGGATGCCAGCCTGGCTGGCGCTGGGTTGACGCTGAATGATTTGTCGCTGAAGCGGGGCATCGATGCGCCGTTTGTGAAGTTGAAGCAGCTGGCGGTTAGCGATGTGGGCGTGGATTTGTTGAAGCGCTCGGTGCTGGTGGGCGGGTTGCAGTTGAACGGCGGTGCTTTGGCGGTGCGGCGCGATGCGCGCGGTGAGCTGGATGTGGCCGGTTTGATGCTGCCGGCGCCGCCGACGAGCAAGCCGCAGCCTGCGCCGGCCGCTGCCGCTGCGCCGTCTGCGCCGTGGAAGCTGCAGTTCAAGCAGATTGGTTTGGATGCGGTGTCGCTTTCGTATGTGGATGAGACAGTGAGCCCGGTGCTCAAGGTGAGTGCCAGTAATGCCAAGCTCAAGCTGGGCTTGCAGATGGATGGCGACAAGCTCAATCTCGACGCCGCCTCGTTCGCCATGGATGATGTGGCGATGGGTAGCGGTTCCCTTGCGCCGCTCAAATTGGCGCGGATAGGATTTGATGAGGCGTCGCTGGATCTGTCGGCGCGCACGGCCAGCGTGGGGCGTTTGTATGCGGACGGCGGCCAGCTGGATTTGTCGCGGGATGCCAAGGGGCAGTTCCTGTTCATGTCGGCACTGCCCGGCAGCGGCACGGCCGGCCCGGCGGCACGACGGACGACGCCGGCAGTGCCAGCGGCGCCAGAGCGGGCGTCCACGCCTGCATCGGCATCCGGCGCCGGGACTGCGCCTGCGCGCACCGAGGCGGCTTGGGTGGCTGAGGTCAAGTCGGTCGAGCTGAGCAAGTTCGGCGCGCGTTATGACGATGCGGCCACCGGCATCAAGGTCAACCTGCAAGACTTCAACCTGAAAGTGCGCGATGCCAGCACCGATCTGAAAAAGCCGCTGACTTTCGATGGCGGCGTCAGCCTGCGCGAAGGTGGGCAGTTGACCGCCAAGGGCAAGCTCGTGCCGTCCACCGGCGCTGTCGATACCGAACTGAAGCTGAGCAAGCTGGCGCTGGCGCCGGTGCAGCCGCTGCTGGGCAAGTACGTCAAGCTGAAAATCGCCGATGGTGCCATCAATGCGCAAGGTCGTCTGCGCACCGGCGCGGGCGGCAGCAAAGCCGATCCGGCCTTGCGCTACGACGGTTCGTTTGAAGTCGCCCAGCTGTCGCTGAATGAACTCGACAACGACCACTTCGCGCACTGGAAGTCGGTGCGCGCGGACAAGCTTGCTCTCAGCCTCAAGCCCGATCTGCTTGATGTGGCGGAATTGCGCGTGGTCGAGCCGAATGCGATTCTGATGATCGAGAACGACCGCAGCATGAATGCGCAGCGCCTGCTGGTGGAACCGCCGGCCGCTACCCCAGCCGCCCAAGCCGCCGCTGCGCCGGCAGCTCCGGCCGCCGCAGCCAGCGAGCCATTCCCGATCCGCATGCGCCGTGTGCGCGTTGAGAACGGCAAGCTGGACTTCACCGACCTCAGCCTGCGCCCGCAATTCGCCGCCAAGATCTATGAGCTGAACGGCGTGATCACCGGCCTCTCGTCCAAGCGCGACGCGCGCAGCCAGATCGAACTGGACGGCCGCGTGGATGACTTCGGCATGGCCCGCGTGCGTGGCCAGCTAAATCCTTTCGTCCCCGCCGATAACACCGACCTGAACGTGTTGTTTAAGAACGTCGACATGGTGTCGGCTTCGCCGTACAGCATGAAATTCGCCGGCTACAAAATCGCCGAAGGCAAGATCTCGCTCGACCTGCAATACAAAGTGCGCAACAACCAGCTCGAAGGCAACAACCAGATCGTGCTGGACAAGCTCACGCTCGGCGAGCGCATCGACAGCCCGGACGCGCTCAAGTTGCCGCTGGAGTTGGCGCTGGCCATCCTCAAGGACAGCAACGGCCGCATCGACCTCGGCATCCCCGTGTCCGGCAACATGAACGATCCAAGTTTCAGCTACGGCGCCGTAGTGTGGAAGGCGCTGGGCAACATCATGACCAAAATCGTGACCTCGCCGTTCCGCGCGCTGGGCAACCTGTTCGGCGTGAGCGGCGACAAGCTGGAAGCGGTGGAGTTCGATGCCGGCAGCGACGTCGTGCTGCCGCCCGAGCGCGAAAAACTGCAACAGATCGCCAAGATCCTGGCCAAGAAGCCTGAACTGAAACTCGCCGTGCCCGGCGCGTACAACGAAGCCAACGACGGCGCCGCCCTGCGTGCGCAAGCGCTGCGCCGCGTGGTGCTGGCCCGCGCCGAAATCAAGCTGGCGGCCAACGAGCAACCCGGCCCGCTCGATATCGGCCAACGCAAAGTGCGCGGCGCATTGCGCGACCTGTACGCCGAACGCTTCGGCGCGGCCGAGCTGGAGAAACAGAAAAAAGCCGCCGAAGGCACGGCCGTTGCGGATCCCGCCGCCGCCAGCAAGAAGCTCCCTGTCCTGCAACGCCTGGGCAAGATGGTGCAGGGCGAACCGCAAGTGGCGGACGCCACGGCCTTCTACGACCAACTGCGCGAACGCCTGGAACAAAGCCAGCCGCTGGACAAGGACGCCTTGCCGCAGCTGGGCTCCCGCCGTGCCGCAGCCGTGATGGCGGTGCTGAAGGAGGCCGGCGTCGCACCTGGCGCCGCCACGGCTGCATCGCCCGCAACGGCCGACAGCGATGCCGGCAAGCCGGTGGGGCTGAAGCTGGAACTGTCGGCGAAATAGCATGGACCAGGAAAAAATCAAACTGGCGGGAAATCCATGGGCCGCCGGTTTGGCGCTGCTGTGCAGCCAGCTGTCGCTGAATGCCGGTGCGGCCATCGCCAAGCACTTGTTTCCGAAGATCGGCGTGGAAGGCGTTACTGCTTATCGCGTCGGCATCTCGGCGCTGGTGATGCTGCTGATGTTCCGTCCGTGGCGCACGCCGCTGACCAGCAAGCAAGCGCTCAACGTCGCCATCTACGGCGTGGTGATCGGCGTGATGAACCTGCTGATCTACCGTGCCTTCAGCCGTATTCCGATGGGCATCGCGGTGGCGATCGAGGTGGCGGGGCCGTTGACGGTGGCCGTGCTGTCCTCGCATCGCCCGCGCGATTTCGTGGCGGTGTGCCTGGCGGTGGTCGGCTTGTACTTCTTGCTGCCGATCCATGGCGCGGTCGACCAGCTCGATCCGGTGGGCGTGGCCTATGCGGCCGGTGCAGCGGTGTGCTGGGCCTTGTACATCGTGTACGGCAAGCGCGTCTCGACCATGTCGGGTGGGCAGTCGGTGGCGTGGGGCATGTTGGCGGCATCGGTGTTCATCGTACCGATCGGCATCGGCCATGCCGGCGCTGTGCTGCTGACGCCGTCGTATCTGCTGATCGGCGCGGCGATCGCCGTGATGTCGAGCGCGTTGCCGTACACGCTGGAGATGCTATCGATGCGCACGCTGTCCTCGCGCACCTTCAGCATGTTCAGCAGCGCGGCGCCGGCATTGAGTGCCTTGGTCGGCATGGCGGTGCTGGGCGAACACCTGACGCCGACCCAATGGTTGGCCATCGCCGCCATCGTGGCCGCCTCGGCGCTGACCTCCTTGCGCTAGCCAGCGCGTTATTGCTTTTGCAAGCGGTTCGTGGCAGCATAGCCTCTTCGCCAAGGAGATCTTATGCAAGTCGATCGCGCCCAACAACCTATTGCCGCCGCCGCTGTCACGCTGGTGCTGTTGATCATCAGCATCGCGGCTTTTCTACCACCGCTGTCGCATTACACGCTGCAGTCGGTGCTGTTGATAATTGCCGCCGGCCTCGGCATTTTTATTTGCCTGGTGCTGCACCTGGTGTTCATCGGCATTGCCGCCCAGCGCCTCGGCCGCTCGCCGGTGCTGTGGGTGCTCATCGCCTTGTTCACCTTGCCGATCGCTTCCATCATCGGCCTGATTTTGTTCGAGTGGTTCAGCGAGCAGGACAAGCAAGCCGCCGCTTAAAATTCTTGCCAGACATGGACGGGATCGTCTAGTATCGATCCCGATGCTTCTGCATCGACGTCGCTCGGACGGTTCCGGGCGCTTACGTGGACAATTCATGACTGACACCCAAACTCCGCGCAGCTTTGCGCGTATCGATCGCCTGCCCCCCTACGTTTTCAATGTCACCGCCGAGCTCAAGCTGGCGGCACGCCGTCGCGGCGAGGATATCATCGACATGTCGATGGGGAATCCCGACGGCGCCACGCCGCCGCATATCGTGAGCAAGCTGGTCGACACGGTACAACGCCCGGACACGCACGGCTACTCCGCCTCCAAAGGTATACCGCGCCTGCGCCGCGCCATCTCCAAGTGGTACAAGACGCGCTACGACGTCGAGTTCGATCCGGACTCGGAAGCCATCGTCACCATCGGTTCCAAGGAAGGCCTGGCGCACCTGATGCTCGCCACGCTGGACCAGGGCGACACCGTGCTGGTGCCTAACCCGAGCTACCCGATCCACATCTGGGGCGCGGTGATCGCCGGCGCGAATATCCGCTCCGTGCGCATGACGCCGGGCGTGGATTTCTTCGATGAACTGGAACGCGCCGTGCGCGAGAGCTATCCGAAACCGAAGATGATGATCCTCGGCTTCCCGTCGAATCCTACTGCGCAGTGCGTGGAGCTGGAATTCTTCGAACGCGTGGTGGCGCTGGCCAAACAGCACAACATCCTGGTGGTGCACGATCTCGCGTATGCCGACATCGTGTTCGACGGCTGGAAAGCGCCGTCCATCATGCAGGTGCCGGGTGCACGCGAGGTGGCGGTGGAATTCTTCACGCTGTCGAAGAGCTACAACATGGCCGGCTGGCGCGTCGGCTTCATGGTCGGCAACAAGGAACTGGTGGCGGCGCTGGCGCGCATCAAGAGCTATCATGACTACGGCAGCTTCACGCCGGTGCAGGTGGCGGCGATTGCCGCGCTGGAAGGCGACCAGTCCTGCGTCAGCGACATCTGTGCGCAATACCAGGCCCGCCGCGACGTGCTGCACAAAGGCTTGTGCGAAGCGGGCTGGCCGGTGGAGAAGCCCAAGGCCTCGATGTACATCTGGGCGCGCATTCCGGAAGCGTATCGCCATCTCGGCTCGCTGGAGTTCGCCAAGCTGCTGCTGGCCGAGGCCAAGGTGTGCGTGTCGCCGGGCATCGGCTTCGGCGAGTATGGCGATGAGTACGTGCGCTTCGCGCTGATCGAGAACGAGGCGCGCATTCGCCAGGGCCTGCGTGGCATCAAAGCCATGCTGCGCAAGACTTCCACCTAAAATCGATAGAAAGTTTAAGCCGCATCAAACCATGGTTTGATGCGGCGGCTACCGTAGCTCTGAGAACCCTTCATCGGAGCTGCCATCATGTCCCAACTTCCCACCGGAGCCAGCGCGCGGCGTCTGGTCACCGCTGTCCAAAAACTCGAACGCAAGCTTTCCACCGCCGGGCTGCCGCGCTTCGTGGCGCGCTTGCCGGTATGCTGGCTGTGCTGGCACTACTGCCGCATGCTGGATCAGAAAATCGCACGCATCCGTAGAATCGCCGGCAAGTACGAAAGCTGGGGGCCGACCATCCGCGAGATCTCGCCACACAAGCAGGAACAGCTGGAAATGCTGGACCTCGATCGCAGCATGCGCACCGACATTGAATACACCAAGGCCACCATGTTCGAACTGCGCGACCACTGCGTCGACATCGGCCGCCTGTTCGAGCAGCTGGGCTACGAGTCGGCCGGATTAAAGCGGCGGCAGGCGGCGCTGATCGCGGTGCTGGAAGCGTCCTGCGCCGCCGCCACCCGCATGCAGGAAGCCTTGACGCGTCACGATGATGCCGTACTGGCGCGGCTGCGCGCCGATGCCGATGCCACAGCAGCCGCAGCGGCGCGCTTGCCGGGCCTGGCTTAGAAACCTTCCAGCACAATCTTGCCTTTGGCGCGGTTGCTCTCGATCAGGGTATGGGCGCGCTTGAGGTTGGCGGCATTGATCTTGCCGTAGCGCTCGGCGAGCGTGGTTTTGACGGCGCCCGTTTCCACCAGCTTGGCGACATCGTTCAGCAACTGGTGCTGTTTTTGCATGTCCTCGGTCTGGAACATCGAGCGGGTGTACATGAATTCCCAGTGCAGCGACACGCTCTTGCGTTTCAGCGTGCGCACGTCGATGGAGGTAGGATCGTCGATCAGCGCAATCTTGCCTTGTGGCGCCACCAGCTCGCTGATGGCCGCCCAGTGGTGGTCGGTCTGGTTCAGCGCGGCGACGTAGTTGACCGGTGGCAGGCCGAGACGGGCGATCTCTTCGTTCAGCGGTTTGCTGTGATCGATCACATGGTGCGCGCCCAGTTGCTTGATCCACTCGCCGGTTTCCGGACGCGAGGCGGTGCCGATGACGGTTAGGCCGGTCAGCTGGCGCGCCAGCTGTACCAGGATGGAACCAACACCGCCGGCCGCGCCGATCACCAGCAGCGATTTGCCGGCCGTGGCGCCGGCGTCGCGGCTCACTTCCAGGCGGTCGAACAACAGTTCCCATGCGGTGATGGTAGTCAGCGGCAGCGCGGCGGCCTGGGCGAAATCGATGTTGTCCGGCTTGTGGCCGACGATGCGTTCATCCACCAGGTGGAATTCGCTGTTGGTGCCGGCGCGGGTCAGGTCGCCTGCGTACCAGACTTCGTCGCCCGGCTTGAACAGAGTCACGTCCGCACCCACGGCCTTGACCACGCCGGCGGCGTCCCAGCCGATCACCTTGGCCTGGCCTTCGGCCGGCGCGACGTTGCGGCGGATCTTGGTGTCCACCGGATTGACTGAGATGGCGCGCACTTCGACCAGCAGATCGCGGCCGGCGGCTTGCGGCATGGGCAGTTCGATGTCGATCAGGGCGTCGGCATGGTCGATGGGCAGGGACTGGCGGTAGGCGATGGCTTTCATGGAAATGCTCCGAAATAGTTGGGATGGAGGTATCATCATTTATTTCGTGGCGCTGAAAAAGAGGCTGTGCGCCGAAACACTTTCAAAGAATTGAAGAAAATGCTGCGTTTGGACGATTTGACCGTGTTTGTCCGTACCGCCGACCGGGGCAGCCTGTCCGCCGCCGCGCGCGAGCTGGAAATTTCGCCGGCGCTGGCCAGTGCCGCCGTCAAGCGGCTGGAAGGCGAGTTGAAGTTGCGGCTGTTTGCCCGCACCACGCGCTCGCTGCGGCTGACGGAGGAGGGCGAGCTTTATCTGCGCCATGCGCGCGAAGCGCTGCGCTTGCTCAAAGAAGGCCGTGATACGCTGATGCAGGGACAGGAAACGCTGGGCGGCACGTTGAAAATCTCCATGCCGTCAGACCTGGGGCGGAACATGGTGCTGGGCTGGCTCGATGAATTCCAGGCGCTGTATCCGAAGGTCGGTTTTCAGTTAAGCATCAGCGACCGGGTGTCGGATATGTACCGGCAACCGGTGGACATCGCCATACGCTATGGCGTGCAGGAAGATTCCAGCCTGATCGCGTTTCCGCTGGCGCCGGAAAATCGTCGCGTGCTGGTGGCCTCGCCGGACTACATCAAGCAGCACGGCAAGCTCAGTACGCTGGAGGATCTGTCACGGCACAACTGCCTGCGCTTTATGCTGGACGAGGTGATTCATGACCGCTGGAGTTTTTATCCCGCAGCAGAGCCGGATGCGAAGCCCGTGGTCATCCACGTCAACGGCAACCGCAGCGTGGACGATGCCGACGTGGTGCGGCGCTGGGCCGTGGCAGGACTGGGCATTGCCTATAAATCGCGGCTGGATTTGAGCGCGGATATCCGCGCCGGCCGCTTGCAAGTGCTGCTGCCCGATGTGCTGGGCGAACGCACGGCGCTGAATATGCTGTGCATGCACCGCTCGCAGATTACGCCGACTGTTTTGCAGTTGCGCGATTTCCTGCGCACGCAATGCGAGAAGGCTTAAGCGGAAATGCGTTTACCATCATTACTGGCGAGACGATTATTGCGGTGATGACGGAGCGTCATCCTGCGCTTGTCGGCTCGCCAGTTGCCACACCCAGGTGAGGAGCGCTAGCGAGGCGGCGGCGTCTGCCGGCCTGTCATGCGACTGGGTAGGGCAACTGGCACCGGCAACCATTAGTGCGCCTTCGACTTGGACAGGATCAGCAGCCAGCGACGGAACAGCAGGACCTCGAGGTGGCCTGCTTGTACGCCGGTGTCGCATTCCATGATCGGGTTCACAGCGTAGAAACGCTTGCGGAAGTCACGGCACACCATCATTTCGCGTTTGCCCATGCGAACCATGAAAGAGGTAGGCAGGTATTCCAGACCGAAACGGGAACCATAGCTGCTGTTCAGAGTGCTCATGACAATTCCTTTTTTGTTGGAGAGGTGTTTAACGAGGAGTTCAGAATAGCATAACTACTGTATGAATACACAGGTACTGTGCAAATACACAGTAAATTTGTCGTTTTGATGTTTTTGCCGGAATTTAATCGGCGGTCCATGAAGGAGTGCCAACTATTAGCAAATTGCTTAATTTCGTGGAGGCAAGGTTGTCTCCGGGCGGGGAATTCGGGCTGCACCTGACTGTGGGCATGGCCCTGCTGCTGGCTGCGGGGCTGGTATTCCATGAGCTGGCCGAGGCCGTAATGGGGCAGGAAACCATCACCGTGCTCGACCTGCAGGTGGCGCATTGGTTCAACGCCCACGCCTTCGAACCGGTGACCGGCTTCATGTTAGCGATCTCGAATATGCACTCGGTGGCGGGCATGGCGCTGCTGCTGGGCTTATTGACGTTTTACCTGTGGCGACGGCAGGCGTATTACTGGCTGCTGGCGCTGATGTTCGCGGTGCCGGGCGGGATGCTGCTGAATGTCGTGCTCAAGCACATATTCCAGCGCACGCGGCCGGTGTTCGAGGAACCGCTGGTCACTTTGGCGACCTACAGTTTTCCCAGCGGCCACACCACGGCGGCGACCTGCTTCTATGGCATGCTGGTTAGCTACCTGGTGATCGCGCGGCCGGCGTGGAGTGTGCGCTTGGGAACGGTGAGCTTCTGCCTGACAATGGTATTGTTGGTGGCATTCAGCCGCGTCTATCTGGGCGCGCACTATGTCAGCGACGTGCTGGCGGGCATGGCCGAAAGCGTGGCCTGGCTGTCCGTGTGCATCACTGGCGTTTCCACTCTGCGCCGCCGGCGAGAAGGTAAAACCGTATAAACCGTATGAATAAAATCGTCGTCATCGTCAACGCCAGTGCCGGCCTCGGCTATTGCGGCGGCTGGACCACCGCGCTGGAAGAGAAGTTCCGCGCACAAGGCGTGGAGGCCGACATCACGCTGGCCAAAAGCGGCGAGGAAATGATCGCGCGCGCCGAACGCGCTGTGAAGGAAGGCGCACCGGTGGTCGTGGCGGGCGGCGGCGACGGCACCATCAATGCCGTGGCCTCGGTGCTGGTCGACACGCCGACGCGGCTCGGCGTGCTGCCGTTGGGCACGCTCAACCACTTCGCCAAGGACTTGAAGATACCGCTTGATCTGGACCAGGCCGTGGCCAACGCGGTGCACGGTGTGCCGGCGCAGGTGGATGTGGGCGAAGTCAACGGCCGCATTTTCCTCAACAACTCCAGCCTCGGCATCTACCCGGACCTGGTGCGTGACCGCGAACAGCAGCAGCGCCATCTCGGACGCGGCAAGTGGCCGGCGTTCGGCTGGGCGCTGTTCACCGTGCTGCGGCGCTTTCCCTTCCTCAGCGTGCGGCTCAAGATCAACGATGATGAGCACCTGCGGCGCACGCCCTTCGTCTTCATCGGCAACAACGAATACCTGCAAGGGCTGACGCTGGGGGCGCGCGAGCGGCTCGACAGCGGCCAGCTGTGCCTGTACGTGGCGCAAAAGCCGACGCGGCTCGGCCTGTTGCGCTACGCCGTGCACGCGCTGTTCGGCAAGCTGGAAGCGGCGCGCGACTTCGACGTGCTGTCGTCGTCGTCGCTGACCATCGAAACGCGGCACCAGCGCCTGCGGGTCGCCACGGACGGGGAGGTAACAATGATGAGCCCGCCACTATGCTATCGCTCAAGGGCATCGTCGTTGAGCGTGATCGTCCCCGCCGCCTAGGAGAACAGCATGCGCACCATCGTCCATTTATCGGATTTGCATTTCGGCCGGGTCGACCAGGGCCTGTTGCGGCCCCTGCAGGAGTTGGTGGTGCGCCTGGCGCCGGATGTGGTGGTGGTGTCGGGCGACCTGACGCAGCGCGCCAAGACCGAGGAATTCAAAGTCGCGCGCGCGTGGCTGGACACCTTGCCGGGGCCTCAGATCGTGGTGCCGGGCAACCACGACATCCCCTTGTACAACGTCGCCAGCCGCTTCCTGACGCCGCTGCGCAAGTACACGCGCTACGTCACGCTGGACCTGGCGCCGGAATATGTGGACGACGAAATCGTCGTCCTCGGCATCAACACGGCGCGCTCGCTGACGTTCAAGGATGGCCGGGTCAACAAGGAGCAACTGGCGCAGATGCGCCAGCGCATGCAAGCGGTGGGAGAAAACCACACGCGCATCATTGTCACCCACCACCCGTTCGACCTGCCCGAGAATTTCGATGAGGACGACCTGGTGGACCGCGCGCCGATGGCGATGCAGGCATTTGCCGAATGCGGCGTCGACCTGCTGCTGGCGGGCCACCTGCATTCGAGCCATGCCGGCAACAGCGCGCAGCGCTACAAGATCGAAGGCTACGCGGCGTTGGTGGTGCAAGCCGGCACCGCAACCTCCACGCGCGGGCGCGGCGAATCGAATTCCTTCAACGTGCTGCGGGTTGCGCCGGACGACATCGAGGTCGACCGCTACAGCTGGATCGAAGGCACAGGCAGTTTCGAGCCCGTGCACACCGAATGTTTCCGCCGCAGCGGCGACACCTGGTCGCTCACCGCCGAAGCCTGAACCGGGGTCAGTTCCGACATTCGGACACGAGCCCAGCCGTAGCGGCTGCTACGGCTGGGCTCGTGTCCGAATGTCGGAACTGACCCCGAATTTACAGCCAGTAGTTCATGAAGCGGGCGGCCCATTCTTTCAGGCGGTTGGCCAGCGGGCGCTTGCGCCAGTCTTCCAGCGTGATCAGCTTGGAGTCGCGCATGTCTTCCTGGAAGGCGCGCTCCATTTCGGTGCCGAATGCTTCACCCATGATGATGACGTTGATTTCGCTGTTGTGCAGGAAGCTGCGGGTGTCGATGTTGGTCGAGCCTACCGTCGACCAGGTGCCGTCGATGACGGCGGTCTTGGCGTGTAGCACGGCCAGTTTGAGCTGGTAGATCTTCACGCCCGCTTCCAACAGGTCTTCATAAAATCCGTGGCCGGCGTAGAACACCAGGCCGCTGTCGGAGACGCCCGGCAGTACGATCTTGACGTCTACGCCACGCTTCGCGGCGGCGATCAGCGCGTCCACCGTCTGGCGGTCCGGCACGAAGTAGGCCGAGGTGATGTGGATCGATTTCTTCGCTTCCTGGATCGCCAGCGCATACGCTTTGTAGATTTCGAATTTGCCGCCCGGCTCGCTGCCCAGCACGCGCACCACCTTGTCGCCGGCGATCACCGGCGTCGGGAAGTAGTCCGCTTCCGGCAAGTCGTCCTTGTCCTGCGTCGCCCAGTTGCGGATGAACAGCCATTGGAAGGCTTGTACCGCCGGCCCTTCGATCTTGATGTGGGTGTCGCGCCAGCCGACCTGCGATTTGTCGGTGGGACGGGATGCGGAACGGAACAGCGAGCTCTTGGCGTAGGTGGCGCTGATGTTGATGCCGCCCGTGAACGCGGTCTTGCCGTCGACGATCAGCACCTTGCGGTGGTTGCGGCTGTTGAGCTTCCAGCCGTCGCCGCTGACCTTGGCCGGATTGACCGGGTTGAATTCCACCAGGCGGATGCCGGCCTTGCGCATGCGGTCGAAGAATTCGGCCGGCACGCCGATGGTGCCGACGCTGTCGTACAGCACGTTGACGGTCACGCCTTCCTGCTGCTTGAGGATCAGCGCGTCGGCGAACTTGAGCCCGAGTTCGTCCTGGTCGAAGATGTAGGTTTCGAGGTTGATGCTGTTGCGCGCGCCGTTGATGGCCTTGAGCATTTCCGTCATGGTCTGCGGACCATCGAACAGCAAGGTGGTTTTGTTGCCGGCGATGAGGGGCACGCCGGTCGCCGCCTCCTCCAGCGCCGCCTGCTGCTGCATGTCGAGCGTGCCCTTGGACCAGCGCTTGGCCAGCAGCGACTTGGCGCGGGCGTCGCTCAGTTCGCCCTTGGCGCCCTTGACGGTGGGCGCGCCGCCGGTTTCGAGCTTGTCGCCCAGCGCGGTGACGTTGGGCAGGGACGCGCATGCGCCCAGCAAGCCCCAGCACATTAACACCAGGGGGAGCCAGCTACGCATGTGCAGCAGTTTCATCGGATCGCCTTTTCAGTAGGTACGTCATCGTCATTCGAACCGAAGAAAAACGAGATCGGTCCTTGCCGGAAGCGCCGGCCCATCGCCTTGAGCAATTGCCAGCCGTTCTTGAAGCGCACCTGGCGCGAGCGCAGCGCCACCCACAGCGCCAGCCCGAAGCTGACCAGCAGATTGACTGTCCCGATGGAAAGGAATCCTGCCACCGAGGTCACAACCAGTTCCCAGCCGACATTGTGATCGAGTCCAACAATTGCTGTCGCAAAGTTGGCGGAGGAGAAGGTGACGTGCCGGATGTCCAACGGTATCCCCAGCACGAAGCCGAGGAAGGGCATCACGCCGAGCAGGATGCCGAAGCAGAAGTTCCCCATCAACCCGCCGAGATTGTTTTCCAGATAGGCGCCCAGGCGGTCCAGGCGCGGCTGACCCAGCAGCCAGCGCAGGCCGCGCAGCTGTGATACGCGCTGGCCCCAGCGCGTGTACAGCGCCTTGTTGTCGTAGTAGCCGGAAATCAGGCCGGCGACGAACAGGCAGACGCCGGCAATGGCGGCGTAGATCAGCGCCGGCCCGTGGATGGGATCGATGTCCTGCAGCAGGTGCATGGCCTTTTCCGGCGACACCAGGTGATGACCGGTCATCAGCGGCCATGCCATGGCGATCAGCCAGGCGGTCGGAATCGCCACCATCAGGTTGCCCAGCACCGCCATGTTCTGCGTGCGGATGACCTTGTTGCACAGCTCGGCCATGCTGTCGATGTCGATGTTGCGGCCATCCTTGGAATGCAGGCCGGCGGCGATGCGCGAGGCGGTCATGGCAGGCTGCTTGGTGGCCACCGTGAAGTGCAGCAGATGGATGAACACAAAGCCCAGCGAGTAGTTCATGCTGAACAGGAAGGCTTCCACCAGCGGCGCGGTGCGCAGGTAGGACATCAGGATCTTGCACAGCGCCATGAAGCCGATCACCAGGCCGGCGCCGGCCGCCTGCACGAACATGCGGCCCAGCTCGCGGCGGTTGTCGGCGACGTAGTGCTCGCCAGTGTGGCTGGCGTTCTCCGTGACGTTGCGCGCCAGCAGGTTGATGTTATCGCTGAGCAGGTCGCTCACCATGTATTTGTTGTTGTGCGCCTCGATCAGTTCCAGCGTCAGCGCCACGGCGGCGCTGCGGTGGGCGGCGTCTTCCTGTTCATCGACCAGGAACAACAGCTTGCGCATGCGGTCCAGGCTTTGCGTGAGCGACACCAGCAGGTAGGTGAGGGCGATGCTGGTGCCCTGGCTCAGCGCTTTCTTGCGGATCTTGGCGATCACGGCGTCGCACTGGTCCAGCATCACCAACAGGTGGCGCGCGTCTTCCATCTCGACTTCGTCGCCGGCCAGCTTGCGGTGGTAGGCGTCGAGATAGGCGTTGACCTCGAAGTTCTGCACCATGAAGGGTGATTCGTAGGTTTCCATCTCGGTGTGGAAGTTGGTCAGGCGCGGCTCCAGGCCGATCGCGCAGACGCGGTAGGACAGGGTGCGGATCGCGTCCAGCAGGCCGGGCAGCATCAGGTTGCTGTCGTGTTCGGGCGCGCCTTCGGCGTGCTGGACCACGTCCAGCAGGGCCAGCCAGTCGTCGGCCGGCACCTGGCTGATCCAGATGTAATCGGTGCGCTTGTAGACCACCTGGTCGAGCGCCTCGCTCAGGTAGTCGTTGCCCAATGCGGGCGGCAAGATGCGGTAGGCGATGCGGGTTTTTAATTCGGAGAAGAAGCCATCGTTGGACAATACGCCGATCTCGGTGTAGAGGCTGGCGTGGCGGCGCGCGGCGATGATGTTGCGGGCGTACTGACGCAGCGCCAGCGCATGCGCGGGATTGCCTTTCAGTAGCTGGCACAAGGTGCGTACGTGGGCCGTGGCGCTGGCGCCGTCGTGCGCGCGCTTGGGGCGCAGGGTGGCGAACAGCTCGACCAGCAGGCTGATGTCGTCGCTCTCCGCGTTGATTTTTTCAAGGATTTCTAGCATGGGGCGAGTATACCGGCGCATCGTCAGCCTGTATGTACGGCAGCGAACACAGCTTTCCTGATTGCAATTCAGCGCTAGCGTGATGGTGCGCACAGAGCGGACCGCAGGGGAGGCCTACACTGGCTTCAACCATTGCAACCGTCATTCACTATTCGCCACCATGAAACCCGCACTCGCTACGCTTGCTTTGATCGCCCCGCTGGCCGCCATTGCACAGACGGAGGTGTATGGCACGCTCGATGCCGGCGTGGTGGCTGAACGCGGCTGCCAGGGCGAATGCCCGCGCGCCAAGCTCGACAGCGGCGTCGCCAGCGGTTCGCGTTTGGGCGTGCGCGGACGCGAGGATCTGGGCAATGGCACGGCAGCGGTCTATACGCTGGAAGCGGGCATCCTCAACGATACCGGCATCTCCGACCAGAACGGCCGCCTGTTCGGCCGCCAGGCTTACGTCGGGTTGGATGGTCCGCTCGGGCTGGTGACTATGGGCCGCCAGTACAACCTCGTGTATGAAACGCTGACCGATGTGGCCGATCCTTTCCACGGCGGCATGGCTGGCAGTGCGGCCAACCTGGTCGGCTACACCACCAAGCGTTACGACAACACTGTCAAGTATAGATCGCCGCGCTCGCGTAGCGGCCTGGTGGGATCGGTGATCTACGCCTTCGGCGAGTCGCCGTTCAACAGCCGCGTCAATCGCGCGTATGGCGCTACCTTGGGCTATGAAAAGGGGCGGTTCAATTTGAGCCTGACCCACCAGCGCAAGGAGAACATGCTGGATGCCACCGGCTCCACGCCGCCCGTCGATCAGTCGGCGCGCAACTCGCTGGTGGCGGCCAACTTCGACTTCGGCCGTTTCGTCGGCTATGCGGCCTACGGCCACAGCCGGGGCGATGCCGGCATGCAGTGGGATGAAACCAATCCGTACGGCGCGGTGGCGCAGCGCTATCCGTCCACGAACAGCCGCGATGTGCTGGTCGGCGTGGCCGTGCCGGTGGGCGGAGCGACGACCTTGCTTGCTTCGTACATCCGCAAGGATGATCGCGGCCTGGCCGATATGGACGCCGGCCAGCTCGCCGTCGGCGCCAGCTACGCGTTTTCGAAGCGCACCAATATGTACGCCTCCTTCGCCAAAATCCAGAACCGCAACGGCGCTGGCTATACCGTCGGCAATGCCAGCAATCGCGGCAACGGCGACCGCGCCGTCAACATCGGCCTGCGCCACTCCTTCTGATCACTCCTGAAGCTTACTTGGACTTGGCCGGGCAGGCCGCGCTCAGCCAGCGTCCGCTCGATTCGACTGTGGCGGTTTGCGGACCCGCGCCGCTTTGGTTGATTACATTCATGGTCATGGTGTAGGCGCTGTCGTTGCTGAAGCGGATCTGGCCCTTGCCGCTGGATGCTGGATCGGTACAGGTGAAGGCGATGTTCAGTCCGCCCGGAACCTGTTCCTGCGTGGACGTGCACTTGCCTTGCTGGTTGAGCGGCAGTTCCTTGCGGGCGGCCATCTCGGGCGTTACGCAGGCGGTGAGGGTGATGCCGCCGTCGCCGCTGGCCTTGGGCATGGACACGCCATTGCGCGCCATCAGCGCTTCCATTTGCGCGCGCTGCTCGGGCGGCAAGGCCGCCAGTTGCGCCATTGCCATGCTCATGGCCTGGTCGGTCTGGGCGTTGCCGGTCTTGACCTTGTTATTCAATTCCCACAGGCCGGGCTTGATGGACTGGGATTGTGCGGAGGCGGGTACAGCAGCCAGGATGGCCAGCGTGAGCAATAGACGTTTCATGTGTCCTCCCCAAAACGACAAGCATAAACGAAAACGGCGCCAAGGCGCCGTTCACGTTCGTCCAACTGCGGAGATGGCTAGACGCCGCGTCCGCTAATCAGGCGCAGCAGCACCATGATGATGGCGACCACCAGCAGGATGTGGATGAAGCCGCCGATGGTGTAGGACGTTACCAGGCCCAGCAGCCACAGGATGAGCAGAACTACAGCGATGGTGTAAAGCATGATTATCTCCTCGGGTTGTGTTGAATCTATTATCGGTAATACTTGCTACACGTTCTGTACGCTGCCGTACCTTACTTCTTAGTCTACCGAGCGCAGCTGGCCTTTTACCACGCGCACGGCGTCGCCGGAGCGCCACGATGGTTGCGTCGAGTGGTGGAAGGTGCGCTTGCTGCCGTTATCCATGCGTACCACGATGTCCCAGGTGTGCGTGGTTTTCATATTGCCTTCGATCTGGTTGCCGGCGACCGCACCGCCGACCGCACCGACCACCGTGGCCGCCTGACGGCCATGGCCGCTGCCGACCTGGTTGCCCAGCAAGCCACCCAGTACCGCGCCGCCGACCGCGCCGACGCCGCTGCTTTGCGGACGGTGCTCAACCGAGCGCACCGATTCCACCACGCCGCAGCTGGCGCATGGCGCCTGGCGTGCTACCGGTTCCGACATCTGGCCCTGGCCTTGCTGCGCCAGCACAGGTTCGGCAGAGGTGGGCGCCAGCGCTGCCGACGAGGACGTCGATGGCGCAGGCGGCATGCCGCTCACTTGGGTGGGAACGGTGGCGTTGGAGGTCGGCAGCCAGCCCAACAGCGCTGCGCTGCCAACGCCGCAGAACAGTACGACTGCGACGGCGGCGATGACCATGACGGGATGGGTGCCTGGCTTGTTTTGGGTGTCCATGAGGTGCTCCTTTTGGTTGTTGTGTGAGATGATGCATTTAGAGCGATATTTTCCTAGAGGACATCTATTTCTTCCGTGCGTCATCGTACATACAGGGGAAATAATTGCCCTTACTCTTGGTTGCATGCATACCTCCAGCCTACATACCACCGAAGACCGCGCGCTGCCCCGCCTGGCGAACAACCGCCTGCTCGCCAGCCTGCCGGACGACGACCAGCTCCAGCTCGCGGAAAAATGCGAAACGGTCCGTGTGGAAAACGGCCAGTTGCTGTCGGAGCCTGGGGAGGAAATGCGCTATGTGTATTTCCCGATCGATTGCCTGATCTCGCTGCTTGGCGTGGCCGAAGGGCGCATGACGCTGGAGATCGGTTCACTGGGACGCGAAGGCATGCTGGGTGCCTCGGTGGTGCTGGGTCACGAACTGGCGCAGGTGAGGGCGGTGGTGCAGCGTTCAGGCCGCGTCTATCGGCTGGCGGTGGGTGACTTCGTCACCGAGTTTTATCGCATGGAATCGCTGCGCCGCCTGATCCATCGCTACACCGACAGCATGCTGGCGCAAGCCATCCAGATCGCCGTGTGCAGCCGCTTCCATGTGCTGGAGGCGCGATTGGCGCGTTCGCTGCTGATCACGCGCGACCGCCTGCAATCGGACAAATTTCACCTGACCCACGAGTTCCTCGCCCATGCCCTGGGCGTGCGTCGCGTGGGCGTCACCAAGGCAGCCAGCGCGCTGCAACAGCAAAAGCTGATCACCTACAGCCGCGGCAACATCGAGATCCTCGATTCAACCGGACTGGAAGCCGTCTCCTGCCATTGCTACGATCTGTTCAAGGAAAAGTAAGGCGATTTGCGCTGCTTTGTCTTTTGTCATGCGATGTGGTGCGCTATGACGGCAGACTGAACGAATGCCGAACACCGCACAACCCGCCCGCTACGACCTACCGTGGAAAGCCGCTTTAACGCATGCTTTCCACCCCTTCATGGACTTCTACTTTCCCGACTTCAGCGCGCACATCGATTGGACGCAGCGGCCGCGTTTCCGGGACAAGGAATTGGCGGGGATTGTTATCGGCACCGTCCCGGACGTGATGGTGGCCGACAAGCTGGTCGAGCTATTCCTGCGTGACGGCTCCGAGCACCGGGTACTGGTCCACATCGAAATCCAGGCGCAGCGCGATGCAGCTTTGGCGCGTCGTATGCACGACTACAACTACCATATCGGCAAGACATACGGCCAACCGGTGGCCAGCCTGGTGCTGCTGGCCGATGCCGATCCCAATTGGCGGCCAAGCAGTTTCCATCAGCGGGTGCTGGGCACGGCCAGGGGATTCTCGTTCACAACCGCCAAGCTGCTTGATTGCGTCGCCAACACCGAGGCGCTGGAAGCCTCACACCATCCATTTGCTTGGGTGACGCTGGTCCACCTGCGTACGCAGCAAGCGCATCATGATCCGGATGTGCTGTACGCGGCCAAGCTACACTTGACCAGGCTACTGTTCAAGCATCGTTGGAATCGCAGGCGCATAATCGTATTATTCAACGTGATCAACTGGATGATGGCCTTGCCTGAGCCGTATCAGCGACGCTACTGGCAGGCAGTCTTCCGCTTGGAAAAGGAGCACGAAATGAAATTGCTCAACCCACTGGAACAAATGTTCCTCGAAGATGGCATAAAGAAAGGTCTTGAGATAGGCGTTGAAAGAGGCATGGAGACGGGCTTGAAGAAAGGCCTGGAGAAAGGCCGGTGCGAGGGCTTGAAGCAAGGGCTCGAACAAGGGCTAGAGCGAGGACTCGCGCGGGGGCGCGCGGAGGGGGCGGCTGCATTGCTGGAACGGTTGCTGGCGCAACGTTTCGGGGCATTGCCGAAAACCGTGCGCAGCAAGCTTGCCAAGGCCAGTGTGGAGCAGGTCGAAGCCTGGAGTGACGCGCTGGGGACGGCGCAAACTTTGAAGCAGGTTTTTGCGACCACACAGGCATCGGTGGAACATCTAAAAAAAATGCCGCTCAGTCTTAACTGAACGGCATTCGACCCGAAGGTGCATCTTTTAGCTGATGGCGCTTAGCGATCAACGTGGTGGCTTTTGCACCTGGTTGCCGATCACGCCGCCGACGGCCGCGCCGCCGACTGCGCCGACTGCGCTGCCGCCGGTCAGGACCGAGCCGGCCACCGCACCTACGCCCGCGCCAATGGCGGTGTTCTTATCCTGGCCCGACATGTTGGCACATGCGCTCAGACCCAGAGTGGCTGCCACGACGGCGGCCGTTGCTGCGATTCGCTTGATGTTGTTCATGGTTTCTCCTGTGGCAGGCAAGGCGCGGTATTGCGCCTCAACCAATGACTACAGATTACGCAACCGTGCGTATCACTTCCGTTCGGCACCACACACAGCTCTCGAATCAGCGTGGGCGCGGTGCGCTGGGCTTGCCGCCGCCTTGGGCGATCAAGGCCTGGCAGCCCGAGGTCTCGCCCGGCGCGGTGCTCATCAGCGGCACGATGGCGGCCACCGGCGCCACCACCGCCAAGGCCAGGGCGCCGCCGGCGCGCAAGGCCAGCGTGCCCTTGTCGACACTGATGTCGGGTTCCTTGAAGGTGCCGCGCAGATAGATGGGCGCGCGCAGCGACAGCACGCGCATGCTCTTGGCGTCCGGCCGCAGCACCAGGTCCAGTTTCTCGTTGCCGAGGTTGACGGTGCCGCCGATGTCGATGCGGGCATCGGCCGTGTCCACCACGAACAAACGCGTCTTCATCAGGCCGTTGGTGACGGCGAAATCGGTCACCATGCAGTTGAGCTTGACCTGCTTGTCGCCCGAGATCTTGGCCAGCACCACGCTGCCGATGTTCAGGCCCATGGCTTCCAGCAGCAGCTTGCTGACGCTGCCCTGGTTGACCACGCCCTTGAGCTCGCCGTTGGAAGAGCCGAGCAGGCTGGCCACCGAGTTGCCGGTGGCCGACAGCGAGACGCCGGCGTTGACTTCACCCACGGTGGCCTGCATGCCGTCGATGCCGGGGAACAGCTGCTTGAGCTGCAACTTGCTGGCATCGGCCTTCAGTTCGGCGCGGATGGCGTGCGGATTGATCTTGCCGCTGCCGTCGAGCATGACGGTGGAGGTGAAGCGGCCACCGGCGATGTCGAAGTTCAGCGGCGTCAGCGCCAGCACGCCGTCCTTCATGTGGATCTGCGTATCGAGATTATGGATCGGCAGGTCCTTGTCGCGCGTGATGCGCGCGGCCTTGAAGTTGACGTCGGCGTCGATGGCGGTCCAGCGTTCGGTGCGAAAGGTTTCGACCGGCAACACGCGGTTGCCGGGCTGTACCACGTCGGCGCCGCGCGCTTCCTTGCTGGCCTTGGAGTCGGCGCCGATCAGCGGGCCGAGGTCGGACACCTGCAGCAGTTTCGATTGCACGTTCCCGCTCAGCAGCGGGCGCGCTTGGGCCTGGCCGGTCTTGAAGTCGAGCTTGCCGGCGATGTCGCTTTGGCCGACCTTGCCGGTGAACTTGTCGTAGACCCAGTGGCTGGCATGGTCGCCCAGGTTGCCGGTCAAATGGCCCTCCGTGACGAAGGGCGGCGTTTCCGGCAGCAGCACGCCGGTCAGGCCATACAGCCGCGCCATGCTGGGGCCGGACAGTTTAAGGCGCATGTCGAGCGCCGTCAGCGCGGCCGGCTTGGTCAGCGTGCCGTCGAAGCTGATGCTGGTGCCGCCGACGTTGAGGTGGGCCGCGAGCGGGTAGGGCGTGGTCTGCTGCTGCAGCGACAGCACGGCGCCGGCCTTGCCGCTGCCGCTGACGTCCTGCTGGTTCCATTTGCCGCGCAACTGCCATGCCACGTCATAGCGAGGGTCGTCGATGGTGTCGATGGTGGCGCTGGCGTCCAGGTGCGTCACGGCGTCGATGTAGTGCACCGTGCCTTTGGAGAACACCACGCTGAGCACCTCCAGCTTCCACACTGAAGGCTGTTCGTCGCGCTTGAAGTTCCAGTTGTGGCGGCCGTCGGCGTCGCGCTGCAGCAGCAGGGCCGGATTGTCGAAGCGCAGCTCCGGCACCACGATGCGCTGGCGCAGCAGCGGCAGCAGTTCGATGGCAAACGCGAACTGGCCGACGCTGGCCATCTCGGCCGGCGCCTGCATGCCGCGCGGATTGCCGATGTGGACATCGTGCGCCACCAAGTGCGGCTGCGGCAGCCAGCTGTCCCGCCGATGCCAGTCCAGCGCCAGTGGGCCGCGAATCTCGAACGGGCGGTCGATCGCGGTACCGATCTTGTCGTTGAGCCAGGGACGTGCCCGCTCCCAATCCACCGAGCTGAGCGCAACAACGGCGGCGACCGGCACGGCCAGCACGAGGGCGCCGACGGCCAGGGCAATACGGGTACGACGCGGGAGGGCCATGGAAAACCTTATCTTGATAGTTGCATCATTCTACACATTCCGCTTTTGTGCGTCACCGTACTGATGGCAACGCGACATCCGTTTATAACTACGCTCATCCCACAAAACTTGAGGAGAAAAATAATGATGAACCTGAACACCCAATGGCAAATGATGGCCGGTATCGCAGTGTTGGTCGGCCTGAGCGGCTGTGCCAGCGACAAAACCCCGGCCACCGCCGGCGTCGCCGTTTCCCGTGAAGCGGTCGCCGCCGCCACCAGTGCCGGTGCCGCCGACCTGGCGCCCGCCGAAATGCAGTCGGCCCGTGAAAAACTGATGCGCGCCAACCAGGCGCTGGCCGCCAAGGATTACAAAACCGCCCAGGACCTGGCGGTGCAAGCGCAGGCCGATGCCCAGCTGGCGCAAAGCAAGGCCAATTCGGCCAAGGCCACCACTGCGGCCGACGAGCTGCAACAGAATATCCGCCTGCTGCGCGAAGAACTGCAGCGCGCCAACGCCACCAGCCAACAATAAAAATTTCACTGAATGGAGCCCATCATGAAAAAATTCATCCTTCTGCCAGCCGCCTTTGCCGTGTCCGTCATGTTCGCCGCTTGCAGCACCACGCCGACCACCACCGGTCAGCTGGACCAGGCGCGTAGCGACTTTGCCGTCGCCCAAAGCAATCCATCCGTAGCCGCCAACGCGCCGCTGGAATTCAAGGCCGCCGCCGATGCGCTGGACCGCGCCAACGCCGCCGCCGCGAAAAAGGAAAGCCTGGACGAGATCGACAAGCTGGCCTATGTCGCCAAGCAGAAGATCGCCACCGCGCAGGAAGTCGCCAAAGGCAAGCAGGCTGAGTCCCAAGTGGCCGACGCCGCCCGTCAGCGCGATGAAGTGCGCCTGCAGGCCCGTACCGCCGAAGCCAACAATGCCCGCGCCAGCGCCGACCGCGCCCGTACGGCGGCTGAACAAGCCAAGGCCGATGCCGACGCGGCCCGCGCGCAAGCCGACGCCGCCACCAATTCGGCGCGCGATGAAGCAGCCAAGAACGCCGCCCTGCAACAGCAACTGGCCGATCTGCAAGCCAAGCAGACCGAACGCGGCATCATCATCACCCTGAGCGATGTGCTGTTCAATGTCGACCGCGCCGAACTGAGCGCTGAAGGCCAGCGCACCGCGCAAAAAATCGCCGACGTGCTGATGCAGGAACCGCAAAGCGTGGTGCTGGTGGAAGGCTTCACCGACAGCACCGGCACCTCGAACCACAACCTGGAACTGTCGCAGCGCCGCGCCGAGTCGGTGCGCGCCGCCCTGATCGGCATGGGCGTGCCGGCCGCCAAAGTGGCCACGCGCGGCTATGGCGAAGCGTATCCGGTTGCCAGCAACTCGGACGCCGGCAGTCGCCAGCTCAACCGCCGTGTGGAGATCGTGCTGTCGCAGAACGGCGCACCGATCGCCAACCGCCGCTAACCTCTCACCCAATAAGGATTGACCATGGCTGAATCTACCCTAACCCATCCGGCAGGCATCGATGTCGAAGCCATTCGCGCCGCTGCCCGCAACCTGGAAGACGGTCCCGTCACGGCCGGCTACCAGGGCGACCGCGAGGCCGTCATCAAGCTGTTGAACGAGGCGCTGGCTACCGAACTGGTGTGCATCCTGCGCTACAAGCGGCACTACTACACGGTCTCGGGCCGCGAGAACGCCAGCATCAAGGCGGAGTTCCTGGAACACGCCAACGAGGAGCAGGAACACGCCGACTGGCTGGCCGAACGCATCGTCCAGCTGAACGGCGATCCTGATTTCAATCCGGCAACATTGCTCGCACGTAGTCATGCCGAGTATGATGCGTCGGAGGACGTACAATCGATGGTGCGCGCCAATCTGATCGCCGAGCGCGTGGCCATCGAGTCCTACCGTCAGATGATTGAACAGATCGGCGACACCGATCCGACAACCCGCCATCTTTTGATCAAGATCATGGCGATCGAAGAAGAACACGCGGACGATATGCGTGATCTGATGGACGTACACGGTTGAAACAGGCCGGCGTCAAGCCGGCCGCATTTGCTGTACAGTTTTCACATCAACAACCATAACAGGAGCTTCATCATGCTGGAACAAAACATCAGTACCGTGAATAACGACGTGAAAACTCTGGTCAAAGATGCCCAGGCATTGTTTACCGCCGCCACCGCCCTGACCGGCGAGAAGGCCGACGAACTGCGCGGCCGCGGCATGCGCGCGCTGGACAGCGCACTGGCCAAGGCGCACGACGCCCAGGTCAGCGCACTGGCCGCGACCAAGGAAGCGGCGCAGCACGCCGATGAATACGTCAAGGAAAACCCATGGCGTTCGATCGCGGCGGCAGCCGGCATCGGCCTGCTGATCGGCGTGATCATCGGCCGCAAGTAATCCACCGTGGCGCACGAAGAAGGTACTCGTCCGCCGGGTTTGATCGCGTCGCTGGGTCTGGTGACCCGCAACGCGATCGGCCTGCTGCTCAACCGGCTTGAACTGGCCGCGTTGGAGCTGGCGGAAGTGCGCGACCGCCTGCTGCAGCTGGTGCTGGTGTTCGCGCTGGCCGTGGTGCTGGGCGGCTTTGCGCTCATCTACGCCTCGGTTACCATCGTCTACCTCGCCTGGGCGGTCATCGGCTGGCTTATCCTGCCGATCATCACCGGGGTCTTCCTGCTGATCGCCATCGGCCTCATCTTGTATGCCCGCAGCCTGCTACGCAGTGGCAAGCTTTCGCTGCCGGCGACCATGGCCGAACTCAAGTCCGACCGCGACATGCTGTTGTAAGGAAAAGCCATGAGCAAACACGAAGAAGCGGCCGCGCTGGCGGCCGAAAAGCTGAAGGTGATCCGCGAGGGCGAGCTGTACCGCATTAAGCTGGTGCACTCGAAAGCGCTGGTCGGCCAAGCACTGCATCCGGACGCGCTGTTCCATGGCGCGGTCGACCATGCGGTCGGTCTGGCCCAGGCACGCCTGGGCGGCTTGCTGCAGCCGGGCGGCATGGGCGGCTTGAACGTCAAGTCGCTGCTGCCGTATGCGAAGTCGTTGATGCCGTATGCCTTAACGGTCGGCTCGTTCATCGCGCGCAGGCGCCTGATCAAGCCGGTGCTGGTGTTGGCGCTGGCGGCGGGCGCAGGCGTGGCCTGGATGATGCGGCGCAGAAGCGCGGCGGAGCAGGAATAAAAACAAGGGCCGCTGATGCGGCCCTTGCTTATTGTTGGCTGGTTTGGCTTTGCGCCAGCAACTGCGGCATATTGGCCAGGTCGCGCTGATAGGTCGCTTGCGCTTCCTTCATGCAGGCGCCGCGTTCGGCCGCAGGGCCTTTGTGGCAAGCCTGTTTGGCCTCGGCCAGCGCCGCGCCGATTTCCTTGCGCAGCGTGCGTGCCTGCTGGGCTTTGGTGAGATCCGGCTGGGTCCAGCGCGCCGGCTCTCCTTTGGCAATTTCCTGTTGCTGCAATTGGACGTTTTGCGGTGGCGTGGTGTCTTGCGCGTGTGCGGCGCACAGCGCCGCACACGCCATCATCACGCCTGTGATGATGTGACGAACCATGATCTTCTCCTTGGTTTAGAGCCTGCCGGTCAGCAGCATGATCAGCAGAATGACCACGATCAGGCCGGTGATGCCGCTGGGGGCGTAGCCCCAGTTGCGGCTGTGCGGCCAGGTCGGCAGTGCGCCGATCAAGGCCAGGACCAGAATAATCAGAATGATGGTACCCATGTTGTTCTCCTTTTAGTGGATGTAGTAATTGATGTGGACTGGTCCCGGACGACGCATTAATAGCGATACAGGCGGCCGTCGATCAGGCGCACGCGGTTGCCGACGCGCAGGTCGTAAACGCTGTCCTGCTGGATGATGCGGGTATCGCCGTTATCCATGCGCACGGAGATTTGATACTCCTCCTTGCCGGCGTTGCGGTTGTTCTCGACGTTGTTGCCAACGACGGCGCCGCCCACTGCGCCGGCCACGGTGGCGGCGGTGCGGCCGCTGCCCGAGCCAACCTGGTTGCCCAGCAGGCCGCCGATCAGGCCGCCCGTGATGGCGCCGGCGCCGGAGCTGCCGCGTGCTTGCATCACCTGGATCGAATCGATGGTGCCGTAAGTAGAAGAGTCATTGCTGATATAGCCGATCTGCTGAGGCTGCTGGCTGGTGCTGGCGCAGCCGCTCAGCACGGCAACGCCGGCAAAGACAGCAGCGGCAAGGGTAGTTGAGCGTTTCATTTTATCCTCCTGGAAAAGTGTGATACCAGCATAGACACGACGCGCCGGAAGATCTGTGCGGTTACGCACTGTGCCGCAGGCAACAAGGTCGTTGGGCTTTTAGTACGCTAGCGTACAGAGCGCGCCCTGGATTCAGCGTTTAATGGCACATCGGTAGCAGAGACGGAACCCAAACAACGTCCCGCTGGCTGACAAACTCATTTTTTCAAACCAAGGAGAATCGCCATGAAAATCGCACATAAAATCGCTACTGCCCTGTTCACTGTTTCGCTGCTGGGCGCCATGACCGGCTGCGCATCGACCTCGACCAAAGAAGGCACCGGCGAATTTGTCGACGATTCCGTCATCACCACTAAAGTCAAAGCCAGCATCTTCAACGAGCCTACCCTGAAATCGACCGAAATCAACGTCGAAACCTTCAAAGGCACCGTGCAACTGAGCGGCTTCGTGGCGCAACCTGAAGACATCGCTAAAGCCGGCCAGGTTGCCCGCGGCGTCAAAGGCGTCACTTCCGTGAAGAACGACATTCGCGTCAAGTAAGCTTTCGCGCTAGCCAGTAGCCCCGCCGGCGCGACCATCGCGCCGGCATTTTTTTTGTGAGTCATCATGAACCTACCTGCCGAGGACCTTGATGCTCCTCGTATTCCGCTGCATGTCCACGCGCGCGGTCTCGCGCTCGGCGTGATTGCAACCGTCGCCTTCCTCTACGCCCTGCAATGGTCGCGCAATTTCCTTGTGCCCGTGCTGCTCGGCATCCTGATTACCTATACCCTGAGTCCCCTGGTCTGCGTGCTGGAGCGATGGCGCATACCGCGCCTGATCGGCGCCACACTGGTGACCGCCGCCATCCTCGGCGGCTCGGTGCTGGTGATGGATAAAGTGCAGGGCGAATTCCAATCGATCGTCGACGAATTGCCCACGGCCGGACATAAGCTGTCGCGCCTGCTGTCCGACCGCCTGCATGGTGGCGGCCCCAGCACCATCCAGCGCATCCAGGACGTCGCCGCCGAACTGCAGCAGGCCACCGCCGGCGCGCAGGAGAAGCGTGCGGCCCGCCGCGCCACACCGCCGCCGAGCACCTCGGAAAGCTTCCCGGTGATGAACTGGATCTGGGCCGGCTCCATGGGCGTGATGGGTTTCCTGAGCCAAGCCACCATGGTGATCTTCCTGGTGTTCTTTTTGCTGCTGTCGGGCGACACCTTCAAGCGCAAGCTGGTCAAGCTGACCGGGCCTTCGCTGACCAAGAAACGCATTACCGTCCACATCCTGGAAGACATCAACGTCTCGATCCAGAAATACATGCTGATGCTGCTGGTGACCAATGTCGCGCTGGCGCTGCTGATGTGGGTGGCCTTGCGCTGGATCGGCCTGGAGAATGCCGGCGCCTGGGCCATCGTGGCCGGCCTGCTGCACCTGATGCCGTACTTCGGTCCGCTGCTGATCATGGTGGCGACCGGCGTGGTGGCCTTCCTGCAGTTCGAATCCTTGCAGATGAGCTTGCTGGTGATGGGCGTATCGCTGGCCGTCGCCACCCTGATCGGCACCGTGGTGGCGACCTGGATGACGGGCCGCTTCGCCCGCATGAATGCAGCGGCCGTGTTCGTCAGTCTGCTGTTCTGGGGCTGGCTGTGGGGCGTGTGGGGCTTGCTGCTCGGCGTCCCCCTGACGGTGATCGTCAAGGTGGTGGCCGAGCGGGTTGAAGGAATGGAAGTGGTGGCTGAGCTACTGGGCGAGTGATTTGTTGCGCAAGCTGCCCAGCTGCAAAGCATATTGACGCGCAAACTCGGCGCCGAAGAAGAAAATCTGCGCCGAGTAATACACCCACAGCAGCAGGGCGATCATCGAGCCGGCGGCGCCAAAGCTGCTGGCCACGCCGCTGTTGCCGATATAGGCGCCGATCGCATATTTCCCCAACGTGAACAAGGCGGCCGTTCCCAGCGCGCCGATGGTCACGTCATGCCACGACAGTTTGATACGTGGCAGCATCTTGAAGATCACGCCGAACAGCGCGGCGATCACCAGGAAACTGATGGCCATGTTCAGCCCCGACAGGATCATGCCCGCGTCACCCCACAAGCTGCCCCAGTATTTCTCCAGCAGCGTCAGCAGGGCGCTGACCACCAGCGACACCATCAACAGGAAAGCCAGCACCAGCACCATGCCGAACGACAGCAGGCGGGTGCGGATCACGTTCCAGAACGTGCCCTTGGTCAGCGGCGGCACTTGCCAGATGGCGTCCAGGCTGTCCTTGAGTTCGGCGAATACCGTGGTGGCGCCGAACAGCAGCAGGGCGCTGGCGATCAGCGTGGCCAGCCGGCCTTCTTCCTTGTTCTTCGCTCCAGCCAGCACCAGCTGGATCGCTTCCGCGCCTTGCGTGCCGACCAGGCCGCGCAGTTGGGCAAACAATTCACCCTGCGCCGCCTGCGGCCCGTAGAACCAGCCGGCAATGGCCAGCACCAGCACCAGGATGGGCGCCAGTGAAAACAGGGTGTAGAACGCCAGCGCCGCGCCCATGCTGCCGCCGCGATGCTCGAACCATTCGGAAATGGCGCACTTGAATACAGAGAGTATGGTTTTTGTCTTCATAAAAAAAAAGCCCCGCAACCGAAGTTGCGGGGCGTTTCATTCCTTGTTATTGCACGCGACGTTCGATGGTGATTTGTTCCACCTCGACGCGACGGTTAGGTTCCAGGCACTTGATCAGGTCGGCGCGCTTCTTGTCGTTGCACTCCACAACAGGATTCGACTCGCCCTTGCCGACGGCGTTCAGGCGATTGGCGGCAATACCTTTGGCGACCAGGTAGTCCTTGACCGCATTGGCGCGGCGCTCGGACAGTTTCTGGTTGTACTTGTCGCTGCCCAGACGGTCGGCGTAGCCGGAGATGACCACGTCGTTGATGCCGCTGTTGGTGTTCAGTACATTGGCGATGTCGTCCAGTTTAGGCTGGTTCGGATTCAGCTTGGCGCTGTCGAACGAGAACAGCTCGGTGGCCGACATGGTCACTTTTTCAAAGCGCGCCGGCGCTGGTGGCGGCGGTGCTGGTGGTGCTGGTGGCGGTGGCGGTTCCACAGCGGCCACAGGTGCTGGCGGCGGCGCCGGTGGGGTTGGACGCGGTGGCGCGTTGAACGCAATGTTCAGGCCGACGGTCGCATAGTAGTTGTTGCTCTTGCTGTTAGGGAAGGAGCCGTCACGGATGAAGCCATGCACATTGCGCAGGTCGGCTTGCAGGGCGACGCGTTCGCTCAGGTCGGCCTGGAAGCCCAGGCCGGCGCTCAGGTAAGGCGAGTTCTTGCGGCGCTCGATATTGCCGACCAGGTTGGCCTTGTCGCGTTCAACACCGGCACCGACCAGCAGGAAAGGACGGAAGGATTTACGGGAGAGCATCAGCAGACCGTCCACGCCCAGCGTGTTTTGCTGGTAGCGCTGGCCGTTTTCGTCGCTGCTGGCGTAGGTCGTGCCCATTTGCACGTCCCAGTTCTGGTTCACAGCTTTACCGAATTTCAGGCCACCGCCGTAACCGCGCTTGTCCACGCCGAAGTCGGAATCAGGCTTGATGCCGTTCACGCTAGGCTGGATATACCACGATGGATTGATGACCGCGTCTTGGGCCATGGCGGAGAACGACGCACAGAGGACTGCAGCGGCGAGGGCGATTTTTTTTGATTTATTCACAGGTAAGCTCCCGAATTGTTTAAAAATGTTTCGATGCCAGCAATGTTGTTGCACCGCTGTTGGAGCGAAGATTAGGCAACTTGGTTCGTTCTCACCGTTCGCTAGCGCACACAAGTTTGAGCTGTATCAAAACGGTCACATTTGCTGAAAACTTATTTGGATTGCTTTTGTCCCATCGTAAGGACATAGATGGCTCAATAATGTTCGTTGCCGCACAGACTGCGGCCGCACATGCGGGCATTCTTGGGCTCAAGGCATACCCAATCTTAAGGAGTGATCCCATGCACGCAGTCAGCAAACAACAAACCCTGGTCCAGAACGAGATGAAAGCCTCGCCGGAGATGCAGGCGACGACAGCGCGCCTGACCCTGGTCGACCGCTCGACCCCGGCCCCACTGGACCGCAAGCCTGCCCTGTCGATGGCTTCCATCGAACGTGTGCGCTCGACTTCGGCCACCCTGCGCCGCATCGAAAACATGCAAAAGTTGATCGCCGAGTTGACCCAGCACGAAATGCTGGCCGACGAGATCGCTTGGTTCCTGAAATTTTCGCCGTCCGGCGCCCGTAAATATATCCGCGACCTGCGCGAGGCCGGCGTGATCGAGCTGTCGCGCTATGTCGAAGGCACGGCCACCTACCTGGGCAAGGCGGTGTACCAGCTGACCCCCGACCCGGAGCGCATTGCCGCCTTCCTGGCCGCCATCGCCCAGCCGAAGCGCGAAGGCGCGCCGCCGCGCAAGGAACGTCCGGGCCTGCGCGAGCAAGCCATGTCGGGCAGCGGCCGTCACTTCCACATTCTGGCCGACGATACGCACTATGCGATCCGTGTCAATCGGGGTCCGGTGATGCGCGATCCGCTGGTGGCTGCACTGTTCGGTACGCCGGCTTCGCAGCAAAAAGCAGAGTAAGCCTCCCGCCGCAGGGGTATGATGTTTGCATATTGAAATGTAAACAAGCAACCCCAACTACTCCGTCAAGACATTCAACGGACAGCGGCATATGGAAGCTTTGATCTGGATAGGCCTGACGGCGCTGCTGATTGCAGCGCCATTTTTCTACCCGCGCTGGCGCCTGCAGCGCGTGCTGGCCCGGCCCTTGCCGCCCCATGCGGAAGCCGTGCTGCAGCGAAACATACCCGTCTACAAACGCATGAGCCCGGATCTGCAACAGCAGTTGCGGCGCATGGTGGTGCAGTTCCTGCATCAAAAGAAATTCGTCGGCTGCGAAGGGCTGGAGGTGACCGATGAAATGGCCATCACCATCGCCGGGCAAGCTTGCATGCTGCTGCTGAACCGGCCCAGCAAGGTCTATCCGGCCTTGCACACCATCCTGGTCTATCCCAGCGAATTCGTGGCGCAGCGGGCCGAAGTGGGGCCGGGCGGGGTGGTCACGCCGGGCCGGCAGAGCATGCTGGGCGAGTCGTGGGACGATGGCCGCGTGGTGCTGTCCTGGGACAACGTCCAGCGCGGCGCCGCCGACTGGACCGACGGCCACAACGTCGTCCTGCACGAGTTCGCCCACCAGCTCGACAGCGAATCAGGCCGCGCCAACGGCGCCCCCTACCTCGGCAATCCAGCCAGCTACCGCGAATGGTCGGAAGTGCTATCGCGCGACTTCCAAAACCTGCGCATGAACGCCATGTACCGCCAGCAAACGGTGATGGACCCCTACGGCGCCACCAACCCGGCCGAGTTCTTTGCCGTGGCGACCGAAACCTTCTTCGAAAAACCGTATCAGATGGCCGAACACCACGCCGAGCTGTACGCGGAATTCCTCAAATACTACCGCGTCGACCCGCGCGACTGGATGGCGCCGCCGCCGCCACCGGTGCTATATGCCGAGCTTGATTCTCAAGGTTTTGGCCAGCGCAGTTCGGCATGAAAGTTGTCCGGCGCTGGTCCTGCCCAAATGTTATACACTAGCTGCAACGATAACTGGCGTGAGGCGCATCATGGCACAACGCTTAACAGTTGAGCTTAGCGAGGGTGAAATGGATCAGGTCCAGACCGCCGCGCGCGCCCAGCAATTAGATCCTGAACACATAACGGCGAAACAGCTAGTCCAGGCGCTGAATGATTCGCAGGTCAGCGCTTCGGCGGCCAAGGTGGCGCCAGCGGTCCCGTCGGCGGAAGCACGCGCCAAGCGCAAGGCAGCGATCATGAGCATGCACGGCATTTGGAAGAATGACCCGACCAAGCCTAAAGATCCGGTTGCTTACCAGCGCGAGGTGCGGTCTGAATGACAATAGTACTGTTCGATAGCAACATCCTGCTCGACAATTTCAACGGTCATGCAGCCGCTGCCAACGAGCTTTTCACCTATGACGACGCCGTCATCAGCTCGGTAGTTTGGATGGAGGTTGCCTGCCTTATGGATCAGGCCGAGCGCAATGCTTTCGATGCGCTTCTTCTCAACGCCGGCATCCAAATCGTCCATCCCAACGACGACATCATGCGCCGCGCCGCGCCGCCACGATTCGGGGCGACAGCGTTGCAAGCCAGGGTGCCGGCGTAGGGAGGAAACTGCAACTCCTGGATTGCATTATTCGTGCTACGGCGGAAGTCGAGGGTCGCCTCATCATTACGCGCAATCCTGCCGATTTTGGCGGGGAAGGGCCGAACGTACGCGTGCCGTACGAGTTGGTTGACGACGTCGCCGTCAACATCAAACCGCCGCCAGCGTAGCGCGCGTCGGCGCGCCGCTAAAGGATGATGGAGCCGTCGTCGCTGCGCTTGACGTGCAGCAGGCCCGGCTCCTCCTGTTCCAGCCGGCGCGCTTCCAGTTCCTGCGCGCTCGGGCTGCGGCCGGCCTCGGCCAGCAGGCGCTGGCGTTCCTCCAGCGCCTGCAGAATGTTTTGCTCCAGCTCCGACTGCTGCCACGGCTTGGAAATGAAACGGAACACCTGGGCCTCGTTGATGGCGGTCATGGCGGTCTGGAAATCGGTGGAGGCGCTCAGCATGATGCGCACCGTGGTGGGGGCGACGTCCTTGAGCGCCTGCAGGAATTCGCCGCCGCTCATTTCCGGCATCATGAAATCCGACACCACCAGGTCGAACTCGCACACGCAGATGCGGTTCAAGGCTTCGAACGGATTGGTGAAGGTTTCGATCTGGGCCCCGGCCAGCGGCTTGCTTTGCCGCAGCGCGCGCTGCAGGGCGCTCAGCATATTCGGTTCATCGTCCACCAGCAGTATGCGGCTCATGCGGTTTCCTCCGTGTGACGTATCGGCAGCAGCACGCGGAAACAGCTGCCGCGTCCCGGTTCGGTATCGACTTCGATGCGGCCGCCGTGTTTCTTGACGATGCCGTAGGCCAGCGACAAGCCCAGCCCCGTGCCCTTGCCGACCGCCTTGGTGGTGAAGAAGGGGTCGAAGATGCGCGACAGCGCCTCCGGCGGAATGCCGGAGGCGCTGTCCTCCACTTCCAGCTTGACGGTGTGGGCGTCCGCCATGCCGGTGCGCAGGGTGATCAGGCCGCGCTCCGGCCCCATGGCCTGCGCCGCGTTGATCACCAGGTTCAGCACCACCTGGTTGATCTGCAGCGGCAGGCATTCGATTTCCGGTATGTCGCCATAGGCCTTGACCACGTCGGCGCGGTACTTGACCTCGTTGGCGACGATGTTGAGCGTGGAGTCGATGCCCTGGTGCAGGTTGGCGCGGGTCCATTGCTGGCCGGCGTCGGCGCGCGAAAAGTCCTTCAGGTCTTCGACGATGTGGCGCACGCGCACGATGCCTTCGCGCGATTCGCGCATCAGGGCCGGGATGTCCTGGCGCAGGAAGTCGAGGTCGATCTGCTCGCGCATGGCGCGCAGCTGCGCCGTCACGGTCGGCTGGGCGATGCTGGCCTCGGCCTGCTGATAGGCGTCCAACATCCCGAACAGCTGCTCCAGATAGCTTTGCAGCGTGCCGACGTTGGAGAAGATGTAACCGATCGGGTTGTTGATTTCGTGCGCCACCCCGGCCGCCAGCTGGCCGATGGACGCCATCTTCTCGGACTGCACCAACTGCTGCTGCGCGGTGGTGAGCATGTCGTTCAGCTCGGTGAGCTGACGGATGTCGTCCTCCAGCTTGTCGTTGGCCTGCGCCAGCTGGGCCGTGCGTTTCTCCACGATGTGCTCCAGGCTGTCCCGGGATTTGCGCAGCGCGTTCTCGGCCACGCGGCGCTCGGTGACGTCGCGCAGGGTTTCGATGGCGCCGACGATGTGGCCCTCGGCGTCGCGCAGCGGCGCGGCGGTGAAATGCAGCCAGTGGCCGCTGGCGCCGATGTTCGGAAAGAAGTCTTCCGTTTCATAGGCGCCGGGAATCAGCGTCGAGCGCCGCGTGTGGCCGGGGTAATGGGCGGCGATATTGTCGTCGCCGGCCACGATCAGGTCCGACAGCAGCGGCCGCTCCTTGGTGTAGAACGGCTGCCACTGATTGCGCGTGCCCACCATGCAGGCGCGGGTCCAGCCCAGCAATTGCTCGCAGGCGCGGTTCCAGTGCGTGATGACGTGCTGGCGGTTGATGGCGAAGGTGGCCACCGGATTGCCGTCGAAGAATTCGGACAGGTCGACTTCCGCCTGCGTGCTCAGTTTCATGGCCGCTTCCCGGTTGATCACTCAGTTGATTAAGATCTGGCACATATCGTTCACCATCAGCGTGCAGTGTTCGGTCAGCTGGCGGCGCTGTTCCTCTTCGACCGCCAGCGTGGCCCAGGTCGATTCCTTATCGTCGGCCGGGCCGGCCAGCAGATGCGCCAGCCCCACCGCCAGCGCCAGTCCGGTGGCATCGGCGCGGTGCTGCTGGCTGATGGCGTCCTGGATCGCCAGCGGGAACTTCCAGTGCGCCGCCAGCGCCCGGCCGGCCTCGGTGTGGTCGACGCCGAACACGGCCAGCTCCGCCTCCGCCACGCTGGCGTCCTGGTGGGCGCTGCGCCACAGCGGCACGGCGGCGTATTCCTCGGGGAAGCGGGTGGCCAGCACCAGCGTGCCGAGGTTGTGCAGCAGGCCGGTGGTGAAGGCGGTGTCCGGACTTTGCCGCAGGTGGCGCGCCAGCGCGCGCGCCCACACGGCGGTGGCGATGGCGTGGCGCCAGAAGGCGTCGAAGTCGAGCGGCGTGCCGGCCGCCTTGGGTACGGCGCCGATGACGCCGCAGGCTGTCACCAGCGTGCGCACGCTGTGCAGGCCTAGCACCGACATGGCCTGCGGGATGCTGATCACCTTGGACGGCATGCCGTAGAACGAGGAGTTGGCCAGCCGCAGCGTCTTGGCGGTCAGGGCCTGGTCGAGCGCCAGGCGGCCGGCCAGGTAGTTGAGGTCGATATCGTCTTCGTCCTCCATGCTGGACAGCAGTTCGGCCACCACCGCCGGCAGCGAGGGCAGGTCGTGCACGCGGCGCACCACCTCGTCGAGCGCAATCGGGCTCATGCCGGGTCTCCCGCCAGGCTGAGCGTCAGCAGGCTGCCGCGCGAGGCCGAATGCCGGCCCATGGCGTAGCCGTGCACGGCGTAGCGCCGGCCCGCGATGTCGACTTGGCGGCCGGCCGATGGCGGTCCAGCGGTGTCGAACAGCTGCGGCAGCACGGCGTGCGCCTGGTTGCCGAGCAGGGCGCCGCTGTGCGCGAACAGCCGGCCGGCGGCGCCGTTGATGAAGGCGATCATGCCATCGTCGTCGAGGCCGATCACGGCCAGCGGCAGTTGTTGCAGGACTTCGCGCGCGATGCCGAGGCTGATCTCGTCGCGGTCGATCTGGCGCTGCATCTGGTGCAGCAACTGCTCCATGCGGCGGTTGGCGCCGGCCAGTTCGTGGTTGGCGTTGCGCACCTCCATGTTCAGGCGCGCGTTGTCGTCGGCGATCTCCTTGAGGCGGAAGGCGTCGGCCAGGTGGGCCCGCAACTGCGCATCGTTCCACGGCTTGGTGAGGAATTTGTAGATCGCGCCTTCGTTGACGGCCTCGGTGACCGACTGCAGTTCGGTGTAGCCGGACAGCATGATGCGGATGGTGTCCGGCCGCAGGATGCGCGCGCGACGCAGGAAGTCGGCGCCGCTCAGGCCCGGCATGCGCTGGTCGGAGATGATGACGTCGACCGGCTGCTGCGCCAGCATCTCCAGCGCCTGCTCGCCGCAGTCGGCGCTCAGGATGTGGTAGCCGTCCGGGCGCAGCAGGCGCTTGAGCGCCGACAGGATATTGGCCTCGTCGTCCACCAGCAGCAGGCAACGCCGCCGCGCCGGGGTGCGCAGCAACTGCGGCGGCAGGCGCCGGTCCTCGCGTAGCAGGGCGCCGACCTCGGCCGCAGGCAGCGGTGCCGCGTACAGCTCGCCCTGCACCAGGTCGCACAGGTTGGTGCGCAGGAAGGCGCACTGCGCTTCGGTGTGCACGCCGTCGGCGGCGATGCGGATGCCGAGGTGGTGGGCCATGGCGATCAAGGCCTGGCACCGCGCGGCGGCGCCGGCGTCGTCGGCCACGCCGTGCACGCGCGCGGCGTCGAGCTTGACGTAGTCGAAGGGGTAGCGCAGGAGGTGGGTCAGGCAGGCCGGGCCGGCGCCGAAGTGGTCCAGCGTGAGGCAGACGCCCAATTGCTTGAAGAAATCCAGCGCGCGGTCGCTGGCGGTTGGATCGTTGGTGAGGGTGTCCTCGTCGAGTTCCAGCGTGAGCGCGGTGGGCTGAACGCCATATTGTTCGAGCATGGCCGCCACCTCGTGGCCGAAGGCCGGATCGTGCAGCTGCGCCGGCGCGACGTTGATGGTCACCTGCAGATCGCCGCCGTCCAGCACGCCGCCTTGCCACAGCTGGCGATCGGTGCACGAGCGGCGCAGCAGCGCCAGGCTGTCGGCGTCCGGAGACAGCGCCTCCAATCCGGCGACCGCGCCGTTGCGCAAGTCGACCAGCGGCTGGTAAAGCGGCGGCTGCTCATCGAACTCCATCAGGCGTTCCTATCGAAATGGAAGCTTGCTGCTCGAAAAAACTATCGGTTGATTATACGGCCAAACATGTGCGGGAGCGAACGGAAGCCCGCGTGCAGGCGGGCGACACTGCGGCTAACCATGAACACAGGAGAACATCATGAGCACCATCATTGCGGGACATTTCCAGTTGCAGGACGAAATCGCCAATGCGCGGCTGGCCTTGCTGGACGCCGGCTTCGGGGCGGCGCGCATCAGTTCCTTCTACGTCAATCCGCCCGGCCAGCACGATGTGTACGAGCTGGGCGGGGATCATGACAAATCGCCGGGCGCCAAGGAAAGCGACGAAGGCGTGGTCAAGGGCGGCGCCACCGGCGCGGTGGCGGGCGCGGTGGTCGGCGCGGCGACCATGCCCGTGACCGGTCCGATCGGCCCGGTGGTGGGCGCGCTGGTGGGCGCCCACGTGGGCTCGTTGTACAGCCTGCACAAGATGAAGGAGGCGGGCGAGCCGGACCAGGACGGCAGCAATGTGCGCGCGCCGCGCAAGTCCGGCATGATGATTGCCGTGGCGGTCGACGACGTAGCGCAGGAGCAGCGCGCGCAGGGCGTGCTGCTGCGCTTGGGGGCGGGCGAGATCGAACGGGCCGAAGGCCACATCACGGCCGGCGACTGGCGCGATTTCGATCCGAATTCGCTGCCGGAACTGATTGCTGGCTGACCGTTCTCCGGCAACAGTGTCGGCTTGCTATCCCTCTTTTGGGCCGCGCTGTTGCATATCGGCGACGATGTCTGCGCGCTGAGCAATTTTCGGTATGATAGTCGCTAGACACCCAACCGAAGAGCGGGAGGCGGCAATGACACAGGCATGGCTAGTGCTCACTCGTCCTGACGGACGCGATGTGGCTGCGCCGTCGGAGGCCCAGATGGCGGCGGCGCTGGCCGACGTCTACGGCGGCAAGGCGCCGGCTTCCGACGACGGCCCCGGCAGCGCCGTGCTGCGCTTCGGTTACGACGACGGCTTGATGTACGAGATGGAAGTGTCGTCCGGCGGCTCGGTGCGCTTTGCCGAATGGTCGGACCGCGATTGCGAAATCGCGCTGGCCTCGCCGCGCACCATGACCGTGCCGGCGCAGGCCGACGCCTTGCAACTGTGGCGCATGATGGCGCAGCGGCAGGTGGCCAAGATCCGCAATCAGCCCTGGCTTGACTAGCTAGCGCAGGCCCCGTTCCAGGCGCGTCTGGCACTGGATGCAAAAGCGCGCCTCTGGGCAGGCGGCCAGCCGCGAATAGCCTATCGGCTCGCCGCAACTTTCACATAATCCATAACTCGCATCATCGAACCTGGCCAGCGCATGGCGCACCACGTCGAGCCGGCGTGCCGTGAGCGTGGCCGCCTCGTGCACGGCGCTGTGCAGCGCGCGCTGGCTGGCGTTGTCGGCGGGGGAGGCCTCGGCCACGTGCGGCAGCGGCAGGCGCAGGTCGGTGGTGCGGTCGAGATCGTCCGCGAGCTGGCTCAGCAGGGCGGCGCGCGCCTGCGTCAGGCGTGCCTGCAGCTCGTGCCACTGTTGCTCATTCAATCCGTTCGCGCCCATGCCTGTGCTCCCACTTTTCCCCTCTGGCATTGGACCCGCTGCGCGCCTATTGGTTCTGCTACAGGGTTACAACGCTTCGATGTGGTGCTTGAGTTTTTCCAGCGGCTGCAGCACCTTGTCCGGCTTGCCGGTGGCGACGGCCGCGCCCAGCGAAATCAGCTCGGCGGCGAAGTCCACCAGATCCTTGATGCGGTCGATCTGGTCGATTTTTTCCTGCGCGCGTGCGGTCACCTCCAGCAGTTGCTGTTGCTGCGCGGCGAGGCCGCTGGCGGCCAGCACGGCGGCGTCCAGGTACAGGCTGTTGGCGCGTTGGCGCAGCGTCACCTCGTTTTCAAACAGCGCCTGCGCCACGCCCTGCGAAATGCCGGGAATGCCGCCCTCCGGCGCCGGCTTGCGGATGGCGCGCATCAGGCGTTTATGCAAGGCGTCGGCGCAGGCGGACAAGTGGTCGGCCAGCGTTTCGAACTCGGCTTGTTTATGCGGATCTGCCATGGCTGCTCCTTACGGTTTTGCGGGGATTTGCGCCACCAGCGCGCGGTGCTGCTGCTCGATCGCGTCCAGGTTCTTGCGCGCCAGCGTGTAGCGCAGGCCGATCAGGCGGAACTCGGCCTGCTTCTGTTGCTGCTGCGATTTGGCGAGCGCCAGCAGCAGCTTGTCGCGCTTGGGATCGCGGAAGGGGATCTCCGATTCCAGCATGCCGATGACGATTTTCTCTTCGTTGTCGCTGGTCTTGTCGTACAGGCGCAGCAGGGTGCGCATGGCGTCCAGCAGGTCCTGCACCGGTTGCTGGCCTTCGCGCATGATGTCGTTGACGGCGTTCTCCTGCAGCGGCGCGGTGAGGCCGCGCGCGATCAGGCGCGTGAGGCCGGCGAAGGCGTTGACGTGGCGGTCGTCCAGGCCGGAATCGGGCCAGGCCTTGATGCCGCTGCCGACGTTCTTGACCTGGTCCTCCATGTCGTAGCGGCTGTCGCCGGCCAGCTTGCCCAGCGTCTGCATGTAGGCCTGCAGGCCGTACTGCAACTTGACGAAATCGTCGCAGGCTTGCTGGCGGCGGGCGTCGATCTGTTGCTCGCGGGCGTCGGCCTCGGGAGAGAGGAACGGTTGCTCGCGCTGGTAGGTCTGGCGGTAGCGCTCCGTCAGTTCGTGATAGGCCCCGAGCTTGGGCGCCTCGCTGGCAAAGGCGCGCACGTCGGCCATGCGCGGGGTGCTGCTGGCGCAGCCGGTGAGGATGGCCAGCAGGCCGACGATCAGGAACAGGCGGGACAGTTTCATGGACACTCCGCAGTGAGGGAAACGCTAGGGTCGATTGTTGCCGCTGGTGAAGACTTTAGTGTTGCGCGGGCGCAGACTATGTGGTCAGCGTCTCGCGCCAGGCCAGGCCGGTGTTGGTGTCGCCGGCAGGGTTGTACTCGCAGCCGAGCCAGCCGTCGTAGCCGATGCGGTCGAGGAAGGCGAACAGGTGGCGGTAGTTGATCTCGCCGCTGCCCGGCTCGTGGCGGCCCGGCGTGTCGGCGATCTGGATGTGCTTGATCTGCGGCAGGTTTGCTTCGATGGTGTTGCACAGTTCGCCTTCCATGCGCTGCATGTGATAGACGTCGTATTGCAGGAACAGGTTGGGACAAGCCGCTTCCTGGATGATCTGCAGCGCCTGGCTGCTGCGGTTGAGGAAGTAGCCGGGCATGTCGTAGTGGTTGATCGGTTCGATCAGGACCTTGATGCCGGCCGGCTCGCATTGCTGGGCGGCGTAGCGCAGGTTGTCGAGGTAGGTGGCGCGCGCCAGTTCGGGCGCCAGGCCGGCGGGCAGCTTGCCGGCCATGCAATGGACCTGGCCGACGTCGAGCGCCTTGGCGTAGTGCAGGGCGCTGGCCACGCCGGCGCGGAACTCGTCGACGCGGGTGGGATCGCAGGCCATGCCGCGCTCGCCGACGTTCCAGTCGCCTGCAGGCAGGTTGAACAGCACCAGCTTAAGCTGATGGGTGCGCAGCCGTTCGGCGATCTCAGCCGCTTCGTAGGGATAGGGGAACAGGAACTCGACGGCCTCGAAGCCGGCCGCGCGGGCCAGGGTGAAACGGTCGAGGAAAGGGGTGTCGGTGTACAGCATCGACAGGTTGGCGGCGAACTTGGGCATGGACGTTTAGCGGTGTGGTTGATTCGCTATCCTAATCCAGATTGCCCCTTGGCGATGCACGAAAAAAAAGCCATCCGAAGATGGCTTTCATTTTAGCGGCCGCGGCCGCCGGAGCGGTGCTGGGCTGCGGAGCGCGGAGCACCGCCACCACCGCCGCCGCCGCCATTGCCGCGTGGAGCGCCGCCACCGTTGCTGCGTGGAGCACCACCGCCACCGCCGTTGCCGCCGGCCGTGCGCGGCTTGCCGGCCGCACCTGCGCCTGCGCCTGCCGGCTTGTTGCGCGGAGCACCACGGCCACCACCGCCGCCACCATTACGGTGACCGCCGGCGCCGCTGCGCAGCTGGATAGGCTGGGCGCGCGCGTTCAGGTCCGGCTCGAAGCCAGGAATCACTTCACGCGGCAGGGTTTGCTTGATCAGCTTCTCGATGTCTTTCAACATGTCGTGCTCGTCCACGCACACCAGCGACACGGCTTCGCCGGTGGCGCCGGCGCGGCCGGTACGGCCGATGCGGTGCACATAGTCTTCCGGCACGTTCGGCAGGTCGTAGTTGACCACGTGCGGCAGCTGGTCGATGTCGATGCCGCGCGCGGCGATGTCGGTGGCCACCAGCACTTGCAGGCTGTTGTCCTTGAACTCGCTCAGGGCGCGGGTACGCGCCGACTGGCTCTTGTTGCCGTGGATGGCCATGGCGCCGATGCCGTCTTTTTCCAGCTGTTCAACCAGCTTGTTGGCGCCGTGCTTGGTGCGGGTGAACACCAGCACCTGGGTCCAGTTGTGGGTCTTGATCAGGTGCGCCAGCATCGGGTGCTTCTTGTCGCGGTCGACCGGGTGGATCTTCTGGGCGATCACTTCCACCGTCGAATTGCGGCGTGCCACTTCGATGGTCGCCGGCTTGTCCAGCAGGCCGTCGGCCAGGGCCTTGATCTCGTCCGAGAAGGTGGCCGAGAACAGCAGGTTCTGGCGCTTCGGCGGCAGCTTGGCCAGCACTTTCTTGATGTCGCGGATGAAGCCCATGTCGAGCATGCGGTCGGCTTCGTCCAGCACCAGGATTTCGACCTTCGACAGATCGACGGTGCCTTGTTCCATGTGGTCCAGCAGGCGGCCCGGCGTGGCGACCAGGATGTCGACGCCGTGCTTGAGCTGCTTGATCTGCGGGTTGATGCCGACGCCGCCGAAGATCACGGCGGAGTTCAGTTGGGTGTACTTGCCGTACACGCGCACGCTTTCCTCAACCTGGGCCGCCAGTTCGCGGGTCGGGGTCAGGATCAGGGCGCGGATCGCGCGTGGGGTCTTGTTGCTGGTCTGCTTGAGGCCGACGGCGTCCGTCGACAGGCGGTGCAGCAGCGGCAGGGTGAAGCCGGCCGTCTTGCCGGTGCCGGTTTGCGCGCCCGCCAGCAGGTCGCCGCCTTTCAGCACGGCAGGGATGGCCTGCTGCTGGATAGGGGTGGGCGAGGTGTAGCCGGTTTCGCTGACAGCGCGAATCAGGGCGTCGGACAAACCGAGGGAGGAGAATGACATATTAACTTTATGTGAATGCAGTCGATTATTCTTGGTTTGCGGCATCGGACTGAGCGGTGCCGCAACTTTCAGTATAGCATCTTGTTTCAAAGAGGAAATACTTCGGGAAATAAAAAAGGGAGCAAACGCTCCCTTTTCTAAGAAGAACGTGTGGAATGGTTATGCGTAGGGGGCCAGCAAGCCGACCATCTGGGCGAATACTTTCGGGCTGGCGGCAATGATGTCGCCCTTGTACAGGTAGTCCGATTCGCCGCTGAATTCACCGACGATACCGCCGGCTTCAGTGACCATCAGGGCGCCGGCGGCGATATCCCAAGGTTTCAGGCCTTTTTCGTAGAAGCCGTCCAGACGGCCCGATGCGACGTAGGCCAGATCCAGCGCGGCACTGCCTGCGCGACGCACGCCTTGGCTGCGTTCCGCCATGATACCGTACATTTCCAGATATTCGGTCAATGCCTTCGGGCTGCCGGTTTGGTAGCCGGTGGCCAGCAGGGCATTGCTGATGCGGTCGAGCTTGCCGACGCGGATACGTTTTTCGTTCAGATAGGCGCCGGCGCCCTTGGTAGCGGTGAACAGGTCGTTGCGCACCGGGTCGTAAATCACCGCTTGCGTGATCACGCCGCGCTGGGCCAGCGCGATCGAGATGCAGTATTGCGGGAAGCCGTGCATGAAGTTGGTGGTGCCATCGAGCGGGTCGATGATCCAGGTGTATTCGCTCTCGTCGTGGGCGTTCTTGGAGGCGCCCGATTCCTCGGCCAGGAAGGCGTGGTCCGGATAAGCTTTGGACAGCACTTCGATGATCGCCTGTTCGGCGGCCTGGTCGACGTCGGTGACGAAGTCCTTGTGGTTTTTCTCGGTCACGATGACGCGGTCGAGGTCGAACGAGGCGCGGTTGATGACGGCCGCAGCGCGGCGGGCGGCTTTGACCGCCGTGTTGATCATTGGATGCATGTGGGCTTTTTCCGTTAAAAGAACGCTAACGCCCACCGGGGGAATACCAGCCCGGCGGCGCGTAAGGGTACAAGAGTGAATTAAAGAGCGGGGCGGCGCCGACAGGGTAGAATTCTGCTTGAATTTCCGTATCGATACCGCGCGATTGCGCTATTTTAAATGAACCTGCCCCAAATCAACACGAATCTTTTCAAACAACTGCGATTTATTCTGGTCGAGACCAGCCGCGCGGGCAATATCGGGGCGGTGGCGCGGGCCATGAAAACCATGGGTTACAGCGACCTGGTGCTGGTGACGCCGCGTTTCGAGAACGCGCTGCAAGACCCGGAAGCGGTGGCTTTCGCCAGCGGCGCGCAGGATATCCTGGAGGGCGCGCGGGTGGTGGGCAGCATGGCCGAGGCGCTGGAGGGCATCAATTTCGCCGCTGCCGTTTCGGCAAGATTGCGCGAATTTTCACCGCCGGTGCTGGCGCCGCGCCAGTTCGCCGGGCAACTGGTGGCGCAGCCGGAGCTGCGCGCCGCGCTCATCTTCGGCAACGAACGCTTCGGCCTGCCGAACGAGCTGGTCGAGAAATGTAATGTTTTGATCAATATTCCAGCCAATCCCGAGTATTCGTCGCTGAACCTGTCGCAGGCGGCGCAGGTGCTGGCCTACGAATGCCGCATGGCGGTGCTGGACGGCGCCGGCGTGGCATTGACCCCGCGCCAGCCGGCCGGCGAGGCCAGCGAGATCGGTTTCCAGGGCGAGGCCGCCAGCGTCGAGCAGATCGAGGGCATGTACCAGCACCTGGAGCAGGCGCTGGTGCGGATCGGTTTCCTGGACGCCGCCAACCCGCGCAAGCTGATGCCGCGCCTGAAGCGCCTGTTCGCGCGCGCCCAGCTGGAAAAGGAAGAAGTCAACATCCTGCGCGGCATCGCCCGCCACATGACCGGCAAGCCCGGCGCCAAGGACTGAGGCGCCATGTCGACCTCCCTCAAACGCCGCTTGCTGGCACTGACGGCCGCCTGCCTGTGCGTGCCGGCCGCCGCCGCCGCCGAGCTGCGCATGATAGGCGCCGAGACGTCGTTCTATTGCATTCCGCCGACGGTTGAAGGCGAGGCGCCGTCCGGGCTGGCCTGCGAGCTGATGGCGGAGATGGCGCGCCGCGCCGGCCACGTCGGCAAGATCCAGCTGTATCCGCTGGCGCGCGCGTTGATGCTGGCCACCAGCACGCCCGGCACGCTGGTGGCGCCGGTGTCGCGCATTCCCGCGCGCGAAAAACTTTACCAGTGGCAGGTGCCGATCCTGGAGGATGATTTCGTGGTGGTCGCTGCCAAGGATTCCAGCGTCGACATCTCCTCGATCGCCGCAGTGCGCAAGCTGGCGCTGGGCGTGGTGCGCGACGGCGCCGGCGCGCGCCTGGCCGAGGCCCACAATTTCGACCGCGTGAGCCTGGTCACGCACGACGACCTCAACGCCCGCAAGCTCAGCGCGGGGCGGGTCGATGCCTGGCTCAGTTCATGGAACGGCATCCTGTCGGCGCAGCGCAATGCCGGCCTGAAAGCCGACAGCCTGCGGCGCGGCGTGGTGATAAGCCGCGTCAAGATCTACGTGGCCAGCTCGCCCGAGCTTGATCCCGCGCTGCTGGCCGATTGGCGTGCCGCCATGGACGCCATGGTGCGCGACGGCGCCTACGAGCGGCTGCTGAAAAAATACCAATACGAGTTACCGAAATAGGACGCCATGAGCTGGAACTGGGATCATCCGCAACCGTACACCCTGGAGCTGTCGCCGGCCGTCGCCGACATCGATGGACTGGACCACACCAACAACGCCGTCTACGTGCAATGGTGCGAAAAAGCCGGCTGGGCGCACTCCGAAGCGCTGGGCATGAGCCTGGCGGACTACCGCCGCCTGGACCGGGCGATGGCGATCCGCCGCTCCGAATACGACTACATCCTGCCGACCAGCGCCGGCGAGCAGCTGGTGCTGGGCACCTGGCTGTACGCCACCGACGGCAAGCTGAACATGGAGCGCCGCTTCCAGCTGCTGCGCGCCAGCGACGGAGCCACGGTGTTGCGCGGCCGCTGGGAGCTGGTCTGCATCGACATCAGCAGCGGCCGCGCGCGCCGCATGCCCCCTGAATTCTGCGCCGCCTACCTGCCGGCGGTGATCTAGACTTCCCCCTCTATTTTTGCCTGGAAGCAGCATGGCGCTTTGGCTTACACTGTGGCCAAACCATAAAAATGGACGGAGACAATGGAATTATCCCGCAGATCTTTTCTGAAGATCGGCGTAGCCGGCGCGTTAACCCTCGCTGCCGGTGGCGCCCTCTATCGTCTGGCGCATCCGCCGACGCTGCACCGTTTCGCGCTGGAAGGCGGCGCCCAGGCGGTGTTGCAGGCGATTATTCCCGTCATGCTGGGCCCGGTCCTGCCGCTTGAGCCGGCCGCGCGCGCGCAGGCGCTGGCCGCCGCCGGGCAGCACGTGGGCGACGCCGTGCGCGGCTTGCCGCTGACCACGCAAAAGGAAGTGCAAGACCTGTTCGGGCTGCTGGCGCTGGGGCCGGCGCGGCGCTTGCTGGCCGGCGTGGGCGGCGGTTGGGAACAGGCCGATCCGCGCCAGGTCGAAGCCTTCCTGCAGAACTGGCGCACGCATCGCCTGCAGACGCTGCAAACCGCGTATCACGGGCTGCATGACCTGATCATCGGCGCCTGGTATGCCGATCCGTCCAGCTGGGAGGCGATCGGCTATCCCGGTCCGCCGAAGGAGTTGCTGGCATGAGCGCGAACCTGATCCCTGATCCAATCCAGGCCGGCCTGGCCGCGGGCTGGCACGTCACCGACGGCGCGCAACTGCAGGCCGATCAAACGCTGGAAGCGGACGTGGTCATCGTCGGCAGCGGCGCCGGCGGCGGCGTGACGGCCGAGATCCTGGCGCTGTCCGGTCTCAAGGTGCTGATCGTGGAAGAGGGCGCGCTCAAGTCGTCCAAGGATTTCAAGATGCGCGAGGCCGACGCCTATCCCGCGCTGTACCAGGAGTCGGCCGCGCGCAAGACCAAGGACAAGGGCGTCAACATTTTGCAGGGCCGCACCGTGGGCGGCAGCACCACCGTCAACTGGACCAGCAGCTTTCGCACGCCGGACATCACGCTGCGCTATTGGAACCAGCACTTCGGCCTCAAGGATTACACGCCGGAGTCGCTGGCGCCGTGGTTCGGCATGATGGAGGAGCGCCTGTCCATCACCGACTGGCCGACGCCACCCAACGAGAACAACGATCTGCTGCGCCGTGGCGCAAGCAAGCTCGGTATTCCAACCGCGCTGATCCGCCGCAACGTCAACGGTTGCTGGAACCTCGGCTATTGCGGCATGGGCTGTCCGACCAACGCCAAGCAGTCGATGCTGGTGACCACCATCCCGTCGGCCCTGCAGCATGGCGCCAGCCTGCTGACGCGGGTGCGCGCCGAGAAGCTGGTGATCAAAAACGACCGCGTGACCGAACTCGAATGCGTGGCGCTGAGCGTCGACGGCCTGCAGACCACCGGCCGCCGCGTGACCCTGCGCGCCAAGTATTTCGTGTTGTCCGGCGGCGCCATCAACACCCCGGCGTTGCTGCTGCGCTCGCTTGCGCCCGATCCGCGCGGCCTGCTGGGCCGGCGCACCTTCCTGCATCCGACCGTGATCTCGGCCGGCCTGTTCGCGCAGCGCGTGGACGGCTATGCCGGCGCGCCGCAGACGGTGTATTCCGACCACTTCCTGCACACCGACCGCATCGACGGTCCCATGGGTTACAAGCTGGAAGCGCCGCCGCTGCATCCGCTGCTGTTGTCGACCACCATGGCCGGCTTCGGTACGCAGCACGCGGCGCTGATGCAGCAGTTCCCGCATGTGCACGCGCTGTTGGCGCTGCTGCGCGACGGCTTCCACGACGATGCGCCCGGCGGCAGCGTGGCGCTGGTCGACGGCGCACCGGTGCTCGATTATCCGATTAGCGAATTCATCTGGGACGGCGCCCGCCGCGCGCTGCTCAGCATGGCCGAAATCCAGTTTGCCGCCGGCGCCAAAAGCGTCATGCCCACGCATGAGCGGTCGCAGATGTACGGCAGTTGGGCGCAGGCCAAGGCCGGCATCGCGGCGCTGCCGTTCAAGCTGCTGCAAACGCGGGTGGTGTCGGCGCACGTGATGGGCGGCTGCGCCATGTCCGACGATGAGCGGCTGGGCGTGACCAGTTCCAGCGGCCGTTATCACGGGCTGAGCAATGTGTCGGTGCACGACGGTTCCTTGTTCCCGACCTCGATCGGCGCCAATCCGCAGCTGTCGATTTACGGCATCGTCGCGCGCCTGGCCAGCGGCCTGGCGCAGGAACTGAGCGGCAAGCCGGCGGTGCGGCCTACACGCGCGTGAGAGTGGCCTGAACACGGTATCATGCGGTCATGATTAAACGACTGCTGATCCTGTTGTTGGTGCTGCAAGCCCTGGTCGCCGGGCTGCTGGCGACCGGGCTTTATTACTGGTGGCGGCCGCTGCGTGTAGCCGCGCTGAGCGCGCCGTTCACGGTGGCGCTGTGCCTCGGCTTCGGCGTGCTGGTCGTGCTGCTGGTGCGGCTGCTGATCGCGGCCAACAACTTCTACCTGAGCTGGCGATCCGGCAGCATCACGCCGCCGGATCATGCGCTCAATCCGCTGCGCGCGGCGGGCCTGTTCTGGCACGAATTCAATTCCTCGATGCTGACCTCGTCGTACTACATGCTGCGTCCCGTCGGCCTGCAGTTGCAGGCGGAAGCGCGTGGTTTGCCGGTGCTGCTGATCCATGGCTACGTCTGCAACAGCGGCTACTGGCTACCGATGAGCAAGCTGCTGAAGCAGGCGCGCATCAGCCACTACGGCATCGATCTCGAACCGCCGGGCGCATCGATCGACGATTACGCGCCGCAGGTGCACACGGCGGTGGAACGCTTGCGGCGCGAGACTGGCAGTGCGCAAGTCATCATCCTCGGCCACAGCATGGGCGGGCTGGTGGCGCGCGCCTACCTGCGCCGCTACGGCGACGCCCATATCGCCCGCGTAATCACGCTCGGCACGCCGCACCACGGCACGGCGCTGGCGCACTTCGGCCCCGGCAGCAACGCCGCGCAGATGCGCCGCGACAGCGCCTGGCTGAACGCGCTGGCGGCCTCTGAGGCAAATACGCAACGCACCTTGATCAGTTCGATTTATTCTGTCCACGACAACATCATCGCGCCGCAGGATTCCAGCGTGCTGCCGGGCGCGCGCAACCTGGTGTTCGGTGCCATCGGCCATGTGGCGCTCGGCCGCCACCCTGAAATTCTGCGTTGTGCACTGGACGAAATCGAGGCCGTTGCGCGAGTGTGATTTTGTGTGAGTATCTCGCTGCCGCCATGCTGTATGGTGAGTCCTGTGCTCATAGCAAAAGGCGAGGCGATGACCGTCGATTTCGGCACCCTGTTCCTGAACGAGACTCCCGATGCGGTGGTGCTGACCACGACCGACGGCGAAGTAGTTTGCTGGACGCGTGGCGCCGAGGCCGTGTTCGGCTACAGCAGCGAGGAGGCCATGGGGCGCCGACTCGATGCGCTGATCGAACCACCTTCCCGCTTTAATGATAGTGTCGACATCCTGCAACAAACACTGGCGCGCGGCCTGGCCAGCTACGAGTCGATGCGGCAGGCCAAGGACGGCACCCTGGTCTACATCGACAGTTCAAGCAAGCTGGTGCGTGATAAAGAGGGCCAGCCCGCCTATATCTTGTGGAGCAAGAAGGATGTCACCGCGCTCAAGGTGCTGCGCGATGCCAAGCTGGTCGAGGCGCGCTACGACGGCATCCTCGACTCCATGCCGGACGCCATCATCATGGCCAACGCCGCCGGCCGCATCGTGCTGGCCAACAGCCAGGCCGAGCAATTGTTTGCTTATGCGCACGGCGCCCTGCGCGGCATGTTGTTGGAGCAGTTGATGCCGGCGCGCCTGCGCCACGCCCACATCGCCCACCGCACCGGCTTCATGGCGCAGCCGCTGGTGCGGCCCATGGGCAGCGGCCGCGACCTGTACGGCCTGCGCAGTGATGGCGCCGAGTTCCCGGTGGAGATCAGCCTGAGCCCGATCGATTCCGAAGAGGGCACGCTGGTGATGAGCGCGATCCGCGACATCAGCGAGCGCAAGCACTTCGAGCGCACGCTGCAGGAAAACAATGTCGCACTGGCCAAGGCGGTGGCGGCCAAGGACCGTTTCCTGACCGGCATGTCGCACGAATTGCGCACGCCGTTGAACGCGATCATCGGTTTTACAGGTACTATGCTAATGAAGTTGCCTGGACCCATTAATGATGAACAGAACAAGCAGTTGCGCATGGTGCAAAGCAGTGCCCGCCACCTGCTGTCGCTGATCAACGATTTGCTGGAATTGACGCGCATCGAGTCCGGCAAGGTCGAGCTCGATGTGCAGCCCTTGTCGTGCCGCGCGGTGATCGATGAAGTGCTGATTTCGTTCAAGCCGCAGGCGCGCAGCAAGGGGCTGGCGCTGGAGTTCGAGTCGATGCACGAGCCGGCGGTGTCCAGCGACCGCCACGCGGTGCAGCAGATCCTGATGAACCTGGTGCACAACGCGATCAAGTTCACCAACAGCGGCACCGTGCTGGTGCGGCTGGCGACGGCGCTGGTGGGCCAGCGGGCCTGCGCCACGATCAGCGTCAGCGATACCGGCATCGGCATCGGCGCCGAGCAGCGCGACGGCTTGTTCCAGGCCTTCACCCAGCTCGACCCCAGCGCGCTGCGCCAGTTCGAAGGCTCCGGCCTGGGCCTGCATCTGAGCCGCAAGCTGGCCGCGCTGCTGCAGGGCGAGATTTATTTTGATAGCGAGTACGGCGTGGGCAGTGTGTTCACGCTGGCCTTGCCACTGGAACTTAGCGAAAGGGAGGGGTGACGTGTCGGCACGTATCCTGATAATCGAAGACAATGCCACCAACATGGAGTTGATGGTCTACCTGCTGCGGGCCTTCGGCTACACGCCGCTGTCGGCCTCCGACGGCGAGGCCGGCGTGGCGGCGGCACGCCAGGAGCTACCGGACCTGATCATCTGCGACGTCCACCTGCCCAAGCTCGACGGCTACGGCGTGGTGGCAGCGCTCAAGGCCGATCCGCTGGTGCGCCACATCCCGGCGCTGGCGGTGACCGCGCTGGCCATGGTGGGCGACCGCGAAAAACTTCTGGAGGCCGGCTTCGACGGCTACATCGGCAAGCCGATCGAGCCCGATACCTTTGTGGCGCTGATCGAACCTTTTTTGCAAGGGGCGGTGTCGACCCCGGTTAAAACCGACATGGCCACGATTTTGATCGTGGACGATCACGTACTCAACCGTGAATTCCTGATGACGCTGCTGAGCTACGGCGGCCATCGCCTGCTGGAGGCCTCGAACGGCGCCGAGGGCTTGAAAATGGTGCTGGCGGAAAAACCCGACCTGGTCATTTCCGACATCCTGATGCCGAATATGGACGGCTACGAATTCGTCACCCGCCTGCACGAGAACGCGGCCACCGCCGACGTGCCGGTGATTTTCTACACCGCCACCTACCGCGAGCGCGAAGCCTTGTCGGTGGCGCAGTCCTGCGGCGTGCGCTGGGTGCTGCCGAAGCCGTCCGATCCCGAGGTGATTCTGCAAACCGTGCGCGAGGCGTTGGGCCAGGCCGAGCGCGTGACGGCGGACGATGGCCTGCCGGCCTTCGCGCCGGAGCCGCCGCTGGAAGGGCGCTTCCTCGACCTCGACCACAAGGTGGCCGAGTACCTGGACGAGCTCGAATCGAGCAGCCAGCTGATCACGCGCATGGCCAACGACACCGACGAGACCACGCCGGAGCACCTGTCGCGGATGACGCAGCGGCTGTCGCATTCGCTGTCGAGCCTGCAGGCGGTGAGCCTGCGCCTGACCGCGCTGATCGAGCTCGGCATCGAGATGGGCGCCGAGCGCGATCCGGCCGCGCTGGTGGAGATTGGCTGCCGGGTGGCGCAGAACATCTGCGTCTCCAAATACGCCTGCATCGGCGTGATGGAGCCGGGTGCGACCGAGCTCAGTTACTTTGCCAGCTGCGGCGCCGGCATGCCGGTGCGGCAGATCGCCCAGACCCCGCGCGCCGGCGTGTTGCGCGGCCTGCTGGACCAGCGCATGCCGTGCCGCATCAACGACCTGAACGGCGACCCGGCCAGCATCGGCCTGCCGCCGACCCATCCGCCCGTGCATTCCTTCCTCGGCGTGCCGATCGCCTCGCGCGAGCGCACCCACGGCTGGCTCTACCTGGTCGACAAGCTGGGCGCCGACGGCTTCTCCGAAGTCGACGAGCGCGTGGCCGGCACGGTGGCGGCGCAAGTGGCGGTGGCCTACGAAAACCTGCTGCTGTACGAGGAAATCAAGCGCCACCACGCGCAGCTGCAACTGGACATGAACGCCCGCATCCGGCTCGACGAAGACCTGCGCCGCTTCCGCCTGGCGATGGACGCCACCGCCGACGCCATCTTCCTGGTCGACCGCGCCGGCATGTGCTTTGTCGACGTCAACGCCACGGCCTCGCGCATGCTCGGCTTCGAGCGCGAGGATTTCCTCAAGGTCGGTCCCAACCGCTCGCTGGAAGGCGACCTGCACAAGCTGGAGGAACTGTACGACAAGCTGCTGGCCGGCGAACAGAGCGGCGCCATGACCGAGCTGCTGTTGCAATGCAAGGACGGCTCGGCGCTGGCGGTGGAGGTGCAGCGCCGCACGCTGCGCTCGGGCGCCAACTGGATCATGGTGGCGGTGGCGCGCGACATCACGGAGCGCAAGGAGGCCGAGCAGCGCCTGCTCAAGCTGGCGCACTTCGACACCCTGACCGGCTTGCCCAACCGCAGCCAGTTCTACGATTCGCTGAGCCACTCGCTGCGCCAGGCGGCCGAGCACAAGTGGTCGCTGGCGGTGCTGTTCCTCGACGTCGACCGCTTCAAGAACATCAACGACACGCTGGGCCACACCATCGGCGACGAGCTACTGCGCCAGTTCTCCAGCCGGCTGGTCGATTGCCTGCGCGTGCGCGACACCATCGGCCGTTTCGGCGGCGACGAGTTCGCCGCCATCCTGATGCTGCCGGACGGCGCCCAGAACGCCATCGCCGTGGTCGACAAGATCCGCGAGGCGCTGCGCCGCCCGTTCGACCTCAAGGGCCACGAAGTGACGGTGACGGCCAGCATCGGCATCGCCGTGTTCCCCGACGACAGCGCCGAGCCGGACACGCTGATCCAGTACGCCGACACCGCCATGTACCGCGCCAAGGAAGCCGGGCGCGACGCCTTCCGCTTCTTCACCGCCGAGATGAACGCGCAGTCGCTGGCACGGCTGGACCTGGAAAACGCCTTGCGGCGCGCCATCGACAACGAGGAATTCGTGCTGCAGTTCCAGCCCAAGGTCAACATCGCCAGCGGCCGCGTCAGCGGGGCCGAGGTGCTGATCCGCTGGCAGCGGCCGGGGCACGGCATGGTGTCGCCGGCGCTGTTCATCCCGCTGCTCGAAGAGACCGGGCTGATCGTGCGGGTCGGCACCTGGGTGATCCACGAGGCCTGCCGCAAGATCGCCCACTGGAACAAGACCGGCGCCGGCGCCGTGCACCTGTCGGTGAACGTGTCGGGCATCCAGTTCTTTGTCGGCGGGCTGGAGGAGGAGGTGCTGAAGGCCATCCGCGAGCACGGCATCGCGCCCGAACTGCTGGAGCTGGAGCTGACCGAAAGCTCGCTGATGTCGAACGCCGAGGAAACCATCACCGTGCTGCAGAACCTGAAGGCGCTGGGGATCCAGATTTCGATCGACGACTTCGGCACCGGCTATTCCTCGCTGGCCTACCTCAAGCGCTTCCCGATCGACAAGCTGAAGATCGACATCGCCTTCGTGCGCGAAGTCACCAGCAATCCGGACGACGCCGCCATCGTGCTGGCCATCATCAACATGGCGCACAGCCTCAAGCTCAACGTGATCGCCGAGGGCGTGGAGAAGGAGGCGCAGCTGTCCTACCTGCGCCGCCACGGCTGCGACGAGATGCAGGGCTACTACTTCAGCCGGCCGCTGCCGGCAGACGACTTCGAGGCCATGCTGCGCGAAGGCCGCCGCATGCAGGCCCCGGCCGACGAGAACGTGGTCGAGCAGCAGACCTTGCTGATCGTCGACGACGACGCCTTCATGCTCGACGTGCTGACCGATTTCCTGTCGCAGGACGGCTACCGCATCCTGACCGCGCAGACGGCGGCCGAAGGCTTCGACATCCTGGCGCGGCACCGGGTGCAGGTGATCCTGTGCGACCAGTGCATGCCCTTGATGAGCGGCACCGAGTTCATGGAGCGGGTCAAGAACCTGTGCCCGGACACTTTCCGCATCATGCTGTCGGCCTATGCCGACCTCACGCCCATCATCGCAGCCATCAACCACGGCGCCATCGACCGCTTCTACACCAAGCCGTGGAAGGGCGCCGTGTTGCGCGAGAACATCCGCGAAGGCTTCCGCCTGCAGGCGCTGGTACGCGGGCCAATAACATCTTCAAGTGAAGTCGCGCAACAATCTGCATGATGGTCTTGGCGGTGAAAGTGTCTTATCATCTGTGCATGAACTTTTTCCGCATGGTATGTGCCCTGTGTCTGCTGCTGTCCGGCGTGGCCGGCGCCGCGCCGCTGAAAATCTATGGCATGGAGAGCGCGCCGATCAGCTTTTTGAGCGGCGGCCAGCCCGACGGTTTCGCCGTGGAGCTGGCGCGCGCGATCCAGGTGCGTCTCGGCCAGCATGATGCGATCGAGATCGTGCCTTGGGCGCGCGCCAATACGCTGGCCGTGGCCGCGCCGGGCGTGATGCTGCTGTCCATCGTCCGCACGCCCGAACGCGCGCGCAATATGCATTTTGTTGGTCCCATCTTCAACACGCGGGTGACGGCGTTTGCCGCCAAGGGCAAGGCGGCCGAGTGGCGCCAGCGCCAGGTCGATCTGCGCACGCTGCGCGGCGGCGCCCGGCGCGGCAGCATCTTCGTCAGCCTGCCGCGCGAGCAGGGCTACAAAATCATCGACGAAACCAACACCTCCGAGACCGCCGCCAAAATGCTGATGAACGGCCGTTTCGATCTGTGGTTCGACGGCGAGGAGCTGTATGTCGACGCGCTGCGCCTGGCCGGCTTCCGCGACAGCGATGTGGAAGTGGCGTTCCGGCTCGACCTGGTCGGCGTGCATTTCGCCTTCTCCAATGGCACTTCGGCCGATCTCATCCGCGACTGGGAGCGCGCGCTGCGCGAGATGAAGCGCGACGGCAGCTTTCTGAAAATCTACCGCAAGTGGCTGGCGCCGCACCAGATGCCGGCCGATGTCGCGTTGCAGCATTAGTAACCATTCTCTAGACCGGCTCGGCTAGAATGCGGTATCGGCAACAGCATTCACGGGATGGAAATGGCTAAGAAGTTGAAGAAGAACGACGACCAGCAACTGGATGCGGTGCGCATGTCGTCGCAAGAGATCTGGCAGGCCGGACTGGCCGCCTTCGCCAAGGCGCAGGAGGACGAGGGCAAGTTTTTCTCGATGCAGTTGTTCGAGGAACGCGTGCTGCGCGCCTTGAGCTCGATCGGCGTGCCGGACCGCAAGGAAATCGACGCCCTCAACCAGCGTATCGATGAGCTAACCAATCAGGTCGCCGCGCTGTCAGCCAAGCCGCCGGTGAAAAAGGCAGCGGTCAAGAAGGCCGCCGTCAAAAAGCCGGTGGTCAAAAAGCCGGCCGTCAAAAAAGCCAAATAACTAACTTTCGGCATCAGGCCGCTAAGTGCGCCTAAAAGCGCGTGCGGGTGTTCCTCCGTGGTGCGCATCGGTGTTATGCTTGCGCTAGAATAAACAGAGGTCTCCTTCCATGCTACAAAAAGCCCCACGCCGCACCCGCGAACGCATATTAGAGCTGTCGCTGCGCTTGTTCAACGAGTTCGGCGAACCGAATATCACCACCACGGTGATCGCTGAAGAGATGAATATCTCGCCGGGGAATCTGTACTACCATTTTCGTAACAAGGACGATATCGTCAACTCGATCTTCGTCCAGTTTGAAACCGAGATCGAGCGCATCCTGACCGTGCCCAACGGCCGCCGCTCCAACATCGAGGACGTGTGGCTGTACCTGCACCTGATGTTCGAACTGATCTGGCGCTACCGTTTCTTCTACCGCGACCTGAACGACCTGCTGTCGCGCAACCGCAAGCTGGAGCTGCATTTCAAGCAGATCCTGGCGCACAAGATCAAAGTCGCCAAGCAGCTGTGCGAAGACCTGCGCAGCGAGAAATCGCTGGAGGCGTCGGACACCGCGATCGAGGCCATGGCCACCAATATGGTAGTGGTGGCGACCTACTGGCTGTCCTACGAGTACGTGCGCAACCCGCGCAAGTACAGCGAGCAGCAGTCGATGGCCGATGCGCTGGCGCGCGGCTGCTACCAGGTGCTGTCGCAGATCGGACCGTACCTGCGCAATGAAACCAGCTTGCTGTTCCAGAAACTGTCCGAAGAATATCTGAAGAAGTTGAAGTAGACCGGAGGCTTCATGGCGTGGACCCCTTTCCCGTATCCCGATCCAGCTTACCGCTACACGCCGGAGAGCCTGGAGGCGGCGTGGCCGCAGCTGCATGGCGGCGACCGCGAGGCCTTTCCCACGCATCCGGCGCTGCTGCAGGCGTGGATCGCGTTTCACTCGGGTGAGTTCGAACGGGCCGCGCGGCTGGGGTTGGACGCGGGCGTCAACGGCTACGCGGTCGCGCACAAGGCTATCTGCATGCAGACCAATTACCTGGAGCCGAACCTGAAGAAGCGCCTGGCCACCTTCGAATGCGTGGCCGAGCGTTGCGAGCGGCAGCAGCTGGAGCAGCCGGGCAACGCGGCCGGCTATTACTGGCACGCGTATGCGCTGGGCCAGTATTCGCAGGGTATTTCGGTGATGAAGGCGTTGGCGCAGGGCCTGGGCGCGAAGGTCAAGCGCAGTCTGGACATGGCCATCAAGCTGGCGCCGCAGCGCGCCGATGCGCATGTGGCGCTGGGCGTCTACCACACCGAGATCCTCGACAAGGTGGGCGCGGTGCTGGCCGGCCTGACCTACGGCGTCAAGAAGGAAGAGGCCTATCGCCAGTTCGAGCAGGCCTTGCAGCTGAATCCCGATTCGGCCATCGCCCGCATCCAGTATGCGCGCGCGTTGCTGATGTTGGACGGTAAAAAGAAAGTGGCGCAGGCCATGACCTTGTACGAGCAGGCCGCCTGCTGTAACGTGCGCGACGCAACCGAGCGGCTGGATCAGGAAGCGGCGCAAAAAGAACTGGAAGAGGAAAAGCTGAGTGGCGCAGTTATCAAATAAATCGGTGTGTGTGTATTGCGGCGCCAATGCCGGCGCGTCCCCGCGTTTTGCCGAAGAGGCGCGTGTGCTGGCGCGGGCGCTGGTGGAGCGCAACCTGTCGCTGGTCTACGGCGGCGGCAAGGTCGGCCTGATGGGCGTGATCGCGGACGAGGTGCTGCGCCTGGGCGGTGAAGTCACCGGTGTGATTCCCACCGCGCTGGTTGAGCGCGAAGTCGGCCACATGGGCCTGACGCGCCAGTTCATCGTCAAGGATATGCACGAGCGCAAAGCCATGATGGCGCAACTGGCTGGTGGCTTCATCGCCATGCCGGGCGGCCTTGGTACGTTGGAGGAGTTGTTCGAGATGCTGACGTGGGCGCAGCTGGGCATCCATGCCAAGCCGATCGGCCTGCTCAATGTGGACGGTTATTACGACGGTCTGATCACTTTCGTGCGCCACGCCACCGAACAGCAGCTGGTGCGTCCGCAGCACGCCGCGCTGATGATGGTGGAAAACGACGCCGAGGCGCTGCTGCGCCGTTTCATCAGCTGATCAAAGTTCCGCTGGCGTCCAGTGGCCCGCCACGCGCGCCAGCGCTTCCAGATAGTAGTAGTCCCCCCATAGCGTGGCTTCATCCACCCCCAAGTTGGCGGCGCGGTGGTAGACCCCATGGCGCAGCAGGCCGCCGCTGGCGGGAAGCTGGCCGGCGCAATGCTGCGTCAGCGCTTCCAGCAGGTCGAGCGCGGCGTTGTGATAGCGCTGGCGCTGCGCGCCTTCCGGCAGTTGCGCGGCAATCTCCAGCAGGCCGCAGGTGGCGATGGCGCAGGCCGAGCTATCGCGCGGCTCGGCACTGTCGTGCGGCAGGCTCAGATCCCACAAGGCGATGCGGTCCGGCGGCAGTTGCGCCAGGAAGTAATCGGCCAACTGCATGGCGTCGGCCAGCAAATTCATCTCCGGCAGGTGGCGGTGGTTGAGCGCGAAACCATACACGCCCCAGGCCTGGCCGCGCGCCCAGCATGAATCGTCGGCCAGTCCCTGGTGCGTGGAGGGCCGCAGCGGCGCGCCGTTGTCAGCGTTGAAATGGAAGGTGTGATAGGTGCTGCCGCCCGGCCGCACCAGGTGCGCGCGGGTGCGCTGCAGATGGCTGCGCGCCGCCTCGGTGTAGGCCGCGTCACCGCTGGCGCGCGCGGCCCAGTGCAGCAGCGGCAGGTTCATGATGCCGTCGATGATGACGCGGCCGCGCTGTTCCACATCGTCCATGCTGCCCCACGACTGGATCACGCCCGCTCCCGGCAGGAAGCGCGATAGCAATCGCTGCGCCGCACCGAGCGTGGCGGCGTGCGCACCCGGCTGAGCGGCCAGGTGGTGCGCGCTGCCGCAGCTGAGCATGTAGAGGAAACCGAGATCGTGGTGTTCCAGGTCGAATCCCTGTTCCAGGCGCGCGATGAAGCTGGCGGTCTGCCGTTCCGCTGCCCGGCGCAAGTTGGCGTTGCCGGTGAGGGCGTGCGCCAGCCATAGCTGGCCGGTCCAGAAGCCGGTGGTCCAGCCGACGTTGGCGCCGGGTGCGGTGTCTTGCAGGCGGCGTGGCTGGTAGTGCTGATCGATGCTGGTGTCGCCGGGGAAGGCATCCGGGCCCAGCGTGTCGAGGGTGTGTTCCAGCTGGCGCAGGGCCAAATTCAGGGCGCGGGCAGTCATGAGCGGCAAAATCTTGTTGGTGATAGTTAACGTTACCATGTTGTTTTACGGATTTCAAGGCGTGCACTGGTGGCTGGCGCTTATTTCCGTCAAAAATCGCTTCACAATCTGAAAAATCGTGTGGTATCGTTAACCTATCAATTCTTGAGGGAGAATGGTTTTGAAAAATTCCGTGCCAATCCTGGCCGGCCTGTGCGCGGGCTGGTTCATGCTGATGCCGGCCGTGGCGGCGCCGCAGGGAGCGTCCACGCCGACGCCGGCCGCCGTGCTGGCTGCGATGGAGAAGACGGCCAACTGGCAGCTGGCGCATCCGACCGGCTATCCGGAGGACGACTGGACCGAAGCGGTGGGCGATGCCGGCTTCATGGCCTTGGTCGGCATCTCCGGCAATCCAGCCTACCGCGACGCCATGCTCCAGATGGGCCGCAAAAACCGCTGGCGCCTGGGTCCGAGCCTGTACCACGCAGACGATCAAGCCGTCGGCCAGACCTACGCCGAGTTGTATCAGCAGTTGCGCGACCCGGCCATGATCGCGCCGATGCGCGCGCAGTTCGACGCCATCATCGAAGAGCCGCGCGATGGCACGCTGGACTTCCTGGTGCCGGGCGTGTTGATGCGCTGGTCGTGGTGCGATTCGCTGTTCATGGGCCCACCGACGTGGGCGCGTTTATCGTCGGTGACCGGCGATCCGCGCTATCTTGAATTTGCAATCGAGCGCTGGTGGAAGACGTCGGACTACCTGTACGACAAGCAGGAGCACCTGTACTTCCGCGACAGCCGCTACTTCAAGCAGCGCGAAGCCAATGGTAAGAAGGTGTTCTGGGGACGCGGCAACGGCTGGGTGCTGGGCGGCCTGGCGCGCATGCTGCAGTATGTGCCGGCCAACCATCCATCGTATCCGCGCTTCGTGCAGCAGTACCGCGAGATGTCGGAACGGCTGCTTGGCCTGCAGCAGGCCGACGGCCTTTGGCGCGCCAGCCTGCTGGATCCGGCCAGCTATCCATCCAAGGACACCAGCGGCACCGGCCTGTATGCCTACGGCCTGGCATGGGGCGTGAACCAGGGCCTGCTGCCCAAGGATCGCTACGGCCCGGCCGTGAAGCGCGCCTGGCTGGCGCTGGCGTCGAGTGTGAATGCGGACGGCAAGCTGACGCACGTGCAGCCCATCGGCGCCGATCCCAAGCACTTCGATCCCGAGTCGACCGACATTTTCGCAGTGGGCGCTTTCCTGATGGCGGGCAGCGAGATGTACCGCATGGGACTGGAGGAGACCAACGCGCCGCGCGTCGCCACCGTGGTCAATGCAGGCCAGGCTTACCGGCTTGAAGGATCGGTGGAGGTGGCATCGGAAGGCGATGTGGCGGTGATGGATGCGCTGACGTCGCGCGTGCTGCCTTCGCAGGCGGTGACGAAAGGTGTGCTGTTCCAGGCCGATCTGGCGCCGGGTGAGAAGCGCCGCTTCCTGCTGTTCCCGCGCAAGGCGCTGCCGGTGACGCCGCCGGTGGTGTCGCGCGCACACGCGCGCTTCGTGCCGGAGCGGATGGACGATTTCGCGTGGGAGAACGACCGCATCGCGCACCGTACCTACGGCCCGGCGATCATGACCGACCCGCGTGAGATGCTGGTTTCCAGCGGCATCGATGTATGGTCCAAGTCCACGCGCAAGCTGGTGCAGGATGCCTGGTACAAGGGCGGCGATTATCATACGGAGAAAGGCGAAGGCCATGACTTCTACCACGTCGGCAAAGGGCGCGGTTGCGGTGGCCTTGGCATCGTGGACGGCAAGGCGCTGGTCACCTCGAAGAATTTCGCCGGCTGGAAGATCCTGGCCGATGGTCCGATCCGCACCGAGTTCGAACTGCGCTACGACGCTTGGGATGCGGCCGGCCGCAAGGTCGCCGAGACGCGCCGCGTGTCGCTCGATGCGGGCAGTAATTTCAGCCGCGTGGAGACGGTGTTCAGCAGTGCTTCCACCGCGCCGCTGACGGTGGGCGTGGGCATCTCGCAGCGCGAGGGACAGGGCCGCTACATTGACGACCGAGCCGGATGGATGAGTTACTGGGAGCCGGAGCAGGGCGCGCATGGCAGCAATGCCTGTGCCGTCATCGTGCCCGGAGCGAGCGGCTATGTCGGCATTGATGGCAATTATGTGGCGATGGCTGCGGCCACGCCGGGCCGTCCCTTCGTTTATTATCTCGGTGCCGCGTGGAGCAAGGGCGGCGACTTCTCGAATGCGCAGGCATGGGAGGCTTATGTCAAGAATACGGCGGCACGTTTGGCTACGCCGGTGCAGGTTACATACTGATCGGAGAACAGCATGCGTCTAATTCATCGCCTTGCCCTGGCGGCGGCAATTGTGTGTGGCGCCGCGCACGCAGAGGATCGCTTCGACGCACTGCGCGGCCGCTGGCAGGAGCAGTTGCTGGGAGCCGCCTCGCTGGATCGCAGCGATCCCGATGTGAAGGCGCAGTTGCAAGCGCGTTCACGTGCGGTGGAGGGCTTGCTGGCGCGTATGAACACGACGCCGGATGCGCAGTATCTGTGGGATGACACGGCCGCCTTCAACGATCCTAAAGGCCTGCTGGCTTCCGCCGCCGTGACGGCCAATGCCTTGCGCCTGCGCCAGATGGCGCTGGCCTACGCCACGCCAGGTTCGTCGCTGCACCGGGACGCGGCCTTGGGCAAGGCGACGCTGGCCGGGCTGGATTGGCTGGTGACGCATCACTACCGCGCCGGCAATCCCGCCATTGGCAACTGGTGGGATTGGCAGATCGGCACGCCCTTGTATCTGCTGGACGTCCTCAGTTTGATGGACCCGCCGGCCGGAGTGCGCGAACGCACGCTGGCGGCGGTGAATTGGTACGTTCCCGATCCGCGCTATCGCACGCGCAGCGACGGCGCCACGCGCGTGAAGGACATTGAGACCGGCGCCAACCTGCTGGACAAGGCGCTGGTCGCCATCCTCAGCGGCATGCTGGGGCGCGATGAGCAGCGAGTGGCGCTGGGCCGTGACGCCATCAGCCCGGCGCTGGAACTGGTGGAGCAGGGCGACGGCTTTTACGGCGACGGCTCCTTCGTGCAGCATACGTTTGTGCCTTACACCGGCAGTTACGGTGCGGTGGCGCTGGCCGACTTTTCGCGCTTGGTGCAGCTGCTGTCGCATTCCGCCTGGCCGATCACCGATCCACGCGCATCGAATATTTTCCTGTGGGCGCGCGACAGCTATGCGCCATGGTTCATCGACGGCGCCATGCCGGATGCGGTGCGCGGCCGCAAAATCGCCACGCCAACGCAAACCGAACACTCCGTCGGCCGCAGCATGATCGCCTACCTGTCGGTGCTGGCGGAATCCGCGCCACCCGCAGATGCGGCCGCGCTGCGTTCCGCGATCAAAGGCTGGATGGCGCGCGACCGTAGTTTCGGCGCCAGCTATCTGGCTGCGCCGGGTGGCGTCGGCACCTCCGGCCTGTCGCTGTTTGAACTGGGCTTGCTGAAGAAGATCGCCGGCGATCCCGCCATCGCTGCCGCACCGGAGCCGCACGGCGTGCGGCTGTATGCTGCCATGGACCGCGCCATCATGCGCGCAGGCGGTTATGCAGCGGTGCTGAGCATGGCCTCGCCGCGCATCTCTTCCTTCGAGTCCGGCAACGGCGAAAACCTGCAAGCCTGGTGGACCGGCATGGGCGTGCTGTCGCTGTACACCGCCGACCAGACGCAGTTCGGCGGCGATTTCTGGGCGACCGTGGATAGTCGCCGCCTGCCTGGTACCACCACGGACCGCAGCAGCGGCGGGCGGCCGGTAGAGTGGAAGATGTATCCCAACATCGAACACTGGGTGGGCGGCGTGACGCAAGGCAGCCACGCGGCGCTGGGCATGGCCTTCAGCATGCGCGGCGTCACCGGCTCTCCGCTGCAAGGCAAGAAGTCGTGGTTCATGCTGGGTGACCGCATCCTTGCGCTGGGCGCGGACATCAGCGATGGCGCCGGGCCGGTGGAGACGGTGGTGGAGAACCGCAAGCTAAGCAGCCTGCAAGCGCGCTTCGTGGTCGACGGCGTGTCGTTGCCGAATGGCCGCAAGGCCGCTGCGCGCTGGGCGCACCTGAGCGATGAACATGCGGGTAGCAGCATCGGCTACGTGTTCCCGCACGGCGCCGACATCGTTGCCGAGCAGGCGGAGCGCAGCGGCAGCTGGCGCGCGCTGAACGATCAGCAGAGCGACAAGCAGGTGCGGGCGCCGTTTCAGACGCTGTCGATTCCCCACGGCGCCGCAGGCGGCAATATCAGCAGCACCAGCAGCTACGCATATCTGCTGCTCCCTGCGGCTAGCGAGGCAGCCACCGCGCAAGCCGCGCTTGATCCGGGCTTGCGCATCGAGGCCAACGACGGCCGCGTCGCTGCCGTATTCGACACGCGCGCCAATGTGTATGCGGCCAATTTGTGGCAGGCCGGCAGCGCGCCGCGCGATGGCCGCGCCTATGTCAGCGCATCCGGCCCGGCGGCCGTGGTGCTGGCGGAGGATGGTGGCCAACTGCGCCTGTCCGTATCCGATCCCACGCAACAGCAGCAGGCGATTGAGCTGACGGTGGCGCGGCCGGTGTCCGCCATGCTGACCGCCGCGCCGGGCGTGACGGTGCTGCAGACCGCGCCGCAGCTGCGTTTGCGCATCGCCACCGCGCGCGCGGCGGGCAGCGGCTACGCGGCCACGTTTGCATTGCCCCTTGTCTCGGGGAGCAAGTGAAGGTATCGTTATCACCATAGCCAAATATGGGATAACAGCATGAAGAAACAGTCGGTGACGTTGGTGCAGGTGGCGGCCAAGGCAGGGGTATCGGTAATGACGGCTTCGCGCGCCATGTCGGGCGAAGGCTATGTATCGGAAGAGACCAAGGCCAAAGTCCAAGCCGCCGCCAAGAGCCTCGGCTACGCGGCCAACGCGCTGGCGCGTGTGATGAAGGGCGGCCGCACCAATGTGATCGGTGTGGTGGTCAACGACCTCAGTTCGGTGGTGGTGAACGCCTTCGTCTCCGCGCTGACCGAAGAGGTGCGCAAGTACGAGATGGACCTCTTCATCTACAACTCCATCGGCCAGCTCGATGAGCAAACCCAGCGCCGTCACAGCCAGCTGCTGCACGGCCTGTGGGATGGCTTGATCTACGTCCTGCCGCGCATGACCGACGAATACCTGGACGCGCTGGAAAAGAGCGAGAGTCCCATCGTGCTGGTCAACTTCTGCCGTCGCGAGACCACGCTGCCGGTGGTCCAGGGCGACAACTTCAACGCCGCGCGCGACGCCGTGGCAGGCCTTATCGCACAAGGCCATCAGCGCATCGCCTTCATCAAGGGTACCCATTGGACCGGCCAGAGCGCCGAACGTGAACGCGGCTACCGCCAGGCCATGGCCGATGCCGGCCTGCCGATGGATGCGGCGTGGATCGAGCAGGGCACCTTCAGCGAAAAATCGGGCCAGGAAGCCTGCGAGCGTTTGCTGGCGCTGGCGGCCGATGCGCGCCCTTCCGCCATCTTTTGCGCCAACGATGAAATGGCGATCGGCTGCATGAACGCCGCGCGCGCGCTCAACGTGCAGGTGCCGGAACAGCTGTCGCTGATCGGCTTCGATGATGTCTCCGCTGCCAGCATCGTGCGGCCGCAATTGACCACCATGCGCCACCCGTTGTCGCTGATGGCGCAAGCATCCGTGCAGGAACTGATGCGCCGCATACTCGGCCAACCTGGCACGCGCCAGCGCGTCGAGTTCCCGGCCGAGATGGTGGTGCGTGAATCGACCGCGCCGGTCGCCGGCACAGCAACCAAGCGTCGCTCACGCAAGGCATAAGCTTAGTAGGGATCTGTCGCTTTTTCGTCCACATCAACAAAAAGCGTGTAAAAAGACTTGTAAATGAAAAGTTCGACTGATAACGTTAACTCATCTGCATGAAATACACGCCAGCCCGCTGTCACAGCGGGTTCTGGCGGCGGACGGGGCTGGCGCGATATTTTTTTAAGCATGTGTGATAACGTTCACATGTTTATCCGGCCCGAGTGGTAACACAGGCATAGAAGGTGTACATTCCATCGAGGAGGATCAGCAGTGAGCAAGAGCAATCAGCATCAAGCCAGCCTGGCAGTTCGCCCCCTGGCAGCATCCGTCGCCCTGGCCTTGGCCAGTTTGTCCCACGGCGTTGCGGCACAGGAAACCAAACCCGACGATCTCAAGGTTGAGCAAGTAGTGGTGACCGCCAACAAGCGCGCCCAGAATCTGCAAGACGTGCCGGCCGCCATTACGGTGCTGAGTGACGCCACTCTGCAGCGCAACAACGTACGCGACATCAACGACCTGCCCAACCTGTCGCCGGCGCTGACGGTGACGTACTCCACGCAGCCGGGCAACTTCAGCATCAACATGCGCGGCATCGGCACCTACTCGCTCGGCATCGGCGTGGAGTCGGACGTGGCGGTCGTGATCGACGATATCCCGTTCGCCATGCAGGCCAACGCCTTCAAGGACCTGGCCGACGTGTTCCGCGTCGAGGTGCTGAAAGGCCCGCAAAGCACGCTGCTCGGCAAGAGCTCCATCGCCGGCGCGATCAACATCACCACCAAGCCTATCGACGGCGAGTGGAAGCAGAAGCTCACCACCTATCTGTCCAGCGACGGTGAGTGGCGTGCCATGGGTTCGATCTCCGGTGCGCTGAGCGATACGGTGCGCATGCGTGCGGCGATCAACAAGTCCTCGTTCGACGGCGTGGTGAAGAACCTCACCAACGGCGATCACCTGAACGGCTCGCGCAGCACCAACTTCGTCGGCAAACTGGAATGGCGTCCGGACGACCAGTGGAACCTGACCTTCAGCCCGCGCGCCAGCGAATCGACCGTGGCCTGCTGCGTGCAGCCGTTTTCCAGCATGACGCCGGGCGGCCGTTACCAGAACGTGGCGCAACTGCCGGCATCGACCCTGCTGGCCGGGATCAATCCCGGTCCGGGCAACGTCAGCGTGCGCAACGACTACGGCGCAGGCGGCAAGGCCAAGGACAAGGGCGCGGGCCTGAAGGTGAACTACGCCTTCGATGAAAAAGGTCCGCTGGCCGGCTACAACCTGAGCGCCATCACCTCGTGGTCCAACTACCATATGGACGATTACCAGGACGGCGACGCCACCGACAGCGATATCCTGGCCTACCTGCCGGTGAACGGTGCGGTGAGCGGCCTGCATGGCGGCCTGTATCAATACGGTTTGTTCGACGTCACCGCGCGCACGCTGGAACTGCGTTTGACCTCGCCGGACCAGGGCCCGCTGAAATACGTGGCCGGCCTGTGGTACGGCGATAACAAGCTGGCGCGCGAACTGACCCGCGCTCCGGTGTCGACCTACGTGACCGACTATGCGGCCAGCGCCTACAACACCAGCTATGCGGCCTTCGGCCAGGCCAGCTATGACCTGACCAGCGCCACCAGCCTGATCGCCGGCCTGCGCGTGAACAAGGAAGATACCGGTTACACCTTCACCCGCTACAATCCGCCGCCGGCCACCTCGCGCGTGGTGAGCGAATACCTGAAGGGCGACGACAGCAACAACGACAAGACCGGCCGTCTCGGCGTGGAGCATCGCTTCAATCCAAACGCCATGGGTTATGCGACTTACTCCACCGGCCACAAAGGCGTGGCGTACGACCTGACCTCCAGCTTCAATGGCACCATCGCCAAGAGCCAACCGGTGCCGGGCGAATCGGCGCACAGCATCGAGGCGGGCCTGAAACTGGGGCTGCTGAATGGCCGCATGTCGCTGGACCTGGCGGCGTTCCGCACCAACTTCACGGGCTTCCAGCAATCGGCTGGCTTCTACGACAGCGACGGTGTGTTCCGCACCACGCTGCATTCGATCGGCGGCTTGCGCACCAGCGGCTTCGAGGCGGACCTGGGCTGGCGCGTGGACAGCCGCCTGCAGCTGAACGGCGCCTTTGCCTACACCCGCGCCATCGTGACGGACTTTGAAAACGGTCCTTGCTACAGTGTGTTGAATGCGGCCGGCACGGGCACCACGCCGGGCGGCAACTGCGCGGTGAGCGCCAAGTACAACAACACCAGCGTGGCCAACCTGAAAGGCGCAACGCTGCCGAACGCGCCGAAGTTCAAGTTCAACCTGGGCGGCCAGTACGACATTCCGACGCCGTACTCGTACAACGGCTTCGTCACCGGCGCCTACCGCTTCCAGAGCCGCACGCAGTTCAATCTGAACCAGGATCCGATGACGATGCAGGGCGCTTATGGCATCTTCAATCTGGGCCTCGGCATCAAGGACAAGCAGGACAAGTTCAAAGTCACCTTCCTGGTGAATAACCTGTTCGACAAGTCTTACGCCACCGGCTTGGCCAACAACTGGGCCAACGGCACCTGGAGTTCGCGTGCGCCTAATCCGGTCGTTGTGGTCAACACCACGCAGTGGACGCCGGCGCGCGATTACCAGCGCTACTTCGCAGTACGCGCCGATATGACCTTCTAAGTTGGCCACAACGCACCCTGGGATTCCTTTATAGTAGAGGCACAGAAAAAAGGGGAGACCAGGGGTGCGGGATGAAAGCGCAATCGTCCGTACAGGGCGCACAGGACTGCTGGTCCTGTGCGCCCTGTTGTTGATTGGTGATCTGGGTTGGTCGCTGCGCGAGCGTTCGGTGCAGGAGTTGTTCAAAGTGCATCTGATGCGCTTCAGCCAGGACGCCACGCTGCTCAACATCCTGATCGGCGCCATGCCGGCACTGATCGCGCTGACCCTCGGTCCCGCGATCGGCGCATGGAGCGATCGTGCCCGCACGCGCTATGGTCGCCGCATTCCCTTCATATTCGGCACCGCCGTGGTGTCCACACTCGGCATGCTGGGCATGGCCTTCAGCAGCAGCCTGGCAGGGTTGGCAATCAGCTGGACCGTGTTCGAGATGGCCACCATCGTCGGCAATCCTCTCTTCCTCGCGCTGATCAACGACACCGTGCCGCGCCCGATACTGGGGCGCTTCTTCGGCCTGTTCCGCATCGTCAGTCTGGCGACGGGCGCCGGCTTCTTCGCGCTGTTCTTCCGCAATGAGCTGGTGACGGTGTTTCAACCGCTGCTGCTGACCATTACCGCCGTTTATCTGGGCTGCATGCTGTTGGTGTGCTGGCGCGTGCGTGAGCCGCTGTATGGCCCGCCGCCGCCGCGTGCCCGCTGGCGTTTGGTGCAGCCGGGCGATGGGCAGTGGGGACGCTTGTTCGCGGCGGTGGCGGTGGGTGCGGTGGCGGTCCTGCCGATCAATATCAATGCGCTCAATGCGTGCGCGCAGTTCGGCGTCGACACCGACGATTTCGGCGCCGCCATCGCGCTGACGTATGCGATTTCGATTGTGCTGGCGTGGCCGGTGGGCTGGCTGGCCGACCGCTATCATCCTTTGCGGGTGGGCGCGGTGGTGTTGTCGGCCTACGCCGTGTGCATGCTGGCGGCGTGGCGCCTGGTCGACGAACGCACCGGCTTCCTGCTGGCGTTGATCGTGCACGGCGTGCTGGCCGGCTGCTTCCTGACCGGGACCGTGTCGCTGCTGCCTGCCCTGTTGCCGCGCGAGCGCTTCTCGCAACTGGCGGCGGTGTCGGCTTCGCTGACGGCGTTGCTGGTGGTGGTGTCGACGGTGGGATTGGGCGCGCTGCTCGATGCGAACGGGCGCGATTACCGCCTGCTGTATCCGGCGGGCGCGTTGGCGGCAGGCTGCGGCGTGCTTCTCTGGCGCAGCCTGCTCAAGCGTTATTTATAGGCGGGACGTGCGAAGTGGCGGTTGATGTCTTCCAGCGTTTTGCCGCGCGTTTCCGGCAGGAGGAAGGTCGCGGCCAGGAAGTAGATCACGGTGCAGCCGGCCCAGAAGAAGAACATCGGCGCGTAGCCATGCAGGCTGACCACCGGCAGGAACACCGCCGCCAGCACGGTGGACACGAACTGGTTGACCAGCAGCGCCACGCTCATGCCGTTGGAACGTATGCGGGTCGGCATCAGCTCCGATAGCGCCAGCCACACGCAGACGCCCGGTCCCACTGCGAAGCTGGCGATGAAGGCCAGCAGGCAGCCCAGCACCAGCCAACCATGCAGCTCTGGCGGACGCGGGCCGATGTGGGCGCGGTCGATGGTCAGCGGGGCTTGCAGCGCGGCGTTCATGTCCGGAAAGGGATTGAGGTGCAGGCGGCGGAAGGCGGCGCCGATGACGCTGTCGCCTTCGACCCGGTCCGGTGGCGCGATGCGTAGCGTGTCGCCGGGACGCAGGCTGCGCACTTGCGTCAGTGGGCCGTAGCTGTAAGCGATGTCGAGTTGGTAGTCGTCGCCGCCGGCCAGGGCGCGCAGTGCGGGCGCGTTCAGTTCCAGTGCATTGGCGTTGATATGCTGCGTCATCGCGGCGCCGGCGTCGGCCTGTCCCGATTCGGCGCGGTGGAACAGCAGGGCGGCGGCCAGCAGCGACACCACGATGCCGCCGGAACCGAGCATCAGCAGGAACTTGCGGCCTTTGTGGTCCACCAGTACCACCGCCAGCACCGTCATCAAGGCGTTGAGCAGCTTGAGCGCGAAGTCGCCGACATTGCTCATGCTGCCGGACAGCCCGCCCTGGTCGAGGATGGTGACGGCGTACGCCAGCACCGAGTTGATGCCGGTGGCCTGGTTGCAGGCCAGGATCAGGCAGGCCAGCAGGAAGGGCAGCACGTAGCGGCGCTGCAGCAGGCTGCCGCTGTCGGCGGCGCGCGTGCTGCCACTATTGCTGTCGTCCGTTCCGGCTATGGCCGCGAGTTCGGCCTGGGCTTCCGCTTCGTGGCGGGTGCGGCGCAGCGCGAGCAGCGCTTCGGCGGCGCGTCCGCGCGCCAGCAGCCAGCGTGGCGATTCGGCCAACCACAGCACGCCGGCGGAGAACAGCAGGCCCGGTGCGAGGCTGAGCCAGAAGATGCGGCGCCATGCGGCGTCCTGTACCGCTTGCAGCGCGGCCGGTGTTTCGCGCGCGGCTTGCTCCACCTGGTGCGCCACTAGCAGGCCGATGGCGGCTGCCAGTACCAGGCCTATCGTCAGCAGCAACTGGAAGATGGCGGTGCCGCGTCCGCGCACGGCGGCCGGCAGGCATTCGGCCAGGTACAGCGGCACCACCACGCCGATCAAGCCGCCGCTGACGCCTTGCAGCAGGCGGCCCAGCAGCAGCGGCATGTAGCCGTCCGCCAGCGCGATGATGGGGATGCTCAAGCTGAATAGCAGGCCGGCCAGCAGCATCACGCGCTTGCGGCCACACGCTTCGGCCATGGCGCCCGCCGTCAGCGACGACAGCACGGAACCGAGCAACACCGCCGCCACCACGAAGCCCAGCTGCTGCGACGACAGTTTCCACAGCTGTACCGCGCTGGCTTCCAGATAGGGCAGGGCGCCGGCGATGATGCCGACGTCGATCCCGTACAGCAGGCCGCCGAGGCCTGCCACCAGCAGCAGGTAACGTGTTTGTGCTTCAGGCGAGGACAGGCGCATCTTGATTGACTCCGTGGGCAAGGTTGATGTGGTGGCCGCCGGCGATGACGTGGCGGAGTTGCAGGTCGGGGCTGAGCACCACGAGGTCGGCGCGCAGGCCGGCGGCCAGACGGCCCCGGTCCTGTAGTCCCAGATATTCGGCCGGGTAGCGCGATACGCGCGCCGAGGCGTCTTCCAGCGTCAGTCCCAGGTCGACCAGGTTGCGCAGGGCCTGGTCCATGGTCAGCGCGCTGCCGGCCAGCGAGTCGCCGAGCACCAGCCGCACGCAGCCCATGCATTTCATGACGCGCTGGCTGCCCAGCATGTATTCGCCGTCCGGCATGCCGGTGGCGGCGGTGGCGTCGGTGACGGCGTACAGGCGCGGGATGGCGCGCATGGCGGCGCGCAGCGCGCCAGGCTGCACGTGCTGCAGGTCGGGGATGACTTCCGCAAACTCGGCATGCGCCAGCGCTGCGCCGACCATGCCCGGTGCGCGGTGGCTGAAGCCCGACATGCCGTTGAACAGGTGCGTGAAGCCGGCCAGGCCGGCTTCGATGGCGGCCACCCCGTCGTCATAGCTGCCCGCGCTGTGACCGGCCTGTACGCGGATGCCCATCGCGGATAGTTTTGCGATCAGTTGCAGGTGACCGGGAATTTCCGGCGCCAGCGTCAGGACTTTGATGGGGGCGATGGCGTTCCAGCGGCGCACCTGCTCCAGTGTGCCGGTGCTGACCAATGGCGGCTGTGCGCCGAGGCGCTGGCAATTCAGGAATGGGCCTTCCAAGTGCACGCCCAGTATCTGCGCGCTGTCCGTCGCGGACATGGCGATGGCGCGGCCCAGGCCGAGCAGAGCGCGCTCGATGTGTGCGGGCGGCGCGGTCATGGTGGTGCCCAGCATACTGGTGGTGCCGTGGCGCGCGTGCAGGCGGGCCACGCGCTGTGCTGCGTCGCCGCCTTCCATGATGTCGGTGCCGCCCGCGCCGTGCACGTGCAGGTCGATGAAGCCGGGCAGGATCAGTTGATCGGCCGGCGCTGTCGGATCGGCTGCGATGCTGGCGATGTGCGCACCGTCGAGGCGCAGGTGGCCTTGTATCCAGCCGTTGGGCGTGAGTATGCGTCCGCTGATGTTCATCATTCCTCCTCTGCGATCAGGACTTGTACGCCGCGCTGCGTCAGCGCGTTGCGCATGGTGGGTGGCATGCTCGCGTCGCTCACCACGATGTCGATACGTTCCAGGTCGCTGATGCGGTGCAGGCAGATGCGGCCGAACTTGGAGCCGTCGGCCAGCACGATGACCTGGCGGGCCTGCGCGGTCATGCGGGCGTTGAGGCGTGCTTCCGCTTCGTCGTGGGTGGAGAGGCCGAATTCGGGATCGCAGCCATCCACGCCCAGGAACAGCTTGTCGAAGACGTAGCCGTCCAGGCTTGCCTCGGCCTGCGGGCCTTGCAGCGACTGCGACGCCTTGCGCAGCGTGCCGCCGGAGAGCAGCAGTTCGATGTCCTGCACCGATCCGAGTTCATTGGCGATCGGCAGGCTGTTGGTGAAGATGCTGAGGGGCGCGATCGCTACGGCATCGGGCTGCGCCACGGCGCGCGCCAGTTTGCGGGCCAGCTGCAGCGTGGTGCTGCCGGCGTCCAGTATCAGTTTGTCGCCGGGCTGCACCAGCGTCAATGCGCGGGATGCGATGCTGTGCTTGCGCTCGCGGTGCTGGGCGCGCTTCTCTTCCAGAGGCAGCTCCGGTGGCGCGCGCCTTGCGGTACAGGCGCCGCCGTGCTGGCGTTGTACCAGACCGGCCTCCGCCAGCAAACGCAGGTCGCCGCGTATGGTGACGGTCGAAACGCCGAAGCGCTGCGCCAGGCGATTGACGCGCACCTTGTCCTGCATCTCCAGCGCTTGCAGGATCTGCTCGCGGCGCACGCCGCTGTTCAGCACACCGCCTCCGCTGCGTTGGCGTGACAGGCGCGTACATAGCGAGCCAGCACCAGTCCCACCTTGTGGCGCGCCAGGTCGGCGGCGCGCGCAGGCAGCGTGCCGTCGAGGACCGATTCCACTTGCTCCGGCAGGTATTGGCTGATCAGCGGCAGCGGCAGGTCGCGGCCTTCGAGATTGTCGTTCAGGCGTTGCAGCGCCTGCGCCACCGCCGGCTCGCCCCAGTAGTAGCGGCTGCGGTCCGACAGCGCGTACTTGCGCAGCATGCGCAGCTGGTCCGGCGTGCCGGCGTAGTGCTTCTGCCAGTGGCGCGGCTGTTCGAGCATGCAGCGCTCTAGCACTTCGGCCAGGTGCGAGCGCTGTTCCACCGGCACCAGCGTATCTTCAATCGCGGCCAGCGCGAAGCTGGCTTCGCGAAGTGCGTTGGTGGCGGCCGGGCCGACCTTGAGTATCGCAAAGTGGTCACGCACCAGCGCGTGCAAGGCGCGTTCGCTTTGGTAGTCGGTGGAGTGGGCTTCGAACACCAGCCCCGGATGTTCGGCGATGAAGGCCGACAGCGGCGCGGCTTCCGCTGCCGCGTAGTGGTGAACGGTGCTGTGATCGAAGTCCACGCCCGGCTGCACCACCAGCGCAACCACGCGCTGCCAGGCGTCGTGCAGGCCGCGCGCGGCGAAGGCGATGGCGTGTGCTGCCAGCGTGGCTTCCGCGGCGTCCGGACGCGTTACCTGCAGGCCGCCGGCCAGCGAAGCTTCGCCGCCGGGAATCGGGACTTCGGTGCCGATCACGTACACCGGCGGCGGCAGGTCGGCAGCCATGGCCGCTTGCTCCGCCACCTGCGCCAGGTCGGCCGAACGCTCGGCCACGATCGCGTCCGGCAGCGGCAGTGGATCGCCGGCGCAGGCCATGCTGCAATCGAGATGGATTTTATGGAAGCCGGCGCGCACGTAGGCGTCGATCAAGGCACGGGCGTTGGCCATCGCCGGCTCCGGCGCCAGGTGCTGCCAGGTGTTGGGGCCGAGGTGGTCGCCGCCCAGGATCAGCCGTTCCTGCGGCAGGCCGACGCTGCGCGCCAGGTCGCGCACATAGGCGATGTAGTCGGCCGGCGTCATGCCGGTGTAGCCGCCGAACTGGTCGACCTGGTTGGAAGTGGCTTCGACCAGCAGCGGCGTGCCGTGCGCCAGCGCGACTTCCATGGCCGCTTGCAGCACTTGCGGGTTGGCGCAGCAGACGCTGGGCAGGCCGACGGCATGGCCGGCGTGGTGTTGACGGATCAGGGTTTGGATCGGGGACATCATGACTCCTGTTGATTGCTTGTTTGTCGCGCCAGCAGCGCCGCGCCGCGCGCGCCGCCGGCGTCGCCGAATGCGGGCGGCAGGATGGGCGGCACATCGAGGCCGGGGATCAGGTGCGGACGGATGGCGGCGGGCAGTTCGGTGTACAGGTGCGGCAGTTGCGACAGGCCGCCGCCAAGCACGATGACGTGCGGGTCGTAGGCCAGCACGATGCGCGCCAGCGCTGCGCCGAGCAGGTCGAGGTGGACGCCGAATACGCGTGCGGCCTGCACGCCGCCGGCGTTGTAGCGGGCTGCCAGTTGTTCGGCGTTGATGTTTTCTTCGCCGTTGAAGTGGGTGTGCAGGCGACGCAGGCCGGTGCCGGAGACGTAGCTTTCAAGGCAGGCGTGCCGTCCGCAAGGGCAGGGCAGCAGCGGCAGTTCGTAGCGTTGCAGCAGGCTGGGATCGAGTGGCCAGTGGCCCCATTCTCCGGCCGCGCCGTGCAGGCCGCGCACCAGGCGCTGATCGACCACGTAGCCGGCGCCGGCGCCGGTGCCGAGGATGAGGCCAAACATGCTTTGCGCGCCATCGGCCGCGCCGCCGTGGGCTTCGGACAGGGCGAAGCACTGGCAGTCGTTGCCGAGCGTGATGGGGCGGTTCAGTTGCGCGCGCAGGACCGGCAGCAGCTCGCGGCCGGTGAGGCAGGGGATGTTGGCGCACAGGTGGGCGCCGGTCGCGGCGTCGATGATGCCGGGCACGCCGATGCCGACCGGCGCAGGCGGTATGCGCGCCCGCCAAGCGTCGCCGCCGCTGCTGCTGTCACCATCGCCACTGCCCTGCGGGTGCAAGGCAGCGTCGGCGCCTTGTATCACGCCGGCCAGCGCGCGCACCAGCGCGTCGTAATCCTGCGTCGGCGTGGGCACGCGCTGGCGGTAGCGGACCTGCAGGCTGGCGTCGCACGCCACCAGTTCGATCTTGGTGCCGCCCAGGTCAATGCCGTAGAAGTAATCAGGCGTATGCATGAACGATCACGCCTTGCACCACGCGGTTGACCGTACCGTCCGGGAACGGATTGTCCGGCGTCAGTCCTAATCGCAGCGACTGGTGCAGGGCCAGCACCTGCGCGAACAGCACGTGGCACATGGCCAGCCATGGATCCGGCAATCCGGGCGCCGCACCGTCGATGGCGATCACCGCGCCGGCCACGTTGTCGCGCCGTAGTTCGTCCAGCAGATCCTGGTCGTAGCGCCGCGCATGGGCGTCCTGGCTGTGGAACAGCACCACCAGGCTGTCCCGGTTCAGCACCGACTTGGGGCCGTGGCGGAAGCCCAGCGGCGTATTCGCCAGCGCCAGCGTGCGGCCGCCGGACAGCTCCAATACTTTCAGCGCCGCCTCGCGCGCCAGCGCTTCCAGCGATCCGCCGCCAAGGTAGATGATGCGCTGAAAATCGCGCTGGCCCAGCGCGTGCCAATCGGCGGCTTGCGTGGACAGTGTGTGCTCGGCCAGCGCCGCCAACTGCTCGACGCGCTGCGCCAGCACCGGCAGCGGATCGGGACTCAGCATGGACAGCGCCGCCAGCACCATGGTGCTGAAGCTGCTGGTCATGGCGAAGCCCTGGTCGCAGCAGGCGGGCGGCAGCACCAGGTTGATGGTGTCCGGTTGGCCGGCGCCGTCGCGCGCCAGCTTGCCGTCCGCATTGCAGGTGATGTTGAGGAAGCGCGCACCGGGCGACTGGGCCCGCACCAGCTCGACGGCGGCCTGGCTTTCCGGGCTGTTGCCGCTGCGTGCGAACGATACCAGAAGCACCGGGCGTTGCGCCGGCAGATACAAGGCCGGATGGCTGAGCAAGGTGGTGGTGGCCAGTGCCCGTACCTGGGCCGGCCAGGCCGCGTCCAGATGGTCGGCCGCCAGCTCGCCGGCATAGGCCGAGGTGCCGGCGCCGGTCAGCAGCACCAGGGCGCGCGGGTCGGCCAGCAAGCTGTGCAGCATGTTGCGGGCGCTGGCGGGCAAGGCGTCGAGACAGGCCGGCAACTGACGCCATATGGCCGGTTGCTGGGCAATTTCACGGGCGGTATGGGCGCCGCCGCGCTCGGCCCACAGCATGGCGGGCAAATGATGAAGCTGGGTCATGGTATCTCCACCGGAAAGTTTCAATCGAAATGAATGGTAACGTTAACCTATCCACTTCGCCAGCCCCTTTTTCGATTTTTCACCATGACTGGTGAAATGAAAGCAAAGGTGATGTAGCGCTGGTGCTACGTTGTCGTGAGGCAAGAAAAGGCTGTATCGATGTGCCGTGCCCCACAACTGTTTCCTCATTGAATTGAGTTGCAGTAAAGTAATGCCAAATGGAAAACTTTTATGTCAATTCGGCATGTTTCGTGATTTAATTGCAATTCATGAGGTCGACGCCGTTGGTTGGCCGTAACGTGGGGATGAGCCGCCAGTTCGCGGCTTTACAAAAAAAACTGTCATTGGAGATTTGGTCTTGAAAACCTCAAAAATGTTGAAAGCATCCATTGCGGCAGCCCTGTTGTGCGCAGCGTCCGCGCAAGCGACGACGCTCGACTTTGACGCTGCCACTGTCACCGGCCAACTGCCGTTCTCGAACCTGCTCGCCTCTTATGTAGGCACCACCTATGTGGAAGACGGTTTCACGTTCACCAGCACCGGCCCCGGTCCGGACGCCGTGTTGGCTTCCGCCCTGACCTTCAACAACGGTTCTTACTCGCTGGGTGAAACCCTGTTCGGCACCACGACGCTGACCTCGAACACCGGCCTGTTCAACATCACCTCGTTGAACCTGCTGCGTTTCCCTCTGTTCTTCAACACCACCGTGACCTTTATCGGCACCAAGGCCGATTTGACGACCACGGTGACGCAGAAGTTCAAGTTCACCAACAATAATTGGGGCACGCTGACCTTCGGCACGGACTTCGTCAATCTGTCGTCGCTGAAATGGACGCAGACCAGCATCTATGTGGTCGACAACCTGAACGTGACCGCCGTGCCGGAACCTGAAACCTACGCGATGATGCTGGCCGGCCTGGGCCTGGTTGGCCTGGCAGCGCGCCGCCGCAAGCAAGCGTAACTCAGCTCCACAACTTTCGGCCTTCGGTCTCTAGCTGGGTCAGGTAGAGACGAAGGTCGAATTCATATTGATGGTAGTTGGGCTCCATGTAGGTGCACAACTTGTAGAACGCCTTATCGTGCTGCTTTTCCTTGATGTGCGCCAGCTCGTGCACCGCAATCATGCGCAGGAATTCCAGCGGCACTTCCTTGAACATCGTCGCCACCCGGATCTCATGCTTGGCCTTGAGCTTGCCGCCCTGTACGCGCGAGATGGCCGTGTGCAGCCCCAGCGCGTGATTGATCACGTGGATCTTGCTGTCGTACTCGACTTTGTTGATCGGTTCGGCATTGCGCAGAAACTCGGTCTTTAAATCCTGCACGTACTGGTACAGCGCGCGGTCGGTGCGCAGCTCGTGCGGTTTGCTGTAGCGTTTGAGCAGGATCTCGCCCAGCTTGTTCTGGGCGATCAGTTGCGAGACTTGTTGCAGCGTTTGCTCGTTGTAGGCGCTGAGGTACTTCAGGTGGGACATGACGGCGGTAGAAAAATAGCGAACCGCGACTGTAACACAGCGTCGCGGGCGGAAATGAGCGTTGCGCTATATAATCAAGTATATTGCGGTCCTACCAACGAGGAGAGTGTATGTTGAAAACCAGTGTGGCGATTGTCTTGGCGGCGCTCGGCGGCATGGCCGGCGCGGCCGAAATTACCGTGTCGGCGGCGGCCAGCCTGACCAATGCGTTCAAGGAAATCGGTGCGGCGTACGAGAAGGAACACGCGGGCGACAAGGTGTTGTTCAACTTTGCCGCGTCCGACCCGCTGGTGCAACAGATCGCCAAGGGCGCACCGGTGGACGTGTTCGCCTCGGCCGACCAGGAGGCCATGGACAAGGCCGAAAGCCTGAAGCTGCTGGCCGCCGGCACGCGCAAGAATTTCGCCAGCAACAGCCTGGTGCTGATCGCGCCGCAGGGCGGCAAGGCGCCGCTGAAGAGCGTGGCCGACCTGGCGCAGCCCGGCGTGGCGCGCATCGCCATCGGCAATCCGGCCAGCGTGCCGGTGGGCCGCTACACCAAGGCCGCGCTGGAGCAGGCCAAACTGTGGGCGGCGGTGGAGCCCAAGCTGATCCTCGGCACCTCGGTGCGGCAGTGCCTGGACTACGTGGCGCGCGGTGAAGTGGACGCCGGCTTCGTGTATGCCACCGATGCCGCCCTCATCAAGGACAAGGTGACCGTGGTGGCCACGGTGCCGACCGAAACGCCGGTGACGTATCCGATCGCGGTGATCGCCGCCGGTCCGCAGGCGGCCTCGGGCCGCCAGTTCGCCGATTACGTGCAGTCATCGGCCGGCCAGACCATTCTCGCCAAATACGGTTTCGGTCGCCCGTAAGCGATGGAGCAGTTCTTCGCCGAACCGGCATGGGTGGCGCTGCGGCTGTCGCTGAAGGTCGCCTGCTGGGCCACGCTGATCGATCTGGTGCTCGGCGTGGCGCTCGGTTATCTGTTGGCGCGCAAGCGCTTCCCCGGCCGCGAGCTGCTTGACGCGCTGCTGACCTTGCCGATGGTGATGCCGCCCACCGTGCTGGGCTACTACCTGTTGGTGGTGATCGGCCGCAATGGCGTGGTCGGCGCGTGGCTGCAGCAGCATTTCGGCATCAACCTGATCTTCACCTGGCAGGCGGCGGTGATCGCGGCGGCGGTGGTGGCGTTCCCGCTGGTGCTGAAGGGCGCGCGCGCCGCGTTTGAAAGCATCGACACGCAACTGGAGCAGGCGGCGCAGGTGCTGGGCTTGTCCTGGTTCGGCGTCTTCCTGCGCGTGACCTTGCCGCTGGCGTGGCGCGGCGTGTTGGGTGGCACCTTGCTGGCCTTTGCCCGCTCGATGGGCGAGTTCGGCGCCACCCTGATGGTGGCCGGCAGCATACCCGGCAAGACGCAGACGCTGTCGATCGCCGTGTATGAGGCGGTGCAGGCCGGGCAGGACGATCATGCCAACTTGCTGGTCATCATCACCTCCGTGGTCTGCATCGTGGTCCTTGTGACGGCCAACAAGCTGACGCCCAACCGCAACCCGCTGGCCTGAACATGCAAATTTCCCTCGACATTAGCAAGACCCTGCGTTCCCCGGGACGGCAATTCCAGCTGGACCTGAACTTTGCCGCCGACGCGCAACGGGTGGTGGTGTATGGCCCGTCCGGCGCCGGCAAAAGCCAGATGATGAAGGCGCTGGCCGGCCTGACGACGCCGGACCGTGGCCGCATTACGCTGGCCGGACGCTGCCTGTTCGATGCCGCCGCCGGCGTCAACGTGCCGGCGCGCGAGCGCAATGTGGCGTACTTGTTCCAGGACTATGCCTTGTTCCAGCACCTGAACGTGCGGCAGAACATCGCCTTCGGCCTGCAGCGCGGCTGGCGCAATCCGCGCGCCGGCGAAGACCAGGAGGCGGTACGCTATTGGTTGCACGCGTTCGAGCTGGAGCATGTCGCGCAGCAGTTCCCGCATCAATTGTCGGGCGGCCAGCGGCAACGCGTGGCGCTGGCGCGCGCGCTGGCGCCGCAGCCGGCGGCGCTGCTGCTCGATGAACCGTTTGCCGCGCTCGACGCCGGCCTGCGCGAGCGCATGCGCGCCGAGCTGGACTCCTTGCAGCGCCGGCTGGCGATTCCGATGCTGATGATCACCCACGACCCGGAAGACGTTCGCGTTTTTGGCGAGCACGTGCTGCGCATGGAAAATGGCCGCATTGTCGCGGTAGAGGAGGGCAAGGCATGAGCATGGAACTGCAAGGCAATGTATGGCTGACCATCGACGGCCAGAAGCTGGGCGGGCAGGATCGCGTGGCCTTGTTGGCGGCGGTGGCGGAGCAGGGCTCGATCACGGCGGCGGCCAAGGCGGTCGGCATGAGTTACAAGGGTGCCTGGGACGCCATCGAGGCGATGAACAACCTGGCCGGCGAAGCGCTGGTCGAGCGCGCGGCCGGCGGCAAGGGCGGCGGCGGCACGCGGCTGACCTCGCGCGGGGCACAGCTGGTGGAGAATTTCCGCAAGGTCGATGCGGCCCACCGCGAATTTGTCGCCCACCTGAGCAGCCAGTCGCACGCGCTGGCCGACGATTTTTTACTCATTCAAAGGATGAAGATGAAAACCAGCGCACGCAACCAGTTCAGCGGCAAAGTGGCCGCCTTGCAGCGCGGCGCCGTCAACGATGAAGTAGTGCTGGAAATCGCCGGCGGCCAGCAGATTGTCGCCACCATCACGCGCGACAGCAGCGACAGCCTGGGGCTGGCCGTAGGCGTGGAGGCGTTCGCCCTGATCAAGGCGTCGTCGGTGATCGTGGCCACCGAGCTGGGCGACGTCAAACTGTCGGCACGCAACCGCCTCACCGGCACCGTAAGCCGGGTAACGGAAGGTGCGGTGAACACCGAGCTCAGCATCGCGCTGCCCGGTGGCGGCGCCATCGCCGCCATTGTCACGCGCGACAGCAGCGAGGCGCTGGCGCTGGAAGTCGGAGTGGAAGCCAGCGCCATTTTCAAGGCATCGAGCGTGATCATCGGCACGCCGGCCTGAGTCGCCACTGCGGCTACTGCTTGTTGCCGCCCCTGGCCGATTGTTCCGACCCGGCGCTGCTGCTGTTGCTGCTGCGCCCGCCGTTCTTTTCGGCGGCCGCGCGCGCGGCGGACTGGCGGCTCTCGCCGCCCTTGCGGCCGATAGCGGCCATGTGCTCGCGGTCGCGGCTGACCGCCTCGCCACCTTTCTGCCCGGCACGCCGAGCTTCTTCCGAATCGAATTCATGCGCCGTGCCTTTTTGATGGGCCGCTTGCCCGCCTTTGCTGGCAATGGCGCGCTGGGTGGCTTCGTCCATGGCGGCAAAGCCGCGCTTGGCCGTGCCCTTGGGTTTTTCGCTTGCTGAATTACTGGCCATATCAACCTCCTTCGTGGAATGGAAAGAAAGCAGCAGGGTTTCCTGCTGCTCTGTGTGGTTAGAGGTGCAAGGTTGATGGAAGTTCCACAGATGGCGGTTAATGGTGCAGCTGGCTGCCCGGGTGCATGCGCGCCATCTGTTCGGTGGCTTGCTTGGTGCGGCTGGCCGCTTCCTGCACCATGTCTTCGGCCAGTGCGGTGACGTTGCGGCGCACGGCCGGCATGTAGTCGGCGGCGGCTTGGGCAATGGCGGCCTGGTGACGGTTCATGAGCTCGTTCAGCTGGCGCTGGTAGGTTTGCAGCGATTGCATGCCGGGCATCAGTTGCGCGGCGAAGGCCGAGCCGAGTTGCGCGGCATCCTTACTGGCCATCAGGCGCTGCATGTTGGCGCCGCTTTCGGCGAGCAGGTCGCGCCCCAGTTGCAGATTGAGCGCGCTCAGGTTCTGCAGGGTTTCGATGACGCGTTGGCTGACATCGACGTAGTAGCCCAGCAGGGTGTCGAGGTGTGAGCGGACGGCGGGGGAAGGGGAAGGCAATGATGGGAACATGGTGGGTCCTCGGCGTGGTGGCGGTATTTGCATAGACGCCGAGGAAGACAGATGGTTCCCGGATTTTTTACGGCGTCGCCACCTGCAACACCAGCTTGCCGAAGTTTTTACCTTCGAACAGCATGTTCAAGGCCTGCGGGAAGTTCTCGATGCCCTGCACGATGTCTTCCTTGCTCTTGATCTTGCCGGCCTTGAGCCAGCCGGCCAGCGCGGTCACGCCGACGTGGTAGCGGTCGGCGTAGTCGAACACCACGATGCCTTCCATGCGGGCGCGGTTGACCAGCAGCGCCAGGTAGTTCGATGGCCCCTTGACCGGCGTGGTGTTGTTGTACTGCGAGATGGCGCCGCAGATGACGATGCGCGCCTTCAGGTTGATGCGGGTGAGCACGGTGTCGAGGATCTCGCCGCCGACGTTGTCGAAGTAGACGTCCACGCCCTGCGGGCAGTGCTGCTTGAGGCCATCCTTGACCGAGTCGTTCTTGTAGTCGATGCAGGCGTCGAAGCCGAGCTCGTTGACCACGAAATCGCATTTTTCCTTGCCGCCGGCGATGCCGACCACGCGGCAGCCCAGCTGCTTGGCGACCTGGCCCACGGTCTGGCCGACCGCGCCGGCCGCGCCGGACACCACCACCGTTTCGCCGGCCTTGGGCTGGCCCGATTCGAGCAGGCCGAAGTAGGCGGTCATGCCCGGCATGCCCAGCGTGTTGAGGTAGGTGGTCAGCGGCGCCAGTTTCGGATCGACCTTGAAGAAGGCGCCGCTCTTGTCGTCGGCCGGGCCGGTCCAGTAGCGCTGCACGCCGGTGCCGCCGGAGACGTGATCGCCGACCGCGAACTTCGGCGACTGCGATTCGATCACCACGCCGACACCGCCGGCGCGCATGACCTCGCCGATGGCCACCGGACGGATGTAGGATTTGCCTTCGTTCATCCAGCCGCGCATGGCCGGATCGAGCGACAGGTACAGCACCTTGACGCGGATTTCGCCGTCGGCCAGCGGACGCAGCGGCTCCTCGGCCTGCTGCCAGTCGCTGTCCTTGACCATGCCGACCGGGCGCGCGGCCAGGCGGAATTGCAGATTTGTCTCCATCGGGTATCTCCTTGTTTGAGTGTGAATGACTATATCTCAAATTGCACGATCGTGCTATTTTTGTCGTCGTCGGCAAGGCGTGCGACAATAGATATCTTTTTGTCCAACCTCCATCGGTTTTATGAGCAATCCCGAATACATTTTGACACTGTCTTGCCTGGATCAGCGCGGAATCGTTCATCGCGTATCGGGCTTCCTTGCCGACCACGGCTGCAACATCATCGACTCGGCCCAGTTCGGCGACGGCGAGTCGCACCTGTTCTTCATGCGCGTGCATTTCGCGCTGGAAGACCGCAACGTCGGCGACGAGCTGCTGCGCGCCGACTTCGGCCTGCTGGCGGCCGATATGAAGCTCGATTGGGAGCTGCGTGACGCCCACTACAAGCCGCGCGTGATGCTGATGGTGTCGAAGATCGGCCATTGCCTGAACGACCTGCTGTTCCGCTACAAGAGCGGCCTGCTGCCGGTCGAGATTCCGGCCATCGTGTCGAACCACATGGACTTCTACCAGCTGGCGGCCAGCTACAATATTCCGTTCCACCACCTGCCGCTGGCGACCGGTGCGCCGGTGGAAGCCAAGCTGGCGCAGGAAGCGCGCATCATCGAGCTGATGAACACGCACCAGATCGATCTGGTGGTGCTGGCGCGCTACATGCAGATTCTGTCGCCGGGCCTGTGCACGGCGCTCAAGGGCAAGGCGATCAATATTCACCATTCCTTCCTGCCGAGCTTCAAGGGCGCCAAGCCGTATGCCCAGGCACACCACCGCGGCGTCAAGCTGATCGGCGCCACCGCCCACTTCGTCACCGGCGATCTGGACGAAGGCCCGATCATCGAGCAGGACGTCGAGCGCGTCGATCACTCGATGGATGCCGACACCTTGTCGGCCATCGGCCGCGATGTCGAGTGCGTGGTGCTGGCGCGTGCAGTGAAATGGTTTGTCGAACACCGCATTTTGCAAAACGGCGATAAAACCGTCGTATTCAAGTAAGAGAAATAGAGAAACAGATGGCCCTCAAAGCAACAATTTACAAAGCCGAACTGTCGATTGCCGACATGGACCGCAATTATTACGAGACGCATCAGCTGACGATGGCGCGTCACCCATCGGAGACCGACGAGCGCATGATGGTGCGCCTGATCGCCTTCGCGATCCACGCCAACGAGGCGCTGACCTTTACCAAGGGCTTGTTCGATGTCGAAGAGCCGGATCTGTGGCACAAGGACTTGACCGGTGCCATCGAGCTGTCGATCGAGGTCGGCCAGCCGGATGAGAAGGTGATCCTGAAGGCCTGCGGCCGTTCGGAGCACGTCTACGTCTACAGCTACGCGGCCACCAGCCACATCTGGTGGAAGGCACTGGCCAACAAGGTCGAGCGCTGCAAGAACCTGACCGTGGTCGATCTGGACGCGGACGCCACCGAGCAGCTGGGCAAGATGGCCCAGCGCAATATGCAACTGCAATGCACCATCCAGGACGGCCAGATCTGGCTGACCGACGGCGTCAGCACCGTCGAGGTGGCGCGCGAAGTGCTCAAGGCCGAGCGCTGATCCAGGCGCCCGGCCAGGTTGCGCGGCCGGTGTTTACTGCACCACCGCGCCGCCTTTCATGACCCACTGGACTTGCTCCAGTGTCTTCACATCCTTCAGCGGATCGCCGTCGACGGCGATCAGGTCGGCGTACTTGCCGGCCTCGATACTGCCCACCTTGTCGCTCCAGCCCAGCAGATCGGCCGCATTCACGGTGGCGGTGCGGATGGCTTGCGCCGGGGTCATGCCCAGTTTCACCAGTACCGCGAATTCGCGCGCGTTCAGGCCGTGCGGATAGACGGCGGCGTCGGTGCCGAAGGCGATCGGCACGCCGGCCTTGATGGCCTTGGCGATGTTGACGCGCGCCAGCGGCAGCACCACCTTGGCTTTTTCCAGCAGCGGCTTGGGCAGCTTGATGGCTTCGGCGTTGTCGATCAGCCAGTCGCCCAGGTACAGGGTCGGCACCAGGTAGGTCTTATGCTCTTTCATCAGCCTGATGCCTTCCTCGTCGATGTAGGAACCGTGTTCGATCGAATCGACACCAGCCAGCACCGACAGCTTGATGCCGTCGCCGCCATGCGCGTGGGCGGCGGTCTTGCGGCCGAGGCGGTGGGCGTCGCCGATGATGGCTTTCAATTCCTCCAACGTGTATTGCGAGGTGCGCGGATCGTCGCCGAAGGACAGCACACCGCCGGTGGCGCAGATCTTGATGACGTCGGCGCCATACTTGATGTTGCGGCGGGTGACCTTCATGGCTTCGTCGGCGCCGTCGGCCACGCCCAGGGCGCTGGACTTGTATTCCGGCGCGTGCATGGTGTCGTCGCAGTGGCCGCCGGTGATGCCGAGCGGCGGGCCGGAGGCGAGGATGCGCGGGCCGGGCACGTCGCCGTCGTTGATGGCGTCGCGCAGGCCGATGTCGGCGTAGCCGTCGGAGCCGACGTCGCGGATGGTGGTGAAGCCGGCGCGCAGCGTGACCAGGGCGTTCTTGGCACCTTGCAGCGTGATGCGCGGGATGGACTTGGCGATGATGCCATAGCCGGCGTCTTCCGGGCTGCCGGTGATGTGGGTGTGGGCGTCAATCAGGCCGGGCAGCAGGGTCTTGTTGCCGAGGTCGATGACCTTGGCGTCGGCGGGAATGGCCAGCTTGCTGCCGGCGGCGGTGATGCGGTCGCCGGTGATGAGCACGACGGCGTTGTCGATCAGCGCGCCGGTGCGCACATCGACCATGTGGGCGGCTTTGACGGCGACGGTGGTTTCTGCAGCGAAGGTGGAAGTGGCGGCGCAGGCCAGCAGCAGCGCGGGTAGCGCGCGAGCACAGCGTAAGGATGAGGCGATAACGTTCAAGTATTTCTCCCTTTAGTTGGTATCTTGTTGAGGAGAGCCAAACCAAGCTCGCCGCCTAGCGTACTCGGCAATGTTGCTGAACGCTAGAATATTCTTTCATGAACAACAGTATCGACATCGTTTACAAACAGCTCTTCTCGCACCCTGAAATCGTGCGCGACCTGCTGGCTGGCTTTTTATCGGCCGACTGGGCGCCGGCGTTGGCGGTCGACGCGTTCGAACGCGTCAACGCCAGCTACGCGAGCGAGCAGGGCAAGGTGCGCCATGAGGATGTAGTGTGGCGGGCACGCATTGGCGGCGAATGGGTGTACGTCTACATCCTGCTGGAGTTTCAGTCGCGCTCCGACAAGTGGATGGCGCTGCGGATGCAGGTGTATATTGGTTTGCTGTATCAGGACCTGGTGGCCCAGCACAAGCTGAGCAAGCATGGCAGGCTGCCGCCGGTGGTGCCGATCGTGCTGTATCACGGCCGGCGGCCGTGGAGCGCTGCCACCGAGTTGCGCGAGTTGCTGCTGCCGCCACCCGAAGGGCTGGAGCACTTCCAGGCAGGCCAGCGCTACATGTTGATCGACCAGCATCACGACTGCGTGCGCGGCAACCTCGTAGGACTTCTGTTTCGCTTGCGGCAGGCAACGACCGATGCGGAAAAAAAGATAGCCTGGATGGCCCTTTCGATGCGGCTAGGGCAGCCGGATCTGGCGCCCGCACGCGCGAGCATCGACCGTTGGCTGCTGCTCACCTTGCGTGAGGAGGGGGGGATCCTAACATTGAACTGGAGGAGAATACGACTATGCGCACTGACACCAGGCACAACAGTTTCATCACGGAAGAATTAATCAGGGAGCTTCTGCAGCCGCGCGAGGAGGCCTTGCAGGAAGGAATACAGCAGGGAATGCAGCAGGGAATGCAGCAGGGCGAATTGCGCGCATTGCGCGCGGTATTGAATGATTTGCTGGAGGATGACGGTGCGCGCGATGAGGCGGCGCCGAAAATTGAAGGCGCCGACAGCACGCAATTGCGCGCCTGGATCAAATCGTTGATTGGCGGCGCCAGCCCCCGGCAGGTGTTTGCCGAGGGCTGAGAGGAACTTACACGCCCAGCAGCGAAACCGACTTGGTGTTGAGGTAGGCTTCCAGCGCCTCCGGACCACCCTCCGAACCATAGCCCGAATCCTTGACGCCGCCGAACGGCATTTCGGCGCTCGGCGTGGCCGGCTGGTTCAGCCACAGCATGCCCACTTCCATATTGTTCATCAGCTGATGCGCATTCTTGATCGAACGCGTGAAGGCGTAACCTGCCAGGCCGAACGGCAGGCGGTTGGCTTCCGCAATCGCCTCTTCCAAAGCATCGAAACCACGGATCGCCGCGATCGGGCCGAACGGCTCGTCGTTGAACACGCTGGCGTTCAGCGGCACGTCGGCCAGGATGGTCGGCGCGAAGAAATTGCCCTCGGTGCCAACGCGTTCGCCGCCAGTCGCCACCTTGGCGCCCTTGGCGCGCGCATCGGCCACCACGCTGCTCATGGCCGCAACGCGGCGCTCATTGGCCAGCGGGCCCAGCGTCGTACCTTCTACCAGACCATTGCCCAGTTGCAGGCGCTCGGCATGCGCCACCAGCGCGCGGGTGAATTCATCCTTGATGCTGTTGTGGACCAGGAAGCGGGTCGGCGAGATGCACACCTGGCCGGCATTGCGGAACTTGGCGCCGCCGGTCGCTTCCACCGCCAACGCGACATCGGCGTCCTCGGCGATGATCACCGGCGCATGGCCGCCCAGCTCCATGGTCACGCGCTTCATGTGCGCGCCGGCCAGCGCGGCCAGCTGTTTGCCCACCGGGGTCGAACCGGTGAAGGTGACCTTGCGGATCACCGGATGCGGAATCAGGTAGTTGGAAATCTCGGCCGGATCGCCGAACACCAGGCCCACCACGCCTGGCGGCACGCCGGCGTCGACGAAGCACTGGAACAGCGCGGCCGGCGATGCAGGCGTCTCTTCAGGCGCCTTGCACAGGAAGGAGCAGCCGGTCGCCAGCGCGGCGGCCAGCTTGCGCACCACCTGGTTGATCGGGAAATTCCATGGCGTAAATGCGGCCACCGGACCGACCGGTTCCTTCAGCACCAGCTGCTGCGCCGCCGGATTGCGCGACGGCACGATGCGGCCATACACGCGCAAGCCTTCGGCCGCGAACCAGTCGATGATGTCGGCGCCGGCCAGCGCTTCGCCGCGTGCCTGCACCAGCGGCTTGCCCTGTTCCTGGGTCAGCAGGCGGCCGATCTCGTCGGCGCGCTCGCGCAGCAGGGCGGCGGCGCGGCGCATGATGGCGGCGCGCTCGTGGGCCGAGACCTTGCGCCAGGCGTCGAAGCCGCTCTGCGCGGCGGCCAGGGCGCGGTCGAGATCGGCGATGGTGGCGTGCGCCACGGTGCCGATGGATTTGCCGGTGGCAGGATTCAGCACCGGAATGGTTTTGCCGCCGGTGGCGTCGCTCCACTCGTTGGCGATCAGGAGGCGGGTGTCTGGATAGCTGGTGTTGGTCATGGGAAAATCTCCGGTCATTAAGTATGCGGTGGCGCTGTTTGGTCGCGCTAACAAACGCTACTTTGCCAGAAATTCGCCCATGACGTGCGGCGACGCTCAGTTTTGCGGCGCGTCGCCCAGGCGCTTGATGGTGCCCGAACCCATGATGCTCTTGCTGATCTGCGGATCGCCGTAGTAGTGGATGTCGCCCGAGCCGGCCACGCTCAGGTTCAGCGTTTTCTTGGCCCAGACGGTGGCTTGGCCGGAGCCGCCGATACTCACGGTGGCGTCGCGCGCCTGCAATTGGCCCGTCTGCACCCGGCCCGAGCCGCCGATCGACACCTGCAGGCGTTCGGTGTTGCCGGCCGCCTTCAGGCTGCCGCTGCCACCCAGGGCGATGGCCACCGATTCGGCTTCCATCTGGCCGACGCTGATCGAGCCCGAGCCGCCAACATCAATGGTCAGGTTCTCGCCGCGCAACTTGTCGGCGGTGACGTTGCCCGAGCCGCCGATGGACAGCTTGTCGAGCGTGCGCGCCTGCACGATGATTTTCATGGTGCGGGTCTCGAGCCGCAGATTGTTCTTGGCCGTGCGGATGCGCAGGGTGCCGTTTTCCACCACCGTGGTGATCAGCGGCTGGATGTTGTCATCGGTTTCCACGGTAATGCTTTCGGTATTGCCGAGGCGGATTTCGACGTCGCCGCCCACGCCGACCGTCAGTGCATTGAAATGGCCGATCTCGCGGTTTTGCTTGACGATCTTGCCGCTGCCTTGCACGCGCTCGCCGCCGCTCAGCCAGCTGAGCGGGCCGGCCTCGGCCAGCATTGGAGCGGTGGCGGCCAGCAGGCCGGCCGACAGGAACAGGGTGGAAACGATGCGGCGTGTGGTCATGATGCTCTCCTTGGTTATCTTGGGATGCATCCTACGGAATTGGATTCCGGCCCGAAACCGTGCTGCGACGGATTGCACTCTGCGCGGGGCAGAATGCGCTGCGCCGGGACTGAACCGGCGCATGAGGTAAAATTCGGCTATGCTTACTATAACCATCAAACAGGGCAAGGAAAAGCGCCTGCTGGCCGGCGACATCCTGATCTACGCCACCGCCATCGAGCGCGTCGACGGTCGCCCGCAAGAAAAAAACAAGCCCGGCGCCACCGCCATCGTGCAAACCGCCTCACGCCAGTTCCTGGCGCGCGCCGCCTGGAACCCGAATTCCGAAGTCCGGGCCCGCATCTGGAGCTACAAGGAAGACGAACCGGTCGACCACGCCATGATGAAGCGCCGCGTGCGCGCCGCCATCGCCAAGCGCGCCGCCGCCGTGCGCGCCGCCGCGCCGACCGACTTGGTGCCCGTCATTCGCGGCGACCAGGACGGCTTGCCCGGCCTGCTGGTCGACAGTTGGGGCGGCACCAGCGGCTACCTGATCTGCCAGTTCCAGGCGGCCGGCGTCGACGCCTGGAAAGTGCCCATCGTGCAAGCCCTGCTGGCCGATACCGGTTGCCCGAACGTGTTCGAGCGCTGCGACGAACTGATCCGCAAATCCGAAGGCTTGCCGGTGTTTTACCGTCCGCTGGCCGGCGAAGAACCACCCGACCACGTGCTGGTGACCGAAAAAGGCACACGCTTCAGCATGGATTTGCGCACCGGCTTCAAATACCCCAAAGTCCGCAGCTAAAAAGTTTCGACTCTGCAAGTTTTTCTCTTATAATCTTCCGGGACCCACCGGAGATCTGAACAGAGATGGAACACTACCAGTCGTCGCAAATCCGCACCCTGAGCTACATCGAGAACGAAGACCATCCGGTCTTCGGCACCCTCGTCGAGCAGATCCTGCACCTGCTCAATTCCAAGCTGATTTTCAGCGACATCCTGATCCACCAGAACAGTCCGTTGATGCTGCGCCAGCCGAAAGGGCTGGTGGCGGTCACCGACTCGCCGATCACGCGCGAGGAACTGCAGGAATTCTTTGAAGTGGTCGAGCCCAACTGGGCCGAACGCATCCAGGACCGCGCCTTCGACCGTGCGGTTGATCTGCACACCGCGCGCATCCGCGCCAACTGTTTCAGTTTCCAGGGCCGTAAGCGTCTCGGTTGCGTGATCCGCCGCTTTCCGAAGGAGCCTGTGCCGCTGTCCAAGCTGGGCCTGGGCCTGCACGAACAAAACTTCGCGCGTCTGACCAGCGGCCTGGTGTTGATCATCGGCGACACCTGCCAGGGTAAGTCGACCACCATCGCTTCCATGCTGGACGAGATCAACAAGCACCGCTCCGGCCACATCATCACCATTGAAGACCCGGTGGAAACGCTGATCCCGCAGCGCCAGTGCGTCATCACCCAGCGCGAAGTCGGTTTCGACGGCGACGTGGAGAGCTTCTACCTGGGCGCGCTGGACGCGCTGCGTGAGCGTCCGGACGTGATCTGCATCGGCGAAATCCGCGATGCGCAAACAGCGCAGGAAGCGCTGGCCCTGGCCGAAGCCGGCCCGCTGGTGCTGGCCTCGTTGCATGCGCGTTCGACCGAGCTGGGTTTGCAGAAGATGCTGCGCCTGCTCGGCAACACCGAGCCGCAGGCGCAAGCTTTGGCGCACGCGCTGCGCGGCGTGCTGTGCCAGGCGCTGCTGCCGGCGGTGAAGGGCGAGCGCTACTATCTCGCCACCGAATGCCTGACCAACAATCCCGAAGTCACCGAGATGATCGCCGAAGGCCAGATTTCCAACTTGCGCATCTGGATGGAAGACAAGCCGGGCGAGGGCTGTCACACCATGAACACCTCGCTGCGCGCGCTGCTGTCCGAAGGCAAGATCGCGGTGCAGGATGCGCGCAACGCCACCACCGACCGCATCGGCTTCGTCGAGCCCTGATCTAGTCCAACGGAATGGCGCGGTAGCGGTTGACGTCGGTGCTGTTGAGCGGCGGCGCGTTATTGCCCCAGGCGCTGCGCAGGTAGGACACCACCTGCGCGGTTTCCGTGTCGCTCAGCGCGTGGCCGAACGGCGGCATGCTGTACGGACGCGGATTGCCTGCCGTGGCCGGTGCGAAGCCGCCGTTCAGCACGATGCGGATAGGATTGACCGCGTTGTCCATGGTCAGCGCCTGGTTGCCGGCCAGTGGCGGATAGGCGGGCGGCTTGCCCTGTCCGTTGGCGCCGTGGCAGTCCACACAATGCTTATCGTACAGCTTGGCGCCTTCCGCCAGATAGGCCACGGCCTGGGCGCCGCTGTCGCGTTCGTAGGCCGGCGGTTTGGGTTCGGGCGGCAGCGACTGTAGGTAGACCGCCATCGCCTTGATGTCGCCGTCGTTCAGATATTGCAGGCTTTCCCTGACCACTTCGGCCATCGGCCCGAACACGGTGGCGCGCGGCGACGTGCCGGTTTTCAGCAGCGCCGCCAGATGTTCCTGCCGCCAGTCTCCCCTGGCGTTGAGCGGCGGCGCGTACCAGCCTTGCGCCGCCAGCATGCCGCCGGACAGTTCGCCGCCTTCCGCGCCCAGCGGATTGCGCGCGCTGTGGCAGGCGCTGCAATGGCCCAGTCCTTGCACCAGGTAGGCGCCGCGATTCCATTCCACCGACTGGCCCAGCTCGGGCGCGAACGCCGCCGGCTTGAAGTACAGCGCGCGCCATGCGGCCAGCGACACTTGCAGGTTGTAGGGGAAGCGCAACTGGTGCGGCTGGTTGGGCTGGCTGACGGCCGGCACGGTGCGCAGGTAGGCGTGCAGCGCATCGGCGTCTTCACGCGTGACGTGGGTGTAGCTGGTGTAGGGGAAGGCCGGGTAGAGCAGGCGGCCGTCTTTGGATTTGCCGTGATGCAGGGCACGCCAGAAGTCGTCGGCGCTCCAGGTGCCGATGCCGGTGGTGCGGTCGGCGGTGATGTTGGGCGAGATCACGCTGCCGAACGGCGTCTGCAGCGCGCGGCCGCCGGCGTAGGGCTGGCCGCCGCGCACCGTGTGGCAGGCCATGCAGTCGCCGGCCTTGGCCAGGTAGGCGCCGCGCGCCACCAGTTCGGCCGCAGGCGTCACGTTGGCCATCGTGGCCGAGGCGGGCGGGCCGAGGTCTTCGCTGCGGAACTGCTGCGCCAGCAAGACAGCAATCGCTACGCCAGCCACGAGCACGATGGCGATAACGGTATAAACGATTTTCTTCATTTCGTACCTCCCGTTGCGGCGGCGGGCGCGCTGCCGCAGGCCATGGGCAGGGGCGCCGGCAGGCCGGCGGCCGGGCGGGCGTCGGCGTCGGGCGGTTGTTTGCCCAGCCAGGCCGAGACGGCGGCCACGTCGGCGTCGCTCAGGCGGGCGGCGATGTCGGCCATGCAGTCGGGCGCGGCGGCGCGGCGGCTGTGGTTCTTCCAGTTGCCGAACTGGGCGTTGATGTAGTCACTGGGCAGGCCGAGCAGGCCGGGGATGGCCGGCTCAACGCCGGTCAGCGCTGTGCCGTGGCAGGACACGCAGGCCGGGATCTTGCGCGCCGCATCGCCTTGCCGCACCAACGTTTGACCGCGTGCCAGCTGGGCGCTGGTGGCGTTGGCGCCGCTGCCGGCCGCCGCCGCTGCGTACGGTGGATGCTGGGCGGCGAAATAGTCGGCGATCTCGCGCAGGTAGTCGTCCGGCAGCTGGGCCACCATATAGGTCATCATCGGATAGTGACGGCGGCCATCGCGGAAATTGCGCAGCTGGTTGTAGAGGTAGCCGGCCGGCTTGCCGGCGATGCGTGGGAAGTAGGCGTCGCCGCGTTCCTTCACGCTGTGGCAGGCCAGGCAGGCGGCGACACGTTGTTCCAGCGTGTCGGGCGCGATCAGGACGGCTGCAGGTGCGGCGGTTGGAGTGCGGGCTGGTGCAGCCGCCAGGGCGGCGGCGATACTGAAAGCGGCAAACGTCGGCATACCGGTCCTTATTCAGGCGGCGCACGGCGGCCGCTGCGTCAGACTATACCGGTTTTGGCCGGCTTCGGCAGCTTGACGGGCTTTATTGGGGGTAACTTGTTGCCGAGCTCTATCCAACGGCGGTAGACGCGCAGCGCCACTTGTGCGTCGTCGGCCGCGTACAGGATCTGCTTTTCGTTCAGGCGCGGCAGGGCCCAGTTGGTGGTGGAGATCTTCTTGGACTTTTGCAGCTTGAGTCCGAAGAACTTGGCCACCGCCGTCTTGGCGCCGAGGTCGTTGCGCTGGCCGGGTGCGCGCAGCGCCACCGACATGTCGACGATGCCGCCCGCGCGGATATCGAGCTTGGCGTGCAGCCGCTTGACGTCGTCCGACAGGCCGAAGCCTATCTTCAACGGCAAAGGCCGTTCCAGGATGGCGATCAGCGCCGCCCGGATGTGCGGCTCGGTGCTGGCGCCGATCTGGAACAGATACGCCTTGTGGTCGGTGGAAAACTGGATCAGGTGCGGACCGGTGGAGGTCTCGCCGCGCGTGAAGGTCGGCTTCGATTCGGTATCGAAGCCGATGGCGTCACACACCAGCAGGGCATCGCGCGCGGCGATGGCCTGTTCCGGGGTAACGACCATATGAACGTCGGCAATGCGGATGCCGGTGTAGGGCGGCAGCTCGTCTTCCGCCGGCGCCACTACGGCCTGGCTATCCAACTCAGCCCTTTTTCGAGAACTTCGCGGCCAGCTGCGTCAGCTTGTCGGCGCGCAGGCGCGCTGCTTCTTCGGCGGCCTTGGCGTCGCGTTCGGCTTTCTTGCGCTCCGCTTCTTTCTTGAAACGCTCTTGCAGCACTTGGGTGGCGTGGGCGCGGTGGGTGTCGGTGACTTCGGCGCCTGGGGTGCCGTCGAGGTCATGGCGCACTTTGGCTTTTTCCATGACTTTCAGGTAGCGCAGGGAGCCGGTGTGGATGCCGAGCGCGGTCCGCATGGTTTTGCGGTCGAGGTCGGGCATCACGGCCAGCAACTGCTTGTCGATACCGATCGACAAGGGCAGAAAATCGCGGAAGGCCGGGAATTGGGTTTGCAACTGTTTCAGCAAGCTGCGCGGGGACTGGGCGGCAGTCGCCGGGGTGGAGGCAGGGGTAGCTGGCTCTGCGACCGGAGGCTGGTTGGTAAGACTAGTGTTCATCGACTTCAAAGGTTAAGCAACAGCCGTCAGCATATCATGCGCTCCAGAGGAATGCAGTGCATTTTGAGTCACTGTGTTCGATTGCTCATGCTTAGGAAGGACTTAGGACCACGGTAAGACGTGCGCTCCCGGCCCGAAATGTGTATAATGTTCGACGCACTAACGCAATACGGTGTGATTCAGTTTGGAACAGGATGCGATTCGGATGGTCTGAAAGAGGGCGCTAGCCCTTCTCATTTGCCCTTCTCATTCTTCCCTGACAAGAGAAACAAGCCCGTGGCTGGAAGCGGGCTTTTTTTATTCCGCAGATAATCGTCAGCTAAATTACAACATTTCCACCCATGCGCACCGTTCGCGGTCGGCGCGGGGTCAGCTTTTTTGTAATTTCTGGCGAGTACGCATTGAGAGATTTTTAATGACAAAACCGAAAACTTTAACGTTGTCCGTCAAGAAGCCTACCCGCGCGAGCGCCGCGCCACTGGTGGTGCCGAAGACGACTCTGTCTTATGTGATTGATAATGAAGAGGCAGCGAGCAAAGTAACGGTCGTCAAAAAGAAAACCCGTCTGAGCGCGGCTGCCGAGGCGGCCGTACTGGCCGAGGAGTCGGCAGCGGACGTGGCGGACGAGACCGTCAAGGCCGTCAAAGTGGCGCGCAAGAGCGCCGCCGCCGCGATCGAGGGCGAGGCCCCGGCCGTGGTGGTCAAGGCTGCGGCGAAGTCCAAGCTGGTCAAGGCCAAGCTGGACGTCGCACCGGTGGTCGCCACCAGCAGCGCCAACGCGCCGGCCGTCAACCAGGTCACCGACGCCGCCACCCTGGCGTCGATCGACACTTCCGGCTACCAGCTGCCGGGCGTGAAAGTGCCTGGCCGCCGTGGCCGCAAGCCGTCCGAGTTCACGCCTGAGAACGACGAAATCGCCGCGCTGAACGCGGTCGAGCGCGCCGAACTGAAAGCCGTGTCCAAAGCCCGCGAACGCAAAGCCAAGGGCGGTGCGGACCTGCTGGGCCTGGATCCTAAAGCCTCGGCCGAGGAACTGGAAAAACGCCGCACGCAGATCAAGAACCTGATCAACATGGGCAAGGAACGCGGTTTCCTGACCTATGCGGAGATCAACGACCAGCTGCCGGAAAACATCATCGATCCGGAAGCGATCGAAGGCATCATCGCGACCTTCAACGACATGGGCATCGCCATCTACGAGCGCGCCCCGGACGCGGAAGCGCTGCTGCTGAGCGACAACGTCGCCACCGTGGCCTCGGACGATGAAGTGGAAGCGGCCGCCGCCACCGCGCTGTCGACCGTCGATTCCGATTTCGGCCGCACCACCGACCCGGTCCGCATGTATATGCGTGAAATGGGCGCCGTGGCGCTGCTGACCCGGGAAGGCGAGATCGAAATCGCCAAGCGCATCGAAGAAGGCCTGAAGGACATGATCCAGGCGATCTCCGCCTGCCCGACCACCATCGCCGAAATCATTTCGCTGGCCGGCAAGATCGAAGCCGACGAAATGAAGGTCGACGACGTGGTCGACGGCTTTGTCGATCCGAACGAAAGCGCACCGGCCCCGGCCGCTCCGCATTCGGCAGCGGACGACGAAGATGAAGAAGACGACGGCGAAGAAGAAGACGGCGACGTTGGTGGCGGCGCGGCCGGCTACTCGACTGAGCAACTGGCGCAGCTGAAGATCGCCGCGCTGGACAAGTTCGCTTTCATCTCGGCGCAGTTCGAAAAAATGCGCAAGGCTTCGGGGGGCTATGGCTCCAAGGCCTACGTCGCCGCGCAGGAAGCGATTTCGACCGAGCTGCTGGGCATCCGCTTCACCGCGAAAGTGGTGGAAAAGCTGTGCGACACGCTGCGTGGCCAGATGGAAGAAGTGCGCCACATCGAACGCGCCGTGCTGGAACTGTGCGTGAACCGTTGCGGCATGCCGCGCGCCCACTTCATCAAGGTCTTCCCAGGCAATGAAACGGACCTGGACTGGGTCGACGGCGAAGTCGATGCCGGCTATCCATACAGCACCGTACTGGGTCGTAACGTGCCGGCCGTGAAAGAACTGCAGCGCAAGATGATCGACCTGCAATCGCGCGTGGCGCTGCCGCTGGCCGACCTGCGCAAGATCAACAAGCAGATGGCCGCCGGCGAGAAGCGTGCGCGCCAAGCCAAGCGTGAAATGACGGTCGCCAACTTGCGTCTGGTAATTTCGATCGCCAAGAAGTACATCAACCGTGGCCTGCAGTTCCTGGATCTGATCCAGGAAGGCAATATCGGTCTGTTGAAGGCGGTGGACAAGTTTGAATACCGTCGCGGCTACAAGTTCTCGACCTATGCCACCTGGTGGATTCGTCAGGCCATCACGCGTTCGATCGCCGACATGGCGCGCACCATCCGCGTGCCGGTGCACATGATCGAGACCATCAACAAGATGAACCGCATTTCGCGTCAGATCATGCAGGAAACCGGCAGCGAGCCGGACCTGGCGACCTTGGCGCTGAAGATGGAAATGCCGGAAAACAAAGTCCGCGAAATCATGAAGATCGCCAAAGAGCCGATCTCCATGGAAACGCCGATGGGCGAGGATGGCGATTCGCAGCTGGGCGACTTCATCGAAGACAACACCACGCTGGCGCCGTTGGATGCCGCGTTGCACGCCTCGATGCGCAACGTCATCAAGGAAGTGCTGGACTCGCTGACGCCGCGCGAAGCGAAAGTGCTGCGCATGCGCTACGGCGTGGAAATGTCGAACGACCACACGCTGGAAGAAGTGGGCAAGCAGTTCGACGTGACCCGCGAGCGTATCCGTCAAATCGAAGCCAAGGCCATGAGCAAGCTGCGCCAGCCATCGCGCTCGGACAAGCTGAAAACTTTCCTGACCCAGAACTAAGGCAGAGCTAAGTTCAATGAAGCAAACAAGAAAGGAGGCCATGTGCCTCCTTTTTTTTCGTCAGTACGATAGTTTCGGATACCAGTCGGTGCCGCGTCCGGCCGGCGTCAGGTCGAGGAAGTTCCACAGCGCGGTTGGGTCGGGGGCGCCGCGCGGGTCTTGGCCGGGGTCTTGGGTGCCGCCCATTTCGCTGGCCCAGAAGTGGCGCACCGTGCCGTCCTTGTTGGTCCACACATCCAGCGCCGGCCACTCGCTGCCGTCCGGCGCCAGGCCGCGATAGTCGCGCGGGAAGTCGTCGCCCACGCATTGGTAGAAGCGCAGGTTGCGCCAGCCGCGCTCGCGGGCGAAGGCCAGTTGGCGCGATACCGGCGAGCGGCCGATGACGGCCACGCCGACGCGCTGCGTCAGGTCGCCCGCCGGCCCATCGAAGGCGCCGAGGAAGGATGTGCACATGGGACAGGGCCGCTCGCGTTGCGGGCCGTACATCCAGAAGTAGGTGATCAGCGTGTCGTGCTTGCCGAACATATCGGCCAGCTTCACCGTTTTGCCGTTTTCGTCGATGAAGTCGTAGTCCGGCGCGGCGCCGCCGGGCGGCAGGGCGCGGCGCTGCGCGGCCACGCGTTCGATATGGCGGCGCAGTTCGATTTCCTCGACCAGCAGCGCGGCGCGCGCCAAGCGGTACTCGGTGCTGTCGTTGGGATAGGGCGTGCTTTGGGCGGCCAGTTCGGCCGCCGGCGTGAGCGTGGTCATGATGTCCTCGCGGTTGGGATGAGCTTACGATTACAACGCGCGCCCAACGCCGCGTCCATGCGCCAGCGTACAAAGAAGATGAATTACACTGGCAAGCCAAAGGAGGAAATCACGATGGGTGACAGCACGGATTTACACGGTAGCTGCTTGTGCGGCGGCGTGCGCTATCGCGCGGCGTTGCCGGTGTTTCACGCCAGCCACTGCTATTGCACCATGTGCCAGAAGCAGCACGGCGCGGCGGCCGGATCATACGCGAACGTCGGCATGGCCGGCCTGGTGATCGAACAGGGCAGGGAGCTGATCGCTGAATACGCGTCGTCGGCCGACGGACGGCGCGATTTCTGCCGCGTGTGCGGCTCCACCTTGTTCTGGCGCAGCACGGAAACGCCTGAGCGCATCGCCATCACGCTCGGTACGCTGGAGCCGCCGTACGCGGGGGCGGTGGAGCGCGAACTCTATCCGGAAAATAAACCGGCCTGGACGCCGCGCGCCTGAGTCGCTCAGGCTGCGCCCGGCAGCGCGATATGCAGGGCGTTGGGCGTTGTTCGCAGCGTACCGCCCAGCGTGGCAAGCCGTTCGTGAATGGCGTTCAGCGCGTTCGACGCGTCCGGGCCGGCACCGGCGTCGCTGCTGATGGTGATGGCGATGTGCTCGCGGTGCAGGTTGAGTTCGACCAACACCTTGCTGGCGTCGGTGCGCAGGTAGCCTAGCCCATCCTGCACCAGGTGAAACAAGGCCGAGGTCTGCTGCTGGGTCAGCACCGCGGTGTCGTCCTGCACCAGTAGCCGATATTGCAGACCGTGGAGTTTTTCCATCTGCTGCAACTGCCATTCGATGGCCGCCGTCAGGCCCAGTTCCAGCGTCGCGGGATGCAGTTCATTGATAATGTCGCGCACGTTCTGGATGCTTTGGTTGATCGTCTCCAGCGCCTGCGTCGCGCGCTTGTGCAGCAGCGGTTGCTGGCCGCCGGTGCGCGCCTGCAGCATGGTGATGTCCAGCTTGAGCGCCATCAGGTTCTGCGCCAGGTTGTCTTGCGTGCTGCGCGCCAGGACGCGGTGCCGGGATTCCATGGTGTCTTGTTGCAGGCCGGCGTTTTGACGGGTTTGCTGCAAGGCGCTTGCCGCCGCTGCTTCCTTGTCCTTGCGTTCCGTGATGTCGATACAGCTGGCGATCAGCACGTGGGGGCGACCTTCGCTGTCGTAGGTTGGATGCTTGTAGGTCAGCATCCAGCGCATGCCCTGATGAGCGGCGTTCCATATATAAGTTTCGTCGATGCAGGTTTTGCCGCTGGCGAAGGTTTTGCGGTCCTGCTCGCGAATTGCCCGTACGTTGGCCTCGGGCAGGGCATCGGTGCCGTCGGTGCCGACGATCTGCTCAAGGCGCACGCCCCACAGGGCCTCGCAAGCGGGATTCATCATGACGATGCGCGATTGGCTGTCCTTGACGAACAGCGGGTGCGGCATGAGCTTGATAAGCTCATCCGGGCCCATCATCTGGTGGAGCTCGGAATACGGTGGAACACCGGACAGTTGGCGCATGTAGTTTTTTGGCGAGTGGCTGTGAGGTAATTGTAATGCAATTTTGATACTTGTTGCAATTTGTAAAACAAAAAAGCCCCGGCGTCCGTGAGGAGGCCGGGGCTTTGATGGAATAGCTGGCTTAGCCGGTGTTGCGCAAGCCGGCCGCGACGCCGTTGATCGACAGGTGGATGCCACGGTGCACGCGTTCGTCCGCCTTGCTTTCGCTCGACAGCGCGCGGTGGCGCTTGATCAGTTCAACCTGCAAGTGGTTGAGCGGGTCGAGGTAGGCGAAGCGGTTCTGGATCGAACGCGCCAGCAGCGGGTTGCCGGCCAGACGCTCGGTGGCGCCGGTGATGCTTTGCAGGATCTCCAGCGTACTGGCATGCTCTTCGGTGATGCGCTTGAAGATGCGGTCGCGCAGTTCCTTGTCCTGCACCAGTTCGGCGTAACGCGAGGCGATCGCCAGGTCGGTCTTGGCCAGCACCATGTCCATATTGGACAGCAGGGTGGCGAACAGCGGCCACTGCTGGAACATGGCTTGCAGCTGGGCCAGGCGCTCGGCTTTGTCTCCGTCCGCGATCCAGCCGCCGATGGCGCTGGCGAAACCGTACCAGCCCGGCAGCAGCAGGCGGCACTGGCCCCACGAGAAGCCCCATGGAATCGCGCGCAGGTCTTCGATGCGCTTGGTCGACTTGCGCGAGGCCGGGCGCGAACCGAGGTTCAGCTCGGCGATCTCGGCGATCGGCGTGGCGGCAAAGAAGTAGTCGGTGAAGCCCGGGGTTTCATAGACCAGGTTGCGGTAGGCCTTGTAGGCGCGGTCCGAAATCTCGGCCATCACTGCCTCGAAGCCGCGCAGCTGTTTGCTGTGCTCGGCGTCTTCCGGCTGCGGCATCAGGCTCGCTTCCAGGGTGGCCGCGACCAGCAGTTCCAGGTTGCGGCGGCCGATGTCCTTGTTGGAGAACTTGGAGGCGATGATCTCGCCCTGTTCGGTCAGGCGAATCTGGCCGTTGACGGTGCCGTGCGGCTGCGCCAGGATGGCCTCGTACGACGGACCGCCGCCGCGACCGACCGTGCCGCCACGGCCGTGGAACAGGCGCAGCTTGACGCCGGCTTTTTCAAACACGGTGACCAGGTGGGTTTCGGCCTTGTACAGCTCCCAGTTGGAGGTGAGGAAGCCACCGTCCTTGTTGGAGTCCGAATAGCCCAGCATGACTTCCTGGATCTGGCCCTGCTTGGCGATCAATTCCTTCACCAGCGGGATGGCCATCACGGCTTCCATGATGTCGGCCGCGCGCTGCAGGTCGGGAATGGTTTCGAACAGCGGGATCACCATCAGGTCCAGCTCGGGTTTGGCTTCACCCGCGGCGAGGCGCAGCAGGCCCATTTCCTTTTGCAGCAGCAGCACTTCCAGCAGGTCGGACACGGTTTCGGTGTGCGAGATGATGTAGTTGCGGATCGCGCGCACGCCGTAGCGGGAACGGATCTCGCGCGCGGCGCGCAACACGCCCAGCTCGGAGACGGTCTCGGCCGAGTAGCTGATGTACGGCGAATTGAGCAGGCGCGGCTGCGACAGTTCGTCGAGCAGCAGCTTGACCTTGGCGTCCTCGTCCAGCGCGGAGTATTCGGCCAGCACGCCCGATTTGGCGAACAGCTCGGCCAGCACGCGCTCGTGGATGTCGGACGACTGGCGCATGTCCAGCGACGCCAGGTGGAAGCCGAAGATATCGGCCGCGCGCTTCAGGGTGGACAGGCGCGGCTGCACCAGCACCGCGCCGTGGTTGGCGTTGAGCGAGTCGATCAGCACTTGCAGGTCGGCCGAGAAGGCGGCGGCGGCGGCGTACGGTTCGGCGTGGCCCACTTCCTTGCGCAGGATGTTGGTGGCGCCCAGCGCGCGCGCGGTCGAGGCCAGGCGCGCGTAGATGCCGATCAGGGCGCGGCGATACGGTTCGTCGGCGCGGTGGTCGGAGGTGTCCGGCGACTGGTCGGCCAGCGCCTGCAGTTCGGCCGAGCAGGCGATCATCAGGGTCGAGATCGACAGTTCGGCGCCCAGCGTGTGCGCTTCTTCCAGGTAAAAGTCGAGGATGGTGGTGGCCTGGCGCGTCAGCGCGTGCGACATGGTGTTGCCGTTGACATTCGGATTGCCGTCGCGGTCGCCGCCGATCCAACTGCCCATCTGCACGTAAGGCGCGTTGATCAGTTGCGGCTGGTCTTCGTCGCCGTAGTGGTGGGCGATGTCCTGCTCGATGTCGTCGTACAACCCCGGCAGTTCGCGCAGGAAGGTGATGCGGTAGTAGGACAGGGCGTTTTCAATCTCGTCGGCCACGGTCAGCTTGGAGTAGCGCAGCATGCGGGTCTGCCACAGCGTGGCGATGCGCGCGCGCAGCAGGTGCAGGTTGGCGGCGCGTTCCTTCGGCGTGATCGGCAGGTCGCGTTCGGCCAGCAGGCGCGCGATATCGTGCTCGGCATCGAGGATGGATTTGCGCTGCACCTCGGTCGGGTGGGCGGTCAGCACCGGCGAAATCAGCGCGTCCTTGAAGAAGGTCGACACGGTTTCCTGGCTGACGCCGGCTTCCTTCAGCTTGCACAGCGCGAAGTTGACGCTGCCTTGCTGCGGGTTCGAGCCGGCCAGCAGGTGGGCGCGGCGGCGGCGAATGTGGTGCTGGTCTTCGGCGATATTGGCCAGGTGCGAGAAATAGGAAAACGCGCGCACCACGGAAATCGTCTGTTCCTTGGTGAGGATTTTCAGCATGCCATCCAGTTCCTTGGCGGCGCCGGCATCGGCCTCGCGGCGGAAGCGCACGGCGGTTTGCCGGATGGTTTCGACCACGGCGTAGACTTCTTCGCCCTCCTGGTCGCGCAATACGTCGCCGAGCAGGCGGCCGAGTAAGCGAATGTCTTCTTTGAGTGGTGCGTCCTTGTCTACGCCCGGTTGTTCAGCAGTAAGATGCGTTGCACTAGATTGGTTTGCCATGTGTTAAGCCACAAAGAGATAAATGTCGGTGCAAGGGCTTGTGGCCCGGTTCTGCGAGAAGGTGAGCATGCTAAAATTTGTGATCTTAAACACGCGCGTGGTACTGGCTTGCGCCGGTTGACGTCAGCTACAGCGAAAGAACTGGTTTTGAAAACATCGGAAATGGTACAAAGTCCCCCATCCAGATTGGTGATCGCCTCACGTGAAAGCCGCCTAGCCATGTGGCAGGCGGAACATGTGCGCGAACGCTTGACAATATTATATCCGCACTGCGATGTCAAAATTGTCGGAATGACGACGCGCGGCGATCAAATTCTGGATCGCACCTTGTCCAAAGTCGGCGGCAAGGGCCTGTTTGTGAAGGAATTGGAAGTGGCCATGGCCGAAGGCCGCGCCGATCTGGCCGTGCATTCGCTCAAGGATGTACCGATGGAATTGCCGGAAGGTTTTGCGCTGGCGGCTGTACTGGAGCGCGAAGATCCGCGCGACGCCTTCGTTTCCAACGACTATGATTCGCTCGACGTGCTGCCGGCCGGCGCCGTGGTCGGCACCAGCAGCCTGCGCCGCCAGTCGCTGATCGCGGCGCGTTACCCGCACCTGGTGATCAAACCACTGCGTGGTAATCTGGACACACGCTTGGGCAAACTGGATCGTGGCGACTACGCCGCCATCATCCTGGCCGCCGCCGGCCTCAAGCGCCTCGGCTTGCCGCAGCGCATCCGCGCCTTGCTCGACCCGGCCAGCAGCCTGCCTGCCGCAGGGCAGGGCGCCATGGCGATCGAAATCGCCGAGCGCGACGACGGCATCGACCTGATGGCCATCCTGGCTCCGCTGAACCATGAAGCCACCGCGCAAGCCGTCACCGCCGAGCGCAAGGTCTCGAAAGTATTTGGCGGCAGCTGCCAGGTGCCGCTGGCCGCCTTCGCCACTGTGGAAGGCGGCGACATGCATCTGCGCGCCATGGTCGCCACGCCGGACGGCACGCGCATGGCCAGCGCCGAAGTGCGCGGCGCGGCGGCCGACGCCGAAGCGCTGGGCGCGCAAGTGGCCGAGCTGCTGCGCGCGCAGGACGCCGAGGACATCCTGTCGGCCTGCCTGAGCGATGCGGCGCAAGCCGAAGCCGACGCCCGTTCGGCCACGCTGGCCGAGCCGGCCGTCGGCAAGCCTGGCGCCTGATCCGGGGATGATCGGCGCTGTCGTCATTACCCGTCCACTGGCCCAGGCCGGAGCGCTGGCCGCCCGCGTGAGCGCGCTGGGCCGCGCCGTGGAAGTGTTGCCGCTGCTGGAGATCGCGCCGCTGGAAGACCAGGCGCCGCTGCTGGCGGCGCTGGCGCGGCTGCATGAGTACGCGCTGGTGGCCTTCGTCTCGCCCAACGCCATCGACGCCGCTTTTGCGCACATCGCGCGCTGGCCGGACGGCGTCACGCTGGCGGTGCTGGGCGAGGGCAGCCGCGCCGCCCTGGCCGCGCATGGCGTCACGCCGGACACGGTGCACATCGTCAGCCCGGCCGACACCGCCCACAGCGATTCCGAACACTTGCTGCAAACGCTGGACCTGGCCGCCCTGAACGGCAAGCCGGTGCTCATCATCCGTGGCGAAAGCGGGCGCGAACTGATGGCCGACGGCCTGCGCGCCGCCGGCGCCCTGGTGGATGTGGTGCCGGCCTACCGCCGCTCCGTGCCGCAACTGACGCCGCTATTGGCGACGCGTCTGCGCGCCTTGCTGGCGCAGCAAAACGACTGGATCATCACCAGTTCCGAAGCCTTGCGCGGCTTGATGGGTCTCTTGCAACAGCTGGACTTGCACCATCCTGATGCGATGCAGCACAATAGCGTTGTATCAATGCAACAGCAGCACGTGATCGTGCCACATGCCCGAATTGCCGAAACGGCAAATAATTTAGGATTTTCCAAGCTGACGCTCACTGGATCAGGCGACGAACGCCTGCTGGCCGCGTTACAATCATGCCTATGAACGATTTGCCTACATTACCTGATCCTGCGGTCTCGACCGCCAAAGCCGCCGAGAGTCCGCAGTCTGCGCCACCTGCGCCACCATCCGCGCCGGCCCAGCCCGAACCGAGTCTGCTCGAAACGCTGCAACAGCCGCAAATGCTGCTGGTGGGCGTGATCGTGCTGACCATTTTGCTGGCCGGCCAAACCTGGTCGTCGCACGCGCGGGTCAACAAGCTGCGCGAGGAAATGGCGCTGCGCCTGCAAAAGGGCGACGCCACCAATGCCGACACCGGCAACCTGGTGCGCACCGTGCAGGAAAGCACCAAGGAGCTGCAAGGCAAGGTCGCCCTGCTGGAAAGCAAACAGCAGGAAGCGCAGAGCCAGCAACTGGCGCTAGAGCAGCTGTACCAGGACCTGTCGAAGAATCGCGACGAATGGGCGCTGACCGAAATCGAGCAAGTGCTGTCGACCGCGTCGCAGCAACTGCAGCTGGCCGGCAACGTGCCGGGCGCGCTGATCGCGCTGCAAAACGCCGACCGCAGCCTGTCGCGTTCGGACAAGCCGCAATTCATCACCATCCGCCGCGCCATCGCGCGCGACACCGACAAGCTGAAAGCGCTGCCGAGCGTGGACTCGGTCGGCGTGGCGCTGCGCCTGGACAACGCCATCGCGCAAATCGACACGCTGCCGATGCTGGCCGACGAAAAGCCGACCCTGCCGGCGCCGCCGGAAAAGAAAGCCAAGCCGGCCAAGGTCGTGCACGGCAAGGATGGCAAGCCGGTCAAGGTCGAGGAGACCACCAGCCCATGGCTGCTGGCGCTGCAAGACGGCTGGAACGGCTGGAGCAGCGAAATGTGGACCGACGTGCGCCAGCTGATCCGCGTGCGCAATGTCGACACGCCCGACGCGCTGATGCTGTCGCCGACGCAGTCCTACTTCCTGCGCGAAAACCTCAAGCTGCGTCTGCTGAACGCGCGCATGGCCTTGTTGTCGCGCAATGAAACGGCGTTCCGCGCCGACCTGATCGCGGCGCAGGAAGCGCTGGTCAAGTACTTCGACACGCGCGCCCGCTCCACCCAGACCGTGCAGGCGCTGCTGCGCCAGGTGCAGAGCAGCAATCTCGCCATCGAGATGCCGACCCTGTCCGACAGCCTGAACGCTGTGCGCAACTACAAAGCGAAGCCATAGTCATGCGTTTATTTCTCTGGTTAGTCGCCATGATGGCAGCCGCCATCGGCATTGCCGTGACGGCGCGCTTCAATCCGGGCAACGTGGTGCTGTTCTATCCGCCGCACCGCATCGACCTGTCGCTGAATTTCTTCATCGTGCTGGAAGTGGCGTTGTTCGCCTTCCTGTACGTGCTGATCCGCGCCTTCCGCGCCACCATCAAAATGCCGGGCAAAGTGGCGGCCTACCGCCAGCACAAGCGCGAGCGCGATGGCAACAAGGGCCTGCGCGAAGCGTTGAAAGCCCTGTTCGAAGGCCGTTTCGGCCATGCCGAGAAGGCCGCGCTGCGCGCCTCCGAGCTGCCGGAAAACGCCGGCGTGGCGGCGCTGATCGGCGCCCGCGCGGCGCACCGCATGCGTCAGGCGCAGCGGCGCGACCAATGGCTGGGCAAGCTGGCCGGCGACAACGGCATGAAAACCGCGCGCCTGATGACCATGACCGAACTGCTGGTCGACGACCACCAGCCGGAGCAGGCGCTGGAAGCCGTGCGCGAGCTGAACGCCAGCGGCACCCGTCACATCCACGCCTTGCAGATGTCGCTGAAAGCGCAGCAGCAGGCCAAGAACTGGCCGGAAGTCCTGCGCCTGGTGCGTTCGCTGGACAAGCACCGTGCGCTGCACCCGGCGCTGTCGTCGCGCCTGCGCGAGCTGGCTTACGACGACCTGCTGTCCGACCAGAGCCACGACGCCGAATCGCTGCTGCGCGTGTGGTCGACGGTGCCGACCGCCGACCGCATCAAGCCCTACGTGGCGTGCCGCGCCGCGACCGCGCTCAACGCGCGCGGCCTGCACGACGAAGCGCGCCTGGTGGCGGAAGAATCGCTGACGGCCGACTGGGACGAGCGCGTGGTGCGCACCTACCGCGAAGCGGCGGCGCCGGCCGGATCGGCCGCCTTGCTGCTGCAAATCGAACACTGCGAAAATTGGGCGCACGCGCGCCCGACCGACGCCGAGCTGGCGCTGACGCTCGGTTCGCTGTGCCTGAAGCAAAAACTGTGGGGCAAAGCCCAGCGCTACCTGGAGCAGGCGCTGTCGGACGCCTCCGACCCGCGCATGGTGCGCGAATCCCACTTGAAACTGGCGCAAATGCACGAAGCGCTGGGCCAGGAAGCGGAAGCCGCCAACCACTACCGCCAGTGTGCACTGGCCACCATCCTCTAACGTCTTTCCCGCGCATGCGGGAATCCATGCTGAGCTAACGGGCTATGGACTCCCGCCTGCGCAGGAGTGACGCTGGGTTATGCCGGATCGGAGTCGGCCGGGAAACCTTCGATTTTCCAGCGCAGCATGCCGCCGGCCAGATTGGCGACTTTGGTGAAGCCGGCCTTGGTCAGCAGCACGCTGGCCTGCGCCGAGCGCACGCCGGATCGGCAGACGGCCACGATCGGTTGCTCGCGGTCGAACTCGCCCATGCGCTCGGTCAGCTGCGACAGCGGCACCAGCGTGGCGCCATGTACGTGGCCGAGACGGTCGATGAATTCCGGCGCTTCCCTCACGTCCACCACCTGCACCTTGGCCAAATGCTCCAGCAAGGCCATCGGCTCGATCTCCCACACACCACTGAAACGCAGCGTCAGCGGCGCCCAGCCCGGTGCGTCGGTCGGAGCGTCGCCTTCCGGCTGGCCGCAGCGCAGGTTGGCCGGCACCGCCAAGGCGATCAGTTTCGGATGCGGCAGGTTGAGGTTGTTCATGTGGCCCGTAAAGTCACCCACATCGACGTCGCCGCCCAGGCGCGGGTTGTAGCGCCGCTCTTCGGCCACGCTGGTGACCGTGATGCCGCGATAGTCGTGCGCAGGGTAGAGCAGGCAGGCCGGCGGCAAGCTGAGGATCTGCTCGTGCACTGAGGCGAACAACTGCTGCGGACTGCCTTGCTGGAAGTCGGTGCGGCCGCAGCCGCGAATCAGCAGGCTGTCGCCAGTGAAAGCCATGCTTTCGTCGTCCAGCACATAGGTCAGGCAGCCGCTGGTGTGGCCCGGCGTGGCGCGCACGTCCAGGTGGCGCGCGCCGAAGCGCACCCGGTCGCCGTGATGCAAGGGCGTGTCGACGCCGCTGGCGCCGGCCACTGCCGACAGCGCGATGGCGCTGCCGCAACGCTGGTGCAAACGCCAGGCGCCTGTCACATGGTCCGCGTGCACATGGGTGTCGAGCGTGGCCACCAGCTTCAGGCCGAGTTCTTCCAGCAGCGCCAGATCGCGCGGCACCTGCTCATAAACCGGGTCGATCAGCACCGCCTCGCCGCCGTCGCCGAGCAGATAGGTGTAGGTGGAGGAGGTGTGGTCGTACAGTTGGCGGAAAATCATAATTCGTTATCTGAATAAGAACAGCCTTCATCATAACAAACGTTCAGCGGTGTTGCGCCGCACAAGCAGGCTGTACTTCGATATAATGTCGCGGTTAAACACAGCCCGCTAACCGAGGAAAATCCATGAGCTTGAACAAAGTATCTTCCGGCAAAGATCTGCCTAACGACTTCAACGTCATCATCGAAATCCCGATGAACGCCGATCCGATCAAATACGAAGTAGACAAAGAGTCGGGCGCGATCTTCGTTGACCGCTTCATGGGTACCGCCATGCACTACCCATGCAACTACGGCTACGTGCCGAACACCCTGTCGGCCGACGGCGACCCGGTGGACGTGCTGGTGATCACCCCGTTCCCGCTGATCCCAGGCGTAGTGGTGCGTTGCCGCCCGATCGGCGTACTGAAAATGACCGACGAAGCCGGTGAAGACGCCAAAGTACTGGCCGTGCCGGTCGACAAGGTCCTGTCGATCTACAGCCACTGGCAGAAGCCGGAAGACCTGAACGAACTGCGCTTGCGCCAGATCCAGCACTTCTTCGAGCACTACAAAGACCTGGAAAAAGGCAAGTGGGTCAAGATCGAAGGCTGGCATGGTCCAGAGGCCGCCAAGGAAGAAATCCTGGCCGGCGTCGCCAACTACCAGAAAGACCAAGCAGCTTAAGCCGCCAAGTTTAAATCCGGGGTCAGGTCCTCCATTGCTACACGAGCTCTGCCGTAGCGTTCGCTACGGCAGAGCTCGTGTAGCAATGGAGGACCTGACCCCGGATTTTTTTATGCCGCGCGCGGTTCGCCCGACGCTGCTTCGGCTTCGCGGCGCAGGCGCGACATGTATTGCGGCGTGATGCCCAGATAGGATGCGATGGCGCGCTGCGAGATACGGGCCTCCAGGCCCGGATACTCTTCGCGGAAGGCCGCCAGCCGCTCCTGTGCCGAGGTTTCGCCGTTGCTGTAGGCATGCTGCGCCAGCGTTTGCAGGCCGTGCATGGCGATGTGCATGTGGTAGTCCTGCATCTCCTCACTCTGCGCGCGCAGCTCGGAGCAGCGCTTCCAGTCCAGCGTGAAGCCGTGGACGGGCGTTTCAGCAATCAGGAATTGCATCGCAGGCTGGCCCGTCTCGCCGTTGAGCAGGTCGGTCAGCGTGGTGGCCGATTCGCCTTCGCGGTAGAAGCGCAAGGTCATCTCCACGCCTTCGCGGTTGAAGAAACCGCTGCGCGCCACGCCGCTGGCCAGCCAGTACACCTGCGTCGCCGGCGTGCCGGCACGCTGCAGGTACTCGCCTTTGCGCACATGGAAGGGCTTGGCAATGGTCGCCAGAATATTGGTGACGCTGTTGAACGACTCTTCGCTCACGTCGATCCGCTTCATCGTGGCGGACTTAAAGCGGTTACGCTGTTTTATGAAATCTGCATTCATGCTATTTTTGCCATATTACCAGGAAACAATATCGACCCTATTGTAACCTCAATACGGGTTCCCCTTACGAGGTTTCTATGGCCTTGAAGGGAATATGTTCGGCCAGTTCGTCGATATAGTCGTTCATGGCGGCGGTTTCCTGTGCCAGGAAGTCGGCGATGGCGTCGGCAAAACGCGGATCGGCCACCCAGTGCGCCGACCACGTCGGCGTCGGCACCAGGCCGCGCGACATCTTGTGGACGCCTTGTGCGCCGCCCTCGAAGCGCGCCAGGCCGTGGCGGATGCAGTAGTCTATCGATTGCACGTAGCAGGTTTCGAAGTGCAGGCCGGAGACGAATTCCTGCGTGCCCCAGTAGCGGCCGTACATCACATTGCCGCCCACCAGGTTCAGCGCCACCGCCACCGGCACATCGTCGCGCTTGGCCAGCACGATCATCAGGCTGTCCGGCGTCTCGGCCAGCAGGCGCCGGAAGAACGCCAGCGACAGATACGGTTTGGAGAAGTGCGCCTGGTAGGTCGACACATAGCACTGGTAGAAGAAGCGCAACACCTCGTCCGTGATGGCGGCGCCGGCCAGGTGCTCGAAATGGATGCCGGCTTCCTGCACGCGCTTGCGGTCCTGGCGGATCTTCTTGCGCTTTTCCATCTTCATGCTGGCGAGGAAGGCGTCGAAGTCGGCGTAGTCCTGGTTCTCCCAGTGGAACTGCACGCCTTCACGCAGCATGTAGCCGGCGTCGGCCAGCGCCTGCTTGTCCTGGTCGTCGGGGAACAGGATGTGCAGCGAGGAGGTGCCCAGTTGCTGCGCCACCTGCAGCGCGGCGCGCGCCAGCAGTTGCCGGTCTTGCGCATTGTGGGCCAGCAGGCGGCCGCCGGTTACCGGCGTGAACGGCACCGCCGACAGCAGCTTGGGGTAGTAGGGGATGCCGTTGCGGTGGAAGGCGTCGGCCCAGGCGTGGTCGAACACGTACTCGCCGCGGCTGTGATCCTTCAGGTACAGCGGCATGGCCGCGTGCAGCACGCCGTCGCGCTGCAGAATCAGGTAGCGCGGCGACCAGCCGGTGTTGCTGGAGGCGCAGCCGGTTTCGTGCAGCGCGTGCAGGAAGGCGTAGGCTAGCGTCGGGTTGTCGCCGGCCAGCGCCTGCCACTGCGCCGGATCGATGTCCGCCAACGAGTCGATGATCGATAACTCTGCTTCCGCCACACTGCCTCCTTGCATAATGATGTGCCAGTCTAGCGCATGCGGGCGGGCTTTGCCCGTGCGATAATTTGATTTTGCGTGCCCGAAAGAGCGACATGGCTTCGAACTTCTTCAATCTGTACACCCACGACTTCGCCCGCGTGGCCATTGCCGCGCCGGTGTGCCGCATTGCCGATCCCGCCTACAACGCCGAACAGACCATCCTGCTGGCCGAGCAGGCCGCCGCACAGGGCGCGGCCCTGGTGGCCTTTCCCGAGTTGGGCCTGTCGGCCTACACTTGCGACGACTTGTTCCACCAGCGCGCGCTGCTCGACGGCGTGCTCGACGGCCTGACCGCGATCCTCGATGCCTCGCTGCAATGGAAGATGGCCGTGGTGGTCGGTGCGCCGCTGCGCGTCGATCACCAGCTGTACAACTGCGCGGTGGTGATTGCCAACGGCCAGATCCAGGGCGTGGTGCCGAAGAGCTATCTGCCCAACTACGGCGAGTTCTACGAAGCGCGCCAGTTCAGCAGCGGCGATTACGCCGTCGCCTCCGAGATCGACCTGCTCGGCGAGCGCGTGCAGTTCGGTTCCGGCCTGCTGTTCGAAGTGGGCGACCTGCCGCTGTTCAAATTCCACGTCGAGATCTGCGAAGATGTGTGGGTGCCGATTCCGCCGTCGTCGTTTGCCGCGCTGGCCGGCGCCACGGTGCTGGTCAACCTGTCGGCCTCGAACGCGCTGGTGGGCAAGGCCAACTACCGCAACCAGCTGGTGGGACAGCAGTCGGCGCGCTGCATTGCCGCCTACCTGTACACCTCCTCGGGTGGCGGCGAGTCCAGCACCGACATGGCGTGGGACGGCCAGGGCGTAATCTACGAAAACGGCGAGCTGCTGGCCGAGCCGAAGCGCTTCATCGACGAAGCGTCGCTGACCTTTGCCGACATCGACCTGGAGCGCCTGTCGCGCGAACGCATGCGCATGAACACCTTCGCACAATCGGTGCAGCGCCACGCGGCCGAGGTGGGGAAATTCCGCACCGTGTTCTTCCACCTGGAGATCGAGCGCGAGCAGCCGCTGGCGCTGAAGCGCTGCGTCGAACGCTTCCCCTACGTGCCGGCCGATGCGCGCCGCCGCGACGACCGCTGCAACGAGGTCTACAACATCCAGGTGCAAGCGCTGGCGCAGCGCCTGACCACCAGCGGCTTGAAGAAGGTGGTGATCGGCGTCTCCGGCGGCCTCGATTCCACGCATGCGCTGCTGGTGTGCGCGCGCGTGATGGATAAGCTGAAACTGCCGCGCACCAACATCCTGGCCTACACCATGCCGGGCTTCGCCACCAGCGAGCGCACCCTCAAGCAGGCGCACGCGCTGATGAAACTTGTGGGCTGCAGCGCGCAGGAAATCGATATCCGCCCGAGCTGCGAGCAGATGCTGAAAGACCTGAACCATCCTTACGCGGAAGGCCAGGCGCAGTACGACATCACGTTTGAAAACGTGCAGGCCGGTGAGCGCACCAACCACCTGTTCCGCCTGGCCAACCACCACGGCGGCCTGGTGATCGGCACCGGCGATCTGAGCGAGCTGGCGCTGGGCTGGTGCACCTACGGCGTGGGCGATCACATGTCGCACTACAACGTCAACGCCAGCGTGCCGAAGACGCTGATCTCGCACCTGGTGCGCTGGGTCGCCGAGTCCGGCGTGATCGGCCGCAACGACGCGCAGGTGCTGCTCGACATCCTCGGCACCGAGATCAGTCCCGAGCTAGTGCCGGGCACCGCCGGCGGCCAGCCGGAGCAGCGCACCGAGAGCACCATCGGCCCGTATGAGCTGCAGGACTTCAACCTGTACTACGTGCTGCGCTTCGGCTTCAATCCCTCCAAGGTGGCCTTCCTGTCGCACAGCGCCTGGAAGGACAAGGAGCAGGGCCGCTGGCCGGACGGCGACCACGTCACGCGCAATCAATACGACCTGGCGGCGATCAAGAAGAACCTCGGCATCTTCCTCGACCGCTTCTTCCGCACCAGCCAGTTCAAACGCAGCTGCGTGCCGAATGCACCGAAGGTGGGCAGCGGCGGTTCGCTGTCGCCGCGTGGCGACTGGCGCGCGCCGAGTGACGCGCAAAGCGTTGTATGGTTGGAGGAATTGCGCTCCATTCCGGTGCAAGAGTAAAGGCGCGCGCAAAGAATAAGCTTATGTGCATGGACAGCGCGCGCCTGTCGATTACAATAGAACCAAAGCTTGCAGTGAGCTGCGCCCGCATTTTCGATTGAGATATAAGGAGAAGTCATGAAACAGATTACCGCTGTGATCAAGCCGTTCAAACTGGACGAGGTGCGTGAGGCACTGGCCGAGGTGAATGTCACCGGCCTGACCGTGACCGAAGTCAAAGGCTTCGGCCGTCAGAAAGGTCATACCGAACTGTATCGCGGCGCGGAATACGTCGTGGACTTCCTGCCGAAGGTCAAAGTCGAAGTCGTGGTCGATGACGGCGTGGCGGAGCAGGTGGTGGACGCCATCATCAAGGCCGCGCGCACCGGCAAGATCGGCGACGGCAAGATCTTCGTGCAAAACGTGGAGCAGGTGATCCGTATCCGTACCGGCGAGACCGGCGCAGACGCTGTCTAAGCGACCCCGCCTTATTCGAAATGCCGGCTCAGCCGGCATTTTTTTTGTCCTTTAACGATTAAAGCGATTAAGGCAATTTTTGCATATGCATGATTGGATATATTAGTTCGGACTTTCTAGGTGGATTAGTAATATAGGCAAACTGTCTACCCCTGAGAGCCCGCGTTATGACCAACTATACCCATAAGATCGCCGCCCTATCCCTGCTGACCCTCGCCGCCAACCTGAGCGCTGCGCCCAGCGTCTATCCCACCGGCGTGACCCGCTACGACACCGCCGCCGCCCACAACAGCTATGTGATCTTTAGCGGGCAGGACAAGAAAACCCATCTGATCGACATGAATGGCAACGAGGTGCACAGCTGGGACGCTGAAGGCTTCCCGCCGGTGCTGCTCGATCCGGCCCTGACCGGCGGCCGGCGCGGCAATGTGCTGGTACAGCTGGCCAGCGTGGCAGGCACGTCGAACGAAGGCAACGGCCTGCGCAATCAAGCGATTGGCGAATTGGACTGGAACAGCAAGGTGGTGTGGCAATGGGGTTCGGCCGCCAGCGCGCAGGATGCCTACGCCGCGCCGGCTGAAGGCAAGGCCGACGCGCAAGTGCCCGGCGGCAGCGCCAAGCAGCACCACGACTGGCGCCGCCTGAAGAACGGCAACACGCTGGTGCTGGCCAACCTGGTGCACCCGGTGGCCGGCTTCCGCGCGCCGCAGGTGCTCGATGATGTGATCTACGAAGTCGGCAAGCAGGGCGACATCGTGTGGAAATGGGTGGCCTCGGAACACCTGAACGAATTCGGTTTTTCGGCCGCGTCGCTCAAGCTGGTGAAGGAGGGCGCGTCGCCGCGCGGCCCGGGCGCGCCGTTCGACTACCTGCACATCAATAATATGTCTGTGCTCGGCCCCAACAAGTGGTTCGACGCCGGCGACCAGCGCTTCCATCCCGATAACATCCTGATCGATTCGCGCGAAGCCAATTTCATCGTCATCATCGACAAGCAGACCGGCAAGGTGGTGTGGAACCTCGGTCCCGACTATCCGGCGCAGGCGCGCGGCCCGCGCGTGCTGCCACGGCCGGTCGACCAGATCGTCGGCCAGCACGACGCCCACCTGATCGAGCCGGGCCTGCCGGGCGCGGGCAATATCCTGGTGTTCGACAACCAGGGCGAGGCCGGCTATCCGCGCGTCAGCGTCGGCGTGCAGCCGCGCTCGCGGGTGCTGGAGATCGATCCGGTCAAGAAACAGATCGTGTGGGAATACACGGGCGGCGATTCGAACGGGCCGGACTGGGGCTTCTACAGCTCCTTCATCAGCAGCGCCCGCCGTCTGCCGAACGGCAATACCCTGATCGATGAAGGCATGAACGGCCGCATCTTCCAGGTCACCAACAAGGGCGACATCGCCTGGGAATACATCAGCCCGTACTTCGCCCCGACGCCGGTTGCCGGCGCGGGCAAGCCGGTGCTGAGCAATTGGTTGTACCGCGCCCAACCGGTGCCGTATGACTGGGTGCCGGAAGGCACGCCGCGCTCCGAGAAAGCGGTGACCCCACCGGAGCCAGGGAAATTCCGCATAGCCACAAACTAAACGCCAAACACGACTACTATAACAAGCACACTCCAGCCTGCGAGGCCGGAGTGCGGGGCCGCTCACGCCCGATTTTCAGATGAAAGCCTGACCATGCAACAGAAAAAACTCGCCGTCGCCATTGCTGCGGCCTACGGCATCGCCCTCGCTTATGCACCATCGGCGCAGGCACAGAACGCCGCCGCGCTGGCGATTGCCGCCATTTCGGACACTGCGGTTTCCGCCAGCGCCGCCGCGCCGGTGGTGGCTGCCGCTGCGGCTTCGGTATCGGCTGCGGCAGAAGCCGAGCAGGATGGCGGTGCTTCCGCCGCCGCCACGGTTGGCGCCGATGTATCGCAGGTGATCGCCAGCGTCACCGTCTCCACCCGCCGCCGCAATGAAACCTCGCAAAGCGTGCCGACCACCATGAGCGTGCTGGACGACAAAACGCTGGAAAACAACCGCGTCTACCGCGTGCAGGATCTGCAGCAACTGCTGCCCAGCACCACCGTCAACTTCGTCCACGCCCGCCAGCTGAGCTTTGCCGTGCGCGGCCTTGGCAACAACACCGCCAGCGACGGCCTGGAAGGCAGCGTCGGCCTCTACCTGGACAACGTCTACCTGGCCCGTCCCGGCATGGCCGCGTTCGACGCGCTGGACGTGCAGCAGCTGGAACTGCTGCGCGGTCCTCAAGGCACGCTGTTCGGCAAGAACACCACCGCCGGCGTGCTCAACATCACCACCAAGCAGCCTACGTTCCGCAGCGAGAACACGGCTTCGATCTCGGTTGGCCAGGACAACTATGTGCAGGGCAAGGCCAGCATCTCGGGCGCGTTCTCGGACACGCTGGCCGGCCGCCTGTCGGTCTACAAGACGCATGAGGGCGGCTATATCACCAACGTCTACAACGGCAACAAAGTGCAGGGCGGCGATCGCGCCGGTGCGCGCGCCCAGTTGCTGTGGGAGCCGGACAGCAGTTTCAGTGCGCGCCTGATCGCCGACTACAACGAAGAAGAATCCAACAACGGCACCATGGTGCTGTACAGCGTCGGCCCGAGCGGACGCTGGCTGACGCAGGCCGCCGCCGTCGGTGGCAAGGCGATCTACAATCCCGCCGCCTATCAGGTCAATCTCGACAGCGGCTCGCACGTCAGCGTGCACCAGGGCGGCCTGTCGGCGGAAGCCAACTGGAAGCTGGCCAATGACTACAAGTTCACCTCGATCAGCGCCTTCCGCTTCTGGAACTTCACGCCGCGCAACGACGACGGACTGGACGTGCCGGTCACCCTGAACGTCGGCGCGCTGGCGCGTCACCGCCAGTTCACGCAGGAGCTGCGGCTGGCGACGCCGCAGGGCGGCGCGGTGGAATCGGTGGTGGGCGCGTACTACTACTATCAGAATCTGGACAACACCAACTTCACCTACAACGGCCCGCTGGCCGACAAGTTCAACGCCACGCCCGCCGGCGCCTGGAGCAACATCACCAGCCTGGCGGACGGCCACCTGCGCGTCAACAGCTATGCGCTGTTCGGCCAGTCGATCTGGCACATCGATCCGCAATGGGATCTGACCGCCGGCCTGCGCGCCACCTATGAAGACAAGCGCGCCTATGAAGTACGCTATGCGCCGACCGGCGGCGCGGCCGTCACCGGCGCGGCGCTGGCTTCGCGCAACGCCCGTTACGGCGCCTTCGATTCCGGCGACATCAAGCTGAACAACCTGAGCCCGTCGGGTCTGCTGACCCTGGCCTACAAGGCCGATGCCGATGTGCTGGGCTTCGTCACGCTGTCGCACGGCGAGAAATCGGGCGGCATCAACCTGACCGTGCCGGGCGCAGCCGGTATCTCCTCGCTGAAGATCGACAACGAGAAGGCCAACAACCTTGAGCTGGGCGTCAAGAGCAACCTGTGGGAGCGCCGCGCGCAGATCAACGCCAGCGTGTTCGCCAACGTGGTGCGCGGCTACCAGAACAACGCCTACGATCCATCGACGCTGTCGTCCTACATCACCAACGCCGGCGACGTGCGCAGCCGTGGTGTGGAACTGGAAACCACCTTCCTGATCGCGCGAGGCCTGACGCTGGGGGCCAACGGCGCCTTCAACGATGTGAAATACCTCAAGTACAACAACGCGCCGTGCCCGCCTGAGATCACCGCGACCTCGTGCAACCTGTCCGGCCGCGCCGCGCTGGTCAACGCACCGCGCTGGACTTCCAGCCTGAGCGCGCAGTACGCACACGCCGTGGCCGATGGCGTGGAAGGCTATTTCAACGTCAACACCTCGTACCGCACCGAAGTGTTCGGCACGCTGGACGCCTCGAAGTACGCCAGGATCCCGGCCTACGCCCTGACCAACCTGTCGGCCGGCGCGCGCTTCAAGGCCGGCGGCGCCAAGTGGGACGTGTCGCTGTGGGCCAAGAACGCCTTCGACAAGCTGTACTACACCAGCCTGTGGAACACCAGCTTCGGCGCCTACAACGCCGTGATCGGCACGCCGCGCACCGTGGGCCTGACCGCCCGCGCAGATTTCTAATACGGAGACCCGCAACATGACTGACAAGAACGCGCACAACAGCGCCCGCCGCCGCATTCTGCAATCGCTGCCGGCGCTGGCGCTGGCCAACGTCCTGCCGTCCGCGCTGGCCGCAGGCAAGGATCAGCCGAACATCATCTTCATCCTGGCCGACGACCTCGGCCACGCCGACCTGGGCGTCTACGGCCAGACCGATATCAAGACGCCGCACCTGGACCGGCTGGCGGCGCAAGGCATCCGCTTCACCCAGGCCTACGCCAATTCGGCCGTGTGCTCGGCCACGCGCTTCGCGCTGATCACCGGCCGCTACCAGTATCGCCTGCGCGGCGGGCTGGAGGAGCCGCTGGCCGGCGCCTCCGACACGCTGGGCCTGCCGCCTTCGCATCCGACCCTGCCGTCGCTGCTGAAGAAGCAGGGCTACGGCACGGCCCTGATCGGCAAGTGGCACCTGGGCTATTTGCCGACCTTCGGCCCGCTGAAGAGCGGCTACGACAGCTTCTTCGGCAATTACGGCGGCGCCATTGACTACTTCACCCACAAGCCGGGCGTTGGCCCCAACGTCAAGGAAGACCTGTACGAAGGCGAAGTGCCGGTGCAGCAGATCGGCTACTACACCGACCTGCTGGGCGCGCGCGCGGTCGATTTCGTCAACAAGCAGAAAGCCGGCAAGCCCTTCCTGCTGTCGCTGCACTACACGGCGCCGCACTGGCCGTGGGAAGGGCCGGGCGACGAAGCCATCTCGCGCAACATCGACAATATCTTCCACTACGACGGCGGCGACCTGGAAACCTACGGCCGCATGGTCGAGTCGCTGGACGCCTCGATCGGCCGCGTGCTGAAGGCGCTGGAAGCCAAGGGCCTGGCCGACAACACCATCGTCATCTTCACCAGCGACAACGGCGGCGAGCGCTTCTCGAAGACTTGGCCGCTCACCGGCCAGAAAACCGAGCTGCTCGAAGGCGGCATCCGCGTGCCGGCTATCCTGCGCTGGCCGGCCAGGGTGAAGGCGGGGCAGGTGAGCGACCAGGTGGCGATTTCCATGGATTGGCTGCCGACGCTGCTGGCCGCCGCCGGCGGCGCGCCCGATCCGCAATACCCGAGTGACGGCCAGAACTTGTTGCCGATAGTCACTGGTCAGGCGGCCAACAACGAGCGGACGTTGTTATGGCGCTACAAAGCCAACGCGCAACGTGCGGTGCGCTCCGGTAACTGGAAGTATTTGCGCATTAACGGCAACGAGTTTCTATTCGACGTGGTCAAGGATCAGCGTGAACGGGCCAATCTGGCACGTCGTCATCCGGACATATTCAGTCAACTGAAGACGCAGTGGGAAGCATGGGACCGGGAAATGCTCCCTATCACAACAGAAGTACGTACCCACGGTGTCAGCGGTAATGTGCAGGCTGACCGTTACGGAGTTCCGCCGGCGGGGAAGATCCCAGACTAATATTCGACAAACCTCGCTTCGGCGAGGTTTTTATTTGTGTTCTCCTTGTTTAGGCAACGCGGTTAAACAGCAACAATTTCGTAACATCTATTTGTTCGTTGATCGAATTAATGATAGCTTGACAGTACCGGACTCGATACCGGACATACAAAAAAACGGAGACGCAATTGATACCGCTGCAGACACAGGCCATCGCCATGGCCGCGCCAAAACTCGCTTTGTCCACGACAAATACGCCGAACGGCCGTCGCATGACGACTATGAAAACGTTGTCATAGCTTGTCTATTCTGATCAAATCCTTGAAAACGATTACAGGAGACGAGATGAGTGGCAACGACAAGCAGGGCGGCACGATCCGCAGGATCGTTATCGTCGGTGGCGGCACGGCCGGCTGGATGACTGCGGCCCCCTTGGCTCAGCGCCTGGGACGCCATCCGACCCAGCCATGCGAAATCACCCTGGTGGAATCGCCCGAGATCGGCACCATTGGTGTCGGCGAGGCAACCCTGCCGACGATCCGCGTCTACAACGAGTCGCTGGGCCTGAATTACGCCGACTTTATCGCCAAGACCCAGGCCAGCTTCAAGCTTGGCATCGAATTCAAGGACTGGGGCCACGTCGGCAACCGTTTCTTCCACCAGTTCGGCGACTTCGGCCCGGCGCTGGGCGGCATCAGCGCGCACCAGCACTGGATGCGCCTGGCGCAGCAATTCGACAAGATGCCTGACCTGGAAAACTGGTCGATGCCATCGGTTATGGCGCGCCACGGCAAATTCGTTCCGCCGAACGAGGACACGCCGGGCATGACCGACGCCTATTCCTACGGTTTCCATTTCGACGCCGGCCTGTACGCCAAATACCTGCGCGACTATTCCGTGGCGCGCGGTGTCCAGCGTATCGAAGGCATGATCGTCGATGTCGAGCAGCATCCCGAGACCGGCTTCGTCACCGCCATCAAACTGCGCGACGGCCGCCGTTTCGAAGGCGACCTGTTCATCGACTGCTCGGGCTTCCGTGGCCTGCTGATCGAAGGCACGCTGAAGGCCGGCTACGAGGACTGGAGCAACTACCTGCCGTGCAACAGCGCGCAGGCCGTGCCGTGCGCCTCGGTGGAACAGTTGACGCCATTCACCCGCTCGACCGCCAGGGAAGCGGGCTGGCTGTGGCGCATACCGCTGCAGCATCGCACCGGCAATGGCTATGTGTACAGCAATGGCTTCACCACCGACGAGCGGGCCAGCAGCGTGCTGCTCGAAGGCCTCGACGGCGCCGCGCTGGACGAACCGCGCCAGCTGCGTTTCGTCACCGGGCGCCGGCGCAAGTCCTGGGTCAAGAACGTGGTGGCGATCGGCCTGTCGGCCGGCTTCATCGAGCCGCTGGAATCAACCAGCATCAACCTGATCGAAACGGCGGTCGGCAAGCTGGTGGAACTGTTTCCGGACCGCGATTGCAGCCCGGTGCTGGCCGACGAATTCAACCGCGTGATGAGCACCCGTTACGAATCGGTGCGCGACTTCATCGTCCTGCATTACAAGCTCACCAAGCGCGACGACTCGGAATTCTGGCGCTACTGCGCCAACATGGCGATCCCCGATGCGCTGCACCACCAGATCGAGCTGTTCCGCGAGACCGGACGCGTGGCGATCATCGATCGCGCCGGCTTCGCCGAGCCGTCGTACGTGGCGATGATGATGGGCCTGGGCGTGGTGCCGAAGCGCTACGACCCGCTGGCCGACCGCGTCGACATCCGCGTGGTGCACGGCCATTTCGCCGAACTGCGCGACCTCATTGCCAAGGCCGTGACCCGGATGCCGGATCACGGTGCGTATGTAGCAGAACAAGCGGCAGCCGCCAATGCGCCATCGCGCGCCGCCGCATGACATGTGTTATCTCATCACAAAATTTATGGAGGTAGAAACTTTCCAACACTGGCGGTAGGACTTACGAAGTAAAAAACACCTATAAGAGAGGGAGACAGCAATTGAACAAGCTACAGAAAACTGCGATCGCCGCAGCGGTCGCACAGGTCGTCGTGCTTTACACCAGCCCGGTTTGGGCGCAAACGGCGGATACCACCAGCGCCGAGCCGGCTAAAGGCAATGTCGTTGTCGTGAGCGGCCAGCGCGCCGCACTGCAATCGGCGCAAAAACTCAAACAGGACGCCGACGAAGTCGTCGATTCGATCGTCGCCGAAGACATCGGCAAGCTGCCGGACCGTTCGGTGACCGAGGTGCTGCAGCGTATCGCCGGCGTGACCATCGACCGCAACATGGCGGGCGACCCGAACCGTCAATCGGTCGAAGGCTCCGGCGTATCGGTGCGCGGCCTGACTTACGTGCGTTCCGAAATCAATGGCCGCGACGCGTTCTCGGCCGGCGGCGGCCGCTCGCTCGGCTTCGCCGACGTGGCGCCGGAAATGATGGCAGGCGTCGATGTCTACAAGAATCCGTCCGCTGAACAGATCGAAGGCGCTGTCGCCGGTCTGGTCAATCTGCGTACCGCCATGCCGTTCGACTACAAAGGCTTCAAAGGCGTGATGGGCCTGTCGGAATCGTATTCCACGCTGCGCAAGGGCAATCCATCGCCGACCGGCACCATCCTGCTGTCGAACCGCTGGGCCACGGACTTCGGCGAATTCGGCGCGCTGATCAACTTCACCCATGCGGAAAGCCCGAGCCGTTCGGATGGCGTGGGCGTCGACCCTTACTTCCCGCACGTGAACTCCACCGATCCGGCCAAGTATGACCGCAGCAAGACGCAATGGATTCCGCTGGGCGTGGGCTATCGCTCGCAGGACTTCGACCGCACCCGTCGCGGCGACTACGCTGCCTTCCAGTGGCGCCCGAACAAAGACGTGACCGCCGCGCTGACCTACTTCAAGACCCACTACAAGGAAGACCTGGACGAGCACGTCGTCGCGTCGTCCGAGGACAAGTGGTACCAGCAGGTGGCCAGCGCCAATTCGGTGTTCGACAAAAACGGCGCCTTCCAGAGCGGCACCATCTCGAACCCGACCTACGGCGGCTCGCCGTTCAACAGCTCGCAGCGCATCAACACGCGTGAATCGAGCACCCGTGACCTGGCCCTGAACGTCCAGTGGCGCATCTCGCCGGACCTGACCTGGACCAATGACTTCCAGCACGTGCGTTCGACCACTGAAGGCTTCGACGCCGACGTTTCGACCGGCTTCATCCTGCCGAACCAGACCATGGACATGACCGGCAAGGTGCCGCAGATTGGCCTGGGTTCGGCGGCCTACATGGCCGATCCGAAAAACTACTACTGGGCCTACACCCAGGAAGCGTTGGATAACGCCAAGGCCACCCAGAAAGCCTGGAAGTCCGACGTCAAGTTCGTCTTCGACGATCCGGTGCTGCGCGACGTCCGTTTCGGTGTCCGCATGGCTGATCGCGAAGGCGAAAACCACAAGGCTCAGAAGTTCTACAACTGGCAGGCCATTACCTTCCCGTGGATGGAAGGCTGGCAGATCAATGGCGTGGCTCGCTTGAACGATCCGCGCTTTGCCGGCGGTGCATCGCTGCAAACCATCGACAACTTCTTCGGCGGCAAATACAACCTGCCACCGATGCTGTTCGCCGATGAAGCGACCGTGCGCGGCTTCCCTGACCAATGGAGCAAGATCCACGCTTACCACGATGTGCTGTGCGCGGAAAAAGGCTCGACCTGCGATCCATGGAAAGCAGCTACCTTCAACGATCCGGCCGCCACCAACACGCAGCAGGAGAAGACTCGTTCGGCCTACACCCAACTGCGCTTCGGCTGGGATGACCTGAAGTATCCGATCGACGGTAACGTCGGCGTCCGCTACGTCCGTACCCGGGGCGAAGGCCGTGGTTATGTTTCGTTCACGCCGCCATCGGTGCCATCGATTCCTGCCGGCGCCAACGTCACCGGCCAGGACAAGCTGATCAGCATTGGCGCGTTCGCGGAAGCGCAGTCGTACAAAAATTCGTACGACAACTGGCTGCCAAGCTTGAATCTGCGCCTGAAGGCCGACGAGAAGCTGCAGTTCCGCTTTGCTCTGGGCAAGGGCATGTCGCGTCCTGACTTCAACCAGCTGCAGGTACAGACCACGCTGAGCGCCCAGCACCAGCAGACTACCATCAAGGATGCAGCCGGCAACACCACCGGTGTGCAGTTCAACGGCACCAGCCTGACCGGCACCAGCGACGGCAATCCATTGCTGAAGCCGACCACCTCGACCAACGTCGACCTGACCGCCGAGTGGTACTTCGCCAAGGCCGGTTCGCTGACCATGGCGGTGTTCAACAAGGACTTGAAGGACATCATCACCACGCAGAACTACTCGTACACCGCCAAGGACACCGCTGGCAAGCCGCAGACCTTCGTGGTCACCGGTCCAGTCAACGGCGCCAAGGGTTATGCTCGCGGCTTCGAAATCGCTCACCAGCAGTACTACGATTTCGTGCCTGATTGGCTGCGCGGCCTCGGCAGCCAAGCCAGCTGGACCTACGTGAAGAGCGAGCGCACGCTGAAGAATCCAGTGTTCGAAGCATGGTGCTCGGGTAACGACGCATCGTCCAACTTCAACCTGAGCATCAACGGCTGCGATACCGACGGACGTGCATTCGGCAAGACGCCGCTGCAAGGCTTGTCGCGCAACACGGTCAACCTGGCGCTGATGTACGATCAAAACGGCCTGTCGATGCGCCTGGCATACAACTGGCGTTCGCGTTACCTGCTGGGCGTCAACCAGTGGGGCAGCCGTGGTAACAACGGCCTGAACACGAACCCTGCCGCTCCTGCAGACAAATACCTGATTCCGACCACCGTCAACGATCAGGCATTCGGTCTGCCGCTTTACCAAGCTTCGTATGGCCAGCTGGATGGTTCGATTTCCTACGACTTCACGGACAAGCTCCGTATCGGCCTGGAAGCGACCAACCTGACCAATGCCTACACGCGCCAGATCATGGAGCAGCATTCGGGTGACTTCACCCGTCAGGTGTTCATGAGCGGTCCACGTTACAGCGTGCGCGCAACCTACGCGTTCTAATCAGCTGGATGCAAAAAGCCGCCTGGCCGCAAAGCCCGGCGGCTTTTTTTTTGTGCTTTATTGTTTGTGATAGTGCAGGTGCAGTTCGAATTTCCAGGTCACCAGCCGAAGTGCGGTGATGAAGGCGGCGCTGGTCCACAGCGCCGTATCGTCGGCGACGTCGGTGTATTGCAGGCCGATGTAGAGCCAGGCGCCGAAGAAGGCGCAGATGGCGTAGGGTTTGCCGTCGCGGAACACCATCGGCACTTCATTGCAGACGATGTCGCGCAGCACGCCGCCGAAGATCCCGGTGATCACGCCCATCATGGAGGCGATGAAGATCGGCATGTGGGCGGCCTGCGCCTGCGATACGCCGGCCACCGTGAACAGGCCGAGGCCGATGGCATCGGCCACCACGATCACGCGTTCGGAAATAATCTGGCGTACGGTGCGCATCAGCGGCGTGGCGACCAGGGCCAGCACGAAGATCAGGATGGCGTAGCCCTCGTGCTGTACCCAGAACAGCGGGCGCTTGTCGAGCAGGATGTCGCGCAGCGTGCCGCCGCCGAAAGCGGCGATGAAGGCGACCGTGAAGACGCCGACGATGTCCATGCGCTTGCGGCGCGCTTCCACGAAGCCAGACAGCGCGCCGACCAGGATTGCCACGATTTCAATGATGGTGATCAGGGAGACGTGGACGGGGACAGGCTTCATGTGGTCTATGGACAAGGTTGCAATGTCCATAGGTTAACATGACCTACCCGCGACGGGTAGGTCTGTTGCAACATGGTAACGAAGAGGAAGCTTAGTAGCGTTGCGGTTGCAACGCGGCGCGCAGCAGAACGATCAGGGCGCCTTCGCCGCCGTCGTTGTTGCGTGCCTGGCAGAACGCCACCACGCCTTTTTGCACCAACCAGCTGTGCACCATGGTTTTCAGTACCGGCTCCTGGCCGCGCGAGCCGAAGCCGCGTCCGTGGATCACGCACACGCAGCGGTGGTTGCGTTGTCCGGCCTTGGTCAGGAACGCACCCAGCGCATCGCGCGCCTGGTCGCGGTTCATGCCGTGCAGGTCCAGCTCATCCTGCACCGGCCAGTGGCCCTTGCGCAGCTTCTTCATCACATCCGGACCCACGCCTGGCGCGGAATAGTTCAGCGCCGGATCGTCTTCCAGATAATGATCGACTTCAAACAGGTCGGACAGCGATTCGCGCAGCACGGCCGCGTCGTCCTCGGCCTGGGTCAGCTTGCGGGCCGGCGCGACGGTGTCGGCGATACCCTTGGGCACCGTCGGCGGCACGTAGCGGTCCGAGACCGGCATGCGCTTCACGCCACCGAGCTGCGACTGGAACAGATTGGCTTCCACCACCTGTTTCTTGACCTGCTTGGCGCGCTCTGCGTCGGCGATGGCGCGCGCGTCAGCCTGTTCCTTGAGCTGTTTGCTCAAGGATTTCAGGTCGGCGAAGTCTTTCAAGCCCACGCTATTACTCCTGGCCTTCCAGGTAGCGCTGTGCATCCAGCGCGGCCATGCAACCGGTGCCGGCGCTGGTGATGGCCTGACGGTAGATGTGATCCTGCACGTCGCCGGCGGCAAACACGCCCGGGACGCTGGTGGCGGTGGCCATACCTTCGGTGCCGGTCTTGGTCTTGATGTAACCGTTGTGCATGTCCAGCTGGCCTTCGAAGATGCCCGTGTTCGGCTTGTGGCCGATCGCCACGAACAGGCCGTGCACGGTCACGTCGGTGATGGCGCCGGTTTCGGTCGACTGGATCTTGACGCCGGTGACGCCGCCGTCATCGCCCACCACTTCGTGCAGGGTGTGGTTGTACTTGATCTCGATCTTGCCTTCGGCAACCTTGGCGTTCAGGCGGTCGATCAGGATCGCCTCGGCGCGGAACTTGTCGCGGCGGTGGATCAGGGTGACCTTGGTGGCGATGTTCGACAGGTACAGCGCTTCCTCGACGGCGGTGTTGCCGCCGCCGACCACGGCCACTTGCTGGCCACGGTAGAAGAAACCGTCGCAGGTGGCGCAGGCCGACACGCCTTTGCCCATGAACGCCTGTTCCGACGGCAGGCCCAGGTACTGTGCCGAGGCGCCGGTCGAGATGATCAGCGTGTCGCAGGTGTACTCGTGGCTGTCGCCGATCAGGCGAATCGGTTTTTCCTGCAGCTTGACGGTGTGGATGTGGTCAAACACGATCTCGGTATTGAAACGCTCGGCGTGCTGCAGGAAACGCTGCATCAGGTCCGGGCCTTGCACGCCCATCGGGTCGGCCGGCCAGTTTTCAACGTCGGTGGTGGTCATCAGCTGACCGCCTTGCTCGACGCCGGTCACCAGCATCGGCTTCAGGTTGGCGCGGGCGGCGTAGATGGCGGCGCTATAACCGGCAGGACCGGAGCCAAGAATCAGTACGCGGGCGTGTTTAGGAGTGGTCATGGCAGATTTCTGTGTAATGTTGGATTAATCCGAATGTGGGGGCGTAAGCAAGGGCGACAAGGTATGTCCCTATTGCAATCACGCAAGCAATACAAGATTATAGTGCAAGCAGGGAATCAGGACGAATCGTGGGGCCGGTTGTTGCCCTTATGCCTTAGAATACCGCTATAGGAATATTTCCTGACCGCCAACATTGCACCACCTAGATACCTATGAGTAGTAAAAAAGTTCAGGAACGCGCGCCGCGCACCAGTGCGGCGAGTGCTTCCGCATCGTCCGGCTACACCCGTACTCCGACCGAGCGCCAACCCCTGCCGAACCGGCTGGTGCGGCTGCTGTCGGAAGCGCGGTGGCTGGCGCTGGCCGTCTTGGGCGTGTATTTCGTACTGATTCTGGCCACCTACACCAAGACCGATCCGGGCTGGTCGCACGAGACGCTGGTGCCCAAGGTGGCCAATATGGGCGGCCGCACCGGCGCCTGGCTGTCCGACCTGCTGCTGTATATTTTTGGCATTTCCGCCTGGTGGTGGGCGTTTTGCCTGCTGCGCGTGGTGTGGAAGGGCTATCGCGGCCTGACTAATAAATACGTGCTGTCGACCGAGCCGGAGCCCGAGCACGCGCAGGAAGGCTTGATCCGCGCCATCGGTTTCGTGCTGCTGTTCATCGGCAGCGTGGGGCTGGAGTTCCTGCGCATGCGCAGCCTGACCAGCCACGCCGAGTTGCCGCGCGCTTCGGGCGGCGTCCTGGGCGAGTTGATCGGCCATTCGGCCCATGTCGCGTTCGGCTTTACCGGCGCCACCTTGCTGTTGTTGCTGCTGTTCGGCCTGGGCTTCAGCCTGTTCTTCCAGGTGTCGTGGCTGGCGGTGGCCGAGCGTATCGGCGGCGGCATCGAGAATGCGATCGACTGGTTCGTGCAGCGCTACCACTATCGCGAAGACCGCCGCCAGGGTGAAGTGGCCGCCGTCAAGCGAGAGGAAGTGGTGGTGCACGAGCGTGCCAAGCACGTGGAGAAGCATCCGGTGGCGGCGCCGACCATCAAGGTCGAGCCGCAGATCGTCACCGTGGTCAAGTCCGAACGCGTGGAAAAAGAACGCCAGGCCAACCTGTTCCAGGATATGCCTGCCGGCGACGGCCAGCTGCCGGCCTTGTCGCTGCTGGATGAAGCGGCCGAAACGCAGGAAACCATCCCGATCGAAACGCTGGAATTCACCAGCCGCCTGATCGAGAAGAAGCTGTCCGACTTCGGCGTCGATGCCAAGGTGGTGGCGGCCTATCCTGGCCCAGTGGTGACGCGCTACGAAATCGAGCCGGCCACCGGCGTCAAGGGCAGCCAGATTGTGAATCTGGCGCGCGACCTGGCGCGTTCGCTGTCGCTGACCTCGATCCGCGTGGTCGAGACCATTCCGGGCAAAAATTACATGGCGCTGGAGCTGCCGAATCCGAAGCGCCAGATCGTGCGCCTGAGCGAGATCGTCGGTTCCAAGGTCTACAACGACAATCCGTCGCCGCTGACGGTGGCGCTGGGCAAGGACATCGCCGGCAAGCCGGTGGTGGCCGACCTGGCCAAGATGCCGCACTTGCTGGTGGCTGGTACCACCGGCTCCGGTAAGTCGGTGGGTATCAACGCCACCATCCTGTCGCTGCTGTATAAGTCCGATCCTAAAGATGTGCGCATGATCCTGATCGATCCGAAGATGCTGGAGATGTCGGTGTACGAAGGCATTCCGCACCTGCTGGCGCCGGTGGTCACCGACATGCGCCAGGCCGGCCACGCGCTGAACTGGGCGGTGAACGAGATGGAACGCCGCTACAAGCTGATGTCCAAGCTCGGCGTGCGTAACCTGGCCGGCTACAACGCCAAGATCGCCGAAGCCAAGAAGCGCGAAGAACACATTCCAAATCCGTTCAGCCTGACGCCGGATTCGCCGGAGCCGCTGGAAAAACTGCCGACCATCGTCATCATCATCGACGAATTGGCCGACCTGATGATGGTCGTTGGTAAGAAGGTGGAAGAGCTGATCGCCCGTATCGCGCAAAAGGCGCGTGCGGCCGGCCTGCACTTGATTCTGGCGACGCAGCGCCCATCTGTAGACGTGATCACCGGCCTGATCAAGGCCAACATCCCAACCCGTATCGCGTTCCAGGTCTCGTCCAAGATCGACTCGCGGACCATTCTGGACCAGATGGGTGCGGAAGCTTTGCTGGGCATGGGCGACATGCTGTACATGCCGCCGGGCACCGGATTACCGGTGCGTGTGCACGGCGCCTTCGTGTCGGATGAAGAGGTGCACCGCGTGGTCAAGCACTTGAAGACCACGGGCGAGCCGGACTACATCGACGGCATCCTGGAGGGCGGCACCTTGGAAGGCGAGGGTGGCGGCGCCGATGGCGCGGCGGCGGGCGAGGGCGGTGGCGAAGCCGATCCGATGTACGATCAGGCGGTGCAGGTGGTGTTGAAAAACCGCCGCGCCTCGATCTCGCTGGTGCAGCGTCACCTGCGCATCGGCTACAACCGCGCGGCGCGTCTGCTGGAACAAATGGAAAATAGCGGCGTGGTCTCACCCATGCAATCGAACGGCAACCGCGAGATCCTCGCGCCCACTGCCAGTGCAGAATAAAAGGAATTCTATGACCCGTTTCAAAGTGATCGCGGCGTTGACCGCAGGGCTGCTGCTGGCTGGCGGCGCCCACGCCAGCGCGCTGGAGCAGTTCAAGTCCTTCGTCTCCTCCACCAAGGCGGCCAAGGGCGAGTTCACCCAGCGCCAGGTGAAAAGCACCACCGGCGAAACGCCGAAAGTCTCGACCCAGGCCAGCGGCACCTTCGTGTTCGCCCGTCCCGGCAAATTCATCTGGACCTACACCAAGCCTTACGAGCAGGTGTTGCAGGCCGATGGCGACCAGCTGTTCATCTTCGACAAGGACTTGAACCAGGTCACCACCAAGAAGCTGGGCGATGCGCTGGGCTCGTCGCCGGCGGCGATCCTGTTCGGCAGCAACGACCTGGAAAAGAATTTCACGCTGTCGGAAGGTGGCACGCGCGACGGCCTGGAGTGGCTGAAAGCACTGCCGAAAGCCAAGGACACCAGCTTCGAGCAAATCGCCATCGGCCTGCGCAACGGCTTGCCGGAAGCGATGGAGCTGAAGGATTCGTTCGGCCAGACCTCGGTGCTGAAGTTCACCAAGATTGAAAAAAATCCGGCGTTGAATGCCGCTAGTTTTAAATTTGTCATGCCCAAGGGCGCAGACGTATTCAATAATTAATTCTCAATAATTAAGTCGGTCATTCCGATTTTCAACGCCGCAGCTGCGACGCTGCGGCGTTTTTCCATTTCAGACCATGGCAGATTTATTTTCCACCGAACCGCGCCAGCCGCTGGCCGAAGCGCTGCGGCCCAAGACGCTGGACGACGTCGTCGGCCAGCGCCACCTGCTGGGGCCGGGCAAGCCGCTGCGCCTGGCGTTCGAGTCGGGCCAGCCGCATTCGATGATTTTGTGGGGCCCGCCGGGCGTCGGCAAGACCACGCTGGCGCGGCTGACGGCCAATGCCTACGAGTGCGAGTTCATCGCCTTGTCGGCCGTGTTCTCGGGCGTGAAAGATATCCGCGCAGCGATGGAGCAGGCGCAGCACAACCTGGACATGGGCAAGCACACCATCCTGTTTGTCGACGAGATCCACCGTTTCAACAAATCGCAGCAGGATGCCTTGCTGCCGTATGCGGAATCGGGGCTGGTCACGCTGATCGGCGCGACTACCGAGAACCCGTCGTTCGAGGTCAACTCGGCGCTGCTGTCGCGCTCGCAGGTCTACGTGCTGAAATCGTTCGACGAGGCCGAGCTGCGGCAAATGGTCGACCGCGCGCGCGAAAAGGTGCTGACGCACCTGGAGTTTGAAGACGCCGCCATCGACACGCTGATCGGCTACGCCGACGGCGACGGCCGACGGCTGCTCAACCTGCTGGAGCAAACCAGCATGGCGGCCAACGCCGCCAAGACCAACAAGATCACGGCCGAGTTCATCCAGAACGCGCTGACCCTGAACGCGCGCCGCTTCGACAAGGGCGGCGACAACTTCTACGACCAGATCTCGGCCTTGCACAAATCGGTGCGCGGCTCGAATCCGGACGCGGCCCTGTACTGGCTGTGCCGCATGCTCGATGGCGGTGCCGACGCCCGTTACCTGTCGCGCCGCATCGTGCGCATGGCGTGGGAAGACATCGGACTGGCCGACCCGCGCGCCATGCAGATCGCCAACGACGCCGCCACCACCTTCGAGCGGCTCGGATCACCGGAAGGGGAGTTGGCGCTGGGGCAGGCGGTAATCTACCTGGCGATCGCGGCCAAGAGCAACGCCGGCTACAACGCCTTCAACCAGGCGATGGCGTTCGTGCGCAAGGACAAATCGCGCGAAGTGCCGGTCCACCTGCGCAACGCGCCGACCAAGCTGATGAAGGAACTGGGCTACGGTCACGAATACCGCTACGCCCACGACGAACCGCACGCCTATGCCGCCGGCGAAACCTACTTCCCCGACGACATGCGCGAACCGGGCTGGTACCAACCCGTCCCGCGCGGCCTGGAATCGAAGATCGCCGACAAAATGGCCTTCCTGCGCAAGCTTGATGAGGATGCCGGCAAGAGTTAGCGGAGAGGCCGCCTGCGCGAGAGCAGCTACTGGCATTCAGGGTCAGCTCTGTCATTCGGACAGCCAAACCAATTGTATGATTTATCTCAATACGCAAATTTGGAAGTTTTTACGTATTGATAAAGATCAAAGAACTGCGCTGAGTGTCCAAATGACAGAGCTGACCCTGAATTTAGGAGTAATGCTTGCGCAGCGACAGTATGATGCGCAGGGTGGCGTAGCTGATGGCGATCAGCAGCGTTAGCAACGCGACGTCGTTGGCGTAGGCCAGCGGCAGTACGATCCACGATAGTGAGAAGCCCAGGCCGCCCAGTACCAGCGCCCAGCCGGCAATCCGCAACATCGGCAGGAAGCGCGCGGATGTTACCTGCTTGGGTATCGTGTTGGCGAAGAAGACGACGATCACCCCCGCCAGGATGCCGTTGATGCGTGAGCCGAGTTCGATGTAGCCTTGGTCCATGCCCAGACGCGTGATCAGTGCCGCGCTCAGCAACAGGCCGGCAAAGGCGATCGATTGCGTGACCTTGCGCCAGGCCGGCATCAGCGTTGCCGCAGTTGCAGCGTCCACCCCGTCTGCGACGCGGGGACGCACGACGTAGCGGAATGTCCATGCCACGACCATCACCGCCATCGCCAGCAGGTAACGTCCCGGATGGTCAGGATTCAGGTAGCACAGGTAGCCGGCGGTCAGGGCCACCAGGGCGGTGGACGCCGCCGCCAGGATGAAAAGCCGCTTGTCAGACATGGTCTTCATTGCTTCCCCTTCATTTGAATGCCCAGCAGCTCGGCGAATCCCAGCAGCGCATCTTCCAGCACCGACAGCTTGAGGCAGTACACCACGGTTTTTCCCTGCTTGGTCGAGGCGATCAGGTCCGCTTCGCGCAGCACGGCAAAGTGCGCCGACATGGTCGGCTTCGATACGTCAAAATGATCGGCCAGTTCGCCGGCCGTCAGCGGGCCGTCCCGCAACAGGGCGAGCACCTGGCGGCGGGTCGGATCGGAAAGGGCTTTGAATACCTGGCTCATATTTCGTAATTTAGCTAATCATCTAAATGAAGTCAAGTGTGTTGCAGGCTGAGCCTAGGCGAGGGCTGTGAAAAGTTGTTAAGATAGAAGATTAACGAATTCGCAGGTCAGAGGAACAGCATGCAGCCGGCAATGGTGGTCGACGGGGTCGACGTGTATATCGAAGGCGAGGGGGCCGAGACGATCGTCATGATTCATGGCTGGCCGGATACCTATCGCTTGTGGGACGCGCAGGTCGCCGAGCTGAAAGGTCGATACCGCTGCGTGCGCTTCACGCTGCCGGGCTTCGATATCAACCAGCCACGCCGCTCCTACACGCTGAACGCCATGCTGCGCGTGCTGCTGCACATCGTCAACAGCGTCAGCCAGAAGCAGAAGGTGATCCTGATGCTGCACGACTGGGGCTGCGTGTTCGGCTATGAGTTTTACATGCGGAACAAAGGCCTGGTGTCGGCCATCGTCGGCGTCGATATCGGCGATGCGCAATCGAAGGCCACGTCGCGCTCGCGCTCGGTCGGCCAGAAGATGATGGTGAGCAGTTACCAAAGCACGTTGGCGCTGGCCTGGGCCATCGGCGGCCCGATCGGCAATGCGATGACCAAGGCCATGGTGCGCATGCTGGGCGCACCGTCGCCGAAGCAGTACATCAGCTCCGGCATGAACTATCCGTATTACATCCTGACGGGCGGCGCGGCCGGCTCCTACAGTTCGCTGGTGCCGTTCGTGCCGAAAGTGCCGATGCTGTACATCTACGGCACCAACAAGCCCTTCATGTTCCACTCGCCGCAATGGACCGAGAACATGGCGGCCAAGGAAGGCTGCAAAGTGGTCGCGCTGGAAACCGACCACTGGCCGATGCTGCGCGCGCCGGACCGCTTCAACGATATCGTCATCAACTGGCTGGACAAGCCAGCCCAGAATGATGGCAGCCCGGAAGAGGAAGACGCCGCTTAACGCAGGCGGATCGGCTTCTGGTAGGGGGCAAACGGCGGCGGCGGCAGCTGCGCGTCGGCATACGCCTGGCGGAAGCATTCGGCTTTCTTGCCTTCGACGTCGGTGGTGGTGCGGGTGACCTTGCCGGCCGCGTCGAGCGTCAGCACGATCACCACCGGGTGGCGCGACAGGTCGTGGCAGTTGCCGCGCTCATCGAGCTTCTTCGCATTATTGAAGTTGAGCGAGATTTCCTCGTACTTGGTGGCCTTGTCGTTCGGGAACTGGGCGTTGAACTTGTTCATCTCGGCCGCGAAGTTCGGATTCACCGGCGGCGGCGGTTCATTGCTCTGCGACGAGCCGCCCATGGTGGAGCAGCCGGTTGCGATCAGCATCACGGCGGCAGCCGCTGCAATTTTCTGGATATGGTTGTTCATCTCTTCTCCTTGATTAATGTTCTGTTGAATACATAGTACAAATTCCGCGCATTGCGTGGCGCACGATTAGTTGCGTAGGAGAAATCCTACAGTGCGGGCGGCGGATTCCAGCGCGCACGTATTTCCCCCGTTTTCTGCATTTCAGGTGCCGTTTTTGGCGCTTCATCGCATCCCCCGCGCATGCCAGAACGCCTTTAGGTACAGTACAACCATACCGCAGCACTTAATCAAACCAACCACCTGAAGGAGAACATCATGAGCATCGCTAAACACATGGAAATCATCTTTGTCGCCGCCACCGTTATCGCCGGCGCTACCACTTTCGCCACCGCCGCCGACGACCGCGCCGACTTCTCGATGCCGGCCGCCAAAGTCGCCGTCGTCGCCAAGGCCGACATGCCGACCGTGACCGTGAGCGCCAAGCGCCTGACCGCCGCCGAAAAAGCCGCGCTGTAATGGCGGCAGCCGGCGGGCTGCGCAAAACTCGCTAGGAAGTGGCGTCGTCTTGGTACAATTGACGTTTTCGATACAAACGGCATCGTTCCCATGATTGACATCCAACTTCTCCGTAAAGACATCGCCACCGTCGCCGAGCGCCTGGCGGCCCGCAAGTTCAAGCTCGACGTGGAAGCGTTCAACGCCCTCGAGTCGGAACGCAAAGCGATCCAGCTGCGCACCGAAGAGCTGCAAGGCAAGCGTAATTCGCAGTCCAAGCAGATCGGCATGATGAAGGGCAAGGGCGAAGACACCACCGCCCTGATGGCGGAAGTGGCCGGCCTGGGCGACGAGCTCAAGGCCAATGAAGTGAAACTGGCGGAACTGCAGGCCAAGCTGGCCGGGTTCCTGGAAACCATCCCGAACCTGCCGCACGAATCGGTCCCGGCAGGCAACGATGAAACCGGCAACGTGGAAGTGCGCAAAGTCGGCGCGCCACGCAGCTTCGATTTCGAGATCAAGGACCACGTTGACGTCGGCACCCCGCTGGGCCTGGACTTCGACACCGCGACCAAGCTGACCGGCTCGCGCTTCTCGGTGATGAAAGGCGGCATCGCCCGCCTGCACCGCGCGCTGGCGCAGTTCATGCTAAATACCCACACGGACGAGCACGGCTACACTGAGTGCTACACGCCGTACATGGTCAACGCCGATTCGCTGCGCGGCACCGGCCAGCTGCCGAAGTTCGAAGCCGACCTGTTCTCGGTGAAGAAGGGCGGCGCCGAAGGCGAGGGCGAGACCTTCTACCTGATCCCGACCTCGGAAGTGTCGCTGACCAACATCGTGCGCGACGAGATCCTGGCCGCCGACGCGCTGCCGCTGAAGATGACCGCGCACACCCCATGCTTCCGCTCGGAAGCGGGCAGCTACGGCCGCGACACGCGCGGCATGATCCGCCAGCACCAGTTCGACAAGGTCGAGATGGTGCAGGTGGTGCATCCGGATCATTCCTACGCCGCGCTGGAAGAAATGGTCGGCCACGCCGAAACCATCCTGCAACGCCTGGGCCTGCCGTACCGCGTGATGTCGCTGTGCACCGGCGACATGGGCTTCGGCGCCACCAAGACCTACGACCTGGAAGTGTGGCTGCCGGCGCAGAACACCTACCGTGAAATTTCCTCGCTGTCGAACTGCGAAGCGTTCCAGGCCCGCCGCATGCAGGCGCGCTTCCGCAACGCCCAGGGCAAGCCGGAACTGCTGCATACGCTGAACGGTTCAGGCCTGGCAGTCGGCCGCACCCTGGTCGCTGTGTTGGAAAATTACCAGCAGGCCGACGGCTCGGTCGAGATCCCGGAAATGCTGCGTCCGTACATGGGTGGACTGACCCATTTGAAAGCGTAAATTTAGCCCTTCCATTTTCTCAACCACCTGCTATAATCTTGCCTTCTCGCAGCAGCAGGTGGGAAAAACGGAGAGGTGGCAGAGTGGTCGAATGTACTTGACTCGAAATCAAGCGTAGGGGCGACCCTACCGTGGGTTCGAATCCCACCCTCTCCGCCATTTGTTTGGATGTGAGAAAAAGCAGTAAAAATGTTTCACCAGGAGAGGTGGCAGAGTGGTCGAATGTACTTGACTCGAAATCAAGCGTAGGGGCGACCCTACCGTGGGTTCGAATCCCACCCTCTCCGCCAATATTCAGTAAAAAAGCCTCCGCAAGGAGGCTTTTTTATTTTCCGATCCACCCATCTTCAATCCAACAGCCGCCATGAGCCACGCCCCATTGAACGACGACGAATACGAGCAACTCGACGAGCTGCTGCTGGCCATCGGCCCGCAATCGATGGATGTGGCCAGGCTGGAAGGTTTGCTGACCGCCTTGATCGTCGGTCCGGTGGAGGTCGAGCAGGCAAGGTGGCTGCCGCTGGTGTGGGGCGGCGCGCAAGGCAGTGCCGAAGCGCAGGCGCTGGTGTTGCGCCATCACGCCTACATGCAAACCTGGATGCGGAAAGATCCGGCCAGCTTCGAGCCGATCTATGAGTGTGGCGGCAACTGGACCGCCGATGCATGGTGCGCGGGCTTCACGGCCGGCGTGCAGCTGGCGGCCGAGGCCTGGGCGCCGCTGCGCGCGCAGCAGCCGGCGCTGCTGGTGCCGTTTGCGGCGCCGGTCAACCCGGCCAAGGTGGCGCCATCCGTGATCCAGATCAACGCCTTCTTCCACGCGCCGTACGCCAAACCGGCCAAGGTCGGCCGCAACGACGCCTGCCCCTGCGGCAGCGGCCAGAAGTTCAAGAAGTGCTGCGGCTAAGGCTTATTTGCCGTTGACGACTTCCTTCAGCAGCACGAAGGTTTCGTGGCGAATGGCCTGTTCGTTGGCCTTGAACTCCTGGTTGGCCTTGACGTAGGCCGGCTTCTTCAGTTCCGCCTGTTCGGCCGGCGTCGGCTTCGGCGCGGTCTGGTACAGCTGCGCGCTGCTGTTGTAGGTATCGTGCAGGACTTTCTTGCCGTAGCTCGACTGATAGAACTTGGTCATCTCCACCGACGTCTCGGTGCTGAGCAGCTTGGCCACCGGCGTGGCCAACTTCGTGTACACGAATTCCGGCTGCAACTTAATCACCTTATCCATCACTTGCTTGCGCTGCTCCGGCGACGCGTACTGGCTCATGCCGGCCGTCATGCGCATCATCTTCTCTGCCTGCATGGACGCCATCAGATCATGCGCGGCCTTGATTTGCGCGGCGTCCGGGTTTGCCGTGGCTGCGTGAACGGCGCCGGCCAGCAGGGTCGTGGCCAGGAATGCGGTAAAAGACTTCAAATTGGTTCTCCTCATTAACTTTCCCGCATTCTAGCCTGAAAAATAAAAAAGCTTTCACCCAATTAGGTGATGAAGGGCTGGGTTGCTGTTGATAAAATTAAATGCTAATAATGAAATTTTTTTAATTTCTTCATCGTCGCCCGGCGGCAGACTGGGCACATAAAACCAAACCCAGGGGCTACAAAATGAGTGGAAATCTGATCACCGGTACGGCGGGTGCCGACTATTTGAACGCCGGTACGGGCGACGATACGCTGGATGGCGCCGGCGGGCCGGATTCGATTCTCGGCGGCATAGGCAACAACCTGGAACTGGGCGGTGCCGGTAACGATTTCATCATGGGCGGTCCCAACGACAAGGGCAATGATTCGATGGACGGCGGCGCCGGCGACGACTTCCTGCGCTATTCCCCCGGCGCGGATACGATCAACGGCGGCGAGGGCATCGACCGCCTGAGCTATGCCGGCAGCAACGTCGGCCCGCTCACCATCAACCTCGCCACCGGCGTGGCCGACGACAGCAGCGGCCAGCTCGATACCGTGATCAGCATTGAGCGCGTTAATGGCACCGGGATGTTTGCCGACCACATCACCGGCAGCGACCGCGATGAAACGCTGTCCGGCAACGGCGGCAACGACACCCTCGATGGCGGCGGCGGATTCGATGTCGTCGGCTACGGCTCGGCCCAGGGCGGCGTCAGCGTCAGCCTGGCGCTGGGCAGCAGCAGCGGCGCCGACGGCGTGGATGTGCTGAGCAATTTCGAAGGCATCGACGGCGGCATTTACGACGACCTCCTCATCGGCAACGACGATGACAATCTGATTTCCGGCCAGAGCGGCAACGACACCCTGGTCGGCGGTGGCGGCAACGACACCTTGCAGGGCGGCGCCGGTAACGATGTGGCCGTCTACAGCGGCAACCGCAGCGATTGCCTGATCTATGTGCAGCCCAACGGCGACACCCAGATCACCGATGTGCGCGAGGGCCAGCCCGATGGCACGGACCTGCTGCGCGGCATCCAGTCCCTGCAGTTTGCCGATGTCACGCTCGACATGCTGCCGCTGGCGCTCGGCGTCAGCGGCAATCCCGCCGGCCACCAGACCGCGCCGGCCACCGCCTTGCTGACCGGCATCGGCGGCGCCGGCAACAACGGCAGCGTGGTGGTGTTCCGCGCCAATGACGACAACGGCGAAGGCATCTATGCGCGCCGCATCGACCGCGAAGGCAATCCGGTCGGCAACAACATCCCGGTCAACACCACCACCGCCGGCGACCAGCGCGCACCGGCCGTCAGCACCCTGTACGACGGCGGCTTTGTGGTGGTGTGGGAAAGCAATCCGGGCACTGGCCTGGCGGCCGCCAGTAGCGCCTGGGACATCAAGCTGCAGCGTTACGATGCCGACGGCCAGGCCGTCGGCGACGAGGTCGATGTCAACACCACGATCGCCGGCGGGCAGCGCACGCCGCAAGTGACGCCGCTGCGCGATGGCGGCTATCTGGTGGTGTGGTCTTCGCGCCAGGATAATGGCGGCGCCGACAGCGGCATCTATGGCCAGCGCTATGACGCCAGCGGCGCCAAGGTGGGTGGCGAGGTGCGCTACAACAGCACAGTGAACGGCGAGCAGTACTCACCGTTCATCGACTTCAATGCCAACAACCCGACCGACACCAAGCTGGTGCTGGCATGGAGCGGCACGCTGGCCGATGGCAGCACCGGCTATGCGCAGCAACTGCTGGATGGCGGCGGCAACAAGCTCGGCGCCGAGCAAATTGTGTATGTCCTGCCGGCCGGCGACAGCAACGCCATCTTGAGCACGGTCCGCACGGCGACCGCCATCAATAGCGGCGAGTACGCGCTGGCCTGGACCGTGCGCACCCTGAGCGCCGAGTTCAGCGTGATGGCGCGCTTCTACAACAGCGATGGCACGCCCAAGGGCGAGGCCATCGTGGTCGCCAGCGGGGGGATCTATAACGGTGTCGACGTGATCGAATCGCAGGCCGGCCAGTTCATGCTGGTCTGGGGCGACGCCAGCCAGGCTGGTTCGACCATTGTCGGCCGCAACTTCAATACCGACGGCACGGCGGCCGGCGCACAGTTTGTGGTCAGCGATGATGACCAGGGTGGTGTGCTGACAAATCCCGTGCTCAGCCTCGCTGGCGGTGGCGGCATCCAGGTCAACTGGGCCGGCACCGGCAACGCGGTGTTGCGCGACAGTGGCGGCGTCTACCAGCAAGTAATCAGCCCCGACGGTCAGGTCGAGCTGGGCGTATTTGCCGACGACGTGCCGCCGCCGCCGGCCAGCTTCACGGTGCAAACGGTGGTCGGCGGCAACCAGCCGGTCGCCGACGCCTTCGGCCAGTATGCCTTGCACGAAGTGCTGGGCAACGGCGCGGTGGTGTACCTCGGCCACCTGGCCTTGTCCGGCAACGCCAGCTATGGTTCGACCGTTACCGTGCTGTCCGGCGACCAGGTGCTGACCACGGTCGGCGTGGATGACGGCGGCCACTGGAGCGCCGACCTGCGCAATCTGGCGGAAGGCCCGTACCAGCTGCGCGCCGTGGTGACCGATATCGGCGGCTTGTCCAGCCCATCATCGGATATTTTCGATATCACGGTGGCCAGCGCCGCCGTGCTGGAAGGCACGGCGGGCAACGACGGTCCGGCCTATTGGCTCGACCAGGGCGCCAACGATGCCCCCCAGACCCTCAACGGTGGCGCCGGCAACGATACGCTGGACGGCGCCGGCGGCGCCGACACCCTGAACGGCGGCGCCGGCAACGACGTCTACATCGTCCGCGACTACGCAACCCAGGTCAACGAGGCGGCCGGCGAGGGCGTCGATACGGTGCGCACCGATATCTACGACTACCACCTGCCGCAGAACGTGGAGAACCTCGACCTCGGCGGCTCCCAGTACTACCTCAAGGCCAGCGGCAACGACCTGGCCAACGTGATCACCGGCAGCGCGTCGGGCGATTTCTACGGCATGGGCGGCAACGACACCATCATCGGCGGCAACAACAGCGCGCGCATGGACGGCGGCGCCGGCAACGACGTCGAAATCGGCGGCGACGGCTACGACCAGTTCGGCAGCCTCAACGACACCGGCAACGATTCGCAGAGCGGCGGCGCCAGCTACGACAGCTTCAACTACAGCCCCGGCTCCGACACCATGGACGGCGGCGCGGACTACGACTACCTGACCTACCGCAACGCGCCGCGCGCGCAGACCATCAACCTCGCCACCGGCCTGGTCACCGACGGGGTCGACACCGACACCGTGCGCAACATGGAGTACGTCGTCGGCAGCAAATTCTCGGACAAGATCACCGGCGGCGCCGGCAACGATTATCTGATCGGCATCGAAGGCGACGACACCATCGACGGCGGCGCCGGCATCGATGGCACCAGCTACGACAGCGCGGCCGGCGGCGTGACCGTCAACCTGGCCACCGGCGTGGTCAGCGGCGGCGCCGGCAACGACCGCCTGAGCAATATCGAGAACGTCAACGGCTCGGCCTTCAACGACAACATCACCGGCGACGCCAAGGCCAACACCTTCTACGACAACGCTGGCGACGATCTCTACAAGGGCGCCGGCGGCAACGACTACATCTTCGATTACGGCGGCCTCGACACCGCCGTCTACAGCGGCGCCAAGGCCGACTACACCATCAGCACCAACGCCGACGGTTCGATCACCGTCCAGGACAAGCGCAGCGGCTCGCCCGACGGCACCGATACCCTGCGCGGCATCGACAAGCTGCAGTTCAGCAATGGCACGGTGGAGCTCAAGGTACTCGACCATGTGAGCACCAGCAATACCGCAGGCACCCAGACCGACGCCGCCCTCACCGTCAACCTGAACAACGGCAACCTGATGATCGGCTACCGCCAGCCCGGCAGCGGCGGCGACAGCGTGTATGTGCGTGCGCTCGATGCGGAAGGCATCCCGCAGGGCACGGACCAGCTGGTGCTGACCCAAGGAGGCACGCTGGGCAAGCTGTCGCTGGCCTTCACCTGGAACAATGTGTTTGTGCTGGTCTACCAGACCAACCCGCAGGCCGGCGCCAGCGCGGACGATCCGGGCTGGGACGTGATGCAGCTGATCCTGGACGCCAACGGCGCGCCGCTGGGCGAGCCTACCCTCATTAGCAGCAACACCGTCGGTGCCCAGGTGGCGCCGGCGCTGACCGTGCGCGGGGACGGCAGCTATGTCGTCACCTGGCAGTCGCAGCAGGAGGATGGCGGCGGCAACGGCATCTACGCGCAGGCGTTCACCAGCGGCGGCGAGCGCATGGGCGAGGAGGTGCATATCAACAGCAACACGGCCGGCGAGCAGGTGGCGCCGTCGATCAGCACGGCCTATGACGGCTACACCATCGCCTGGCAAAGCGAAACAAGTCCCGGCCACGTCGGCTACGCGGCGCAGTTCTTCGACTGGCAGGGCCAGCCGTCCGGTGGCGAGATCGTGGTGGCGGAGCTGGACAATGCCGGCGGCCAGCTGAAGCTGGGCGCGCTTGCGCAATCGACCTCGCAGTACGACAACAGCGTGCTGATGGCCTGGGTGCAGGACGCGCAAGGCCAGGGCGACGGCCAGGTGATGATGCGCGCCTTCAGCCACGATGGCACGGCGCTGGGCGATGCGCTGCTGGTGGCGGACGGCTTCCACGCCACCAGCGTCAACGTCAAGGCCTTGTACGACGGTGGTTTCATGGTGGTGTGGAGCGGCATCAAGGATGGCCAGTCGGTGGTGATGGGCCGGCACTACGACGTGAGCTACGTGGCGGCGGGGCCGGCGTTCGCGATCAGCCGCAGCGCCGCCGCCGGCGACAAGCTGCTGCCCGAGCTGGTGGACACGGGCAATGGCGTGACCGTGCTGTGGGAGACCGGCAACCTGCCGGGGCTGGCCGGCGGGGGCGGCATCTATCAGCAAAGCATCGACTACAACGGCAACTCCATGTACCAAACGGCGAGCGCGGCAGTGACCGTGACGCCGGCCACCACCATCACGGTGGCCTCGGTGGACGGCGGCGACCATCCGCAGTACGACCCGGCCGCGCCGGTGCCGCAATACCTGACCCACAGCGTCAGCAACAACGCCACCGTCGGCAGCAACCACCTGGTGTTGAGCGGCGCGGCCGCCTTCGGCAGCACGGTGGAAATCAAGTCCGGCGCCACCGTGCTGGGCACGGTAGGCGTGGACGACAGTGGCAAGTGGGTGCTGGAGCTGAACCATCTGGCCGGCGGCGCCTACCACCTGACGGCGGTGGTGCGCGACGTCAACGGCGTGGCCAGCGCCGCCAGCGCGGTGTTCAACCTGACCGCGTACGACGGCGAGATCGAAGGCACCAATGGCAACGACGATGCCGCCTACTGGGCCGCGCACGGCGCCGGCCCCGAGGCGCAACTGCTGAGCGGCGGCCTGGGTAGCGATACCCTGGTCGGCCACGGCAACGATACGCTGGACGGCGGCGCCGGCAAGGATTGGGCCGACTACAGCGGCGCCGGCAACGGCGTGACGGTCAACCTGGCAACCGGCACGGCCAACGCCGGCAGCCAGGGCAGCCATACGCTGCTCAACATCGAATACGTGGCCGGCAGCGCCTTTGCCGACAGCATCACCGGCAGCGACGGCGACGACCTGATCCTCGGCGGCGGCGGCAACGACACGCTCGACGGCGGCGCCGGCACCGACCTGCTGAGCTACTACACGCCGTTCGGCGGCGACGTCCAGGTCTCGCTGCAAACGGGCGTGGTCAGCGGCGCGCAGGGGCAGGACCTCATCAGCAATTTTGAAAACGTGATCGGTTCCAGCGGCAACGACTTCCTCGAAGGCGACCACGGCGCCAACGTGCTGGACGGCTTCTGGGGCAACGACAGCCTGCGCGGCGGCGGCGGTGACGACACCCTGAACGGCGGCGCCGGCTACGACCAAGCCTACTACAGCGGCAACCAGGACGACTACACCATCACCAGCGGCGCGGACGGCGTGGTGGTGGTGAGCGACAAGCGTGGCGAAAGTCCCGACGGCACCGACCACCTGAGCGGCATCGATCAGCTGCATTTCGCCGACGGCGTGCTCGACCTGACGCCGACCGACGCGGTGGTGTCGTCCAGCCCGGACGGGCCGCAGTGGCACCAGGACGTCACCGCCTTGGACGGCGGCGGCTACGTGATCGCCTTCCGCGACGACGACGTGTCCGGCAGCGGCGTGTCGCTGCGCGTGTTCAACGAGCAGGGCGTGCCGCTGGGCGACAACATCGTGGTGGGCGACGTGGTGGGCGACCAGCGCAGCGTGACCGTGGTGCGCGCCGGCGACGGCGGTTTCTTCGTGGCCTACAACAGCAATCCTACCGCCGGCGTGGTGCTCAACGACTGGGCCTGGGAAAACTACCTGCAGCGCTTCGACGCCGCCGGCAACAAGATCGGCGAACCGCAGATCATCAACACCACCACCGATTACTCCCAGCGCTTCCCGATGGTGACCGCGCTGAAGGATGGCAGCATCGTCGCCAGCTGGATATCGTATCAGCCGTCCAGCGGCCACCGCGGCCTGTACACGCAGCGCTTCGACGAGCAGGGCAATAAGATCGGCACCGAGCACGAAGCCGGCGCCATCGACTATGCGATCTACGAATCGGTGTACGACATCGTCGCTGTGGCGGACGGCTACGTCATCGCCTGGTCCGAATTGAGCGACATCCGGGCCCAGCGCTTCGACATGGCCGGCAACAAGGTCGGCGCGGTCCAGGCATTGTTCACCTATCCGGGGGCCGTCACGTATTCGGCCAGCCAGCTCGATCTGGCCGCCACCGCCGACGGCGGCTTTGTTGCGGCCTGGACCAACTACAGCATCGAACCGAACAACGTCATGGTGCAGAGCTTCAACGCTCAGGGTCAGCCCGCCGGCAGCGCCATGGTGGTGCCGAACAGCGACTTTGGCGGCGTCCCCAGCGTGGTGGGCCTGCCCGGCGGCGGCTTTGCGGTCGCCTGGGAGAACTACGCCGATGGCCAGTCGGTGCTGGTGCAACGGTACGATGAACATGGCGCGGCGGCGGGCGAGCCGTTCCGCGTCAACCAGCGCGATCCCGGCGGCAATCCGACCGGCGTGGTCATGACCATCCTCGACAACGGCAAGCTGCTGGTGAGCTGGGGCGAGCTGGACGCCATGGCCAACAATGGCCTGTACCAGCAGATCGTCGACTGGAACGGTCACCCGGAATTCTTCAGCGGCAGCTCGGACCAGACGCCGCCGGCGGCGCCGGCCTTCCTGTTGCAGCAGATCGTCGGCGGCGGCGATGCGCAGTACACGGATACCAGCTTCGGCGGCAAGATCATGCTGCACGATCCACTCAGCAGCGGCGCGGCCGTCGGCAATGGTTACGTGGTGCTCAGCGGCACCGGCGTGTTCGGACAAACCATCATCGCGCGCGACGGCGAGCAGGAATACCGTACCGGCGTCGACGACAGCGGCCACTGGAGCATCGGCATCTGGCAGGCGCTGGCCAATGGCGAGCATGCGTTCGTGCTCAGCGTGCGCAACGCGCAGGGCGTGGAGGGACCGGGCAGCACGCCGTTCCTGCTGACCGTCGATAACAGCGTGCTCAACGGCAGCGACGGCGACGACGCGCCGCTTTACTGGGCCGACCAGGGCGCCAGCGGCGATGCGCAAGTACTCAACGGCGGCGCCGGCGACGACACCATGGACGGCCGGGGCGGCAACGATACCCTGAACGGCGGCGACGGCAACGATCTCTACATCTTGCGTGCCAACGAAACCGTGATCGAGGCGGCCGGCGGCGGCATCGACACCATCATCGCCGGCTTCGGCATGACGCTGCCGGACAACGTGGAAAACCTGACCGTCAACGGCCCCAACGGCCAGGCCCTGTTCGGCAACGCGCTCGATAATGTGCTGAACGGCACCAGCGGCGGCGACATGATCGGTGGCGGCGACGGCAACGACTCGCTGTACGGCAACGACGGCAACGACGTGCTGTTCGACAACGGCGCGGACGACGACCTGCTCGACGGTGGCGCCGGCAACGACTGGCTGCTGATGGGACGCGGCCACGACACGCTGGAGGGCGGGGCCGGCAAGGACATCCTGTACGCCGCGAACCCGGACCAGGTACACGGCGTGGCCATCAACCTGGCCAGCGGCGAAATCCTCGACAACGGCTTCGGCGAAAGCGGCAGCATCGGCGGCATCGAAGTGGTCATGGGCACGCGCTTCGGCGACCACATCATCGGCAGCAACGCCGGCGAAACCTTCCTCACCCACGGCGGCAACGACACCATCGAGGCCGGCGGCGGCAACGACACGCTGATGTTCGGCGACGACGCCGTGGTCGCCAACCTGTCCAACGGGCAGGCCACGGATGCGAGCGGCACCACCCAGTTCAGCGGCGTGGAAAACCTGACCGGCAGCATCGAGGGCGATGTGCTGACCGGCGACGGCGGCGCCAACGTGCTGCGCGGCCTGGCCGGCAACGACACCCTGGCCGGCGGCGGCGGCAACGACACCCTGATCGGCGGCGCCGGCAACAACCGCGCCGTCTTCAGCGGCAACAAGGCCAACTACAGCATCAGCACCAACGCCGACGGCGCGGTCAGCGTGCAGGACTTGCGCGGCGGTTCGCCCGACGGCATCGACAACGTGCAAGGCATCAAGACGCTGCAGTTCGCCGACGGCACGGTCGAGCTGACGGCGGTGGACCGCGTGATCAGCAGCGCGGCGGGCAACTTCGAGGTGCTGCCGGTGTCGGCCGCCAGCAGCGGCCTCGACGGCGTTATCCTGCAGCTCTTCCGCAACATCGACAACGGCGGCGACAAGCTGTCCGCGCGCCTGTTCGACCGTGACGGCAATCCGCTCGGCGGCAACTTCGCCATCGGCGCCGAGTCCGGCGGCGAGCAGCGCGGCCAGGTGGTGACCGCGCTGCAAAGCGGCGGTTTCGCCGTGGCGTATCACAGCAATCCGGTTGCCGGCGCTTTTGGCAACAACGGCGCCTGGGAGGTCAAGGTGCAGTTGCTCGATGGCGCCGGCCAGCTGCTCGGCGGCCCGATCACCGTCAACACCACCACCGACGGCTCGCAGCGCCTGCCGGCGATCGTGGCGCTCGAGGACGGCGGCTTCGTCGTCACCTGGCAGTCGACACAGCAGGACGATGGTCCTTACACCAGCATCTATGCGCGCACCTTCAATGCCTTCGGCGAGCCGCTTGGTCCGGAAGTGCCGGTCAGCATTTCGGCCGTCGGCCACCTGGCCCAGCCCACGATCGCAGCGCTGCCCGGCGGCTATGTGATCCTCTGGAGCGGCAAGGTGAGCGCCGGATCGACGGGACTGATGCAGCAGTACTTCGATGAATACGGCAACAAGATAGGCGACCAGCAGCTGGTCCACGAGATCAGCGACCCGAATGGCCAGGTCTACTTCGCCACGCAGCAAATCGCCGCCACCGGCAACGGCGGCCACGTGGTGAGCTGGGTGCAGGATGTCGGAATCGAAGGCCAGGACAAGGTCATGGTGCGCAACTACGATGTCAGCGGCAATCCCGTCGGCGCCGCATTCGCGGTGGCCAGCGGCTCGCATCTGGGCGCGGACGTGCTGGGCCTGAGCGATGGCAGCTACATGGTGGTGTGGGACGTGCAGGGCGCCAACGGCGAGTCCTTCATCATGGGCCGCCGTTACAGCGGCAGCGACAATAGTCCACTGGGCGGCGAGTTCAAGATCAGCCAGTCGCCCGTGCTGGGCATCAAGTTCAGCCCGACGCTGACCGAATTCCAGGATGGCGAGATTGTCGTCAGCTGGGGCGGCGACGGCTCGGGGGCGATGGCGGGCAGCGGCGGCGTCTACCAGCAAATCATCGATTTCGACGGCAACCCGATGTACTACGCCGGCACCAGTTCCACCGCCAAGCCGGCCGCCACCACGATCACGGTCCAAACCGTGACCGGTGGCCAACTGCCGGAATTTGGTGACAATTACAGTTACCTGGTCAGCGCTCCGCTGAACAACGGCGCGGGCATCAGCAACAGCCACCTGGTGCTGAGCGGCACGGCGGCGTTCGGTTCGGTCATCACCATCAAGTCCGGCGCCAACGTGCTGGGCACGACGGCGGCCGACGACGACGGCCGCTGGGTGCTGGACCTGCAACAGCTGGCGCCGGGCAACCATGCGCTGACGGCCACCGTGCGCGATGTGTTCGGCAAGGTCAGCGACGCCAGCGCGGCGTTCAACCTGGTTCTCAGCAATAGCAGCCTGACCGGCACGGCCGGCGCCGACGGCCTGGGCTACTGGTACAACGCCGGCGCCAACAATACTTCGCAGACACTCAACGGCCAGGCCGGCAACGACACGCTCGATGGCGGTGGCGGCAAGGACACCCTGATCGGCGGCGCCGGCGACGACACCTACTACGTCAACGACGCCGGCGTCGTCATCACCGAGGCGGCCGGCGGCGGCACCGATACGGTCGTGACCTCGATCACCGGCCTGACGCTGGCGGCCAACGTGGAAAACCTGGTGTTGGCGGACGGCCCCGGCTTGCAGGGCATCGGCAACGCGCTGAACAACCTGATCACCGGCGGCAGCGGCAACGACACACTGAACGGCGGCGCCGGGGCCGACACCCTGGCCGGCGGCGCCGGCAACGATGCCTATGTGGTCGACGTCGCGGGCGACGTGGTCCAGGAAGGCGCCGGCGGCGGCAGCGACGAAGTGCGGGTGGCGTACACTGCGGCCGGCACCTACGTGCTGTCGGCCAATGTCGAAAACGCCGTCGTCACCTCGACGGCGGCGGTCAACCTGACCGGCAATGCGCTCGACAATTACTTGCAAGGCAATGCGGCCGCCAATGTCCTCATCGGCAACGATGGCGCCGACACACTTGCCGGCGAGGGCGGCAACGACACCATGATCGGCGGCGCCGGCAACGATTTCTACAAGGTCGATGCGGTCGGCGATGTGGTGACCGAGGCGGCCGATGGCGGCATCGACACGGTGTCCGTCACGGCGACCAGCCATACGCTGGCGGCCAATGTGGAGAACCTGAGCTATGTTGGCACGCTGGCCTTCAACGGCAGCGGCAACGCGCTGGCCAATGTGATGTACGCCGGCTCCGGCAACGACACGCTGAACGGCGGCGGCGGCAACGACACCTTGTGGAGCTGGGAAGGCAACGACAGCTTGTTGGGCGGCGATGGCAACGATGTGCTGAACCCCGGTGTGGGCGTGGACTTCGTCGATGGCGGCGCGGGCGCCGACCTGGTGGTGGCGCTGGGCGATTACGCCAACTACGCACGCAGCCGCGTCAACGACTTCGATACCAAACTGGTCAACACCTTGACGGGCGAAACCATCACCATCCGCAACGTTGAGACGGTACAGTTCGCGGATGAAACACACAGCCTGGCGGAGCTGATCGCCAACAGCGCCAGCAGCGGCGCCGACGTGCTCACCGGCACCGATGGCAATGACAGGCTCGACGGCGGCGCCGGCGCCGACACCATGTCCGGCGGACTGGGCGACGACACCTATGTGGTCGACAACAGCGGCGACCTGGTGATCGAAACGGGCGACGGCGTCGACCTGGTGGAGGTGGCCTACACCGCCGCCGGCACCTACACGCTGGCCGACAAGGTGGAAAACGCCACCATCACCTCGGCCGACACGGTGGCCGTCAACCTGGCGGGCAACGGGCTGGACAACTACCTGGTCGGCAACGGCGCCGCCAATAAGCTGAGCGGCAACGCCGGCAATGACACGCTGTTGGGTGGCGCCGGCAACGACACGCTGCTGGGTGGCGACGGCAGCGACATGCTGATCGGCGGCGGCGGCAACGATAGCCTGGCCGGCGGCGCCGGCAACGACGTCTATCTGGTGAACGCGGCCGGCGCCGTGATTACCGAGCTCGCCGATGAGGGCGGCGACCTGGTCAACACATCGCTGAACAGTTTCACGCTGGGGGCCAACCTGGAAGCCCTGGTGTACAGCGGCAGCGGCGCGTTCAACGGCATCGGCAACGAACTGAACAACAACATCAGCGGCGGCATCGGCAACGACACCTTGGCCGGCAACGCCGGCAATGACTACCTGCAGGGCGGTGGCGGCAACGATAGCCTGAGCGGCGGGATCGGCGACGATGCGCTGTATGGCGGCGACGGCAACGATGTGCTGAACGGCGGCGCCGGCGGGGACTTGCTGTCCGGCGGCAGCGGCAACGACACGATCGACGGCGGCGAAATCACCGACCGCCTCAACTATAGCGACCTCAATTTCATCACCTATTACGGCGCCACGGCTGGCATCTCGGTCAACCTGGCCACCGGCGTGGCGCTCGATGGCCTGGGCGGCACGGACAAGCTCACCAACATCAATTACGTGCAGGCCTCCATCCACGACGACAGCATCGTCGGCAGTTCGGCGGCGCTGCTGGAAATTTTTGAAGGACTGGAGGGCGACGACACCATCGACGGCGGTGCGATCACTGATTTCGGGCAGCAGGGCAACAACCTTGTCACCTACACGTTCTCATCGGGCGGCGTGGTGGTGGACCTGGCGGCCGGCACCGCCGACAGCGAAAGCACCGGCCACGACACGCTGCTCAACATCAACCAGGTGCGCGGCTCCAATTACGACGATACCTTGCTGGGATCGGACAGCGCGCTGCGCGAGGAATTCGAGGGGCGCGGCGGCATCGACGTGATCGATGGCCGCGGTGGCATCGACATGGTGCACTACGATAGCGCCGGCAGCGGCGTGATGGTCGACCTGGTCCAGGGCATAGCGGTGGATGGCGATGGCAGTCTCGATGAGTTGCTGAACATCGAGGGCGCGTATGGCTCGTCCCACAATGACAATCTGTTCGGCGGCGCCGGCAACGACATCTTTGTCGGCAACGGCGGCAGCGACCTGATCTCGGGCGGCGCGGGCTACGACCTGGCCGACTACAGCACCAGCACGGCCGGCGTCAACGTCGACCTCAGTTCCGGCACGGCGCTGGACGGGCTGGGCGGCACGGACCTGCTGCTTCAGATTGAACTGGTGCGCGGCTCGTCCCGCAACGACACGCTGCTTGGCAGCAACGGCGCCTATGAATCGTTCGAAGGCCGCGCCGGCGACGACCATATCGACGGCAGGGGCGGTGTCGACCGCGTCGACTACCAGCTATCGAAGGCGGGCGTCACGGTCAACCTGCAGACCGGCGTGGCCAGCGACGGCGAAGGCGGCACCGACACCCTGCTCAATATCGAGCAGGTCGTGGGCTCTACCTTCAACGACAGCCTGAGCGGCGACGCCGGCGTCAACTACCTGTCCGGCATGGCCGGTAACGACACCCTGTCCGGCGGCGCCGGTGAGGACCTGCTGGACGGCGGCGCCGGCAACGACAGCCTGCTGGGCGGCGATGGTGATGATGCGCTGGTCGCAGGCAAGGGCAGCGCCGATGTCGCCGACGGCGGCGCCGGCAGTGATGTGCTGACCCTGCTCGGCAACTTTGCCGACTATGCGCGCACGCGGGTCAATGCCACCGACCTGTTGCTGGTCAACGGCATCACGGGCGAGAGCGTCACGGTGCGCAACGTCGAGCAGTTCGAGTTCAACGACGGCGTCAAGACCCTGGCCCAAACGCTGGCCAACATCACCAGCATCTTCGGCGACGTGCTGGTCGGTGACGGCGGCAACGACACGCTGAACGGCGGCGCCGGCGCCGACACCATGTCCGGCGGCGCCGGCGACGACAGCTACGTGGTCGACGTGGCGGCCGACGTCATCATTGAAAATGTGGGCGAGGGCACGGACCAGGTGTCGGTCGCCTTCGCGGCGGCCGGCGTCTACACGCTGTCGGCCAACATCGAGAACGCGACCGTGACGGGAACGGCGGCCGCCGGCATCATCGGCAACGAGCTCGCCAACCAGCTGAGCGGCAACGCCGGCGCCAACGTCCTAACCGGCAACGGCGGCAACGATACGCTGAACGGCGGCGCCGGCAACGACAGCATGAGCGGCGGCGCCGGCGACGACGTCTACGTGGTGGACGCCGCCGGCGACGTGGTCACCGAACTGGCCGGCGCCGGCAACGACAGCGTGCTGACCGCGCTGGCCAGCTACACGCTCAGCGCCAACGTCGAGAAAGTCAGCTATACCGGCAGCGGCAGCTTCAAGGGTGTCGGCAACGAGTTGAACAACGTACTGACGGGCGGCGCCGGCAACGATACCTTGAGCGGCGCCGCCGGCTGGGACAATCTCGACGGCGGCAACGGCAACGACAGCCTGTCCGGCGACGACGGCTGGGACTTCATCAATGGCGGCGCCGGCAACGACGTGCTGAACGGCGGCAAGGAGCGGGACTACCTGTGGGGCGGCGCCGGCAACGATACCATCGACGGCGGCGCCATCACCGATCGCATCAATTTCACCGACAGCAACCTGGTCGGGTACGATCAGGCGACGGTCGGCGTTTCGGTCAACCTGGCGACGGGCGTGGCCCAGGATGGCCAGGGCGGGACGGACAAACTCATCAACATCAACATCGTTTGGGGTTCGATCCACAACGACACCCTGGTCGGCAGCACCGCGCCGGTCCTGGAAATTTTTGGCGGCGGCGCCGGCGACGATACGATCGATGGCGGCGCCATCACCGGCCCGCTGCAGGAAAACAACAATCAGGTCAGCTACGAAGACATGGGCTCGGGCGTGGCGGTGGACCTGCAGGCCGGCACTGCCGACGGCGAGGACAGCGGCCATGACACGCTACTCAACATCAACTATGTGGTCGGCAGCTACTCCGATGATGAATTGCTGGGTTCCGACAGCGGACTGATCGAGCACTTCAACGGCATGGGTGGCAACGACACCATCGACGGCCGCGCGGGCTTCGACTTCGTGCATTACGAGCACACCGGCGCGGGCGTGGTGGTCAACCTGGCCACGGGCGAAGCCATGGATGGCTATGGCGGCACCGATACGCTGCGGCACATCGAGGGCGTGGTCGGCTCTTGGGGCAATGACTTGCTTACCGGCGGTAACGCCGATAACGATTACATGGAAATTTTCGTCGGCAACGAAGGCAACGACACCATCGACGGCGCCCAAGGCTACGACCGGGTCGAGTACGGCACCAGCACGGCCGCCGTTCTGGTCGATCTGGCGACCGGCACGGCGGCCGACGGCATGGGCGGCACCGACACGCTGCTCAACATCGAGGGCGTGAGCGGCTCTGCCTTCAACGACACGCTCAATGGCAGCGACGGCGAAATGGAGCTGTTCGAAGGCGGCGCCGGCAACGACGTGGTCGATGGCCGGGGCGGCTACGACGTCATCGATTACGAGCGTTCCAAGGCGGCGGTGGTGGTCAACCTGGCCACTGGCACGGCGACCGACGGCCTCGGCGGCACCGACAAGCTGATCAGCATTGAAGAGGTGTTCGGCAGCGCCTTCAACGACAGCCTCACCGGCAGCGCCGGCGACGACTGCCTGCAGGGCCTGGCCGGCAACGACACGCTGATTGGCGGCGCCGGCAACGACACCCTGTTCGGCGGCCTCGGCAACGACAGCGTGGCCGGCGGCGACGGCAACGATACCCTGCGCGCGGGCACCGGTGTCGACGTGATCGACGGCGGCGCCGGCAGCGACCAACTGCAACTGCTGGGCAACTTCCTCAGCTACACCATCACCCGGCCGAACGCCACCGACGTGGTGCTGGTCAACGCCGCCACCGGCGAGAACATCACGCTGCGCAATGTCGAGCAGCTGAAATTCGCCGATGGCATGAAGACCCTGGGCGAAGCCATCGTCAATTCGGTCAGCATCTTCGGCGATTACCTGGTCGGCGACGGCGGCGCCAACAGCCTCAACGGCGGCGCCGGCAGCGATACCATGGTGGGCGGCGCTGGCAACGACACCTACACGGTGGATGTCGCCGGCGACGTGGTGACGGAAAATCCGGACGAGGGCATCGATCTCGTGAATGTGGCCTTTGCCGCAGCCGGCACCTACACCCTGGCCGCCAACGTGGAAAACGCCACGGTGACCGGCACGGTGGCCATCGGCATCACGGGCAACGCGCTCGACAACGTCCTCACCGGCAATGCCGTCGCCAACAAGCTCGATGGCGGCGCCGGCAACGATACGCTGATCGGCGGCGCCGGCAACGACTCCCTGGTCGGCGGCCTGGGCGACGACGTCTACGTGGTGGACGTGGCCGGCGACGTGGTGACCGAGGCGGCGGGCGCCGGCAGCGGCATCGACCGCGTGGAGACCGCTCTGGCCACCTACACGCTGGCGGCCAACGTCGAGAACCTGGTCTACACCGGCAGCGCCAACTTCAGCGCCACCGGCAACGCGTCGGATAACCAGCTCACCGGCGGCGCCGGCAAGGACACGCTCAACGGCGGCCTCGGCAACGACACGCTGTCCGGCGGCGCGGGCGACGACAGCCTGCTCGGCGGCGACGGCAACGACGTGCTGAACGCCGGCACGGCCGTGGTCGGCGACCTGGTCGATGGTGGCAACGGCAGCGATACGCTGAAAGTATTGGGCGCCTTCGAGGACTATGTGCGTTCCCGTCCAACCGCGACCGACACCAAGCTGGTCAATGTCGTCACCGGCGAAAGCATCACGCTGCGCAACGTGGAAACGGTCAGCTTCGACGGCGTGGCGAAAGCCATCAACGACGTCAACGCCGGCCTGGTCAGCGCGGGCAACGACACGCTGACCGGCACCAGCGGCGCCGACAGCATCAACGGCGGCACCGGCAGCGACTTGATGATCGGCCTGGAAGGCGATGATATCTACGAGGTCGATGTCGCCACCGACGCGATCACGGAGCTCGACGGCGGCGGCATCGACCTGGTGAACGTGGCCTTCAAGGCGGCCGGCACCTACGTGCTGTCGTCCTACGTGGACAACGCCACCGTCACGGCGGCGGCAACCATCGCCGTCAACCTGACCGGCAATGCGCAGAACAACGTGCTGACCGGTAACGCGGCAGTCAACACGCTGATCGGCGACGCCGGCGACGACACGCTCGACGGCGGCGCCGGCGCCGACAAGCTGACCGGCGGCACCGGCAACGATGTCTACATGGTCGATGTGGCCGGCGATGTCGTCACCGAGCTGGCCGACGGCGGCACCGATACGGTGCAAACCAAGCTGGCCAGCTACACGCTGGGCGCCAACGTGGAGAACCTGGTCTTCCTGGGCACCGGTGCCTTCACCGGCACCGGCAATGCGCTGGCCAACAAGCTGACCGGCGGCGTTGGCAACGACAGCCTGGTCGGCGGCCTCGGCAACGACACGCTGGACGCCGGCACCAGCGGCGCCGGCGACAAGGACGTGATCGACGGCGGCGGCGACGTCGACACGCTGGCCGGCCTGGAAGCCTTCGGCAACTACAAGGTTTCGCGGCCGAACGCCACCGATACCGTGCTCACGCACATCAGCGGCGGGGTGATCACGGTGCGCGGCGTCGAGCAATTCACCTTCGACGGCGTGAGCATGACGCTGGCGGAAGTGCAGGACAACACCGCCAGCACCGGCAGCGACACGCTGGTCGGCACCGATGGCGCCGACAGCATCAACGGCGGCGCCGGCGCCGACAGCATGTCCGGCGGCGCCGGCGACGACATCTATGTGGTGGACGTGGCGGGCGATATCGTGGTCGAGCTGGCGGATCAGGGCAGCGATCTGGTGCAGGTGGCCTATACCGCCGCCGGCAGCTACACGCTGGGCGACAACATCGAGAACGCCACGGTGACCGCAACGGTTGCCGTCAACCTGATCGGCAATGCGCTGGACAACACCCTGATCGGCAATGCCGCCGCCAACATGCTGAGCGGCGGCCTGGGCAACGACACGCTGATCGGCGGCGCCGGCAACGACACCATGGTCGGCGGCGGCGGCGACGACGTCTACGTGGTCGATGTGGCCACCGACGTGGTCACGGAGCTGGATGGCGGCGGCACCGACAGCGTGCAAACCGCAGCGGTGGCCTACACGCTAGGCGCGTTTGTCGAGAACCTGAGCTACACCGGCACGGCAGCGTTTGCCGGCACCGGCAATGCGCTGGCCAACGCCATCAGCGGCGGCATCGGCAAGGATACGCTGAGCGGCGGCGGCGGCAACGACACCCTGACCGGCGGCGCCGGCGACGACAGCCTGCTCGGCGGCGACGGCGACGATTCGCTGTCGGCCGGCACCGGCGTGGCCGACGTCATCGACGGCGGCGCGGGCACGGACCTGGTGACGGTGCTGGGCAATTTTGCCGCCTACACCCGTACCCGTGTCAGCGTCACGGATACCAGGCTGGTCAACGCAGCGACCGGCGAGTCGCTGATTATCCGCAACATCGAGACCGTGCACTTCGCGGATGGCGACAAGGCGCTGGCGGACCTGATCGACAATGCGGCCAGCCCGGGCGCCGATACCTTGGTGGGCACGACCGGCAACGACATCATCAACGGCCTGGGCGGCATCGACGTGATGAGCGGCGGGGAGGGCGACGACACCTACGTGGTGGACGTGGCTGGCGACGTGGTCACCGAGCTGGCGGACGAGGGCACGGACCTGGTGCAGGTGGCCTACACGGCGCCGGGCAGCTACACGCTGGGCGCCAACGTGGAAAACGGCACGGTGACCGGCACGCTGGCGATCAGCATCGTCGGCAACGAGCTGGACAATGTCCTGACCGGCAATGCCGCCGCGAACAAGCTGACCGGCAATGCCGGCAACGACACGCTGATCAGCGGAGGCGGCGGCAACGACACCCTGATCGGTGGCGATGGCGACGATGTTTATGTGATCGCTGTGGGCGGCCACACGGTGACCGAAGCGTTGAACGGCGGCACGGATGTGGTGCGCACCGTGATCACCAACTACTCGCTGGCGACCAATGTCGAGAACCTGATCTACACCGGCACGGCTGCCTTTACCGCAGTCGGCAACCTGCAGGATAACGACATCCGTGGCGGTATTGGCAATGACAAGCTGGACGGCGCTGGCGGCAACGACACGCTGACCGGCGGCCTTGGCAACGACACCCTGACCGGCGGTACGGGTAACGACACCTTCGTACTCGCCGGCGCGACCGGCGTCGACACCATCACCGACTTCAGCAACAGCGTCGCCAAGGGCTTCGACAAGCTCGCCATCAGCCAGGCGGCGCTGGCGATCGGCAACGGTGACACGGTGGTGGACGGTGGTGTGCTGCGCGCGGCGCCCGGCGGCTTTGCGGCCGATGCGGAACTGGTGATCTTCTCGTCCAACAGCGGTGGCATCACGCCCGCCGCCGCCGCGCTGGTGATCGGTTCAGCCAACAGCGGCTTCACGCTGGGCCAGCAGGCCTTGTTCGTGGTGGACAACAACAGCGCAAGTTATGTCTACCTGTTCAAGTCCAGCGGCACGGACGCGCTGGTGTCGGCCGACGAATTGACCCAGATCGCCATCCTCACCGGCAATCCGGCAACCACCGTGGGGGACTATCTGTTCGTGGCATAAAGTTTGTGGCGTAAAGATTAAGTAGACATACTTGTCTACTTAATCGATACTGTGATTTTTCAATCACAGGAATACGTCCATGCTGAAATCGCTCGTCTTTGCCGCCGCCTTGTTGCCATGCCTCGCCCAGGCGTCCGGCCTGCCGGCGTATCCCTTCATCCACGCCACCGGCGAGGCGTTCGTGATGGTGGTGCCGGACCTGGGCGAGATCGACTTCGACATCAGCGCCTACGACGCCGATCCGGCCGTCGCCGTGGCGCTGGTGGCCGAGCGCGCGGAGCAGGTGCGCGCCGTGCTGGCCGATGCGGACGCCAGCGCCGAGATCCACAACATGCGCAAGGAAATGCGCAAGGCCGAGCGCCCGGAGGCCGCCGCCGTGCCCGACTACGATATCCGCAGCTCGGTCCACATCGTGGTGCGCGACCTCGGCAAGTGGCGTCTCATCATGCAAGCGCTGCTGGCCATGCCCAACATCGACTACATGGCGACCAGCTTTGGCCGTAGCGATCGCCTCGCCTCCGAGCAGGAGCTGATGGCCGCCGCCGTCAAGGACGCGCAGCGCCGCGCCGAAGGCATGGCCGGCGGCTTCGGCAAGAAGGTGGGGGCGGTCACGGCCGTCTCCGCCGGCCAGCTGCGCAACCTGACCCACGCGGTGGGCCTGATGCCGGGCGATTTATATGCCCGCAACCGCAGCGTCGATACCGCCCCCGCCGACAAGGATTTCCTGGCCATCGAGGTACTGCGCTGGACGCAAACGGTGGACATGATTTTCCGCATAAAGTAAGCGAATAGGCAAACTTGCTTTTTCCTCTGTTGTTTTTATAGAGAAATTTATATTTTCCTGAAAGTCGCACCATTTTCGTTGGTAAATCGGCCATCAAAATGTTAGCTTGGCACCTCGTCCGACCACCCAAAGAAGGTGGCGGAAACGTTGCCGGACAGTAGATTTGGCGCGCAAACCAACACTCAGGGAAAAATTATGGGAATCATCAACGGCACCGATAGTGCTGACAACCTCGTTGCGACCAATGGCGGCGATACGCTCAACGGCTTTGGCGGCAACGATGTGCTTACCGGTGGCAAGGGCGCCGATGTCGTCAACGGCGGCGCGGGCAACGACTTCATCAACGTGCGCGGCGGTGATTCCGATACGGTGGACGGCGGCGAGGGCAATGACCGCGTCACGTATTACAGCAGCGCCGGCCAGCTGGTGGTCGACCTGGAGGCCGGCACGGCCGATGACGGCAGCGGCAAGATCGACCACCTGAGCAGCATCGAGCGCATCTCCGGCAGCTCCGGTTACGCCGACATCATCACCGGCCGCGCCGACACCAATGAAACCCTGTACGGCAACGCCGGCAACGACACCCTGGACGGCGGCGTCGGCGGCAGCGACACCACCGGCTACATCTTCGTCACCTACGGCGGCAGCGGCGTCGAGGTGAACCTGGCGACCGGCACCAGCAGCGGCGCCGACGGCAACGACGTGCTGATCAACTTTGAAAACATCGAAGGCAGCAACAACAACGACACGCTGACCGGCGACGACGGCGCCAACATCATCTGGGGCTTCCACGGCGACGACCAGCTGACCGGCGCCGGCGGCAACGACACCCTGATCGGCGCCGCCGGCAACGACACGGCGTATTACAGCGGCAACCGCGCGGACTACACGCTGACCACGCTGGCCAACGGCGACACCCTGGTGCAGGACAATCGTGACGGCTCGCCGGACGGCACCGACACCGTGCGCGGCGTCAAGACGCTGCAGTTCGCCGACAGCCAGGTGGTGGCGGTGGCGCAGGAGCAGGCCGTTAGCAGCACGCTGACCGGCCACCAGAGTTTCAACGTCTCGGCCATGCTGCTGGGCACGGGCGGCGGCGCCAGCACCGGCTATGTGACGGCGTTCCGCGCGGCCGACGCCAATGGCGAAGGCATCTATGTGCGCCTGTTCGATGCCGACGGCATCGCCCGCAGCAGCGATCTGCTGGTCAACACCACCACCACCGGCGACCAGCGCGCGCCTGTCGTTTCGGCGCTGACCAACGGCGGCTTTGTCGTGATGTGGGACAGCACGCCGGAAGCCGGCGTGTACACCAATCCCGGCCTGGTGGAAATCAAGCTGCAGCGTTTCGACGCCGATGGCAACAAGCTCGGCGGCGAAGTGGACGTCAACACCACCACCGCTTCCCAGCAACGCTTCCCGTCGGTGGTTTCGACCTTCGACAACGGCTTCATGACGGTGTGGCAGTCGCGCCATGAGGGCGGTGGCGCCAATGCCGGCATCTATGGCCAGAAATTCGATTACTTTGGCAACAAGGTCGGCGGCGAGGTGCAGATCAACACCACGGTGGCCGGCAACCAGCTGTATCCGCTGGTGCGCCAGACGCTCGGCGTGGCCGATGAAGACGGCGTGAGCCACGGCGGCCTGGTCGCCGTGTGGCAAGGCCAGCTGTCGAACGGCAGTTTCGGCCTGGCCCAGCAGCAGTTCGATGGCTCCGGCAACAAGATCGGCGGCGAACAGATCGCCTACGTGGCGCCGGCCGGCGCCTTGATGAACTTCGTGCACCAGAGCATGGTGGACGGCGGCTACGTGCTGTCCTGGGTGATGACGCTGGCCGACGGCAGCGGCGCCGTGATGGCGCGCACCTTCAACAACGACGGCTCGGCCCGCGCAGCCGCGTTTACCGTGGCAACGGGCGACCACTACCTGGGCAACGACCTGATCCTGTGCGACAACGGCGACGTCATGATCGTGTGGGACGTCCAGTACGCCGACGGCTCCAGCGCCATCGTCGGCCGCAACTTCAACGTGAACAGCGGCGAACCGACCGGCGACCTGTACCTGATCAGCGACCATGCCAACGGCGGCAACGTGGTGTATCCGACCCTCAGTTCGTCGGGCAACGGCGATGTGGTGGTGAGCTGGAACATCCAGGGCAATGCGATCCACGGCGACAGCGGCGGCGTGTATCAGCAGGTGATCAACAATTACGGCGAGCCACAGAACGGCACCTTCGATACCGGCGCCACGCCGGACGCCACCAGCTTCACGGTGAAGGCGGTCCCGGGCGGCGACGCGGCGCTGACCGACAGCACCGGCCACTATCTGCTGGGGGCGGCGCTCGACAGCGGCGACCGGGTCAGCGTGCAGCACCTGGCCCTCAGCGGCACGGCCGCGTTCGGCACCACGGTCACCATCTACTCGGGCGACGACGTGCTGCTGGTGGTTCGTCCCGACGACCAGGGCCTGTGGTCGGCCGACCTGAAGTCGCTGGCCGACGGCGTCTACCAGCTGCAGGCGGTGGTGACGGACGCCTTCGGCCATGCCAGCGCGGCCAGCGCGGCGTTCGAGTTGACGGTGCAGAACAGCGTCATCGAGGGCACCGGCGGCGACGACAACGCCGCCTACTGGAACGCCAACGGCGCCAACAGCAGCGCGCAAACCCTGAACGGCGGCGATGGCAACGACACGCTCAACGGCGGCGGCGGCCAGGACACCCTGGACGGCGGCGCCGGCAACGACACCTACATCATCGTCAACGGCGACGAGGTGATCCAGGAAGCGGCCGGCCAGGGCACAGACACCATCGTTTCCAGCTACGGCTCCTACATGCCGGACAACGTGGAAAACCTGACCGTTACCGGCAACGCCGCCGGCGGCCTGATCGGCAACGACTTGAACAACGTCCTGCGCGGCGGTAGCGGCGGCGAGTACATGAACGGCCTGGTCGGCGACGACACGCTGTACGGCAACGCCGGTAATGACAACTTCGACGGCAGCGTCGGCAACGACGTCGAGTACGGCGGCGACGGCGACGACTTCTTCATCGGCGGCCTCGGCGACAGCGGCAACGACCTGATGGACGGCGGCGCCGGGCGCGACTTCTTCAACCTGTCCACCGGCCAGGACACCATCCTGGGCGGCGCCGGCGGCGAGGACACGCTCTACACCGCCATCCCGGGCGCCACCCATGGCGTGAACATCAACCTGGCGACCGGCGCCATCCTCGACAACGGCTACGGCGACGCCGGCAGCATCGGCGGCATCGAACACATCGAGGGCACGCAGTTCGCCGACAGCTTCACCGGCAGCGCCGCCGATGAAGATTTCTACTCGCATGGCGGCGACGACACCATCGACGGCGGCGCCGGCGTGGACGCCGTCATCTATGGCGGCCAGGCCAACTTCACCGGCAGCCTGAGTACCGGCACCGGCAGCAGCAGCGACGGCACCATCCACTTCAGCAATGTGGAAGCGCTGGGCGGCGGCGGCGGCAACGACAGCTTGACCGGCAGCGCCGGCAACGACATCCTCGGCGGCATGCTGGGCAACGACACGCTGGTGGGCCTGGGCGGCAACGACACCCTGTACGGCGACGGCGGCAACGACACCGCCGTTTATCGGGGCAACAAGGCCGACTACATCGTCAGCACCCAGAGCGACGGTTCGGTCAAGGTGCAGGACAAGCGCACCACCGGCAGCACGCTCGATGGCACCGACACGCTGACCGGCGTGCGCACCCTGAAATTCGCCGACGGCACCATGGACCTGAAGGCGGTCGACCAGGTCGTCAGCAGCGCGCCCGGCGGCTACCAGATCTACCAGAGCACGGCGGCCCACTGGTATCGCGACGGCGGCTTCGTGGAGGTGTTCCGCGCCAGCGACGGCAGCGGCGACGGCCTGTATGTGCGGGCCTTCGATGAAGATGGCAATCCCAAGGGCGGCAACATCCTGATCAACGCCGGCAATACCGGTGGCGACCAGCGCGCGCCGGTGGTGGCCAGCCTGGAGTTCGAGGGCTATGTGGTGGCCTACCACAGCAATCCGACGCTGGGCGCCGCCTACGACGACCACGGCTGGGACGTGATGGTGCAGGTCCTCAACGACGCCGGCAATCCGGTCGGCGCCCCGGTCAACGTCAGCAACACGGCCGGCGTGGCGCAGCGCCTGCCGAGCGTCGCCGGTCTCAACTACGGTGGCTTTGCCGTGGCATGGCAGTCGGCCCAGGCCGGCGAGGATGGCCATCTGGCGGTGTATGCGCGCATGTTCAATTCCGCCGGCCAGCCGATGGGGCCGGAAATCCAGGTCGGCGTCACCAGCGACTACAACCAGAGCGGCCCGGTGATCACCGCCCAGAACGACGCCGGCGCGGTGGTCACCTGGTCCGGCATCACGCAGGACGGCCATTACGGCTTCATCGAACAGCGCTTCGATGGCGGCGGCAACAAGGTCGGCGGCGAGAACGTGGTGTTCACCACCCCGGACGCGACCGCCCAGCTGTCGGTGGTGCACAGCACGCGCACGGCCGACGGCGGCCACGTGCTGAGCTGGATCTACGACGCCGACGGCGCCGGCGCCGGCGAAAACGTGGTGATGGTGCGTCACTACGACGCTACCGGCGCGGCCACCGGCGAGGCCATGGTGGTCGCCAGCGCCGGCTATCAATACTCGGCCTCGGTGCTGGGCTTGAGCGACGGCAGCTATATGGTGGTGTGGGACGCTGAGAATAAAGATGGCAGCTCGGCCATCATGGGCCGCCGCTACGGCAGCGACGACAGCCCGCTGACGGGCGAGTTCAAGATCAGCAACACGGCCACCGCAGGGACCAAGCTGTTCCCGACCCTGAGCGAATTCCAGGATGGCAAAGTGGTCGTCGCCTGGGGCACGCAAGGCATGGCCGAGCTGACCTCCAGCGGCGGCATCTACCAGCAGGTCATCGATTTCAACGGTGCGCCTTTGTTCTATGCCGGCGATTCCTCGACCGTCAAGCCGGTCGCGCCGGTGCTGACCGTGCAAACCGTGGTCGGCGGCGCCCAGCCGGTGCTGGACCCGGCCTACCCGAGCGCGGCCTACTACCTGAAGGATGCGCCGATGACCAGCGGCGCCAGCGTCAGCAACAGCCATGTGGTGGTCAGCGGCACCGCCGCGCTCGGTTCCAGCATCACCGTCAAGGACGGCGCCACCGTGCTGGGCACGGCGCTGGTGGACGACGACGGCCGCTGGGCGCTCGACGTCAAGGCGCTGGGCAACGGCAACCATGACCTGACGGCGGTGGTGACCGACATGTTCGGCAAGGCCAGCGCGGCCAGCGCCATCTTCAAGGTGGCGATCAACGGCGCCATCGCCGGCACCGCCGGCGCCGATGGCGAAGCGTACTGGATTACGCGCGGCGCCAACGGCAACGCCCAGACCCTGAACGGCCTGGACGGCAACGACACGCTCAACGGCGCCGGCGGCAACGATACCCTGGTGGGCGGCGGCGGCGACGATGTCTACATCGTCAACAACACCGGCGTCACCATCACCGAGGCAGTCGGCGGCGGCAACGATACGGTGCGCACGGCGGTGACACTGACGCTGGCGGCGAACGTCGAAAATGCCGAGCTGACCGTCGATCAGAGCACGGCGCTGACCGGCAATGCGCTCAACAACATCCTGTTGGGCAACGACGGCAACGATACGCTCAACGGTGGCGCCGGCAACGATACGATGGGCGGCGGCGACGGCGACGACACGTATGTGGTCGACGCGGTGGGCGACGTGGTCAACGAGCAGAAATATAACGGCGTCGATACCGTGCAGGTGGCGTTCGCTGCGGCCGGCACCTACAAGCTGGGCGCCAATATCGAGAACGCCATCGCGACCGGCACGGTGGTCATCGACCTTGAGGGCAACGACCAAAGCAATCTGCTGACCGGCAATAGCGCAGGCAACAAGCTGGACGGCGGCCTCGGCAACGACACCCTGAACGGCGGCGCCGGCAACGACACCATGGCCGGCGGCGGCGATGACGACACCTACGTGGTGGACGCCGCCGGCGACATGGTCACCGAACTGGCGGACGAGGGCGATGACACGGTCCTGACCGCGTTTGGCGCCGTCACGCTGGCGGCCAATGTGGAGAACCTGAAATACACGGGCAGCCTGGCGTTCACCGGCACCGGCAACGCCGGCGCCAACCTGATCGAAGGCGGCATCGGCGCCGATACGCTGATCGGCAATGGCGGCAACGACACCCTCAAGGGCGGCGCCGGCAACGACTCGCTGCTGGGCGGCGAGGGCGACGACGTGCTGATGCCGTCGGGCGGCGCCAGCGGCGTGGACGTGGTCGACGGCGGCAGCGGCGACGATACCGTGGTCCTGATCGGCGACTTCAATGGCTTTACCCGCACCCGCGTGACCGAAAGCGACACCAAACTGGTCAACGCGGCCACCGGCGAAACGGTCACTATCCGCAACGTCGAGCATGTCACGTTCGGCAATGGCAGCTACGACCTGGCCGAGCTGATCGCCAATAGCGCCAGCCCCGGCGCCGACCTGATCATCGGTACCGTCAACGACGACGTGCTCGATGGCGGCGCCGGCGCCGATACCCTGGCCGGTTCGCTGGGCGACGACGTCTACAAGATCGACAACAAGGATGACGTGATCCAGGAACTGGCCGACGAGGGAATGGACACGGCGGAGGTCAACCTGGCCGCAGCCGGCAGCTACACCCTGGGCGCCAACGTCGAAAACGGCAAAGTGACCGGCGCGGCCGCCGTCAATCTGATCGGCAACGACCTCGCCAACACGCTGACCGGCAACGCCGCCGCCAACACGCTGACCGGCAATGCCGGCAACGACACCCTGATCGGCGGCGCCGGCAACGACACCATGATCGGTGGCGACGGCGACGACCAGTACCTGGTGAGCGACGCCGGCGATGTGGTGACCGAGGCGGCCGACGGCGGCTTGGACAAAGTCGTCACCGGGCTGGCGAGCTACACTCTGGCGGCCCAGGTGGAGATTCTTGAATTCAATGGCAGCGTGGCGTTCACCGGCACCGGCAACGACCTTGGCAACCTCATCAGTGGTGGCGCGCTGGGCGACAAGCTGTCCGGCATGGGCGGCGGCGATGCGCTGAGCGGCGGCGCGGGCGCGGATACGCTCGATGGCGGCGCCGGCAACGATGCGCTGTTCGGCGGCACCGGCAACGACAGCCTGCTGGGCGGCGCCGACGACGACCTGCTGAACGCGGGCACCGGCGTCGACGTGGCCGACGGCGGCACCGGCGAAAACGACGTGCTGGAGCTGCTGGGCGACTACGACAGCTACGCCATCACCCGTCCGAACGCCACCGACCTGGTGTTCGTGAACGCCAGCACCGGCGAGAACATCACGGCGCGCAATATCGAGGCATTCAACTTCAACGGCGAGCTCCGGACCTACGGGCAAACCATCCTCAACAAGGTCAGCAACTTCGGCGACATGCTGATCGGTACGCTCGGCAACGACGCCGAGATCGACGGCAAGGGCGGCGCCGACACCATGATCGGCTTTGACGGCGACGATACTTACATCGTCGACGTGGCCGGCGATGTGATCATTGAAAATGCCAATGAAGGCAACGACACGGTCAAGGTCGACTTCAAGGCGGCCGGCACCTACACCCTGGGCGAGGAGGTGGAGAACGCCATCGTCGGCGGCACGCTGGCGGTCGGCGTCACCGGCAATATGCTGGACAATGTACTCACCGGCAACGCCGCCGCCAACAAGTTGACCGGCCTGGAAGGCAACGACACGCTCAACGGCGGTGCCGGCAGCGATACCCTGATCGGCGGCGACGGCGATGACGTGTACGTGGTCGATGTGGCCACCGACGTGGTGACCGAAGCTGTGGAAGGCGGCTTCGACACGGTGCAGACCGCGATGGCCAGCTACACGCTCGCCGCCAATGTGGAAGTGCTGTATTTCAACGGCACGGTGGGCTTCAGCGGCACCGGCAACGCGTTGAACAATGAGATCTACGGCGGCACCAAGGCCGACACCCTGAGCGGTGGAGCTGGCAACGACACCATCTACGGCGGCGACGGCAGCGACAGCCTGCTCGGCGGCGAAGGTGATGACGTGCTGTACGCCGGCACCGGCGCCGGCGACGTTGCCGATGGCGGCGTTGGCAGCGATACGCTGGTGCTGTCCGGCGTCTTCGAGGACTATGTGCGGACCCGCATCAGCGCCACCGATACCAAGCTGGTGAATGGTGCAACGGGCGAGTCGGTCATTGCGCGCAATGTCGAAACCTTCGTTTTCACCTCGTCCGAGGAAACCCTGGGCGTTGACGACATCAACTTCAACCTGGCCAGCGTCGGCAACGACAAGCTGATGGGTACGGACGACAACGATTCCATCGATGGCGGCGCCGGCAACGACACGATGACCGGCCTGCTGGGCGATGACATCTATGCAGTGGACGTGGCCACCGACGTGGTGGTGGAAGCCGAAGATGCCGGCATAGACCTGGTACAGGTGGCCTTCAAGACCGCCGGCGGCACTTACGTCATGGCGGCCAATGTGGAGTACGCCACTGTCACCGGCCTTGTGGCAACCAACGTCACCGGCAATGGGCTGGACAACATCATCACCGGCAACAGCCTGGCCAACAAGCTTGATGGCGGCGCGGGCAACGACACCTTGATCGGCGGCGCCGGCATCGATACCCTGATCGGCGGCGCGGGCAACGACGTCTATGTGGTGGACGTCGCCGGTGATGTGCTGACGGAAGCGCTCAACGGCGGCACCGATAGCGTGGAAACCGCCTTGGCCAGCTATACCCTGGGCGCCAACATCGAGAACCTGAAATCGACGGCGATCGGCACCCTTGCCTTCACCGGCAACGGCAATGCGCTCGACAACGAAATCATCGGCGGCGCCGGCAAGGACACCCTGAACGGCGGCGCCGGCAACGATACGCTGTCCGGCGGCGCCGGCGACGACAGCCTGCTCGGCGGCGACGGCAACGACGTGCTGAACGCCGGCACAGCGCTGCTCGGCGACGTGGTCGACGGCGGCGGCGGCAACGACATCTTGAGCCTCGATGGCGATTTCGCCGACTACGTGCGTTCCCGTCCGAACGCGACCGACACCAAGCTGGTCAAGGCCTCCACCGGCGAAATTATCATCCTGCGCAATGTGGAAACGGTGAGTTTCGACGGCATGCTGAAATCCATCAACGAGGTCAACGCCGGCCTGGTCAGCGTCGGCGACGACACGCTGACCGGCACCAGCGGCGCCGATACCATCAACGGCGGTACCGGCAGTGACCTGATGATCGGCCTGGAAGGTAACGATACCTATGAGGTCGATGTCGCCACCGACACGATCACGGAGCTCGACGGCGGCGGCATCGACCTGGTGAACGTGGCCTTCAAGGCGGCCGGCACCTACGTGCTGTCGTCCTACGTGGACAACGCCACCGTCACTGCGGCGGCAACCATCGCCGTCAACCTGACCGGCAATGCACAGAACAACGTGCTGACCGGTAACGCGGCAGCCAACACGCTGATCGGCGACGCCGGCGACGACACGCTCGACGGCGGCGCGGGTGCCGACAAGCTGACCGGCGGCACCGGCAACGATGTCTACGTGGTCGATGTGGCCGGCGATGTCGTGACCGAGCTGGCCGACGGCGGCACCGATACGGTGCAAACCAAGCTGGCCAGCTACACCCTGGGCGCGAATGTGGAGAACCTGGTCTTCCTGGGCACCGGCGCCTTCACCGGCACCGGCAATGCGCTGGCCAACAAGCTGACCGGCGGCGTCGGCAACGACAGCCTGGTCGGCGGCCTCGGCAACGACACGCTGGACGCCGGCACCAGCGGCGCCGGCGACAAGGACGTGATCGACGGCGGCGGCGACGTCGACACCCTGGCCGGCCTGGAAGCCTTCGGCAATTACAAGGTCTCGCGGCCGAACGCCACCGATACCGTGCTCACGCACACCAGCGGCGCGGTGATCACGGTGCGCAACGTGGAGAGCTTTTCCTTCGACGGCGTGGTCAAGACGCTGGAACAGGTGCAGGATAACGTGGCCTCGCTGGCCGGCGATAACCTGACCGGCACCGACGGCAACGACAACATCAACGGTGGCACCGGCGCCGATACCATGGCCGGCGGCCTGGGCGACGACACCTACACCGTCGATATCGCCGGCGACGTGGTGACCGAAGGCGGCGACGCCGGTACCGACCTGGTGAACGTGGCCTACACCACGGCCGGCCAGACCTACACTGTGGGCGCGAACGTGGAAAACGCCACCGTGATCGGCACGGTGGCCACCAACCTGACCGGCAATGCGTTGAGCAATGTCCTGACCGGCAACGCCGTGGCGAATACGCTCATCGGCAACGAGGGCAACGACACGCTGATCGGGGGCGCCGGCAACGACACCATGGTGGGCGGCAGCGGCGACGACGTCTACGTGGTCGATGTGGCCACCGACGTGGTCACCGAAGCCGATGGCGCCGGCACCGATCTCGTCCAAACTACCGCCGCAGCCTACACCCTGGGCGCGTTTGTCGAGAACCTGAGCTACACCGGCACGGCAGCGTTTGCCGGCACCGGCAATGCGCTCGCCAACATCATCACCGGCGGCATCGGCAAGGACACGCTGAGCGGCGGCGGCGGCAACGACACCCTGACCGGCGGCGCCGGCGACGACAGCCTGCTCGGCGGCGACGGCGACGACTCGATGTCGGCCGGCACCGGCGCGGCCGACGTCATCGACGGCGGCGCGGGCACGGACCTGGTGACGGTGCTGGGCAACTTTGCCGCCTACACCCGCAGCCGGGTCAGCGTTACGGAAACCAAGCTGGTCAACGCAGCGACCGGCGAGTCGCTGACCATCCGCAACGTCGAGACCGTGCACTTCGCGGATGGCGACAAGGCGCTGGCGGACCTGATCGACAATGCGGCCAGCCCGGGCGCCGATACCTTGGTGGGCACGACCGGCAACGACATCATCAACGGCCTGGGCGGCATCGACGTGATGAGCGGCGGGGAGGGCGATGACATTTACGTGGTGGACGTGGCCGGCGACGTGGTCACCGAACTGGCGGACGAGGGCACGGACCTGGTGCAGGTGGCCTACACGGCGGCGGGCAGCTACACGCTGGGCGCCAACGTGGAAAACGGCACGGTGACCGGCACGCTGGCCATCGGCATCGTCGGCAATGAGCTGGACAATACGCTGACCGGCAACGCCGTGGCCAACAAGCTGACCGGCGGCCTCGGCAACGACACGCTGATCGGCGGCGCCGGCAACGACAGCCTGATCGGCGGCGACGGCGACGACGTCTACGTGGTCGACGTGGCCGGCGACGTGGTGACCGAACTGCTGAACGGCGGCACCGACCTGGTGCAGACCACGGCGGCTACCTACACGCTGGCGGCCAACGTCGAGAACCTGCGCTACATCGGCTCGGCGGCCTTCACCGGGACCGGCAATGCGCTGGACAACGACATCAAGGGCGGCGCCGGCGCCGACAAGCTGAACGGCGGTATTGGCAACGATACCCTTGCCGGCGGCCTGGGCAACGACACTCTGACCGGCGGCGTCGGCAACGACACCTTTGTGCTCAACAGCGCCACCGGCGTCGACACCATCACCGACTTCGCCAACAGCGTCGCCAAGGGCTTCGACAAGCTCGCCATCAGCCAGGCGGCGTTGACGATCGGCAATGGCGATGCGCAGGTGGACGGTGGCGTGCTGCGCGCGGCGCCCGGCGGCTTTGCGGCCGACGCCGAACTGGTGATCTTCTCGTCCAACAGCGGCGGCATCACGCCCGCCGCCGCCGCGCTGGTGATCGGTTCGGCCAACAGCGGCTTCACGCTGGGCCAGCAGACCTTGTTCGTGGTGGACAACAACAGCGCCAGCTATGTCTACCTGTTCAAGTCCAGCGGCACGGACGCGCTGGTGTCGGCGGGCGAGCTGACCCAGATCGCCATCATCACCGGCAACCCTGCCACGACGCTGATGGACTACCAGTTCATTGATGCAATATCGATCATCTAGTGCCACGATCATCTAAGGCCTGATCCGGCCCCTGCGTGTGCTGCCGCACGCAGGGGTTTTTTTCGTCCTTTGCGAATGGCGCCGTCTGTCCGACACTGAAGACTAAGCCATCCCAAGGAGAGCAGCATGCATCTGCACACCACCCCCGACCCCGACCTGCCGCCACCCGAGCCGGAGAAAGATCCGCCGCCGGATAACCAGCCTTTGCCGGACCAGGCGCCCATCGAAGAACCGACGGCGCCCAAGCCGCCGATTAAAACTTGACGATTAATTATGTTGCTGTGTGAACCAGCGCACCGTCCGTTGTGTGGAACGGACGGTATTCTAGTTCCACGCTCTATATTGTTGCTGTCTGGATATATTTTTTGCTTTTTGTGGCCCCTGTCACACAGCTGCAATGAAAGAGTTTCTATAATTTAGTCATGTCATCGGTTTCTGTTCACGGAGAGCAAATCATGGGCAATTCATTACACAACAAAATCTACCTTGGTCGTCGCAGCGTCGCACTGAACACCAAGCGTGTACAAGCCCTGATTTGCATCGCAGCGTTCGCCAGCATCGGCCTGGCGTGGCTGATCATCCGAGCGTTCCAGTAAAATCTTTATTGCCATTGTCGTCCTTGGACGGGTCCCGTCGGCAGCGCTTCGGCTTGCCGCGCGGGCCGGGTGCGCGTACCATGAGGGCCGCAGCAGTCTTTTATGGATAAAATGGCAATGAAGAACGAAAAATTCACGCAGGACGAGCACGACGCCCTGAACGAAATCAAACGCGGCATCAAGGGTGACCGTGTCAGCGCGTGCATCGGCCGCAACACCAAGCGCCTGTCCGGCCTGAAACTGATCAGCATCGCCCACAACGGCCGCATCTCGCTGACCGAAAAAGGCGAGCAGACCATTTTCCTGCGCCGCTGCGTGCTGGCCTTGCGCGCCCTGGCCGAGCAGGCCGGCGCCGCCATCGACGCCGACGTCGCCATGTTCCTCGGTAAAAAATCCCACATCGTCGAGCGCGCCGAGGGCGGCTTCGAAATCAGCGAGAAGGGACGCGAGTCGCTGGAAGACATCATTAAACAAGGCTACTGATAAAAACGCTCCTCCGGAGCGTTTTTTTTGTTGTAATGTAGAGCTTAAACCAGAACAAAAGCGCCCAGGCCCTTCATGAGATTCGCCACACTGCAAAAGTTTCGCAAACTATTCGGTGTCCTGGTGGCGGCCGTGGTGCTGGGCCTGCTGGTGGTGTCGCTGTTCGTGGCCCACGTGCTCAATCAAAGCCGGCTGCGCTACTACGCCAGTGCCGAGGAAACCTCGCACAACCTGGCCGTCTTGCTGGAAAATTTCCTGCACTCCCATTTCCAGGAGGTCGAGCTGGCCATGCGCCGCGCCGACCTGGAATTCCGCACCATGCATCTGGAAGGCCGCTACACGGACGAGAAGTTCAGCGCCTTCCTGCGCAGCCTGAAGGAACGCTTGCCGCAGGCCCAGGCGGTGCGCGGCTCGAACGCCGCCGGGCTGGTGCTGTACGGCGAGCAGATCGACCTGGCCAAGCCGCAGGACTTGAGCATCCGCGAATTCTTTACCCGCGCGCGCGACGAACACCAGCTGATCTTCGGCGTGCCGGTCAAGTCGCGCATCACCGGCGAATGGGTGCTGCCGCTGGTCTATCCGCTGACCCTGCCGAACGGCACCTTTGGCGGCACCGCCTATGTGCTGATGAACAGCTCGCACATCACCGAATCGTTTGCCGGGCTGAACATCGGCAAGAACGGCTCGCTGGTGCTGCTCGACGATAGAAAGCGCGTGCTGCACCGTTATCCCGAGGTGCCAGGCATGGAGTTTGGCAGCGTGATCCGGGTCAACCCGATCACCCAGGACATCCTCGACGGCAAGCAGGCGCGCGCCAGCTACACCATCGTCAGTCCGCGCGACGGCCGCGAGCGCACCCTCAGCGTGGAGAAGGTGGGCGCCTATCCGGTGTTTGTGGTGGCCGGCCTGGCCAGCGAGGACTTCCTGGCGCCATGGCACAGGGAGGTGCGCAACGCCGTGGCCTTCCTGTCGCTGCTGATCGGGTTGGCGGTGGCGTTGCTGCTGGGCGTGCGCTACGGCCTGCGCAAGCAGTACCAGGCGCTACAGGCGCTGGTCGATGCGGACCGCGCGCTGCAAGCCTCGCTGACCAAGTTGACGGCGTCGGAATCGCGCTGGCGCTCGCTGACCGAAGGGCTGCCGCAGATGGTGTGGACCGCCACGCCGGAACTGCGGCTGGACTTCCTGAGCCATCATTGGGAAAGCTTCAGCGGCATCCCGGCTGCGCAGCTGATCGCCAGCGGCGACTGGTCGCGCGTGATCCATCCGGACGACATGCCGGTGGTGACGGCGGCCTGGCAGCAGGCGCTGCTGGGCGGCGACCAGTTCCGCTGCGATTGCCGCCTGCGCCGCCACGACGGCGAGTGGCGCGTGTTCGACAACCACGCCCTGCCGCAGAAGGACGCCGCCGGCGGCATCCTGAGCTGGGTGGGCAGCAGCACCGACAGCACCGAATTGCGCGCCGGCCACGCCGCGCTGTTGCAGGCCAAGGAGGCGGCCGACCAGGCCGGCCGCGCCAAGTCCGACTTCGTGGCCAATATGAGCCACGAGATCCGCTCGCCGATGAACGCCGTGCTGGGCATGCTGCAGCTGCTGCGCCAGACCGATATGAGCGGGCGCCAGCAGGACTATGTCGACAAGGCGCATGCCGCCGCCAGCGCCTTGCTGGGACTGCTTAACGACGTGCTGGACTTTTCCAAGGTGGAGGCGGGCAAGCTGATGCTCGATCCGCATCCGTTCCGGCTCGACAAGCTGTGGCGCGACCTGGCGGTGATCCTGTCGGCCAATGTGGGAGCGAAGAATATCGAGGTGCTGTTCCGCATCGCGCCGGAGCTGCCGGCGATGGTGGTGGGCGATGCGCTGCGGCTGCAGCAGGTGCTGCTCAACCTGGCCGGCAACGCCATCAAGTTCACCGAACGCGGCGAGGTGGTGGTGTCGGCGCAGCTGGTGGCGCAGGGCGAGCACAGCCTGTCGATCGCGTTTGCCATCCGCGACACCGGCATCGGCATCGCGGCCGACCAGTGCGAGCATATCTTCGACGGCTTTTCGCAGGCCGAGGCTTCCACCGCGCGACGCTTCGGCGGCACCGGCCTGGGACTGGCGATCAGCCAGCGCCTGGTGCGGCTGATGGGCGGCACGCTGCGCGTGGTCAGCGAACCGGGGCACGGCAGCGTGTTCGACTTTACGGTGGAGCTGGGCAAATCCGGCCAGCAGCCGGCGGCCGACGCCTTCACGCTGCTGGCGGAGCAGGACGCGCTGATGCGCGGGCTGTCCTGCCTGGTGGTCGACGACAATCCGGTGGCGCGCACGGTGTTGCGCGAAATGGCGACCTCGTTCGGCTGGAAGGTGGACGTGGCGGCGGACGGTTACGAGGCGCTGGACGCGATCGCCGCGCAGCTCGGCCGGCGCAAGGCGTACGACGTGGTGTTCATCGACTGGCGCATGCCGGCGCTGGACGGCTGGGAAACCAGTTGCCGCATCCGCCAGCTGGCGCCCGAGGGCAAGACGCCGCTGATCGTGATGGTGACGGCGCACGACCGCGAACTGCTGGCGCAGCGGCACTGTGAAATGACGCCGGTGCTGGACGGTTTCGTGGTCAAGCCGGTGACGGCGTCGATGCTGTTCGATGCGGTGGCCGATGCGCGGCTGGACAATCGCAAGCCGTTCGCATCGGTGTCGGCGCCGTCGCAGCAGCGCTTGTGCGGCATGCGGCTGTTGCTGGTGGAGGACAATCCGGCCAACCAGCAGGTGGCCAGCGAATTGCTGAGTCATGAAGGCGCGCAGGTGGAGGTGGCCAGTTCGGGGCAGATGGCGCTGGCCATCGTGACGCGGGGCGGGGCGTTGCCGGATCTGATCCTGATGGATATCCAGATGCCGGAGATGGACGGCTATCAGACCACGCGCGCGATCCAGGCCAGGCTGGGCAAGGCCACGCCGCCCATCGTGGCGATGACGGCCAACGCGATGATGGCCGACCGCATCGCCGCGCTGGAGGCGGGCATGGCCGATCACATCGGCAAGCCGTTCGACCTGGAGCAGCTGATTGCGGTGATCCTGACGCATGGCACGCAGCGCGCTTTGGAGGCGGCGGGCGTGGCAACGGGGGCAGTCGCGGCCATAAGCGCGATGGGCGCGCGAGGGGCCGCAGCGTCGGCGGAAGCGGCGACCACGTCGTCGGCGTCACCGGCGGGGGGCGGGGGCGCAGCCGCCGGAACGGCCGACGACGGCGGCGCCATGCCGCTGCCCGACGCCGGCCTGAACAGCGCGGCCGCGTTGAAACGGCTGGGTGGATTGGAGTCGGTCTACCTGATCGCGCTGCGCAGCTTCGTCGCGGAAGCGGAAAAGCTGCGCGCCGAGCTGGAAGCCGCGCGCGGCGAACAGAACAGCGCTCGCGCCTTGCTGGCCCTGCACACGCTGAAAGGGCTGGCCGGCACCGTCGGCGCCGACCGCCTGGCCGCGCTCAGCCAACTGGCCGAACGCGCCCTCAAACAGGACGCCGAAGACTGGCCGCCGCTGGAACTGGTCCTCGACGCCTGCCCCGCAGTCGCCGAAGACATCGACCAGCTACTCGCGGCTACTAGCGGAAGCCGTCGGCAGTAATCTCCAGCTCGCTCACCTCGCCATATTTGGCCGCCACGCCCCGTATATCGGCAGCCTTGCCGATCAACACGGTCTGCAGATTGGTGCGCGGGAAGTGCTTGTCCACCAGCGCCTTGGCGCGTTCCGGCGTCAGGCTATCGACATCGCGCATGAAGTTGTCGATCTGCTCGCGGCCGACCTGGTTGGCGTACATCTCGCCCAGCAGGGCCGCCAGCTGCTCGCCGGTTTCGTAGCGCGGCGGGAACTGGCCTTTCACGTAAGCCTTGGCCGATTCCAGCGTCGCCTTGTCGATGCCCTTGTCCCACAGGCGCTGATAGGTCTTGTGCGCCAACGCCAGCGCCGCTTCCGTCTTGGCTGAAGCGGTAAAGCTGCTGACGGCGAAGGTGCCGGTCTGCGACAGCATGGCGAACTGGCTATTGGCGCCGTAGGTCAGGCCGGAATTCACGCGCAGCTCGTCGTTCAGCCACGAGGTGAAACGGCCGCCCAGCACGGTGTTAATCACCTGCAGCGGCACGTAGTCCGGATCGTTGCGGGCAATGCCGGCGCCGCCGATCAGGAAGGTGGTCTCGATGGCGTCCGCCTTGTTGACCAGCAGCACGCGGGCCTTGTCGGCCTTGACCTTGCCGTTGTCCTGCGCGGCCGGGGCCGGGCCGCTGGCCTTCCATGCGCCGAACAGCGACTCGATCTGCTTGCGCATCTCGGCCTTCTGGAAATCGCCCACCACGATGATGGCGGCGTTGTCCGGACGGTAGTACTGCTGGTGATAGCGCTGCACGTCGTTCTGCTTGAGCGCACTCAAGCTACCGATGGTGCCGCTGGCCGGGATGCCATAAGGGCTGTCGCCGAACAGCATGGCGCGGTAATAAGTCTGCACCACATTGCGCGGCGCTTCCTTGGCTTGCTTCAGGCCGTTCACCTTGCGCTCGCGCAGCTTGGCCAGTTCGGCCTCGTTGAAGCCCGGCTGCTGGACGATTTCCGCAAACAGCGGCAGCAGGGCGGTGCTGTCGGCCTTGGCGAAGTTGGCTTGCACGGTGCTGGCTTCCGCACCGGCGCCGCCGGCCAGGCGCGCGCCGCGATAGTCGAAGGCTTGGTCGATGGCGGCCTTGTCGCGCGTTTTGGTGCCGAGCAGCAGGGCGTCGCCGGTCAGGTTGGACAGGCCGGGCTGCTTGCCGTCGTTGACCGCGCCGGCCTTGACGACCGCGCGCACCGAGATCAGCGGCACGTCGTGGCGCTCCATCAGGTAGACGGTCAGGCCGTTTTGCAGGGTGACGGTATCGAACTCCGGCAGGCGGAACTCGGCCGCGTGCGCCGGCGCGAGGACGAGCAGGGCGGCGGCGAGCGCGGCGGCCGCAGCGCGCATCGGCGTGGTGGTGATGGTCGGGGTCATGTAATCAATCCTCCTTCGCGGCGAGCACACCGACGGTGCGCTGCGATTTCTTCAAGTATTTGGCGGCGACGGCCTGGATGTCGGCCGGCGTCAGCTTCTGGAAGGCAACGGGGGCGTCGAACATTTTGCGATAATCGCCAAAGAAGACTTCATAGTTGCCCAGTTGCTGAGCCTTGCCGTTGATGGTTTCCTGCTCGCGGTAGAGGTTGACCAGCTTCTGGTTCTTCACCTTTTGCAGTTCCTCATCGCTCACGCCATCCTTGACCAGCTTGTCCAGTTCGGCCAGCAGCGCCTGTTCCAGCTGCGCCGGCTCGACCTTGGCGGCGGCCACGGCCGAAACATACAGCAGGCCCGGATCGAAACCATCGAGGCTATTGGCGCTGACCTGGGTCGCCAGCTGCTTCTCCACCAGCGCCTTGTACAGGCGCGAGGTCTTGCCGTCGGCCAGCAGGCTTTGCAGCACTTCCAGCGCGTAGTAATCGGGATTGTCGGCGCGCGGGATCTTGTAGGCCACGGTGAGGTTGGCCGAGGTGGCCGATTCCTTGGCCACGAACACGCGCCGCTCGCCTTTCTGCGGCGGCTCGACGGTGCGGACCGCCGGTGGCAGGTCGCGCTTGGGAATGGCGCCGAAATATTTGGTCGCCAGCTTCTTCACCTCGTCGGCCTTGACGTCGCCGACGATCACCGCCACCGCGTTGTTGGGCGCGTAATAGGTGCGGAAGTAGCGTTCCAGGTCTTCCTGGGTCCAGGCCTTGATGTCGGACTCGTTGCCGATCACCGACCAGGAATAGGGATGGGCCAGGAAGGCCACGCTGTTGATCTCTTCGCGCAGCATGCGCATGTTCGAGTTCTCCAGCCCGGTGCTGCGTTCGGACAGCACCACGCCGCGCTCGCTGGCCACCATCTTCGGATCGATGGTCAGATGCGCGATGCGATCGCTCTCCAGCGTGAAGATGGTTTCCAGCGACGAGGCCGGGAACCAGTCCTGGTACACGGTCAGGTCGGTGCTGGTGTAGGCGTTGTTGGAGCCGCCCTTGGCTTCCATGGTGCGGTCGAACATCTTCGGCCCGAACTTCTTCGAACCGTTGAACATCATGTGCTCGAAAAAGTGCGACAGGCCGGTGATGCCGGGCGCTTCATTGCGCGAGCCCACCTTCCAGAAGGTGTACATATTGGCGTTGGGGATGCCGTGCGATTCGAGCACGATGAACTTCATGCCGTTGGCCAGGGTGAAGGTTTGCACCTCGTTGGCGTTGACGGCGGCCTGCGTGGTGGCGGCCATGCCGATGCCGAGCATCAGGCTGGCGGCCAGGACTTTCCATTTCATGAGCGCTCCTTCAAAAATGTCAGCGCAAAGCATACAGCTTTTTGATAACTATTTGCGAATGACAAGCTTAGCGGATAGCATGATGCTAAATATAACTGGGAGCTATGCAATGGAAAAACCGATGAGCTGGGTAGCGCATGAACTGAGCATGACCGTATTGATGACGCCGGACATGGCCAACTTCTCCGGCAACGTCCACGGCGGCACCATCCTGAAGTATCTCGACAGCGTGGCTTATGCCTGCGCCAGCCGCTACTCGGGCAGCTACGTGGTGACCTTGTCGGTGGACCAGGTGATGTTCCTGCAGCCTATCCACGTGGGCGAACTGGTGACCTTCCTGGCATCGATCAACTACACCGGCCGCACCTCGATGGAAGTGGGCATCCGCGTGGTGACGGAAAATATCCAGCAGCGCCTGGTACGCCACGCCAATAGCTGCTACTTCACCATGGTGGCGGTGGACGCGCACCGCAAGCCGGTGGAAGTGCCGGAGCTGGTGCCGGAAACCGAAGAACAGAAACAACGCTGGGAACAGGCCCTGCTGCGCAAGCAGGCACGCCAGATGGTGCACGGCAACCGCAAGAAATGAAGCGCCTCGCCGTTGCTGCCGCACTGACGGTGGCCATGGCCGGCGCGCTGGCCGCACAGCCGACGGCACGCGAAGTGATCGGCGATGTCGGCCGCATCGTCGCGCCGAACGGCGTGCAGGAAAACTTCAAGCTGCGCATCGGCGGCATCGACCAGTGGATCTACACACGTGGGCAGGATCGCAAGAATCCGGTGCTGCTGTTCGTCCACGGCGGGCCGGCCTCGCCAAGCGCGCCGACCATGTGGCTGTACCAGCGGCCGCTGGAGGAGTATTTCACGGTGGTGAACTACGACCAGCGTGGCGCCGGCCGCACCTACCTGGACAATGATGTGGAAGCCGTGCGGCCAACGCTGCGCATCGGCCGCTTCGTCGATGATGCGGTGGAGATTGCGCAGGCCATCTCCAAACGTTACGGCAAGCGCAAGGTGATCCTGGTTGGCCACAGCTGGGGCACGGTGGTGGGCATGCGCGCGGTGCTGGCGCATCCGGAGTTGTTCCATGCCTACGTTGGCATCGGCCAGGTCATCAGCATGCTGGACAACGAAAAAGTCAGCTTCGACTTCGCCATGGCGCAGGCGCGCAAGGAAAACAACGCGAAGGCGATCAAGGAGCTGGAATCGATCGCGCCCTATCCGGGCAACACGCCGATCACGCGCGAACGCATCGTGATCGAACGCACCTGGGCGCAGAACTACGGCGGACTGGCGGCCTACCGCAGCGATTTCTCCTACTACTTCAACGCGCCGTTGCTATCGCCCGAATATGACGACAAGGCCGTGCAAGCCATCGACCAAGGCAGCCTGCTGACGCTCGATAGCGTGCTGAAGGAGTGGCTGGAAGTGGACTTCAAGCCGGTCGCCAAATTCCCGGTGCCGGTGGTGATGTTCATGGGCCGCCATGACTACACCACACCGTCGGAGCCGACGGCGGCGTGGCTGGCAAAAGTCAAAGCGCCGTACAAGCGCGCCGTATGGTTTGAAAACTCGTCGCACCTGGTCCAGTTCGAGGAGCCGGGCAAAACCCTGGTCAGCCTGCTGGAATATGTGCGACCGCTGGCGCGTGACTAGCGGTGCCCTGGGGCGTTGTTGATCTGGTCGATCAGGAGTTTCATTTCGGCTGCCGCCTCGGGCTTCAGATTGACGAATTGGCAGCCGATGTGCATTTGCTCGCCTGCCAGGAAGGAGCGGAAGCCGCGCGTGAAGCGTACTTCCAGTTCGGCGACGATGACCAGCTCGCCGTCCAGCTCCAGATGCACTTCCGGCAGCTTGCGGCCCTTGATCAGGCCCTTGGCCGCGATCTTCGAGCAGCGCAGGCCGAGGCCGCCCAGCGAGAAGTCGTAGATCGACCATTCGTGGATGGTGCCGTGGATGTCGAGCGAGGCCGTGAAGTTGTCGCCAAGCGGCGTTTCCACACGTTCTACGGCGCGCCGGTCCAGCACCGCGCAGGTTTCCGGGAAGGTCAGGGGGATCAGGTGCGGTTGGCCGGGCAGCGTTTTCCAGTCCTGGCTGGTGAGGCGGAATTGAATCTTTGCCTTGGGCAGCACCGCAACAAAGGTGATCTTGCCGGGTGGGAGTTCGAGCCCTTCGTTCAATTCCAGCACGAAATGCGGCAGCTCGGGATCGACCGACAGGATGCGCGCCAGCACCGGTTCGCGGCTGCCGGTCACGTACAAGGTGATGGCGTCGCCGTGGGTGGCGAGTTGCGTCAGGGCGTCGCCGATATCGTCCTCGCTCGTCATCTCATACGAGCTGGCCGAGGCCGGAATCGTTGCGATCGCATCCTGGGGCCGTGGCGGCCCTTTGCGGATGATGACCCCAATGTGTTCTTCGAGAAGCATATCGTTCTTCTTGATAAGTACAACTCCAGACAAGGTTTAGGTCTGTAAACTCATCATAGAACACGAATTTCTTAAAAGCAACCTCTTTTGCGCAATGTGAAACGGTGGCTTTTGCTGCTCTTTGCTACTTTCAGCGAACCATGCAAGGCATCTTGTTGTTGAACTTCCAACCCGGGATCAGGAACTGCATCGCCACCGCGTCGTCGCGCGCGCCCAGGCCCATGTTGTTGTACAGGCGGTGCGCGGCTTCGATGGCGTCCATGTCGATTTCCACGCCCAGGCCCGGCTGCTTCGGCACCTGCACCATGCCGCCTTTGATCTGCAACGGGTTCTTGGTGAGGTGCTGGCCGTCCTGCCAGATCCAGTGGGTGTCGATGGCGGTGATGTTGCCCGGCGCGGCGGCCGCCACGTGGGTGAACATGGCCAGCGAGATGTCGAAGTGGTTGTTCGAGTGCGAGCCCCAGGTCAAGCCCCATTCATGGCACATCTGCGCCACGCGCACCGAGCCCTGCATGGTCCAGAAGTGCGGGTCGGCCAGCGGAATGTCGACCGATTGCAGCTGGATCGCGTGGCGCATTTCGCGCCAGTCGGTGGCGACCATGTTGGTGGCGGTCAGCAGGCCGGTGGCGCGGCGGAATTCGGCCATCACTTCGCGGCCGGAGTAGCCGTTCTCGGCGCCGCATGGGTCTTCGGCGTAGGCCAGCACATCGCCCTTGTCGCGGCACAGGCGGATGGCGTCCTTCAGCAGCCAGCCGCCGTTCGGGTCGAGCGTGACGCGCGCTTGCGGGAAGCGTTCGTGGATGGCGGTGACGGCCTCGATTTCCTCTTCGCCACGGAACACGCCGCCTTTCAGTTTGAAGTCGTTGAAGCCGTAGCGCTCGTAGGCGGCTTCGGCCAGGCGCACCACGGCTTCCGGCGTCAGCGCGGCTTCGTTGCGCACGCGGGTCCAGTTGTCGCCGGCGTCGGACGGAGTGTCGGCGTAGGGCAGGGTGGTGGCCTTGCGGTCGCCGATGTAGAACAGGTAGCCGAGCATTTCCACTTCGCTGCGTTGCTGGCCTTCGCCGAGCAGGGCTGCCACCGGCACGCCGAGGAACTTGCCGAGCAGGTCGAGCAGCGCCGCTTCCAGCGCGGTGACGGCGTGCACGGCGATGCGCAGGTCGAAGGTTTGCAGGCCACGGCCGCCGGCATCGCGATCGGCGAACGCGCTGCGGGCGGCGTTGAGAATGGCGTTGTAGTTGCCGATCGGCTGGTCCAGCAGCAGGGGACGCGCGTCTTCCAGCGTCTGGCGGATTTTCTCGCCGCCCGGTACTTCGCCCACGCCGGTGTTGCCGGCACTGTCGGTCAGGATGACGATGTTGCGGGTGAAGTAGGGGCCGTGGGCGCCGCTGAGGTTCAGCAGCATGCTGTCGTGGCCGGCTACCGGAACTACTCGCATGGCAACAATACGTGGGGTGTCTTGCATGATAAGTCCTTTAAATGATTGCGCTGTCATTTCTGATGGTAGCGGTGTTTACTGGGTATTTCAAGGTAAACCTGCGATTTTAAAATGATTGAAAATGATGTGCGGTGCTACAATGGCCTATTTTTTTATATCGAGGTCTCCATGAGCGAACTGCGCACCTTGCGTACCGCCGGCGGCGAAGTCAGTGTCAGCGGCGCCACACTGGTGGATGTGGCCAAGGTGGCGGGCGTGTCGCCGATTACGGTGTCGCGCGCGCTGAACCAGCCGCATCTGGTGCGGCCGAATACGGTTGCCAAGGTGCAGGCGGCGGTCCAGCAGACAGGCTATGTGCGGAATATGATGGCCGGCGCGCTGGCGTCCAGCCGCAGCCGGCTGGTGTCGCTGGTGCTGCCGACCATTTCCACGCCGATCTTTGCCGACATGGTGCAGGCCGCCAGCGATCAGCTGACCGCCGCCGGTTATCAGGTGATGCTGGGCCTGTCCAGCTACGAGGCGTGGCGCGAGGAGATGCTGGTGGAGACCATCCTCAGCCGCCGTCCGGACGGCGTGATCCTGACCGGCTCGCTGCACACGGATTCCACGCGGCGGCGCCTGCAGGCGTCGCAGGTGCCGGTGGTGGAGGCATGGGATTTGACGCCGTCGCCGATCGATATGATGGTCGGCTTCTCGCACGAGGAGGTGGGGCATGCGATTGCCCAGCATCTGTTGGAACGCGGCTACAAGCGGATCGCCATCCTGGCGGTGGAAGATCCGCGCGCGGCGCGGCGCAACCAGGGCTTGCAGGCCGGGCTGGCCAAGCATGGCGTGCAGGTGGCGGCGATCCAGGTCATGCCGCTGCCGTCCACCTTTGCGCTGGGGCGGGACGGCCTGGCGCTGTTGCTGGAGCGCTGTCCGGACGTGGATGCGGTGGTGTGCAGTTCCGACACCCTGGCGCACGGCGTGCTGACGGAGGCCATCGCCCGGGGACTGGCGGTGCCGCAACAACTGGCGGTGCTGGGCTTCGGCGATTTGAATTTTGCGGCGCGTACTTATCCGCCGCTATCGACTGTACGCGTCGATGGGGCTAATATCGGTCGTGTGGCGGCGCAGGCGATACTGGACCGGTTGGAGGGCAAGGCGGTAAGCACCCTGACCGATACCGGATTCCAGCTGATCCAGCGTGGCAGCACCTAAACCTTTGAGGGAGGCCGGCATGGAAATGAAGCGCATCAATGCGGGAAAATTGCGGGCCATCGGCTATGACGCACGAGACAAGCTGTTGCGCGTGGAGTTCGACGACGGCAGCGCCATGGATTACTCGGGCGTCGGCAATGAGGTGTGGCGCAAGCTGTCGACCTCCGGCGCGGCCTGGAGCTACTACCGCGATAACATCGAAGAGGAATTCACCGGCCGCAAGGGCGTGGTGCGCAAACCGACTACCCGCGCCGATCTGGAGGACTTGTTCAGGCCGCCTTCCGATTGAGCTTGCGGTCCAGCGTGGACAGCAGCGCCGCGCTGGCGATCAGGGTGATGCCGAGCAGGAGCGGCAGGCGGGGGTTCCAGCCGGCCAGCATGCCGGCCACGGCGGTGCCTGCGGAGCCGGCCGTGATTTTCATGGCCGCCACCCAGAGGAAGATCTGGCCGCGCGCGTTGGCCGGGGCGTATTCGGTGCGGGCCGCCAGCGTGGCGGCGAAGAAGAAGGCGTTCACCGCGCCGGATAGCCAGAACAATCCTACTGCGATCAGCCAGCCGGGGCTGAGCACGATGGCGCACAGGCCGGCGGCCGCGCACAGCGCCCATCCCGTCATCAATTGGTCCGGGCTGCCGCGCAAGGGGCGTAGCATGATGCCGACCGATCCTGAAAGATTGCCGATGCCGTAGGCGGCCGTCATGGCCGCCGCGCCGGCTAGCGAGATGCCGAGCGTGCCGGTCATGTGCACCGCCGTGATCGGCAGGGCGGCCATGCTGAAGGCGACCAGCATGGTCATGTAGAGTGTGCGGCGCAGCCTTCCTTCTTTTGTGATCAGCTGGATGGTGCGCCAGGCGCTGGGCACCGTGTGCGGATTGCCGCCGTGTTCCGGCGCGGCGTAGGGAAGGCGCATGACCAGCCAGGCGGCCACGAAGACGGCGGTGGCGAGGCATTGCGCCGCCAGGGCAGGTGTGGCCCATGCCGAGACGGCGGCCACGATGGACGGGCCGACGGTGCCGCCGATGCCGTAGGTGGCGATGTCCCAGCCTTGGGCACGGCGCAGGTCTTTGCCGGCGATGGCCGGCAGGCGGGTGCTGATGCCGCCGGTGAGCAGTGGGCCGCACAGGCCGGCCAGGGCCAGCAGCATGCCGGTCAGCGCGAGCGGGATGTGGTCGTAGGTCGTGACTGCGGTGATTAGCGCTGCGGCGTAGAGCGCGCAGGCGGTGGCGATGACTTTGCGCCCGTCGGCGGCCAGGTCGATGCGGCGCGCGACGAAGGGGCCGAGCAGGTGTGGCGCGGTCAGGCAGGCGCCCAGCAGGCCGGCCGTGGCGCCGCCATCACCGCGCATGGTCGCCAGCAGGACGATTGCCACCACGCCGCCGCCATCGCCCAGCCGCGCCAGCGAGGCCGCGACGACGTAGCGCGCCAGGTTGCCGCGCCCGGCTGTCGCCGCCGATGTCGCCGACGCCTCTGCGGTCATGACCGGCCGGGCCGCTGCCGCTGGCGTCGAGATCGCGTCGCTGGCGCTGCGCCCCGGCGCTTCGGCTGTCACGCCAGTTCCAGCGTGTCGATCAGTTGGGCGAGATGTTCGCGGTCGGCCCCTTCGATGGCTTGCAGCGGCAGCGGGATGCATGGCTGCTGCGCCAGGCCCATCAGGTTGGCGGCGGCTGCGATCACGCGCAGGCTGCCGTTGTATTTGCCGAACAATTCCCACAACGGCGCCAGCCGTTCCGACAGCCGCGCCGCTTCCGCCGCATTGCCGGTCTGCGCCGCGCGGGCAATCGCCAAGGTGGTCTTGGGGAAGATGCCGCCGATGACCGAATACCACACCTCACATCCCGCGCTCATGCCGGTGGCGCCAAACTTGTCGCCGCTGACGCCGATGCTGACGTGCGCCGGCACCAAGGCACGCAGACGCGCCACCCGCTCGGCCGCCGCAGCCGGCTCCGCCGGCACGCCGGGAATCTTGATCGAGCTTACATTGGGCAGCTGCGCAATCCGCCCGTGCAGCTCGTCGCTGAAATCGAAGCGCGTGGTGCCGGGATTGTCGTACACGCACAGCGGCACCGAGACATTGCGCGCCACCGTCTCGAACAGGCTGTAGACCTCGGCCGCATTCAGGCTGTGGTACGACACCGGCGCCAGCAGCAGCGCGCCAACGCCGGCCCGCTGCGCATCCTCCGCCAAGGCCAGCACATCCCGCGTGCGCAAGGCGCCGATGCCGGCCATGACCGGCACGCCGCCGGCCGCGTCCACCGCCAGCCGCGCCACCCGCGCGCGCTCCTCACGGCCCAGGTATGCGTACACCCCGGTCGAGCCGAGCGCGCCGATGGAATCGACACCGGCTGCAGCCAAGCGTTGCACCAGGCCGACATAAGCCGCCTCGTCGATGCCATCTTCATTCATGGGGGTGATGGGAAAACCGCTGAGACCGCTGAACATGGTGTCGCTCCTGAGGGGGTAAGGTAGAATGTCTGGATCATAGTAAATTATGTCCTAGGACAAAGTCAATGATCTCTGGAAGCACCGCTATTGAAATTGCCGACTGCATACGCGCCCTGGTGCAGAGCGGTCACTACCAGCCGGGCGCCTCGCTGCCGCCGGTGCGCGAACTGGCCGAGACGCTGGGCGTCAACCGCAACACCGTGGCGGCCGCCTACCAGCGCCTGACCAAGGCGGGCCTGGCCGTGGCGCAAGGCAGGCTCGGCACCTCCATCGTGGCGCCGCCCAGCGCCGGCGAGCAGGAAGGCCTGAGCGCCGACACGCCACTGATCGACCTCGCCCACGGCAATCCGAACGCCGACTGGCTGCCCGACGTATCGACCCTGCTGGCCGGCCGCATGGCCAAGCCTTTCCTCTACGGCGAGGACACCATCCTGCCGGCGCTGCGTGAGTGGGGCAAGGTGTGGATGACGCCGGACTGCCCGGCCGGCTGGGAGTTGGAGCTGACCCACGGCGCGGTCGATGGCATCGAGCGCCTGGCGGTCGCGCACCTGGTGGCGGGCGACAAGGTGGCGGTGGAAGATCCGTGCTTCCTCGGCAGCATCAACGCGCTGCGCATCGGCGGCATGCAGGCCGTGGGCGTGGCCATCGATGACGAGGGCATGCAGCCGCAAGGACTGGCGCGTGCACTGGAAGAGGGCGCGCGTGCCGTCCTGCTGACGCCGCGCGCCAACAACCCGACCGGCTGCAGCCTGTCGAAACGCCGCGCCGAGGAGCTGAAGCGGGTGCTGGCCGGGCACCCGAATGTGCTGGTGATCCTGGACGACCACTTCGCCTTGCTGGCCGACACGCCATACCACTCCGTGATTCCAGCCTCGACCAAGCGCTGGGCGCTGCTGCGCTCCGTATCAAAAGGGCTGGGCCCGGACCTGCGCCTGGCCTTCGTGGCCTGCGACGCCGACACCGCCGCCCGCCTGCGCATCCGCCTGGCGCCGGGCATGACCTGGGTCAGCCATCTGCTGCAAGCCATCGTGGCGGCCTGCCTGGAATCGGCACAGGTGCGCGACACCGTGCAGGCGGCGCGCGCCGGCTATGCGGCGCGGCGCGACGAACTGCACGCGGCGCTGAAACAGCAGGGCATCGCCGCGCCGCGTCCGGACGGCGGCCTGAATATTTGGATACCCGTGGCGCAGGACGCCAAAGACCTGGCCTACGCGCTGGCGAAAAAAGGCTGGCTGGTGCGCCTGGGCAGCGCCTACGCGGTGCAAGCCAACTCGCAGCCGCACGCGCAGGCGATCCGCATCACCGTCTCCAATATGCAGGATGGACAGGCGGCGCAGTTTGCGCGCGACCTTAAAGCTTGCTTGCTTTGAGCGTCTTGAGTTGCTCCACCGCGTCGGTGTTGTCCGGATACAGGCGCAGCGCCAGCTCGAACACGGCCAGCGCCGTCTGGTTCTGATGCCTGCCCTGCAGGCGATAGCCCCAGTTGTTCAAATCGTTTTGCGACGGCCGCGCCAGTGCGTATTGCTGCATCACCTGCTGCAGCTTCTGGTCGATGTCGCCATAGCCCGATTGCGCGACGCGCTGGCGCAGGCGGTACAGCGTGTGCGCACCGCTGCTGATTTTCTTCAGCTCGGGCAGATACCATCCCGCCACCGAATCCATCAATTGTTGTGGCTGGCCGCCGGCCAGGTTGGTGAGGATGACGACCGCCAGGTCATCGTCCGGGTAGACATAGAACGCCGAGCGCCCGCCGCCCATGCCGGCCACGGCGCGATGCTTGTCACGCCGTATCGCCGGCCAGCCCAACGCCCAAGGCGCCGGCTTGCCGTCCGCAAATGCGGTCGGCGCCCACAACTGGCGCAGGCTGGCCTGGTCCAGCAGCCGGCCCTGTTGCAGGGCGATGATCCAGCGGGCCAGGTCTTGGCTGTTGCTGTTGATGCCTGCGCCGGCGCGTGTATAGACCGGGAAGTCCTCGATCACATTGTTGAAGGTGACGCCGTCCGCACCCAGGCGGTAGGAGTTGGCTTTGTTCTTGACCACATCCAGGCTGTCGCCGAAACCGGTGTCCGGCATACCCGCCGCATCGAACTGCTTGTGTTGGATGAATTGCAGGTAGGGCTGGCCGCTGAGCTGCGTGATCATTTTTTGCAGCAGCACGTAGTTGGTCTGGTTGTAGCTGAAGCGCTCGCCGGGCGCAAACTCCATCGGCAAGGCCTGCACGGCTTTCCACGCCGCTTCCTCGGTGCTGGCCAGCATGGCCGAACTGGCGGGGTCGAGGATGTCGGGCAGTCCGGAGGTGTGGTTGAGCAGCTGGGTCACGCTGATGGCACGCCATGCGGCGGGCAAGCCGTCGATGTAGCGCGAGACGGGCGCCTGCAGATCGATCTTGCCCTGCTGCGCCAGCTGCATGACGGCGACGCCGGTAAAGGACTTGGTGGCGGAATTAATCGAGAACACGCTGCTGGCGCTGACCGGCACGCCGTACTGAATGCTGGCCACGCCCAGCGTCTTGGACAGCACCGGCTTGCCGTGCTGGATGACGACGATTTGTAGTCCAGGTATCTGGCGCTCCTGCATTTCGCTTTGCAGGAATGCCGTGATGGCGGCGGCCGGCTCCTGTGTCTGCGCGGCGTTGACGGCGGGCGCGAACAGCGCGGCGAGGGATAGTCCAAGTGTGTAGAGGGTTCTCATGCAGGGCACTGTATGCCATCTAGAAGAAATAGTCTAGATAAAATTTGCCGGTACGATTGCGATACGATTTGTGTGGTGCTGGTGGCTGTGGTTTAATCAAAGATCGTTGACCTTATCGATTGCCATGTCCAGCGCCAGCCAACCAGAAACCCAGCAAGACCAGCCCGCCTTCCGTGTCGAACGTTCTTCGGTACACGGCAATGGCGTGTTCGCACAACGCGATATCGCACCCGGTGAACGCATCGTGGAATATGCAGGCCGCGAGATCTCCTGGGATGAAGCGCAGATCCGCGCCGAAATCCAGGGCGGCCCGCACAATCACACGTTCTTCTTCAGCCTAGCCAACGGCAACGTCGTCGACGGCGGCGACCACGGCAACGAGGCGCGCTTCATCAATCATTCCTGCGAGCCCAATTGCGAGGCCATCGAGGAAGAGGACGGCCGCATCTTCATCTACGCGCTGTACGACATCAAACAGGATGAAGAACTCAGCTATTCCTATCCGCTGATTTACGAAGGCCGCCACACGCCGGCCATCAAGCGCGAGTTCGCCTGCCGCTGCGGCGCCGTCAACTGCACCGGCACCATGCTGGCGCCCAAGCCGCGCAAGCGGCGCGCTACGCCACGACCGGCGCCAGCATTGTTTGCAGATCCCGTCCCTGGCGCAGCAGCAGGGCAAAGTCCGCAGCCGGCAGCGGCGGGCTGAAGTAGTAGCCCTGGATCTCGTCGCAGCCGTTGCGGCGCAGATAGGCCAGTTGGCCTTCGGTCTCCACGCCTTCGGCGATCACGCGCAGCTTGAGATTGTGCGCCAGCGCGATGATGGAGACCACGATGGCCGCGTCGTCGTCTTCGTTGATGTCGCTGACGAAGGAACGGTCGATCTTCAGCACGTCGATAGGGAAGTGGCGCAGGTAGGAGAAGCTGGAGTAACCGGTGCCGAAATCGTCGATCGACAGCGCCAGTCCCAGCGCCTTGAGCTTGTGCAGCAGCTCCACCGCCTGCGCCACGTCGTGCATGAACAGGCCCTCGGTCAGTTCGATGTCGAGGCAGGCCGGCGGCAGGCCGGTCTCCAGCAGCACCTGCGAAATCGATGACAGCAGTTGCGGCTCGCTGAACTGGCGCGGTGACAGGTTGACCGCGATGCGCAGCATGCCGTGGCCGTCGTCCATCCAGCTGCGCGCCTGGCGGCAGGCCTCGCGCAACACCCAGGCGCCGATTTCCACGATCAGCCCGGTTTCCTCGGCCAGGCCGATGAAGCGGTTCGGCGCCACCATGCCCAGTTCCGGATGCTGCCAGCGCAACAGCGCTTCCATGCCGACCACCCGGCCGCTCTGCAAGTCCACCTGCGGCTGGTAGTGCAGCACGAATTCCTGCCGCTCCAGCGCCTTGCGCAGCGCGCTTTCGATGCGCAGCCGTTCGCGCGCTTCCTCGTTCATGGCCGGTTCGTAGAACTGGGTGTTGTTGCGCCCCAGCTTCTTGGCGCGGTACATGGCGATGTCGGCGTGTTCGATCAGGCGCTGGGCCGAGGTGCCGTCGGCGCCGTACACGGCCACGCCGATCGAGCAGGTGACGAAGAATTCCTTCCCCTCCAGCATGGCCGGCTGGGTCACCGCGCGCATGATGCGCTGGGCGATGTCGTGCGTGGCTTCCTCCGGATACTCGGTGAGGATGGCGACGAACTCGTCGCCCGACAGTCGCGCCACGGTGTCGCTTTCGCGCACGCTGTCCTGCAGCCGCTGGGCCACGGTCTTGAGCAACTGGTCGCCGGCCTTGTGGCCGAGGCTGTCGTTGACGAACTTGAAGCGGTCGAGGTCGATCAACATCACCCAGAGCGGCTTGCCGCTGCGGTTGGCGAAGGCCACGGCCTGGCTCAGCCGGTCCTGCAGCAGCACGCGGTTGGGCAGGCCGGTCAGCACGTCGTGGTGGGCGATGTGCTGGATGCGCTGCTCGGCCTGCTTGCGCTCGGTGATCTCGGTGCCGGTGCCGCGATAGCCCTTGAACTTGCCCTCGCGGTCGAACACTGGCTCACCGCTGGTGCTGAACCAGTGGGTCTGGCCGTCGTGGCCGGGCAGCGCGTATTCGAGGTTGGTGAAGGGCAGGTGCGATTCGAGCACGGTGCGGTGGTCGCGGCCCCAGCGGTTGTCCCACATCTCCGGGTGCAGCTCCCAGCGGGTCTTGCCGAGGAAGCGCTGGGGGTCTTGCTTGCCCTTGTCGAAGAAGCCGCCTGTGATATTGGTGAAGCGGAATTCCTCGTCCTGCTCCCAGTACCAGTCCGAGGACAAGGCCAGCAGGCGGCGGAAGCGGTGCTCGCTTTCCTGCAAGGCTTCCTCGGTGCGCTTGCGGGCGGCCACGTCCTCGGCCAGTTTTTCGTTGCTGAGCTGGAGCGCCACGGTGCGCTCGTCGACCAGCCGCTGCACGCGGGAGGAGCGGCGGGCCAGCGAGTTGACGAAGGCCGCCGTCAGCAGCGAGAACAGCAGGCCGCCGAGCAGGGTCGAGAGCGAACCCAGGTGGTGTGGCAGGAAAGGGCGCGGCAGCGGCGTCACCTGCACATGCCAGGATTTGCCGGCGGCGTTGAAGGTGCGTACATAAGGCTCGCGGTAGTCGAAGGCCAGCCAACGCTGCAGCGGACGCGGCGCCGGCGGCGCGTCGGCCGGCTGGCCCAGGCTGTACACCAGGTTGGCCGGGCGGATGTCGTCGCCGATATACACCTGCACCATCAGCTCGCGGTCGTCCAGCAGGTCGGCCGCCAGCAGGATCTTCTGGATCAGGTCGGCGGAGCGGATCACCGCGCTGGTGTTGCCCAGCCACGCCGCGCGTCGCTCGGCCACCGTGCCCAGTTCGGCGCCCGGGCGGTACACCGGCATCATCATCACGAAGCCTTGCTGGCGGCCCTGTTCCTGCGCCAGCCGCATCAGCGCGGTGGTGCGCGGCTGGCCGCTGTCGGCCGCATCGAACACCACGCGCGCCATGGCCGGCAGCGAGGCCACGTCCAGGCCGAAGGCGGGTTGGTTGCCTTCCAGCGGTTCCAGGTAGTCGACGATGACGTGTTGCGGGCGCGAGAGCATGGGCTGGTTGCCGCCGTCGTGCAGGCGGTAGCCGGGATGCTGTGCTTGCGTTTCGGCCTCGTGGCGGCGGGCGGTGGCGTCGTCCATCACGCGCTGGTAATTGAAGGCCTGGACGAATGGGTAGCGTGCCAGCAGCGGCTGGGTGAAGTTGGCGAACTGCTCGCGGCTGACCACGCCCACCGATTTGAACAGGCCGTTGAGGATGGTAACGAGTTCCAGCGTGTCGTCCATGCCCCGGCGGATCGCGGCGGCGCGGATATGGCCGCGCTGCTGGAAGCTCAGTTCCATCTTGCTGTATTCCAGTGCGCTGACCGCCACGAATAGCATGCCGGTGACGGCGAAGCCGGTCAGCAGGGTCAGAATGGCCGCCAGGGAGATCCGGGATGACTTGCGGGAAGACGGCATGACGCGCTTTCCGAAGGGATGGAATGGCGGAATGCGGACAGGGGCGGGGACCGCAGGGATGATAGCTAGTGTGTCACAAAAAATGCCGTGGCGACAGATGCATTTGTTAAAACACCACGTTCGGCAAGACGATCAGGACCAGCGCATCTTCAGCACGGTCCAGTGCGCCATCAGGCGGTTCAGCAGCGGCAGGGGCAGGCCGTGGGTGCGCGCCACCTTCTGCTGCATGGCCAGCGCCGGCGACGGCTTGCCATCCTTGACTGCGAACAGGATGCGGTTGTTGCCGGCGATGCCGCGAAACCAGCAGATGCGGCCCTGGAAGGTGTGGCGCAGGCGGCGCAGCATGGCGCCGTAGTGGGGGTCGTAGCTGAAGATGTTGGTGACCATCACGCCGCCGGGCCGCAGGGCACGCCGGCAGTCGGCGTAGAAGGCGGCGCTGCCCAAGGGCGGCGGCAGGCCGTCGGCGTCGAAGCCGTCCACCAGCAGCACGTCGGCGCTGTTGTCTAGCTTGCGCATATAGTCGACCGCGTCGGCCTCGATCACGCGGAAGCGGGCGTTGTCGCGCGGGATGGCGAACTGCTCGCGCAGGGCGATCACCTGGGGATTGAGTTCCAGCACGGTGATGCGGCAGTGCGGCAAATAGCGGTAGCAGAACTTGGCCAGCGAGCCGCCGCCCAGCCCGACCATGACGATGTGCTCGGGCTGTGGATGAAACAGCACAAAGCACATCATGGCGCGGGCGTAGCTGAGCACCAGGTCGTCGGGGCGCGAGAGGCGCATCTCGCTTTGCACCATGCCGGGCTGGAACTCCAGCAGGCGGGTGTTGCCCAGCGTGCGCACCTTCGGTTGTTGGGCGGTTGGGGGAGCCAAGTTTTGTTGTATTGTGGATTTACCTAGGGAATTTATAGTAGCATGGCGATAGCACAGGCCCGCCCTCCGGCAGCCATCTTGGAGAGAGATACGATGTTTTTAGATCACCCTACGCTTACCGCCACCAACAGCTTCACCGAACCGGACCGCCTGGAGCGGCTGGGCCGCGTCTACGGTTACGTGGCGGCGCTGGCGGATTTGGCCGGCAAGCAGACCTTTATCGAAAAAGTCAGCCAGATGCACGACCACAAGGGCACGCTGATCGTGTTCTGGCATGACACCCCGACCGAGGACGAAAAAGCCTTCTTCACGCAAGCGTGGTGCAGCAAGATGGGCGACGGCAGCACCAATGTCGAACACGAGGTCTGACCCGCTGCGGTGATGGATATAAAAACCTTGCTGTTGGCGCTGGCGCTGGGCAATCTGAGCCTGTGCGCGGCGCTGTTCTTTTATGGGCTGGAAGCGCGCCGCAGCGGTGGCCCTGTCGCCGACCGCGCGCGCGCCCACGCCACCTGGACCTGGGCCAAGCAGTGCCAGGCCGTGGCCTGGACCCTGTTGTATTTCCGTGGTGACCTCCCCGATTTCCTGACCATCCCGTTTGCCAACGCCGTGCTGTTCGCCGGCTTCGCGCTCGACGCCGCCGCGCTGTGGGAGCAGGCCGGCCGCCGCGTATGGCGTCAATACCTGCTGCCGGCGCTGGGTGCGGCCATCGGCGTGTACGTCGGCGCCTGGCTGCTGCAAGTGCCGGCCGGCAGCCGCATCGCCATCGGCTCGGTGGCGGCGGCCTTCTTTTTCGTCGCCGGCGCGGCCGCGCTGGGACGCGGCTGGCGCAACGGCAGCGCCTTGCGGCGCTACCTGGTGCTGCTGATGCTGTTGCTGAGCGCGGCCGTGGTGGCGCGCGGCTTGTGGTCGCTGCTGTCGGCCGACGTGAGCGGCGTCAGCGCGCTGGCAGTGCAGGGCGCCGGCATCGCGGCTTTCTATTTGATGATGCTGGGCAACGCTTTCGGTTATCTGCTGCTGGGGCGCGAACAGGCGCAGGCCGAGCTGGCGCGGCTGGAGGTGGTCGATCCGTTGACCGACGTGCCGAACCGGCGCGGCTTCTACCAGGCGCTGACGCCGTGGATCGCGCTGTCGCGCCGTCCCGGCATGAGCACCGCGCTGATCATCCTGAACCTGGACCAGTTCAAGCGCGTCAACGACAGCTACGGCCATCCGGCCGGCGACATGGTGCTGAAGGCCATGGTCGACGTCTGCAAGAAGCAGTTGCGCGACTCGGACCAGATGGGCCGCCTGGGCGGGGCCGAATTCGCCATCCTGCTGCCGCGCACCTCGCTCGAGGATGCCGGCATGGTGGCCGAACGCATCCGCAACGCGGTGGCGGCGCTGCCGGTCAAGGCGGAAAAAGCCGTGATCAGCATGACGGCCAGCCTGGGCGTGACGGTGATCCGCGCCGAGGACAGCACCGTCAGCCTGTTCAAACGGGCCGACGAAGCGTTGCAGGCGGCCAAGCTGGGCGGCAGTAATCGCGTGGTTGAGGCGATTAACAACGGAAATGTGGAAGCCTAGTCATCAAGCGGTCATATAGCGGGCTTATCTTGCTTATAATGGTATAAACCGTTTAGTTTGATTTCAGCTGGTTATTTTGCACGGAGCCTTCCAATTATATGTATGCAGCAGTAGATCTGGGTTCCAACAGTTTTCGCCTCCACATCGGCAAGCATGATGGCGAGGCCATACGCGTCCTGAAGAGCGTGCGCGAGCCGATCCGGCTGGCCGCAGGATTGGACGCCAACGGCGACCTGACGCCGGCCGCCATGCAGGCCGCCCTCAACTGCCTGAAGAACTTCCGCACCGTGCTGGCCGGCTACAAGCTGGACGCCGTGCGCGTGGTCGCCACCTCCGCCATGCGGGTGGCGCGCAATTCCGCCGCCTTTTTGCCGCAGGCCGAACTGGCCATCGGTTACCCGATCGAGATCATCTCCGGCGAGGAGGAGGGGCGCCTGATCTATATGGGCGTGGCGCACGCCGTGGCGCTGCCCGGCGAACGCCGGCTGGTGATCGACATCGGCGGCGGCTCGACGGAACTGATCCTGGGGCGCGGGCAGGAGATCGAGCGGGTCGAATCGTTCAGCGTCGGCACGGTCAAGCAAAGCCTGGCCTTCTTCATCGGCGGCCGGGTGGACGGGCCGTCGTTCGAGGCGGCCATCCTGTCGGCGCGCAGCCATTTCGAGGACGCCGCGCCGCCGTACCGGCCGCAGTTCTGGAAGCAGTGCTACGGCTCGTCCGGCACCGCGCGCACCATCGCCGACATCATTGTCAAGAACGGCATCGGCCGCGAAGTCAATGCGCAGACGCTGGAGGCGCTGAAACAGTGCTTCATCGAGTGCGGCCATGTCAGCAAGATCGACATGCCGGGCCTGAAGCCGGACCGCGCCGGCACCATCATCGGCGGGCTGGCGATCCTGATCGGCCTGGTGCGCGAGCTCGATGTGCCGGTGGTGCAGCCGATCGAGGCGGGCCTGCGCATGGGCGTGATGTGGGACCTGCACCTGCGCTCGACCAAGCGCGATCGCCGCGAGCAGTCGGTGCTGGCCTGCGTGGAGCGCTTCCACGTCGACGAACGTCGCGCCAACCGCGTGGCCAACGACGCGCTGGCGCTGTACGCCCAGACCAAGCCGGCCGCCGACCAGTACGAGCGCCATCTGTACTGGAGCGCACTGCTGCACGAGATGGGCATGGTGGTGTCGCACACCGGCTATCACAAGCATGCCGCCTACATCATCGAGAATGCCGACCTGCCGGGCTTCACATCGCGCGAGCAGCGCGTCATGAGCCGCTTGATCCTGGCGCACAAGGGCAACCTGCGCAAGGTGGTGGAGGTGCTGGGCGAGCCTGACTTCATCAAGGCGGTGGTGGCGCTGCGGCTGGCCGTGCTGTTCATGCACTCGCGGATCGACATCGATTTCACGCAGATCAAGCTGCGTTTCAAGAGCCGCGTCGAGCTGGAGATCCGGCGCGAGTGGGTGGCCGAGCATCCGACCCTGTCCTACTGGCTGGAGAAGGAACAGGAGCAGTGGGACGAAGTCGGTGTAGACTTCACCATCCGCACCACTTAGCGAGGAAAACGCCATGAACGACAGGATCAGACGCTGCTGCATCGCCATGCTGCTGGCCCTGTCCTTGCCTGTCGTTGCCGCGCCCAGGGAAACCGTGACCCTGTGCTACGAGGCGCAGGATGTGCGGCCCTGGCGCACGGAAAACGGCGGCGGCCTGAATTTCGAGTTGCTCAAGCTGGTCGAGCAGCGGCTCGACATCCATTTCGATTTCCAGAGCATCCCGTGGAAGCGTTGCCTGGCGCAGCTTAAGTCCAACGCTGTCGATGGCGCTTTCGCCGTCAGCTACAAGCCTGACCGCCGCGAGCTGGGCGAATATCCCGGCGGCGACAACGTCGACGCCAGCAAACGCATGCACATCGACCGCTACGTGGTGTTGCGCCGCAAAGGCAGCAAGGTAGCTTGGGACGGAAAACAGTTCAGCAATCTGGACGGCGCGATCGGTTTCCAGCTCGGCTATTCGGTGGGCGACGTGCTGCGCGCGCAGAACCTGGAAGTAGACGAGGGCAGCCAGCGCGCCGACGAACTGGCGCGCAAGCTGATCGCCGGCCGCCTGGCGGCGGCTGCGGTGGGCGGCAGCGACGCCGCCGGCTTGATGCGCGGCCCGTTGGGCGCGCAGCTGGAGCAGCTGCCGGTGCCGATCATCGAAAAACCGTACTTTCTGATTTTGTCGCACGCGCTGGTGGCGTCCAAGCCGCAACTGGCGGCGCGCATCTGGGAAGCCATGGAGCAGGCCCGCAACAGCACGGCATACAAGAAGCTGGCGCTGGCCGAGGGAGTCCGTCATTGACACGCAGGACAGGTTGCTGAGCGACGGCGGCGGCCCGCTGTCGCAGCTGCGGCTGGCTTGGCGGCGCAACATCCTGCTGCGGCTGGGCTTCGGCATCTTCCTGGCGGTGGCGATTTCCACCGCCATCTATACCACCTATGTGATGCAGACCTTGCGCAGCGAGGCCGAACAGAACCTGCGCGAACGCGCCGAGCGGCTGGCTGCGGTGCTGTCGCAGGCGCTGGCGCGGCCGCTGTTCGACATCAACAGCGCGGCCGTCTCCAGCGTGGTGGACGCTTCCGGCGCCACGCCGGAGGTGCTGGTGCTGCGCGTGCTGGGACCGGGCGGTGCGGAGCTGGCCAGTTATGTGTCGCCGATGAGGGAGCCGGTGTCGTCGATCCGCGTGCGGCGCGAGATCCAGTTCAGCGACGCGCGCCGCAGCTATCCGGTGGGCTCCATCGACCTGGCGTATTCGCGCCAGCAGATGGATCTGGATTTGCAGCGCCAGATCGTCAACACGGTGGCGGCCAACCTGCTGCTGGCGCTGGGCATCGTGCTGTCGATCTTCATCGTCGGGCGGCGCGCGGCGCGGCCGTTCGCCGACATCCGCGTCGGCCTGGAAAAGCTGACGCGCGGCGAGACCGACATCAAGCTCTCCGGCGTGGGACGCGACGACCAGGTGGGGCGGCTGTCCGACGCCGTGCTGCGCTTCCGCGACACCATGACGCGCCTGCGCGACGCCGAGCGCGAACTGCGCGACCTGAATGCGGACCTGGAACAGCGCATCGTCGACCGCACGGCAGAGCTGACGCGCAGCATGCAGCTGGCGCGCGACAGCCAGGCCAAGCTGCAGAACATCGTCGACACGGCGCTGGATGCGGTGGTGCGCATGGACGTGGAGGGTCGCATCGTCGGCTGGAATAGGCAGGCGGAGGTGATCTTCGGCTGGCAGCGCGAGGAGGCGTTGGGGCTGGAGCTGGACAAGACCATCATTCCGCCGCGCTTCCGCTATGACCACAAGCGCGGCATGCAGCGCTACCTGACCGGCGGTGGCGGTGGCGGCGTGCTCGATACCCGCATCGAGGTGTACGCCCTGCGCCGCAATGGCGAGGAATTCCCGATCGAGCTGGCGATTACGCAGGTGAAGATGGAGGAGCGCGACAGCTTCGAGTTCTGCGCCTTTATCCGCGACATCAGCGAACGCCGCGAGCGCGAGCAGAAACTGGTCAGCGCGAATGTGATGGCGGAGGCGGCGAACATCGCCAAGTCCGAGTTCCTGGCCAATATGAGCCACGAGATCCGCACGCCGATGAGCGCCGTGATCGGCATGGCCTACCTGGCGCTGCGCACCGAGATGACGGCCAGGCAGCACGATTACATCAGCAAGATCCACCGCGCGGCGCTGAACCTGCTGGGCATCATCAACGACATCCTGGATTTTTCCAAGATCGAGGCGGGACGGCTGGAGGTGGAGGCGATTCCGTTCTCGCTGGAGGATGTGCTGGTCAATGTGAACAGCGTGACGGCGCAGCGCGCGGCCGACAAGCACCTGACCTATGTCATCAACACCGCGCACGATGTGCCGCGCTATCTGGTGGGCGATCCGCTGCGGCTTGGGCAGGTGCTGATCAACCTGGTCAACAACGCCGTCAAGTTTACGCTGGAAGGCAAGCTGGAATTGCGCTGCGAACTGCGCGGGCAGGCGGACGATAAAACGGTGATCCGCTTCTCGGTCGGCGACACCGGCATCGGCATGACGCCGCAACAGAAATCGCGGCTGTTCCGCGCCTTCAGCCAGGCCAACGGCTCGACCACGCGGCACTACGGCGGCACCGGCCTTGGGCTGTCGATTTCGCAGCAGCTGGTGCGTCTGATGGGCGGGAATATCGAGGTTGAAAGCGAGATCGAGCAGGGTTCGGTGTTCCGTTTCGATTTGCCGTTTGCCTTGTCCGACGCGGCCGCGCTGGCGGTGCACTCGGCGGTGCAGCACGGCGTGGCGGGCGACCTGCAGCTGGACGCATCGCCGCGCCGCACGGCCCGCGTGCTGCTGGCCGAGGACAGCGCAGACAATCAGGACGTGACGCGCGAGCTGCTGGAGCTGCAGGGGCTGGACGTGGAGGTGGTGAACGACGGCCGCGAGGCGGTGGCGCGGCTGTTGGAGGCCGGTCCGCGCGCCTATGACCTGGTGCTGATGGACCTGGGCATGCCGGTGATGGACGGCCATGAGGCCACGCGCCTGCTGCGCATGGACAGCCGCTTCAGCGAGCTGCCGATCATCGCGGTGACGTCGAACGCGTTGGCGGGAATGCGGGCGCGCTGCCTGGAGGAGGGTATGCAGGACTATATCGCCAAGCCTATCGATCCGCAGCGCCTGTATGGCGTGCTATCGCGCTGGCTGGGCATGTCGATGAAGGTGATACCGCCGGTGCCGCCGCTGCCGCAGGCGCTGGAAAGTGGCGACGGCGTGGCCTGCGCCAGCGCCGCCGATGCGCGGCAGGCGATGAAGGACCTGGCGGCGCTGCTGGCGGAGTTCAGCGGCGAGAGCATGGATTACTTCGAGCGGGCGCACGCCTGCCTGGCGGCGGCGCTGTCGGCGCCGGAGATGGCGCGACTCAGCCATCACATGGAGCAGTATGAATTCGAAGCGGCCGGCAAAGTGCTGGCCGCCGCTATTGGAAGACAGGAGACATGATGAACAATAATAATCGACGCACCGTGCTGATCGTGGACGACACGCCGGACAATATCACCTTGCTATCGAGTCTGTTGAAGGACAAGTACACCACCAAGGTGGCGACCAACGGCGCGACGGCCTTGCAGATCGTGGCCTCGTCCAAGGTTGACCTGATCCTGCTCGATATCATGATGCCGGACGTGGATGGCATCGAGACCTGCCGCCGGCTCAAGGCGGACCCCGCCAGCGCGGCGATTCCGGTGGTGTTCCTGACCGCGAAAAGCCTGCCGGAAGACGAGGCTTTGGGGCGCAGCGTCGGCGCGGTGGACTTTTTACGCAAGCCTGTTAATCCAGATCAATTGTTCAGCCGCGTGGCTGCGCATCTGAAATGATATATACTGTTTATATTATTGATTAAATTGGAGTGAGTATGGTCACCAAGGCAACCCCTAAAACCACCGCAACCGCCACCGCAACCAAGCCAGCCACGCCGGCCGCCAAGCCAGCCGTGAAGGTCGCGCCGAAAGCCGCAGCGCCGAAGGCAGTCGCTAAACCTGCACCGAAAGCCGCCGCACCGAAGGTAGCCGCCAAGCCGGCGCCGAAGGCAGTTGCGCCAAAAGCAGCTGCGAAGCCGGCGCCGAAGGCCGCACCTAAAGCCGCACCGAAGGCCGCCGCAGCCAAGCCGGCGCCTAAGGCCGCAGCCAAGCCGAAAGCCGCTGCCAAGCCAGCCGCACCGGAAGTGAAAAAAGCGCCAAAAGAAAAACTGGTGCGCGACAGCTTCACCATGCCGGAATCCGAGTACGCGGTGCTGGGCCATGTGAAGAAAGCCGCCCTGAAAGCCGGTTTCGAAGTCAAGAAAAGCGAACTGCTGCGCGTCGGCGTAGCCCTGATCTCGCAGATCGACCTGGCGACCCTGAAGAACGTGCTGGCCGGCCTGCCGCAGCTGAAAACCGGCCGTCCAAAGAAGCCTGATTAAAAAACAACATGTCACGAAAATGACATTTCTCTGTCATTTTCTTGAAGTATTCGATCGTTACGCTTGCTTCGTCTTCCACACAAAAGGGATGAAGCATGCAAACCTCGATCATACAAGCGGACGTACGAGCATCGTCCGGCAAGCTGGTACTCAGTATGGCAAGCACGCCGGAAGAACTGCGCGAAGTTCAGCGCTTGCGCTACAAGGTGTTCATCGAATCGATGGGCCTGAGCGCGCTCGTTCGCGCCGACGGCCTCGATAGCGACGAATTCGACGAACACTGCGACCACCTCATCGTGCGCGACGCGAACTCGCTGATGGTGGTCGGCACCTACCGCCTGCTGAGCGCCAACCGCGCCCGCAAGCTGGGTCGCCTGTATTCTGAAGGCGAATTCGACCTGGGCCGCCTGAACAACATCCGTGGCCGCATCGTCGAAGCAGGCCGCGCCTGCATCCACCCTGATTATCGCGGCGGCAGCGTCATCATGCTGCTGTGGTCCGGCCTGGCCGAATACATGGCCCGCGAGAACGCCGAATTCCTGGTCGGCTGCGCCAGCATCAGCCTGGCCGATGGCGGTCACAATGCCGTCGCCGTGTACCAGCAGCTGATCGAAAAGAACATGGCGCCGCTGGAGTACCGCGTTACGCCGCACCTGCCGTTCCCGTTCTCCAAACTGGAAGCCGCGCAAAAGCCGCAAGTGCCTGCGCTGCTGAAAGGTTATATGCGTTCGGGCGCCTGGATCTGCGGCGAACCGGCCTGGGATCCTGATTTCGAAAGCGCCGACCTGTTCCTGCTGATGCCTCTGGCGAATCTGGACGCACGCTACGCCCGCCACTACGGCGTGGGTGAAGCGCAGCTGGCTGCATAACGGTGTTGCCCGGCCCCGTGTAGAATAAGTCGTTGTGCTTATTTCGCGGGGCAGTATGAAGCTGGATCTGGAGTCGGACCAAGCGGGGTTTCAGGAACGCCCGGCCACGCGCCATCGCGGCGCGGATGCCGTTCGCACCACCGACCGCGTCATCGAGGAAGTCCCGGTGGCGCTGGTTTTCAATGGCATCTCGCATGCCGTCATGATGGTCACGCCGCGTGACCTGCAACCGTTCGCCATGGGCTTCGCCCTGACCGAAGGGTTGGTCGCCAAGGCCGCCGACATTTTCGACATCGAAGTGCGCCAGCATGCGCGCAGCTTCGAGATCGACATCACCATCGCCAGCGAGGACTTCGTGCAGCTCAAGCAGCAGCGCCGGTCGATGGCGGGCCGCAGCGGCTGCGGCGTGTGCGGCATCGAAAGCCTGGAGCTACTGGATTTGCAACCGGAGCGCATCGCCGCCGCCGCATTGCACGGCGAAGGCGCGCTGCAACCGGCGATCACCCGCGCGGCGGCGGAACTCGGCCAGCATCAGCATTTGATGCGCGCCACCGGCGGCGTGCACGCGGCGGCATGGTGCGATGCCGGCGGCGCCGTGCTTCGCGTATGCGAAGACGTCGGCCGCCACAACGCCCTTGATAAGCTGATAGGCCACCTGGCGCTGGAAGGCGTAGACATGCCAAACGGCTTCGTCTTCATGTCCAGCCGCGCCAGCTATGAACTGGTGCGCAAGGCCGCGCGCATGAACATCCCCATGCTGGCGACCATCTCCGCCCCGAGCACGCTGGCGATCGACATCGCCGCCGAAGCGGGCATCAAGCTGGTAAGCTTTTGCCGCCACGACGGCTGCGTTGAATACACCTGATTCGCGTCTGCCGCAATCGGGCTCTCTCTGAATTGCCGCTGGTAAGGTAAAATTGTCTTTTTAAGAATTTCTAGAGAGAACTGATTGTTTAACTATAAGAATAACCGATTGTCGCTTGCGGCAGCTTTGGGCCTGTCATTGTTGCTTACCGCGTGCGGCGGCGGCGGCGGCGGCACCAGTGCCGGCGCTCCGTCCAGCGTCCCTACACCGACGCCCGATCCCTCGCCGGGATTTTCGGTCAGTATCGACCGCACCCAGTTGCGCTTCGCCGGCGATGAAGGCAGCGTGCTCGCGCCTCAGGTCATATTGGGCACCGGCAGCGGCACCAATGTTCCGACCACGGCTTATTTCGGCGGCCAGGATCTCGGCACCGCCATCGACCGGGTGGAGGCCCGTATCAACGGTACGCAAGCGCAGTTTTATGTGTACCCGAAAATGCAGCTGGCGGCGGGCGAGTACGCCGGCACGCTGAAACTGATGATGTGCGCCGATACGCAGTGCGCCCAGCACTTCAAAGGTTCACCGGTCGAGGTCGCGTATACGATCAGCATCAGCAAGGGTTTGAAGGTCACGCCGCTTGGCCTGGATTTGCGGGCGTTGGGCGGCGCCACAGCCTCCGCCGCAGTGGCGGTGCAGTTGCCGACCGGTGCCAGCAGTTTCTCCGTCACCAGCAGCGTGCCCTGGCTGCAGGCCAAGAATATCACCGCCAGCGGCATGACGGTGGTCGCTTCGTCCAAGGCGCCGGGCAATTATTCCGGCGTGTTGATGATCAATGCGGGGGAGCGCCAGACTTCGCTGGCGGTCAACTATGTGGTCAGCGCCGATCCGGCCTCCGTGACCAGCATTACCCCAGAGCGCGCCAGCCTGGACTTTTCCGCACCCACCGGTTATGCCAGCGGCGCCCAGCAGTTGAAGGTGACGCTGCCGCCGTGGGCGCAGGCCCTGGGCAATAGCGTACGCTATCAGTACGGCGGCGATGGCGATTGGCTGGCGGTCACGCCAGGCGCGGGCGGCAGCTTGAATCTGGTGGCTTCCGCAGCCAAGCTCAGTCCCGGCATTTACCGCGCCGACGTGGTGCTGAGCGGCGGCCCCGAGGTGTTGTCAGTCAGCGTGCCGGTCACGCTGAATGTGTTGCCGGCTGACTGGAGTATCAGCGGCGCCGCCACGCTCACGGTTGACGCGGCCAGCACCGCAGGCAGCCTAAGCGGGCAGATCAGCATCGACATCCCGAATCTGCCGGTGCAGGGTTGGCAGGCCAGCAGCAATGCCAGCTGGCTGGTGTTGTCGCGCAATAGCGGCTCGTTGCGCACCGATAAATTGGGCTTGTCCGTGAATGTACCGGAAATGCTGAAGCTGGCCAACAACCAGTTGCACGCGGCCGACATCACTGTCAGCCTGGCCAGCGGCGTCACGGCGGCGACGAAATTCACGGTCACGCTGAACAAGAAGCTGCCCGAGCTGAATTACATCAGCCCCCATACCCGGCTTCCCGGCGAGTCCGGCAAATACATCGTGCGCGGACGCGGCTTCGATGCGATTGCGGATTTGCGCCAGGTGCTGCAAGTGACCGGCACCACGCCCACCGCGATCGTGCGCGTCAACGATACGCAGTTCGAGCTGACCTTGCCGGCGGCGACCGGCACCGCCTCCGTGGCTTTGTCGAATGGCCTCGGGGCCTCATCCGGGACGCTGATTCTGAAGACCCTGTCGCAACCGGCGATCGGCTACGCGGCGGTGGCCGCGCAAGGCAGCAAAGGCGGCATAGTGTTCGATCCCGAGCGGCAGGCCCTGTACACGGTCAATAAAACCTTGGGTTCGCTGATGCGCTTCAGCAAATCCGTCACGGGCTGGGATGTCAGCAGCGTTCCGGTGACGAGCGCCGACGCGGTAGCGATGTCGCCCGATGGCAAGAGCCTGGTGGTGACCGTCACGACCGGCCATATCAAGCTGTTCGATCCGGCCACGCTGGCCGAACAGGGCAGCTTTAAAGCCGGCTACGTGGATGGCGACACGCTCAACAACCTGCCGCGCATTGCGGTGCGCAACGACGGTAAAGTGCTATTCAACGGCTCGTCCGGCGTGCAGGACGATGGCGGCTATATGGCGTATTTCGACCTGTCCACGCGTCGTTTCGGCAACATCGGCGGCGCCTTCAACTTCGGTTGGGCGGTGGCCTCCGGTGATGGATCGCACATCAATATCGTGCAATCGGCAAGCTATTCGCCGGCGCCGCCGATGGTGTCGCTGGACAGTAACGACCTGGCGTCCAAGGTCGCCCCCGGCGGCCTGAACTTCTGGTACGAGGCCGCCCAAAGCCTGCGTGGCGAGCGTTTTGCGGAAGGCACATATATCGTATGGGACCGCGACTTCAATATGATCGGCAAAGTGGCGATTCCGGACCGCGAGTATTTCGGCCGCACGCCGATATTCTCGCCCGATGGTAAGCGCCTGTACGTGATGGCTTACGACAGCTCCGGCCTGTATGCCACTTCGACCAGCAAGCCGCGCGTTTATGTGTTCGACAGCAGCACGCGCATGGTGACCAGCACCGACCTTCCGCTGCTGGGTTCTTTCGATTTGCAGGACTATCCGACCTGCAAGACCAGCGACTATGGATGCGATACGCGCGCGCTGGGCACCATCAGCCCGGACGGCAAGACCCTGTTCTTGCTGGGCGACAGCGCCATGCTGGCGGTACCTATCCCAGCCGTTTCAGGCGCCAAGGCGCAGCTGATGCGGCGCCTCGTGCTGCCCGCACCGCACTAGGCGGCGGTACTGCTGGAGCGTTCATGACGTTCCAGCAGCACCGGGATCGATTTGGAGGTTGGCGTGCCGGCGCCGTCGGCGGTGCTGTGCAGCGGCACCAGGCCGTTGGTCTCGGGGAAGTAGGCGCCCAGGCAGCCGCGCGGGATGTCGTATTCCACCAGCAGGAAGCGCTCGGCGCGGCGCGTGACGTTGTCGTCCCAGACGCTGACCATGTCCACGTGCTCGCCGTTCTTCAACCCCAGCATCGCCAGGTCTGCCTTGTTGATGAAGACCACGCGGCGCAGGCCGAACACGCCGCGATAGCGGTCGTCCAGGCCGTAGATGGTGGTGTTGTACTGGTCGTGCGAACGCGCCGTCATCAGCACCATCAGGCGCTCGCCGTGCAGCGCGCGGGCGCGGTGGATCGGCGTGTCCAGGTCCACCTTATGCGGCACGAACTGCGCGCGGCCGCTGGCGGTGCGCCATTCACGTTCGCGCGAGGCGACCCGCAGATGGAAGCCGCCCGGATGCGCAAGCCGCGCGTTGAAGTCGTGGAAGTCGTCGAACACCTGTTCGATCATTTCGCGGATGGACGCATAGTCGGTGCCGCGCGCCAGCCAGTCCACCTTGTCGCTGCCCAGCGTGGCGTGGGCCAGCCGCGCCACGATCGCGGTTTCCGACAGTAGCTTGTCCGAGGCCGGCTTGTTCATGCCGAAGGACAGGTGCACCATGCTCATCGAGTCTTCCACCGTCACGCCTTGCGGCACGCCGTTCTGCAGGTCGATCTCGGTGCGGCCCAGCGTCGGCAGGATCAGCGCCTGCTTGCCCGTCACCAGATGGCTGCGATTGAGCTTAGTGGCCACGTGCACCGTCAAGTCGCACTTGCGCAGCGCTTCGAAGGTGAGCGGCGTGTCCGGCGTGGCCATGGCGAAGTTGCCGCCCATGGCGAAGAACACTTTCACGCGCCCGTCCAGCATGGCCTGGATGCTGTCGACCGTGTCCAGTCCATGTTCGCGCGGCGGCTCGAACTTGAATACTTTTTGCAGGCGGTCGAGGAAGGCCGGCGTCGGCTTTTCCTCGATGCCCATGGTGCGGTCGCCCTGCACGTTGGAGTGGCCGCGCACCGGGCACAGGCCGGCGCCGAGGCGGCCGATCTGCCCGCGCATCATCATCAGGTTGGACAGCATCTGGATGGTCGCCACCGCGCCTTTGTGCTGGGTCAGGCCCATGCCCCAGGTGCAGATGACGTTCTTGCCCTGGATGTAGATGTCGGTGAGCTGCTCGATCTGCGCGCGCGGCACGCCGGATTCGGCCAGCAGTACGTCCCAGCTCTCGGCGCGCAGGTCTTGTTCGAAGGCGGCGTAGCCGCTGGTGTGGCGCTCGATGAAGTCGCGGTCCAGCAGGCTGGCCTGGCCGGCGGCCTGCGCGTCGTCGTCGCGTTCCACCAGGCGCTTGGCGATGGCCTTGATCAGCGCGAAGTCACCCGCCAGCTTGGGCTGGATGAACAGGGTGCTGATGACGGTGCTGGCGCCGGTCAGCATTTCCAGCGCGTGGGCCGGGCTGGTGAAGCGTTCCAGGCCGCGTTCGCGCAGCGGGTTGATAGAGACGATCGTCGCACCGCGCTTGGCGCAGTCGCGCAGTTCGCCCATCATGCGCGGGTGGTTGGTGGCCGGGTTCTGGCCGAAGATCAGCAGCGTGTCGGCGTGTTCGAAGTCCTGCAGCGTGACCGTGCCCTTGCCGATGCCCACCGTGCCCGGCAGGCCGCGGCTGGTCGGCTCGTGGCACATGTTCGAGCAGTCCGGGAAGTTGTTGGTGCCATACATGCGCGCGAACAGCTGGAACAGGAAGGCCGCTTCGTTGCCGGTGCGGCCGGAGGTGTAGAAGGTGGCCTGGTCCGGATGCGGCAGGGACTTCAGGTGGGCCGCCATTAGCGCGAAGGCGTCGTCCCAGCCGATGGGCAGGTATTTGTCGCTGGCGGCGTCGTAGGCCATGGGATCGGTCAGGCGGCCGTGCTGTTCCAGTTCGTAGTCCGATTGCGCCAGCAGTTCGGTGACGGTGTGGGCGGCGAAAAATTCCGGCCGCACGCGCTTGCTGGTGGCTTCGGCCGCCACCGCCTTGACGCCGTTTTCGCAGAACTCGAAGGTGGACGCGTGTTCGCGGTCCGGCCAGGCGCAGCCCGGGCAGTCGAAGCCGTCCGGCTGGTTTTGCTTGAGCAGGGTCTTGTAGTTGCCGCCGGCCACGCGCTCGCGCACCAGGTTGATGGCCACCTGTTTCAACGCCCCCCAGCCGGCGGCCGGATGGGTGTAAGGTTCGATGTGGCCTTCGGGCTTTTTGTTCATGTTGCGGTCCAGTAATATTTTCTGCGAGTATATTGTATTTTTAGTTTAAGGGTCTTTGCGATGGTTGATGAACTGATTGTGGCCTTATGGCGCCTGGAGGCCGAGCGGCCCGACAAGCCTTGCTCGCTGGCCAGGCTGAGCAAACAGGCCGGCCTGCCCATGAGCGTGCTGCGCCGCCAACTGACGCTGCTGGAGGAGGCCGGCCTGGTGACGCTGGAGCTCGACGACGGCGGCATCACCGGCACCGTCCATTTTAGTCCGGACGGACGGGCGCTGGCGGCCGATATGATGGGTTGAACTTGGGACCGGGGTGGCGGTCCAACCTGTTTTGAGATATCGAGCCATGACGCCACCACTTGGAACCGTGATTGCCCCAGAAATTAGCCCCGAACTGCTGCTGCGGCAGATATACCTGAACGTGCAGGACTTCGCGATTTTTACCATCGGAACCGATAGCCGGGTCACCAGCTGGAATCTGGGGGCCGAGCTTATCTTCGGCTATGGGCCGGAGGAGATGATAGGCCAGGGCATGGAGCGCCTGTTTACCATCGACGACCGGCTGGCCGGCGAGCACCTGGTGGAAATGTCCACCGCGCAGCGCTGGGACCGCGCCGCCGATTACCGATGGCACCTGCGCAAGGACCATTCGCGCTTCTGGGCCGACGGCGTGCTGACGCCGATCCGCGACGGCCAACAGCAACCGGTCGGCTACCTGAAGATCCTGCGCGACGTCACCGACCGCAAGCTGGCGCAGGACGAGATCCGCCGCCTGGCCACCATCGACGTGCTGACCGGCCTGTCCAACCGCGCCGCCTTCGATGCGCGCCGTTCCGAGATGGTGGCGCTGGCCGAGCGCACCGGCCAGCTGCTGCTGTTGCTGATGATCGATCTCGACCAGTTCAAGGAAGTCAACGACGTGCTGGGCCACCAGGCCGGCGACCTGCTGCTGCAGCAGACCGCGCAGCGCATCCGCGCCGCCAGCCGCGAGAGCGATTTCGTGGCCCGGCTGGGCGGCGACGAGTTCGCGCTGCTGCAGCTGTATGCGCCGTCGCCGGCCGACGGCGGCGTGCTGGCCGAGAAGCTGCTGGCCGAGCTGGCGCGGCCGTTCAAGCTGGGTGAGCGCGAGGTCAAGATCAGCGCCAGCATCGGCATCGCCGTCTGCCCGGTCGACGCCAACGCGCCCGACAGCCTGTTGAAGAAAGCCGACCTGGCCCTGTACCACGCCAAGAACGCCGGCCGCAATTGCTATCACTACTACACCGAAGAGCTGGACATGATCGCGCACCGCAAGAATGCCGACCATGCCGAGTTGAAGCGCATCCTGATGAGCGATACCTTCTACCTGGCCTACCAGCCCATCGTCGACGACCACGGCCACACGGTGGCGATGGAGGCCTTGCTGCGGCTGCCGGACGAACTGGGGCAGCAACCCATCGAATACGTCATCGGCCTGGCGCGCGAGACCGGGCTGTTGCCCCAGCTGGGGCAGGCCATCTTCCTGAAGATCTGCGAGCAGATGGAGCGCTGGCTGGCGGTGGGCGTGCGCGGGCTGCGCATCTGCGTCAATTCCTGCGCCAACGAGCTGCAGGATGCGAGCTATCTGGCGCATTTGCAAAGCGGCCTGGCCGAGCATGGCCTGACGCCGGCGATGGTGGAGATCGAGCTGACCGAACGCGACGCCATCGAGCTGGAACGCAGCGGCAGCAACGTGGTGGACCAACTGCGCGAGCAGGGCTTCCGGCTGTCGCTGGACGACTTCGGCACCGGTTATTCCTCGCTCAGTTATCTGCGCACGCTGCGCGTCAACACCATCAAGCTGGACAAGAGCTTCCTGAACGATGTGCCCGATCACGGCGATGCCGACGCGGTGGTGCGCACGGTGGTGCAGCTGGCGCAGGACCTGCGCCTGAATGTGATTGCCGAAGGAGTGGAGAGCGCGGCGCAGGCTGAGTTCCTCAACCAGGCTGGTTGCGCCGTGTTCCAGGGATTCCTGTACTCGCGGCCCTTGTCGGTGGATGACGCCACCGACTGGCTACTGACGCACGCTTAACGCGGCTTACACCAGGCCGAGGTCGCGGCCCTTGGTGCCGAAGATGCTTTCCACCTGGCCGGCGTTCAGGCCGTACATGCGCGCCAGCAGGCCGCCGAACATGGCGCGGTATTCGTTGAGCACCGGGTAGTCGCGGTTCTGGAACAGCGTGGCCTGTTCCAGCCGCACCTGTTCGCCCAGTACCTTGCCGCCGTTGATGCCGCCGCCCAGCACCCAGTACACGCTGCCGTGGCCGTGGTCGGTGCCGCGATTGCCGTTCTCGCGGAAGGTGCGGCCGAATTCGCTGACCACGATTACCACCGTGTCTTTCCAGTCCGGTCCCATCTCCTGCGCGAAGCCGGACAGGCCGCGTCCGAGTTCTTCCAGCCGGTTGGCCAGGTAGCCGCTGGCGTTGCCCTGGCCGACGTGGGTGTCCCAGCCGCCGACGTCGATGAAGCCGATGTTGTAGCGCTCCTTCATCACCTTGGCGATGCGGCGCGCTTCCAGCTCGAAGCCCTTGGCGGTGATGGCGTTGCGGTTGGCGGCGTCCATCTCGCCGATCATTTCCTTCATCACGTCTTCGCGCACGGTGAAGCCGTCGCGCACCGGCTGCGCCAGCGCCGTGCCCTCGTACATGGCGGCGATCAGCTTGGCCTGGCGCGCGTCGATGGCCGGCTTGGCGACGTTGCGCAGCGCCGTGTTGGGCACTTGCAGGCCGCCCTGCATGATCAGCGGCAGCTGGTCGGTGAAGGCGATGGGGTTGGCGCGGTCGGTGTTCAGCGTGGCCGCCAGGCGGTTGAGGAAGCCGGAGCGGAAGTCGCGCTTGCGGTCCAGGGCCTGGCCCAGTTCGATGCTGTCCTGCGTTTCGAAGTGGCTGCGCGACAGGTCCTCGGTGCCGGCGAACGGCACGAAGGCGGCCTGGCCGGCGGTGAACAGCGGGTGGATGGTGTCGCGCAGGGCCGGGTGCAGGCCCCAGTCGGCGTCGATCGGCAGCGCGGTCGCCTTGGGGATGGCGATGTTGGGCCGCACCTCGTAGTAATACTGGCTGGAGATGGGCGCCAGCAGGCTGGCGGCGTCGTAGCCGCCGCGCATGAAGACGAACAGCAGGCGCGTCTTGCTGGCCGGCGCGGCCCAGAGCTGGCCGGCCATGGCGGCGGCGGGCAGGGCGGTCAGTGACTTGAGCAGGGTGCGGCGTTGCATGGGGTTTCTCCTAGCGGTGCATCAGTTCCGGCGAGGACAGGAACAGCGTGTTCCATTCCTGCGGCGAGGTGGCCTGTGCCAGCGCCTGTTGCGTGGCCGACGCCAGGGAGGCTTTCAGCGATTGGTAGTACAGCGCGTTGGCCAATTGCGGGAAGGCCGGGCGCTCCTGCGGCTGCGCGCCTTCGCTCTTGAACAGGCCGGCCGCGCCGCCGCCGATGGCCTTGGCGATCTCGAAGCGCGTGGTCATCTGGCCCGGGCTGGCCCAGCCCGATTGCGTGAGCGCATAGCCGTCCGGCGTCTGGCGGCCGTACAGCGGTTCGGCCATGCGGTTCAGCCAATTGAGCATCGGTCCCGTGTTGAGGATGATGTTGTCGTCGTAGGTCAGGCGCACGGCGGCCACCACGTAGTGCACCGGGTCCTTGAACTTGCGGCCCAGCGATTGCGTGAATTCGGTCGAGGTAAACATCACGCGCAGCACGGCGGCGATGTCGCCGTCGCTGGACTGGAAGCGCGCGGCCATGCGCTCCACCAGTTGCGGCGGCGGTTCGTCGGCCACGAAGTAGACCGCCAGCTTGCGGCTGACGTAGCGCGCGGTGGAAGGGTGGCGGCACAGGCGGTTGAGCGCTTCGTCGACTTCGGCCAGGCCGCGTCCTTTCACGGGCTGACCGAGGAAGACCTTGTCGCCGTAGTCGTGGCGGTTGGGATTGAATTCGAACAAGCCATCGCGCCGGTACTGGTCCAGCTTGTCCCTGCGGACGTTGGGCGTCTTGTCGCCGAGGTTGACGCCGACGCCGGTGAGGATGCGCGCCAGCTGCTGCACGTCGGCCTGGCTGTAGCCGCCATCCACGCCCAGCGTGTGCAGCTCCATGATCTCGCGCGCGTAGTTTTCGTTGAGGCGGTTGGCGGCGTTCTGTTCGTTGTCCAGGTAGCGGATCATGGCCGGGTGGCGCAGCGTCGCCGACAGCAGGTCGCGGAACTTGCCCAGCGCGTGCGGGCGGATCGCCTGTTCTTCATAGTCGCCCACCATTGCGCGCAGGTTGCTCTTGCCTTGGTGGACGTTGAAGTGGTTCAGCCAGAACCAGGTCATCTGCTCCTGCAACTGGTTGGGCGAGTAGAGGTTGCGCAGCAGCGAGCGGGTGGCGGCTTCCTTCGCCAGGCGGCCGAGTTCCTGCTGGTAGGCGCGTTGCGCGGCTTTCTTGGCGTCGTCGTCGGCCACGGTCTTGTCGGATTCGCGGCGCTGGTCCTCCATCTGCCGTACCAGTTGCGGCAACGGCGTCTGCGCGATGGTCATGGCGTCGATCTGCGCCTGCGCGGCGGCCGGCAACACGGCGGGGGCGGGATGCAGCTGCTGATCCAGCCACGCTGTGTAACCCATCTTCTCGGCCTGTTGGTAGGTGCTCTGGTTGACGCCCCAGCTGATGCGGTTCAAGGCGCTGCTCAGGGCCGCAGGGTCGGCCGGCGGCGGTGGCGTGGTGGCGCAGCCGCTGAGCAGCAGGAGCGGCAGGGCGATACGGCGGGCGAGGTGTCGGGTATCCATAGCCGGAGCATATGCCAGATTGCCCGGTTTGGTATATCGACTATATGTATCGTGCAACGAAATGTTACAAACGTCTACAATAGCTGGCGTACTATTTTTTAGCGAGAACAGACATGCCCACCATCGATCCGCGCGTTGACGCCTACATCGCCAAATCCGCCGACTTCGCGCAGCCCATCCTGGAGCACCTGCGCGCCGTGGTGCACGCCACTTGTCCCGAGGTGGAAGAGACCATGAAGTGGAGCTTCCCGCACTTTATGTACAAGGGCATGATGTGCAGCATGGCGTCGTTTAAGGCGCATTGCGCCTTCGGCTTCTGGAAGGCCGAGCTGCTGATGGCGGACGATGAGGTCAAGCGCGAGGCCATGGGGCACTTCGGCCGCATCACGTCGATCAAGGATCTGCCGGCGAAGAAGGTGCTGGCCGGGTACATCAAGCAGGCGATGAAGCTCAATGACGACGGCGTCGCCGCACCGGCGCGCGCGAAGCCGGCCACGCCGCGCGCGCTGGAGATTCCGGATGATCTGAACGCCGCGCTGGACGCCGTGCCGGCCGCGCGCGAACACTTCGACGCGTTCAGCCCAAGCAAGCAGCGTGACTACGCCGAGTGGCTGAGCGAAGCCAAGACCGATGCGACGCGCGCGCGCAGGCGCGAGCAAGCCGTCGAATGGATCGCTGAGGGCAAGTCGAGAAATTGGAAATACGAGAAATGCTAAGAGGGATAGCGATCAGCGGGGTTTGGGCTGGACGCTAAAGCGCTTAAGTGGCGCCGGATACCGCATGCCGGCGCCGGCATGGCATGACTGATGTAGCACTATCAATGCATCGACGCGGTGGACAGATCTTTCAGCTCGCGAATGCTGATATCTGATTTTTCATGCATGCGCAGCAGGATCGTCGCACCAACCGCCAGCTTCCGGTGCCGGATCTTGCTGATGATCGGTGGCTGAACTTCCAGCACCCGACACAACTCTGCATCGTTCTTCAGATTCATTTTTTCAATCAAAGTGTCAAGAAGCTTGTTTGGGACAAAACTGGATGGCTCCAGGGCCCGCGCACGATTCATGGCTTCGATCAGCTCAAGCTTTTTTTGCCGAACGTTCATGGTTTGCTCCTCCTTTGCTCTAAACGTTAAATTGACTACGTTTCCTGGCAAGGCTAGCGCCCACATTTTTAGGTCCTGAATGTGGTACGCGACTCAACATTCTTAATAACCATGCAAGTTATTTTCAATAATACTACGGTTAAAAAAAAAGTGCAGGGTTTGACAATTAAATTATCTTGTTTATTGCGCAAACGGGTTGACGATTGTTGTTTCTTGTAGCCCGTTCTTCGATAAATGTAGGATTTTGTCTGTCTTTTTGGCAGCAAGTTGCGAATGTGTCACCATGATGGCGCTTGCACCGGTGGCTTTAATTTCGCGCTGCAACAGTGTGAGGATGGCGTCGGCGGTATCCGGATCGAGGTTACCGGTAGGCTCATCGGCAAGCACCAGGGCCGGACGGTGCACCAGGGCGCGGGCGATGGCCACGCGTTGCATTTGCCCGCCGGAAATTTGATGGGGGAAGTCGTGCCCACGGCCGCCCAGGCCGACTTCTTCCAGCATCTCGGCCGCGCGCTTGGTGGGCAAGCCGTTCAACAGCAGCGGCAGGGCGACGTTCTGCAGCAACGTTAAATGCGGCAGCACGTGGAAGGCCTGGAAGATGAAACCCATGCGCGCGCGCCGCAGCCTGGTGGCCGCGTCGTCGTCCAGGCCGGACATGGCGACGCCGTCGACGATGATGGGCGATTGGGCTGCGGGATCGGGCGTATCGAGGCCGGCGATGAGGTTCAGCAGCGTGGACTTGCCGACGCCAGAGTCGCCCATGATGGCGACGAATTCGCCGGCCTTGAAGTTCCACGACAGGCGGTCCAGCACCGGCCGGCCGCCATAGGATTTGGAGAGTTCGCGGAGTTCGAGCATTAGCGTGTGAGCGCGCGGCGCATGGCGAAGCTGATGCCATCGACCAGCGCCACCAGCAGCAGCATGGCGAGGATGACGGTGGCGGCCAGCGGCATCTGGAACAGCGACAGGTGGTATTTGAGCATCTGGCCCAAGCCGCCCGCGCCGACCACGCCGAGGATGGCGGCGGCGCGGATATTGTTCTCCCAGCGGTACAGCGTGTATGACATCATTTGCGGCAGCGTTTGCGGCAGGGTGGCGTAGAAGAAGGCGCTGACGGCGCCGGCGCCGTTGGTGCGCAGGCTTTGTTCCGGCAGCGGCGCGGCGTTTTCCAGCGAGTCGGCGAACAGGCGGCCCAGCACACCGGCCGTGTGCGCGGCCAGCGCCAGCGTGCCGCCCAGCGGCCCGAGGCCGGCGGCGATCAGCATGATGGAGGCCCACACCAGTTCCGGGATCGAACGCAGCACATTGAGCACTGCGCGCATGGCGGCGCGCGGCGCGGCGCCGAAGCGGCCCGAGGCCGGCAGCGAGAAGGCCAGGCCGAAGATCACGGCCAGCAGCGTGCCCAGGCCGGACATAGCCAGCGTTTCAAGCGCGGCCCAGAAGGTCTTGGTCAGGAAGGGCAGGCCGGTCTCCGGCGGCGCGAAGCCGGCCAGCAGTTCCAGCGTGCTGTTGACCGCTTCCATGGTGAAGAAGTCGCGCCATTTGAGCGGCAACGTGGCGAAGCTGGTGACGATCAGCACCGTCACCAGCAGCATCAGGATGCGCACGGTCCAGTCGCGGGCCGGCGGCTTGGGCATGTGGGCGGCGGATAGGTTCGATTTCATCCGAGGCGCCTCCGCAGCACTTTCGAGAACTGGTCGGCCAGCGCCACCAGCAGCACGAACACCAGCAGCATCGACGCCACTTCGGCGCCGGCCAGCATCTTCATCGATTCGTCCATGCGCTGACCGAGGCCGCCGGCGCCGACGAAGCCCATCACCACCGAGCCGCGTATCGCGCATTCCCAGCGGTAGACGGTGTAGGACATCAGTTCGGCGGCGGATTCCGGCAGCACGCCGTACAGCAGCGCGGATAAACGCCCGCTGCCGTTGGCCAGCAGCGTGTCGCTGGCGTGGGCGTCGGACGATTCGAGGATTTCGGCGTAGACCTTGCCCAGCATGCCGCAGTAGGTGAGGGCGATGGCCAGCACGCCGGCCGTGGGACCGAGGCCGATGATGCGCACGAACAGCAGCGCCCACACCAGTTCCGGCACCGAGCGCAGTATCACCAGCAGCCAGCGCATGCTCTGGCGCACGGCGCGCGCGGCCAGGCGCATGCGGCCGGTGCCCAGCGCGGAAATCGACAGTTGTTCGTTGATGATCAGCGTGGCGGGGATGGCGCCCAGCAGTGCCAGCGCCAGGCCGGCGGTGGCGATAGCGATGGTGTTCCAGGTTTCGCGCAGCAGCATCTCGAGGAATTCGGCGCTGTGGGCCGGCACCAGGAAGTCGGCCAGGAAGCGGCCGGTGGCGCTCAGGCTTTGCGCGTCGAGCAGGATCCACGGCGTGAATTCGCTGATAACCAGCACCGGCCACAGGATGACCAGCGCGGCCACGATGGCGAGGATGCGGCCGCGCAGGGCCGGATCGCGCCGGATGTTCGGAGCCACGGCGGCTGCGGCGGCAGTCTTCACAGGCAGGCGCCTACGCCAAGCTTGACCGCCATCAGTTCGTCGTGCGGCGGCGGACTGGCGGCCGGCTGCTCGCCCTGATACAGGGCGGCGATCATCTGCGGCGTGACCTGGTCGCGCGGCAGGTCGAATTCGATGCGGCCGTCGCGCAGGGCGACGATGCGCGGGAAGTGGCTCAGCGCCAGGTCCACCTGGTGCAGGCTGCAGATCAGGGTAGCGTTGCGGGCGGCGGCTTCTTCGCGCAGCGTGGTCAAGGTCAGTTCGGATAGCGCCGGGTCGAGCGCGGACAGCGGCTCGTCGACCAGCAGCGACTTGGCCGGCGACAGCAGCAGGCGCGCCAGGCCGCAGCGCTGGCGTTCGCCGCCGGACAGGCGGTCGACGCGGGAATACAGTTTGTCGCCCAGGTTGAAGCGCGACAGCGCCTGCCATGCGGCTTGCGGATCGGCGGGCTTGAACAGCGAGACCAGCGCGCGCCACGCGCTCCATTGCGGCAGGCGCGCGGCCAGCACCGCCGTCACCACGCGCTGGCGCGGCGGCAGCGGCGGCGTTTGCGGCGCCAGGAACAACTGCGCGCGCAGGCGATGGCGTTCGGCCTCACCGAGCGCCCAAGGGTCGACGCCGAAGGCCTGGAAGCTGCCTTCGGCCGGTTTGTGCGAGAGGGACAGGGTGGCCAGCAGCGTGGTCTTGCCGGCGCCGGAAGGGCCGATCAGGGCCAGTTGCTCGCCCTGATTGATGGTCAGGTTGATCGCATGCAGTGCAGGGGTAGACGGCGCGCTCAGATGGCGCACCGTCAGGTTTTGCAGTTGATAGTTCAACATTGAGGACGTCGAATTACTTCAGCAGGCCGGCATTCTTGGCTGCGGCTTCGATGTTCTTGTAGTTCTCGACTTTGGTCGGGATGAACTTGATGGTGCGCTGCAGGTCCATGATGACCTTATCTTCAGGCTTGGACGGGTCCAGGGCCAGGAAGGCGTCGGTCAGTTTTTTCTTCAGGTCGGCGTTCATGTCGGTGCGCACCGACCAGTTGTAGTCGTAGTAGCCTGGGGTGGTGTAGAACACGCGCACCACGGCTGGATCGACCTTTTTCGCTTCCAGCAGTTTTTCCCATACCGAGATATTCAGCGCGCCGGCATCGACCTTGCCGCCTGCGACGGCGGCCACGGTGGCGTCGTGCGCGCCGGAGAAGGCGATGCGTTTCAGGTCGGTGTCCGGATTGATCTTCGCTTGCAGCAGGTAGAAGCGCGGCATCAGGTGGCCCGAGGTCGAGGACTCGGAACCGAAGCTCAGGGTCTTGCCCTTCAGGTCATTCAGGCTATTGATGCTCTTGTTGGTGGTGACGAACACCGAGCGGAATTTCTCATCTTCTGTACGCTGCACCAGCGGCGTGATGGCGCCCTTGCTGCGGTCGTTCGCCTGCACGAAGGTGAAGCCGCCAAACCACACCATGTCGACTTTTTTGTTGATCAGGGCTTCGACCGACGCGGCGTAGTCGGTCACCGGCGTGAACTCGACCTTCATGCCGATCTTCTTTTCCAGGTACTCGCCCAACGGCTTGAACTTGCGCTGCAGTTCGGTCGGCGCTTCATCCGGGATGGCCGAGACGCGGAACACGTTGTCGGCGGACTGCGCGTGCGACCAGGAGGCTGCCAGCATCAGGCCGGCGGCCAGGACGGATTTGAAGGAGATTTTCATTGTATTTACCCTTGAGTGTGAAAAGACGCACGGAAGATTTGCCAACGCGCTGCAAAATGCATATTCAGCTATCATAGCAAAAATCACTATCCCCTCGCGGGGTGATCACCAAGAAAAGGCGGAGCAGCGTATGCAATTGTCCCACGGCAGTCCGGAGGTCATCGCCGAAATCAGCGCAGGCCTGATGGCGGCCGCCGCTTACACCTCGCCCAAATTTCTCTACGACGGCCTCGGCTCCAAGCTGTTCGAAGCCATTTGCGAGCTGCCCGAATACTACCCGACCCGCACCGAGGCGGCCATCTTCGCCGCCCATGGCGCCGAGATGGCGCGCGCGGTGGGCGACGGCGCCACGCTGATCGACCTCGGGGCCGGCAATTGCGCCAAGGCCGCCGCGCTGTTCCCGCTGCTGCAGCCGGCGCAGTACGTGCCGGTCGATATCTCGCGCGACTTCCTGGTGGGCGCGGTGGCGCAGCTGCAGCAGCGCTTTCCGCACATCGAAATGACGGCCCTGGGCCTGGACTTTTCCAGCGGCTTTGAACTGCCGGATAGCGTGCGCGCCGGCCATCGTGTGTTCTTCTATCCCGGCTCCTCGATCGGCAATTTCTCGCCCGACCACGCGATCACCTTCCTGCGCGGCCTGCGTCTCAACGCGGGCACCGATGGCGGCCTGCTGATCGGCGTGGACCTGATCAAGGACCACACGGTGCTGGACGCGGCCTACGACGATGCGCTGGGCGTGACCGGCGCCTTCAACCTGAACATGCTGCGCCACCTGAATCACCTGATCGGATCGGACTTCGATGTCGAGCAGTGGAAGCACATCGCCTTCTTCAATCCGGAATTCAGCCGTATCGAGATGCACCTGGAAGCGCGTTGCGCGCTGACGGTGCGCTGGCCTGGCGGCGAGCGCAGTTTCGCGCGCGGCGAGCGCATACACACGGAAGACAGCTACAAGTACACGCGCCAGTCCTTCGTCAACCTGCTGGAACGCGCCGGCTTCGCCACCACGCGCGTGTGGACCGATGAAGAGCAGTGGTTCGCGGTTATCCACGCCAGGGTGATCTGAGGATGATGGACCAGCTCCAGGCCAACTACGCGGCGGTGCGCAGGCACACGCTGGCGCTGTCCGCGCCGCTGTCCGACGAGGACTGCGGCGCACAGTCGATGCCGGACGCCAGCCCGGTCAAATGGCACCTGGCGCATACCACCTGGTTCTTTGAGACCTTTATCCTGGAACGCATGGAGCAGGGCTTTGCACCATTCCATCCTGCCTTCCGCATTCTGTTCAACTCCTACTACAACGGCATCGGCGAAAAGCATCCGCGCGCGCAGCGTGGTCTGCTGACGCGTCCCGCCATGGAGCAGGTGCGCGCCTACCGTGCCGACGTCGATGCGCGCGTGGCGCGCTTGCTCGACTTATCTGGCGACATGGATGCGGCGCGGCGCGGCGAGCTGGCGATGCTGATCACGCTCGGCCTGCAGCACGAGCAGCAACACCAGGAGCTGATGCTCACCGACCTCAAGCACCTGCTGGCGCAAAGCCTGCTGCTGCCGGCCTATTTGGAAAAGCCGCCGGCGCGCGCGGCGGTGGCGGCGCCGCTGGACTGGCTGGCGTTCGATGGCGGCCTGACCGACATCGGCCACGATGGCGAAGGCTTCAGCTTCGACAACGAGCTGCCGCGCCACCGGCAGTACGTGGCGCCGTTCGCGCTGGCTTCGCGCCTGGTGACCAACGGCGAGTACCTGGCGTTTATCGACGCCGGCGGCTACGCCGATGCATCGCTATGGCTGGCCGAGGGCTGGGACTGGGTGCGCGCCAACCAGCTGCGCGCGCCGATCTACTGGTTCCAGGACGAGCAGGGCGCGTGGCAGGAATTCACGCTGCATGGCGCGCAGCCTCTGGATCTGAACCGGCCGCTCACGCATGTCTCGCTGTTTGAAGCGGACGCTTATGCCCATTGGGCCGGCGCGCGCCTGCCGACCGAAGCGGAATGGGAATACGCCGCCGTGCAAGGCCAGGCGGCGCAGATGTTCGGCCACTGCTGGCAATGGACCAGCAGCAGCTACGCGCCGTACCCCGGCTTCTCGACGGCGGAGGGCGCGCTGGGCGAATACAACGGCAAATTCATGCTGAACCAGTATGTATTGCGCGGCTCATCGAGCGCCACGCCCGAAGGCCACGCGCGCGCCAGCTACCGCAACTTCTTCCCGGCCGGAGCGCGCTGGCAGTTCACCGGCATCCGGCTGGCGCGCCGTTAGAAATACTGCACCGGGCGGCTGGCCGGATCGGCCTTGGCGATGATCTCCGCCATATCGGCTTGCGGCGGATAGATCCACACGGTGTTGATATTCCCCTTCAGTTCGGCCGCCTGCGCGCCCGACATCTTCACTGCGCGATTCCAGCCTTCGGTGTAGACCGCGTCGTCCGCGCCCAACGCCAGGCAGGTGACGTAGTTGACCTGGTCGTAGGGCAGGGCCGGCAGGCCGAGGACATCGGCCATGGCGTTGTGGCCGGCCGAGCGGCCCAGGTTCATCGCGTGCTGGCACGACATCAGGGCATGGTTGCCCAGATCGTCCGAGGCGGCGCACGCGACGTCGCCGGTGGCGTAGATGTCCGAGCTGCCGACCCGCAGCGCCGGCGTGACGTGCAGGCGGCCGAAGGTATCGCGCTCGCCGGGAATCTGCGTTGCCAGCGCGCTGGCGCGGGCGCCGGCGGTCCAGATGACGGTGTCCGCTTCAATGCGCTCGCCGTTGGCGGTGGTGATGCCTTGCGCATCCACCGCCGCCACCGCGCTGCCGAGTCGCAGTCCGACACCCTTGTTGCGCAATGATTGCTCGATGACCGGGCGCGGGCCGGCGCCGAGGTCCGGGCCGATGGCGTCCGCGCGCTCGACGATGACGACGTCGATGTCCGCATCCGCACCGAGGATGGCGCGCAGGCGGGCCGGCATTTCGGCCGCCGTTTCGATGCCGGTAAAGCCGCCGCCGCATACCACTACCGTGTTGCGCGCCTTGCCGGCGGGACGCTGTGCCAGCGCGTGCAGGTGACGGTCCAGTTCTTGTGCTTCGCTCAGCTGGTCGACGCTGAAGGCGTGTTCTTTCAGGCCCGGAATCGCAGGGCGGAACAGCGTGCTGCCGCTGGCCAGTATCAGCTTGTCGTAGGCAAGGGATTGCTGCCGGCCGTCGGCGTCCACGTAGTTCACGGCGTGGTCTTGCGGGTGGATCTGCTGCACCGCGCCGGCGATATGGCGCACGCCGGCCGCCGCGAACAAGGCCGTCAATGAAGGGGCCATGCCCGACAGGTCGGCTTCGTATAGGCGTGGCCGGATATGCAGTTCGGGCTGCGGCGAGATGACGGTGATCTCCACGTCCGCCTGCTGGTGCTCTAGGTGGCGCAGGCGTGCCGCCGCCAGTGCCGCCCACATGCCGGCAAAGCCGCTACCGATGATCAGAATCTGTTTGCTCATGATGAAATTCCTTTGCTTAAAAACTGCGACTATAGTTGTCGTAGTTTGTAAACGCAAGCAGTTTTTGGTCGTCATGCTAAAATAGGCGACTAATCTTGTCGGAGTTTGGAGTTTTGATATGGCCCACATCAGTTCAGGTGTTGAATATGGCATTCACTGCCTGCTATTCCTGGTCGACGAATCCGGTGACGGCCGCGATGCCAGCGTGCGCGACCTGGCCGAGCTGCAGGGCGTGCCGGTTGATTTTCTTGCCAAGATTTTCACCAAACTGGCCAAGGCGGGCCTGGTGGCGGCGACCGAGGGCGTGAAGGGTGGCTTCATGCTGGCGCGCGCGGCCGGCAAGATCAGCGTGCTGGATGTGGTGAACGCCATCGATGGCGAGAAAGCGCTGTTCGAATGCCGCGAGATCCGCTCGCGCTGCGCCGTGTTCGACGACGCGCCGCCAGCCTGGGCGACCACCGGCACCTGCGCGGTGCACGCCGTGATGCTGAGCGCCCAGCAGCGCATGGAGGAAGCGCTGGCCGAGCAGACCTTGCTGGATCTGGCGCAGCGCGTGGGCCGCAAGAGTCCCGCCAGTTATGACACCAAGGTCGTCAACTGGCTGGGCGAGCGCGCCGGCAAGCGCACGCTGAAAGCCTGATGCTCAGGCGCTCAGGCGGAACTGGCTGACCACCTGGTTCAGCTCCCCGGCCTGGTCTTGCATGGCCGCCGCAGCAGCGGCGGCTTCTTCCACCAGCGCGGCGTTCTGCTGCGTCACCTGGTCCATCTGGCTGATGGCGATATTGATTTGCTCGATGCCGCTGGTCTGTTCGCGATTGGCCAGCGTGATTTCACCGACGATGGCGGTGACGCGGCGCACGCTGTCCTGCACTTCGTCCATGGTGGTGCCGGCCACGCCGACCAACTGCGCGCCGGCCGCCACCTTGTCCACCGAATCGTCGATGAGGGCCTTGATCTCCCTGGCGGCGCTGGCCGAGCGCTGCGCCAGCGTGCGTACTTCCGTCGCCACCACCGCAAAGCCGCGTCCCTGCTCGCCGGCGCGCGCCGCTTCAACCGCCGCGTTGAGCGCCAGGATATTGGTCTGGAAGGCGATGCCGTCGATCACGCTGATGATGTCGACGATCTTGCGCGAGGAGTCGTTGATGGCGTTCATGGTGTCCACCACCTGCGCCACCACCGCGCCGCCGCGCTGCGCGACTTCGGTGGCGGTTTGCGCCAGCGCGTTGGCCTCATGCGCGTTGGCGGCGTTCTGCTTGACGGTGCTGGTGAGTTCCTCCATCGAGGCCGCCGTCTCTTCGAGCGAACTGGCTTGCTGCTCGGTGCGCGAGGACAGGTCCATATTCCCGCTGGCGATTTCCGCCGACGCCGTGTTGATGGCGCCGGTGCCGCTGCGCACGCGGCCGACGATGTTGGCGAGGTTGTCGTTCATCTGCCCCAGCGCTTGCAGCAGCTGGCCCATCTCGTCGCGCTGCTTGCTGCTGATGTTGCGCGTCAGGTCGCCGGCGGCCACCGCGCGCGCCATCTGCAGCGCGCTGCCGATAGGATCGGTGATCGAGCGCGTGACGCGCCAGGCGAACGCCAGGCCGAGGGCCAGCGCCACCACGCCCAGCCACGCCATCACCTGGCGCGCGGTCGAGATATCGTGTATCACCAGTTCGCCGTTGTGGGCGACGGCGGCTTTCTGCATTTCGTTCAATTCGCGCACGCTATCCTGCAGGCGCGTGAGCTTGGGCAGCATGTCGGCGCGCAGTTGATCAAGGGCGGCGTCGCGCTGGCTGTCGGCCAGCATCTTGCCCACTTGCGTGAAGGAGCCGACGTAGGCCTTGCGTTCGGCGCGGATGCGCGCCAGCAGGGCCTTGCCGTCATCGGTGACGAGCAGCTTGTCCAGCGTGTCGAGGGCGGTGGAGATGGTCTTCTTGTTTACCTCCATCTCGGCGCGGATCTGCTCCGTGCGCGCGGGCAGGTCGGTGGTGAACAGTTCGAGCGTGAGCGCGGAATTGGCGCGGGTGGTGGTGCTGACGGTGGCCGCCGCTTCGGCCTTTACCCAGTCGTCCTCGATGATGGTGCGATTGAGGGCGCCGATGCTGCCGAGCCGCTGCAGGCCGGTGGCGATCAGCACCGCCATCAACAGCAGCACCGCGCCGAAGGCGAGACCCAGGCGGGCGCCTATCTTGAGATTGGAGAACATCATGAACCGACTCCTCGTCACAAAAAACGAGAAACCAGTATAACTTGAATGGTGCGGTGCGGAAAAAAGTCTTGCGCCAGGTGTTGCGCGGACGGGACGTTAGTTCGGGGTCAGTTCCGACATTCGGACACGAGCCCTGCCGTAGCGCACGCTACGGCAGGGCTCGTGTCCGAATGTCGGAACTGACCCCGAATGCTTAGGCTGCTACTTTGCCTTCGGCCGCTTCGGTGCGCACCAGTTGGCGGTTGACCGCGCTCAGGACTGCCTTGAAGGACGCGGTCAGGATGTTGCTGTCGATGGCGGCGCCGAACAGGGTCGGGCCGTTGGCCAGGCGCAGTTCGACATAGCAGGCCGCCTTGGCGTTGGCGCCCGAGCCGATCGAGTGCTCGTGGTAGTCCATCAGCTTGATGTCCAGTCCCAGCGCGTCGACGAAGGCGTCGATCGGGCCGTTGCCGCCGCCTTGCAGCGCCAGTGGCGCGCCGCGATGGATCATGGCGATGTCGATCTGCACCGGCTCGTCACTGCTGGTGTCTTCCACCATCTTGTGCGATTGGTAGGCGTACGGGGAGCTCTGCTCGAAGTATTCCTTGTTGAAGATGTCGTAGATGCCTTCGGAGGTGATTTCGAGGCCGGTCTGGTCGGCCACCGCCTGCACCGCGCGGCTGAATTCAATCTGCAGGCGGCGCGGCAGCACCAGGCCGAAGTCCTGCTCCAGCAAGTAGGCCATGCCGCCTTTGCCCGATTGGCTGTTGACGCGGATGACGGCGTCGTAGCTGCGGCCCAGGTCTTGCGGGTCGATCGGCAGGTACGGGATTTCCCAAAGCGCGCCTTCGACCTGCTTGGCGAAGCCTTTCTTGATCGCGTCCTGGTGCGAACCGGAGAAGGCGGTGAATACCAGGTCGCCCACGTACGGGTGGCGCGGGTGGACCGGCAACTGGTTGCACTCTTCGACCACCTTGCGCACTTCGTCGATGTCGGAGAAGTCCAGGCCAGGATGAACGCCTTGGGTGTAGAGGTTGAGCGCCAACGTGACCAGGTCGACGTTGCCGGTGCGTTCGCCGTTGCCGAACAGGCAGCCTTCAACGCGGTCGGCGCCGGCCATCACGGCCAGTTCGGCCGAGGCCACGGCGGTGCCGCGGTCGTTGTGCGGGTGGACGGAGATGATCAGCGAATCGCGGCGCGTCAGCTTGCGCGACATCCATTCGATCTGGTCGGCGTAGACGTTGGGCGTGCTGCATTCCACGGTCGACGGCAGGTTGATGATCAGTTTCTTGGACGGCGTCGGCTCGAAGATGGCGATGACGGCGTCGCAGATGTGCTTGGAGAAGTCCAGCTCCGTGGTGGAGAACGATTCCGGCGTGTATTCGTAGCCCCAGTCGGTGTCCGGATGTTGCGCGGTCAGTTCCTTCACCAGTTTGGCGCCGGTGGTGGCGATGTTGGTGATCTCTTCGCGCGACATGCCGAAGACCACCTTGCGGAATACCGGCGCCACCGAGTTATACAGGTGGACGATGGCGCGCTTGGCGCCGAGGCAGGATTCGACGGTGCGGCGGATCAGTTCATCGCGCGACTGGGTCAGCACGATGATGGTGACGTCGTCCGGAATGCGCTTTTCTTCCACCAGCTTGCGCACGAAGTCGAAGTCGGTCTGCGACGCGGAAGGGAAGCCCACTTCGATTTCCTTCAGGCCGATCTTGATCAGCAGGTCGAACATGCGCAGTTTTTTCTCGATGCTCATTGGCTCGATCAGGGCCTGGTTACCGTCGCGCAGGTCGGTGCTCATCCAGATCGGCGGCTTGCTGATGATGGCGTTCGGCCAGGTACGGTCGGTCAACTGGACGGCGGGGAAGGCGCGGTATTTGCTCGCTGGGTTCTGCAACATCATGGGAATGCTCCTGGATCTAAAATGGGGGTGTGCTAAACGATGTGGCAAAGGGCTGCGGCGCGGCCACGGGATACTAGGCGCGGCAACCGATCGGTAGTTTTAGCAGTAGCGACAAGGCTGGGAGCATCGGTACAACTTTCCTGGATGTTTGAGGCGGGTGCGGCTTGTGGCCGGCACGGGGTACAACAGGGACGCGGATTAAACGCGTGCTAGTAGACGCGCTGCTAGCGATAGGGCGCTGGCAGGCGATAGCAGGAAAGCGGATAGGTGCAGATGCGAGGTCATTCCTAGAATGTAAGCGATCCCCGCCGCAGTCGTCAAGCGAAATTGGCGGGTTGTCGTTTTGGTATCGCCGTCAGGCGACGGTGACGCGCGCTGCGCCTGCGGCCATGCGGCCGATGACGGCGGCTTCGCCGAAGCCTTCGCGGTGGAACAGGGCCAGCACTTCGTCCACGCTGGCGGCGTCGCAGGAGACCAGCAGGCCGCCCGAGGTTTGCGGGTCGGTCAGCAGCGAGTGCTGGGCCGGCGTGATGGTTTCGGCCAGCTGCACGTCCTTGCCGTAGGCGTCCCAGTTGCGGCCCGAGGCGCCGGTGAAGTAGCCGTCGTGCGCCAGTTGTTCGACGCCCGGCAGCAGCGGGATTTGTTTCATGTCCAGCTGCGCTTCCAGCTTGGCGCCGCGCGCTAGTTCCAGCAGGTGGCCCAGCAGGCCGAAGCCGGTGACGTCGGTCAGCGCGTGCACGCCGGCCAGTTCGGACAGCGCCTTGCCCGGTTTATTCAGCTTGGTGGTGTTGGCGATCATGGCCTTGTAGCCTTCATCATCGAGCGCACCTTTTTTCAGCGCGGCCGACAGCACGCCCACGCCCAGCGGTTTGCCCAGCACCAGCACGTCGCCCGCCTTGGCGTCGGCGTTGCGCTTGATCTTGGATGGATGGATCAGGCCCATGACCACCAGGCCGTAGATCGGCTCCACCGAATCGATGGTGTGGCCGCCGGCGATGGGAATGCCCGCTTCGGCGCAGATCGATTCGCCGCCCTTGATGATCTGGCCGATGGTTTCGATCGGCAGTTTGTTGATCGGCATGCCCACAAGGGCCAGCGCCATGATCGGCGTGCCGCCCATGGCGTAGACGTCGGAGATGGCGTTGGTGGCGGCGATGCGGCCGAAGTCGTACGGGTCGTCGACGATCGGCATGAAGAAGTCGGTGGTGGCGATCAGCGCCTGCTCGTCATTGAGTTTGTAGACGGCGGCGTCGTCGGCCGTCTCGATGCCGACCAGCAGTTCCTTCGGCACCGGGAAGCCGCTGGAGTTCTTCAGGATCTCGGACAGCACGCCGGGCGCGATTTTGCAGCCGCAGCCGCCGCCGTGGGAGAAGGAGGTCAGTTTGATTGGTTCGTTGCTCATGGTTTGCATCCTTGGTTAAGTCTTATGGAGCAGATTATCCACCAACTCCAGTAAAGCCGCTTGCTCGACGGCCGGCGCGAACAGCGGGGCGCGGGCGTCGCACTGCTCGCGCAGCTGTCGATAAAAGTCGGTGTCGGCGATGACGCGGTCGATCAGGTTTGCCAGCGCGGCGGCGTCGCCGGGCGGGAAGTAGCCGGCGTAATCCTCGCCCAGCATGCCGCGATTGCCGCTGATGTCGCTGGCCAGCACCGGCACGCCGGCGCATACCGCTTCGATGATGACGTTGGCGCCGCCTTCCATGTGGGAGGTGAGGGCCATGGCGCGGCAGCGCTTGAGGCGCTGGCGCGTGGCGGCGTGCGCCATGGGGCCTAGCCATTGGTAGCGCCGGTGCTGCGCGGCGGTGGCCTGCGCGGCCTGCGCCAGCTCCGGCTCCAGTGCGCCGCCGATGTGGATCAGCCGCGCCGATGGTGCCGTCACCAGCGCCGCTGCCTGCATGAAGGTGAGCGGGTCTTTTTCCTGGCGCAGGTGGCCGATCATGGCGATGTCGGCGTGACGCGTCGCGCCGGGCGCCGGGCGCAGTGTGGCGGCGGACTGGTAGATCACGTGCGCCTTGCCGCGCAACGGCGCCGGCAGCGCTTGCAGGCCGGCGTCTTGCAGCAGCACCAGCGCGCTGGCCTGATGCAGCGAGCGCTGTGCGCTGGCGTCGGTGTCGATGTCGCGATACAGGTCGGTGCCGGTCAGCAGCAGGATGGAAGGGCGGTCGGGATGGCTGCGGGTCCACGCGTCCAGCGACGGCGCCGAGCGGCGTGCGTGCAGGGCGATCAGCAGGTCCGGCGGCGCGGTCGGGGCGTCGGCATCGGGCCAATGCTGGGTGATCGTCACGCGGTAGCGCGTGCGCAGGAATCGCGCCCAGCGGCTGGCGCTTTGCCAGTTGCCGTTGTTGGCCCGTGCCGATGCGGGACTGACGATCCAGATATGTGCTTTGCTCACTGGTGTTTTGCTTGAAAGTGGTTACAATCGGCGCATGACCTCCAGCTCTACTTCATTCAGGAACGCCACGTCGCAACAGCTGGCCCAGGCCCTGCAGCACGCGAGGGATTATACGCTGTCGCTGTTCGATTGTTTTGCCGCCGCCGGCATGGACGCGCCCGCCCGCGTGCCGCAGCTGCGCATCATCAACCCGCCGCTGTGGGAACTCGGGCACACGGCCTGGTTCGCCGAGTGGTTCATCCTGCGCGAGGCTAGCTCCAGCCACCCGGCCGACGCCAATGGCAACTGCCTGCTGACCAAGGGCGACGACTGGTTCGACTCCGCGCGCGTGCCGCACCGCAGCCGCTGGTCGCTGGACCTGCCCACCACCGGCGGCGTCAAGACCTACTGCCATGAAGTGCTGGACCGCGTGCTCGATAAACTGTCGCGCGACCCCAACACCGACGAGGCGTTGTATCCCTATCGCCTGGCGCTGGCGCACGAAGACATGCACGGCGAAGCCTTCCTCTACACGCTGCAGACCCTGGGCCTGGCCGCGCCGACACCAGCCGACGGCGAGCGGCTGACGATGTTTGCACCGTCCGAGATCGGTTTCCCCGGCGGCACGCTGCAACTGGGCAGCAAGGCCGGCGCCGGCTTCGTCTTCGACAACGAGCGCGAGGCGCACAGCTTCCATGTGGCGCCGTTTCGCATGGATAGCACCCTGGTAAGCAACGCCCAGTATGCGGATTTCGTCACCGATGGCGGCTATGACAACCGCCAGTTCTGGAGCCAGGCCGGCGCCGACTGGCTGATGCGGCAGGAGCGATCCGCGCCGCGCTACTGGCAACGCGAAGGCGCGCAATGGCGCACCATGCGCTTCGGGAAGCTGTCCACGCTGGCCGGCACGGAGCCGGTGCGTCATGTGAATCTATATGAAGCCCAGGCCTACTGCGCCTGGGCCGGACGCCGCCTGCCTACAGAGGCGGAGTGGGAGTACGCGGCCTTGTCCGGCCATCCGGCGTTCCGCTGGGGGCAGTTGTGGGAGTGGACGGCGTCGCCGTTCGAGCCCTATCCGGAGTTCAAGGCGGACCGTTATCTTGAATATTCGGAGCCCTGGTTCCACACGCACCAGACGCTGCGCGGCGCTTCCTTCGCCACGCCGTCGCGTTTCGGCTCGGCCAAATTCCGGAATTTCTACCCACCGGAACGCGACGATATCTTTGCAGGTTTCCGCACCTGTGCCTGGCCCGGATAGTTTCGCTTTTGCGCGGTGCTCTGCTATGCTTTTTGTTTTCCTTAACGCCTAGAGCGCCCACATATGAAACTGCAGCACCTTTTGATTTCCGCCGCCATTCTGGGCGCACTCGCGCAAGCCAACGCCGCCGACCAGGTGACCGTCATCCGCGCCGGCAAACTGGTCGACGTCACCACCGGCAAGGTGCTCGCCGATCAAACCATCGTCATCACCGGCGAGCGCATTAGCGCCGTGGGCCCGAGCGCCTCGACTCCGGCGCCGGCCGGCGCGCAGGTGATCGACCTGTCGGCGCAGACCGTGCTGCCAGGCCTGATCGACATGCACACCCACCTGACCGGCGATCCTTATATGAGCGGCTACAACTCGCTGGGCGTGTCCGACACCCGCGCCGCGCTGTACGGCGTGCGCGCCGCGCGCAAGACGCTGGAAGCCGGTTTCACCACCGTGCGCAACGTCGGCGCGGGCGGCTTCGGCGACGTGGCCCTGCGTGACGCCATCAACGACGGCGATTTCATCGGCCCGCGCATGCGCACCGCCGGTTACGCCATCGGCATCAAGGGCGGTCACTGCGACGAGAACCTGCTGCCTCCGGACGTGAACTTCACCGGCCGTGGCGTGGCCGACGGCCCTTGGGAAGCGCGCGCCAAGGTGCGCGAGATGGCCAAGTATGGCGCCGACGTGATCAAGATCTGCGCCTCGGGCGGCGTGCTGTCCAAAGGCGACGAGCCGGGCGCGCAGCAGTACACGCTGGAAGAGATGCAGGCCATCGTCAACGAGGCGCATAAGCTGGGCCGCAAGGTGGCGGCGCACGCGCACGGCACCAGCGCGATTCACGACGCCATCCTGGCCGGCGTGGATTCGATCGAACACGCAAGCCTGATCGACGACGTCAACATCAAGCTGGCCAAGGAGAAGGGCACCTATCTGGTGATGGACATCTACAACGATGACTTCATCCTGCAGGAGGGCGAGAAGGCGGGCATGCTGCCGGAATCGATCGCTAAGGAAAAGGTGATCGGCCAGCTGCAGCGCGATAACTTCCGCAAGGCCTTCGTTGGCGGCGCCAAAATGGCCTTCGGCACCGACTCCGGCGTTTATCCGCACGGCGACAACGCCAAACAGTTCTACTACATGACCAAGTACGGCATGACGTCGATGCAGGCCATCCAGGCGGCCACCATCAACGCCGCCGACCTGCTGGGCTGGAAGGACCGAGTCGGTTCGATCAGCGTGGGCAAGTACGCCGACATCATTGCCGTCAAGGGCAATGCGGCCGACGACGCCACCGAGCTGACCAAAGTCTCGTTCGTGATGAAGGGCGGCGCGGTGATCAAGCAGCAGTAAACCAGCAGTAATCGCTTGCACGCAGCATGTTGCTTATCACATAATTGAAAAATAATTATGATGATAGGGAGGGTGCTGCATGAAGCGTGTTTTCAAATGGCTGGCCATTGTGCTGGCCACCATCGTGTTGGTGATCGCCGCCTTGATCGCCCACACGATTTATTTCAAGCCGGTGAAGCTGGACTGGTTCTACACCAAGGTGTTTGCGGCGTTCGCCATCGACAGCCCGGAAATGCTGTCGTCGATGCGCATCCTGCCCGGCTGGGCGGACTTCTACAGCGCCAAGCTGGATGACGCCTCGCCGGCGCACGAGCAGAAGCTGCTGGACCTGACGAAGGACAGCCTGGCCACCATCAAGCAGTACGACCGCGAGAAGCTCGATAGCGAAGGCCGTCTGTCGTACGACACGCTGACCTACTTCCTGCAAATCCAGGCCGACGGCGAAGCCTACGACAAGCACAACTTCCCCGTGAACCAGATGCAGGGCGTGCAAAGCGCGCTGCCGGACTTCATGGTGCAGGTGCACCAGGTGACCAGCAAGGCCGAAGCGGACAACTACATCGCCCGCCTGAAACTGTTCCCGACCAAATTCAACCAGCTGACCGAAGGCCTGCGCCTGCGCGAGTCGCGCGGCATCATCCCGCCGCGCTTCACGGTGGAGAAGGTGCTGAAGCAGATGAACGGCATGATCGCCGTCGCGCCGGAGCAGCATCCGCTGTACGTCAGCTTCAAGGAGAAGCTGGACAAGATCCCCGCCGACAAAATGGATGCGGAAACGCGTACCCGTTTGCTGGCTGCAACCGCCGCCGCCGTCAAGGACCAGGTGTATCCGGCCTACCGCAATCTGATCGCCTACTTCACGGCGCTCTCGCCCATGGCCAAGGAGAACAACGGCGCCTGGAGCCTGCCGAACGGCGACGCCTTCTACGCCTGGGCAGTGCGCATGCACACCACCACCGACATGACGCCGCAACAGGTGCATGATCTGGGCTTGGCCGAAGTAGCGCGCGTGAGTGCGGAGATGGATGAGATTCTCAAATCGCAGGGGCTGAACGACGGCACCATCGGCGCGCGCGTGCAGCAGCTGGCGCGCTCGCCGGAGCAGCAGTACCCCAATACGCCGGAAGGCAAGCAGGCCATGCTGGCGCAGTATCAGGTGATTCTGGATGAAGTGAACAAGGGCCTGGACAGTGCTTTCGACATTCGTCCCAAGCTGGGCGTGAAGGTGGAGCAGGTGCCGCCGTCGTCGGAAGCGACCGCGCCGGGCGCGTACTACATGCAGGGCGCGTTCGACGGCACGCGTCCGGGCGTGTTCTACGCGAACATGCGCAATCCGGGCGACACGCCGAAGTTCGCCATGCGCACGCTGGCTTATCACGAGGGCATACCGGGCCACCACTTCCAGGTGACGATTGCGCAGGAGATGGAGGGTGTGCCGTTCTTCCGCCGCGTGCTGCCGTTCACCGCGTATCAGGAAGGCTGGGCGCTGTATTCGGAGCGGCTGGCGTATGAGATGGGCTTCCAGAAAGCGCCGCTGGATAACCTGGGCCGCCTGCGCGACGAGATGATGCGCGCCACGCGCCTGGTAGTCGATTCTGGCATCCACTACAAGCACTGGACGCGCGAGCAGGCCATCACCTACATGATGGACAACACCGGCATGGCGGAAGGCGATGTGACGGCGGAGATCGAGCGTTACTTCGTCAATCCTGGCCAGGCACTGGCCTACAAGGTGGGCATGCTGAAGATCCTGGCCTTGCGCGAGCACGCCAAGCAGGAGCTGGGCGCCAAGTTCGACCTGAAGCAGTTCCACAACGAGGTGTTGTCGCATGGCGCGCTGCCGTTGTCGGTGCTGGAACGCGTGATCAACGACTGGATCGCGAAGCGGAAGCAGGCATGAAGATAGGGCTGCAAACCTGGGGGAGTCATGGCGATATCCGGCCGTTCATCGCGCTGGCGGAGGGTTTGCGGCAGGACGGCCATGATGTCACGCTGCTGATCACCTGCGTGGACAGCGCGATCTATGAGAGCGTGAGGTCGGCCTCCGGTGTGAAGACTCGCGTGATCGCTTCGCCGGTGAACGACCCTGCCGACGCGGAGCGGATCGGCATGGCGGCCATCAAGATGCGCAATCCGCTGACGCAGATGAAGATGCTGCTGGACGAATGCTTCGTGCCGTCGGAGGAGCAGATGTTCGCGGCCGCTCAGGAACTGGCGGCGGAGTCGGACCTGCTGATCGGCCATTACTTCATGTATCCACTGAAGGTGGCGGCGGAGCACGCGGGCAAGCCGTATGCGAGCGTGCTGCTGTCGCATGTTGCGGTGCCGAGCGCCTACAGCCATCCGATGGGCGTGCCGTTCGGGCAGGGCTTTCTGTGGTGGCTGAGCAAACTGGCTTTGCACAAGGTGGTGAGCCCGTATCCGAACCGTCTGCGCGCGCGGCTGGGCATGGCGCCGGTGAAGGATTTCGTGACGGAGGTGTGGCTGTCGAAGTGGCTGACGCTGGTGGCGGTCAGTCCGCAGCTATGCGAGCGGCAGTCGGATTGGGCGTCCTCGATCCAAGTGAGCGGCTTCCTCGACATGCCCAATATGCAGCTGGAAGGCAGCCTGACGCCTGAAGTGGAAGCCTTCCTTGCGGCGGGCGAGCCGCCGGTGTACATGACCTTCGGCAGTTGGACGCCGCGCGAAATCGTCAACCAGTCCGAGAGTGTGGGTCTTTTTACCGAAGCGGCGAAACTGGCCGGTTGCCGCGTCATCGTGCAGACGCATGATGCGGCGGCATGCGGCTTCCGCTCGGATGAGCGGGTGTTGTACGTGTCGGCATCGCCGCATCACCTGATCTTCCCGCGCTGTGCGGCGGTGGTGCATCATGGTGGCGCGGGCACTACGCAATCGGTTACGCTGGCGGGTAAGCCGTCGGTGGTGGTGGCGCACATCAGCGAGCAGGAGCACTGGTGCAAGGAGCTTCTCCGGCTGGGCATCGCCGCAAAGCTGACGCACCGGCGCAGCGTGACGGCCAAGCAGCTGGCCGCGCGCATCCAATCGCTGCGGCCCGAGATGCAATCGCGTGCGATCGCCGTGGCGGAGGCGATGGCGCAGGAGCACGGCGTAACCACCGCCATTCGTCTCATCAACGATCGTATGAAAGCCAGACCATGACCAAGGACTTGCCGACCCTGATTATCATCGACATGCAAAAGGGCATGGCGACTGCCGCCGCTGGAGAGCGCAACAATCCGCAGGCCGAGGCAAATATCGTCCGCCTGCTGGCAGCGTGGCGCGCGGCCGCTGGCATGGTGGTATTCGTCCGCCACATCTCAAGGACGCCCGGATCCTTGTTCTGGCCGGGGCAGCCCGGCGCCGAATTCCAGGAGCAGCTGACGCCTGGGCCGACGGAGCACGTGGTCGAGAAAAACGTGCCCGACTGCTTCATCAACACGGGGCTGGAGCGCTGGCTGCGCGTGCGTGGCATAAGCAGTTTGGTACTGGTCGGCGTCAGCACCAACAACTCCGTGGAAGCCAGCGCACGCACCGCCGGCAACCTTGGCTTTTCCACGCAAGTGGTATCCGACGCCACCTACGCCTACGCCAAAAAAGACTACGCCGGCCAGCAGCGCAGCGCCGACGATGTGCACAATATGGCACTGAGTAATCTGGACGGCGAGTATGCGAGTATCATCGATACCGCTACGTTGCTGCGGTTGGATTCCCGGAGAGTTTGAATATGAATTTTGATTGGCATGGTGGTGAAATTTTGCGGTCAACGGAAATCGATGCTGGCTACCGAAACACGCAAAACGTTCGGCGCTTTCTTTCGCGTGAATGTGGGCCACATTTCAAATTTGACCGTGAATTCATGGCGTGGGTGCGTAATGGCGAGGCCAAGAACATGGGTGACGTGGCCGACGAATGGACGCGAGGCCGCATATGACGATGTGGCCTAAATGTCTCGTTGTGGCCGTTCACTACAAGGTCAACGACAATGTGTCCGAACGATTGGTGGAAGCGGTAGCGAACCCGCTTGAGAAAGTATTGCGTGGCATTGAGCGGGTGGAGGAAATCAATACCAGCACTACTCACTACAGTGTTGAAGCCGAGATCCGATTCAAAGATGAAACCACGCAGCACGATTTGGCGACCGTCACCAAGCACATCGAGCAAATCAATTTTGGCGAACCGGTCCAGATCATTTCGCGCACCGCAGAGCTGCGGCTGCCCCGGCTATCGTTCGACGATCAGGAGTGGAAGGTGGGCGACGCAAAATAGTCCGGCACCGACAGTTCCGCAGACTCTTAACGTCGTCGTGAATATAATCTTTTTGTAATCATGGAAAAAATATTTTCTTGCGTTGGTATTGTTCTTATATTTGCATATATTGTTTGGAGTTCAGTGCACAATTTTCGGCGTGTGATGCAAGGGGATGATCTAAGCGTCTTGGCGAGGGCGGAGGAGGAATTTCGGGCGCTGCTTGTACACCATGAGCTTCCAGAATTTTGCTTCGACGGTCGCACTGCGCAGGTCATTCGGGACAGCACAGAAGGCCTGAACGATAGTAGCGGTGTCTATACTTTACATCGCATTTGTCGATTCGCCCGCAATACGCATGGCGAATATTTTTACTTTATGTCCGAGGGCTCCGGACGGCCTTTTTTCAAGCATGTTAGCCAAGGAACAGCCAAGATTGCGCTTGGTAAGAAATATATCCCGCGCTTGTGTGTTTAGTCGCGAGTTGTAAATCAAATGACAGATATTTTTAGAATCGCTGCGCTGTTTTTCGTGACGGCGCTTGCCGAAATTGTTGGCTGCTATTTGCCTTGGCTGGTGCTCAAGCAGGGCAAGTCGGCTTGGTTGCTGGTGCCTGCGGCGGCGTCGCTGGCGCTGTTTGCCTGGCTGTTGACTTTGCACCCTGCTGCGGCTGGACGCACTTACGCTGCTTACGGCGGGGCTTATATTTGCGTGGCGTTGTTGTGGCTCAGGTTTGTCGATGGCGTGGCATTGAGCCGTTTCGATGCGGCTGGAGCGGCGCTGGCGCTGGTGGGCATGGCGGTCATCGCTTTGCAGCCGGGGCGTTGAGATGAAGCGGGCTTTGTTTATTTGCAGTCAGAACCGGCTGCGTAGTCCGACGGCGGAGCAGGTGTTTGCGTCGTGGCCCGATGTGGAGACGGATTCCGCCGGCTTGGGCGGGGATGCGACGGTGCCGCTGTCGTCTGAGCAGATCGCGTGGGCGACGGTTATTTTCGTGATGGAGAAGGCACACAGGAACCGGCTCTCGGCCAGGTTTCAGCGCTACTTGAATGGCAAGCGGGTGATCTGTCTCGATATTCCGGATGATTACGAGTACATGCAGCCGGAGCTTATCAAGCTGCTTGAGGCGAAGGTGGGTAAGTTTTTACCCAGGAAGGCGTAATCCACCGGCACGTGCTGTGATAATCCGTGCATCTTTTGCTGGGTCGAGATGCTACCCTATACAAAAGGAGATGCGTATGACCGGTGCCAGGTCCGTATTTATCCTACTCATCGCAATTGCATTCCTGCCTGCGGACGCATCCGTGAGCGAATCAAACAAGATTCTCGACGAAAGCAAGCAAAATCCCGCCAAGATCGTCATCAAGGGCGTGCGCGATCCGTCGGTGTGGTTCCGGATCGAGAGCCAGCACCTGATCGTTTATTCCGACAGCGATCCGGAACAGGTCGTCCAACTGGTGAACAACCTCGAGCGGCTTGATTACGTGCTGCGCCTGTACCTGAGACCATTCCTTATCCGGCAAATCGACGCACCCAAGCTCACGCTCTACTTTCAGGACCGGATCGGCTGGCATCCCGGGCTCGGTGAACTCCCCGTTGAGACGGTTGGCCTGGTTGATAGCTGCGTATCCGGCACCCAGGCTTTCACGTTTAGTCGGGGGCGGATGTGGGAATCGAGTAACGCCTCGCTGCTGACGGACGATGTGGATTTCACGCTGTCCGCCATTTTCGCCCTATATAGCCAGAATTTTCTGCACCGCTACACCGATATTCGCGGCCCAGAGTGGTTCCTTCAGGGCTTCAAATTTTATTTCGGAGGAGTCCGATTCACCGACAACCAGATGGCGGTCGGCCGTCCTGCCGGCTCCACGGCCGAGTCGATGAAGTGGCTCGATTCCGGTGAAGGACAGCTGTCTTTCCTGACCTACGACGAAGTACTGCGCAAGGATGTGTCGCAGGGCTTTTTCAGCCACCATAAGATAGCCGAAAAAGGTAATGCCGCGTATCTGGCGCAATCTGAATTCCAGTCCCGGGCGTTCAATCTGATGCACTACATGCTTTCATCTGCGGAAAACCGCGACAAGATGGCGCAGTATCTTGAGTTGATGAATAGCGGCAGCGATGGCGGCGCGGCGTTTGCCGAAGTGTTCGGCATGTCAGACAGGGCGCTCAAAACGTCCATGTGGCATTACCGGCGAGTACTCATGAAAGTCATCAAGGTCGATTTCCCCGAGCTGCCCATGGCCCGCATCGACTTCACCCGCCTGAGCCGCATCGAGGGCGACTTCGTTCTTGAACGCTGGCAAGGAACGAGCGCGACCCGGATAGCGCCGCATGGGCCGTGCACTGGCTCAAGCTGCTCGAAAAAGGGGTAACGCGGGATCACTTACTGGCGGCGATGCGCGATGAACCGCTCGTATCACCCGGCTTCAGGCGGACGTACGGTGACGCCCGCTAACGCTCCGACCGCCACCTGATCCCGGTTTTTACAGCAGCGATTCGGCCAGGTCTTTCAGGTCGTCGGCGTATTCGAGTTCCACCAGCTCTTTGCGGGCGACGCCGCTGCGCCAGGCGGCCGTGGCGATTTTTGGCGTGACGCCGCTCAGCAGCCTCGGGTCCAGCAGCCCCGGGACGATGTAGTCCTTGCTGAAGCGCGCGTCGCTGCGCGCCATGTCCGCCAAGGCCACCACGCAGGCGCGCTTCATTTCCTGGTTGATGGTGCTCGCACCCGAGTCCAGTGCCGCGCGGAACAGGTACGGGAAGCACAGCGCGTTGTTGATCTGGTTCGGGTAGTCCGAACGTCCCGTCGCGATGATGGCGTCCGGCGCCGCTTCGCGCACCAGTTCCGGACGCAGCTCCGGCTCCGGATTGGCCAGCGTGAAGACGATGGGTTGCGCTTTCATGCGCTCGATGTCCTGCGGCGACAGCACGCCCGGTCCCGATACGCCGAGGAACACCTCCGCGCCTTCCATCACGTCGGACAAGGTGGTGGCCGTGGTGTCCTGCGCCCACGCGGCTTTTTCGCCGTCCAGCGCACGCGCGGTGGTCAGCACGCCTTTGCTGTCGCAGACATAAATGTGCTTGCGCTGTGCGCCCAGGTCCACCAGCAGTTCCAGGCAGGCCATCGCCGCCGCGCCCGCGCCCGAGCAGACGATTTTCACCGAGGCGATGTCGCGGCCCGTCATTTCAATCGCGTTCAGCATGCCGGCGCCGACTACGATCGCTGTGCCGTGCTGGTCGTCGTGGAATACCGGGATCGACAAACGCTCGCGCAGCTTGCGTTCGATGTAGAAGCATTCCGGCGCCTTGATGTCTTCCAGGTTGATGCCGCCGAAGGTCGGATGCAACGCGGCGATGATGTCCACCAGTTCGTCCGGATCGCTTTCGTCGATTTCAATGTCGAAGGCGTCGATGCCGGCGAATTTTTTGAACAGCACCACTTTGCCTTCCATGACCGGCTTGCCCGCCAGCGCGCCGATGTTGCCCAGTCCGAGCACCGCGCTGCCGTTGGTGATGACGCCGACCAGGTTGCCCTTGGCCGTGTATTCGTAGGCCTTGGCCGGATCGCGCTTGATTTCGACGCATGGCGCGGCGACGCCCGGCGAATAGGCCAGTGCCAGGTCTTCCTGCGTGCTCACGCTTTTGGTGACTTCGATGGCGATTTTGCCGGCGCTGCCGGTGCGGTGATAGGCCAGTGCTTTTTGTTCGATGGTGCTCATGGTGTGTTCCTCACAAATGCGAAAAACGCCTGCACGGCGTAAACCGTACAGGCGCAAACTGCTGGGGATTCAGTCGATCATGGATACAGGCCGCGTACTTCGCGCGCCTGCAGCACACGGGTGCAGGCGAGGATGAAGGTGGCGGTGCGCAGCGTGACTTTCTTGTCCTGCGCCACGCTCCATACAGCATTGAATGCATCTTGCATGATGCGGGTTAAGCGAGCATTAATTTCGTCTTCGCTCCAGAAGAAGCTGGAGAAGTCCTGCACCCATTCGAAATACGATACGGTGACGCCGCCGGCGTTGGCCAGCACGTCCGGCACGATCAGCACGTCCTTGTCGGTCAGGATGTCGTCCGCTTCCGGCGTGGTCGGGCCGTTGGCGCCTTCCAGGATGATCTTGGTGCGGATGCGCGGCGCGTTGGCGGCCGTGATCTGCTGTTCCAGCGCGGCCGGAATCAGGATGTCCGACTCGATGCCCCAGAAGGCGTCGCGGTCCAGGAAGGCTTCGGCGCCGGGGAATCCGGTGACGCTGCCCACTTCGGCCACGTGATGGTGCAGACGGGCGATATCGAGGCCGCCTTGATTCACGACGGTGCAGGTGTGGTCCTGCACGGCGATGACTTTCGCGCCGGCTTCCGCAAACATGGTCGCGGCCACGCCGCCGACGTTGCCGAAGCCCTGGATGCAAACGCGGGCGCCTTCGATCGCCACACCGCGCTTGGCGGCGGCTTCGCGGCCCACCACGAACACGCCACGGCCGGTCGCTTCGCGGCGGCCCAGCGAGCCACCGAGCGAGATCGGCTTGCCGGTGACGACGCCGGTCGACAGGTTACCTTCGATCATGGCGTAGGAGTCCATCATCCACGCCATCACTTGTTCGTTGGTGTTGACGTCCGGTGCCGGGATGTCTTTGTTTGGTCCGATAATCAGGCTGATTTCGCTGGTGTAGCGGCGGGTCAGGCGCTGCAGTTCACCACGCGACAGAGTCTTTGGATCGACACGGATGCCGCCTTTTGCGCCGCCGTATGGCACGTTGACGGCGGCGTTTTTCACCGTCATCCACGCCGACAGGGCCATCACTTCGGACAGGGTCACGTCCTGGTGGAAGCGCACGCCGCCTTTGCCTGGGCCGCGCGACATATTGTGTTGCACGCGGTAGCCTTCGTAGTGGGCGATGCTGCCGTCATCGCGCTCGATCGGCACGTCGACGGTGAGAATGCGTTTGGGGCGCTTGAGGGTTTCGACCCAGCGCGACAGGCTACCGAGGTGCGGGGTGACGCGGTCGATTTGCTGCAGGTAGACACCCCATGGGCCGAGATCTTCGGCGTTGAGGTATGAAGGCAGTGCGTGTTGTGCTTGTACAGTGGTCATGCTCAAGGCTCCCGTTGGTTCGTTTGCTGAGCGCCGCTTGTGGCGGTGCTCAAGTGGGACGAATCATAGGCCTGGAGCGTTTAGAGCGGCCAATGCTGTATGCGCATTCGGCTATGCAAAAAATGCATAGTTATCTCTCCGATACCGGAATGCGGCGTTTTCCGCCGCTGTGTTTTTGCTGCTGTTCGAGGAATTCCCACAGCCGTTCGACGATCGGTTTGCCGCGCCGGTGCGGCGACGGCCGCTCGCGGTACAGGCGGATTTCCATTTCGATTTCCCAGTCCGCGCTGTCGCCGTCGGCGCGCGCCAGCTGCTTTTGTTTGAGCTCGCGCGTGACCGCCGATTCGGGCAGGAAGGCGATGCCGCGTCCCTCCAGGGCCATCATCTTCAAGCCTTCGGCCATGTCGGTTTCGTAGTGCGGTTCAAGGTGCAGGGCGGTTTTGGCGTCGCTCAAAATCAGCTCCACCATGCGGCCCAGGTAGGCGTTGTTGGTGTAGGAGAGGAAGGGCAGCGGCGCGCGCTTGGTGCCCGGCAGCGTGAACTCGGGGACTTTGTTTTTGTCGCAGCGGGCGTAGGCGCGCAGCGATTCGCGGCCCAGCACCAGCATGTCGTAGCGGCCGGGGTCGAGTTGCACCGGCTGGCGCGGATGGTGGTAGCACAGCAGCAGGTCGCAGCCGCCTTCCACCAGCTGCAGCACGGCGTCGTGCACGTTGAGCGCCATCAGGCGGCTGCGGATCGGCGCGAAGTCTTGTTCCAGTTTGGTTAGCCACTTCGGCACGAAGGTGAGCGAGAGCGTGTGCGGCACCGCGAGGTCGATGCTGGTTTGGGCGGCGGCGCGTTTGGAGCGCAGCATCTCGCGCGCGCCGTTGATCTTCGAGAGCATTTCCAGCGCCTGTTCGTAGAACACGATGCCGGCCGGCGTCAGGCGCGTGGGGTAGGAGGTGCGGTCGATCAGGTCCGTGCCGAGCCAGTTTTCCAGCGATTGGATGCGGCGGGAAAAGGCGGGCTGCGTCACGTGACGCAGCGCCGCCGAGCGACTGAAGTTATTGGTCTCCACGAGTGAGATAAAGTCTTCCAGCCATTTGGTTTCCATGCAGTGTCCTTGGTGATTACGCGGTGTTGGCGCTGATGTTGCGCATGGGCGTGAACAGGTAGGCCAGCGCGGCGAACAGCGCCAGTATGATGCCACCACCGAGGAACAATTGCGACAGTGCGATGTACTTGAGCAGCCAGCCGGCGACGGCGGCTGACATCGGCGCCAGTCCCATGAAGATGAACATGAAGATGCTCATGGCGCGGCCCATCATCTGCGGCGGCACGCGGCGCTGGATCCAGGTGAAGACGTTAATCTGCATGTAGCCGCCCAGCAGGCCGAGGCCCAGCATCAGCAAGGCGGCCTGCCATGCAGCGTGCACGAGGCCCAGCGGCGCAAGCAGCACGCCGGCGATGCCGTCCACCAGCAGGATCATGACGCCGAATTCAGCGAAGCGCAGGCGCGCGCCGAACTTGGCGGCGACGCCCATGCCGAGCAGCGTGCCGGCGCCGTGTGCGCCCATCAGCAGGCCGAGGGTGGTGGCGCCGTGCAGATCGCTGGCCAGCACCGGGATGGCGACCTGCATGGCGCCACCGATGAACAGCGAGACCGTGCCCCAGTAGATGAAGCACAGCCGCAGCGGCGCGTCGTTCCATACCATGCGCAGGCCCTCGCCGACGGAGCGCAGGACCGATTGCGGCGCTGGCGCCGTTTGCGCGTCGGCCGGTGTTGCGGCAGCGGTCAGCGGCCGCACCTTCGCCAGCGTCCACGCCGACAGCAGGAAGCTCACGCAATCCAGGCCGAAGGCCAGCGCGAGGCCGCGTGCGTCGGCGACCGCGCCGTTGTTACCGCCGCCGCCATCGCCGGCGATCGCCAGCAGGCCCGCCGCCACCAGCGGCCCGGCCAGCATCGACAGCTGTCGTAGCCCCATCAGCATGCCATTGGCTGCCTGCAGATGTTCGCGCGGTATCGCCAGCGGCAGGATCGAGGTCCCCGATGGTATGCCGAAGGCCTGCGCCAGGCCCAGGGCCAGCGCCAGCGCGTAGATCAGCTGCAACGACAGCTGCGGCGTGAGCACGAGGGTGAGCGACAACGATCCACCCAACGCAATCGTCGGCGCGCTGCCGATGTTCAGCACCAGCACCGTCAGCAAACCAAGCAGCACGGCATTGGCGTACTTGCTGAGCATGAGCACGCGCTTGGGCGAGTAGCGGTCCACCAGCGCTCCGCCGATCAGGATGAACACCGCGCGCGGCACGCTCATGAGCGCGATCACCAGGCCCAGCGCCAGTGTGTCGCCGGTCAGCTTGAGCACCAGCCAGGGCAGGGCGATCATGGTCAATTGGTCTCCCAACATGGAGATGACGCCGCCGCGCATCAGCCATTTGAAGTTGGGATCCTGTTTCAGGGCGCTCATGAGTTGGACGCGTTCATGCCGGCGATGAGCGCCAGCGCGTTGCTGACGTCGTCGAACTGCGCCGGTGGACAGCTGCGCAGCAGGTCCTTGCTGATCTGGTCCGCCACGGTGGTGGCGTTGGTCAGCATTTCACGGCCGGTGTCGGTGATGGCGGCGTAGGCCACGCGGGCGTCGCGCGGATCCTGCTGGCGTTCGACCAGCCCGATTTTTTCCAGCGGCAGCAGGGTGCGGGTGACGCCGGACGCGGTCAGCCCCTGGCGCTCGGCCAGGTCGACGCGGCGCAGGCGGCCGCCGGGCGCGCGCGCCAGATGGTGCAGCAGCATGAAGTCGCTGAAGCTGATGCCGTGGTAGCCGCCCAGCACCTGATCGAGCCGGCGCACCAACGTGGCTTGGGCGCGCGCCAGGCGCAAGGTGAATTCGAGGCTGGGGCTGATTGGGGTAGGTGTGGTGTCCATGTGCTTGTCCTGTGCTTGATTAATGCTTGAAATATACTTGAGTGCGCAACTAAAATCCAGAGAAAATTTAAGCGTTAGTTTTTTGCCACATCAGTGACATGGTGCAAGTTGATATGGTATCGTTTCCATAATTACAGCATTACATAACAAAAAAGGGGTGACAAATGCATATGGGGACCACCGAGATCTTCTTGATCGCGATGACGATTATTTTCAGCGTGCCGTACCTGATTTGGCGCCTGGGCGGGACCGATTACTACGCGCCGTTGGTGGTGGTGCAGATCATCGCCGGTATCCTGCTGGGGCCGGGCATCATGGGCCGCGCTTTCCCCGAGTACTATTCGTTTGTTTTCAACCCGCAGGTGGTGCAGTCGCTCAACGGCATCGCCTGGTGGGCGGTGATGATCTTCGTGATGATCGCCGGCGTTGAGCTGGACCTGAAAAAAGCCTGGGAGCATCGGCGCGAGAGCAGCATCACCGCCGGTCTGGCGCTCGGCGTGCCGCTGGTGTTCGGCTGTATCGCCGCGCTGGGCCTGCTGGGCTACGCCGGCTGGATGGGGCCGAAAGCGCACGACTGGCAATTCATCCTGGGCGTGGGCATGGCCTGCGCCGTGACCGCGCTGCCCATCCTGATCCTGCTGATGGAAAAGCTGGAAATCCTGCGCCAGCCGATCGGCCAGCGCATCTTGCGTTACGCCAGCCTGGACGACATCGCCATCTGGGGCGTGCTGGCGGTGATCCTGCTGGATTGGGACCGCGTCGGTCGCCAGTTGGGCTTCCTGCTGGTGTTCACGGTCGTGACCAAGCTGTTCCGCATGATGATGGTGCGCATCGAGGAGCGCGACCGCTGGTACGTGTCCTTCATCTGGCTGGCGGTGTGCGCGTTCGCGGCGGACTGGGCGGGCCTGCACTTCATGGTCGGCGCCTTCCTGGCCGGCGCGGTGATGGATGCCGAATGGTTCAACCAGGAAAAAATGGACTTCCTGCGTGCCAACATCCTGATGGCGGTGATGCCGGTATTCTTCCTCAGCACGGGGCTGCGCACCAATTGGGCGATGGGCGGCTCGGCCGTGTTCCTGGTGGCGGGCGTGCTGCTGGTGGCGTCGGTGACGGGCAAGCTGGCCGGCATCCACATCGCCGGCAAGATCCTCAAGTGGGGGCCGGGCGAGGCGTCCATCATCGGCTGGCTGCTGCAGACCAAGGCGCTGATCATGATCATCTTCGTCAACATCCTGCTCGACAAGCAGATCATCACCAGCGAGACCTTCACCGCGCTGCTGCTAATGGCCATCGGCAGCACCATGCTGACGGTGCCGATGGTAGCGCCGAAATTGCAGCGGGTGGCGCAACTGGTGTTCAAAACGAGCTGATATAATTACGGGATGAACGATACTACTCAACTCCCACCACTGCCGGATCGTCTGTCGATCGATCCGCGCAGCAAATTCCACGTCGCTGCCGTGTTCGAACACGACATCGGCATTAATTTCAACGGCAAAGAGCGTAGCGATGTGGATGAATACTGCATCAGCGAAGGCTGGATCAAGGTTCCGGCCGGCAAGGCGCTGGATCGCAAAGGCATGCCGATGCTGATCAAGCTGAAAGGCACGGTCGAGCCGTTCTACCGCTAAGTACCACTGTTCGACGCTCGATGAAAAAAGCCACCTTCGCGGTGGCTTTTTGTTTAGTTGGCGGCGTCGCCGCGCAGTTTGTCCAGCATTTCCAGCGTCGACGGCAGCAGATTCATGATCCCGTGGTAGGCACAGTATTCACAAAACGCTTCCTCCGGCGACATCGCTGCGATACTGCTGTCCGAATGGCCCCGGCGGCGCAACGCGCGCAGACAGGCGGCATCCATAATTCTGGAATTCATGCACTTCTCCCTTTTTGGATCTGATAAGGTTGGTGGTGGGTTACGTCTTACTGTAATTATTATAAGTCGAAAATAATGCCATGTGGCAACAAAATTGGTATTTCTTAACTAGCAGGAACTTTTTGCTACGCTGGACGGGGTGTATCGCGCTGGCTGCGGGCGTCGACGCGACTGCCGCTGCGGCGCCGGTGCCGCCGCTGACGCTGGTGACGGAAACGTTCATGCCCTACAGCTACGTTGAACGCGGCAAGGTGACCGGCTATGCGACCGAACTGCTGACCGCCGCCCTGGCGCATGCCAGGATCGACTACAGCGTACAGATTTACCCGTGGGCTCGCGCCTTCCAGATGGCCAGGACCCAGCCCAATGTGCTGATCTACAGCATCGTCCGCACGCCCGAGCGCGAGGACCAGTTCCAATGGATAGCGCAGATTGCGCCGCGCAGCGTCTACCTGTTCAAGCTGAGGTCGCGGCACGATATCAAGGCGCACACGGTGGACGACCTGCGGCGTTACCGCATCGCCGCCAACCGTGGCGACGTGGTCGAGGAGCAGCTGCACCAGCTGGGCTTGAACGCCGACCTGGCGGCGCTGGACGAAGCAAGCCTGCGCAAGCTGGTGGCGGGGAGGGTGGATCTGATGGTGGCATCCGAGCGCATGCTGAAGGACCTGTGCCTGCGCATCGAGGTGCATTGCGAGCTGCTAGAGCGCGTGATGCCCATGCCAGGCCTGGGCGACTACTACGTGGCGGCCAGCCTGGAGACGCCGGCCGCCACGGTGCACGCGCTGCGCACCGAGCTCGACAAGTTGAAAAGCTCGGGCTTCATGCAGCGCACCGCCGACAAATACGGCCTGACGCTCAAGTAGCCGCTTGCGGGCGCGGCGCCGCCGTCGCCGGCAGGCTGCGCTGCAGGAGCCACAGCAGCACCGACGCTACCAGCGAGGTCGCCACCACCACATAGCCGACGGTATCGAAGTGCTGCAGGCGGCCGTCGGCGGCCTGGGTCACGATATGGCCCGACACCACCGAGGCCACACCGCCGGCCAGCTGCTGGATCGAGGCGCTGATGGCGTTGTACGAACCGCGCTGCGTCATGCTCGGCACGGTGGAGGAGATCGCCTGGAACGGGATCATGCGCGAGAAGATCCCGACGAACATCACCGAATTGACCAGCACCAGCATCCACAGCGGGATATGGCCGAGGTGGGTGTAGATCAGCACCATGGCGATCGACAGCGCGGTGCCGAACAGGAACACGCGGAACTTGCCGTAGGCGTCCGCCGCGCGGCCGATCATCGGGCCGATGAAGATCGTGCATAGACCGGTGACCAGGTAGACGGTGGGCAGGTGATGCAGGTCGATGCCCATGTTGTTGACGATGTAGGCGCTGCTGAACGGCATCAGCATGAAGCCGCCGGTGGTCAGCAGGGCGGTCACGCAGAAGGCCAGCAGATAACGCTTCTCCGTCACCGTGTGGAACAGGTGCATGAACGGGCTGTGCTCCTGCGGCTGGGCCAGGTGAGCGTCCACCGGTTGCAGTTGCCAGGCCACCAGCAGGCCGCCGACCAGGCCGAACGCGGCCATGGCCATGAACGGCACATGCCAGTTCCACTGGTTGGACAAGTAGAGGCCGGCCGGGATGCCCAGCACCTGGCTGGCGGCAAACGCGGTCTGGATCAGGCCCATGACGCGGCCGCGCATTTGCGGCGGGAACAGGTCGCTGGAAATGGCCAGCACGACGGAGCCGATCACGCCGCCGAACAGGCCGGTGAACACGCGCGCTGCCAGCAGGCTTTCAAAGGTCTGCGCCAGGCCGCACCAGACGGTGCCGAGGATGAAGCCGGTGTAGAAGAACAGCAGCAGTTTCTTGCGGTCATAGCGGTCGGCAAAGCCGGCCGTCAGCAGGCCGGACAGGCCGGCGCTGAAGGCATAGGCCGACACCACCAGGCCGAACTGGGCCGGGCCGATCTTCAGGTCCGGCATGATGACCGCGCCAAGCGGCGACATGATCATGAAATCGAGGATGACGGCGAACTGCAGGAAGGCCAGCATGGCCACGACTTTTTTCTGATAGCCGCTGAATGGCGGCGCGGGCGTTTTTGTCATTGTTTATTCTTTCGTTGCAGGTGCTTCGGGTGCGTCAGGTGCTTCGGGGCGGCAGAACGGCGCGCGGTGTTTGAAGAACTTTTCGCGTTGCTGGAAGAACTGGGCGCGCTCTTCCGGCGTCATGGCTTGCCAGCGCTGCCAGTGCTCGCGCTTCTCATGCCAGTCGCGGTGGTGACCGCGGAAACCGCCGAACAGGATCCGGCACAGTAGCAGCAAACCCAGGGCTTGCCAATAATTCACGGCATTGGCGCCGGGAAAGATGGCGGGGATCAGCCAATTCCACAGGGCCATCACGATGGCGCCGAACACGGCGGCGCCGGCGAGGATGAAGAGACCCTTCATCAGTTTGAATTTCTTGTAGCTCATATCATGGTGACGCATTTTGTCGTACTCCTTTCATTCGTCGTACAGGGCTTGCAGGCGCTGGCGCAGAAACAGCACGGCATAGCGCTTGCGGGCCAATAAAGTGTTGATGGAAACGCCGGTTTGTTCGGCCATTTCCTTGAAACTGACGCCGTCCAGTTCGTGGGCGATAAAGACTTCGCGCTGGGTGGCGGGTAATTCTTCCAGGGCGAGCTGCAGTTCTTCGAGCAGCATGGCGCGGGTGTAGGCGGCTTCGGGGCCTGCATCGGGCGAGGGCAGCATCAGGTCGAGGCGGCAATCGTCCTCGTCGTCGGTGGCGGCCAGGTCTTCCAGCGCCACTTCCTTCTTCTTGCGAAAACGGTCGATGATGCGGTTACGGGCGACCCGGAACAACCAGGCGCTGGCCTGCTCGATGGGATCGGGCAGGCGGTAGGCTTGGGTGAACTCGTAGAACACATCCTGCAGGATGTCGTCGGCGTCGGTCTGGTCCGCCACGCGGCGACGGATGAAATTCCACAAGCGCGAGCGCTCGCGCAGCACCGTCGCGGTGATGTCCTGGTCTTTTTCGGCTGTTGTTATTGGTGCAGTCATACACTGAGGACGATCCTGCGGCGGGAATATTGTGCCGTTTTGCAAAATAGCTTGCGCGGGCGCTCAATGATAGCCGCTGGCGGCCAGTATCGCTGTTCTAAGAAAAATTTAGAGTGAAGTTGATCTTGTTCAGAACGTGTAGGCGGGGCGGCAATAGACTCGCGGACGTACCTAAGTCCGGAGTTCGAAAATCATGCCTACCATCAGCGCGTTTTATGGTCTCCTGATCCAGATGTTCTACAGAGATCACCTACCTCCGCACTTCCACATCAAATATGCCGGAAGCCAAGCTACTTTTGACATTCAAAAGCTGGTGCTGATGAATGGTAACTTGCCGGTTAGGGAACTGCGTTTGGTGTCTGAATGGGCTAAACTCCATCAAGACGAATTGCTTGATAACTGGGGCTTGTGCGAGACAATGCAAGCGCCAAAGCCCATCGCACCTTTGAGGTAAGGCTATGGACTGGGACGTTACTGAAGTGCGCATGGAAGGTACCTATGCCTTCCGTGTTCGTTTTAAAGATGGCGTCGAGGGCGTCGTCAAATTTATGCCATCCGCGTTTCGAGGCGTCTTCGCGCGTTTGCGGAACCCTGCCGAGTTTGGCCAAGTATCCGCTGTTGATGGAGTCGTGACTTGGCCGGGAGAGCTAGATCTGGCGCCGGATGCAATGCACGCTCAGATCGCAAAAAATGGCGAGTGGATTTTAAGCTGAGCACTCGAACGCAAGTCCAAGCGAAAATCAGGGCTGCTTCAACTTTCCGATCACGCTCGCGACCTTGGTGGTGATGACGTCGACCGCCGGGCCATTGGCGCCGTGCGGAATAATCACGTCGGCGTGGCGCTTGGTGGGTTCGATGAACTGCTGGTGCATCGGGCGCACCGTTTCCAGGTACTGCCCGACCACGCTCTCGACCGAGCGGCCGCGTTCGGTGATATCGCGCTGCATGCGGCGGATGAAGCGCACGTCCGAGGCGGTGTCGACGAAGATCTTCAGTGACATCATCTTGCGCAGGTCGGCGTCGTACAGGGCGAACAGGCCTTCGATGACGATCACCGGCGCCGGCTTGACTTGAATGGTCCGGTTGGAGCGGTTGTCGATCGTGAAGTCGTATTCCGGCATCTCTATGGGTTCGCCATTGCGCAGGGCCTGGACGTGCTGCACCAGCAGCGACCAGTCGAAAGCCTGTGGATGGTCGTAATTCTGCTTGCGGCGGACTTCAGGGGTGAGGTGGGTTTGGTCGCAGTAGTAGTCGTCCTGCATGACGACCGAAACCATGTCCGCGCCAAACGACGCGAGCACCTGCTGGGATACAGTGGATTTGCCGCTGCCGCTGCCGCCGGCGACGCCAATGACGAAGGGATGGAAGGAATTCGTGTTCATGCCGAATGATACCGGAACGACGACTGGATCGACAGAGGCCGGCCCCACGCCAAGTTTTGGCAATCGGTACTCCAGCCTGATGACGACTGGTGGGCGGCTAGTTCCCCCCTTTGCAGACCTTCGCGTCTGTTGAAAACGCCTAAATGCTAAGCCATCAACTTAATATTAAACAAATCTACCCGAGTGAACCACAGTGCTCTAACGGGAAGCCGATCTCTGCTGAAAGTATTTGCATAAAGTCCTCTGCTGACCTGGCATAAGCCTTCAAGATTTCTACTCTTCTCCCAGCAATGTCGATATGGAAGAAAAGACCAACGAATCCCTGAAAGAGAAATATTCCAAACCCATTTCGACCAGGCTCCAGCGGGGTAATGGTAGTAAAACCGAAGCTGCCGGTTTGTGCCGTTTCAAAGTCGATGGTACTCCATCCCTCCACTGGTATATATTTTGGTGATGTCAAGATCATGTAAGGACAAAACTTAAAGCCGTTGTCCTGGCTTTGCATCGCCACTAAGTAGCTACCCACATCATGGAATTCACTATCGATAATCATGCGGCTCATTTCCGTGCGGATTGCGTCCTGTCCTAAATCAGCCACCCGGGATACTTTGGCTGCCGCGCGAGCATTGCTGATCCATCCGTATTGAGGGCATTCAATTATATGCTGATCGGTTATTTTAGTAATCGTGAGTTCAGGATTGAAGCACACGAGAAGGAATTCGGGTGACGATTCATCTCCAAATTTTATCGATACGGCAGAGCAACGCTGCTGAATATGTCTGGCTAATGCTTCCACATCAGGCGAGGCCGAGGTATCTCGATATAAATCAAAGAAAATTTCCAGCGCTATGTCATGCGAACCACTGAAAGCCAGTGCGACGTTTGGAGAAAGGGATAAAACCTTGATGGTTTGATATGGAGAACGACCAAGCTTGCTATCAAAGCTAATCAACGTATCACTGAAAAGATAAATTTTATTGTTCTCTTTTGATGCGATTACCAGAGTCATAAAGTGACCAATATAATAGTTTTGCGGTGAAAGATGAATCTCGGCGGGCCGCACCCCATTGCTGCCTGTGATTATTCTCCGAAAGCATGATGCCGTCATTTTACATGCGTAGTCTCAGCACTTATTCAGAAAATTTACAGAATTATAACTATTTGTTATTTCAACGCTGTCTGCTGACTATGCAACGATAGGTCTACGGGTGGCGGTTAGTGGTCTTCCCTTCACTATATTCTAAAGAGAAATCTCGGTCTGCGAATGGTTCAATAATTCACTATCTTGCATAGCATCGTCTAGAACTCCTCGTCCAACGTCAATCTGGGCATCGCGTGTAAGTCCACGAAGGTTGGGGAATTTTCGGTCAATCGCCTCAACTATCCTACTTAGCTCATCATCTGCGACCTTCTCGATATACAGCGCTAAGTACCATAACTGAAATACCTGGAACTCTATCGGACCTTTCTTTACCCAGCGGAGATAATCTTCAACGGCCAGATAAATCAATCCGTCGACGAAGCCCGGAGCCAGGGGCTGGAGTATAACTTCCGCATCTGTTTCAGCATGTTTAAAGAAATTTCGATATGGCGAGTTGATATAATCGAGTTTTAGTCTCTTTCCCTGAGGTACGTCGGCTCGGGCCTGCTCCGACATACTAAGGACAGCATTTTTACGACAAAAATAGTCGATTATTTCCCATGCGTTCGCAGCCAACGAAACTACTGAAACTAAGTCCCCATGAGAAAAGAGCAATCGAATAGCAGTGATAAGTTGTCTTTGAGCTACGTCCTTTTTTGTTAGGCCCGTGGTCATGTTGCTCTCCAAAAAGGAGTTATGGTGCGAAAAAGACGAATCCGAGTGACTGCTTTTGGCCGATAGCGAACGAGGTTAAAGCAGCGCTCAGCGAAAAACGCCAACCACGTTATAGACAAACCCGCCGAACATCAGAGCCATCGACAACCACATTGCTGGCAGCAGGCGAGGAGGGAACAACTTGGCGTAGGCATTGCGCTCCGCGCTGTCGTCGAGACGGACCGGCATACGCGCAACGCGGAAGAAGTCGCCGTAGGGGACGAAGGCCCAGATGCAGCAATATAGGCCTAGGCCCGCGCGCATCAGGGCGTGGCCCAGCTGGCCGCCCAGAACCAAAAATACGGCATTGGCGACCAGTGCGATACCGACAATGGAAGCGGCTACGGAAACAAGGGTCGCACGGTTCGGTTGAAATCGCATCATCTTTACTTTCAATGGTTCTACGAGCAACGCCACATGACAGCGCCGCGAACAAAGAAAACATACTCTTCAATTCTCACACGTCACCGTTCAATTTTCAGCGTTCAAAGACGATGTGGACGTATATGTATGCGATTGTAGGTCCGCTCTTGGCCGATTACGGAAAGCTAGCTGTATCGGCTGCGGTGGCGGTATTCGACATCGCGAACTCAAATTCCAGCAGCGTGTCATCCGGCCAGCTTTGATCATGCAGCGGTGGAGCATAACGCAGGTGGTCTTTTGCATCTAGACGCTCTACCGGAAGCCTTTCGCGGCGCGAACCCGACACCAGCGTAGCACCCGTAATGGGAGCGTTAGTCGAATAAAAAACTCGACTTCTAGAGGTATGACAAACTCCGCCTAAAGGGACTAGATAGGCCAGTTTGATCAACGACGCGTCAAATTTGTCGACAGCCCATCTCACTTCGCATTCCAGACGTAGATCACCCAAGCGCCTTGTTCCGAGAGGGATGCCTGCAGTGTGGATGTCGGGCCGCCAGCGAAACAAGCCCTTTTTGGTGCTGAGCCGGAGGTCGGCATCATCTTTTGCGGCAGCGTCGTCGCGAGGTACAGAGAAAGTTAGGTCGGCTGCAATCGGAACGTCGATGCTCACATTATCCCCGACGATGCGAAGTTTGAGCTCGGATGTCGTCAGCTGAGGCTGTTGTGGGCGTAGAATAAATTTCAGCTGGGCTTGCGGCGCAAGATAATGGTAGCGGTCGAATGCATCTATACCGTCTAGCATTTTGCGGTACGGTTTCCAGTCCGGATCTTTGCTACCCGCCACGTTCACTTGCTGAGTTGCTTCGGGAGGAGGCTTGTCCGTTTCGGATTGCGCCATGACGGAACTGGATACTGACAACAGCAGGATGAGTGGGAGAGCGATATGCATATAGAGGCAATCATTTTTGTTAGGGGCAGAATAGCATGTTGCCAAGCTGGAAAAGTCACGGACTGTCACATCAGAACTCGCGCGGCGCGGGCTGGACCTGGATGCTATTGAGCTCAGACATTAATTGCGGTTGGGCGCGCTAGCGCGGTTTCCGTTGCGAGACTATATGGCTTGGTCAGGGCGATTCGCTCGGCGTCATTCATCCGGCCGGCGCCGGTTTCCTCCCCGATTTGTGGGCGTTCGTCGCATAGGTGAAAACACGCGCACCCTAGCCGCTAGAATGGCCGGACAAGTTCAATCCGAGGAAGTTAATGAGTTCTCCCGCATTCCAGCGCTTCAACGCTCCGCCCGTACCGGAAGTGAAGCACGACCGCCGCCTGGTGCGCCGCTACCTGCTGCAATCGGCGCTGCGCTTCAACACCGGTTCGCTACTGTTCCTGTCGCTGGCGATAGCGCTGATGCCGCTTTGGCTGAAGCTTGGCACGGCTGCGCCGGACGACTTCGAGGCACGCAAGCTGAATCTGTTCCTGGTCGGCGGCGGCGTGCTGGCGGTGATGGCCTGGTTTGCGCTGCTGTCGAGTGGGATCGCCCGCAGCTTTCTTGCCCGCCTGGCAGAGGAGGGCAAGGCGCTGTGTGCCGAGGGGATGGCGTCCTCGGTGACGCGCCGCATCGATGCACCCTTCAATTCCTCCACCACCTTTGACCTGTGCACTGAATCCTTGTCGGGACTCGCGCTCGGCACGGCGCTCGGTTACTCCGGCCCGCCGGCGTTCTTCAACGATCCGTTCAAGGGTCGCATCGTGCTGGGCCGCTGGCGACCGCTGGCGCTGGGGCGCCATGTCGAGGTGAGGGTGTCGTCCGATGTGGGGCCTAGCTGCCATATCGAGCTGCACTGCCGCGCGGGCTTAGCCTGGTTCGCGATCCAGCAGGGCGAGTCGCTGAAAGCCGCTGAGACGGTGTGCGTGCAGCTGCGCCAGCACCTCGCGCGCCATGCCAACGCACTGGATGCGGCGCGGCGTGAACGCGAGCTGGAACGCACCTCGCTGCAGGCACGTCTCTCGGCCTTGCAGGCCCAGGTCGAGCCGCACTTTCTGTTCAATACGCTGGCCAATCTGAAGTACCTGATCCGCACCGATCAGCAGGCCGCGCAGGACATGCTCGACCACCTGGTCGGCTACCTGCAGAACGCGCTGCCGGATATGCGCTCGGTGTCCTCGACCCTGGGACGAGAAATGGATCTAGTTAGCAATTACCTGGAGGTGATGCGCATCCGCATGGGGGCACGCCTGCGCTTCGCAGTCGAGGTGGACGAGGAATTGCGCAGCTTGCCGTTCCCGCCGGCGATGCTGATCTCGCTGGTGGAAAATGCCATCAAACATGGCTTGGAGCGGGCCAGCCGGCCGGGCCTGATCACCATCAGCGCAAGGCGTGAGGGCAAGTTGCTGAGCGTGTCCGTGGTCGACGACGGCGTCGGCTTGACCGAGCAGGCCGGGCAGGGCACGGGGCTGGCAAATATCGCAGAGCGGCTGCTGCTGCTTTACGGGCGCGAGGCCGGTATTGTCGTGGAGCTCGGCGACGGACAAGGCGTGCGCGCCGTGTTGACCGTGCCTTTGGCAGGCAACCACGCCTTTTGATTTTTTCTTTATATGGAGACTAACGCTACTATGAGACACTTCCTTTCCGCAGCAGTCATGATCCTCAGCGTCATCGCTCTTCCCAACGCCAGCGCGCAGCAGTCGCCCGAGTTGAGCGCCGCCGACAAGGCCGCCGCCGTCGACCTGCTGGCGCAACGCCTGTCCGGCAAATATGTTTATGCAGACGATGGCAACAAGATGGCCGCCGCCGTCCGCGCTCATTTGCTCAAGGGCGACTACGAGAAGGTGGCGACGGATGCGGAATTCGCGGACTTGCTGACGACCCATCTCCAGGCTGCGCACCCGGACAAACACTTGAGCATCCGCCACATCCCCAATGCGCTACCTGATCGGCCTCGTCCCTCACTCACCCAAGGCGTCCCTGCCGAGATGCGGCAGCGGATGACCGAATTCGGGCAATACTTGAATTTCGCCTTTGAAAAGGTAGAGCGCCTACCCGGCAATATCATGTACCTCAAGCTCAACGGCTTCTTTGAAGCGGAGGTCGGCAAAGCAGCCGCGACGGCCGCCATGAATCTGGCGGCCAATGGCAACGCGATGATCATCGACCTGCGCGACAACCGTGGCGGCGATCCGCGCATGGTGGCGCACATGGCAAGTTACCTGCTTGGCGATAAGAAGGTGCATCTGTCGGACATCTATTTCCGCGCTGAGAACGAAACCAATTCGTTCTGGAGTGACCCCGCCGTTCCAGGCGTGCGCTTTGGCCCGGACAAGCCCGTCTATGTGTTGACCAGCGCTGAAACTTTTTCCGCTGCCGAAGATTTTACCTACAACCTCCAGGCGATCAAGCGCATCACCGTCGTGGGCGACACAACCGGAGGCGGTGCGCATCCGATCCAGCCGTTCCGTGTCGGTCCGAACTTGGTGGCCGTGATACCGGTAGGACGCTCGATCAACCTGATCACCAAAGGCGATTGGGAAGGAAGCGGCGTTAAACCCGATGTGGCCATCGCCGCAGACAAGGCCATGACCAAAGCAAATGCCTTGGCCTTGCGACAGGTTCTGCCAAAGATCGACAATCCGCACGAGCGGGCCATGCTTGAGAAGAACCTCGCCGAGCTGGAAGCGGCTTTGTAAATCTCTGCGCAGACAAGGTTGCCAGAAAACCACACCTGCCGCCGGGGTGTGTTTTTTTGTGGGATTATGGAAGGCGCCTTCGGCTAATCCTACCTCTCGGCCCTCCTGCATGAAGACACCCCTTTTCCACAAATATAATGATTTGCTGTTACAGATCTACCGGCTGGCGCAGGAAAAGAGCGTAGCCACTTTTCAGGATGAGATGTTGTCCGTCGTGCGGCAGCAATTGCCGTTCGACTCTTCCATGTGGGGCACGGCGACGATGCTGCCTACCGGCATCGATATTCATAGCATCCATCTGTACAACACCTCGATGCGCATGCTGGAGGCCTATGAAAAGGTCAAGCAGCAGGACACGGCGGCGCTCCGCGTGACGCAGCAGGACGTGGCGACCATCGGCTTCAACGTGGACGATTTTCCCGGCGAAGAGCAGGCGGAGCTGCGCCAGTTCCTGCACGACTTCGGCCACCTGAATTTCGCCATCACCTCCGACATCAACCCGCGCACCAGGTTCGTGCAGTGGCTGTCGCTGTACCGGGCCAAGAAGGAGGCGCGCTTTCCCGAGGAGGAGGTGGACTTCCTGGCCGCGCTGGCGCCGCACATGATGCAGGCGCTGGCCATCAATCGCCTGGTGCATCTGGATCAGCTGACCAGGGACACGGCCCGCGCGTGCTGGTCGGTGGGCATCGCCGACCAACGCGGCGTGCTGTATCACGCCGACGAGCGTTTCCGGCAACTGTGCGGCGCCGGCTTGCGCGGCGAAAATCAGCTGTCCGGAGAAATCCTCAGCCGCCTGACGAAAGGCGAGAAGACGCTGGCGCTCGATGGCGTGGTGCTGCGCTGCGCCCACGACCAGGGGCTGCTGTTCCTCCGGGCGCGCGCCCGAGAAAAAGTCGACGCATTGACCGCGCGGGAATTCCTGGTCGCCAAACTACTCGCCAGCGGACTGACGCAAATCCAGGTCGCCGAGCGCCTTGGACGGTCGACGGAAACGATACGCTCGCAAATCAAATCTGTCTTCAACAAGCTCGATATCAACAGCGTCACCTTGCTGGCGGGGCTGCTGGCGGCCCGGGATGAGTGAGCCGCAGCACTGTATTGTTCTAGACTTGGGGTTGTCGATTTGGGGCGCGATTAGTACGGTCTAGATTAAATTAGACCGAATTAGACCGCGCCCAAAAAAAATGGCCCCGAATCGCTTCGGGGCCATTTTGCTATGTGCTAGCGGACCGGATTAGCGGTCGCCGTAGGTGCGGCGTGCGCCGTCGGTGCTGCGTGGGTTGCTGCCTTTGTAGCTGCCGCCCTTGTAGCCTTCGCCGGTGCCCGAGCCTTCACGGCGCGGGGCGCCGCTGCTGCTGCCTGGCTTGCTGAACGAACGCTGGCCTGGCTTGGCGCCGCCACGGTTGTCGCCCGGCTTCCAGCCGCCTGGACGCGAGGTCGAACGTGGTGCCGAACCGGATTTCTTCGGCTCGTAACCTTCGACCACGTTCACCGGAATCAGCTGCTTGGTGAAACGCTCGATGCGCTTGACGTTCATGCCTTCAGCATGGTTCACCAGCGAGATCGCCAGACCATTGCGGCCAGCGCGGCCGGTACGGCCGATGCGGTGGACGTAATCTTCCGGGAACTTCGGCAGGTCGTAGTTGAACACGTGGGTGATGGTCGGCACGTCGATACCGCGGGCGGCAACGTCGGTAGCGATCAGGATCTTCACCGAACCGCGACGCAGGCTGTCCAGGGTGCGGTTACGCGCGCCCTGGTGCATGTCGCCGTGCAGCGCGGCAGCCGAGAAACCGGCGATGTTCAGACGGTCGGCGATGGTGTCGGCGTCACGCTTGGTGGCGGTGAACACAACGGCCTGGTCCAGCGATTCGTCGCGCAGCAGGTGGTCCAGCAGGCGATTCTTGTGCGACAGGTCGTCGACGAAGTGCACGCGCTGGGTGATGTTTTCATGCTTGTTGGCCGCGCTCAGAATCTGGATGACTTGTGGATCCTTGGTGATGCGACGGGCCATGTTGCCGACCACGCCGTCCAGCGTTGCCGAGAACAGCATGGTTTGACGGGTCGACGGGGTCGCTTCGACGATCTTTTCGATGTCGTCGATGAAACCCATGTCCAGCATGCGGTCGGCTTCGTCCAGCACCAGGATTTCCAGTTGCGAGAAGTCGATCTTGCCCGATTCCATGTGGTCGATCAGACGGCCAGGGGTGGCGACCAGGATCTCAGGATTCTTGGCCAGCAGTTGCATCTGCTTAGGGTAAGGCATACCGCCCAGGATCGACACGGCCTTAATGCGGCGCAGGTTGACGCTGTACTTGTCGGTATTGGTGGTCACTTGCAGGGCCAGTTCGCGGGTCGGGGTCAACACCAGCATTTTTGGCTGTGCAGCTTTGAAACGTGGACGCTCGCCACGGGCGCGGGCGGCTTGCATTTCTTGATTTGGAGTCTTGCCGGCGGTGGCCGGGTCGATCTCGGACAAACGGTGCAGCGACGGCAGCATGAACGCTGCAGTCTTGCCGGAACCGGTTTGCGAGGAAACCAACAAGTCCTTGCCTGCGATCGCTGCAGGAACTGCCTGCTGCTGAACTGGGGTCGGCGCGGTGTAGCCGGCGTCGGTCAGGGCTTTAATAATGGACGTGTTGAGACCAAGTGCTTCAAATGTCATGCTGTTCTTTCGTAAAAACCAGCGTTGCCGCAAATACGGAACGCGAAATAGCAACGCCTACCAAAACGAAATGACTCAATCAAAATCGAAAGAAATTTCGGCACAAAAGCTTTGCGCCGGGACGGTGTCAAAGGTCGACACCAGAGGCGGGAGGGCTTTATTAGGCATCAGAATGATGCGCTGAGGCTTGCGATGCTGCTAAAAATACTTGCTGGACTGACGTATCAGTGCTAGCCCGCTATTATGCACTAGTTTCGCCATCTTGTATAGGCGAGCGTATGTTGTTCAAGGCATAATAGGTAAATGAGTGAAGAAAACGATTTCCCCGCCCGCGTTCCCGAGTCGCTGCGCAGCTTCGACCACCATGTGGCGCGCGTCAGTTGGCGTGCCTGGGCCGCGCTCGGCGGACTGGGCGCTGTGACCCTGGTGGTGATCGTCTGGAGCGTGCTGGGCGATATTCCGACGCGGGTGGCCGGCAGTTGCATCGTCATGCAGCCGCAAGGCGTGAGCGACGTCACGGCCGACATGGCCGGCCAGATCACGGCCGTGCTGGTGCAGCCGGGCGCGTTGGTGACGGCGGGGCAGGAAGTGGCGGTGGTGGCCACGCCGGAGCTGTCCGAGCGCATCGCCTCGGCACGTATTCATCTGGCCGATCTCGACGCGCAGGCCGAGGCGGCGCGCAATGAAGCGCGGCGCAGCACGCGTCTGAATAGCGATTCCCTGGCCGAGCAGCGCAGCGCGCTGGCCTTGCGCATCGCCGGCGACCGCAAGCGCATCGCTATTCTGGAACAACAGATGGAATTGGATCAGCGCCTGCGTGCGGATGGTCTGATCACCAAGCGCGCTGCGGCGCAGACGCCGTTGGATTTGGCCGACGCCCGCGCAGGCCTGGAAGACAGCCAGCGCAAGCTGCAGGAGCTCGACAAGCGCGGCGCCGACTATGCGCGCTCCAGCGTCGCCAGCCTGGCCAAGCTGGAGCTGCAGATCGCCGATGCGCGCCGCGAGTTGTCCGGGTTGGAGACGCAGGGGCGTTCGGTCACGCATTTGCGTAGTCCTGTGGCGGGGCGGGTGGTGGAGATCAAGGCTGCGATCGACAGCGCCGTGCGGCGTGATACGGCGGTGCTCAGCATCGAACGCGTGGACTCCGGCGCCGCTGCGCTGGAGGCGGTGATGTATGTGTCGGCGGCCGATGGCAAGAAGATCTCGGCGCAGGATGCGGTGGAAATCATTCCCGGCCATGCGCGGCGTTATGAGCATGGCGTGTTGCGCGCCAGCGTGAAGTCGACGTCGGCGTACCCGGCTACGCCGCAGGGGCTGACCAATACCATCACCAATCCGGAGCTGATGCGCGAACTGGCGCGCGGCACGGCGACTTATGCGGTGCGCATTGCGCTGACACGTGATCCGGCGCCGGCGCCTGAGGCGCGCAATCCCTATCTGTGGTCGGCGGCGGCCGGGCGCGAGCTGCCGCTGAGCAGCGGAACGCTGTGCCAGGGCGAGATTCTGGTGCACCACGAGAAGCCGATTAGCTTGGTGTTGCCGATTTTCCGCAGCACCGTCAGCGGCCACGGAACTTGACCCCGTCGTTCCCGCTTTCGCGGGAACGACGGGTTAGGGGAGGAGCTCGTCCAGCGCTACCGAGAGCGTGCCGTCGGGCGCGGTGCGGAGTAGTGCGCCGCTTTCGTACAGGATTTGCGCGCGCGCCAGCGCGTAGCCTTGCTGGTACTGCAGCCGCGCCAGGATGGCGTTGTTCAGGCGGTCCTCCACATTCAGCACATCGATCAGCGTCGCGCTGCCCAGCTGGCGCTTGGTGAGCGTATCCCTGAGCGCCGCACGATAGCGTTCGATGGTCTGTTCGGATGCGCGCAGCTGCGCCACATAGCTGTTGTAGCCCAGGTAGGCCGCCGCCACATTCCCCTGCACCGTCTGCTCCTGCGTCGAGCGGCGCACACGCGCGCTGTCGGCGTTGGCGGCGGCCGTGCGCAGCGCGCCGTTGTTGGCGGAATTCTCCAACGGCAGTTGCACCGACAACTTGGCCGCCACACCCGGACCTGCGCGGTGCGAGGTCGGATCGAAGGCGGCCGACACCGGCCGCGCACCTTCGCGCAGGCCGGCATAGTAGGCCGATAAGTCGAGATCGACCACTGGCTGGTTGTTGCTGCGCGCCGCCGCCAGCCGCTCGGCCATCGCCTGTTCGCGCAGACGCAGGGCGGCCAGGTCGGCGCGGCGTTCCAAGGCTTGCGGTCCCAATGCTTCGAGTCCTGGCGCGGCCGCGCGCTCGGGTAGCGGTTCGATCGGCGATGGCAGCTGGTCGGTTTCCAGCGCGCCCATGCCGTATAGCCGGCCCAGTGCATAGCGGCCGTCGCGGGCGCGCTGCTGGGCGCCGATGCTGGCTGTTTCGCGTTCGGTCATGGCGGCGGTCAGCAGGTTCAGTTCCGCCGGCGGCAGTTCATCTTCGGCCACCAGTTTTTCCGTTTCGCGTCGCAGCTGCTGCATGCGGGCCTCGGCGCCGCGTGCGACGTCGGCGGCGGCCACGCGGGCGGCCCAGTCCCAATAGGCTTGCACCACGCCCAGCACGGCGCGCGCTATCACTTGCTCGGTGTCGCGCCGGGCGGCGACGGCTTCCAGTTCGGTGGCGTTGCGCGCGGCCAGTTGGTCGCGGCCTGTATTTTTACGCAGCGGCACGCGCACGGTGAAGGTCAGGCGGTCGCTGGTCTGGCGCGGGATGTTTTGCGCTTCTTGCACGTTGTCGGCGGCGCGGGTCAGGGCGTAGGCGCCGCTCAGTTGAACGCCGGAGTCGAGCTGGCGGGTAGCGCCCAGCGTCACGGCGTTGGCGTCGACCAGTTGGTCCGCGCCGGCGGCCAGCGCTCTGGCGCGTTCGTCGGCGCGCAGCGGGCGGCGGTCGCGCGTGCCACCTAGCGTGGTGCTGGTGACCAGGTCGAACGGGGCGCGGCTGGATAGCGCGATGCCTTGCGCGGCGCTTTCCGTGTAGCGCTGCAGTTCGATTTCGGGACTGCGTTCGAGCACCAGGCGGATGGCGGCGCGCAGGTCGAGCGTTGGCGGCAGTTCCTGGGCCGTGGCGTCAGTGTGCAGCAGCGCGGCAGTGAACAGCGCCATCGATAGCAGTGCTTGGCGAAGCAGCGCTTCGCCGGGCAGCGCGGTTTGCGGCAGCGCGGCGCCCGACGGCAGCGACGGCGCGGCGGCCGGCGAGACGGCCTGCGGGATGGAGCGGCGGAAGGCGTTCACGTTAGCTGGCCAGCCGTTTCAGCAGGCGGTCGAAGCGGGCGCCGGCCAAGTGCAGCTTGTCGACCAGTTCTTCGTTGATTTCCTCCAACTGCGGCTTGGACGGATCGGTCGCGGCGCCATAGCCGAAGCGGCGCGTGGTCTGGCGCACGCGGTCCGACAAAAACATCGACAGCGCGCGGTAGAAGCGCGCCGCAAACGCGTGGTCGGCCTCCAGCTTGGCGCGCAGCACCGCGTGCGACAGGCGCAACGCCGAGGCGCCCGGCTGGGCCAGCACCGAGGCCGTGGTGCGCGCCGGATCGACCAGCGACATTTCGCCGATGATCTCGCCGCTGCCGAGTTCCGTAATCAGCTTGCCGTCGCCGGTCAGCACCGAGAATGCGCCGTCGAGCACGAAGTAGACGTTGTCGACCTTGCTGTCGAAGGCGATCAGCTCGGCGCCGGCCGGATAGCGCACCTGCTCGCCGGTCTGGGCCAGCCACTCGACGTCCTGGTCCTGCAGCTCGCTGAGGATGAACAATACTTTACGCATGCGGGGTTCCTGGTGTTGAAATCATGATTCGCCGTGCTGGTCCATCAACTGGTCGCGCACCATGGCGCGGAACAGGCCGTCCTTCGCCGTCAGGTCGCGGTAGTTGCCGCGCTCGGCCACCTGGCCGTCCTGCAGCACAATGATCTGGTCGGCCTCGGTCAAGGCCGTCAGCCGGTGAGCGATGACGACGCGCGTCACGCGCAAACGCGCCAGATTGCGCATCACGCGCGCTTGCGACGGCCCGTCCAGCAGGCTGGTGGCTTCGTCCATGAACAGCACCGGCGGTTTGCGCACCAGCGCCCGCGCGATCAACAGGCGCTGGCGCTGGCCGGCGGACAGCGTGCTGACGCCGTCGCCGATCATGGTGTACATGCCCATCGGCAGATGGCGGATGTCGTCGGCCACCGAGGCCGCTTCGGCGGCGGCCCACACTTCGTCGAGCGTGGCGCCGGAGTCGCCGGCGATGTTGCTGATGATGTCGCCCGCCAGCAGGCGCGTGTCCTGCAGCACCACGCCGAACTGGCGGCGCAGCTGGCGCAGGTGCAGGTCGGCCAGATCCTTGTCGTCGTACAGGATGGAGCCGCTGGCCGGTTTTTCAAAGCCCAGCAACAGCCGCAGCAAGGTCGACTTGCCGGAACCGGAGGCACCGACGATGGCGATGAGGTCGCCGGGCCGCGCGGTCAGCGAAACGTCCTTCAGCACCTGCGGGCCTTGGGCGTAGCTGAAGCTGACCTTGTTCACTTCCAGCATGCCGGTCAGTTCGCCCGGCGCGGTCTTGCCTTGCTCCGCTTCGGGCAGGGTATCGAGTATCGGCTTGGCCTTGAAGTAGGCGCCGTTCACGGCCACGGTGCTGATCAGCGTTTCGCACAGCGCCACCACGCCGTGGAACACGCCGCCGAAGGCCGCGAAGAAGCCGACGAATTCGCCGGCCGACAGCCGCGTGCCGGCGCTGCTCATCATCGAGCCGGCGGCGGCGAACAGCAGCAGCGCGGCCAGATGGTCGAGCGCGCGGAAGAACACCGATTCGGCCACGATCAATTTGTCCTGGCCGACGTTGGGCACTTCGCCCAGCGCATGTTCGCGCGCCCACAGCGCAAAGGCGCGGCGCTCGGCGCCGGCCACGCGCAGCTTGCCCACGCCCTGGATCATCTGCAGCACCAGCGCGTTGAGGTTGCGCGGCGAATCCGGCGCGGCGATGGCGATGCGCACCGACTTGCGGCGGAACCAGGTGACGGCGCCGGCCGCCACCACGATCAGTCCCAGCGCCAGCAGCGATAGCGTGGCGCTGAACCAGAACAGCACCAGGAAGTTCAGCGCCGAGAAGGCGCCGGCGAACAGGTTGGCGACGGTGCGCGCCGACAGGATACGGATCACCTTCTGGCAGGCGCGCACGCGCGACTCCAGGTTGGCGACGGAATATTTGCGGTGGAAGCTGGCGGGCATGCGCAGCAGGCGGTCCCACACGGCGGCCTGGATCGCCATGTCCATCTTGTCCTGGATGCGCAGCACCATCAGCGAGCGCACCAGCGAGAACAGCGACACCGTCATGGTGACGAAGCACAGGCCCACGCCCATCTGGAACAGCAGCTGCGAACGGGCCGATGGGATGATGACGTCCATCACGCGCGCACTGGCCAGCGGCACCACCAGGCCCAGCGCGCCGATCACGCCGGCCAGCGCCACCACCGCCAGCATCTCCTTGCCGTAGCCGTGCAGGCCGAAGCGCAGCAGGTCGATTTCCGTCAGCGCCTTGGCCGGCAGCGGGCGGTAGTAGAGGTGGGCGAAGGGTTTGATGTTGGCCGCGCTGGTGCTGTCGATGGCGGTGCGCCTGCCGTCGGCGTCGACGGCGACGTAGCCGCGCTTCCAGCGTTGCGGCAGCAGGGCCAGCGGCGCGCCGCTGTCGGCGTCGAAGGCGAGCAGGGCGCCGCTGTCCTGTTGCCACCAGTTGGCGCCCAGCAGGACCTGGCGGGTGCGCACGCAGTTGGCTTCGGCCAGGGCTGCGGCGATGTCGGCGTCGGTCTTGCCGGTGGTGGTTTTGATGTCCTTCTTGAAGTCGATGCCGATGTGGGCGCCGATGGCTTGTGCTACGCGCAGCAGTGGCGGCGCTTCTGCTTCCTTGGGCGCGATCCAGTCGGCGTCGCCGGTGACCAGGCCGGCCAGGGCGCCGATGCCGGTGGCCAGGTCGTCGTCGGCGCGGGTGGTGGTATCGGCCAGGCGTTGTTGTTCACTGGCGGCGTCGCTGCAGCGCTGCTGCCATGCCATCAGGAGCGAGAGCTGCCAGAGTTTTTGAAGGCAGCTCATGCGGGTGGCGGTGTCGGCGTCGCCGAAGCGGAGGACGTCCAGTTCGACGTCTTTGGCCACCATGAAGGCGAGTTCGCGTGGGGCGGCCAGCATGTCGCCGGCTTGCAGTGTGGCGTCGTCCAGGCCTTCGATGCGCAGTTGGCCGGAGCGGACCTGGATCAGGACCAGGGAGGCGCTGGCGATGCGCATGCTGGTTGTTGCGGTGTAGCGGCCGCGTGTGATGGTGTCGTGCACGGTTTGGCCGGCGGACGGTAGCGGCCAGCAGGCGGCGACGGCGGCGGCGCCGTTGAGCCAGGCTTCCAGAGGTGGTTCGGCGGCGGCGCGCGCGTCGGCATCGGCAGCGCCGTCGCCGATGCCGGGCGCGGGCGCGTCGAGGGGCGCGACGATGGCGTTGATCGAGGGGAAGGCCAGCGGCGTGGCGCCGTCCGCGTGCACGCCCAAGGCGGTCAGCGACGGCAACGCAGGCAGCGCGGGCAGCACCGCCGGCGCTGCGACCTCGGCCACCGCCAGCAGGGCGCCGCCTGCGTGGCGTGGACTGTGCAGCATCAGGCCGATGCTACCGGCGCTGAGCAGCAGCGGGACCGATAGCGGCATGGCTTGACGCGGCAGGGCCGGCGCAGCGGCGCCAGCCCCGGCACCGGATTCCGGCATCGGCAGCGTTGGCGCGTCAGCATCGGCTTGCCGCAACGGCAGCGTCGTCGCATCGGCCCCGGCTTGCGGCAACGGCGTTGGCGTCGCGCCGGCCGGAGGCGGCGATGGCATAGGCTCACGGTCGGCGCTCATGCGTCCTCCAGCACGCGGCGGCAGGTGCTGTCGGGCTGGGCGTACAGCGTGTCGAACAGGCCCTGCTCGGTGATGGCGCCGCCGTCGAGCACCAGCACGCGGTCGCACGCGCGCAGCGAGAAGCGGCGGTGGGTGATGATGACGGTGGTGCAGCCACGCCGGCGGCAGTGGTCGAGAATCCGCGCCTCCGCCGACGCCTCGATCGCGCTGGTGGCTTCATCGAGCAGCAGCAGGCGCGGATTGCCGGCCAGCGCACGCGCTATCTCCAGCCGCTGGCGCTGGCCGCCCGACAGATTGCGGCCGTTCTCCTCCATCTTGGTATCGTAGCCATTCGGCAGACCCATGATGAAATCGTGAATCAGCGCATCCTTGGCGGCGGCCACCACCTGCGCTTCGCTCAGGCTGCGGTCCCACAAGGTCAGGTTCTCGCGGATCGTCCCTTCGATGAACTGGATATCCTGGTCCACGTGGGCGATGGAGCTGGCCAGCAGCGCCCGCGCGTGCGCCGCGCGCGGCTGGCCGTCGAAGCGGATCTCGCCGCCGTCCGGCGTGTACATGCCGGCGATCAGCCGCGCCAGTGTCGACTTGCCGGCGCCGGATGCGCCGATCACGCCGATCCGCTCGCCCGGCACGCCGATGAAATCCAGATACCCGAACAAGGGCTTGTCCTGCGGGCTGTAGGCAAAGCGCAGGCCGCGCAGCTCGAACGCACCGGACAGTTTCTGCGACAGGTCCGGCTGCGTCGGCTCGGGCACGGCGGTCAGCGGATCGACGCTGCAGTTGAGCACATCATCCAGCCGCTGCAAATCGCCGCGCAGGCGCTGGACTTTTTCCAGCACGTTGAACAGCCCGAGCATCGGCCGCGAAAAATTGTAGACCAGGCCCTGATAGGCGATCAGCATGCCGATGGTCAGATAGCCATCCATCACACGGAAGCCTCCGATCACCAGAATCAGCGTGGCGTTGAACATCATCAGGAAGGCCGGCACCTGGCCGTACTCGGCGCTGCTGGTTTCCATGCGCTGGTTGGCGTTCACCACCAGCGCCTGCTGCGCCATGTGCTTGGTGTAGAAGTGGCTGTCGTCGGCGCTGGCCTGCAGCGTCTCCAGCATGGCGATGCCGTTCGAAGCGTTGCCCTGCAGGCGGCCGCTGGCGATGGCGTAGCGGATCGACAGCGCCTGCGTGCGCTTGGCCGCGAAGTGGAACACGCCGATGCTGGCGCCGACGATCAACACGCTGATACTGGTCAGCAGCACGTCGTAGGTCAGCATCACCGCCACGAAGAAGAAGGCCAGGCCGCCGTTGATCAGCGCCCGCGCCAGGTCGCCCGACACCACCTTGGCCACCGATTCGTTCAAGCCCAGGCGCGAAGCCACTTCGCCCGGCGCGCGCTGGGAAAAGTACAGCACCGGCAGGTGCAGGATGTGCCAGAAATAGCGTCCGGTCGCCGCCAGCGCCAGCTTGTACTGCAGCCGCAGCAGGTGGGCGCCCTGCAGCCACGCCAGAGCCGCCTCCAGCAACGTGGCCAGCAGCAGGCCAAGCAGGATGGGCAGGAACCAGCCCATCTGGCCGTCGATCAGGATGCGGTCGACGAACAGGCGGGTGAACACCGGGATCACCATGCCCGGCACCACCATCAGCAGGCCGGCCAGCGCGGCGAACAGCAGGGCCGGGCGGTCGCTGGCCATGCGCGCCAGCATGCCCTTGAGCAGGCCGCCGCTGCCGCCGCCTTTCTTGAATTCCGGACCCGGCTCGAAGGTCAGCACCACGCCGGTGAAAGCGGCGGCGAAGTCCTCGGCCTGCACCTGGCGGTGGCCGGTGGCCGGATCGTTCAGGTGCACCATGCCGTCGGCAAAGCCTTCCACCACCACGAAGTGGTTGAAGTTCCAGAACACCATGAACGGCGCCTCCAGCTTGGGCAGCTCGGTGGCCTCGGTGCTCCAGGCCGTGGCCTGCATGCCGAAGCTGCGCGCCGCGCGCAGCAGGTTGCTGACCTTGGCGCCGTCGCGGCCGACGCCGCAGCGCACGCGCAGTTGTTCCAGCGGTTCGTGGCGGCCGTGGTAGCCGAGGATGATGGCCAGCGCGGCGGCGCCGCATTCCAGCGACTCCATCTGCATCACGGTCGGCGTGCGCGCCACCATCTCAGTGCACCCCCAGCATTTTTTTCAGCAGCGGCCAGGCCAGCGCGATCGGGCGCTGCTCGCGCACCACGATCTCGGCGTTGCACATCGAGCCCGAGCGCACTTCCGGCGGCTGGCGCGCGGCGCCGGACCAGGCGTAGTTGCCGTCGCCGCGCCGCACCAGCGTGGCCTGGACTTGGGTGGCGACGCCGTCGCCGGCCAGTTCGCGTACCACGTCCGGATTGTTCAGGCGCTGGTTGATCGCCTCGCGGCTGGCCGGGAAGGCCGAGACGTCGGCGATGCTGGCGCGGATGAAGCCGAACTCCTGGCGCTTGACGTTGGTCGGCGTGATCTCGGCGCTCATGCCGCTTTGCAGCAGCTTGCCGTCGGCGGCGCGCACGAAGATCAGCGCGGCCAGCGGCGGCATGCCGTCGCCGCTGGCGCCGGTGCGTTCGATGGCGACGATGGGCGCGCCCGGCTGCAAGGCCTGGCCGTTGCGCGTCTTGACCTCGATTACGGTGCCGGCGTGCGGGGCGCGGATCTGCATCAGGATTTCGCGCTGGCTTTGCAGCAGCTTGACTTCGCGTTCCGCTTCCGCCACCTGCAGCGATTGCTGGCGCGATTCCGAGTTCAGCATGCGCTGGTCTTCCTGCTGCTGGAAATCGAGTTGCCTGGAGCGGCTGTGCAGGGCCGCCTGTTCGACTTGCAGCTTGTCGACCTGGTCCTGGGCGTTGAGCAGGGCCTGGCGGGTGGACATGCCTTGCTCGAACAGTTTTTGTTGCCCCTGCAGGCGCTGGCCGGCCAGTTGCAAACGCTGTTCCAGCGTGGCCAGGCGTTCGGTCACGGTGGCTTGCTCGCTGCCGGCGTTGCCGCGCCCGAGCTGCCGGCTGCGCGCGATCATCGGGGCGGCGGCGGCGCTGCGCGCGCTCAGGTCGGCCAGCCGCGCCTCGGCCTTGCGCAGGCGGGTTTCGAATTCAGGACGGAGGACGGTGCCCAGCAACTGGCCGGCGACCACGCTGTCGCCGGGGCGCAGCGACAAATCGCTGGCGCGGCCGTCGACGGCGCTGACCACATTGTCGATGCCTTGCGGCGCCAGCAGCAAGCAGCGGCCGCTGATGCGGGTGTCGATCACGCCCAGCACCAGCCAGGCGCAACTGAGCAACACCAAAATGGCGGCGCCGGCGACAAATTGCCGCTTGGGGGGATGGCTGACCGATGGCAGCACGTCCGCACGGTCCGGCGAGATCAATCGCTCCAGGGACGGATTGCGGTTCACTCTACAGGGCTGGGGATCAGCCGGCCAGGCGCTTCAACATGCGTTCGAAGCGCATGCTGGCAAGATGCGCGCGTTCCAGCTGCGCTTCGCTGATGGCGGCGGGTGCCGAAGCCGCTTGCTGGCCTTGGCCGAACAGGCCGGTGGTGTGGCGGATGCGGGCCGACATGAAGGCGGCCAGGGCGCGGTAAAAGCGGGCGGCAAAGGGGGCGTCGGCGTCGAGCTTGTCGCGCAGGCGGGCGTGCGACACGCGCAGCACCGAAGCGCCTTCGTTGGCCAGCACCGAGGCGGTGGTGGCGGCTGGATCGACCAGCGACATTTCGCCGATCACTTCGCCGCAGTTGAGTTCCGTGAGCAGGTCGCCATTGCAGGCGTGAACCGAGAAGGTGCCGTCGAGGACGAAGTAGACGCTGTCGACCATGCTGCCGCAGGCGATCAGCTCGGCGCCGACCGGATAGCGTAGCCGGTCGCCGGAGTTGGCCAGCCATTCGACGTCTTCATCCAGCAGCTCGCTGAGGATGAAGAGTACTTTGCGCATGCGCGCCGGATCCGGCGCGATCAATTGATCGACGGTGGAGGTTCTGTTCACGTGCTGCCCTAGTAGAAAAATGTTGTTTTTACTTTTACAAAGTATAAACTTTTTTCAACTAGAAAGAGCAAGATTATTGGTAATCTTCCGCGTTCAGGCCCATCACGTGCGAGAAACCGCCGTCGACGTAGGTGATTTCGCCGGTGATGCCCGACGCCAGGTCCGACAGCAGGAAGGCGGCAGTGTTGCCCACTTCCTCGATGGTGACGTTGCGGCGCAACGGCGCGTGCGAGGCGGCAAAGCCCAGCAGCTTGCCGAAGTCCTTGATGCCGGAGGCGGCCAGGGTCTTGATCGGGCCGGCCGAAATGCCGTTCGAACGGATGCCGCGCTTGCCCAGGTTTTCCGCCAGGTAGCGTACCGAGGCTTCCAGCGAAGCTTTCGCCAGGCCCATGGTGTTGTAGTAAGGAATCGCACGCACCGCGCCCAGGTAGGACAGGGTCAGCACCGACGAGCCTTCTTTCAGCATCGGCAGGGCGGCCTTGGCCAGTGCCGGGAAGCTGTAGGCCGAGATGTCGTGGGCCACGCGGAAGTTCTCGCGGGTCAGGCCGTCCAGGAACTCGCCGGCGATGGCTTCGCGCGGCGCAAAGCCGATCGCGTGCACCAGGCCGTCCAGCTGCGACCAGCTCTGGCCCAGATCGGCGAACAGCGCGTCGATCTGCTCGTCGCTGCCGACGTCGCAGTCGAACACCAGCTTGCTGTCGAATTCGGCGGCGAATTCCGTGATGCGGTCTTTAAAGCGCTCACCGACATAGGTGAAGGCCAGCTCGGCGCCTTCACGTTTGCAGGCTTGGGCGATGCCGTAAGCGATGGAACGGTTCGACAGCAAACCAGTGATGAGGATTTTTTTGCCTTGCAAGAACGCCATAGGGACTCCGATTGCAGCTGCGCCGCCCAGCCGGCTCGATGAGCTGGCGGGCGACGTCAGTGGGTTGTTTTTTTGTTAGTGGACGAGACTTGCTCGACACGCAAGACCAAGATTGTAGGACGTGTAGGCCTCGACTGCAACCTTTGTCAATGATTGGTCTTGCGCTGGGACTTGGATTTGGCGGCGTCACGCGGCACGCGCGCCTTGACCAGGGCTACCGGACCGGATTTCTCCGATTTGCCGGCCTTGGCCTGCTTGTAGCGCGAATTTGGCTTGGTGCTGGTGGCGCGCTCGGCCTCGTATTCCATGGTGGCGTTGTTGACCACTTCGGACGGAATATCGCGGCTGACCGAGGCGGACAGCTTCGGCACCAGAATGGTGGAGCCGGCCTTGAGCACGGATTTCTGCGGAATGTTGTTGGCCTGGCGGATCACCTCGGGCGAGGTCTTGAAGCGCGCCGCCAGCGAGCCGATGCTTTCACGCGCGCTGGTGATGCGGTGCGTGGTCCAGGTCGACAGTTCCTTGGTCCACTGCGACAGGTTCAGGTGGAATTTCTCGGCGTTTTCCTTCGGTAGCAGAATTTTGGTCTGCTCGTCGCCGATGATGACCGGGCGCTTGAACTGCGGGTTCAGGGCCTTGAACTCGTCCACCGACAGCTCGGCCAGGTGGGCCGCCACGGTCAGGTCGATGTCGCTGGTCTTGTCGACCGCCGTGAAGTACGGCGAATTGTCGATGGCCGGCAGGCTCAGGCCGAACTGGGCCGGATTGGCGACGATATTCTTGACCGCCTGCAGCTTGGGCACGTAGTTGCGCGTTTCGGCCGGCATGTTGTCGGCCAGGCTTTCGAAATCGGTCGGCTTGCCGGCGGCCTGGTTTTTCTTGATGGCGCGCTGCACCGAGCCTTCGCCCCAGTTGTAGGCGGCCAGGGCCAGTTGCCAGTCGCCGAACATATCGTACAGGCGTTGCAGATAGGTCAGGGCGGCGTCGGTCGAGGCCAGCACGCCACGGCGTTCATCCTTGAAGGAATCCTGTTTCAGGTTGAAGTCGCGTCCGGTGCCGGGCACGAATTGCCACATGCCGGCCGCATTGGCGCTCGACAGGGCGTTCGGGTTGAAGGCCGATTCAATAAAGGGCAGCAGCGCCAGTTCGGTCGGCATGCCGCGCTTTTCCAGTTCCGAGACCACGTGGAACAGGTACAACGAGGCGCGCGCGGTGGTGCGGGCGATGTAGTCGGGACGGGTGGCGTACCAGGTCGCGTGCTTGGTGACCAGGTCGTTGCTCACATCGGGAATCGCGTAGCCGCTGCGGATGCGGCCCCAGACGTCTTTCTCGCGGAATGCCTCGTCATCGGCCGCTTTGGCCGGTTTGGCAACTTTCAGGGAGGTTACGTCGGGAATGGGGGGCTTCGGCAGGGGAGAGAGGGCGGCGGTGGTCGCCGGCAGGCCCGGCGCGTCGTCGTGCGCCTGGGCCAGCACCGGCGCTAGTAGCGCTAACAGTGCCGCCAATGCTGCGGATTTTGTAATTCGTGCTTGCATAGTTTTCCATGGTTGGCGATAAGAATCATCGCGTTGGACTATGAATTAAACGTGGAGTGTACGAAGGTCGCCGGAGTGAGTCAAGAAATATGTCGCCTCCGTGACAAATTCTTATATGCAACAATTCCCGATAGATAAGCGCGAGATCGCGGCAAAATGCCGGAAGTAGTCGCTCGCCGCAAGAGTGCGTACAATCCTGTTTTTGTGTAGTGATTGAGGAAGTGCAATATGAGTAGTCCCGCCATCGACCGCGACGTGGTCATCGCCGACACCGTCCATTGGATGGAGAAGGCCGTCATCGGCCTGAACCTGTGCCCGTTCGCCAAGGCCGTGCACGTCAAAAAACAGGTGCGCTACGTGGTCAGCGAGGCGGAAACGCCGGAAGAGCTGCTGGAAAAGCTGATGGAAGAGCTGCAGTACCTGGCCGACGCCGACGCCGAGAAGGTCGATACCACGCTGCTGATCCATCCCAACGTGTTGACCGATTTCTTCGACTACAACGAATTCCTGGACGTGGCCGACGCCGCGCTGGAGGACCTGGGCCTGGACGGTTTCCTGCAGGTGGCCAGTTTCCATCCGAAATACCAGTTCGCCGACACCGACGAAAACGACATCGGCAACTACACCAACCGCTCGCCGTATCCGACTCTGCACATCCTGCGCGAGGACAGCATCGACCGCGCGGTCGAGGCGATACCCGAGGCGGCGGAGATTTTCGAGAAGAATATCGAGAAGCTGGAACAGCTCGGCCATGCCGGCTGGGACAAAGTCATGGAGAAGCCATGAGCGATTTGCCGGTCCGCCCGGACACGCCGTGCGTGGCGGTGTGCTCGACCACCTTTGATGAGATCTGCCGCGGTTGCGGCCGCTCGGTGGTCGAGGTGGCGCATTGGGTGTCGATGTCTGCCGAACAGAAGGAACTGGTCTGGCAGCGCATCCTGGCGCAGGGCTACCCGCGCCGGAATACCTGACGTCGGAATAAAATGACGTCGTTCCCGCGAAAGCGGGAATCCATGGAACGCGGGCTCAGCATGGGTTCCCGCGTGCGCGGGAACGACGTTGCTTGCGCGACGGAATCAATAGCTGCCGATAAAGTCTTTCTTGCCGATTTCCAGGCCGTTGTGGCGCAGGATGTCGTAGGCGGTGGTGGCGTGGAAGTAGAAGTGCGGCAGCGCGTAGTGGAACAGATAGGTCTGGCCCACGAAGTGCTTGGTCTTCTCGCCGCTGCCGGTGGTGATGGCCCGCGCTTCGCTGCCTTCGATGTCGGCCTGCGGCACGCTGTCGATGTAGGCCAGGGTCTTGGCGATGCGCGCCTTCAGGTCGGCGAACGATACTTCCTTGTCTTCATACGACGGCACTTCCTGGCCGCCCAGGCGTGCGGCCGCGCCTTTGGCGAAATCGCAGGCGATCTGGATCTGGCGGGTGAACGGCAGCATGTCCGGGAACAGACGGTATTGCAGCAGCGCGGCCGGGTCGATCTTTTTGTCGGCGGCGTGCGCTTCGGCCTTGTCCAGGATCACGTTCAGGCTGTTCAGGATCTGCTTGAACACAGGAATGGAGGCGGAGTACATGGAGAAGGTGGTCATGGCGAATTCCTATGTGTGGGAAAAGAGCCGCGATCATAGCTCGTCGGCAGGATTTTTGCTTGTACTGGCACTTTTACCTTATGTTTACGGGCATAATTCCCATCAAGTAACAACTCCGAATCAATGATGCCAATTAATCACTACGCTGCGCCGCTGCATGACTAGTACCCTTTACAGACGCGTGCGCGCCCGCCTGAGCGCGCTCTATGGCCTATCCATCTATGGCGCGCTGTTGCTGGTGGTGTTTGGCGGACTCGTCATTCCGGCCATCATCGGCAGCTATCTGCTGATCGGCGTGCACGAGCAGCAGTCGGCGCGCGTCGCCCTGAATGAGTCCCTGCAACGCAATGCCGACATCCTGGCCTTGGGCATGCAGGAATCGCTGTGGAATATGAATGCCGAGTCGGCCCATTCGCTGGTCGAATCGGTGATGCGTGACCGTTCGGTGCTGCAGGTGCAGGTGGTCGGCCAGGCCGACACCCAGTTCATGCACGTGCAGTCGCCGCGCGTGGCCAGCGGCACCGTCTACCGCGCCGAGCGCGAGATCCTGGTGCGCGGCGAGCGCATCGGCCGCATCATGGTCGAGATGGACGATGCCCGCAACCAGCAGGAGCTGCGCGGGAAGCAGCTGTCCTACGTGTTCGTGCTGGCGGCGCAGCTCATGGTGTCGCTGCTGCTGATCGTGCTGTTCCTGAACGCGCGCCTGATCAAGCCGCTGCGCAAGCTGATGCGCTTCTCCGACCGCCTGTCGCACGGCGACTTCGAAACTCGCCTGGACGTCACCGGCAGCGATGAGCTGGGTCGCCTGGCGCAGCAGCTGGAGCAGATGCGGGTGGCGATCAAGCGCCTGTTCGAAGACATCGGCCAGCGCGAGGAGCGTTTCCGCACCATCGTGACGCAGGTGCCGGGCGCGGTGTTCCGTTTCCGTCCGGACGGCCCGATCGACTTCGTCTCCGACACCATCGAGGACATCTCCGGCTACTCGGCCGCGCAGTTCATGCGCAGCACCACGCACTCGTGGACCAACTTGATCGCGCCGGAAGACCGCAAGAAGCAGCGCCGCGTGATCGGCCAGGCCATCCAGGACGGCCAGTCCTACGAAATCGAATACCGCATCCTGGACGCCTCCGGCGCCGAACGCTGGGTGCAGGAGAACGGCCAGCCGCAGCCGCCGGACGGCGGGCGCGATGCACCGTGGGTGGACGGCATCATCTCCGACATCAGCCAGCGCAAGCACAATGAAATGCGCATCGAGGCGCTGCTGTCCGAGCAGAGCGCGATCCTGGGCAACGTGATGTTCGGCGTGATGTTCGTGCGCCACCGTTCCATCGTCTCGGTCAACCGCCGCTGCGAGGAACTGTTCGGCTATGAGCCGGGCGACATGACGGGCGCCTCGACCTCGATGCTGTTCCTGAACACCTTCGACTTCGAATCGTCGGGCGCTCGCCAATACCCGTCGCTGTCGCACGGCGACTACTTCAACGAAGAGCGCCAGTACCGCCGCAAGGACGGCAGCGTGTTCTGGTGCCTGGTCAGCGGCTATGCGCTGGACCGCAGCCGCGCCAACGAGGGCAGCATCTGGGTGTTTGCCGACATCACCGAACGTAAGGAAGCGGAAGAGAAACTGCGCCTGTCGGCCACCGTGATCGAGCACATCGCCGACGGCGTGGTGGTGCTGGACGCGCAAGGCACCATCGTCGCCGTCAACCCGGCCTTCACCCTGATCACCGGCTACAGCGAAGAGGAAGCCATCGGCAAGGACCGCACGCTGACGCGCTCCGGCCGCCAGGACCCCGGCTTCTACGACGACATGTGGCAGGAGCAGCTGGAGCAGGGCTTCTGGCGCGGCGAGCTGTGGAACCTGCGCAAGAACGGCGAACTGTATCTGGAATTCCTGACGGTGAGCGCGGTGCGCGACACCAGCGGCGCCACCACCCACTACGTGGGCGTGTTCAGCGACATCACTAAGGCCAAGGAGTCGCAGGAAAAGCTGGACCACCTGGCCCACCACGATCCATTGACCGCGCTGCCGAACCGCCTGCTGTTCCACGACCGCCTGCAGCACGCCTTGCTGCGCGCCTCGCGCGACGGCGAGCAACTGGCGCTGCTGTTCATCGACCTGGATCGCTTCAAGAACGTCAACGACACGCTGGGCCACCACATCGGCGACGAGCTGCTCAAACAAGTGGCCAAGGCGCTGCAGGACCGCCTGCGCGAAGGCGACACGCTGGCCCGTCTGGGCGGCGACGAATTCATCGTGCTGCTGGAGGATATCGAGAACCAATTCGGCGCCAGCCAGGTCGCGGAAAAACTGGTGCAGATGTTCGAAGAGCCGTTCATGGTGGCCGGGCACGAGCTGTTCGTCACCTGCAGCGTGGGCATCTCGCTGTTCCCGGACGATGCCTCCGACCTGAATATGCTGATCCGGAACGCCGACGTGGCCATGTACCAGGCCAAGGCGCGCGGCCGCAACGGCTACAGCTTCTACGCGCCGTCGATGACGGGCGAGGGCGTCGAGCGCCTGCGCCTGGAAACCTTCCTGCGCCGCTCGATCGAGAAGGACGAAATCTTCCTCAACTACCAGCCGCAGGTGGAAATCGACACCGGCCGCCTGATCGGGGTGGAGGCGCTGGTGCGCTGGAACCATCCGGAACTGGGCCTGGTGCCGCCGATCCGCTTCATCCCGCTGGCCGAGGACACGGGCTTCATCAACCAGCTGGGCAAATGGGTGCTGCACGAAGCCTGCCGCCAGATGGTGCGCTGGGAAGAGGCCGGGCTGCACGTGCCGAAGATCGCGGTCAACCTGTCGGCCAAGCAGTTCGAGCGCGGCTCCATCGTCAACATGGTGGCCGACATCCTGCACGACACCGGCCTGGCGCCGCAGCGCCTGCAACTGGAAGTGACGGAGTCGGTGATCATGAACACCGGCGACGCGCTGGTCTTCATCAACGACCTGCACTCGATCGGCGTGGCGCTGGCGATCGACGATTTCGGCACCGGCTATTCCTCGCTGGCCTACCTGAAGCAGCTGCCGGTGGAGACGCTGAAGATCGACCGTTCCTTCATCAAGGATATCTCGACCGACGTCAACGACGAAGCGATCGCGATTGCGATCATCCAGCTGGGCAAGAGCATGAACCTGTCGGTGATCGCGGAAGGCGTGGAGACCGAAGAGCAGGCGGCCTTCCTGCTGCGTCATGGCTGCAACCTGGCGCAGGGCTATTTCTACAGCCGCCCGGTGTCGGCGGGTGATATGCTGGAACGCTGGAAAAAATAATAACTATCCTCAGTGGAGACAGTTCATGCAGGGAGCGAAAAATACATCGCGCCGCCGCTTCATCCTGGGCGGCCTGGCGGTCAGCGGCGCGTTGGTGGTTGGCTGGGGCGTGGCTCCGCCGCGCCAGCGCCTGAACGGATCGCACCCGCTGCCGCTGGGCGGCGACGGCGTGGCGTTGAACGGCTGGGTGGGCATCCACCCGGACGGCAGCGTCAGCGTCGCCATGCCGCGCAGCGAAATGGGGCAGGGCGTGTACACGGCCTTGCCGATGCTGGTGGCGGAGGAAATGGACGTGCCGCTGTCGCAAGTGCGCGTGGTGCAGGCGCCCATCGATAAAATCTTCGGCAACATCGCCATGCTGCAGGACGGGCTGCCGTTCCATCCCGATGATACGGGCCGCCTGAAAAGCACGGTCAGCTGGGTGGTGGGCAAGGTCGCGCGCGAGCTGGGGCTGATCATCACCGGCGGTTCGTCGAGCGTGAAAGACGCTTGGGAGCCGATGCGCGAAGCCGGCGCCACCGCGCGCGCCATGCTGGTGGCCGCTGCCGCCGCCGAATGGAAAGCACGCGCGGAAGACTGCCGCACCGAGGACGGTCACGTGATCCACGCCGACGGCCGCCGTCTGGCATATGGCGCGCTGGCCGCCAAGGCGGTGCAGGCCAAGCCGGGCGAGGTGCGTCTGAAATCGCCGCAGGAATTCAAGCTGATAGGCCGTCCGCAGCCGCGCCGCGATACGCCGTCCAAGGTCAATGGCACGGCCATCTTCGGCATCGACGTGCGGCCGGCGGGCATGTTGTACGCGGCGGTGCGCATGTCGCCGGTGATCGGCGGCACGGTGGGCAGTGTCGACAGTGCGGCCGCGTTGAAGATGCCGGGCGTGATCAAGGTGGTGGACTATGCGGGCGCGCTACCGGAGAAAACCGGCGCCGGCGCCGGCGTTGCAGTCATCGCCAAGAGCTACTGGCAGGCCAAACAGGCCGCGCTGGCGCTGGTCATCAAATGGAACGACGGCCCGCTGGCCGGCCTGTCGAGCGCCGCAATCTACGCCGAGTTCGCGGCCAAGCTGGATGCGGAAGACGGCTTCGCCTACTACAAGGCGGGCGACATGGACGCGGTGGAAGGCAAGGCCGCAGGCGTGGCCAAGACCGTGAAGGCCGAATACCGCGCGCCGTATCTGGCGCATGCGGCCATGGAGCCGGTCAACTGCACCGCGCAGGTCAAGGACGGCAAGGTGCACCTGTGGGCGCCGACGCAATCGCCGGGCTTCGCGGTGGACGTGGCGGCCAAGGTGGGCGGCGTGTCGGCCGACGATGTGGTGCTGACGGTGACTATGCTGGGCGGCGGCTTCGGCCGGCGGCTGGACGTGGACATGGTGGCGCAGGTGGTGGCCATCGCCAAGCAGGCGGACGGCTACCCGGTGCAGCTAATCTGGTCGCGCGAAGACGACACCACGCACGACGTCTACCGCCCGGCCTCGCTGGCGCGCTTCAGCGCCACGCTGGATGCGGCCGGCACGGTGCTCGGCTACGACAACAAATCGGCCAGCGGCGCGATTTCGCACCAATTCTTCAAGCGCAACCTCGGCCTGCCGCCGGGCGGCCCTGACAAGACCACGGCCGAAGGCGAATTCGACATGCAGTACCACTTCGCCAACCAGCGCATCCGCCACGTGATCGTGGACAGCTCGGTGCCGCTGGGCTACTGGCGTTCGGTGGGCCACTCGCACAACGCCTTCTTCAAAGAGAGCTTCATCGACGAGCTGGCGCATGCGGCGGGCAAGGACAGCGTGGCGTTCCGGCGCGAACTGCTGGCGCAGCATCCGCGTCACCTGGCGGTGTTGAACGCGGCGGTGGCCAAGGCCGGTGCGGCGCCGGAGGGCAGGGCGCACGGCGTGGCGCTGCACCAATCGTTCGGCACCATCGTGGCGCAGGTGGCGGAGGTGTCGGTGCAAGGCACCGAGATCCGCGTGCACCGCGTGGTGTGCGCCGTCGATTGCGGGCTGGCCGTCAATCCGAATACGATTGCGCAGCAGGCCGAATCGGGCGTGGTGTTCGGATTATCGGCGGCGCTGTATGGCGCGGTCACCATCAAGGATGGCAAGGTCGAGCAGAGCAACTTCCACGACTACCCGGTGCTGCGGCTGAACCAGGCGCCGGAAGTGGAAACCATCATTCTGCCTAGTGCGGCGCATCCCGAAGGCATGGGCGAACCTGCCACGCCGCCGATCGCTCCGGCCGTCGCCAACGCCGTTTTCAAGCTGACCGGCAAACGTTTGCGCAGCTTACCGTTGACACTGTGAAACCAATAGGCGTAAATTCCTGGTGACCACCGGGAGATGCGCCATGATTTCAATCAAGAACCCACCGAATCTGCAACCGCCGCGCACGCTGCCCAAGGCGGCCGGCGCCGTACAGGCGCCATTTTTCGGCACGGCCGGGAAGCCGGACATGCGCGACGAACATCTCAGCGCTGCCGCCGCGCAGGAAAGCTCGGCGACATTTCAACGTGCGATGGAGGATTTCGGCAGTTATCTGCTGAAGTCGTTTGCCGCCAAGGTGCTGGGCGACGACGCCGCCAATGCGACCATCAGCTTTGACGTCCATGCGGTTGACGGCGAGGAAACCCGCGCCGGGGCCGAGCAGCTCGGCGCCGATGGCGTGCGCACCTATGCCAGCTATCTCGACAGCAAACAGCACTTCCTTGCCCGTGGCACGGTCACCACCGCCGATGGCCGGAAATTCGATTTTGATATCGACGTGCACAACGAGTTGACCGTGCAAACCGCCGATGATGGCAGCGCGGACCAACCCGAGCACGCCGGACCACAGGGTTCGTCCACCTTCAAGCTGCCCGACTTCGGCTTTCCGGCCTATCTGGCCGATTTGCTCAAGCTGATCGGCATCGACTTCAAGGGCACGCTGGCGACGCAGGATGGCCAGGTAGCTGCGGTCAAAATGCGCATGGTGCACGTGGAAAATCATAGCGGCGGCGACGACACCTACGCGGCGGCGCCGTCCATGCAGCGGGTTGGCGCCGGCGGGGCGGGGCCATTGTCGCTGGCGGTTGGGCAGCGCAGCAGCGTCGACATGCATATCGGCGATGCCGCCGTATCGGTGCAGGCGGATAACGAGGTGGACCTGACGCGCGATATCTTCGGCGGGATTCCGCCTGCCGACCAGAGTTAGAGCACAGCCTGCAGCATGGTGCGCAGGTTGCAGTCGCGCTGCCACTGGGCGCGCTCTTCGCTGTTGGTGATGAGTTGTTGCAGCTCCTGGTCGCTTTGGGCGGACGTCGATTGCACCAGGCGGTGGGCGATGGCCGCATCCGGCAGCATGGTGCCGAAGAAGGCCACCAGTTCGTGATGCTGGATCAGCAGGGTCGGGAAGTTTTCCACGTCCAGGTCGCCGACCACGTCGGCGTGGTCTTCGATGTCGATCCAGACGAAGAATTTGTCCGGGTGCCGTGCCGCCACTTCGTCGAAGGTGGCGCGGTAGGTGGCGCAGGTGCCGCACCAGGCGGCACACAGGCAGGCGACGATCCAGCGGTCGCCTGCCACGGCGGCGGCGATCTCTTCACGGTTCTCGGAATTCAGGGTCAGGCTGGCCATAGTCGGTTCTGCAAACAGCGCACTGGGCGCTAAAAGGCGTATTTTACCTCCCCGCGCGGGGTCGCGCCTGCCGGCCCGGCGGGTTAAAATACGGGATGCCTATTATTCTTGCCATTGAAACCTCGTCCGAGACCGCCTCCTGCGCCCTGCTGCGGGGCGATGCCGTCATTAGCCGCCTGTCGAGCGGCGTCCGTACCCATTCCCAGGCCGTGTTGCCGATGATTCAGGAGTTGCTGGCCGAGGCCGGCATCAGCCTGCAGGATTGCGACGCCGTCGCCTTCGGTTCCGGCCCCGGTTCGTTCACCGGCGTGCGCACCGCTTGCGGCGTGGCCCAGGGCCTGGCGTTCGGCGGCAAGCTGCCGGCCGTGCCGGTGCTGACCTTGGATGCGATGGCGCTGGCTTGCCATCAGCAGCACGGCGCCGACGAGGTGCTGGTGGTGCTCGATGCGCGCATGGGCGAAGTCTATTGGGCGCAGTACCGGTTCGAGAACGGTGCGCCGGTGGCGGTGCTGCCGGCGGTGCTGTCGGCGCCGGCCGACGTGCGTCCGCAAGGTTCGCCGGTGGCGTGCGGTAATGGCTTGTCGGCGTATGCCGAGGCCTTCCCGGCCGGCGGCTTTGCCGAGGTGATGCCGCATGCGGAGCAGGTGGCGCAGTTGGCGGCCATCGCTTTTGCCGCCGGGCAGACCGTGACCGCCGCCGAGGCGCAGCCGCTGTATCTGCGCAACAAGGTCGCCTACACGCAGGCCGAGCGCCGCGAGATGACCGCCGCCAAGGAAGCCGGGGCATGATCGCGCCGGTGTGGGATTTGGCGCGGCTCAATTACGAGCCGATGCAGAAGACCGACCTGGACGAGGTGCTGGCGCTGGAGGAGAGCGTGTATCCGCATCCCTGGTCCATGGCCAACTTTGTCGATTCGCTCAACAGCAACTACGAAGCCTGGGTGCTGCGCGATCGCGATGGCGATTTGCTCGGCTATTTTTTGCTGATGGCGGTGGTGGATGAGTCGCATTTGCTGAATGTGGCGGTGTCGCCTGAAAAGCAGGGACAGGGTTTGGGACGTTTCCTGTTGAACCAGGCGGTGGCGTGTTCGCGCGGCTTGGGCATGGAGTCGGTGTTGCTGGAGGTTCGGCCGTCGAATACGCGGGCGCTGAAGATTTATGAGCGCTATGGATTTAAACAGATCGGCCGGCGCAAGGGGTATTACCCGGCGGCGAATGGGCAACGCGAGGACGCTATTGTGATGCGGTTTGGCTTATGAACCGGAGTACCGTGTTCCTGCAGGAGATGGGCATAGGCGTGCAATGGAAGTTGCGCAATGGCGTGGCGGACGTGGCCGGCGAGGAGGGCGCGACGGCGGACGCCGAAGCGCCGGATACCTTCGTTTCGGCCGTGCAGGCGCTGGCCGATGGCTGGCCGGCCGCCGACGCGCCACCAGTCGCACCAGCCGCCACGCCGCGCCCGACCGGGCCGGCGAGCGCAAGCACCGCACCGCCAGCAGCAGCGTCGCCAGCCGGCCAAGCGAGCGCATCCACCGCACCGGCAGCCATGGCGCCAGCCGCACCGGCGGCCCCAGCGGGCGTCTCCGGCGCAGCGACAGCCGCACCGCGCCCGCCGGCTCCGGCACCCGCGCCGGCCGCCGCGTCGGATGACGACGCCATGGCCTGGTTCGACAACGCGCCAACGCCGCCGCCGTCCGCCGCGCCTGCGCGTCCGGCATCGCGTCCTTCGGCGCCGCCGGCGCCGGCTGCCGCGCGCGCATCCGCCGCGCCGCGCCAGTCCGCAGCGGACGATGCTGCCGCTTCCGACGGCGAATCGACCTCCTGGTTCGACGACGCGCCCGCGCCAGCCCGCGCCGCACCCGTCAGCGACGAAGCCATCGCCGTCATGGACTGGCCGGCCCTGAAGACCGCCGTTTCCACCTGCACCCGCTGCGACCTGTGCGCCACGCGCCGCAACGCCGTCAACGGTCGTGGCCCCGAGCAAGCGCGCTGGATCGCCTTCAGCGGCGCACCATCGCGCCTCGATGAACGAGACGCCCAGGCAGTCTCCGGTGAAGCCGGCCAACTGCTGCACAACATGCTGAAAGCCATTGATCTCCAGCCGGATACCGACGTCTACGTCACCAACGTGGTCAAGTGCCGCCCATCGACGCCCGACGGCGCCGACCGTGCACCGACCGCCGAGGAAGTGGTCGCCTGCCGCCCTTACCTGGAGCGCGAACTGGTGCTGACCGGCGCCGCCATGGCCATGACCTTCGGCCAGATGGCCGCCAAGGGCCTGATGATGGGCCCGGCCGCGCGCGGCAAGGTCATGCGCTACGGCGCCGCTCAGCTGCCGGTGGTGGCCAGCTACCACCCGGAAGACCTGCTGCGCAAACCGGAAGACAAAGCCAAGGCCTGGGCCGACCTCTGCCTGGCGAAAGCCAGCCATGCCTGACCAGCCGCCCGGCGCGCCAGCCCCGCTGCCGCCGGGCACGACCGCCGCGCGCGGCATGCCCGAACCTGCGCCGCCCGTTGCCGGCGGCAGCTATCAAGCCCTGTTTGAAAGCCGCTGGCCGCACCTTAGCAACCCGCACGTGCGCGCGCTGGCCTGGCTGCTGGATGCGCCCGACCTGCTCGATCCCGCCTCACCGCACTGGCAAGGCCGCATCGCCTCGCTGGGCCCGATGCCGCAGGCCACCGCCGACTGGGTGGCCGCGCTCGAACGCGATCCGTCCCCGCTGGCGGCCGCGCTCGGCGACAAACACTATTCGCGCCTCGGCCTGTACGCCGAAAAGCTGATGGCCTTCTACTTCGCCGAACAAGGCCAGCTGCACGCCCACGGCCTGCAAGTGCGCGCCGACCGCACCGACACCATCGGCGAATTCGATTTCCTGCTGCGCGAAGGCGCCGATCTGGTGCACATCGAATTCGCCACCAAGTTCTACCTGCTCGACGCCAACGCCACCAGCGCCGACTTTAACGGCCTGGTCGGCCCCAACCTGGCCGATACGCTGGGCGCCAAGATGCGCAAGATTTTCGAGAAGCAGCTGTCGCTGGCCGACCATCCGGCCGCCCGCGCCTTGCTGCCGCAACCGGTGGCGCGCGCGCAGGCGCTGGTCAAAGGCTGGCTGTTTTATCCGGACGGCGTGCCGCCCATGCCCGGCATCTCGCAGCCGCACTGCCATGGCTTCTGGATGACGCAGGCGCAGGCCGCCGGCCTGCCGGAGCAGCATTACGCCATCATGCCGCGCCTGCAATGGCTGGCGCCGCTCAAGACCAATGCCGGCATCGACAAGGCCGAACTGTTGGCCGCATTGCACGATGCCGCCGCGCCCGTCATGGTGGCGGCGCTGCAAAGGGTGGGGGAGTATCTGGTGGAGGAGCGCCGGGGCTTCGTGGTGCCCGACAGCTGGCGCGAACAGGCCGCGCAGCGCCGCCACGAGGGCGTGCTGCCGGCCTGAATCCCGTCGTTCCCGCGAAAGCGGGAACCCATAGAAAGTTGGTGCCGTAGACGCCGTATGGATTCCCGCTTTCGCGGGAATGACGGGCGGGGTTTTAGTGCTTGGCCTCGCCGATCAGGCTAACCGAATCGAACTCGCGCTGGTTCGCCATGTGGCGGCGCAGTATGTACAGCATGGTGCCCGCCAGGAACAGGCCGAACAGCACGATAATGATGTTCAGGTTCAAGTGCGCGCGCAGCATCAGCGAGTACATCGCCAGCATGGTCAGGATCGACAGGTTCTCATTGAAGTTCTGCACCGCGATCGAGTGACCCGCGCTCATCAGCACGTGGCCGCGATGCTGCAGCAGCGCATTCATCGGCACCAGGAAGAAGCCGCCCAGCAGGCCGACCAGAATCAGCAGCGGATAGGCCAGCGACAGCGACTGCACCAGCGGCATGAACATCACGATCACGCCCATGGCGATACCGACCGGGATCACCGTCAGCGACTTGCGCAGCGTGATGCTGCGCGCCGAGATCACCGCACCGACCGCCACGCCGATCGCCACTACGCCCACCAGGCTGGTGGACTGCTCATACGACAGCTTCAGGGTCCGGTTGGCCCATTCCAGTACGATGAATTGCAGCGTCTGCGCCGCGCCCCAGAACAGGGTAGTCACGCCCAGGGAAATCTGGCCCAGCTTGTCTTTCCACAGCATGCCGAAGCAGTTGGCGAAGTCGCTGATCAGGCGGATCGGATTGCGCTCCTGGTGGCCGTAGACGCAGCCGGTGTCCGGAATGCGGGTATTGAACAGCGCCGCCAGCATATAGATACCCACCACCACGCACAGCGCGGCCTGGGTCGGCGTTTCGATGCCGGTATCGACGAGCGGCATGTCGAAGCCGAGCAGGAAGCCCGAGACGCGGCCGCCTACCAGCGCGCCGCCCATCACCGTGCCGAAAATAATCGACAGCACGGTCAAGCCTTCAACCCAGCCATTGGCGGCCACGAGTTTTTCGGCGGGCAGTAATTCAGTCAGGATGCCGTACTTGGCCGGCGAGTACACCGCAGCGCCGAAACCGACGATGGCGTAGGCCATCAGGGGATGGACGTGGGCGAATATCAGCAGGCAGCCACCAACCTTGATCAGGTTGGAGATGAACATAACCTTGCCTTTGGGCATCGAATCAGCGAAAGCGCCGACGAATGCCGCCAACAGCACATAAAAGAGCGTAAACGACAGCTTCAGGAGTGGGGTGACCCATCCTGGCGATTGCATATTTATCAGTAAGTCAATCGCAACAAACAGCAGCGCGTTATCCGCCAACGACGAAAAGAACTGCGCTGCCATGATGGTATAGAAACCACGATTCATTCTGGGATAGCCTGAAAACTTATCTGGCTTGCTTTATACCATGCTTTGATCGTATCCCCAAGAATTGAGCAGTGCGCCTGGGCGCGCTCGCGGTAAAATGACGGCTTCGTTTATTCCGCTGAAATGACGTATGCCAAGGCCTATCCTCGCAACAATTCACATTGACTCCATGAAGCATAACTTGGCCGTGGCCAAGGCCAAATCGCCGGGCGCCAAGGCCTGGGGCGTACTCAAGGCGAACGGCTATGGCCACGGACTGGAACGCGCGATGCGCGGTTTCGCCGATTCCGATGGCCTGGCTCTGATCGAAGTCGACAACGCCGTCAAGCTGCGCGAACTGGGCTGGAAGAAGCCGATTCTTTTATTGGAGGGTTTCTTCGGTCCGGCCGATTTGCACACCATGGCCGGCTACGATCTGCAGGCCGCCGTCCACTGCAAGGAACAGCTGGCATGGCTGGAGGCCGAGGCCGAGCAGCTGACGGCACGCGGCATCCGTTTCGATCTGCACCTGAAAATGAACACCGGCATGAACCGGCTCGGCTTCATGCCGGACGCCTACGCGGCGGCCCATGCGCGCCTGAGCGCGATTTCCTGCGTCGGCAGCATCACGCTGATGACGCACTTCGCCAATGCCGACGACGTCGACCATCCGCTGCTGCCGATCACCGAGCAGATCCGCCGCTTCGAGCTGGGCGCGGCCGGCTTGCCGGGCCAGCGCAGCCTGTCGAACTCGGCCGGCGTGCTGCTGCACCACGCGCATTTGCAGAACGACTGGGTGCGTCCCGGCATCATGCTGTACGGCGGCACGCCGGGCGGCGCCACGGCCGAGGAATTCGGCCTGCAGCCGACCATGACCCTGAGCAGCGAGTTGATCGGCGTGCAGGACATCGCCGCCGGCGATGTGGTGGGCTACGGCAGCCGCTTCAAGGCCGATGGCCCGATGCGCATCGGCGTGGTTGCCTGCGGCTATGCCGACGGCTATCCGCGCGTGGCGCCGCTGGGCACGCCGGTGCTGGTTGATGGCGTGCGCACCCGCCTGGTCGGGCGCGTGTCGATGGACATGCTGACGGTGGACCTGACGGACTTGCCGCAGGCGCGCATCGGCAGCCCGGTGGTGCTGTGGGGGCAGGGATTGCCGATCGATGAGGTGGCCGAGTCGGCCGGTACCATCGGCTACGAGCTGATGTGTGCGTTGACGCAGCGCGTGCCCGTGGTCGAGGGCTGAGCGGATGGCAAAGGCAAAAACCAACTATACCTGCACCGAATGCGGCGGCATGGCCACCAAGTGGACCGGCCAGTGCGCGTCGTGCCAGCAGTGGAACACGATGGTCGAGACGGTGATCGAGAGCGGCGGCAACAACCGCTACTCGCAGCCGGCGCACATGGCGCTGGCGCAGACCGCGCCGGTGCTGTCGCTCAATGATATCGATGCGATCGACGTGCCGCGCTTCGGCACCGGCATCGAGGAATTCGACCGCGTGCTGGGCGGCGGCCTGGTGGGCGGCGGCGTGGTGCTGATCGGCGGCGATCCCGGCATCGGCAAATCGACCTTGCTGTTGCAGGCGCTGGCCAATATCTCGCACATGAAGAAGGTGCTGTATGTGTCCGGCGAGGAATCGGGCGCGCAGATCGCCTTGCGCGCCAAGCGCCTGGCCATCGATGCCCGAGATTTGAAATTGCAGGCGGAGATCCAGCTGGAGAAGATCCTGGCCACGCTGGCCGATCTCAAGCCGGAAGTGGCGGTGATCGATTCGATCCAGACCGTGTATTCGGACGCCCTGAGTTCGGCGCCCGGTTCGGTGGCGCAGGTGCGCGAGTGCGCGGCACAGCTGACCCGCGCCGCCAAGCAGACCGGCGTGACCATCATCCTGGTAGGCCACGTGACCAAGGAAGGCGCGCTGGCCGGTCCGCGCGTGCTGGAGCACATCGTCGATACCGTGCTGTATTTCGAGGGCGACAACCATTCCAGCTTCCGGCTGGTGCGAGCGATCAAGAACCGTTTCGGCGCGGTCAACGAGCTGGGCGTGTTTGCCATGACCGAGAAGGGCTTGAAGGGCGTGTCCAATCCCTCGGCCCTGTTCCTGTCGCAGCATGACAATCAGGTGCCCGGTTCCTGCGTGATGGTGACGCAGGAGGGCACGCGGCCGCTGTTGGTGGAAATCCAGGCGCTGGTCGACGCCAGCCACCAGCCCAACGCGCGCCGCCTGTCGGTCGGCCTGGAGCAGAATCGCCTGGCGATGCTGCTGGCGGTGCTGCATCGTCACGCCGGCATTGCGGCATTCGATCAGGACGTGTTCATCAACGCCGTGGGCGGGGTGAAGATCACCGAGCCGGCGGCCGACCTGGCCGTGCTACTTGCCATAAATTCATCAATGCGCAACAAGCCCTTGCCGCGCGGCTTCGTGGTGTTTGGCGAGGTGGGCCTGGCCGGCGAAATCCGGCCGGCGCCGCGCGGGCAGGAGCGTTTGCGGGAGGCGGCCAAGCTGGGCTTCTCGATCGCCATGATTCCGAGTTCGAACGCGCCCAAGCAGCCGATCGAGGGAATGACCATCATCAGTGTTGATCGAATCGATGATGCGTTCAATAAGCTGCGCGAAATCCAATAACGTTGTATTGTTACGTGTTGTAATCGGTAATAGTGCAAATTGCGTAACTAAGAGGATAAGAAAGTGTTAGTCGATCAAAGGTCAGGGGCGCGCAAGATTTTGCGTTCCAAAGCAGTCGTGGTGATGGATGGCATGTCGCCGAAGCAGGGGCGGACGCTGGATCTCAACGCGAGCGGAGTGTCGATCACGTTTGACCACAAACTGGCGGCAGGCGACATCGGCATGGTGTCGTTCGAGCTGTTCGTTGAGGGCAAGGCGCAGATCGTCAGTTGCCAGTCGCGTGTGAACTACTGCATTTTCAGCGGCGACCATTTCAAGATCGGATTCCAGTTCCTGAATCCCGATCTGGCTACTATGGCCACCATCAATAAATACCTGCGTTAATGATTTCGGCGGGCCCGGTGTAGCGGGCTCGCGGGCGAATCAGGCGGTTGGCTTGCACCTGCTCCAGGGCGTGTGCCAGCCAGCCGACGCAGCGACCCACGGCAAATAATACAAACGGTGCCTCTTGCGGCAGGCCGCAGTGCGCGGTCAGCAGGGCGAGGGCGTAGTCGATATTGGGCAGTTCGCCGGCCTGGCGTTCAGCCGCGACGGCCAGTGCTTCATATGGTTGAATTTTTGGTAGCGTTTTGAGCAGGGCCAGGGCGCGTGGATCGCCGTCGCGGTAGAGCGGGTGGCCGAAGGCGGGCAGGGGACGGGCAGTGGCCAGCCAGTGGTGCACGGCGTCGTCGGCGCTGGTGGCATTGGCTTGGGCGATCAACTGGGCGAATTCGGCCGCCGCGCCGCCGTGCAGCGGGCCGGTGAGCGTGGTGAAGCCGGCCAGCACGCCAGCCGCCAGCGAAGCGCCGGTGGAGATGGCGACGCGGGCGGCGAAGGTGGAGGCGTTCAGTTCGTTGTCGGCCATCAGGACCAGGGCGCGGCGGATCAGGTCTTCATGCGCCTCGGCACGCCAGGCGCGGGCGAGGCGGGCGCTGATGTGGGCGGCCTCTGCGTAGCGGCTGCCGGTCATTGTGTCCACCAGTGAGTCAAGGATGCGGGCGGCTTCCGCGCGCAAGTCGTCCGGTGCGCGGCCCAGCGATGGCAGGTCGACGGCGCTGCGCCGCGCGAGCGCGAGCAGCCCGGCGGCCAAGGCGCTGCCCGGCGCCACGTCGCTGGCCGGCGCGTCGTCCGCCGCTGATCGCACCGTGTCGCCTGGCTGGCGTGGCGCCTCGCTGCTGGGCCATACAGCGGCTGCCTGGGCGGCGTCGCACTCCCACAGCAGGGCGGCGATCTCTTCAAGACTGGCGCTGTCGGCCAGCCTGGCGGCGTCGTGGCCCCGGTAGAGCAGCTTGCCGTTGGACGCGGTGGAGATCGACGACGCCAGCACCGGCTCGCCATACTGCATCGCCTCGCTGGAGACGATTTCCACCTTGCGCCGCCCGTTGGCCCGGCGCGCCATGCGCAACACATCATCACCGTGATACAGGCTGCGGCGCGGATCGTCGCCATCGGCTTTGGCGCGGATCTTCCCCCGGCTGACATTGGCGTACAGCGTCTGCGGGCGGACGTTGAGCACATCGAGCGCTTCTGCGGCGGTCATCCACACCATTTCCACTTCCTATGTTGACACTTCAAGTCAAGATTGACGCCCGCTGGCAGGCAGTCCTAAGCTGCGACCAAGCATAACTTATCGGGAGCCGACATGTCTCATCCTCTGCTGAACGCCGTCTGGCCGGCGCTAAACCTGCCCGCATCGGCGCTGGACGCGGTGCGCATTGTGGGCGAAGGCGAGCTGCCATCCCATTTCGCCGTCACCGACCTGGCCGTCGCCTCCATCGGCGCGGCAGCGTTGGCGGTGCAGCAGTTGACGGTGGCGCAGGGCGCCGCGCCATCGACAGTGACGGTGGACCGGCGGCTGGCTTCCATGTGGTTCAGCCGCTCGATCCAGCCGCTGGGCTGGGAAGTGCCACCGCTGTGGGACGCCATCGCCGGCGACTACCCGACCTCCGATGGCTGGATACGGCTTCACACCAACGCGCCGCATCACCGCAAGGCCGCGCTGGCCGCCCTGGGCTGCGCCGAAGACCGCGCAACGGTGGCGCGCGCAGTGGCCGCATGGCCTGGATTGGCATTGGAAGAAGCGGTGATCGCGCAGGGCGGCTGCGCTGCGCTGATGCGTTCCATGGCCGAATGGCAAGCGCACCCGCAAGGCCGCGCCGTCGCCGCCGAACCGCTGATCGCCTTCGCAACCGACGCCAGCGTCGGTGCGTCGCCGTGGCGGTGGACTGCGAACCGCCCGCTGGCCGGACTGAAAGTCCTGGACCTCACGCGCGTGCTGGCCGGCCCGATCGCCACGCGCTTCCTCGCCGGCTACGGCGCCGACGTCCTGCGCATCGATCCGCCCGGCTGGAACGAACCCGGCGTCATCCCCGAAGTCACGCTCGGCAAACGCTGCGCCCGGCTCGACCTGACACAGCCGGCCGACCGCGCCATCTTCGACCGCCTGCTGGCCGAAGCGGATTTACTGGTGCACGGCTACCGCCCGGCCGCGCTGGAGCGACTCGGCTACGGCGACGCATTCCGCCGCCAGCTCAACCCCGCGCTGATCGACGTCGCACTGGACGCCTACGGCTGGACTGGCCCGCAATCCGGCCGTCGCGGCTTCGACAGCCTGGTGCAAATGAGCTGCGGCATCGCGCAGCACGGCATGACTATGCAAGGCGCCGACAAGCCGTTTCCCCTGCCGGTGCAAGCGCTCGACCACGCCACCGGCTACCTGATCGCCGCCGCCTTGGTGCGCGCCCTGATCGCCCGCCTGACGGAAGGCCAGACTCTGACGGCCCGGCTCTCGCTCGCCCGCACCGCCACATTGCTGACAGACTCCTTGCCGGCACCGGGCGGCAGCAGCACGCCGTTGGCGCCCGCCACCGAAGAGGATTTCGCCTCATCGCTGGAGCAAACCGAATGGGGCCAGGCACGCCGTCTTCGTCCACCAGCCGCCATCGGCGGCGCACCGATGACCTGGGCGCGGCCCGCGTCCAGCCTTGGCGCGGCCATCGCCAGTTGGCGGCCGGCAGGGGCAATCTCCACGGATTGAAGGACGAATCCGGCTTTGTTTCCGGTTTTGCCGCAAGTGGGAATGTTATATACTCAGTAATCACCAAAAGGAATTGGATCATGGTTACTTCCAGTATAGGCTCTACCGGCAACAGCTCTACCAGCTCGCAGGTATCGACGGACGTGTACAACCGCGTTCAGCAGACCATGGCATCGCAGACCAGCGCCGCCGCCAAGCTCAACGCGTCCATCACCAAAGACCAGACCAAGCTGTCCGCGCTCGGTCAGCTGCAAAGCGCGCTGGCCAACTTCCAGCAGATCGCCGCCGGCCTCACCGGTAGTGGCCTGAGCACCAGCGCGGCCAGTTCCGTGAAGACCGTGTTGACCGCGACCTCCACCGGCGCCGCCAAGGCCGGCACCTATGCCATCGACGTCAAGCAACTGGCCAAGGGCCAGTTCCTGACCAGCGAGGAATTCACCACCGGCGCTGACGGCAAAGTGGGCTCCGGCGCCGCCACCACCATCAAGATCGACTTCGGCGCCACCGGCGGCGACAAGGGCTTTGTCACCAGCGGAACGGCCGCCAGCAAGAGCGTGACCATCGACGGTAGCAACAACACGCCGACCGGCATCGCTGCAGCCTTCAAGGCGGCCGGCGTGGATGTGACGTTCGTGAAGGGCGACGACGGCCAATACTCGCTGTCCATCGCCGGCCAGCCGGGCGCCGCCAACAGCATGCGTATCAGCGTCAGCGGCGACGCCACGCTGAAGAACCTGCTGGCCTTCGATCCGAACGGCACGCAAAAACTCAAGCAGACCAGCGCCGCCATGGACGCCATCCTCACGGTGGACGGCAAGGAAATCAAAAGCACCAGCAACGTCATCAAGGACACTGCCATCGGCGGCGCCACGCTGAACCTGGTTGCGGCCGGCAAGAGCGATGTGACCGTCGCCGCCGGTTCCAGCCAGATCGGCGACAACCTGAAAGCCTTCGCCGCCGCCTACAACGACCTCAACGCCAAGCTGCAGAAGCTGCAGAAGGGCGAGCTGAAGTCCGACACGGCGCTGAACCAGGCCATCAGCCAGATGAGCATGCTGCTGAAAACCGGCGGCGGCACGGTGTCCGTGACCAAGCTGGCCGAGGCCGGCGTCAGCATGGACAAGGACGGCAACGTGGTGCTGGACGATAAAAAGCTGCAAGCGGCGCTGAGCGCTGATTCGTCCGCCATCGCCAAGCTGTTCACCACCGACGACAAGCGCGGCATTGCCGACCTGCTGTCGTCCAAGGCGTCGTCGCTGACTTCGACCAACAGCCTGCTGACCAGGGAAGCCGCGCTCACCAACAATGAAATCACCAGCCTCAACACCAAGAAAGCCAGCATGACCAAGGCGCTGACGGCCCAGGCCAACGCCTTGGCCGCGCTCTACAGCGCCCAGGCCCAGACCGGCGCCGGCAGCGCCCTCAACGGCCTCGGCGGCAAGGGCACCGGCACCCTGTTCGACATGCTGGGCTGATTTGGGGCGCTAATTCTACAGAACTCCTTGCATCCGGACGGGCTATGCCCGATCATCACGGCTTGTGTGTGTATCCCATTTCGGAGGTGTTATGGCAGGGAAGTTCGTTGCTGCGGTGCTGGCCGCTGGCTTGATGGCTGGTGCGGCGCAGGCGCAAGAGGAAAAAGTTCTTAATATTTATAACTGGTCGGACTACATCGCCGACGATACGGTGAAGAATTTTGAGAAAGAGACCGGCATCAAGGTCCGCTATGACCTTTTCGATAACAACGAAATCCTGAACTCCAAACTGGTGGCCGGCAAGTCGGGCTACGACATCGTGGTGCCGGGCGTGGCCTGGGCGCGCCTGCAAATGGATGGCAAGCTACTGCGCAAACTCGACAAGTCCAAGCTGCCCAACCTGAAGAACCTCGACCCGGAAATCCAGGCCAAACTGGCCAAGATCGATCCGGGCAATGAATACCTGGTCGACTGGATGTGGGGCTATACCACGGTCGGCATCAACGTCACCAAGGTCAAGGCTGCGCTGGGCGACCTGCCGATGCCGGACAATGCCTGGGACCTGGTGTTCAATCCGAAGTACGCGGCCAAGCTGAAATCGTGCGGCGTGTCCTTCCTCGATTCGCCGTCGGAAGTGCTGCCGGCCGCGCTGATCTACGCCGACAAGCCGGCCTACTCGAAGAGCGCCGCCGACTACGCGGAAGCGGCCAAGGTGCTGCAGTCCATCCGTCCTTACGTGACGCTGTTCAGCTCGTCGGGCTACATCAACGACCTGGCCAACGGCGCGGTGTGCGTGGCGCTGGGCTGGTCGGGCGACATCAACATCGCCCGCCAACGCGCGATCGACGCCAAGAAGGGCGTTGTGATCGAGGCGCTGGTGCCGAAGACCTCGGCGCCGCTGATGTTCGACACCATGGCCATTCCGGCCGATGCGCCGCACCCGAACAACGCCCACCTGTGGATGAACTACATCATGCGTCCGGAAGTGCATGCGAGCCTGACCAACAAGGTGTTCTACGCCAACCCGAATGCGGCCAGCGTCAAGTTCGTGCGCAAGGATATCGCTACCAACAAGACCGTGTTCCTGTCGGACGAAGACAAGAAGCGCATGACCGCGCCCGAGGCGCTGCCGGCCGACATCCGCCGCAACATCACCCGCATCTACACCAAGTTCAAGACCGGCGTGTAAGCGCAGCCGTAAACGATGAACGGCGCGAGAGGCGTTGTCCTGGTGGGACACGCCGCTGGCGCCGTAGGCTTCAGTGAAGCTGTGTGCTATTCGTGATAGCGGTCGATGAGTTTCTGTTTACTGCCGCGCATTTCCTGCATCAGTTCGTAAACAACCAGGGCGATCATTCCTCCAAAAATCCCCATAGTGAGCAAGGTGAACATCATGATGGTCTCCCCTCAATAGTTGATACAATTAAACTGTAGCAGACGCCCACCACTTTACAAGCTATTTAACCACCAGGTCCGCCGCCATCACGGCTTTCAGGTACACGCTCATGGGATCGCCAGGATCCCGTTGCGCAAACCACCACGCGCTGGCCTTGCGGATATCCCACTCCAGATCGTCGCCCGTCATCAGCAGCGAGGCCACTTGCCCCAGCGTCGGCTGATGTCCCACCACCAGCACCGAATCCTTGTTGCCTGGCCAGTTGACGGCCTTCAGCACGTCGGCCGGATCGGCGCCTGGCGCCAGGTCGGTGTGGATCTTGAACTTGCGGCCCAGCGCCTCCACCGTCTGCAAGGTGCGCACGGCGGGGCTGGAGAGGATTTTGCAGCTGTCCGGCAGCTGCGAGTTGAGCCATTGACCCATGCGCCGCGCCTGCTTCTGGCCCTTGACCGTCAGCGCACGTTCCAGATCGGTCATGCCGGGTGCCGCTTCTTCGGCCTCGGCATGTCGCCATAAAATCAGATCCATGCTTATTCTCCCAGGTGTGCGTTGGGTGTGCCCAAAGTCTCCATCAGGTGCTGCTGTGCGCTGAAGCTGACCTGCTTGCCGCGCGGCCGGCGCCGCTGGTAGTGGCCGTCCGATTCCAGTTCCCAGGCGTTGCTGTTGTCCTTCAAGTACGGGCTCAGGCCTTCGGTCATCACCCGCCGCTTGAGCGCCTTATCCAGGATCGGGAAGGCCACTTCGATGCGGCGGAACAGGTTGCGGCTCATCCAGTCGGCGCTGGCCAGATAGGTGTCGTGCGCCAGGTCGTTGCGGAAGTAGTAGATGCGGCTGTGTTCGAGGAAGCGGCCGATCACCGAGCGCACCTTGATGTTTTCCGACAGCCCTGGCACGCCGGGCTTGAGCATGCAGGCGCCGCGCACGATCAGGTCGATCTTGACGCCGTCCTTGGACGCCGCATACAGCGCGCGGATCACCGATTCGTCCACCAGCGCGTTGATTTTAACAATAATCCGTCCCGCACGTCCGGCGCGCGCGATCTTCGCTTCGTTGCGGATGGCCTTGATGATTTCGTTGTGCAGCGCGAACGGCGCCAGCCACAGGTGCGTGAGCCGGTGCGGCTTGGTCAGGCTGGTCAGGTGGATGAACACCTCGTTGACCTCCTGGGCGATGCCGGGGTGGCAGGTCAGCAGGCCGAAGTCGGTGTAGAACTTGGTGGTGGTCGGGTGGTAGTTGCCGGTGCCGAGGTGGGCGTAGTAGCTCAGCTTGCCTTCCTCGCGGCGGATCACCAGCGCCACCTTGGCGTGCGTCTTCAGGCCGACCACGCCGTACACCACCTGGGCGCCGGCCTGTTCCAGCTTGTCGGCCCAGTTGATGTTGGCTTCTTCGTCGAAGCGCGCCTTCAGCTCCACGATGACGGTCACTTCCTTGCCGCCGCGGGCCGCCAGGATCAGCGATTCCATCAAGTCCGAATTCATGCCGGTGCGGTAGATGGTCTGCTTGATCGCCACCACCGACGGATCGTGCGCGGCGCTGCGGATAAAGTCGATCACGGTCTGGAACGACTGGTAGGGGTGGTGCAGCAAGATATCGTTTTCACGCAGGGCCGCGAAGATGTCGCTGTTGCCGGGCTTTTGCGCGAAGCCCGGGAAGAAGGGCGTGAAACGCAGCGCCGGATTGTCGACGTGGTCCATGATCTCGTTCAGGCGCACCAGGTTGACCGGACCGTTGACCGCGTAGAGCCGGCTTTGATGCAGGCCGAACTGGTCGAGCAGGAACTGCGACAGCTCCAGCGGGCAGTTCTTGGCCACCTCCAGCCGCACCGAGGCGCCGAACTGGCGCCCGGCCAGCTCGCCCTTGAGAGCCTGGCGCAGGTTCTTCACTTCGTCCTCGTCCACCCACAGGTCGCTGTCGCGGGTGACGCGGAACTGCGAATAGCCGATCACTTCGCGGCCGGCGAACAGGTCCGAGATGTGCGCGTGGATCACCGACGACAGCAGGCAGAAGGAAATGCCGCCGCTCTTCGACAAGTGGTCGGGCAGGCGGATCACGCGCGGCAGCACGCGCGGCGCCTTGACGATGGCGATGCCGGTGCCGCGCCCGAAGGCATCCTTGCCGCCCAGCTGGACGATGAAGTTCAGGCTCTTGTTGACCACCTGCGGGAAGGGATGGGCCGGATCGAGGCCGATCGGCGTCAGCAGCGGCCGCACCTCGGTGTCGAAGTATTCCTTGACCCAGGCGCGCTGCGCCTCGTTGCGCTCGTTGTGGCGCACCAGGTGGATGCCGTTGGCGGCCATCTCCGGCAGGATTTCGTTGTTGAGGATTTCATACTGGTGCGCCACCAGCAGGTGGCACTCGTTGCTGATGCGCGAGAGCGTGGCGACCAGGGCAGGGTGGGTGGCCAGCGAACCGTCGGCCGCGCCGGCCGCCAGCAGGCTGGCCACGCGCACTTCAAAGAATTCATCGAGGTTGCTGCTGGCGATGCACAGGTAGCGCAGCCGTTCTAATAAAGGAATGCTTTTGTCTTCCGCCTGCGCCAATACGCGGCGGTTGAACATCAGTTGCGACAGCTCCCGGTCGAGGAAGGCCGAGTTCTTGTTTACTTCAGCATGCAAGTCAGGCTTCATGTCTTTTTTATCACTTTGCAGGTATCTCATTCTAACGTGTTTGTAGAAGAATGATTGCAACAGTGTAAAGATCAAATATGACAGCTTTGTGACAAAGCCTGTCATAAATGCCGTCCGATTATGACAAGGGGATGACGCCATAGAGGGAAAATGCGCCCTTCAGGGCCATTTTTGAAATATTTTTGCCATGTCATAAAGTTGTCATATTCGCCCGCTAGACTGCGCAGCATCCTAACCTGTCATAACAAAGGACTTGAAATGCGACTGAAACAATTGATCTCCTCCCTGGTGGTTGGCGCAGCGGCTGTAATGGCCTTCTCGTCGGCCGCTCACGCCGCCGATATGACCGGCGCCGGCGCAACCTTCCCGTACCCGATCTACGCCAAGTGGGCCGAGTCGTACAAAGCCGCTACCGGCAACGGCCTGAACTATCAGTCCGTCGGTTCGGGCGCAGGCATCAAGCAGATCAAAGCCAAGACCGTCGACTTCGGCGCATCGGACATGCCACTGGCAGCCGCCGACCTGGACGCTGAAGGCCTGATGCAATTCCCGGCCATCATGGGCGGCGTTGTGACCGTGGTTAACCTGGACGGCATCACCCCAGGCCAGCTGAAACTGACCGGCCCTGTGGTCGCCGACATCTACCTGGGCAAAGTCACCAAGTGGAACGACGCCGCCATCGCCGCGCTGAACCCAGGCGTGAAACTGCCAACCGACGACATCACCGTGGTGCACCGCGCCGACGGTTCGGGCACCTCGTTCCTGTTCACCGACTTCCTGTCGAAAACCAGCCCAGAATTCAAGACCAAGATCGGCGCTTCGACCGCTGTGAAGTGGGTGGTTGGTGTCGGCGGTAAAGGCAATGAAGGCGTCGCCGCCAACGTGCAGCGTATCAAAGGTTCGATCGGCTACGTCGAGTGGGCTTACGCTAAAAAGAACAAAATGTCGCACACCCAGCTGAAAAACAAGGACGGCAACTTCATGCAGCCGGACGACGAGTTCTTCAAAGCTGCCGCCGCCAACGCCGAGTGGACCAAGACCCCAGGCTTCGGCGTGGTGCTGACCGACCAGGCTGGCAAAAACTCGTGGCCGATCACCGGCGTGTCGTTCATCCTGATGCACAAAGCACAGGCTGACGCCAACAAAGGTAAAGAAGTCGTGAAGTTCTTCGACTGGGCCTTCAAAAACGGTGGCGCCGCTGCTACCGAACTGGACTACGTACCACTGCCGGCATCGGTCATCAAGCTGGTCCAGGATTCCTGGAAAGCCAACCTGAAAGACGCTTCGGGCAAGGCCATCTACTAATCCGGACTTTCCCTTCGCCGCCCGGCAGCACGGCGGCGAGGGGGTTAGCCTGCGGCGTCCACCCGGACACCGCAGGCTAGCTTACATCCACCGAGAAAAAATATGAGCGCAGATATCACTTCCACGCCACTATCCAAGCAAGAGCCAGCCATGCCCATGAACACCGCGCAAGCGACCGCCGCAGAACAAGCGGCAACGCAGGCCATGCTGCGCACCATGCGCAACCAGCGCATCCAGGATTTCATCTTCCACAAGACCACCATGATCTTCGCACTGTCGGTGCTGGCGGTGCTGATGGGGATTATCTTCTCGCTGATGGTCGGCGCCTGGCCTGCCTTCAAGGAATTCGGCCCGGCCTTCATCACCACCGTCGAGTGGGACCCGGTCAACGACAAATACGGCGCCATGATCGCCATCGTCGGCACCCTGGTCACCTCCGGCATCGCGTTGTTGATCGCCTTCCCGGTGTCGTTCGGCATCGCGCTGTTCCTGACCGAGATCTGCCCGGCCGGCCTGCGCCGTCCGCTGGGCACGGCGGTCGAGCTGCTGGCCGGCATCCCGTCCATCATCTACGGCATGTGGGGCTTGTTCGTGTTCGCGCCGCTGTTCGGCGACCACGTGCAGCCGTTCCTGAAAGCCACGCTGGGCCAGCTGCCGCTGATCGGCCAGTTCTTCAGCGGCCCGACCATGGGCATCGGCATCATCACCGCCGCCCTGATCCTGGCCGTGATGATCATTCCGTTCATCTCCTCGGTGATGCGCGACGTGTTCGAGATCGTGCCGGCCGTGCTGAAGGAATCGGCCTACGGCCTGGGCTGCACCCGCTGGGAAGTGGTGCGCAAGATCGTGCTGCCTTACACCAAGACCGGCGTGGTCGGCGGCGTCATGCTGGGCCTGGGCCGCGCGCTCGGCGAAACCATGGCCGTCACCTTCGTGATCGGCAACGCCAACAAGCTGTCGTGGTCGCTGTTCGCGGCCGGTAACTCGATCGCCTCCACCCTGGCCAACGAATTCGCCGAATCGGACACCGTGCTGCACACCTCGTCGCTGTTCGCACTGGCCCTGATTCTGTTCGTGATCACCTTTATCGTTCTGTCCGCCGCCAAGCTGATGCTGGCCGGCATGTCTCGCAAGGAAGGCGTCAAATAATGAGCGCAACTCTGGAAAAAGCCGCGATGAATCCGGTGTACCGCAAGCGTCTGCTGACGCACCGCATCGGCATCGCCCTGTCGGTGGGTGCGATGTCGGTCGGCCTGCTGGTGCTGGCCTGGATTCTGTTCACCCTGATCATCAAGGGCTTCGGCGCGCTGAGCATCGACATGTTCACGCAAACCACCCCGGCCCCGGGCAGCGAAGGCGGCGGTCTGCTGAACGCCATCTTCGGCAGCTTCGTGATCGTCGGCCTGTCGACCCTGATCTCGACCCCGATCGGCATCCTGGCCGGCATCTACCTGGCCGAATACGGCGAAGAAAACAAGGTGGCGGCGGTGACCCGCTTCGTCACCGACATCATGCTGTCGGCGCCGTCGATCGTGATCGGCATGTTCGTGTGGGCCATGTACGTGGCCACCACCAAGCACTACTCGGGCTACGCAGGCTCCATCGCGCTGGCGCTGATCGCCGTCCCGGTGGTGGTGCGCACCACCGACAACATGCTGCGCCTGGTGCCGAACAGCCTGCTGGAAGCGGCGTTCGCCCTCGGCGCACCGCGCTGGAAAGTCGCCATGATGGTGCGCCTGCGCGCCGTCAAGGCCGGCGTCATCACCGGCGTGCTGCTGGCCGTGGCCCGCGTTTCCGGTGAAACCGCGCCCTTGCTGTTCACCGCTCTGAACAACCAGTTCTTCAGCGCCGACATGAACGCGCCGATGGCCAACCTGCCGGTGGTGATCTACGGCTTCGCCATGAGCCCTTACGACAACTGGCGCGACCTGGCATGGGGCGGCGCGCTGCTCGTGACCTTCAGCGTGCTGGCACTGAACGTGATCGCCCGCACCGTGTTTGCCCAAAAAGCCCCGAACTAATTTATAAAGCGAATCCATCACATGAATACGCAACTGAGCCAAGAGAATGTTATCGCCATGAACGGCAAACGCACCACCATCGAGATTTCCGGCCTGAACTTCTTCTACGGTAAGACCCAGAGCCTGCACAACGTCAACCTGAACATCCATGAGAAGCAGGTGACAGCCTTCATCGGCCCGTCGGGCTGCGGCAAGTCGACTTTGCTGCGCACGCTGAACCGCATGTACGACCTGTACCCAGGCCAGCGCGCCGAAGGTTCGATCATGTACCGTGGCCGCAACATCCTCGACGACGGCCAGGATTTGAACATGCTGCGCGCCAAGGTCGGCATGGTGTTCCAGAAGCCAACCCCGTTCCCGATGTCGATCTACGACAACATCGCTTTCGGCGTGCGCCTGTATGAAGACCTGTCGAAGGGCGAAATGGACGAGCGCGTGGAATGGGCGCTGAAGAAGGCCGCGCTGTGGGGCGAGGTCAAGGACAAGCTGACCAAGAGCGGCCTGTCGCTGTCGGGCGGTCAGCAACAGCGCCTGTGCATCGCGCGCGGCGTGGCGGTAAAGCCTGATGTTCTGCTGCTGGACGAGCCGACCTCGGCGCTGGACCCGATCTCGACTTCCAAGGTGGAAGAGCTGATCAGCGAGCTGAAACAGGACTACACCATCGCCATCGTCACCCACAACATGCAGCAAGCCGCGCGTTGCTCGGACTACACCGCCTATATGTACCTGGGCGAACTGGTGGAATTCGGCGAGACCGACCAGATTTTCATGAATCCGGCCCGCAAGGAAACCCAGGACTACATCACCGGCCGTTTCGGCTGATCCACCTTATAATATCAAATTGGAATTGGAGAGCAGCATGATCGGTGAGCATTCATCCAAGCAGTACGACAACGAACTGGAAGCCATCCGCAGCAAAGTGCTGCTGATGGGCGGCATCGTCGAGACCCAGTTCCTCGACGCCATGACCTGTTTCCGTATCGGCAACTCCGAGCGCGCCGACCGCGTGATGCGCGAGGACGACACGGTCAACCAGCTGGAAGTGTCGCTGGACGACGCCTGCAGCCACCTGATCGTGCGCCGCCAGCCGGCCGCCAACGACCTGCGCACCATCATGGCCACCATCAAGGTGATCACCGACCTGGAGCGCATCGGCGACGAAGCCACCAAGATCGCCCGCACCGCCAAGCAACTGCACGCGCGCGGCGCCGTGACCGTGAACCACTATGAAATGGTGCGCGGCATCGCCAACAACACCAGCGACCTGCTGCACGATGCGCTGGACGCGTTCGCCCGCAACGACGGCAAGCAGGCACTGCAACTGATCGCCCAGGACGCCGTGATCGACCACGAGTTCCGTTCGATCATGCGCAACCTGATCACCTTCATGATGGAAGACCCGCGCACGATTTCGGCCGCGCTGGACACGCTGTGGGTGGCCAAGGCCATCGAACGCATCGGCGACCACGCCAAGAACATCGCGGAATACGTGATCTACGTGGTCGAAGGCCGCGACATCCGTCACACCAAACCGCACGCGCTGGAAGAACAGCCTGAGCAAGCTGAATAAATAGAATTAAATGGCATCTGATAAAACCACCGTACTGATAGTTGAAGACGAACCGGCGATCGTCGAGCTGGTGACGTTCTCGCTGCGTGAAGCAGGCTGGAACTGCTGCGCCGTGCAAAGCGCGGGCGAGGCCTGGGACTTCATTCAGACCAAGACCCCGCAGCTGATCCTGCTCGACTGGATGCTGCCCGACTCGACCGGCCTGCGCCTGCTGTCGCGCATCCGCTCGGATCGTCAGTTCAACGAAATCCCGGTCATCATGCTGACCGCGAAGAGCATGGAAGAGGACAAGCTGGCCGGCCTCAACAGCGGCGCCGACGACTATGTCACCAAGCCGTTCTCGCCGCGCGAGCTGCTGGCGCGCGCCAAGGCCCTGCTGCGACGCAAGAGCCCGGAGCACGCGCAATCGACCATGCGCGCGGCCAACATCATGCTCGATCCGGTGAGCTGCACGGTGTCGATGGACGACCAGAAGATCGACATCGGCCATGCCGAATACAAGCTGCTGAAATTCCTGCTGGCGCATCCGGAACGCGTGTTTTCGCGCAGCCAGCTGCTGGACAAGGTGTGGGGCGATCACGTGGTGATCGAAGAGCGTACCGTCGATGTGCATGTGCTGCGTCTGCGCAAGGCCTTGAAAGAGGCCGAGCACTTGATCAAAACCGTGCGTAGTGTAGGCTACATGCTGTCGGAAAAAACCTGAGTTTCACATGAATCCTAAACTGGTGTTCTGGGTGCCTGCCGCGCTGCGCACCGCCATTATCCTGGCGGCGTGCGCGCTCGGAGGCTGGATCTTCGGCTGGGTCAACGGTCTGATCCTGGCCTTGCTGGCCATGATGGCGCTGGTGTTCACCCAGCTGTCCTACCTCTACCAGCTCAGCAACTGGATGGACGACCCGCAAAGCGCCAAGCTGCCCGACGGCTGGGGCGAGTGGACCAACATCTTCTCGCGCCTGTACCGCATGCGGCGCGAGGACGAAAAAAACCAGACCGAGCTGACCGAATGGCTGGCGCGCTTCCGCCAGGCCATGCACCTGTTGCCGGACGGCGTGGCCATCATGGACGACGTGCTGTTCATGGAGTGGTGCAATCCGGCCGCCGAGCAGCACCTGGGCCTGAGCAACGAGCGTGACAAGGGCATGCGCGTGACCAACCTGGTGCGCAATCCGGATTTCATGGATTACATCATCCTCGGCCGCTACGAGCAGCCGCTGACGATCAGCTTCCGTGAGCGCAAGCTGATCGTGCACATTATTCCATTTGAAAACCGCCGCCAGATCCTGGTGACGCACGACGCCACCGAAACCGAGCGCATCGAGGAAATGCGGCGCGACTTTATCGCCAACGCCTCGCACGAACTGCGCACGCCGCTGACGGTGATCGTCGGCTTCCTGGAGATCGCCGCGCAAGAGGGGCTGGACGCGGCCACGCGCTCCTCGCACCTGAAGCTGATGACGGAGCAGGGCCACCGCATGCAGCACCTGATCGAAGACATGCTGACCTTGTCGCGCCTGGAGTCGGTCGATTATCCGATGCGGCCGGAGCCGATCGTGGTCAACCAGCTGATGGACCAGCTGCTGCGCGAAGCGCGCGCGCTGTCGGCCGGCAAGCATGAGATCACCATGGACGTATCGGGTCCGGATTTGCTGGGTTCGTATGAAGAGCTGCACAGCGCCTTCGGCAACCTGGCCTCGAACGCGGTGCGCTACACGCCGGCGGGCGGCAAGATCCACCTGGTGTGGAAAGAATTCGACACCGGCGTCAAGTTCATGGTGGAAGACACCGGCATCGGCATCAGCCCCGAGCACATCTCGCGGCTGACCGAGCGCTTCTACCGCGTCGACAAGAGCCGCTCGCGCGAAACGCAGGGCACCGGACTGGGACTGGCGATCGTCAAGCACGTGCTGCTGCGCCACGGCAGTACGCTGCAGATCAAATCGGAAGCGGGCAAGGGCAGCACCTTCATCGTCTGCATGCCGAAGACAGCGGTGGTGCAGCAGCAGCCGGAGCTGCTGGCCGGTTAATCCTTCAGCTCGGCGGGCACTTTGCCGCCGTTCTGCGCCAGCTTGGTCATCACCTGGCGATGCAGCCAGACGTTCATGCTGGCGGAATTCTCCATGTCGCCGGAGTAGTGCAGCTCCTGCGCCAGCTCCTTGCGCGACTGCAGACTGCTATCCAGATCCAGCAACTTCAACAGATCCACGATCGAGGTGCGCCAGTTCAATGGCTGGCCGGCCTGTTTGGCCTTGTCGTTGAGGATGCCTTCGACATCCACTTCGGTCAGCTGCACGGCGGCAGGTTCGACGGCCGGTGCGGTGGGGGCCGGTCTAGGCGCCGGCGGCACGGTGGTGCCCTGCGGCGCTTGCGCTACCGCCGGATGCGATGGGGGAAAGATCTTGTGGAAGATGTTGCTGAGCATACCCATGGTGATTCCTTTACTTGGTTGAGGCGCGTGCCAGCTCGCCGTTGAAAAAGTCCGTCACGCGATTCACCACGCCGGGTGCATGTTGCTCGGCGGTGGCGGCGATTTCCTCCACTTGCGCGGGCGTGATTTGCCCAGTCTGCTCAGGCGTCACATGTGGATGGGTTTCCTCGCCGAAGTCGCCGATGCTGGCGGCCAGCGACGCGGCCATCTCGTGGCTGACGTTGTTCAAGAGGCGGTTGACGATGTCAGCTCGTTGCTCCGGATTGCTGAGCAAGAACAGCTGGCTGATGGTGTGGTCGGTCGTGGCGAACATATTTGCTCCTGTTTGGGTATTCTAGCAAGTTAATGTTCGCGTTACGGACTGTCTGTACGCGCCCTAACGCTGGCAGGTAGGTACAATGTCGAGTCCGACAATAAGGGCGCACGCAATGATCGACCGTGATTTTCGCTGGGTAAATGAACCGCAACAATGGAACCGCGAGGGCGCCGCCTTGTCGGTGACGACGGACCAGAACACAGATTTCTGGAACGACACCTGGTATGGCTTCAAGCGGTTTTCCGGCCATTTTTACGGCGTCGACGTGGACGGCGATTTCACTTTCCAGGTCAAGATCAAGGCGGCGTTCAGCGCGCTGTAGGACCAGGCGGGAATCATGCTACTGGCGGACCAGGACCATTGGCTAAAAGCCGGCGTAGAAATCAACGATGGCGCGCCGGCGATCGGCAGCGTGCTCACGCTCAAGCATTCCGACTGGGCGCCCGGCATCTTCCCGGCCAGCGCCGACCAGTTCTGGATGCGGCTGACGCGCAAGGGCGACGCGCTGCGCCTGCAGTATTCAACTGATGGCAAGACCTGGCCGTTGCTGCGCCTTGCATATTTCCCCGCATCGGCCGCGTGCGCGGTCGGCGTCATGTGCTGCACGCCGGAACGCGGCGGCCTGGCGGTGCGATTCGAGGATTTCCTGCTCGAACCCGCCCTCGGCAAGGACCTGCACGACCTGACCTAGCTCCTACATCGCTTGCTGGCAGCTGTGGACGGCGTCTTCGTAGGAGCGGGAGATGTGGTCTGCGGTGGGGAAGACGCAGGTTTTGAGGTCGGGATTGTCGAACGGGCTCGGTAGCAGCAGGGCGAATTGCTTGGCGTGCGGCAGCCGTTCGCGCACGCCGGCCAGCATCGCCGTCATCTGCTCGCAATCGTTGAGCGGGTCGACGCTGACCAGCACCACGATCGCCACCAGCTCCGGCGAAGCGCCCGGCGGCGGTTCCTCGTCCAGTTCGTCGAGGTTGCGGCTGCGGGCGTCGATTTTTTGCTCGCGCAGGATACGCACCAGGATTTCCGTCGCCAGTTCCGCATACTGCGTGCCGATCCCGATGCTCAGCACCACGCTGCCTTTCGGCACGTCGAACGAGCCTTGCCATTCGCCGGTGTCGGAGATGCGCTGCGCCCGCAGTTGCCGGCCGATGCCGCCGCCCGCCAGCACGCTGCTGCGCTTGCGCTTTTTCCACCACTTCGGATTGCCGCTCAACGCTTCGATCACGGCGATGATGGAGCTGGTGACTTTTTCCTCTTCATCCGGCGTGATGGCGCGGTCTTTCAGGTCGAAATTGGCCAGGTGCAGCGCCGGCAGCAGCACGCCGTCGCAATATTCGGCCAGCGATTTGTGCTGCATGTAGCGCTTGGCGCCGGTGATCATTTCGTGCGCGTCGCCCGACAGCGCGCGCTGGTAGAAGTTTTGCGGCATGGTCAGCGCCGGCAGTTCGCCGAACATGATTTCGAGTACCTTGAGCGCGCGGATGTAGCGGCCCGCCACCACCAGGCACAAGGTCAGCGGCGTCGACAGCACCAAACCCACCGGTCCCCAGATCCAGCTCCAGAAGATGGCCGACACCACCACCGACAGCGGCGACAGCCCGGTCGTGTGCCCGTACAATTTCGGTTCGATGGTCTGGGCGACGATGATTTCCACCGCCAGGAACAGGCCCAGCGTCATCAGCGCCAGCGACCAGCCGGGGTCGACCGCCGCCGCCAGCAGGGTGGCGCAGAACGCCGCCATCCACACGCCGACGTAGGGAATGAAGCGCAGCACGGCCGTCATCGTGCCCCACAGCAGCGCCTGGCCCAGGCCCATCAGGCTCAGGCCCAGCCACACGGCCAGGCCGGTGGCGAGGTTGACCAGGAATTGCGAGATGAAGAAACGCGACAGCCGCTCGCCGGCGTCGTTGACGGCGATGGTGGTGGCGCGCAGGTCGCCGCCGCCGGCCAGGCGGATGAAGCGGTCGCGCAGCGATTCGTGTTCGAGCAGCACGAAAATCAGCACGACGAAGACGATGCCGGCCACTTCCAGCGGCGGCCATACGGAGGCGACGATTTTGCTCAGCAACTGGAACGGCTTCAGCGCCGGCTCGTGGATTTCCACCAGCACCGGCGTCTTGACGCTGCCGTCGCCCAGCCGCACCGGCTGCGCTTCGCCCGGCGCGTCGGCCGTGAAGTGTTCGATCAGCTCGCCCGCCGGCCCGCCGATGCTGCCCAGCGTGCCGCGCGTGAGCGCGTCCAGCGCCTCGACTTTACTGGCGATGGTGTCCTGGTACTTCGGCAGGCTGGCGCCCATGGCGCCGACCTGCTGCACGATCACGGCGCCGATGGCCACCAGCGTCACCGTCACCACCAGCACGCCAGTGCAGACCGAGACAGCCTGACCCAGGCCGAGCCGCCGCAGCGCGCGCACGAAGGGCGCGATCAGGAAGCTGAAGAAGAACGCCAGCGTGATCGGGATCAGCACGTCGCGCCCGAAGTAGAGCAGGGCGAGTACCGTGGCGGTGCCGACCAGGCCGGTAACGGCGCCCGGTAAAGTGCGGGAAGTAAGCGAGTCAGACACCGGGCAACCTGGCAGGATAAGTGAAAGCAATGAAATGGACCGCGTTCAGCGCGATGTGGACCACGATGGCGGCCTCGATGCGCTGGGTACGCTGGTAGGCGATGGCGTAGCCGACACCGGCAATCGTGGCGAGTATGCCATACCGCAGCCCGCCGCCCAAGTGCGCCGCGCCGAACAGCAGCGCCGACAACGCCACCGCCAGCCACGGCCCCCAGCGCACACCGGCCAGCGCCGCCGCCAGCCGCGCCTGCAGCAAGCCGCGGAAGAAGGCTTCCTCCGCCACCACGGTGAACAGCAGGTTGACGGCGATGAACATCAGGGTCTGCTGCGGCAGCTTGAGGTCGACGCCGACCACGCCGGCGGCGATTGCAAACCCCAGCGTCGCCGCCACGGTGATCAGCAGTACTGGCACGGTACGCTTCACCACCGCGCCCAGTTCGGCCCAGGTCTCGACCCGCCGGCAGAGCAGGGCCAGCAGGATCAGGCCGACCGCGCCCTTGTCGAAATTGGCGTATTGGGTGAACGGCGCGGCGCCATCTGACAGCACCACCCGGTCCAGCAGCAGCGGATTGTGGAAGCCGGGCAGCTTGTGCATGGCCAGCGCCAGGGCCAGCACGCCGGTCAGCAGACCACAGGCCAGCCGCATCCAGGCGCGCGGCGCGGTGGCGGTGCCGTAGGCTGCGGCGGTCAGCACCAGCAAGGCGCCGATCGCCGGCGGAGCGAGCACGCCGCCCACCAGTCCCCACGCCAGCGCCATCACGAAAAACAGCAGCCAGGGCGGCATGTAGCGCCGGCCCGGCGGCGTCCACACGGCAGCGATGGCGATGGCAAGGAGGAGGAAGGCGGGGAGTTGAGGTGTCATTGATTCAAACGATAGGCTTTCGGCAATGATACCCCAAGGCAGCTTAGAATTTGTAGATCAGCGCGGTCATGAGCATCGGCGTGGTCTTGCGCTTGGTGAGCGGGCTGTCGGCGGCGTCAGAGGTCAGGCGGCTGACGCCGACCAGGCTGCGCACCGACCAGCTGCTGTCGATGACGTGGTTCCAGTTCAGGCCCGCAGTGACGTTTTCAAAGCCGGCCTTGGCCGTGTAGCTCTTGTAGCCCGAGGCAGCGCTTTGCGCCGAGGTGACGCCGAAGTAGGTCTGGTTGTGCTTTTTGTCGCCATAGACGGCCGAGACGCCCCAGCCGATCTGGTCGCCGGCGTCGCTGTACAGCGGCGCACCGGCGCTGAAGGTGTAGGTCGCTCCGTATTCGCGGTGGCTCAGGTTCTGCTTGGTGGTCAGACCCAGGCCGACCGTGCCCAGCTGGTAGCCCACGCTCAGCACGGCCTGCGCCGCGCCTTCGATTTCCCCCATGCCTTTGAGCGCGTCCGAGCCGGAAAACAGGTTTTTCTTGTGGTCTTCGCGGCCGCCGTCGTAGCCCAGCGCGGCGCTGAACTTGAAGTCGCCCACGGCCGTTTCGTAGCCGATGCCGCGCTGCGTGCTGAGGAACACGCCGTTGGCATAGGTCTTTTCCAGGAAGGGCAGCGGCAGCACGCGGCTCTTGTCGGCGCCGGCGTATTCGGGGATGTAGGCGAGGCCGACGCCGGCCATGAGGCTGTCGCCGGCGGCGGGCTTGGCGTCGTCGGCAGCGAAACTTTTGCCGCTGAAAGCGCAGAGGGAAAGCAGGGTGAGGGCGAGGGCGTGGCGCATGATTGTGGGTTCCGTTCAGTGGTCCGCCGGCGCATCATTGCCCGGCTTAAGACCGCGAGAGTTTCCCAGCATTCAAGATGTGCCGCTATCGCCGTTGCTGAAGTATCATGTACTGAATTCTTTGGTATCGCCTGACGCACTTTGGAGCCGCTATGTCGCTGACTTTGTACTACCATCCCCTGGCCTCGTTCTGCCACAAGGTGCTGATTGCGCTGTATGAGAGTGGTGTCGATTTCGAGAAGCGCATCATCAATCTCGGCGAGGAAGCCGACCGCGCGGAGTTGCAGGCCATCTGGCCGCTGTGCAAATTCCCGGTGCTGCGCGATCACGTCAAGGTGCGCGACGTGCCCGAAACGTCCATCATCATCGAGTACCTGGACCGCTACTATCCGGGCGCGCAGCCGATGATTCCGGCCGACTGGGACGATGCGCTTGATGTGCGCCTGTGGGACCGCTTCTTCGATAACTACGTGCAGGAGCCGATGCAAACCATCGTCAACGCCCACCTGACCGGGCTGAGCTGCGATCAGACCAAGGAGCGCACCAAGCTCAAGACGGCGTACAAGATGATCGAGAAGCGCATGAGCACGCGCAGCTGGATTTGCGGCGAGGCCTTCAGCCTGGCCGATTGCGCGGCGGCGCCCGCCTTGTTCTACGCCGCCACGCTGTTGCCGTTTCCGGAGGAATACCACCACCTGCAGAGCTACTTCGAGCGCCTGGTCAGCCGTCCCTCGGTCAAGCAGGTATTGGATGAGTCCAGGCCGTATTTCTCGATGTATCCCTTTGCCGCCGATATTCCGGAACGCTTTCTTTAAAACCGTCGTTCCCGCTTAAACCCGTCGTTCCCGCGCAAGCGGGAACCCATGCCGCGCCGCCAGGCACGCGTCCTATGGATTCCCGCCTGCGCGGGAATGACGGGGGTTAATTCTGGTTGCCTTCAGGCGCGTTTTGTACCGAGGCCGCCTGGGGGAAGGACTGGTTCTGGGCGGCGATGTGGGCAAAGCGGCTCGCTTCATCGATCTGCTTGCCGGCGACCTTGCGGCCCGCATCGGCCAGCTCGGTGGCGGTGCGCGTCGCCTGCGGCACCCGTTCCTGCGCGATCTGGCTGATCTCCGCCTGGAAGTCGGTGGCCACTTGCGCCAGTTGCTGCTGGTAGGCCTGCAACTTTTGCAGCAGCGCGCCGGCTTGCTGCTGCGAAGCGTCGGCGCGGCGTTCTTCCGGCGGCGTCATCAGGGAATTGCGCATCGCGGTGGTCGACTCTTCCAGCACGTCGCGGCTGAACTGAACATTGACCTCGGCCAGTTGGCGCAGCGAGCGCAGCACTGACTGGGTCAGGTCGGCGTAGTAGTCTATGCGGGCTTCCGCATGGTTTCGGGCTGCCGGGGACAGCGTTTCCACAAACGAGTTCATTAGCGTGCTCCTGTTGAAATGAGAGGCCAAAAACGAAAAGAGGGCGGACGATTTGGCCTGTCGTCCGCCCCCCTATCATCGCGCATGTGAACGCTTTATGGCACTCCAGAGCTTGCTGGAACTATTTGTTTTTCCTACTCAACGGATGGCGCCGGCCGTGGCAGGAGGAACAGCGATTTCTGCCGGCCGTTGATGTAGCGCACGCCACTTTCATCGAAGAAGGCATCCTCTTCCAGCATGATGCGCACCGGCTCTTTCCAGCCCGGAATGGCGGTCGCCGCGTTCAGTTCGATCGAGTAGGCGGTGTTGAGGCGCAACTGGTCGTCGCCGTTGCCCGGCACGCCGCCCTGCATGTCCCACATGCCGATGGCCGGCCCGGCCGCGTGGCCGTGGTAGCCGATCGGATGGGTGTAGATGGTCGGGTTGATGCCTTCGGCCTTGGCTTGCTTGAGCGACTCGGCCAGCACCTGGTTGCCGCTGCGGCCTTGCTTGAAGTTGGAGGTCAGGATGTCCTGCAGGCGGTTGGCGCTGGCCAGCGCCTTGACCAGTTCGGCCGGGGCGGCGGTTTCGCCCGGCTTCAACACGTAGGCGTGTTCCTGGATGTCGGTGTTCAGGCGCAGATAGGTGATGCCGATGTCCACGTGCAGCAGGTCGCCCGCCAGGATGACCTCGGCATCGGCCAGGCCTTTGCCGGCGCGCTGGATTTCCACCGACGGGTGGAACCAGGTGTCGTAGCCGAGATCGCGGATCTTCTGGCGGAACCACCACACCACGTCGTCCGTGGTGGTGATGCCGGGCGTGATGACGCGCTCGGAAAAACCTTCTTCGATGATTTTGTGGGTGGCGTTCACCAGTTGCGGGTAGAGCTGCATTTCGCGCGCGGTGCGGGTCTCCAACCAGCGCACGGCCAGTGGCTCGGCCGACACCACGCGGCGTTTCAGGTCGGCCGGCAGGGCGCCCAGCAGTTCGGTGTACTCGGTGTGGTCGATGCCGTCGGCATGGGCGAAATGGGTGGAGGTGTTGAGCGCGATCTTGGCCGGATTGCGCTGCTGGATGATGTCCACCAGCGCGTCCCACTGGTTGGGGAATTTCTTCATGTCCCAGGCGGCGGTGATGCTCTTGCCGACGTTGTAGCGCGCCACGGCCAGGCGTTCCACCTTGCCGGTCTTGGCGTCGCGGTGGAACACCAGCACCGTGCGGCGGCGCGCGTTCAGCCATTCGGCCGGCAGCATGGTCTTCAGCACCGGGTCTTCGTTGTATTCGCGCGAGACCACCACCCACATGTCGATGCCGGTTTGTTCCATCATGCCGGGCAGCAGGGTGTCGAAACGCTCGACCAGCAACTGGTTGACCACGGTGGCCTGGTCGCGCACCGACAGCACTTGGGAATGGGCTGGGGCGCTTGCCGCCAGGATCAGGGAGAGGGCGAGGAGAAATTTTTTCATCGACAGATATTGATCCCCGATTTTGGCAATGTCAATCAACAATATTTATAATGCACGTTGCACAGCTAAGGAGAGAACATGGCAGCACCATCGGTTTTTTATCTGCACGGCGGCCCGGCGCTCGGCCCGGTGTTCGAGCGCGCCCGTTTCCCGGACGCCGCCCACGTTCATTGGTGGCATCAGCCGCTGGCCAAACCGTGCGCCACGCGCCCGTATCAGGATCTGCTGGAGGCGGCGCTGGCCGAGTTGCGCTGCGTGGCGGCCCAGCACGGCGAGCCGGTGACGGTGATGGCCAGCTCCTTCGGCGCGCATCTGGCGGTGCACTTGGCGCGTTATGCGCCGGAGCTGATCAAGGATATCGTGCTGCTGGCGCCGACCTACAATCCGGAGGACGCCGCGCTGCGCCTGGCGCGTCGCGCCTTCCGCGTGCACACCGACCACGCGCATGCCGGCAAGCTGGCCACCGCGCTGGCGATGTATGAGGACGATCCGGGCCGTCCGCGCTTCTGGGACGTGTTCGGCGCGCTGTCGCTGCTGCCCGATGTGACGGAGTTGTACTTCGGCCCGAGCGCCGGTCCGGACGCGGCGCGTTCGTTCGCGGAGTTGATCCAGCAGCCGGGCGCCTTCGACGGCCCGACCTCGGTGGCGACGTCGGACGACTTTTCGGCGCAGGACCATACGCCGGCGCGCAGTCCGTACAACGGTCCGGTATCGGTGCTGTTCGGCGCCTACGATCCGATGATCGATGCCGACAAGGACCGTGAGCTGTGGGGCCAAGTGTTCCCGCAGGCCGGTTTCTTCAAGGTCGAAACCGGCCACTTCCCACTGCTGGAACTGACGTTGGAGCAGTGCCTGGCGCCGGCCTGATTATTTGCCGGCGAAGCGCGCTTCGATTTCTTCCAGCGTCTTGCCCTTGGTTTCGGGCAGCAGGAAGGCGGCGGTGAGGAAGTACAGCAGCGTGGCGCCGGCCCACCAGAAGAACATGGTGGCGTAGCCGTACTGGCCCACGGTGGGCAGGAAGGTGGCGGCGATCATGGTCGAGACGAATTGATTGACCAGCAGCGCGATGCTCATGCCGTTGGAGCGGATGCGGGTCGGCATCAGTTCCGACAGCGCCAGCCAGACGCAGACGCCGGGACCGACGGCGAAGCCGGCCACGAACAGCGCCATCGCCATTGCCACCTGCCAGCCGTGCGTGGTGGATGGCACGGCGGCGATGTCGGCGCGCTCGATGCGCAGCGGCGCGTTGGCGCCTGCGGCCGGGTCGGCGAAGGGATTCAGGTGCAGCTTGCGGAAGAAGACGCCGATCACGCTGTCCGATTGCACGGTGTCTTCGCGGCTCATCTTCAGCAGCGGCAGGGCGGCATCGTCGCTGCGGCGCGTTTGCACGTTGGTGAACGGGCCGTAGGAGTAGGCGACGGTTAGCTGCTGTGGTGCGCTGCTGTCGGCGCCGAAGGATTTCAGGGTGCCGGCGTCCAGGCGCATGGCCAGGCTGTCGGCCTGGATGTGGGCTTGCAGTTGCGGGCGCACGTCGCGCTGTTCGCCTTCCGCGCTGCGGAACAGCAGGCCGGCCGCCAGCAGGGCGGTGACGATGCAGCCGGTGCCCAGCATCAGCAGGAATTTGCGGCCCTTGCGGTCGACCAGCACCACGGCGACGATGGTCATCAGGGCGTTCAGCACTTTAAGCGCGACGTCGCCGGCGTTGGCGGTGGCGCCGGGCAGGCCGGCCTGGTTCAGGATGTTGACCACGTAGGCCAGCACGGAGTTGATGCCGGTGGCCTGGTTCAGCGCCAGGATCAGGCAGGCCAGCAGGAAGGGCAGCATGTAGCGGCGGCTGAGCAGCGGATCGTCGGCGCGCGGCGCGGCGGCCGGCGATGCGGTGGCGGTGGCCGCTGCGGCGGCAGGCGAGACGGCCGAACCGTGGCCGGACGCGGAGGCTGCAGCAGGCAGTGCTTTCAGGATCTCGCGCAGCTCGTCCTCGGCTTCGGCGGCGGGACGGGTTTGCAGCAGGGCGGTGCGGGCTTCTTCGATGCGGCCACGGCGTGCCAGCCAGCGCGGCGACTCGGCCAGCAGCAGCGCGCCGGCGCTGAACACCACGCCCGGCGTCAAACACCACCAGAAGATACTGCGCCATGCGTGATCCTTGGCCGCAAACACCGCCGCCGCGCGTTCGCCTTCGGCCAGGTGCTGCGCCGCCACGGTGGCGCTTTCCACCGAGTGCGCCTGCATCAAACCAATCACCGCCGCCGCCACCAGACCGATGGTCAACAACAGTTGGAACAAGGCCGCGCCGCGTCCGCGATGACGCGCATGCAGGCACTCGGCCAGGTACAGCGGCACGATCACGCCGATCAAGCCGCCGCTCACGCCTTGCAGCAGGCGGCCCAGCAGCAGCGGCGTGTAGCCGTCGGCCAGCGCGATCAATGGAATACTGAGCGTGAACAGCACGCCGGACAACACCATCGCCCAGCGGCGGCCGATCCAGTCGGCCAGCGCGCCGGCGAACAACGAAGACAACACGGAGCCCAATAGCACCGCCGCCACGATGAAACTCAATTGCTGTGCACTCAAGCGCCACGCCACCGAGGCGGTGGATTCCAGATAAGGCAGCGCGCCGGCGATGATGCCCACGTCGATTCCGTAAAGCAGTCCACCCATCCCTGCAATGAACAATAAGTATCCCATGGCGCGTGCTTGCATCGAGTCTCCGGCTAGTTGGTGGTTAGGTCGATGGCTTCACCTTCTACGAAGACGGCCACCGGTTGTAATTCTGCGTTGAGCACCACAATGTCCGCCCAGGCGCCGGGCGCCAGGCGACCGCGCTCGGTCTCGCCCAGGTAGTCGGCGGGGTAGAGCGATAAACGGTTCGAGGCATCGGCCAACTCCAGGCCCAGGCCGACGAAATTGCGCAGCGCCTGGTCCATGGTCAGCACGCTGCCGGCCAGCGAGCCGGTCGCCAGACGCACGCAGCCCAGGCATTTGTAGACGCGCTGGCTGCCGAGGCCATATTCACCGTCCGGCATGCCGGTGGCCGAGGTGGCGTCGGTGACGCCGTACAGGCGGGGGATGGCGCGCAGCGCGGCACGGATCGCGCCGGGCTGCACGTGCTGCAGGTCGGGGATGATCTCCGCGTACTCCGCATGCGCCAGCGCGGCGCCGACGATGCCGGGCTTGTAGTGATTGAGGCCCGTCATGCCGTTGAACAGATGCGTGAAGCCGGCCGCACCGGCTTCCAGCGCGGCCACGCCGTCTTCATAGCTGCCGTTGCTGTGGCCGACCTGCACGCGGATGCCGAACGCGTTCAGCTCCGGGATCAGCGCCAGGTGGCCGTTGACTTCCGTCGCCAGCGTCATCACGCGGATCGGCGCCAGTTCGTGATAGCTGTTGACCAGGTCCATGCTGCCCACCGCGATCGCGTCCGCAGGCTGCGCGCCCAGGCGGTGAATGCTGAGGAACGGTCCTTCCAGGTGCACGCCCAGCATGCGCGCCGCGCCGGCCGGACGTTGCGCGATGCCGGGCGCCAGGCCGCGCAGCGCGCGCCGGATGGAGTTGTCGGTGGCGGTCATGGTGGTGCCCAGCATGGCGGTGGTGCCGTGCCTGGCGTGCGCGCGCGCCACCGTCACGCCGGCGTCGCCGCCCTGCATGATGTCGACGCCGGCCGCGCCGTGCACGTGCAGGTCGACAAAGCCGGGCAGGATGGTCAGGGTGTGGTCCGCGCCCTGGTCTTCGCGGATATCGAGGATGCGTCCGGTCTGTTGATCGAAGGTGATGCGGCCGTTGATCCAGCCGGCCGGGGTAAGTATGCGTCCAGTCAGCACGGCGTCACTCCGCAATCAAAAGCTCGATGCCGGCTTCCAGCAGGCCGTCGCGGTACTCGGGGCTGATGCCGGCATCGGTGACCACGGTGTGCACCCGGTCCAGCTGCACGATGCGGTGCAGGCTCACCCGGCCGAATTTGGAAGCGTCGGTCAGCACGATGATCTTCTTGGCCCGCTCCACCATCTTGTGATTCAGGCTCGCTTCCGCCTCGTGGTGGGTGGTAACGCCGAACTGCAGGTCGAAACCGTCGACGCCGAGGAACAGCTTGTCGAAGCTGTAGGCCTGCAGGCAGGCTTCGGCCTGCGTGCCCTGGATCGACAGCGACTGCTTGCGCAGCAGGCCGCCGGTCATGATCAGGTCCACGCCCGGCGCGTCCGCCAGCTCCCAGGCGATATTCAGGCCGTTGGTCATGACGGTGATGTTCTGCGCTTCGCGCAGGTGACGCGCCAGCGAGATGGTGGTGGTGCCGGAATCGATGATGATGTTATCGCCCGGCTGCACCATGCGCGCGGCGTAGGCGCCGATGCGCGCCTTCTGCTCGTGGTTGATGGCGTCCTTCTGCGGCACGGTGTGTTCGGTCGGCGGCGTGCGCGCCAGCGTGGCGCCGCCGTGGCTGCGCGTGGCCAGGCCCTGGGATTCCAGCGCACTGAGGTCGCTGCGGATGGTCACCGCTGAAACGCCCAGCTGGTCCACCAGTTCGTTGACCTGAACCGTGCCTTGTTGGGTGAGCGCCTGCAAAATGGTGGCGCGGCGTTGACTGGTATGTCGCATGGCTGTGCTGATAGTCTGTCAAAAATGGCAGCTTAACAGATCGCGGCGGCGCTGCCAGCCGGTTCCGTGCCAACTTCGGCGGCGTTGTGGTTGCAGGCGCGCGCGTATTGCGCGAGCAGGCGGCCGATCTTGTGTTCGAGCAGGGCGTTGGCCCTGGCGGCCAGCTGGCCTTGCAGCACTTCCAGATACTGTTCCGGCAGGTGTTGGCTCAGCAGCGACAGCGGAATCTCCAGCGCATCCAGGTTGGCCACCAGCTTTTCCACCGCAGCGACCACCGGCGCTTCGCCCCAGTAGTAGCGGCAACGGTCGCTCAGGCCGTAGCGGCGCAGCAGGCGCTGCTCGGCGCTGGTGCCGGGATAGTGTTTGGCCCAGTGCCTGGGCTGCGCCAGCATGGTTTCGTCCAGCACCTGCATCAGGCGCGAGGCCTGGCCGGCGGGGACCAGCTCCTGCTCGATCTGGCACAGCGCCACAAAGCCTTCGCGCAGGGCGAAGGTGGCGGCCGGGCCGACCTTGAGGATGGCGAAGTGGTCGCGCACCATCTGGTGCAGCGCTGTTTCGCGCTGGTAGTCGGTGGAGTGGGCCTCGAACACGATGCCGGGCTGGCAGGCCACGAATTCGGACAGCGTGGCCGCCTGCGCCGCATCGTAGTGCTGGATGTGGGTGTGGTCGAAGTCCACGCCCGGCTGCACCACCATGGCGATCACGCGGCGCCAGGCGCCGTGCAGGTTGTGCTCCATGAAGGCCTTGCGGTGCACGTCCAGCGTGCGGCGTGCGGCTTCCGGCGAGGTGGGGGCGCCGGCTTGCGCCAGATTGGCTTCGCCGCCCGGAATCGGCACTTCGGTGCCGATCACGTACACCGGCGCCGGCAGGCCGGCCTGCTGCGCCGCCGCTTCGGCGACGATGCACAGGCGTGCCGAGCGCGCGGCGATGGTTTCGTCGCTGAGGATGTGCGGATCGTCGGCGCAGCGCATGCTGCAATCGAGGTGGATCTTGTGGAAGCCGGCCGCCGCGTAGGCGGCGATCAGGGTTTCCGCGTGCGCCATGGCGGTGGCCGCGTCCAGTCCCTGCCAGGTGTTGGGGCCGAGGTGATCTCCGCCCAGCACCAGCCGCTCCAGCGGAAAGCCTTGTTCGCGCGCCAGCGCCTGCACGCTGTCGACGAACTGCGGCGGCGTCATGCCGGTGTAGCCGCCGAACTGGTCGACCTGGTTCGATGTGGCCTCGACCAGCAGCACGGTGTCGTAGGTGGTGGCGACGCGCATGGCGGCGCGCAGCACGCTGGGGTGGCTGCAGCAGACGCTGTACAAGCCGGTGGCTTCGCCACGGCGGTGCGCGGCGATGATCTGCTGGACGGGGGACAGGGAATCGGTGGTCTTCATGATCGGTCGCTTAGTTGTTGACGGGCGAGGAGGGCTGCGCCGCGCGCGCCGCCGGCATCGCCGAAGGTTGGCGGCAGCACGGGCGGCGTGCGCACGCCGGAGAACAGGTGGCGGTTCATCGCCGCCGGCAGTTTTTCGTACAGGTGCGCCAGCTGCGACAGGCCGCCACCCAGCACGATGGCGTGCGGGTCGAGCGTGATCACCAGGGTGGCCAGCGCGTGCGCCAGCAGGTCCAGGTGCACGTCCAGCGTGCGCTGCGCGATGGCGTTGCCGCCTTGTGCGCGCGCCACGATGGCCAGCGGCGTTTCGTCGCCGCCGCCGAAATGGCGGTACATCTGCTGCATGCCGGGGCCGGAGACGTAGCGTTCCAGGCAGCCGTGCCGGCCGCAGGGACAGTCGATCAGCGGCAGGCCGTGCGACGCCAGCAGCGAGGCGGCCAGCGGCCAGTGGCCCCATTCGCCGGCCACGCCGTTCGAGCCGCGCATCAGGCGGCCGTTGACGCAGTAGCCGCCGCCGGCGCCGGTGCCGATGATGGCGCCGAACATGGTGGCCAAGCCGTCGGCCGCGCCGCCCTGCGCTTCGGACAGTGCGAAGCACTGACAGTCGTTGCCGACGGCGAGCGGGCGTTGCAGGGCTTCTTCCAGCGATTGCACCACCAGGCGGCCGTTCAGCGCCGGCACGTTGGAGCTGACCTGGCGGCCGGTGACGCTGTCGATCACGCCCGGCAGGCCGATGCCGACCGGTGCGCGCAGGCCCAGTGCCTCGTCGGCGCGGAGGATCAGGCCCTGCATGGCGGCGATGAAGCCGGCGAAGTCGGTGCCCGGCGTGGCGATGCGCTCGCGGTGGACCTCGCGCAGCTGCGCGCCGTCTTCGGCGTAGGCCACCAGTTCGATCTTGGTGCCGCCGATGTCGATGCCGTGGTAGCCGCGCTGCTTAGAATTCGTCATGGCGATAAATGGTGACGCCTTGAACCACGCGGTTCACGATGCCGCCCGTGAAAGGGTTATCGGGACGCAGCTGCAATTGTGCAGACTGGTGCAGCGCGTACTGCTGCGCCATCAGCAGCCACAGAGGCGCCAGCCAGGCGTCCGGCCACGATGGCGTGTCGATGCCGAAGTCGCCACCGGCGCCGATGGTCAGCACACGCGCGGCCACCTGGTCGCGGCGCAGTTCTTCCAGCAGATCGTGTTCGTAACGGCGCGAAAGCGGATCGGAGCTGCGGAACAGCAGTACCAGCGTGTCGCGCGTGACGGCGGCCTTCGGGCCGTGGCGGAAACCGAGGGCGCTGTTCGCCATCGTCATCACGCTGCCGGCGGTCAGTTCCATGATCTTCAGCGCGGCTTCCTTGGCCAGCCCTTCCAGCGGGCCGCTGCCCAGGTAGATCACGCGCGAGACGCGCAGCGCTGCCAGTTCGGCCACCGGCGCGGCCCATTGCGCCGACGCCTGTTCGCCGATGTCGGCCAGGGTGTTCAAGCGTGCCGGTTCGAAGTCCGGGTCCAGCACGGCCAGCGCCGCCAGCAGCATGCAGGTGAAGCTGCTGGTCATGGCGAAGCCCCGGTCGCAGCTGGCGGCCGGCATCAGCAGGTTGAGCGTCGCTTCGTCGTCCGCGCTTTGCGTGGCGAGCGCGCCTTCGGGATTGCAGGTGATGTTGAGGAAGCGCGCGTGCGGCACCAGGTCGCGCACCAGCTGCACGGCGGCCGTGCTTTCAGGGCTGTTGCCGCTGCGGGCGAACGACACCAGCAAGGTCGGACTGCCGTTTTCCAGATACAGGGCAGGGTGGGTCAGCAGGCTGGTGGTCGAAATGGCGCGCACCTGGCAGGGCCACGCGGCGTTGATTTCGTCGGCGATGATTTCGCCGACGTAGGCCGAGCTGCCGGCGCCGGTGAGGATCACGCGCAGCTGCGGGTCGCGCAGTTTGTCGCCGAGGAAGTCGGCGATGCGGTTTTGCTCGGCACTCAGCTGCGCCGCCAGCGCGCGCCACAGGGCGGGTTGGTGGGCGATTTCTTCTGCGGTATCGAGGCCGCCGATATCGCGCCAGTCGGTGGTCTTACGCTGGAATAAGGTAGTCATCGAAAGATCTTTTATGTTGAATGTCAGGCAAAGAGTAAAGTTTAATTTTCGAAAAGTCAAATACGAAAGTAAAAAGAAAGATTGTTCGTAAGTGCGATGCGGCTTGATGTACCACTTTTGCCACGTAATCGAAAGTTTGTTGTTCGGTCAATCATGGAATCGAAAGGTTTTGCGCGTATTTTTCAATTATTTTCTTTCTTTTTGTTGACCGCACTTACTTTTATTTCTAGAGTAAATGCATCGCAACGAAGTTTCTTTCGAAAATACGCCCACATGAAACAAGTCTTTACGATCGCCGCCTTGCTTGCCAGCGCGCCTTTGCTGGCCGCCCCGATCGGCAACCTACGCTCCATTACCCCGGCTGCGGACCAGCAGTGGAAGCTGGTGACCGATACCGGCGCCCAGATACAGCTTAGTCTTCCGCGCGCCGATGTGCTGCATATCTGGGCCGGCGCCAAGTCCGGCCTGACCGGCGCTGGCGACAAGGCCGCGCCCATCGTGGTGGCCACGCCGGCGGCCACGGTGGAGCACAGCATCAGCGAGCAGGCCGACCATATCCTGATCCGCACGCCGGCCCTGAGCCTGCGCATCGACCGCAAGCCGCTGCGTTTCAGCCTGTTCCGCGCCGGTGACGCGCAGCCGCTGTGGCGCGAGGTGCAGCCGCTGGAGCTGGGCGACAAGCAAAGCGTGCAGACCCTGTCGAGCGACAAGGGCGAACGCTTCTTCGGCGGCGGCCAGCAGAACGGCCGCTATGAATTCAAGGGCAAACAGCTGCAGGTATCCTACTCCGGTGGCTGGGAAGAGGGCGACCGTCCGAGTCCGGCGCCGTTCCTTATGAGTTCACGCGGCTGGGGCATGTTGCGCAATACTTGGTCCGACGGTAGTTATGACCTGCGCCAGAACGATCAGATCTCGCTGGAGCATGACGAGGCGCGTTTCGATGCTTACTACTTCGTCGGCAAGGACGTGCGCGATGTGCTGGCGCGCTACACCGAGTGGACCGGCCGCGCGCGCATGCTGCCGCGCTGGGCGCTGGAGTACGGCGATGCCGATTGCTACAACGATGGCGACAACGTCAAGAAGCCCGGCACCGTGCCGAAAGGCTGGAGCGATGGTCCGACCGGCAAGACGCCGGATGTGGTGGAGTCGGTGGCGCGCAAGTATCGCGAGCACGATATGCCGGGCGGCTGGATTCTGCCGAACGACGGTTACGGTTGCAGCTATACGTCGCTGCCTGAAACGGTGCAGGGCCTGGCCAAGTATGGCTTCCGCACCGGCCTGTGGACCGAGAACGGTGTCGAGAAAATGGCGTGGGAAGTCGGCACCGCCGGCACCCGCGCGCAGAAGCTGGACGTGGCGTGGACCGGCAAGGGTTATCAGTTCTCGCTTGATGCGAACAAGTCGGCGTATGACGGCATCCTGAATAACTCCGACGGACGTCCGTTCATCTGGACCGTGATGGGATGGGCGGGTACGCAGCGCTACGCCGTCACCTGGACCGGCGACCAGAGTGCCAGCTGGGACTATATCCGTTGGCATGTGCCGACCTTGATCGGCTCCGGCTTGTCCGGCCAGGCGTATGCCACCGGCGACGTTGATGCGATCTTTGGCGGTAGTCCGGAGACTTATACCCGCGATTTGCAGTGGAAGAGTTTTACGCCGGTACTGATGGGGATGTCCGGCTGGGCGGCGGCGGAGCGCAAGCATCCGTGGTGGTTTGCGGAGCCTTATGTGAGCATCAATCGCCGTTATCTGAAGTTGAAGATGCGTCTTACGCCATATATGTACACATTGATGCGCGAGGCCGAGCAAAGCGGTGCGCCGCTGGTGCGTGGGCTGATGTGGGATAACGCCGATGATCCGGCGGCTTATACCGAGGCATACAAGTATCAGTATTTGTTGGGCCGCGATCTGCTGGTGGCGCCGGTGTATCGCAGCCAGGCGGTCAGCCAGGGCTGGCGGCGCGGGATTCACTTGCCGCAAGGGCAGTGGTTCGATTATTGGGATGGCCGGCAGGCCACGGCGGGCAAGGGCGGGCGCGATATCGATCTGGCGGTGACGCTGGACAAGCTGCCGGTGTTTGTGCGCGCCGGTGCGATCTTGCCGATGTATCCGGAGATGCTGTACGACGGCGAGAAGCCGAAGGATGTGCTGACGCTGGATTTGTATCCGCAAGGCGCTTCCGAGTTCACGCTGTATGAGGATGACGGCAATACGCGGCGCTATCAAGAGGGTGCGTTCAGCCAGCAGGTGATTCGAATGAATGCGGCGGCCGGTGGCGTGCAGGTGGACGTTGATCCGGTGGTGGGCAGCTACGACGGCCAGCCGGCACGCCGTGCCTATGCACTGCGCATGCTGACGCGTCAGCGCCCAGCCGCCGTGAGCGTCGGCGCCGCCGCCAATGCCGCCGTGCTGCCGCCGCTGGCCGACCGCGCCGCGTTCGATGCGGCTGCCGAGGGCTGGTATTTCGACGCTGCCGAGCGTCTGGGCACGCTGCACGTCAAGACGGCGAGCCGGGACATCCGCCAGCCACTGCGCTTCAGCGTGCAAACCGCTCCCGCCGCCGCGCCGACCGCCATCGCTGTCGCCGACGACGCCTTCCCGGCCGCGCCAGCGTTGGGTCGCGCCATTCCGGCCGACGCCATGATGGTGATGAACCGCCCATCCGAGGAAAGCGGCTACCCGCTGGAAAACGCCTTCGACAACAATCCCGCCACCTGGTTCCGCACCACGCGTAGTCCGGCGGTGCAGGGCGGTCCGCATGAATGGGTGATCGGCTTCACCGAACGCCGCCTGATCGACGGCATCGAACTCGCGCCGCGCAACGACCAGCACTGGAAGAACGGCCAGATCCGCGACTACGAAATCTACATGGGCGACAACAACGGCGACTGGGGCAAGCCGATCAAGCGCGGCCAGCTGAAACTGGAGCAGGGCGTGCAATCGATCAGCTTCCCGCCCGCTGTTGGCCGCCTGCTGCGCTTCCGCGTGCTGAGCACCCAGAATCCTGAAGGCGAGGCAGCGGCGACGACCGACCCGATGGTCACCGCCGCCGGCGCTCCCGCAGCGCGCGCCTTCAACGCCGCAGCCGCCAGCGAAGTCGCGCCGATCACGCTATCCGAATTCCGCGTGATGGCCTACCAGCAGAAAGAAGGCCCGGAACAACAGCAATTCCTGTCCGACCTCGCGCTGTCGAAAAACATCGCCCGCGACAAGCCGGCACGCGGCAAGGAGATGCGCATGAACGGCCTTTGGTTCCGCAAGGGCTTGGGCGTGGGTGCAAACAGCCGCGTCGACCTGCAACTGGCCGGCAACTGGAACCTGCTGCGCGCCGATCTCGGTGTGGACGACAGCTGCCGCACTGCCGGCGGCCTGCAGTTCCAGGTCTGGAGCGGCGAGCGCCTGCTGTACGACAGCGGCCTGATTACCGCACCCGCGGTGGTCAAGCCCGAGATCGATGTGCGTGGACTAAGCCAGATCAGCCTGCGCACCCTGGGCGCGCGCGGCGCCAAGCCGGATCAGGTATGCGGCAACTGGGCCAATGCAGTCCTGCTGGGCACGGAGGGCAGTACCGTCAGCCCGCGCTAAGCCAGACAAAGTTTTCACACGAAAGAGCCCCTCTCCGGACTGGGGAGGGACTGTTGCAGCCTCACGATAACAAACCATGTATAAAAGGGAGAGAACCATGCAGATGAAAAAATTGGTAACCGCGATGATGGCGGCGGGTCTGGCTTCGGGCGCTATCGCGGCCAAAGCCGCCGAGGAAGCGGAAGACAAGATCGTGCGCGTCGAGGTGACCGGTTCGAGCCTCAAGCGCATCAACGCCGAAACCGCGTCGCCGGTGCAGGTGATCGACGCCAAGCAGATCGAGAACATGGGCGCGCGCACGCTGCTGCAGGTGCTGGACAACCTGCCTGCGGCGCGTCCGGCGCAGCAGGATTTTCGCTCCATGTTCACCGGCTCGGACGGCGCCTCGCAGGCCAATCTGCGCGGCCTCGGCGCGCAGGGCACGCTGGTGCTGCTGAACGGCCGCCGCCTGTCGTTCTACGGCGCCCCGGCCGGCTTCCAGACCATGTTCGTCAACATCGATGCGATTCCCGCCGCCGCCATCGAACGCATGGAAATCCTGACCGACGGCGCCTCGGCGGTGTATGGTTCGGACGCAGTGGCCGGCGTGATCAACGTCATCACCAAGAAGAGCTTCCAGGGCCTGGAAGCGCGCGGCAACGCCGACTTCTCGCGTGACGTGAAATCCTACGGCGAACGCCAGGGCAGCTTGATCTACGGTCATGGTGACTTGAACAGCGACGGCTACAACGTCTACGGCTCGGTCAACGTCTACCAGCGCGACCGCATCTCTTCCGCCGACACCTACCTGAAACGTCCGGCCGCCTTCTACGACAACAATCCATCGTTCGTGCCGGGCTTCCGCGTCGGCACCGGCAGCGAGCCGGGCGTGGTTAATCAGGGCACCTTCTTCGTGTTCGACAAGAACAACAACAATGCCCGCACCCAGCGCGCGGTCAAGGGCTGCAGCACCTCGATCACCGAAGCATCGGGCACGCGCTGCGTGTGGAACTCGCTGCCGTATGCGCTCGACACCGGCCCGACTTCGGACCGCGTCACCGCCTTCCTGGCCGGCCGCGTGAAGCTGGGCGACGACCTGGAAGGCTTTGCCGAAACCGCGCTGACCCAGATCAAGCTGCGTGGCGAGAACGGCCCGCGCACCTTCAACAGCGGCACCACCAACAACTGGTTCGCCCGCAATACCGGCACCAACCTGAATACCTTCGCCATTCCTTACCTCGGCCCGAACAACAGCTACCTGAAAGGCAAGCTCGATGCCGACATGGTGGCCAAGATGGGCGGCGCGGCGGGCCTGAACTACATCATGCAGGACGCCCCCGGCCACTTCGGCCAGACCAACAAGGATGACAGCTATCGCGCCCTGGCGGGCCTGCGCGGCAGCATCGGCGGCGGCTGGGACTTCGAAACGGCGTTGAGCGTGGCGGGCAGCCATTCGACGCTGTTCCAGACCATCAACATCAACACCGCAGGTTTCGCCAAGGCCTTCGGCCCGTTCACCACCGACCCGGTGACCGGCCGCACCTATATCTCCGACAATCCAGCCTACAAGTTCGGCGAGATCAGCGAATCGAACGCCGCGCTGCTGCGCCAGGCCTATCCAACCTTCGACATCCAGTCGTGGACCAAGCTGATTACCTGGGACGGCAAGGTGGAAGGCACGCTGTTCAAGCTCGGTGAGCGTGAAGTGCGCGCCGCCTTCGGCGCCAGCGTGATGCGCGAGAGCTTCTACACGCCCGGCAATCCGGACGCGGCGAACGGCCTGATTACCCAACAGGGTGGTTCGTGGTTCGACGGCCAGCGCAACATCGGCGCCGTGTTCGGCGAGGTGGTGGTGCCGCTGACCGAAACGCTGGAGCTGAACGCCGCCGCGCGTCTCGACAAATATCCGCACTTCGACGCCAACCTGGCGCCTAAGGTCGGCGTGCAATGGCGCGCGCGGCCGGAGCTGATGGTGCGCGGCACGTACTCCGAAGGCTTCCGCGCACCCAACCTGGCCGAATCGGGCAGCGGCGGCGTGTTCGCGCAGGTCGGCGGCATCCGCGACACCGTGCGCTGCGACGAGACCAATGCCATGGCACGCCTGCTGATGAAGTCCGTCACGCCGGCCGAAGCGGAATTGGGCAAGAACCTGTTGAACTCCAACTGTTCAACTACCGTCGGCGGCCTGACGCCGCCGAACCCGCAACTGCGTCCGGAAAAAGCCAAGATCTCCACCTTCGGCCTGGTGATGCAGCCGATGAAGGACGTCAGCATTTCGCTCGACTACTGGTTCGTCTATCGCCGCAACGAGATCGTGCGCCAGGACTTCAATGAGTTGTTCACGGAGCTGGTGGATAAATACGGTCCTGGCTTGTCCGGCACCAGCGCCGCCATCCGTAATCCGATCAGCGACGCGGACCGGGGCAATATGGCGGCGGTGGCGGCCATGTGCAACAACGCGGCCAACGCTGCGGCCTGCGCCGGCGGCGTGCCGACCTATTCGGTCGGTAACATCGGCGGCCTGATTAACTCCTACTCGAATCGTGGCCGCACGCTGCTCGACGGTTTCGACATCGATGCGCGCACCCGCTTTTCGCTGGGCGACATGGGCCGCCTGAACACCGGCATCTCGGCCACCATCCGCAAGCGTGAAACCTATAACAGCGAAGACGGCAGCGGCTTTACCGGCAACAACGTGGGCTACTACGATTCGCCGCGCATCCGCGCCACCTTCAATGCCGACTGGGCCTACCGCAATTTCGTCACCAGCCTGTTCGTGAACTACACCGGCAAGACCAAGTGGGCCTACGGCGAGTGGGACACCGACAACGCACCGGGCACCTGCATGGCGGCCGGCGTGGAGATGCCGAAAGACCTGTGCGGCGGTGCGCCTTCGTACACCACGGTCAACCTGGGCTTCAACTGGAAACCGATGAAGAACCTGGACCTGGGCCTGAACATCAAGAATGTGCTGAACAAGCGCCCTTACTACGATCCTAATGGCTGGGAAGGTTACAACCATAGCCAGAATCTGTTCGGTCGCCAGTACGCTTTCTCGGCCAGCTACAAATTCTTCTGATCCGCTACAATGAAACACAACCTCTGAGGTACAGAACTGATGGACAAGCAATTTAATCGACGCGACTTCCTTGCTACTGGTGCGGCGCTGGCAGGCGGCTTGATGCTGCCGAAGGCCTACGCCGCCACGCGCCAGCGGGTGCGCATCGGCATGATCGGCACCGGCATGCGTGGCCAGGTGCTGCTACAGGAGTTGCTGCGCCGCGATGACGTGGATGTGGTGGCGCTGTGCGATATCGAACCCATCATGCTGGGCAAGGCGCTCAAGCAGGTGGAGAAGTTCAATAAGCCGAAACCGAAGACCTTCGGCGAGGACCGCGATCCGCAGGCCTACAAGCGCATGCTGGATGCGGGCACGCTGGATGGTGTGATCATCGCCACGCCGTGGGAATGGCATGCGCCGATGGCCATCGCGGCCATGCAGGCCAAGGTGCCGGTGGGCTGCGAGGTGGTGGCCGGCGTGACCTTGCAGGATCACTGGGATGTGCTGAACACCCAGCTGAAGACGCAGACGCCGTACATGCTGCTGGAGAATGTGTGCTTCCGCCGCGATGTGATGGCGGTGCTGCAGATGGTGCGCGCCGGCGTGTTCGGTGAACTGGTGCACCTGCAGGGCGGCTATCAGCACGACCTGCGCGCGGTGAAGTTCAACAGCGGCGATCCGGCCAAGCCGTATGGCGGTGGAGTGGAGTATGGTGCCAAGGGCTGGTCGGAGGCGCGTTGGCGCACCGAGCATTCGGTGCAGCGCAATGGCGAGCTGTATCCGAGCCACGGCATCGGGCCGTGTGCGATGTACACCAATATCAATCGCGGTAACCGCTTCACGCGCATCAACGCCTTTGCCACCAAGGCGCGCGGCCTGCACGATTACGTGGTCAAGCAGAGCGGCGCTGGTCATCCGAATGCCAAGACCAACTTCAAGCTGGGCGACGTGGTGACCACCACGCTGGCCTGCGAGAACGGCGAGACCATCATCCTGCAGCACGATACCTCGCTGCCGCGTCCTTACTCGCTGGGCTTCCGCGTGCAGGGCACAGATGGCTTGTGGATGGATTTGAACCATTCCATCCATATCGAAGGCAAGAGCAAGCCGCACCAGTGGGACGACTTCCAGGCCTGGCAGGACAAGTACGAGCATCCGCTGTGGAAGAAGTATGCCAAGACGGCGGAGGGGGCGGGCCATGGCGGCATGGACTTCTTCGTGATCCATTCGTTCATCGAAGCGCTGAAGGCGCAGGCGCCGATGCCGATCGATATCTACGATGCGGTGAGCTGGAGCGCCATCACGCCGCTGTCGGAGCAGTCGATTGCGCAGAACTTCCAGACGCTGGACTTCCCTGACTTCACCAACGGCCAGTGGAAGACGCGCAAGCCGATCTTCGCTTTCGACGACCGCTATTAAATAGTAAAAGGCAGGGCGGTGTACAATCTGGTCGCTTAAATCAGCTTATACATCGCCCAATGCTTTCACGCCGTCTTGTCTTAACGCTTCTTGCCGCAGCCGCCATCGTCGGCTGCAAAACCGCTCCCGTGGTGGAAACGCCTGTGCCACAGCCGCCTGTGGCCGTGCCGGAGCCGCTGCCTCCCAAGAAAATCAAGATCGGCCTGGCCCTGGGCGGTGGAGCTGCGCGCGGCTTTGCGCACATCGGCGTGATCAAGGCGCTGGAGGCGCAGGGCATTTATCCGGACATCGTGGTCGGCACCAGCGCCGGCAGCGTGGTCGGCGCGCTGTACGCGGCAGGGAATACCGGCTTCCAGCTGCAAAAGCTGGCCATGGAGATGGATGAAGCGCAGATTTCCGACTGGGCCGTGCCGCTGTTCCGCAAGAGCACCGGCGTGCTGAAAGGCGAGGCGCTGCAAACCTATGTGAATAAAGCCGTCGCCAACCAGCCGATGGAAAAGCTGAAGATTCCGTTCGGCGCCGTGGCGGCGGACCTCAAGGACGGCAAGCCTATCCTGTTCCAGCGCGGGAATACCGGCATGGCGGTGCGGGCCTCGTCGGCGGTGCCGGGCGTGTTCCAGCCGGTGACCATCAACGGCCACACGTATGTGGATGGCGGCCTGGTGGCGCCGGTGCCGGTGCGCTTTGCGCGGGACATGGGCGCGGACTTCGTCATCGCCGTGAACATCTCCACCCAGGCCGACGTGCAGGCCACCGTCAGCTCGCTGGACGTGATCATGCAGACCTTCAGCATCATGGGCCAGCGCATCAACGAATACGAATTGCGCGATGCGGACGTGGTGATTACGCCGCCGCTGGGTAAAATGGCCGGCAACGACTTCAATGGCCGCAACCAGGCCGTGCTGGCGGGCGAGCAGGCCGCCGCGCAGGTGATGGCGCAGATCAAACAGAAACTTGAAGCTAAACGCAAACCGTAAAGGAAGCACCATGCAGAGCAAACCATACCTGTCGCTCGCCGACGTCAAGAAAATCGCCGCCGCCGCCGAAGCGGAAGCCGCCGCCAACAACTGGCCGGTGGTCATTGCCATCGTCGACGACGGCGGTCATCTGCTGTGGTTGCAGCGCCAGGACGGCGCCAACTCGCTGTCGTCGCACATCGCGCCGGCCAAGGCGCGCGTCTCGGCGCTGGGCCGCCGCGAATCGAAGCTGTATGAAGACATGATCAACAACGGCCGCACCTCGTTCCTGACCGCGCCGGCGCCAGTGGCGGACGGCATGCTGGAGGGCGGCGTACCGATCATCGTGGACGGCCACGTCATCGGCGCCGTCGGCGTCTCGGGCGTGAAATCGAACGAAGATGCACAAATCGCAAAAGCCGGCATCGCTGCGCTGAACTAAAAAAAGGGCCGCCGATGCAACGTCGGCGGCCTTGCCAAGCAGGGCAGATTTGGTTATAATTCAAAGGTTTAGCCAAATCACATCTCTACCGTAGCGATTACCACTCATCCATCATCAATCTGACCGACTCCCCCGTGGCGACATAATCGCCTGGGTCGCTTGACGGTCGTCTGACGTGGCGCAGCTACGGTAACTTTATCAGGAGTTGCCCTTGCCGCCATTTTTTTCTGGCCCCGCCGTTCCAGCCATACTGGCCCTCGCTGACGGAACCATTTTCAAAGGTTTTTCGATCGGCGCCGCCGGCCATACAACCGGTGAAGTGGTCTTCAACACTTCCATGACCGGCTATCAGGAAATCCTCACCGATCCTTCCTACAGCCGCCAGATCGTCACGCTGACGTATCCCCACATCGGCAACTACGGCATCAACGCCGAAGACGTCGAAGCCTCCAAAGTTCATGCAGCCGGTCTAATCATCCGTGACCTGCCGCTGATCGCTTCCAATTTCCGCTCCACCCAGTCGCTGGGCGATTACCTGAAGGCCGAGAACATCGTCGCCATCGCCGGTATCGACACCCGCAAGCTGACCCGCATCCTGCGCGAAAAAGGCGCGCAGGGCGGCGCTATCCTCACCGGCACGCAAGGCAAGGAACCGTCGGTCGAGCAGGCGCTGGAACTGGCACGCTCCTTCCCGGGTCTGTCCGGCATGGACCTGGCCAAGGTGGTGACTGTTAAAGCAAGCTACGAGTTCACCGAAACCGAGTGGACGCTCGGCGAAGGCTACGGCAAACTCGCGGACCCTAAATTCCACGTCGTGGCCTATGACTTCGGCGTCAAGCGCAACATCCTGCGCATGCTGACCGCGCGCGGCTGCAAAGTCACCGTGGTGCCGGCGCAGACCAGCGCTGAAGAAGTGCTGGCCCTGAATCCGGACGGCGTGTTCCTGTCGAACGGTCCTGGCGACCCGCAGCCTTGCGATTACGCGATCGCTGCCGCCAAGGTCTTCATGGACAAGAAGATTCCGTTGTTCGGCATTTGCCTCGGTCACCAGATCATGGGTCTGGCCTCCGGCGCCACCACGCTGAAGATGAAATTCGGCCACCACGGCGCCAACCACCCGGTGCAGGACCTGGACAGCAAGAAGGTCATGATCACCTCGCAGAACCACGGTTTTGCGGTGGACCCGAACACGCTGCCGGCCAACTGCCGCGTTACCCACGTGTCGCTGTTCGACGGTTCGCTGCAGGGCTTCGCCCGCACCGACACGCCGGCGTTCTGCTTCCAGGGTCACCCTGAAGCATCGCCTGGCCCGACTGACGTCGCTTACCTGTTTGACCGCTTCATCGGCCTGATGGAAGCTACGGAGAAAAAATAAATGCCAAAACGTACAGACATTAAAAGTATTCTGATTATTGGCGCTGGCCCGATCATCATCGGCCAGGCCTGCGAATTCGACTACTCCGGCGCCCAGGCCTGTAAGGCCCTGCGCGAAGAGGGCTACAAAGTCATTCTGGTCAACAGCAACCCTGCGACCATCATGACCGACCCGGAAATGGCCGACGTCACCTACATCGAGCCGATCACCTGGCAAGTCGTAGAGAAGATCATCGCCACCGAAAAGCCGGACGCCATCCTGCCGACCATGGGCGGCCAGACCGCGCTGAACTGCGCGCTGGACCTGCATCGTCACGGCATCCTGGACAAGTACAAGGTTGAACTGATCGGCGCCACTCCGGAAGCCATCGACAAGGCCGAAGACCGCTCCAAGTTCAAGGACGCGATGACCAAGATCGGCCTGGGTTCGGCACGCTCGGGCGTGGCGCACTCGCTGGAAGAATCGTGGGCCGTGCAGAAGGAAGTCGGCTTCCCGACCATCATTCGTCCATCGTTCACCATGGGCGGCAGCGGCGGCGGTATCGCCTACAACGAAGAGGAATTCGAAGCGATCTGCAAACGCGGCCTGGAAGCTTCGCCAACCAACGAGCTGCTGATTGAAGAATCGCTGCTGGGCTGGAAAGAGTACGAGATGGAAGTGGTACGCGACAAGGCGGACAACTGCATCATCATCTGCTCGATCGAAAATCTGGACCCGATGGGCGTGCACACCGGCGACTCGATCACCGTCGCTCCTGCGCAAACGCTGACCGACAAGGAATACCAGATCATGCGCAACGCCTCGCTGGCGGTGCTGCGTGAAATCGGCGTCGACACCGGCGGCTCCAACGTGCAGTTCTCGATCAATCCGAAAGACGGCCGCATGATCGTCATCGAGATGAACCCGCGCGTATCGCGTTCGTCGGCGCTGGCCTCGAAAGCCACCGGCTTCCCGATCGCCAAGGTCGCTGCGAAGCTGGCCGTGGGCTTCACCCTGGACGAACTGCGCAACGAGATCACCGGCGGCGCAACCCCGGCCTCGTTCGAGCCTTCGATCGACTACGTCGTGACCAAGATCCCGCGCTTCACCTTCGAGAAGTTCCCGACCGCCGACCACCACCTGACCACCCAGATGAAATCCGTCGGTGAAGTGATGGCCATCGGCCGCACCTTCCAGGAATCGTTCCAGAAAGCCCTGCGCGGCCTGGAAGTGGGCGTGGATGGCCTGAACGAGAAAACCAAGGACCGCGAGAAGATCGAAGAGGAACTGGGCGAGCCAGGTCCTGAGCGCATCTGGTACGTGGGCGACGCCTTCGCGCAAGGCTTCACCATGGAAGAAGTGCACCAGCTGACCAAGATCGACCCATGGTTCCTGATCCAGATTAAAGAGATCGTCGACCTGGAACTGTGGATGGACACGCAGAAGCTGGAAGCGCTGGACAAGACCACGCTGTACAAGCTGAAACAGAAGGGCTTCTCGGACCGTCGTCTGGCCTTCCTGCTGCAAACCACGCCGGCCGAAGTACGCAAGTACCGTCACGGCCTGGGTATCCGTCCGGTGTACAAGCGCGTCGACACCTGCGCCGCGGAATTCGCGACCAACACCGCGTACATGTACTCGACCTACGATGAAGAGTGCGAGTCCAACCCGACCGACAAGAAAAAGATCATGGTGCTGGGCGGTGGCCCTAACCGTATCGGCCAGGGTATCGAATTCGACTACTGCTGCGTACACGCGGCGCTGGCGATGCGCGAAGACGGCTACGAGACCATCATGGTCAACTGCAATCCGGAGACCGTGTCGACCGACTACGATACCTCGGATCGCCTGTACTTCGAATCGCTGACGCTGGAAGACGTGCTGGAAATCGTCGAGCTGGAAAAACCGGTCGGCGTGATCGTGCAGTACGGCGGCCAGACGCCATTGAAACTGGCGCTGGACCTGGAAGCCAACGGCGTGCCTATCGTCGGCACCTCGCCGGACATGATCGACGCCGCCGAAGACCGCGAGCGTTTCCAGAAGCTGCTGCAAGACCTGGGTCTGCGTCAGCCGCCTAACCGCACCGCGCGCACCGAAGCCGACGCTTTGGCGCTGGCGCAGGAAATCGGCTACCCGCTGGTGGTGCGTCCTTCCTACGTGCTGGGCGGCCGCGCGATGGAAATCGTCCACGAACAGCGTGACCTGGAGCGCTACATGCGCGAAGCGGTCAAGGTGTCGAACGATTCGCCGGTGCTGCTGGACCGCTTCCTGAACGACGCCATCGAGTGCGACGTCGACTGCATCTCGGACGGCGAAACCACCTTCATCGGCGGCGTGATGGAACACATCGAACAAGCCGGCGTCCACTCGGGCGACTCGGCCTGCTCGCTGCCGCCGTACTCGCTGTCGCAAGAGACCATCGATGAACTGAAGCGCCAGACGTCGCTGATGGCCAAGGGCCTGAACGTGGTCGGCCTGATGAACGTGCAGTTCGCGATCCAGAAGCAGGATGGCAAGGACGTCGTCTACGTGCTGGAAGTGAACCCGCGCGCATCGCGCACCGTGCCTTACGTGTCGAAAGCGACCGGCCTGCAGCTGGCCAAGATCGCCGCGCGTTGCATGGTCGGCCAGACCCTGGCGCAGCAGGGCGTGACCAAGGAAGTGGTGCCGCCGTACTTCAGCGTCAAGGAAGCCGTGTTCCCGTTCGTGAAATTCCCAGGCGTGGACACCATCCTCGGCCCGGAAATGAAATCGACCGGTGAAGTGATGGGCGTCGGTAAAACCTTCGGCGAAGCCTTCGTCAAGTCGCAGCTGGGCGCCGGCGTCAAGCTGCCGAAATCGGGCAAGGTATTCCTGTCGGTGAAATCCTCGGACAAGCCGCGCGCCGTGAAAGTGGCGCGCGACCTGGTCGACATGGGCTTCACCCTGGCAGCGACCAAAGGCACCGCAGCGGTGATCACGGCGGCCGGTATTCCGGTCACCGCGGTCAACAAAGTGGTGGAAGGCCGTCCGCATATCGTCGACATGATCAAGAACCATGAAATCGTCCTGGTCATCAACACGGTGGAAGAGAAACGCAACGCCATCATCGACTCGCGCGCCATCCGCACCTCGTCGCTGGCTTCGCGCGTGACCACGTACACCACCATCGCCGGCGCCGAAGCGGCGGTCGAAGGTATTCGTCATCTGGACGAATTGCGTGTGTACGATTTACAAGGGCTGCATAAAACCTTACACTAAGGCTTAATAGGTTTTAGTAGTACCCGGACCACAGAGCTCGCGCTGAAGGTTGGCGCGGCCTCTGTGGTTTTCCATTGTAAAAACAGAGTATATAAACAACATGACTTCAGTTCCACTTACCAAGTTCGGCGCAGAGCTCCTGAAAGACGAGCTGCACCAGTTGAAGACCAAAGAACGCCGTATCGTGATCGACGCGATTGCCGAAGCACGCTCGCATGGCGACCTGTCGGAAAACGCCGAGTACGATGCCGCCAAGGAGCGCCAGGCGTTCGTGGAAGGCCGCATCGCGGAACTGGAAGGCAAGCTGAGTGCTGCGCAGATCATCGACCCGACCACCCTGGACGCCGAAGGCCGCGTGGTGTTCGCCTCGACGGTGGACCTGGAAGACCTGGAATCGGGCGCGAAAGTGACCTACCAGATCGTCGGCCTGGATGAAGCCGATCTGAAACTGAGCAAAGTATCGGTGACCTCGCCGATCGCCCGCGCGCTGATCGGCAAGTCGGCCGGCGACGTGGTGGAAGTGCAGGCCCCATCGGGTCCGCGCGAATACGAAATCCTGGAAGTGCGTTACGTCTGATGCTGCTCGCACGTACACGTTTGCTGGTTGCCACGCTGTGGGCCGGCAGTTTGTGGGCGGTGGGCTACCTGGCCGCGCCGACCCTGTTCGCCACGCTGAGTGACCGCGTGCTGGCCGGCACCATCGCCTCCAGCCTGTTCAACAATCAAGCCTGGCTGTCGATCGCCTGTGCGCTGGTGATGCTGGTGCTGCTGTGGGCGACCCAGACCAGTACCGGCGGCATCTTTGCAGGACCGGCGGCCAATATGGCGGCCAAGGCGCGTCGTAACTTGCTGATTATTGTGCTGGTGATGCTGGGCTGTACGCTGGTGTCGCACTTCGGCCTGCAGCCGATGATGGCGTCGCTGCGCGCTGCTGCAGGGCCGGGCGGCGTGATGGAAGGCGCCGCGCGCAATGAATTCGGCATCCTGCACGGCATTTCCAGCGCCATCTACCTGGTGCAAAGCCTGCTGGCCGCCTGGCTGGTGGTGAAGCAGTAAAAATAGTAGATGACGCGTCATTCCCGCGTAGGCGGGAATCCATACTCAGCATGGGTTCCCGCTTACGCGGGAACGACGATTACTTCGAGCCTAGTGCGCTCTTCTTGGCAGACTTCTGCAGTGGCTTGGCGCGCTTGATGTTGCCGCCTTGTGTCACGCGTTCATTCCCCTTGAGCAGTACCTTGGTGACCGTCGGACGTTTGGTGCCACTGGCGCTGGCTTTGACGATGGTGACTTCACGCATGCCCTTGCCGCTGGTCGAGCGGGCTTTTTCCGCTTCCACTTTCGGACGGTAGAGCACCAGCAGTTTGCCGATGTGCTGCACCGGTGCCGCTTTGAGCTGTTCGCAGATGGTTTCGTACATGGCGATACGGGCTTCGCGGTCATCGCCAAACACACGTACCTTGATCAGGCCGTGGGAGTCCAGACCCAACGAGATTTCTTTAATAACGTTGGCAGTCAGACCATCGCCGCCGATCAGAACGACAGGTTTCAGACCATGGGCTTCGGTGCGCAGCGCGCTGCGCTCTGCGGGGGTAAGTTTTAGCATAATATATTTTTGGTAGTTCCCTTAAAGGCAGTATTCTACGCGAATGAAGAAGAAGAAATTAAACAAAAACTGGTTGCACGACCATATTAACGACCCTTACGTGAAATTGGCCCAGAAAGAGGGCTATCGCGCCCGTGCGGCTTTCAAGCTGAAAGAGATCGATGAGGAGGAAAAACTCATCAAGCCGGGCCAGGTCATTGTCGACCTCGGTTGCACTCCGGGCAGCTGGGGGCAGTACGTGCGGCGCAAGCTCTCCGGCAAGGAGGGCGGCGGCATCAACGGCACCCTGATCGGCCTCGATATGCTGCCGATGGAGCCGATCGCCGACTTCCACTTCATCCAGGGCGATTTCCGCGAGGCCGAGGTGCTAGCGCAGCTGGAGCAGGTGTTGCAGGGGCAAAAGGTTGATGTGGTGTTATCGGACATGGCGCCCAATCTGTCCGGCATCCACGATTCCGACGCCGCCCGCATGGAGCATCTGATCGACCTGGCCATCGAATTCTCGCAGGCGCACCTGAAGCCGAACGGCGCCTTGCTGGTGAAATGTTTCAAGGACATGGGTTTTAACGACATCGTCCTGAAATTCCGCGCCGAATTCAAGACCGTGGTGCAGAAAAAGCCCAAGGCCAGCCGCGATAAGTCGTCCGAGATTTTCCTGCTCGGCCGTGGCCTGAAAAACCCGACCGACGGCATGAGTTCCGCGCAACCTGTGGATGCCGAGGGCTGGCACCCTTGATATTTGTCGATACAGCCGCATATCCCTCTCGTATAAAGTCGTTTTTATCTTGATCGCGGGCTGTTTTTTGCCAAATAATAGGCTTTTCAGGCGGTCTTAAGCTGGCGCACGGCAGGTTTCTGGCAACACCTGCTTATTACGAGTAAAATCGTGTTTCGGCCAGGTTTATCGATGCGGTTGCATCCAAGGAGTTTTCGTGAATAACATGTTTTCCAAATCAGCAATTTGGGTAGTGGTGGTACTGCTCCTGCTTATGCTGTACAAGCAGTTTGATAGCCATGGTGTAGCTGGTGGGGCCAAATCCATCGCCTATTCCGACCTGCTGGATGACGTGAAAGCCAAACGCATCAAGGACGTCGTCATCGAAGGCGGCAACATCACCGCCACCCGCAGCGACGACACCAAGGTCCGCACCACCGCCACGCTGCTCGATCGCGGCCTGATCGGCGACCTGCGCGACAACGGCATCCGCTTCGACGTCAAACCGCCAGAGGAACCATCGTTCCTGTCGCAGGTGTTCGTGTCGTGGTTCCCGATGCTGCTGCTGATCGGCGTGTGGATCTTCTTCATGCGTCAGATGCAAGGCGGCGGCAAGGGCGGGGCGTTCTCCTTCGGCAAGTCGAAGGCGCGCATGATGGATGAAACCAACAACACCGTGACCCTGTCCGACGTGGCCGGTTGCGATGAAGCTAAGGAAGAAGTGGGCGAGATCGTCGACTTCCTCAAAGATCCAAGCAAATTCCAGAAACTGGGCGGCCGCATTCCACGCGGCGTGCTGATGGTCGGTCCTCCTGGCACCGGTAAAACCCTGCTGGCCCGCGCCATCGCCGGCGAAGCCAAAGTGCCGTTCTTCTCGATTTCCGGTTCGGACTTCGTTGAAATGTTCGTCGGCGTCGGCGCCAGCCGCGTGCGTGACATGTTCGAGAACGCCAAGAAGCATTCGCCGTGCATCATCTTCATCGACGAGATCGACGCTGTCGGCCGTCATCGCGGCGCTGGCATGGGCGGCGGTAACGACGAACGCGAACAGACGCTGAATCAGCTGCTGGTGGAAATGGACGGCTTCGAAGCCCAGTCCGGCGTGATTGTAATTGCCGCCACCAACCGTGCCGACGTGCTCGATAAAGCGCTGCTGCGTCCGGGCCGTTTCGACCGTCAAGTGACCGTCGGCCTGCCGGACATCCGTGGCCGCGAGCAGATCCTGAACGTGCACATGCGTAAAGTGCCGATCGGCACCGACGTCAAGGCCGACATCCTGGCCCGTGGCACCCCTGGCTTCTCGGGCGCCGACCTGGCCAACCTGGTCAACGAAGCAGCCCTGTTCGCCGCCCGCCGCGCCAAGCGCCTGGTCGACATGCAGGACTTCGAGGACGCCAAGGACAAGATCTACATGGGTCCGGAGCGTAAATCGATGGTGATCCGCGAGGACGAGCGTCGCAATACCGCCTACCACGAATCGGGCCACGCGGTGGTCGCCAAGCTGCTGCCGAAGGCTGATCCGGTGCACAAAGTGACCATCATGCCGCGCGGCTGGGCCCTGGGCCTGACCTGGCAGCTGCCTGAGCACGACAATATCTCGGGCTACAAGGACAAGATGCTGGAAGAAATTTCCATCCTGTTCGGCGGCCGTATCGCGGAAGAGATCTTCGTCGGCCAGATGTCGACCGGCGCCTCGAACGACTTCTCGCGCGCTACCAAGCTGGCCCGCTCGATGGTCACCAAGTTCGGCATGTCCGATGCCTTGGGCGTGATGGTGTACGAAGACTCGCAGAACGACGGCTTCATGGGCGGCAGCAACAAGACCATCTCGGAAGCGACCCAGCAGAAGGTGGATGCGGAAATCCGCAACATCCTCGACACGCAATACGCCACGGCGCGCAAGCTGCTGGAAGATAACCGCGACAAGGTGGAAGTCATGACCAAGGCGCTGCTGGAATGGGAAACCATCGATGCGGACCAGATCAACGACATCATGGCCGGCCTGGAGCCGCGTCCGCCGAAAGCCGGCGTAACGCTGCGCAAGCACCCGCCGAGCGACGGCAGCGGCGGTGTATCGCCAAGCGTGACCGCCCCGGCGTAACTCCGGCGCGGCGCCAGATCAAGGGTGAGGAGCGATCCTCGCCCTTTTTTGTTCCTGTTTTATTCCTGTTCCAGATGCAATCTACCTTACAGTTCGGCCGATACAACTACCCGTGGCGCGGCGAGGGCGTGCGCGCCCGCGTGATGGGCATCCTCAACGTCACCCCCGATTCCTTCTCCGACGGCGGCCAGTACCAGTCGCTCGAGTTCGCGCTGTCCCATGCCGAGCAGATGATCCTCGACGGTGTCGACATCATCGACATCGGCGGTGAATCGACCCGTCCCGGCTCGCCGCCGGTGTCGCTGGACGATGAGCTGCAGCGCGTGATGCCGGTGGTGTACGCGGTGCGCGACATGGGGCCGGCCATCTCGGTCGACACCTACAAGCCGCAGGTGATGCGCGAAGCCATCATCGCCGGCGTCGACATGATCAACGATGTCAACGGTTTCCGCGCGCCCGGCGCCATCGACGCCGTGCGTGATGGCGACTGCGCCCTGTGCATCATGCACATGCAAAGCGACCCGCAACACATGCAGCTGGCGCCTTCCTACACCGACGTGGTGGGCGAGGTGATCGCCTTCCTGCGCGAGCGCGCGCAGGCCTTGCTGGACGCCGGTATTGATCCGCGTCGACTTTGCATCGATCCTGGCTTTGGCTTTGGCAAGACTGTGGAGCATAATTACGCCTTGTTGAAGGCCACCGGACGCTTGATTGACGAGCTGAACCTGCCGCTGCTGGCGGGCCTGTCGCGCAAGTCGATGGTGGGCGCGATCACGGGCAAGCCGGTCGAGCAGCGCATGGCGGGCAGCGTGGGCGGCGCCCTGGCGGCGGTGGCGCAGGGAGCGCTGATCGTGCGCGTGCACGATGTAGCGGAGACTGTCGATGCCCTCAAAGTGTGGCACGCAGCACAATAAAAACCAACGATAAAGAGCATACACAATGGCACGTAAATATTTTGGTACCGACGGCATCCGCGGTCTGGTCGGCGAAGCGCCGATTACACCCGACTTCGTCATGCGCCTCGGCTACGCCGCAGGCAAGGTCCTGGCCACCAAGCGCAGCGGATCGGGCCGCCCGACCGTCCTGATCGGCAAGGACACCCGCATCTCCGGCTACATGCTGGAAGCGGCGCTGGAGGCGGGCTTCTCGGCCGCCGGCGTGGACGTCATGCTGGCCGGCCCGATGCCGACCCCGGCGATCGCCTACCTGACGCGCGCCCTGCGCCTGTCGGCCGGGGTGGTGATCTCGGCCTCGCACAACCCGTTCCAGGACAACGGCATCAAATTCTTCTCGGCCCAGGGCACCAAGCTGCCGGACGCCGTCGAACTCGACATCGAAGCCGGGCTGGACCAGCCGATGGACTGCGTGCCCTCGGAAAAGCTGGGCCGCGCCAAGCGCCTGGACGACGCCCAGGGCCGTTACATCGAATTCTGCAAGAGCACCTTCCCGAACGAGCTGGACCTGCGCGGCCTGAAGCTGGTGGTCGACTGCGCCCACGGCGCCGCCTATAACATCGCGCCGCACGTGTTCCACGAGCTGGGCGCGGAAGTGGTCGCCATCGGCAACAAGCCGGACGGCTTCAACATCAACCTGGAACATGGCGCCACTGCGCCGAAAGCCATGGCTGCCGCCGTGCAGGCGCACGGCGCCGACCTCGGCGTCGCGCTCGACGGCGACGCCGACCGCCTCATCATGTGCGACGCCAACGGCCGCCTGTACAACGGCGACGAGCTGCTGTACCTGATGGTGATGGACCGCCTGGCCACGGGCCCGGTGGCCGGCGCGGTCGGCACGCTGATGACCAATATGGCGGTGGAAGTGGCGTTGAAAGAGAAGGGCATCGGCTTCGCCCGCGCCAAGGTGGGCGACCGCTACGTGCTGGAAGTGATGCAGGAAAAGGGCTGGATCCTCGGCGGCGAAGGTTCGGGCCACCTGCTGGCGCTGGACAAGCACACCACCGGCGACGGCATCATCTCGGCGCTGCAGGTGCTGTCGGCGCTCAAGCGTTCCGGCAAGTCGCTGGAGCAGTACGGCAGCGAGCTGACGATCTTCCCGCAGACCCTGATCAACGTGCGCGTGGCGCCGGGCTTCGACTGGACCAAGAACGCCGCCATGGTGGCCGAAAAGGAACAGGTCGAGCGCGAGCTGGGCGACAGCGGTCGCGTGCTGATCCGCGCCTCGGGCACCGAGCCGTTGATCCGGGTGATGGTGGAAGCGCGCAGCGCCGACGACGCCCAATCGATGGCCCGCCGCATCGCCGACAAGATGGAGAGCAAGCTGGCTGCGTAAAGTTTCAGCACTGAAGATTAAATCACGTGCTTTGATTGACGCCGCGAGCGACAACGACTAGAATACTGGTCTTCGGAGTGTAGCGCAGCCCGGTAGCGCACCTGGTTTGGGACCAGGGGGTCCAAGGTTCGAATCCTTGTACTCCGACCAAGAACTTCAAAAACGGGCTGTCTTCGGACAGCCCGTTTTTTCATTTCCGCTTCACATTCGTGAATCCTCATCTGCCCATAGCTCAGTTGGATAGAGCATCAGCCTTCTAAGGTCTTGAACATTACTTTTCAGAATGGCTTAAAATAACGATTCCCCAGTATCTATAAGGGCTACTTCGATTTTTGACCTGTCATTCTCTGTCGCTTTTTGGTGCCGTTTTGCACTATTTGGTGGGATATTGGTGGGATAAAAATGGCCTTTTGGGGAGGTCTGCGGCGTGGTAAAATCGCCACCTTGTTACCTGCCCATAGCTCATCTGGATAGAGCACGGACCTTCTAAGTCCGGGGTAGCTGGTTCGAGTCCAGCTGGGCAGGCCACCATCTCAAAAGGGTTGTTGATGGATGCTGAAGTCATCTTGAAAGACCTCCGCAATCAGTTCGGCCAGAAGTCTGTTTTCTACGCTGAAGACATCGCGGCAGTGCTCGGACGTTCTGTCGAAGCCGTCTATTCTCTCAAATCACGCGGCAGCTTGAACCTTCCAGTCATTGAGACTGGCGGGCGTCCCGGTGTCAGTATTTACGCTGTGGCCGAGTGGCTGGCCGGTGGTGTTGATGAAAGCACGATCAAGGCTCGGAAAGCTGGCAAAGATTCCTCAGCCCCTCCGGTGCCTCCTCCTAAACGTCGCATTGAATCGCTTGAAAAGCATCTGAAAGGTGTGCGGATTCAACGTGCCTTCTTAGCTGAGCTTGATGACAGCATAGAGCGTCAAATCACTGAGTTGAGTATGGAAGCGGCATCGACTGATGATCGTGATCCGGTGCGAGACGGCCTCTAATTTCCTTGCTGACACAGTTGCTTACTCCCGATATGATGTTGAAATTGACAACATAGGGGAATGCGATGGCTAACGCGGAAATCGTCCGGGTCATGCGTGGTTTGAAATCTGGTTGGAGTGCATCCGCATGGTGGTTGAAAATCGCAATCGTCATCGTTGTCTATCTCGTTATCCGTGCGGTTTTCAATAGCTTCACCGATTCGCCAGAACCTGCGAAGCTCACGCAAGCGGCTCCGGCCAGTGCTCCGGCAGTCGTGAAGGATGACACTGAAGAGGTCGCAAGGCATTCATGTTGGGATGCGATCATTGCCCGTGCTACTAACAAAAGCTCCGTTGATTTTCACTCGTTCTCATATCCGCCGAGGTTCCGCAAACTTCCTAATGGCCGGGTGGAAGTTCTCGTAAAATTTTCGGCAAAGAATGGCTTCGGTGCTGAAAGCACGTCTATCGCAAGATGCCTCTTTGAGAGCGACGGAAAAACGCTAATTGATCTTGAAGCCACTGATAGCCGTTAGCCATGAAGGGCCGCATCAAAGTTCGGGTCGTCAAGATCATAGCCATGCTGTTTGCATAGTTTTTTCATCTTCTCTCGGCGGACATCCCCAATATCAATGACGTCCGGGTTGCCATGGAAAAGTGCTTTCGTGACAGCGAGGATAATTTCTTTTTTCGTGTAAAGTTGGTCATACACATAGAGGGGAAAGGCTTCATCGGGAAACTCAGCCGCTTCGAATAAATGGAAAGCTCCGCCGTCCTCAGAATTCCGCAAGAGTTCCCCTTTGCCCTGTAAAAATCTCCACTGAGGATTTTCCCAAATTGGGGCGATGCCCACGGTCGGACTCCCCCTGTAGACCACCTCTGCAATGCTCCGTGAAATCTCACTCGCTCCCGCTGTGCTTTTCATCGCGAACAGTCCCGAAATTCCAATGTTCCACTTATCCAGTGCTGGCTTGTCTATTTCGTGCCATAACGGGAACAGCTTCTTGTCCTGCTCGATGTGCTGTCTATGCAAGACGTCCAGTTCGTAGCTTGTCCATGATTTGGCGATGTAGGTCGGTGAGAGGATGATGAGACCATACTCGGATGCGACTAAGCCCGCATTGATGGAGTCAAGAAGTTTGTCACCAAACTTTAGCGATAGCGGAGCAAACCACACACGAAGCCCTCTGAACGTCAGGGCGTTAGAAATTTCTGTGGCGATTGCTTCATCTTCAAAAGCATACGAAATAAAAACGTGAAATGGCTTGGTCATTCGTTAGCTCCTTTAGGTGGCTTCGTTTCGCTCTGCTCAGAAGGCAGGTTGCCCAATACTGCTTTCACTGTGTCAATGGGCCGCTGTCCGTGGAAAAAAATCCTCATGAAAATTCCGTCCATGAGAAGCATTTCTTCCTTTCCATTGCCAAGGTAAATCGCTTTGCCATTCCATTTATAAGGATGCGCTCCTCTTTGCTCCATCTGACTAACTTCCTTGTTCGTCGCCTCGCGAACTTGAATGCCTTCAGCTTTAAGTTTTTCGAGAAATGCCGGTATGTTTAATCCAAGACAGACGTGTTTACGACCGAACAAAAGGTCAAATTTATGTTGCTCTGTGATGTTCAGATTGAACACAGGAAGTGCCAAAGGTCCACTCATAGAATCTATCAGTCTAAAGCGTGGCGAGCCGACCCCGCCCTCAAAGCTCTCAAACCAAGCGGTGAACGCAAAATGCCCAAAACCCTTCATTGCCTCTTTCGAGTATGCACCAATGAATAGACAGTCATCTATGTCCTTTATGGCCCAGCTTTTTGCATCAGAGCCTTCCAAAACTTCATTTAGTTCGTCATCCCATTTGCCGATGTAGATGAACTCATCCGGGATGCTGATGTGTTGATCTGTGTCAGGATCAAGCGATTTTCCTGTTTCCATCACTTCCGTAACGTGATCCATACGCTGCATCTGGCGCATCATCCGTTGGAGTTGCTTTACTCCAGATTTTCCGTGCTCTTTTGCGAAATGTTCAAAGGCTCGAGGGCATTGTGTCTCTGCGAAGAAATTCAGAAATTCCATGATCTCGTGATTCTTTTTACCCTCCTTAACTTCGATAATTGTTATTCCACCTCGCGAATCCATCGTCAACAAATCTCCAACTTGCACGAAGCTTGTTAGGTCAGAAATAACGGAGATACTGCCGGGGTTTTTTCTAGCCATGTCCTCAGCACAAAACACTACAGACTCGAAATTTGATTCCTTCAAGTTTATGGGAGGTTGTTCCTTATAGAAGCGACGTGCGTGGCAAAGCTGATGACCAATCAACTGCCACGCCATAGCGTCGGCAATCCCGTGGAACAATACCTCATGAGATTTTGATAGCGGCTCTTCAGAGCCAACGAACTCAATAATTTTCTTCTGTGCGTCATTCATGCCAGAGTGGGAGGCCGTGAGGAATTTTTCACGAAGTTCGGGGCTAGCTTTGAAAGCTTCCTCACTCAACTCATCCCACACCGGCTCAGAACCTTTTAGGGAAAGGTCATACAATTCATGAGCCAGCGGCTCAAGTTCCGGGTTGAGACACTGTGGACGCAACTCCTCCATAGCATCATATGGTTCCTTCTTCTTTTGCTTATTCATGCGAGACATCCTTGTGATGGTATAAGGGACGGTTGAAGTCGCATTGATTATAAACTTGGCAAGAGAGGGCGTCACTTCGATTTTTTGAAGTGACGCCCTCTACGATCACATCTTCCTACGGCGGCCCGCTGGGAGCGTCGTAGCGGCCTCCAGGGCTGCTATCGGGATCGGTGCCGGTTGCTCCTCCTTCGCGGCTTCTATGGGCCGCTGTGTGGCCTCTGGCTCTATCTTAACGGGTTCGGTCTTTGCTGCGGTCGGCTGCTGTGTCTGGGCTGCTGCTGGCTGCTGATCCATATACTTTGCGGTGAATTCTCTACGCTGTTCGGGTGTGAGATAGTCAAGCACCCAATCTGATGACCCGTCGCGGCTCATAGCCCGCCCCATCTTCGATAATGCGTCAGCCAAGCCGTCAGTGTCGGCGGTAGACATGTAAAGCTTGGTCTCTTGCTTGCTGCGGGAGGCGAGCACATAAGCCGCCTGCTTGTCCACCATGGACGGATCGAGATACGTGTAAGCGTGGTGCTTACTAAGCCCTTGACTCGCATGGCCGGTCCCGCAATAGCCATAGTCAAGCTTGTCGAATTCGCTGAGTCTAAACGTTGTGGTCTTTCCCGAATCAAGTTTCAGGGTTAGCTCCGTATCTCCGTCCCTAAGCCTTTTCAACTTTTGTAGCTCTCCGTTATTCCCGTTGAAGATTTGTAATGCGGTGTTTCCCTTCATGATGCGTAGACGGTCGCCTATCCTGAGTTCACGTGAAAATCTCGCGGTGTCATCCTTATTGGAAAATTCCACCCACGTTGCATCCTCAGACAGTTGGCCCCGTTCGATCATCAGTCTTCTAATCTCGTCGTTGACCGCTCGTGTGTCACGATGCCGCGAACACATTGCAGGCTTCTCAGAATCTGGGGTGGTGTCGTCGACGTAGTCGAGTGCCATACGCTTTAAAGTGGCCTCCGTGCTGTCAGAAACTACTAGGAGGTCATTGTCTGCGAAGGCCTGTAGAGCCATTGCTCCGCGTCCGTCTTTTAGATTTAAAACAGCTTCCTTATGCCAAGGGAGCTTCTGACGCACGATGTCCTTGAGTTCTGCGAATTTTATTCCCAAATCTTGCAGACCTCCGAACCATGCCCCCCGTTCAATATTCTGGTATTGGAGCTTGTCCCCTAGGACGATAATTTTTGAGTCCGGTGCGGCTAGCTGCAGGGCTCTGAATTGTTCAACGCCTGTCATTGCAGCTTCATCCAATATGAACGTAGTCTTGAAGTCAGGCCTGATCTTCCCGTTCTGGATTTGGATTAACACGCTTGCGAGCGTTCCGCCTTCGTTGATTCCCGCTCCTTCTTTTAGGCTTGCTGCGGCTTGTCCGGCCAACGCTGTTCCGATTACTCGTTGCCCTGCTGTTTCTTCCATTAGACGAACCCCAGCCATGCAGAAGCTTTTACCTGTTCCACTGAGGCCATTGATTCCCAATTGTCGGCCACCGTTTGCACAATGATACATGCACGCAATCTGCTCAGCTTTCATCTTCACAGGTGTGTGGCTGTCCTTAGAAAGCATTGCTTCATAAGCTTTGATCGCTGCTTGAACCTGATCGGTGGTTCGGTTGTGACGTGTGTCGCTGGTCGCCATGGCGAAGTCGTCGGCAAGTCCAATTTCCTGCCTCATTACCTTAATGGAGCTGTAGAGAATAGAAGTGCGAGGGCGGGGATTAAAGGTGGTCGAGTGCTCAGCCGCACCGACACTAATGACGTTGTTCTGGTCCCTGATTTCTGCAGAAAGGCGGTCACTCTTTTTCACTTGCGGTCCAAGATTATGAGCGTCGCCATTTATGATTCGGTCTGTGGCTTTCTCTACATCGGCCAACGACATGCCGCCATTTCGACAAGCCTCATTAGCTACGGCCATCAGAACATCTTTTCGTTCAAACACGGATCGAGTGTTCGTTATGCTGTCCAAAATTTGCTCTGAGTTGATTTCGGGCGGTGTGTCGCGGTCTGTTTCGTGTCTCAAGCTCTGCACGGTCTTTTCGTTGATGCCAAAAACTTTTGCTTCGTCCCTCCACGTTTTTAGAAGCTCGGCAAATGGCGGCTCGTCTTTTACGGAACGGGATTTTTTTGCGGCAAGCTCTACGTGCTTTGGATCGTTCGGGTTTAGATTGTGTTCTTTGATGTAGTCGGCAATTCGTTTGCTACCTTTTGAGAATTCCTCTTCGGCCTCTCTACTGAAGCCTTCGATCCTGAACGAGAAATCATTTGTGTCGTCTGCGATTATTTTGAATCCAAGCTCAGCCAGTCCCCTCGCTAACACTGAGCGATAGACCGCCCCAGCCGCTCGATGCTGGTCCATAACCTCTCTACTGTCTAAGCTTGCCCACGTTCCGTCTTCACGCTGAGCCATCAGTGCAAAAATTCCATGGTGGTGAAGCTGCATCGTTAGATCACGGCCCGCTCGATGCGTGAAATTCGCAACACATATTCCTTTCGCGGTTTCTAGCTCCTCGCCGTTGTGGCCTGTCCTGATCACAACATGCTTACCCAAATACTTCATTGATTCGGCGTGAGCTTGCTCGCTAAGCCTGACGATGTTCTCTCGCATCTCGGGTGTTGCGAATGCCATGAGCATGCTTACAGACTTGGGTGCACTGTTCACACATTCGACGGCCAATTTCTCGCGGTTTGGACTGTTAGCATTCTTGGTGAGTGCTTTGCCGGTTGGGCTTTTTCCGCCCAAAATATTTTCGAAGGCCTCCGCCTCTACCGGCTTGCCAGCAAGGCCAAGGGCGGCGGCTCCGTCGCCTGTCCAATGCGATACACCCTGAGTGTGTTCGCCTTCAACAAAGTATTCAGTGGCCTTCAAATATTCGAAGTGGTCACCTTTCATGATGACCTCAATTTTGCTCATCATGTTAAAAGTTCCTTAGTTTTGAGGACGTGATTTCTTTTTCTCTGCAATGCGTGCTCTTGCCCGTTGAAGTGGGGTAAGGTTATCGACTGCTGCTTCCTCAACAGGTGTTGATGGCGAAGGTTCTTCGTTCACTGATTGCTCCGTGATGGCCTGCGGGTGCCGGTCTATCACATCATCTGTTTCGGTCGTCGGCGGAGCAATGTCCAGTGGGGTTTGGCCCGCTTGCTGTGTGCTGGCTCGTCTTTGTGCGAGACGTTGCTTGATGTCGGATAGCTCGGGGGGAGGGGCGTAAGCTCCTGTTTCGGAGAGTTCATTTTTTTCCTTTGGCCTTGTTGGGGCGGAGATTTTTTTGGGGATGGGGTGGAGGGTTTACTGGTATTCGGATCAAGGTCAAGGCCTCGACGGTATTTGCTCATGTGCCACGCCCCAAACGCGACGCATGGAATAGACAGGGACGTAATGAGATAGACGCCCAGTCCTCCGCCGGAGAACAGTGAAAGCACGATGAAGAAAGTCACGGATGCAAGCAGGATCGCCAAAGCGAAACTCAGCAAGTGGTTATCTAAGTCTCCTTTAATTTTCTGTGCTAGCTCAAGCAGGTAGGCTTGCAGGTTATTGATCGCTTGACTTAGGTCACGCATATTTTTCACGGCAGAAAGTCCCGGTTGGGATCAATCCTCTTTCCGTGTCGGCGAACAAATTCCTCATACCTTAATTCGTCTATGTTTTGGTAATGGCTTGCAATTATCATCTTTGTTTTGTCGTCAAGACGCTCTCCGCAAAGCATGATCTCAAAGTTCTTTAGAGCTTTAGCCACATACCTCTCTGCGGTCTGTTGTGCGGTCATTTCGGGGTGGTCGGTCATATTGGTCTCCTTAGGTTATCGGCCTAGCCAGCGGCCTATCGATATCGTTTTGTGTCCGCGTCTAGTCAAGTTTTAAGTTTAGTTCCATCAGATTTGACTCCATGCTTTTGATGATTTTTTCCATGGAGTCCAACTTGCGTATTACCTTTTCGCTCTCCACATATTCCAGCAAGGCTTCTCGTTGGATTGACGCTAGTGACTGTCCCTTCTTCTTTGCCAAGGCTTCTAGGTCTTTGTGCAGACTAATGCTCACGCGCGTGTGAACTGTTGGTGTTTTTACGGCCATGATTTTGATACCTCCTATTTTGTTTTTTGGTCTTTGATTACCGTCTCAGTGGCTTGTTGATCGAAATCTTTGAGAAGCTGTTCGGCCTGTTGCCACAGTGTCTTTAGCTTCTCCCAATCCTTCGTCATCTTGTCTTGTGTTTGTAAAAGGGAAGGATGAGAGCTATCGTCATTTTTGGTTGTGCTCTCGCCCATGGCCCCCTCGTCTTTCATTGTCAGTTCATCACTGGAGTCTTGATGGGATTGGGTCATTGGTTGCCTCCGTTGACTTCTAGCTCAAGCTTCACGAAGCTCTTATGAAAGTAGCTGTTCATTCCGATTGAGAAGACCTGTGAGACCGCAACTCGGTCGCTGGAATTCAGTTGATCTAGATGCTTGTTGAACTCGCTCCCCGGCGTGATATCGAATGTCACTTGTTGTTGGTCCTCTCCGTAAATACTGCTCGGTTCTGCCGTCGCCAGCGTTGCCGCGATCATGTTTTGCTGTTGCGTGGTGAGGCCATCAATAAGCCGTGAATATTCGCTGTTGCGTGATAGGTCTAGCTCCAATGAGAGGCGTGTAAGGCTTGGTGCCGGTTGCTTTTTGCGCTCCGGATTCACCCCCGGATTCTTCCGTAGCATGATTAGATGTTCGTCGTTTGTAACCTGCTTGTAAGCCTCAATCGCTTGATCTACAAGACGCGTCATTTCCTGCGTGATTGGATGAATCGTTGAATAGGCATCTTGTAGCGATACATGTAGATGGTCATAGCGTCTGTTCATTTTTCTAAGCTCCTAAGTAACGTGCTAGTCATTTTTGAGTAACGTGATTGGGCTTTGAATTTTGTGTTCATCGTGATTTTTTGTCTCGACTTGTTCTTCGCCTTACTTAGTTCTCTCAAATCCGCTAGTAAGGTGTCAATTTCGGTGAGCACAAATCTGATAAATGGCGGACACATAGAGCACGCACGGCGAACACAGGTGTTTGCTTTCTAATGTGCCCATGCCTCAACCCGAGCAAGAATGCGGCGTCGAAGTGTGTTTGCGAGGGGGCAGGGTGTTCGAAATGTGTAGCCACAGCGGAGCGTGTGTCTGCGCGGCTTTCGGCGTGCTTTTGGGGTTAGCTGTGTCCATCTCAGATGAGTTCGGTGTCCCTTTTTTGATTTTGACTTTGACTTTGCTGAGTCCACGAACACGCGAGTGTTTGTAGGCGAAGTGCATCTAGCTGAGCCTATTCCCAACGCGGGAATGAGCGAAGTGCTCTTTGCTGAGAAATCGAACACATAAGTGTTTCGGTTTCGAAGTGCTCTTGCTGTTGCCGTTTTCTGCTGCTGTTGACGCTGCTTGAACGAACGGAGCGGGGGAGTCAATGGGACGTGGAATACCGCAATCCCGAAGAGGTAAGGATATGCCGCAAAAGCCCGTTTACTTCCGTGCAAAGTGGAACGCTCTGAGTAATTGGGTAGTGCTGGATTTTTGAGTGCTACCCAGTGACGACAAAGGGCGACTTGCTCCCCTTATGGGGCGGGGGAGTGGTGTGTAAATCCGTGCTTGATCCGCGTCCGAATCCGTGAGCCATCCGCGTTTCACAACAACGTAAATCTCTGCTCCATCCTCAAGCCGTCCGCACTTCTATCCGTGATCGACCATTGCTCTAGTCCGCGTGCCGTCCTAGCGTTAATCCGATGGGCGGACTTGTTGTGTCCGTTTCTGAGTGCGATGCTTTTAGTGTTCGATAACAAACACAAAGGAGACATGCTATGAACAACAAAAACATCAAACGCTTAGCAATCGCACGTAACAAATCTTCGGGCTTTACCTTGATTGAGCTTGTGGTCGTCGTCATGATTTTAGGGATTCTTTCCGCAGTGGCGTTGCCTAAATTCGTAGACCTCACAACTGAAGCAAGGCAGGCAGCAATGCAGAGTATCGCTGGTGCTATCTCTACTGCCTCATCTGTAAATTATGGTGCAAAAAAGCTAGGCAACTCGGAAGCCATTACGTTCGACTATCAGAATCCATGTGATACAACACAGGTCAGTAAGTTTTTAGATAGTCCCCTAGATTCATCGCAATATGTTGTCCAAAACTCGATGCAAAAAGGGTTGGTGTCATGTGCGACCAACAATGTCACATATTGTGAACTAAAGAACACTAGCGATCCCGCGACTACACCAGTCCTCATGACGATCTACTGTGCACGATAAGAAGTAAGGATGACTTGAGAAGTATCTGATTTAACTCGTAGTAAAGGCCACTCAACAATAACAAAAAAGGAGATTTAACCATGGCTAAGAATGACAAAAAAGAAGTGCTGATTCTGGATGATGAAAAGGCTCAGCGGGCCTTAGAAGACGCATTGTTGTCTAACGCGTTTGTGAAGGTTAGCAAGATTGAACAGCTTGAAAAATTTAGGAAGGGCATCTTGGCATTGCATGCTAAGGGCGTGTCAACTGAGAACATAAAAAAGGTGATCGATGAATCTGGTTCGGGACATACCTTTGCTCTCGACATGATCCGCAAGTTCATTGCACAGAACACCGTTAAGCCTGTGCAAGCAGTGCCTGCTGCGGTGGTCGCTCCGAAGTCGGCACCTGCTCCAGCCGTGGCCGCTCCGGTAGCTCAAACAGTGCTTGCGGCGGGTGTGAAGAAGTAAGCGAATCGACGCAAAAACAAGGGCCGCTCACGCGGCCTTTCTCTTTTGGTGCCGGTCTAAGATTTTTCTTTGTTGGGAAGCGGCAAGATGTTATCTTTGCATCTTCGCGACATCTAGAAGGCATGCACTGAGTATGACTAACCCTGTTAAAACCTGTGTATTCTGCGGGGAGTCCCCCGCTGTGAAAACAAAGGAGCACGTAATCCCGCAGTGGTTAATGCGGCTAACTGGAGACCCCAAGCGAATCGCTGGTTTTAGCTCCATCGGTGACCGTGGGAAGAATGCTCGTGCGTTCGCATTCGATGCCTTTCATTTTCCGGCGTGTGATACATGCAATAACGATTGGGCCGCACTGGAAGACAAAGCAAAAGTTGTGGTTGAAAAAATTTTGCGGTCTGGGCCGATCAAGCCGGAAGAATGGAACACTCTCCTTGACTGGTTTGATAAGGTGCGGGTGGGTTTATGGCTCGGAATGCAAATGCTCGATAAGAACTTTTTGGAAGTCGAACCTAAGTTTCATATTGCAAAACGTGTGAGCTTGAAGGATAGGACTCTCGTCATCACCAAAGCTCGGCATGGTCAGCGGCTTACATTCTTTGGCTCAAATACCCTAGCGTTTAACTACATGCCTAGCTGTTTCGGTCTCACGATTAACGACACAACCTTGCTAAACGTATCGTATGAGTTCTTACTGTCTGAGCGTTTAGGATTTCCATACCCGATTGAGCACGATCAGCGGTTCAGTGGGGACTCCTTCGTGAAAATCACTAAAGGAAAAGAGACGATAACCCTTCCGCCGCTTGATCTACATGTGACGGCATGCGGCACTGCGATACATCAAGTCGTGTATAAAAACTGGCGGGAGAGCGAGGCGAGTGAGGTTTGGACATCTGAGCATGTGAAAGATAATAGTGTAGATCATGAGTCGGGCTTATCAGTTCCATTCTTGGAGTTGGAGAGTGGTCACGTGTCGCCAATTAAGGCTGCTGGCAGTCGAGAATGGGTGCCTAAGCACGTCTTTGCCAACAACACTAAGTCCGGTCAATACCTCGCGGGATTTTGCCTAGATGTTCAGTCAATGCTGTGGCGAAAGTGGGTTGATTTCATAGCAGACGCAGAGGAAAAAAAGTTCGCCGTTGGGCTTGAAAAATTGGTGCAGGAAGACCTTCATGACTTTCGAAAAGTCATCGATACGATGAAGTAAATTTCCAACCGAAATTTCTTTCATAGCTTAAAAATGTGCGCTAAGATTTGTTCTGTCGTATCTCATTTAACTTTTTAGGAGGCTTAAAAAATGGCAAAAGGCAAACGCACTACTACTCCGTTTGATCCCGATAAAATCAAAGCGGCATTGGAAGAAGCATTCGAGAAGAAATCATACAAGAGTGAGAAAAAAGCTGATTTGCTCTTGCCGTTCAAAACGCTGATTCAAAAGATGGCCGATGACGGTGCAACTGTCGCAAAGATCACGGCGATTTTGAAAGATAGCGGTGGCTACAGCGGTTCTTCCGTATCCGTCTCTGACTTCTGCAAAGCTCATATCAAGTTTCCTGTTGCTAAGCCGGTCGCCGCTGCACCCGCCCCTGCACCCGCTCCCGCTCCTGCACCACCACCTAAGAAATAAGCTTCAACAGTCCCAAAAAAAGGCCGCTTTCGCGGCCTTTGTCTTTTTTGAGTCTCGCTCAATCCTCGCTTGAGTCGCGTAGATTGTCGGGCCTTGGCGGTCCCGCCTGCTCGGCTTCACTCGGGCTTGATGCGGGTTCGCTCTGTGCCTCCGTCGCCGGCTGCTCACTAACGCCGGCATTGCTGCTTTGGGTTTGATCCCCGCTTGACTGCTTCGCTCTGCTGGGGGTGTCCTGGCCCTTCTGCGGGGCTGCTGGTGCCTTAGATGACTTCGCGTTCATGGTCGGTGCTTTGCCGTCGCCTAAGCCCTTAGAACCGGCTCCACTCGCTCCCGATCCTTGGCGGCTCATGTTGGCAGCGTTGTTCACCACAGTTGCAGCAGCGGCTACAGCCGTCAGTTTGCTATCGCCATGCATTTTCTCCGCCATTTCGCCCATTTGTTCTACGCCGCCACCGATCCAACGAAGAGTGTTGTTAGGAAAGACGTAGATCGCTTTGAAGAGTAAGTAGACGATCGTGGTCACACCACCTGCATACAGTCCAATGGACACTAGTAAGGTTCCTACGCCAACGAGAGAGCCAACATTTGAGACCCAAAACGCTTTGAGAAAAATGTTGTTGAAAGTTGGCATGATCACTACCAATCCCATCATTGCAAAGACGAAGCCAGCTACCATCAAGACGGGACGTGTTAGCAAGCCCAAAATCAACATGTAGCCTTGTGAGGCCTTGCCGGTAGCTCCATCACCATTTGGAAGTAAGTGATAAGCTGCCCAAATGGGAGCCGCAAAGATGGCTTCGGCACATAGCAGAATGAAGCTAACGGCACATCCGAAAAACATCAATGCGGGCATCTTCGGAAGCACTACAGCAATAGACGCACCGAACATGAACATGGCCGAAGAAATGAACGTTGCGAGTGTCACGAACATTTCAATCCCGGCTTGCAGTGCACCTACCGCCGCCGATGACATCCCAAAGGTTGCAAGTCCCGCGACGTTGCCAAGCCATGAATCAGATACCGCTTTAGCCCCGGCTACTCCGGCTTTGATAATCACGGTTGTCGCAAACGTCGTTTCGCTTGCAACCATGATCCAGTCACCATAGTCCTTGATTGCCATCATCGGGTCACGGTTGTCGTCGAGCATTGCGCCCTTCATGACGCTTGTCGCCTTTTTATTCGTAAAGCTTGCGAATGCTTTCATCCACGGATTGCTTGTGTTTCCAGCACCTGTAATCGCGTCCATATCCTTCTCAGAAACGCTGTTGGCCGCTTGTGCAAGCACGTTCTGCGATGAGGTCATGTAAGCTTGCAAATCCGTTGCGAACGCTTGAAAGTCTTTGATTCGCATGGGGCGAGTTTGCGGCACACCTGCGATTGCGTCGCGTGTCGCATCCTGCAGCTGTGCCGCTTTCATGAACCAGCTTCCGGCAGATACCCATCCATCTTTGTTCGCGGCTTTGACGATAGCAGCACGAGTGTCATTTGATGCAACGGAGCTTTTAGCGGCTGATGCGATATCGTTCTGATACTGCTCGATAGCACTGAACATGGGGGCCATGCTCGGGAGTGCTCCGCCTTTGTCACGATACTCAATGATCTGCTTCGCAAGTGGTGCTAGCGTGCTCTCCATCTTCTGAGTCGCTTGAATATGAGCCTGCTGAATGCTGGTTAGGCCTGACGTTGGGATGGGTTCGCCGCCAAGGATAGAGTCCTCCCCGGTTGGAGCGTCTGAGTAGGCCACAGTGTTGTAGCTGACTGAGCCGCATGAATCCGCGTTTATTCCTCCGCCTCCGTATTGCCTGCCGCCGCTTGGAAGGCTGCTAGCTGACATGTATGAGATTGGGCCTGCGGAATAGCTCACAACCTTGTTATACGCTTCCATACACAGCTCTGATTCAAGTATTGACGCCGCCAGATTCTGGACGTTTGGAAGTGTCACAGAAGGTGCCATGTTCGACTTGGCTACATAGACTTCGGTGTATTTTTGCCACGCGGTATCTGCCAGCCCGATACCCTGCGTGATTGCCCACGCGATGATGAACTGAGCGGTGCAGTAACCGCCTTTAACCGGGATGATTAACGCCATGCCCCATGCGGTGCGAATGGGAACCCAAACGCTAGACCATCGTCTACCTAATACCTCTCCGTCGTGTGCAGTGCTGACGGTGCCGAAAATCATGGTGTAGCAAGCCAAACACCCAGCAATGATTAGAGCGGCCCCATTGAGAAGTTTGACAATTTCAGAGATGGGGGTTGATTCGGTTCCACCGAAGAGTTCTCCAAAAATTCCACGCAACCACATCATGGAAACATCCGTGGATATCGGTGTGAAAAACTCGGGTCCAGCAGCGTGTGCAAGTTGGGGTGTGACAAGGAAGAGTAGAGCGAGGAGAAGAAGGGGTGATGCTGACTTTCTGAATATCATGAAAATCTCCTGTTGTTATTTTTGGTGAGATTTGAGTTAGATTGTGTGGACTGCAGGTTTATGCTTTTCGGTTGGCCTCCCGTTCTTTGATGAAGTCTTTAAGTGCTTGCGGTGCATCCGGCGTGCTCTTGACTGCAAGACGCATTGCGAAGTCAAAAGAGCCTCCCTCGGTGGCAAATCTGAGCATTTCCGGCTTGTGGATGTAGCGAAGCTTGGAGCCGGGGGGATGGAAGTTTGTTTCGCCCGAGTAGGAAGAAATCTTGAATTTCGGGCTGCTTCCGTCTTGCTTAGACCCGATGATCCTAGCGAGACGAACGAGGATGTCGTCACCGTTGTCAGTAAGTAGCAGCGTGTAGCCGAGAGCTTCCGTTCTCATGAAAATAAGGTTTGGCATTGCCATGATTAAGTCTCCTTTTGTGGTTGATGGTGTTAGTAGATAAATCCTCTGTAGAGACAGAGAAGGACAGCGATGAGGACGGCGACAACAAGAGCAAGGTAAGCTCTATCAGGAAGGGCCATCAGTTTTTCATCGATGATCTGAATGTATTCTTCAAGCGTTTTAAAGCGATGTTTCATGTGGTTCCTCGGGCTATGTTGTGGGTTGTGTTAGAGGCGTTTGGAGGTCTTGCGGGGTGCGTATGCGGATGGTGGGGTAAGCGATCTACGTAGTCGAAGACCTTCTTTTGTTGCAGCTATCTCGGAGAAATCATCTATCATAGCGAGCATAATTTCGTCCAATTCACTGCCTAATTTTGAAAACCTCATAAAACTATCGATGCAGTAATGCCGATAAGTGTTCCAATCTGACGGATTTTCAAATCTGATGATGTTGATGTAGTCTAGAAAATCTTTGTCTTTAATAGAATAGATTTCGGAGGGCGATCTATCGCTATCTGTAGCGATAAACAGTCCGGTGCCACGGCCAACAAGAAATAAACAGAAATCAAAGCCAGCTGACTTGATTGCCCTATAGTTATCATTGGATATAAACATGCTCTACCTCCTTTGTTAGTCATACTTCTAACGTCTCAAAACCGCAGAGGAAACGCAATAACATCTGCGGTTTTAAAGAGTCATTCGGACGGAAGGAAAGCGGGATGCTGCGGACTACTTAGAGGCGTTTGGAAGACTTGCGGGGGGCTTGCTGGAGGGGTGGTGCGGGGAGTGCTGCGGAGATATCTAAGGCTTCTTGGAGCGTCAAAATTGCTTCGTCAAGTTCTGCAATTTTTACTAGTAAAACGTCCGGGGTGAGCGACTCGAAAATCTCCATTGCTTCTTTTTGTGCTGCTAGCTTTGCCTGCTGATGTAACTTCAATGAAAAAATATCATCAGTTTCGTCAATGGCTTCTTCCATAATTTTGTCAAGTTTGGAGCCGGGTTTAGAGTTCTCAGCGAGTGCTTCAATAGACTTGGTGTGTGCGAATCTGTATTTGTGCAGACCGGAACAACCGCCATAATTCTCTGTGCAACGATGAGTTTTACACCGGCAAAATATTACCCAATGATATTCTTTCTTGGCTCTGTATCCTGCCGCTTTGATGATTTCATAGTTCTTGTTCATAGTCTCCCTCTCTTCGTAGTAGCTGTAACTCCTGTGGCCCTAAACGGGAGCTTTGTTGCGTTCGCTAGCTTTCTCCTTTCATGTTCTGCGACAGCCTTAAGCGTTGGTGGATGGCCTTCTTCAATCAGTGTTTTTAGAAAGAATTTCAGAGCTTTATCAAGATAACTGCCTCGCCTCGCTAATCGCATGTCCCAATGAAATTGGATGTCGTCTTGATCCATGTCCTCGCCAAAAGATTTTGAGTAGCTTGCTTTGCCGTCGAGAAGTCCATATTTAGAGAGGAGGGATGGTTGAGGCATGCTCTTTAACCGTAGTTGAAGACTACCGCCGACAACATTGTCCCCATATCCCAGCGGATGAAATATCATATCAATCGGATGAGCATCCCCGTCATCAGCGTCACTAAAAAACGCATAAATTGCCGGATCAGAGCTACCGACAACGGGAACAATCTCATATGAATTTCTAAAATCCTCCAGCATTTTCCACGTTGAATTCGTTCTCGGGAACCGCCGTTTCTTGCTGCTATACCAGATTTTAGGAAACAAATATTCGATCTCCTTTATACTGAGTCTTTCGCTGTCTCGTTTCATCGTTTTTTTCATAGTCTTCCTCTCTGTGTTGCGGTGGTTGGTTGAATAGGTTGTTGTGGTAGGCTTGCGGCTAACTCTAAGCTCTCTTTGACGGATGTGAGGGCGGGGAATTTCTGTATAAGGTCCGCGAAAATTTGGTCAAGCTCTGAACCTTTTTTCATAGCTTTAAGCAACTGATGATCGTCTTTTAGCACGTCGATTTCACGGCTCTGGAAGGGAGTTGGAAGGCGATATACTTGCGAACCGTCGAAGGCAGGAATATCCGTAACGATGAGCATAAAGACGTCACGCCAGCATGGAGGGGTGGGCGAATCCTCGATCTCCCACTCGCTAACGCTGAACTTGCAACCGGCATCGATGATGATTTTGTAGTTCTCGTTCATAGTCTTCCTCTCTGTGGCGTGGTGGATGGTTGTGCGGGCTGTTGTGCGATCATTCCGGCTATCATGTCGGCTTCATGCTCGGCTTTGATAGCGTAGAAATTGGGGCATTCTTCGATCATCTCGGCTATGATCGAATCAATCATGTTTAACTTGTTGGTGTCTGGTGAATCAAGAAAGCAACGAAGTAAAATTTTGGAAAATGAGCATTCTGAGAATTCTAAATCAGGGAAAAGAAACGAATAATCCGCCTCAAATTTATCCATCGCATCTTCTTCGACGCCGTAGACTCCTCCAGGCTCTGATTGGTAGCCGGTGCATTCTTGTAGCTGGATGACGTAATCGGGCTTAGACGAATCTTTGCTGACGCTGGGTGTTCTCATTGAAATGCAAAAACAAAATCTAGCTTCGACAATTGCTTGATGGTATTGAGAGGATCGAAGTAGTTCGAAGATTTCGGCGGGAGGTTGGAAGGGGGAGGAGGAGATACCAGCTAGCAGATTTATTGCGTAAATGGGTAGCAATGTTTCTTCGTGAATGCTGATGATGGTTTGTGGATTTAATGGCCTCTGTTCGCTACGCATGCGGCAAATTGAAGTAGTGCTTTGCTCTAGTCTTTCCGCTAATGCCCGATCACTTTTTACATTGAGTAGCGATTTAACTTGATCGAATAAAAGTGCTGTTGAAGGGCGTGTTCTACTTGGATTTTTCATAGTCTTCCTCTCTGTGTTGTGGTGGATGGTTGTGTGGCGATTTTGGAAATCGACTCAGAAATTTCAATGGCTATAATTCGTGCTTTTAGTAACGGAATCTTGTCGATGGCTTTGAGCATAAGTTCGTTTGTTCGTGACCTCTCCGTGCAGTTGGTTAAGTAGTTATGCTCTGCCGATCTGAAAGCGGACTTCTTGCGAAAAATAGCTACCTCCGCCATTGAATTATTTTTCTTATGAGTTTTGATGCCATCGCATTCCCACGGATCGCACGTGCAAAAGAAGAGATAGTTCCTTGCACAGTCGTTATGTGCTGTGATGTGATATCCGGCTTTTGTGATTAGCTCGTAGGTTCGATTCATGGTCTTCCTCGCCGTTGATTGTTGATATAACCAACGTCTCAAAACCGCAGAGGTTTGTCAATTTCCTCTGCGGTTTTAATGAGGGTTTGCGATGAAAGGTAAGCTCTACTAAGAAGGCTTTTTGATGGGCGTTTTTCGCTTTTTGAATGGCACGTCATTCATGTTGCACCAAACCTCTGCAACCATTTTTGCTAGCTCGTTATCGCTTCTCAGAGACCAGATATAGCGGCCTAACGTCCGGCCCGTGATAGGCTCTTTTTTGGCAATGAGTGCGGGTGCTTTTCTATCTACTTCTTGAATGAGTGCGTAGAGTGCCGAGGATTTTTCTGCGATCTGCTCAGCTTCGCTCGATGAGGTTTCATCGACTTCGATTGTGCATAATGCCCGCTCGATGATGGGGTTATGCTCCGCTTGGGTCTCATTATTAGAGAGGAAGCTAAGGGCTACCGCTACGGTGCGTGTCTTCGACTGCATAGCCGTTTTAAACGCCTTAGCGGCCTCCCTGTTCGCCTGAAGATGGCGAATGAGGGTGACGTCTACCTGATCCTTGCTAGCTTCGTCTGAGCGATTTTGGTTTTGTTTTGCTCGCATGGCGTGGGTGTCTCCTTAGTTTTTTGCGGGATGCAGGATCAAGACTTGCTCCGCTGCTTGATCGCCTGTCTTTTTATTTGTGTAGAAGACTTGCCCGGACTCGTCCGTGTATTTCCAGAACGTTGTGTTAGCGGGTGGTGTCGGTGGCGACTTAGCGTTGCGAGTCGCTTCTAGTAGCTGCTCATAGTGGTCTTCTTGATTTGCTAGCTCACGGTCTTTCATATGAATCGAATCAATATGAGCTTGCCCTAGGAAGAAAAATGCAAGGGCTGAGAAAAACAAGGCCCATCCGAATCCATGAGTAAAGTCTCTGGCATTAATTGAGTCGTCTTCATTTTTAACGTTGCTCATCGCGTTACTCCTTGTGAGAAGCTTTTCGCCTTCACTTGCTGACTCGTCTTGAAGGCTTGGTTTGCTTCGCTGATGGAAATGAATGACGAACTCAGGAAGCCGAATGCCATCAGAAGAGCGGCGAATTTCAAGAGTTTTTGAGTTTGAGTTTGGTTGAGTTTCATGATTTTTCTCCTTATGATTTTTATTGATTAGAGAGAGCCACCGAAGCGGCTCTTATGATCGAATTAAAGTGATGCTGTTACTCGTGAAGAGAGTTTAGGCTGTGCAATTAGGTTTGCTAATTCCTCTTGTTCTGTGCTTGCTCGTGCTGCAAATGCTTCTTGTTTGCGTAACAGAAGGTTGTGCATTGCGATGTCAATGTGAGTATTCAATCGTGCTGTTTGTGCTTTTTCGAACAGTTTCGTAGAGTTGCATTTGTTGCTTCTGAAAGACTCGTAGATATCGCCTAAGTAGATTCTTGCCCATCCATTTTGCTGTGTAGCTGTGCGAACTACTAAGCCGGTTTCGTTTAGTTCTTTGAAGTAGATATTTGCGGTCATGATGTTTTCCTTTGTGGTGGTTTCTGCGTTGTTGATATATTTAACTTCTCAAAACCGTCGAGGTTTGTCAAATTCCTCGACGGTTTATTTTCAACATCGCGACGAATGGTCTAGAGGCCGGTATAGGTGGAGTTTCCGCGTTCGTCACGGTGGCCGGTGATCAAGTCATCAATGCAGAGTGGGCCGGTGTTTGAGAAGAAGTCATCGTTAGAAATCTCAATGTGTTGGCCGGTAAAGTGTTGGGCTGTGCGAACTTGAGGCTTTGGCGTCTCAATCCCTTGGTGTTGTTTCTGTGGTGGCTGCGTGGACTTATAGCCGCTCTTTTTCAGGTCTTCAAAGAGAGAGGTCTTGAATTTTGGGCTGTGGATTTTGATCGTTGAAAGCATGCTGAAAACCTCAGCTTTGCTCATCGTGAATTTTCGGCAGACTGCACGCATACCGAAATGGTCTTTGTGCTCGTTCTCCCGGATGAAATCCATAAACTTTTCGATCTTCTCTTTGACAGCAGGAACCTCAGCCCGGTTTGATTTTCTATCGATGTAGTGTTGAAGACTGTTGAGAAGAAACATTGAGACCTTTAGACCCCACTGGAGGCTATACTCGTCTACTACCGTTCCCGGCTTTTTGTGCAAGACATGATGAAATACAGCGTATCGCCACGCTTCCATCATGTAGGTTCTGTAATAAACTTCGTGCTCGGAGAGGAAGCGTTGATATTGCCTCTCCCAGAACGTTTTAAAGGTCGATTTATAGAGGCGTTCGCAAGCTGGTGAGAATGTATAATTTTTGTCAGAAATGTCTTGTCCAAATATTGCGGCAAGCTCGTCCTCAAGTATCGAGTCGGCCATTTCTTTGATGTCATACAATGCGATATCTCCAAATTCTCTCGCCGTGTCGAAAGTATCTTTGCCAGCCCATGCGGTAGTGAAGCGTCGGAACATGCCGTTTTGCATGGACTCTTCTGACATGGCGGAAATCATAGAGTTAATGGTGTTAATCATGAGGACTGTAAGCACTGGCCCCTCGATGGACAGGTTATTTGCTTTAGTTCCATATCCGATAGTTCCGTGATCCTTCGTCATCAACATCGTTCCGTTGATACCTGCTAGTGCTCCGGTGTTTTGATCGATTTGCTTTATGAATTGGCTCGATTCGTCTTGCTTCCAGTAACCTCTATGATTCGGTAGGTCTGCAAGCTGTTGCACGAACGAAGCATTAGAGGCGGGTTGCACAAAGTTTGACTCAACTAGCGGGCGTCCCGTTTCGGGGTTTTTGGGCATTGCATCGGAAATGATCGAAGCTGATAGAGATTTTGTCGCTCCGGTGTCTGCTAAGAGGAGAACCCAAGTGTCAAGCTCGGTTGGCTTCTTCGTTAGAGGAATTTGGCAAGTCGCACGATTCTCAACACACCACGCCGAAATCATGGCGAGGAATGTAAAAATGGGAAGTGCAGGGTGGGAGTTTGTATGCTTGTAGAAGCGGTGAAAGATCAAGCTGATAGCGTCGTTTGTCTTGACGTCTACGAAAGGGTTATCAACTAAGAGCATGATGTCTGCGACTTGTTGAGCGGTATCATTGAGTGCAATTGATTTGATATAACTATCAACCATTTGCCGTTCTACGACGTGTGGTTGAGGTTGGGTGTGGTTTTTGTTCTGCGACATGCGGCCTCCTTTTTTCTACTGTTGAGATGCCTTTAATCTATCTCGTGTGTAGAAATTTGTCAGAGCCGCCCGTCTGTTTCTTCTGACAAATGCTTAAAGTATTTCTGACAGTCTGACAGTCTGACAAAATCGAAAGTTTTGTCGTCTTCTCATAGGAGAAAGCTCAGAAAATAGGTGTCAGAAAGGTGTCAGAAAATGTCTTCTGAAAAAATGTTATTCTGACCGCGTTCCATGTGAGCTCTGACAGTCTGACAGTCTGACAAAATCGGGGTTTTTCGCGTGTTCTCATAGGAGAAGCCTCGTAAAATTAGTGTCAGAAAAGTGTCAGAAAATGGGTTCTGACAAAACAAAAAAAGGAGTAAGCAAATTTCTTCGCTCACTCCTTGGGTGCTACTAATTCCTACTGATGCTTAAAGCTTGGTGATGGTGAACCAAGCTAACTCGGGCATGTTCGCAATCTTCTCTTTCGACTCTGCCCCAAAAGTCGCTGCGTGAAAGTCGAGGCCCGCGTCTGAAAATGCATTGCGAGCCTCGATGAATGATCGATGGTATTTTCTCCACTCATCGACGTCCGCACGGCTGCTTGACGCTTCTAGAGGCTTCATCGCTTCATACGCTTTATAGAGTGCTGGAAGGTCTACATCGAGTCGCAAGCAGGTTGCCGATATCTCTGATTTGCTGACCTCTATTTGCTGTTTTGTGAAAGCCTTGGAGGCTTCTAGTGCTGAGATTTCAGCGACATGCTCACGCAAGACTTGCTTTGTATCTTCAAGAATATTTTTTAAAAGAGTCAGACTTTCGGTCTGTTTGAAAAGTGCTTCATACTTCGCCTTCTCCTCTTTTACAGCTTTCTCCGTTGCAGCGATGTCGATTTTTGTGATTTCGATGTTGCTTTCTTCGCGGGCGAATGGTGCAAGTTCTTGTGTAACACTTGCCCACTGTTCTAATCGATTTTTCGATTGAGGCGGGAGACTCCACGCTTTGGCCTCGGCAACCCATTTAAATTCTCCGCGAAATTTCTTTTTGAAGTCTTTAAGTATTGCCTCTCTCGGTGGGAACGAGATGAGTAAGCGGTCCTTTGCTCTTTCGTCGTTTTCTGTGATGTCGAAGTAGAGTAGTGATTGCATGTGTGTCTCCTTGGTTTTGTTGTTTGACTCTTAAAGAATCTCAAGAAGAAAACGAGAAGTAAAGCCGTGCTGCTAAGAAGCCGGTGAGCGGTTTCTAGGGTTTCGTTTTTGGTGGTGTCGCGGGGAGGGGAGGAAGGCTATGAGCGGCCTTCGGTTTATCATCCTTAACATTGGCCGGTCCGAACGCTTTTCTGTTTGGATCGGAATTGCTGGGAAAATTTACAGGCATCGGGATTGCTGGCGGATAGGCAATCACATCGACTTCTTCGCCTTTGCTGCCTTTCATTGGCTGGTCTGTGTAGGTGACATGCCCCGACTTATCGACATGCCGCCACAAGGCTTTTTGAGCACTTGCTGAGGCGATGAGAGTGCAACTCAACAAACCGATTATCAATATTCGCTTTTTCATTTGATGCTTCCTTGTGTGCTGGACTGCTTATAGCCTCTCAAGGGGGAGCCTCAATGTAAAGGGGGGTATCGGCGCCCAAATTGTTATTTTCTTGAGATGTAAAAGTGACAAAATAAGACGTTCTTTTTGGGAATAAGCGCGCTAAAATTATCGTGGTTATTTTGATATCATCACTTTCAATTTGGAGATTCCCCATGCGTTTCGGCACTACCTACGCGGCTATTGCTCTGACTGCTGCACTCTTTTCAAACCAAGCTGCTGCAGGCCCGGTGACGGCCAGCTATGACCTCTTCACCGATTTCGGCTCGTCTGCGTTTTCTTACGGCTCTACCGGGACATTGGGCGGGGCGTTCACAGAGTTCGCTACGGTCTACCATTTCAACGGCTTCGATTTTCACTCGTCCGATCCTCTCGCTCAATGGGGCGTCGGCGTGACGGGCAATAGCGAATATGGCAGTCTCGCCCGTAACGCTGTGAGCGTGAACCCGGACCAGCTGGGTAGCTATGCCGTGATCCGTTTCGTTGCTCAGTTCACGGGGACTTACACGGTAGCCGGTGCCTTTACGGCAGAGGATGGCTTTGGTCAAACCTCTGCCGATGTGCACATCCTCGGGGGCGGTTCTTCGCTGTTCAGCGGTGTCCAGAACTCAGGCTCCGCCCCTACGTCGGTGTCTGGTCTTTCCGTCTTCTTGCAACAAGGCCAAACGATCGATTTTGCAGTCGGTAACGGCGGATCGCCTGCGGGCTACTACACGGACTTCACGCGGGTCGATGGCTCGATCACCGGCATTGCTGCTGCTGTCCCTGAACCTGAGACTTACACAATGCTCGGCGTCGGCCTGCTGGCAGTGGGTGCCGTGGCTCGTCGTCGCAAGGGTGCGGAGTCGAAATGCTAGTTGATCCGGAAATTCAAAAAGCTCGGGACAAGAAGATTTCCATCTTTCTGCTGGCGGGGTTGATGGCCATTCCCGTTCTAGGGGCTTTGATCGCAACCGTAATGGTTCTATACCTCCTCGTTCAAGTCCTGAGCAAGTCCGCAAATCGTGGGAAAGATTTTGGCATTCTGCTCTTAGCATTCGTGCTGTATGTGCTTGCGATGTTTATCGCAGTGCTCAAAGGTCGCGGCGACACTGCTTTCGTGCTCATTTCAATGTTTGTCATGCATTTCGCTATCAGCTACTGGACGCTCTCAAGAATGAAAGAGTTCATGTTCGCTCGGTAGTGTGATGCTGCTCCCCCGTAGTCCTGGCCCTCGCTATATGCGGGGGCTTTTTGCTTGTAGGAACGAGTTACCTGATAGATAATTGTTCGCATATCAAGCCGGGGTGGCTCGGTGCGTGCGTGAAGGGTGTTGAGGATGGCGAGTGAGGCAGAAAAGAGCTTGAGCGACGAAAGCGGAAGCACGGAATATAAGGCGGCGAAGAAGCGAATTTTTGTGTTGGATACGCTAGGGCATGAGAACTTTGCAAAGGACGCCTATGACGTAACAGAGAGCATTTACAAAGGTGTTCAACTCACAAAAAACTACGTTATCAGAGAGTATCAATGCGATTGGAAGTCTGTCCATTTGATCATAAAAGTTTCTGATCCGATAGCGAGATCGAAGAACCCTTTGACGCCGAGTTTTAGAAAATTTTACATCGATGTCAAAATGTTTGCTGTTAATGGTCGGACAGCCGGAGGATATGAAGACGACACCGATCTAGATCGTGCGGTGTGCATTCTTCTAGAAGCTTCACAGCTTTCTCACACTAATCGAACGAAGCATTATGGAAATTTCAATGCTTCCATCGAGGGCAACAATAATTCTATATGGCTGCTCATCGAGAAGATTTGGATTATCCTGAAAGAGACTTTTGATCACTTCATCGAGTGCTACCCGCAGGATTTAGCCATCGTCGAACAGCATGAATTGTTGCCGCCGTCTGAAAATCCTCCGATTCGTATAGCAAGGAATCGGCTCTAGGTTCAATGTAAATAATTAGCAATTATGAAGAAATCCGAAGCTATTTTTGAGACCATCAGCAAGGCCGGAAGGCCGATGACTCCGCAGGAAGTCCGGGACTCGATCAAGATTGAGTTTCCAGAATTTTACGCAACAGACTCACACAAACGTGCAGTTGAGAAGGGGACTTTCAATAGTCTCGATCATGCTTTACTTGCTGATGTTTATACGTATGTGAAGAAGTCTGACAAGTTCCTCATAGATCAATCTACAAAGCCTTATAGGATCAGTTTGCCGACCGCTGAAGAGGCGAGTGAGACTGTTGATGAGGATGTGCCGGAAGACTTACTCAAAGAGACTGGCATTGTCTACGTGCTCTCTACCGGCGTTTATACTGCGAACGGCAAGCGGATCATCAAGATAGGCTTCACGACGCAAGAACTACAAACCCGGATCAATCAGCTTTACACAACAGGTTCGCCGTTCAAGTTCGAAGTGATAAAAGCTTACGAGGTGCCGAACTATATGGAGCTTGAGCAAGCTCTTCACAAGCTGTTAGCCCCATATCGCCTCAGCACGTCACGCGAATTTTTCAGTGAAGATGTGCTTGAATACGTCGAGTCCGTTGTAGAGCTTCATCAGAAAATTCAAGGGAAGCTTTCTCAAACTAAAACGACGGTGAAGGCATGACACCACTAAGAGTTCTTGAGCTTTTCTACGAAAGTATGAAAGAGATTTCGTTGCAACAAAAAGACGTGCATAGCGTGATTGAGTATCAAGTTAGTCAAGTTAATGAGCGAATCTCAGAGCAAGATGGTGATGAAAATGTCGAGATAGGAGGCCATAACATGGCTTTCTTTGAGCCGTATCGTAGAGATTGGAAATTCTACGGCAGAGAGAGGCTAACTCTTTCGAAGGCTCGAGATAACTATTTCAAGCATGCGAATCGGCAATATCAATGGCTACTGGCCGAAGCTTACGAAGAATTTGAGATTTTTTTGCAAAGAATTTATGCAAGTGTAGGAAGTGCGACGCAATCATTTTGGCCCGCTGAGCATTATGGTAGCAAAGTTCCTGACGCTTTGCCGACTCTTACTTTTGATGATTGTCTCGATTTGGTGAAGTCGAAGACCAGAATCAAGAATGTAGATATCTGCCTTGAAATTATACGGAAGCGGATCAAGAATTTTTCAGAGATTGAAGCGAACAACGCGATAGAGTTGAATCTTAGATTTCACACCGGTCTCATTGCACAGCTACGACATCATATCGTTCATACTCGCGGATATGTAAGAGACTTGCAGGAGTTCAAGCAAAAAGTTCTGTCGAGTGCTGGGCTTTGGAGAAACGGGAAGCCACTCGACCGTGACGTCGCCATCATAGATAATTTTTTCAGATACAAAACTGATCGCTCTAGAATTTGTTTGGCGAGAGTGCCAATGGATATCGGAATTTTCCACGTTGACATTTTGAACTCAGCATGTGGCTTTCTGCTCTCACACGCTTATCTCATTGCCACTAAGATTGACCACTACATTTCAGAAGAGCGAGGAAGGCCGGTTGCCGACCGACTCAAAGCAAGGCGTTTGAGTCGTAGCCGGGGAAGATAGCCGCTTAATCTAGCTTGTCTGCAAGGTCGTTGGGTCGCAAGTGCATGTAGCCTAGAAGCGTTTGGATGTTCGTGTGTCCAGTGATTTTCATGATTTCTGCATCAGACAACTTATTCTTTTCAAACAAGCGGCTGATAGCTTCATGCCTTAGATCGTGGAACTTGAAATCTGACATTTGAGAACGAACTGCAAGGCGTCTAAATGCCTTTGAGAGCGTGTTCGTGTTGCTCCACATGTGGAACACTCGTGTGTCGTCTTTGCTTCTCAGTGGCTTCATCCCGGCCAGTGCTTCAAGGGCCGATTTGCTAAGCGGAACTTGCCGAAACGTCTTGGTCTTCACGTTCTCTTTTGGAATGTTCCAAGTTCGTTTTGCGATGTCGAAGTGAGTCCAATCCGCTTTAATAATCTCTTGTGCTCGTGCAGCGGTTGCAAGTGCGAAGTCCAGCAGGAGAGGCCATTCTTTGAAGTGAGCATAGCCACCTTTCACGGCCTCCCGCAATTGAATTTCTTCCCCCGCTTGTAACCTTCGCTCACGCTTCCCCTCCCATGATGCCGGGACGGTGTGATTTTTGAACAGCATTGGATTAAGCGAATAATTGGCCTTAACCGAGTGCCATTCCATAACTTTTTTGATGATGAAATAGTGCTTGCGAACGGTCGAAGGCGAGTAGAATTTTTCCTTGTCGCCGTTATAGTAGGGGTGGATTTTAGTTCGTTCTTGCGTCGGAACCGGGGTGATGAGCATCCAGTCGATAAACGATTGAATAGCTTCATGATTCATGTGAGCGATGGTGTATTTGTTGAAGTATTCGTTGACGCGGGCAACGAGCATTTCGTCATTCGTTTTCACGCTCTTGCAGCCGTGTAGGAACTCGGCCGCCGCTTGGCTAAACAGAACCGTTTCAGCACGCCGACTCACGCTCTCGCTGCGGTCTATCTTCGATTCGGTGTCGTGCATCCACTGGCGGGCTTCTGCGTTCGTTTTGAAGGTCTTTGTAAGCTCCACACCGCCGTGGCCGGTGCGGTGTATGCGAGCGTCATAGCGTGGCCCTGACTTCGTTTGACGGGTTTTTATCATGCCCATTAGACAACTCCACAATAGTAAAATTTCCACCTGTCAATGTCTGGTGGGATAGTGGTGGGATAATAGCATGACGTGGAGGAAGGAAGCCTTATTTTATAAGGGCTGCTTTAGGTTCGGTCACTAGCCTTCTAAGCTGAGGGTCACTGGTTCGAATCCAGTTGGGCAGGCCAATAAAATTAAAGACTTAGACGATTTTCCGATGGGCGATTTTCTCTCTCCATTTCGTATGTAGGCACGGTGTAGGTTTTTTAGCTGAATTGCCGTGTAGGCGGGGGACAAATTATGCGTACAGTTGTTCTGTTGGGTACTAGCCACCCATTGCAATGTGGGACACAGGAAACCCTGCCTCCAGATGCACTAGAACGTTTGTTGCGTTCTCTATGCGCGGCGCATGGCGTTCAAGTAATCGCGGAGGAAATCGAGCACGATGGCTTGGCAAAATACGGCGTAACAGAGACGATAGGTGCACGCGTATGTAAAGCCCTGGGTATTCAGTCTGTATACTGCGACGCTAGTATTGCTGAGCGGGCATCTCTCAGAGAGCTCCTGCCACCCCTACCACCAATTGAGCCCACATTGCCCTTTGACCAAAGGCTGAGGTTAGAAATAGATGCGCAATTTAAGCAAATGGGGGACGCGCGTGAAGATTTCTGGCTGGATAAGATTTTGCATCTGAATATGTGGCCGCTATTGTTTATATGCGGCGCCGACCACTTCGATACATTTCGCTCCAAATTAGTGAAAAATGGTATTTATGTCGTCGACAGCGTGGCTGACTGGGAACCGTGAATCTGGTTACACTGGCTTAACGACCCCAAGAATGCTAGCTTGTGAAACGTCGTACATCCGTGCCAGAGCGCTGACGCTCTCACCAGCGGTGTACTTCGCTACGATGTCGGCGCGCTGCTCGGCGGTCGTCTTGGACGGGCGGCCCAGCGTCTTGCCTTCGCTTTTCGCGCGAGCCAAGCCGGCTTGCGTGCGCTCCACCAGCAAATCCCGCTCCATCTCCGCCACGGCAGCCAACATGGTCAGCATCATTTTGCCGGCCGGCGAAGTCAGGTCCAGTTTTCCCAGCTGCAGCACGATGACGGCAATATTGCGGCTGGCCAGCAGCTTGACCGTGGCGCCGACGTCCTGCGCATCACGCACGCCCCAGGCGGTCCAGCTTGGCCACCACCAGCGTTTCACCATTCCGGATTTGACCGAGCAGGGCGGCGAACTGCGGGCGCTGGGTAGCGCTCGTCTTGCCGCTGATGGTGTCGGCAAACCAGAAATCCACCTGGTGGCCGGCGGCTTCGATTTCGATTCGCTGGTTGTCTACGCTTTGTTCGGTGGTGCTGACGCGGCCGTATGCGAAGGTTGCCATGGTGTCTCTCCGGTTAAGACTGTTAGAAAACACTGTTGGAATATCTCTGCCTGTTAGAAATTGCAAGGCATATATTTCCAACATGACTAATGCTTCCCTTTCATGGATTTTAGAAATCGTTCGTTTTTAACAGCTCCAAAGTGGCGCAGAAGCTACTCATCAATATCAAAATGCAATTTACGATGCGGCACTGGTATATTGGTGTTACATCAGCCTCACGTGTTGTTGCTGGTTACTCGTGCTTTGTATTCGTGGTGCCCACTGTTAGAGAGGAACATATGCGTACAAGGACAAATATTGAGATGTCGCAAGTAATCGCGAACGGGTTGGTGGTGGATGAAGTGGACGGCTCTGCCTCGGCGTGGGCGTACCTCGAAGAGCACGGCATTCCGCTGCCAACTATTTTGCGTGTTCTGGTTTCCGAAAGTCGCCGGCGGATAAGCGACCCCGGGACTGTACGTAGCTCTGGTTAAACCTCGAGATTTAAACTTGCGGTTGACCGATACAGAGGCCGCACGTCATCGCCAAGGCGCCCCAGCTTCAATCAAAGATGTAAGTCACCTTGCAAAAATATTAATCACCTCCATATACTGGGGGTACACCCATGCTGATGCGGTAGCCACTTTGGTTTATGCCAGGCGATGTGCAGAACATGAGGTAAATATGCAGACCTACAATCCCGAAGGCATCGAAGCTTTTCGCGCCTACGCAGTTGCTGCAGCGGAAGAACATCAAATGGCTCACGAGCTCGCTCAATGCGCCAAAATTGAAAAGTACGGACTTCTCGCAGCTGACCTTTTCGCACGCGTAAACGCGGCGCGTTCCAAAACACTCGCGGCTTTTAAAGCTGTAGAACGCTTCAAAAGCTGACACCCCACCAGACCGCTCGCGGTCACATGCCACCTGCCGTGGCCCTTTTCGCCCTACAACCATAAACGGAGTCCACATGGATAGCACGGTGGGTGTGCACACCTCGACGTATGAGGGATTTGATATCGCGGTCGCTGCAATGTTGCGTGGTGCCCTATGGTATCCCGAGTATCAAATTAAGAAGGAGCAGGAGATCGTCTCACATTGGTGTGCCCCCGAAACAGAAGGCCGCCAAACCGAAGAGGCCGCCCGCAACTGGGGAATTGCCCTGGCGACCGAGGACATCAGAATTGGCCTGAAGCAGATTTTTAGCTGACCGTCATGTACACCCGAACCGATGCAACGATGGCGCATGCCGTCAATCATGGTATTGCGCTTGATTCTAGTAAAGGTGCAGCTACCGCTTGGGCTTATATGAAATACTTTAAAGTTCCGCAGCAGGTAATCCTTAGAGTGCTCGCAGAACCAAATCTCAGGCGCCTAGCGGAGATTGCCGTGGTGCTCGAAGACACCGACGCAGATGTTTATACGCACGCGATGCACCTCTGGCGAGCACCGCCCATATAACGCGATAGAAAAAGAGGAAGGGCAGTGGCCCTCCCTTACCGCACTAGAAAGCTCGAATACTGCGTCAGTGCGATGCCGATGCTCCGCTCGGACTGCTGCTTGCGCGTTCGGCAGCGACCACCTTTTCAAGGATGCGGTGCAGCTTATTCGTGTGGCCGCTCATACGCAGTTGCTGCGGCCGAAGAACATCAAATGGCTCACGAGCTCGCTCAATGCGCCAAAATTGAAAAGTACGGACTTCTCGCGGTTGACCTTTTCGCACGCGTAAACGCGGCGCGCTCCAAAACACTCGAGGCTTTCAAGGCTGTCGAGCGCTTTCACATCAATCAGGTAGTTCAAAATTCGGCTTGGCACCTGCGCGGCGCTCCAGCCACTCGCGCCCACCATTGTCCAAGGCTTTGGCCAGCGCTGCCGGCGGCAGGCTGTACACCGTCGCCCAAGTGGCGCGGCCGTCGCCGGCGTTCGAGGGGAAGCTGGTGGATTCAATGGGCCAATGGTATTTGCGCTTCAACGTCTTGACGATGGCGGCGAGCGAGGTTCGGCCTTGCAGCGGCTCGGCGCCCGTCTGGTCGGCATCCGATAACAGCACCGCGAGAACGGCGCCGCGCGCGGTCAGGGGGCCGGGGAATTTGGGAGTTTTTGACATGCCTGCACTCTATCGAAATAAACAGTAATTTTCTGAAGATTGATTTATATCAAATTTTCTTTTGATTTATATCAGTATTCTTACGGAAATATTTTTGTTGGAATGTTTCTATGACTAAGCTGGTGCGGGTCGATGCGGCGACGCGCGGTTGTGAATTTGGTAATGAGCCGCAGTTTTCTGCAATGGCGCTGATGGCGGCCCAGTCGGACAATTGCCGCAGTTTTTCCTGCGCGGTGCTCGATGCACTGCCGGAACAGATCGCCGTGCTGGCGGCGGACGGGATGATCGTGGCCGTCAACGGCGCTTGGCGCAAGTGCGGTATCGAGCACGCCAGAGGCGGTTTGGACTACGCCAGCGGCATTGGCATTAACTATCTGAACGTTTGTCGCCAGGCCAGCGAAATGGGCGCGGAAGGCGCAGCCGCTGCGGAAGAGGGCATAGGCGAGGTGCTGGCGGGCCGCCGTTCGCATTTTCAGTTGGAATATCCCTGTCATGCGCCCGACAGGAAGCGCTGGTTCAGCATGACGGTGTCGCCGTTGGCGCACGGCTGGCAGGGCGCGGTTGTTGTGCATGTGGACATCACCGAGCGCCACGAGGCCGATGCCCGCCTGCGCATCGCCGCCAAGGCGTTCGAATCGTCCGAGGGCATGATGGTGACCGATAGTCAGGGGGTAATTCTCAAGGTCAACCGGGCGTTCACTCACATTACGGGCTACGCGGCGGACGAGGCGGTGGGACATAAGCCGTCGCTGCTGAGTTCCGGCCGTCATGATCCGGCTTTTTACAGGGCGATGTGGCAGACCATCAGGGAAAAAGATAGCTGGGAGGGGGAAATCTGGAACCGCCGCAAGAATGGCGAGGTTTATCCGGAACACCTCAGCATTGCCGCCGTCCGCGATGAACTGGGCGAGATATGCAATTATGTCGCGGCTTTGACCGACATTACCCTGAGCAAGGCGGCCAGCGACGAGATCCGCAACCTGGCTTTCTACGATCCGCTGACGCGTCTGCCGAACCGCCGCATGCTGCTGGAGCGGCTGCGCCAGGTGCTGGCGGCGAGCAAGTTGCACGATTGCTACGGCGCGTTGGTCTTCATCGATCTCGACAACTTTAAGACGCTGAATGATACGCTTGGCCACAACGTGGGCGATTTGCTACTTCAGCAAGTCGGCGCTCGCCTGCAAACCTGCATGCGGCAGGGCGATACGGTGGCCCGCATCGGCGGCGATGAGTTCGTCGTCTTGCTTGAGCGCATGAGTACCGATCCGCTCGAAGCCTGCGCCCAGACCGAGGCGCTGGGCGCCAAGATCCTGGCGGAGTTGAATCGCCCCTATCTGCTGGGCAGCCATCCCTACCATAGCACCCCGAGCCTGGGCGCCACGCTATTCCATCGTGGACATCCAGCCCATCCCGACGAAGTGCTGATGCAGGCCGATATCGCCATGTACCAGGCTAAGCAGGCCGGGCGGAATGCCATGCGCTTTTTCGATCAGCAGATGCAAGACAGCATCAACGCCCACGTGCGCTTGGAGGAGGCGCTGCGCAAGGCAGTCGCGCAGCGCAAGTTTGAACTTTATTATCAAGTGCAGGTCGATCAGGAAGGACGGCCCACAGGCGCGGAAGCCTTAATCCGTTGGATGCAAACGGATGGCAGTTTTATTTCGCCGGCTAGTTTTATTCCATTGGCGGAAGAATCTGGATTGATATTGCCCATCGGCGTATGGCTGTTGGAAACCGCTTGCGCGCAACTGCAGCGATGGCAATCACATCCAGCCACAGCTCATCTGATATTGGCGATTAACATCAGCGCGGCGCAATTGCATCAGGAGGATTTTTGTGAGCAGGTTATGCAGCATATTCTTCAGTATAAAATCGATCCTTGTCGTCTGAAATTGGAGTTGACCGAAGGGATACTTCTGCAAAATATCGAAGAAACCATTTCCAAGATGCAGAAACTAAAGGATTTGGGGATACGGTTTTCGCTGGATGATTTTGGTACGGGCTATTCTTCGCTGCAGTATTTAAAGCGTTTGCCCTTGAGCCAATTAAAGATCGATCAATCGTTCGTGCGCGAATTGGTTACCGATAATAACGATCAGGCTATAGTTTCGACCATTATCGCGATGGCGCACAGTTTGCAACTAGACGTGATCGCCGAAGGCGTTGAGACCTCGGAACAGCGAGCGCTGCTGGCGGAAATGGGATGCCACCGCTATCAAGGGTATCTCTTCGGGAGGCCTATGCCGGCCGCCCGATTCCAGCAGTTCCTGCCGCTAGCCATGCCAGAAATTGGCGTGTAGAAGCCGATTTCTGGCATACTGCGCCATTGAGGAGAGACTGATGACGATAGATTGGAACAGCTTCACCCCTGGGGCCAGCCTGGCCGGCGGTCTGTTGATCGGGCTTGCCGCCGCATTATTTGTGCTGCTGAATGGCCGCATCGCCGGAATTAGCGGAATAGTCGGCGGACTGATAAAGCCTCGTCGTGCCGATATCGCCTGGCGTATCTCGTTTATTGGCGGCATTGTCGTCGCACCGATTATCTATGCCATATTCTTTGATGTACCGGAAGTGCGGATCGCTGCGGACTCCGGCATGTTGATTCTGGCTGGCCTGATTGTCGGCTTGGGAACGCGTGTCGGTTCCGGCTGTACCAGCGGCCATGGAGTATGCGGAATATCGCGCCTGTCCATGCGCTCGGTGGTTGCGACATTGATTTTTATGCTGACCGGTTTTATCACGGTATTTTTGGTACGCCACTTATGATGTTCATTCCTTTTTTAGTGGGCCTGATTTTTGGCTTGGGGCTGATTATTTCCGGCATGTCGAATCCAGCCAAGGTACTGGCGTTTCTCGATCTGGCTGGAGAATGGGATCCGTCCCTGATATTCGTGATGTGCGGCGCGATCGGCATCGCGTTCTTTGGATTTCTTTGGGCTAAAGCGCGAACAACGACGTTGCTTGGCACAGAAATGAAATTACCTGCCACAACTAAAATAGACCCCCGCCTGATAATCGGTTCGGCATTATTCGGCATAGGCTGGGGTATCGCCGGATTCTGCCCTGGGCCGGCGTTGGTGGGCCTCGGCATGGGCTTGCCGAAAGCGGCGCTGTTCGTCGTCGCCATGCTCGGCGGCATGGTGCTGTACGAGGTGATCGAACGCTGGCGCGGTGGATAACTCAGGCTGCGGAAAAAACGCGCAGTGCGGCTTTATCCTTGTAAAACAAAGGCTTGGCTGATTGCCTTGCGCATTGTTAACAGCCTTATCCACAGAATTTGTTAACAACCTGATGGCAGGCTGTCGATCAGCGCCCGGCTGGCGGCGGACATGCGCCGGTGCGGTGGATAAATCAGCGAAAACGGCCGGCTGCGGCCACGCAGCGAGGGCAGAACCTCCACCAGCTGGCCGTTGCGCAGCCGCTCTTCCGCGACGAAGAAATATGTCTGGCAAATGCCCAGCCCCTGTTGCGCCAGCGACACCACACCCAGCACATCGTCCGTCACCTGCATGCGCGCCGGCGCCAGCCAGTCGATATCCTTGCCATTCTCCCGCAGCAACCACGGCGCTTGCCGTCCGCTGCTGGGCATGATGAAGGGCAGGCAGGCGTGCCCGGCCAACTGCGCCAGTTCCACCGGCGTTCCCGCGCGGCGCAGGTAGTCCGGGGACGCCACCAGACATACCGCCTCATCCGCCAACCGCTTGGCAGCCAGTCCGCTGTCGGCCAGCTCGCCCAGGCGGATCGCCATGTCGTAGCCTTCCGCCACCAGGTCGACATTGCGATTGCTGATGCTGAGTTCGATGCTCACCTGTGGATGCCGGTCCATGAACGGCCGTAGCAGCGCCGGCAGGCGGTAGTGGCCGTAGGTGGTGGGCACGCTGATCCGCACCTTGCCGGATAGTGCGCCGCCCTGGCCCTGGATGGCCCGTTCGGCGTCCGCGATCAGCCCGAACGCGCTGCGCGCCTGTTCCAGATACAGATTGCCGGCGTCGGTGACGCTGAGCCGGCGCGTGGTCCGGCGCATCAATTGCACGCCCAACCGTGCTTCCAGCCGCGCCACGGCCCGGCTCAGCACCGAAGGCGTGGTGCCCAGCGCCACCGCCGCCGCGCTGATGGTGCCCTGGTCGACGATGGTGATAAAAGCTTCCACGTCCGCCATGTGATCGAATTGCCGTGCCATTCATGTCTTTCAAGAACAAATGATTTGAGTTTTCAGGTATTTAAGCATAATCCAGGCATCAATACACTGGGGGCATTGAAAACAAGGGAGCAAAGTCATGACCAACACTTTCCGTAAAACCATTGCCGGCGCCGTGCTCGGCGTCGCCGCCCTCGGCGCCAATGCCGCCAACGTCCTGGTGGTGCTTTCGGACGAATCGCAGTTGGCCCTGCGCGACAACCGCACGTTCGACACCGGTTTTTACGCCAACGAATTGATGCAACCGGTGAAAAAGCTGCTGGATGCCGGCCACACCGTGACCTTCGCCACGCCGCTGGGCAAGGCGCCCTCTGTGGACCGCAGCTCGCTCGACAAGATGTACTTCGGCACCGAGGCCAGCATGCAGGAGCATGTGGCGCTGCTCGACAAGTTGCAGATTACCTCGGTGACCAGTTCGCCGGTGATCAGTCTGGCGCGCGTGGAGCAGGGCGGCTACGACCGCTACGATGCCGTCTACATCCCAGGTGGCCACGCGCCGATGCAGGACTTGCTGCACAGCGCGCCGCTGGGGCGTCTGTTGACGGCTTTTCACCAGCAGGGCAAGCCTACCGCGCTGGTCTGTCACGGCCCGATCGCGCTGCTGTCGGCGCTGGCTCAGCCGCAGGCGTTCACCAAGCCGCTGGAAGGCAAGTCGTCAGCCGGCAAGGCTCCGGCCTGGATCTACGCAGGCTACCAAATGACGGTCATTAGCAATGACGAGGAAGAAGCGGCCAAGGCCGCGCTCAACGGCGGCGCCATGAAGTTCACGCCGCAGACCGCGTTGCAGCGCGCTGGCGCCGTCTACAGCAGCACCGCCAACTGGCAGCCGAAAGTGGTGGAGGATCGGGAGCTGATTACCGGCCAGAATCCGGCATCGGCCAACGGTGTGGCCGATGCACTGCTGGCGCGGCTGAAGCGCTGACTTAGCGCTAAGTCAGCGCAGCGACGGCGCGAAGATCTTCGGCTGGAAGGGATTGATGTCCTTGCGCAGCATGCGCGGCAGCAGCGGGTCGGAGATGAAGGCCTGCGATTTGTAGAAACTGTCCGTGCCTTCCGCCGCCACCAGCAGCAGGCGGCGAATTTTCAGGCTCAGCGCATATTGCTCGATGCGCTTCAGCATCCAGCGACCGATGCCTTGGCCGCGATGCGGACTCAGGATCATCAGCTCCGAGACGAAGCAGAATTCCGGCGGCGCCAGTTCCAGGCGGGCGATGCCGATCTGCTTGTTCTTCAGTTCCACCGCCACCCATTGCACCTTGCCGCGCGGATCGGAGGCCGTGGCGCGCGGCATCACGTTGCCGGCGTCGGCGTCTTTGCGGAACGCCAGCAGGACTTTGGCGGCGGGTGGCGCTTTCAGCAAGCGGAATTGCAGGTCTAGATCCATGTGCGCGTCTCAAGTAAGCGATCCACCTATATTGCGTTGCCGTGGCCAGCTGCGCAAGGTTTTTCCTTCCTATGCGACAATCGGAGCATGGATGATCAATATTTCTATGAACCGGCGCAAGGCCACGGCCTGCCGCACGACCCTTTCAACGCCATCGTCGGCCCGCGCCCGATCGGCTGGATTTCCAGCCGATCGGGCGGCGGCACGCTGAACCTGGCGCCGTACAGCTTCTTCAACGCCTTCAACTACACGCCGCCCATCATCGGCTTTGCCAGCATCGGCCGCAAGGACACGCTGCGCAATATCGAGGAAACCGGAGAATTCGTCTGGAACCTGGCGACCCGCCCGCTGGCCGAAGCCATGAACGCCAGCTGCGCCCCGGCGCCGCCCGAGGTCGATGAATTCCAGTTGGCGGGCCTCACGCCCGCCGCGTCAACCGTGGTGGCGGTGTCGCGCGTGGCGGAAAGCCCGGTCGCGTTCGAGTGCAAGTGCAGCCAGATCCTTCGCCTGCAAGGCGCGTCCGGCGTGGAAACCGATACCTGGCTGATCCTGGGGGAGGTGGTGGGCGTGCACATCGCGCGTGGCCTGCTGCGCGACGGCATTTACGACACGGCCGGTGCGCAGCCCATTTTGCGTGGCGGCGGCCCGGCCGATTACTTTGAAATCACGCCGGATAGCTTGTTCCGCATGCGGCGGCCCAGCTATCCCTGAGCGCTATCCTATCAATAGGTGTAGAACATGCGCTGGATCTGCTTGGTGTCGGCGCTCTTGGTCAGCGCCAGCATCAGCAGGATGCGGGCTTTCTGTGGATTGAGCGTGTCGGACGCCACGAAATCGAGTTCATCATCGTTGGCTTCGCCGTTGCGCGCGACGATGCCCTGGCCCACGCGGCTGGAACGCACGATCAGCACGCCCTGCTTGCGGGCCGCCACCAGGCCGGTCTTGACCGATGCCGCCAGGCTGCCGTCGCCCACGCCGGCGTGGATGATGCCTTTGGCGCCAGCGGCCACCAGCGCGTTCAGCGCCACTGGATTAACATTGGCGTAGCCGTAGACGATGTCGACCTGCGGCAGCGCGTCCAGCTTGCTGATGTCGAACTCGGTGTCCACCGTGTTCTTGCGCGCCGACACGTGATAGAAGTAGGGCTTGTTGCCCTGGATGTAGCCCAGCATGCCCAGTTCCGGGGTCTTGAAGCTGTCCGGGGTGGAGGTGTTGGTCTTGGTGACGTCGCGCGCGGCGTGGATCTGGTCGTTCATCGCCACCAGCACGCCTTTGCCGACCGCTTCCTGGCTGGCGGCCAGCAGCACGGCGTTGTACAGGTTGATCGGGCCGTCGGCCGACAGTGCGGTGCCCGGACGCATGGCGCCCACCAGCACCACCGGCTTCTTGCTCTTGACGGTGAGGTCGAGGAAGTAGGCGGTTTCTTCCAGCGTGTCGGTACCGTGGGTGATGACGATGCCGTCCACGTCGGGCTGCGCCAGCAGGGTGTTGACGCGCTTGGCCAGCTTGAGCCAGTGGTCGTTGCTCATGTTCTCGCTGGCGATCTGGAATACCTGTTCGCCCTTGACGTTGGCGACCTTGGCCAGTTCCGGGACGGCCGCGATCAGGCGCTCCACGCCCACGGTGGCGGCGGTGTAGCCGACCGTGGTGGTGCTGGTGGCGCCGCTGCCGGCGATGGTGCCGCCGGTGGCCAGGATGGTGACCTGGGCCAGTTTTTCTGCTGCCCCGGCATAGGAACTGAGCAAGATTGCACAGGCCAGCAGGGCGTGGCGCCAGCGGGCGGTATTTTGGTAGGGCATGAAGTCTCCTGAACAGGCGGTAAAGCTTGGGATATTAACAAAACCATCGCGTGTCAACAACGCGGGGTGTTGACGCGTTAACCAGCGATTGTTGGAAATAATACAAAAGAGAAGAGATATGAGACTGGCGATCACGATGGCGGCGTTGCTGGCCTTGGCCGCTTGCGGTAAAAGTGCCGAGCAAAAGCAGCGCGAAGAAGCGCTGACGCTCACCACGCTGGGTGAGAAATACGTGCGCGAGAAAGTGCTGGAGCCGACGCAGGCGCAGTTCCGCAACCAGTTCATCGGCAAGGGCGGGGCGCCGTGCGGCGAGGTCAACGCCAAGGATGCGTTTGGCAGTTACATCGGCTACCAGCGCTATATTTCGGTGGCGCGCGATTTGACCTTGCTGGCGCAGGATGTGGCGCCGGCCGAATTCGAGGCGCAATGGCAGCAACTGTGCCGCTGAAGTAAAAACGGAGCCAGCTGGCTCCGTTTTGCGTTACATGGCCGGGATTTAGGCCTGCTTCTGACGGCGGCGCACCAGCGCCAGGCCGGCCAGGCCCACGCCCATCATGGCCCAGGTGCTTGGTTCCGGCACCGGCGCGGTCGGCAGGGTACCGAGGAAGGCGCGGTCGTGCAGTTCGCCGTTGCCGCTGCTCAGATAGCTTTCGGCGTAGACAAAGCCATTCAGGGCCGAGCCGGCGCTGATGTCCGAGGTGCCCGCCAGGATGGTGCCATACCAGCCGCGCATATTGATTTGCGTGGTGTCGACAAAATTCCAGATGATGCGCGAACCCAGGTGGGAGTTGTCGTTGAAGTTGCCGTTGATGTTCAGCACTTTCGGATCGTTGACGCCGCCCGCGCCGTCATAGCGGACGTTGATGATGACCGTGTCCGCCGTGCCGGTGAAGGCGATATTGGCGGCATAGGCCAGTTGGCTGGTGGTGATATTGAATACCGAGGTGGCGCTGGCGCCGCCGGTCAGCTGGAAGGTGAAGCCGTTCTGATCGGGCACGTACAGGTTGCCGTTGGCGCTGGCCATGCCGGCCAGTTGCGCTTCCAGCGCGTTCAGCGGCGTGGAAAAGTCCGACATGGCGAACACGGGCGCGCCTTTGCTGACGGTGCCGCCGTTGGTCACGCCGAACGAACCGAGGTTGCTGGTGACATAGTTGACGCTGCCGCCGTGCAGCACATTGCCGCCGCCATTCACGCCGATGGTGATCGCGTTCACGGCCGCAAAGTTCGAGGCCACGCCGTTCGGGTCCTTGTTGAAGGTGGCGCCGCGGCTGATGTTGTTGGCGACCAGGCGGCCTTCAACGTCGCTGGCGGACGAGAAATCGTTGGTGAATACGCCGTTGAACTGCGAAAGGATCTGGCTGGCAGTCAGGGGAGCGGCCTGAGCTGAAACGGCGGCGAAGGCCGCCAGGGTGCCGATTGCTAGGGTTTTCAGTATGCGCATGGTCGTCAGTCGGTGAGTGAAAAAAGTGCCAAGCGCAATTCTAACTGAAAAGCAACGAAAATTATCAATTTAGAATGTAAAATATTTTTATTGCATGACTAGTTTCATTACGTGAATAGTTTTCAAGGCTCGATGCTGCTCAGCGGCTTGCTGTGGCGGTTGGCGCGGCGGATCGGCGGCTGCTGGCGCAGCGGCCGCGCCAGCGCTTCCTGGGCACGCTCGTAGCCGTACTGCCACTGGTCGTTCATGTGCTGGACGAAGGTTTCGTAATGCGGCGGCATGCGCAGCTCGATGCGGTTGCGCAGCCAGTCCAGCTTTTGCTGCATCTGCTGCTTTTCCAGCACCACCGACACATCCGACGAATCGATGCGCATGTCGGCCAGGTGGGTGTTGGCGTAGCGCAGGCGCGCGTTGCCGTCCACGCCCAGCACCGCGCGCCAGGCCGGAATCGAGAACACCTGGTCGAACGCTTCCTTGAACTCCATCACCACTTCCGTGCCCAGCCGGCGCGCGATTTCGACCGGGAACAGGTCGAGCACGCCGCCGATGTACTCGTCGCCGCGATGGTGGGCGCAGCGGAAGTAGATCATGTCGGCGATGGAGATGCGGGCCGCTTCGGTGACGTCCACGCCGCTGTCGGTCAGCAGCTCGCGCGCCACCGCGTGGTCGCCCCAGCGCGGCGCGTTCAGCGGCGAGTCCATGCCCTGCAGCGCGGCCGCCGCGCGCGCGCCGCAGAACACCGTCTCCGCGTACAGCTTGCGCTGGCCGCGCGGCTGGCCGACGTCCGAGCGGTCGAACAGCAGCTTGCCGCCGATGATGGCGACGTCCACTTGCGGCGTGCCGCTGGCGGGCGGGAAGGGCAGTTGCGGCGGAATCTCGAACAGGTAGTCGCTGAACAGGTCCGGTATCACCGGCGCGTTGTGCTTGCCCAGCTTGCGCTTGGCCGCGCGCAGCAGGGTGCCGAGCAGCACGGCGTTTTCGGTCGAGCGCAGCCCGCACCAGAAGTTGTACATCTGTTCGGACGAGAGCCAGTCGCGCTGGGCGTCGGGATCGGGCAGGTTGTGGATGATGGCGGCGGCGATGGCGCCGCCGCAGCTGGCCAGCAGCACATCCGGCGCCTTGCCGGCTTGCCGCAGCGCGGCGTACATGCCGATGTAGATGCCGAAGCGGAAGCCGCCGCCTCCCATCACCATGCAGCGTTTATATGGGGGAGTCGATTCTTGCGTCATAGCCCGCCACCATATCACATTACAGTTGGTGCTCCAGCATGAGGCGCAGGGTGGCCCGGGTGGGCGTCAGGCGGATGCGCTGCGTGACGCCGTCGGCGCCGGTGTAGACGTAGGTTTCGCTGGCCTGCTGGCGCAGCAGGTTGTTGGCGGAGAAGCGCAGCTGGGTTTTGGCGTTCATCTTCCACAGCGCGTAGAGATCGAGTTCGCGTTTCGGGCTGGCGCTGGTCAGCACCAGGGCGGACTGGCGCGACGGCCCCGCCGCCTGGTAGTTGATGCCGCCGCCGATGGTCCATTGCGTCCAGCGGTAGTCGGCGCTCAGGTTGGCGGTGGCCGGGGTCTGTCCTTCGAGACGGTTGTCCGGGCCGGGCACGTTGTCGACGCGCGACCAGTTGCGCGACAGGTTGGCGCGCACGTCCAGCGCCTTGGTCAGCCGCAGCTTGGCTTCCAGCTCCACGCCATGGGTGCGCGCATTGCCGTCGTTGAACGGCGCCTCCACCCATGCGCCGTCCTGCTGGAACAAGCGGCTTTGCGTGACGTCGCGGATGCGTCGCATATAGGTGCTGGCGCTGAGCAGCGCGCCGTCGCCGAGATACTGTTCGTAGGCCGCGTCCAGGCCCCATGCGAGTTCCGGCCGCAGGTTTGGATTGCCCTGTTCATCGGGATTGGTGGGGTTGTTGTTATTGTCGCTGGTGTAGCGGCGCGGCACCAGCTTGACCAGCGGCGGCGCCTTGTAGGTGCGGCTGAGCGCCAGCCGCAGCACGTCCTTGTTGGCCAGCTGCCAGCGCGATTGCAGCGACGGGCTCCATACCGAGGAGCTGGCGTCGAGGGCATCCGGCGCGTTGGCGGCGATGGCGCGGCTGGCGGTGTCCAGGCGTTCGTGGCGCAGGCCGAGGTAGAGCGAATACTGTTTCGTCACCTGCCATTCGTCCTGCGCGAACAGCGCCAGGCGGTTGACGTTGGCGCGGTAGTCGGCGTTGTTGGCGCCCGTTTGCTTGCCGGCGGCGTCGAACAGGATCTCGTTGCGGTCTTCGCTGCGCACCGCGTGGCTGGCGTCCCAGCCCAGCGCGATGGCGTGCTGTTCGCCCACCGGGTGGCGATACGTGCCGGTGCTGGTGATGGTGTTCTCCACCGGCCCCGAATCAACGTGGTGGCGGCTCAGCGGCTTGCCGTCCGCGTCCCGGCCGTGGAAATCGAACACCCCCGTGCGGCGGTTGGTGCTGGCGCCGAGTTTCATTTCCAGTTTGGCGCCGCCGGCCAGCAGGTGCGTCCAATTCAGATCGCTGCGCAACATGACGAAGTTGGCGACGAAGTCGGCGTCGTTGTGCGGGTATTCGCTGTGCGCGCCGATCAGCGCTGTTTCGTCGGCGCGGGCGTTGTTGTCCATGCGGCGCAGGTAGGCGAAGCTTTGCCAGCTCAGGGTGTCGCCGTCGGCCAGCTTCCAGTTCAGGCGTGGCGTCAGGGTGAGGGCGTCGGTGCGGCCGGATTCGGTTTGCGGCGTGCGGCGCAGCAGGGTGAGCGTGCCGTTGGTGTCGCGCTGTTCCTGCCAGTCGGTGAACGGTTTTTCGTTGTGCTTGCGAGTGAGCGTGGCGGCCAGGCTGTAGGAGTAACCGTCGTTTTGGTCCGACAGCTGGGCACTCAGCGCCGGCGTGCTGGCGTTGCCTTGCCGCGCGAGGCTGGCGCTGACCGAGCGCTGGCCGCGCGTGATGGCCTTTTTCAGGATGATGTTGATGGCGCCGGCGACGGCCTGGTTGCTCAGTTCCGCCGTGGCGCTGCGCAGGATTTCGATGCGTTCGATGGTTTCCGGCGCGATGCTGTCCAGAGAGAATCCGGCGGCGACCGGGTCGCCGTTCAGCAGGATCTGGGTGTAGCCGTTGCCCAGGCCTCGCATCTGGATGGCACCGCCCTGGCCGGGCGTGCCGGAGATGCTGACGCCGGGCAGGCGCTTGAGTACATCGGCCAGGCTCTGGTCGCCCTGGCGGATGATGTCGGCGTGGTTGATGACGATGCTGGCGGTTGTCTCGCGCTGGCGCTGGTCGGCGCGGACGGCGGTGACTTGGACCTGCTGCTCTTGATACGCTTGCGGCGTTTCGGACGCGCAGGCGCAAGCGGAGACCGCCAGCAGCAGGCTGCCGGTGATGCGTGGTGCTGACATGGCTTATCCCTTAGGTGTTTGCTGGCGGCGGACGTTGAGCGCGTGCGCGGTGGCGTTGGTGTCGAGGTTGGCGAACCTGGAGGCCGGGTCGACGATCTTGCCGTCGCGGCGCATCTCAAGGTGCAGGTGCGGGCCGGTGGCGAAGCCGCTTGCGCCGACAGTGCCGATGCGTTGGCCGGCCGTCAGGCGCTGACCGGGGACGACGGCGATGCTGTCAAGGTGAGCGTACAGCGATTGTTCGCCGCCGTGGTCGATGATGACGGTGTTGCCGTAGCGGCCGCCGTTTTCGGCGATCGGTCCGGCTGCGATGACCGTGCCGGCGGCGGTGGCGTGGACCGGCGTGCCTTTGACTGCGGCGAAGTCGATGCCCTTATGCGGCGTCGGCAGCACGCTGCGGATCACGCCGAAGAAGCTGGTCACGCGGACCTTGTCCAGCGGCGCGCGCCAGTGTTCTGGTGGCGCGGCCACTGCGGCGGCGGGTGGCGCCGCATCGGGATTCATCGGGGAGGGGGCGGTGAATGCCAGCGCTGGCTGCAGCATCGCGGTCAGTGCGAGGACGGCTGCCAGTGCTGCTGCGATCATCCATGCGATGGTGGCGTTCAGCGTGGGCAGGCTGTCCAGCTGCATGTAGCGCAGGCGGGCGGCGATGGTGGTGCCGCCGAAGGCCACAGCGCCGGCCGGTGCGGCCGTGGTCCATTGCTGGAGCAGGGCGGCGGCGTACTGCTTGCGTTGCTGTTGCGGGCGGCCGGCCAGCACGTGCTGGTCGCAGTTCAGTTCCAGCGCCCATGCCATTTGTGTCGACATCCAGCGCAGTGCGGGATTGAACCAGAAGATCAGCTGGAGGCATGCGGCGATGGCGAGGCACAGCGGATCGCGTGCGCGCCAGTGATGGAGTTCGTGGGCGACGATCATTTGCTGCTGCTCGCGGGTGAGGGCGTCCAGATGGGAGGGCAGCAGCAGGCGCGGACGGCGGACGCCGATCAGCATCGGCGAGATGGCGGCGTCGGTGCGCAGCACGGTCAGCTTGTGTCGGGTGATTTCTTGCAGCTGGCTGGTGGTGAAGGCGCCGTGTGCGTGTAGTTCTTGCGCCGACAGGCGGCGGGCGCTGTCCAGTAGGGAGCGCCACACGCGACGCGCTTGCAGCAGTTTGACGATGGATCGCGCCAGGCCGGCGGCGTAGATGAATAGCCAAAGCGCCGCCAGGAACGGGAGGGCGCGCATGAGCGTTGTCGGCGTGCCGGTTTGAGGCGCGACGGTCGCGGACGCCGGCAGCGGCGGTTCGGTGTCAGGCATGGCGAGCACGGTCGCTGGCGTGGATGCGGGCAGCGCGGCCTCCGGGGCCAGCGCGGTTAGCGAGGCCGCATCGTCGGCGGTCAGCGTGATCGATGGCGTGGCGCCGATCTGCGCGCTGTGCGGCAGGAAAGGCAGCAGTGCGGCGGCGGCGATGACGGCTTGCGCCGCCAGCCACACCGCGCGCCGTGTGCGCAGCGCCGGCCAGCGGCGCGCTGCGGCGTCGAGCACCAGCCACGCCAGCAGGCCGGCCACCAAGGAGCTGGCGCTGGCAAGCAGCCATTGAAAGCAAAACAGCGTCACGGCAGCCATCACGCTTCGTCCGTCGGCCAATCCTGCAGCATCTGCTCCAGCTGCGCCAGCTCCTGCTGATCGACCAGCTTGCTGCCGGTGAACATGGTGACCGGCAGCGGCGCGTCGATCTCCATCACGCGCCGGCCGAAGTCATGGGCGAAGGCCGCCAGCGTGCCAACCTTTTCCAGCCGCGCGCTATACACGTTCACGCCGTGCAGCACCTGCACGGCCACCATCTGCTTCTCCAGCATCCGGTCCAGCGTCTTGCGGGTCGACGAAAACGACCACGCCAGCTCGTCGGCGGCGGCATCGTGGATCTCGCGCGCACTCAGCGGCTGCTGCTTCCACAGCACTTTCAGCAAGGTCAGCTCGGTGACCGAAGGAATAACACCCGACATAATTGATCCTCTATGCGACTAATGGGATCATTGTGCGACACCTGTCGCAATCCCGTCAAGCGAATATATGTCATTTTGTAACATTGCTTCAGATAAATTGCAGATATGCTAGGATGAACTTTCTGCTAATTAGCAAGATGACACGATTGCATGAAACCAGCGGCGTGAGCAAGCGAGGCGCTATACAATGCCTGTGGCCGCAGCTATCCCAGCCGCAGCCGTCTAAGCATTGGAAGCAATATGTATCACGGAGAGCGCTTCAACAGCATCACCCACACGGTAGGCGCTGCGCTGGCCGCGATCGGCGGCACGCTGCTGATCATCCAGGCCTCGCGCACCGGCGATGTCTGGAAAATCGTCAGCTTCAGCATCTATGCCGTCACGCTGCTGGCCCTGTACCTGACCTCCACCCTGTATCACAGCGTGCGCGGCCGGGCCAAGGACGTGCTGCGCAAGATGGACTATTGCGCCATCTACCTGCTGATCGCCGGCAGCTACACCCCGTTCACGCTGGTCAGCCTGCGCGGACCGTGGGGCTGGAGCCTGTTCGGCGTGGTGTGGGGACTGGCGCTGATCGGCATCGTGCAGGAACTCATGTTCGCCAAGGGCGCGCGCGTGTTGTCATTGCTGATTTACGTGGCGATGGGTTGGGTCGGCGTGATCGGCGCCAGCCCGCTGATCGACGCGTTGGGCTGGAACGGCTTTATGTGGCTGGCGGTCGGCGGCCTGGTTTATACACTGGGCATCGCCTTCTTCGTCACCGACCACAAATGGCGTTACGGTCACGGCGTCTGGCATTTGTTTGTACTGGGCGGCAGCGCATGCCATTTCGGCGCGGTGCTGCTGTACGTGGCGTAAGGATAGAACACCCGTGGATATCAATTCGGACGATTTAAAGACCTTCATTACCGTGATCGATAGCGGCACCCTGAGCGCCGCGTCGGTGCACCTGGGGCAGACCACGTCCGGCGTCAGCCGCGCGCTGTCGCGGCTGGAGGACAAGCTCTCCACCTCGCTGCTGACGCGTACCACGCGCCGCATGGAGCTGACCGAGGAAGGCCAGCTGTTCCTCGAAAAAGCGCGCGCCATCCTGGGCGCCATGGAGGAAGCCGAGGAAACCATCCGCATCCGCCGCCAGAAACCGGCCGGCCGCTTGTGCGTGGACGCCGCCTCGCCCTTCATGCTCCATTGCGTGGTGCCGCATGTGGCCGAATTCCGCGCCATGTATCCGGACATCCGCCTGGAATTGAGCAGCAACGACCAGATCGCCGACCTGATCGAGCACCGCACCGACATCGCCATCCGCATCGGCACGCTGAACGACTCGACCCTGCACGCGCGCGCGCTCACCTCCAGCCCGCTGTACGTGCTGGCCAGCCCGGACTATCTGGCACGCCATGGCACGCCGACCAAGCCGGAGGACCTGGCGCAGCACTCGGTGCTGGGCTTCGTCCAGTACGAGCTGGGCAACCAGTGGCCGCTGCGCCATGCGGCCGGCAACAGCCTGCCGGTCACGCCGTCGATTTCCGCCTCCAGCGGCGAGACCCTGCGCCAGCTGGCGCTGGCCGGCCAGGGCATCGTCTGCCTGGCCGACTTCATGACCCGTGCCGACATCGAGGCGGGCCGCCTGGTCAAGGTGCTGGAAGCGGACTACACCGGCTATCGCCAGCAGATCCACGCGGTCTATTACCGCAATACCCAGCTGGCCCAGCGGATCAGCTGCTTTCTGGAGTTTTTGCAGCAAAAACTCTGATCTGTCCAGTGTGCGGAGCCGTACAGAATCGTTCGGGGGGCAGGCCTACACTGTACTTACCGAATAACGATGTTTCCGCCCACCGGAGGTCATCATGACGAACACTACGCACCCTTCAAAGCACCTGGTCCGCGCTTATCTTGAGCGTCGCACGCACGAAGTGAAGCCGCCGCCAACCCCCGAAGAAATCCGCCGCCAGCTCGGCTGGGGCCTGATGGGCTTTGAACAAAAGCTCGGCAACGGCCGCAACTGAAAGCAACTGAAACCGTCCCTGAGAAAAACTCACGCCAATGACGCTGTGAGTTTTTTTTCGCCGTTCACCGGCACTTTTCCGCCATTCGCCGAATAGCGGTTTCCCCTTCCTCCGTTCCCCGGTATTGTTATATCCATACCGAACAGGGGGAACCATCATGAACGTAGACACTGCATATCGCTGGCGCCAGCAACTGGTCTGGGGCATCGCGCTGATCGCGATCGGCTCGGCCGTACTGCTCGAGCGCCTGGACATGCTGGAGCTGGACATCAACTGGATACAGATCTGGCGCTACTGGCCTTGGCTGCTGGTCATCAGCGGCATCGTCAAACTGATCCCGCCGACCACGCCGCGCTATCTGCTCAACGGCATGTGGGAGATCTTTTTCGCCGGCTGGTGGTACGTTTCCTTCAACCGCATCTGGGGCTGGGGCTTCGGTGAGACCTGGCCGGCGCTGGTGGTGGCCGCAGGTGTCGGCCTGCTGCTGCGCCCCTTGCTGGACAATATCTTCGCATCGACCAAGGAGCAAGCATGAAAACCCGCCGCGAACGCAATCCCGCCACGCAGATGATCATCGGGCTGTTCGTCATCGGCCTGGGCATGCTGTTTTTGCTCGATAACCTGGGCTGGATGGACCTGGACCTGCGCATCCACCTGATCCCGACGGTGCTGATCGGCGCCGGCATCCTGAAGGTGATGCAGACCCGCACCCAGTCAGGCATTGTGATCGGCGGCGTGATGATCGCGGCCGGCTCCCTGATCATGCTCAAGGAAATGGGCTTCATCGATATCGGCTGGCGCACACTGTGGCCGCTGCTGATGATCGCTGCCGGTGTGGCGGTGGTGGTCAAGTCGACCACCAACCGCAAGGTGCTGGAGCAGCAGGTGCTCGATCCGCTGGCCAAATCCGATCCCGAGTCGGCCGTCAACTACACGGCCATCATGGGCGGCTTCAAGCACCGCATCACCACGCAGGATTTCCGTGGCGGCGAAATCACCGCCATCATGGGCGGCTGCGACCTCGACCTGCGCCAGTCCTCGATCGTCGGCGACGCCGTGCTGAACGTGTTCGTCATGTGCGGCGGCATCACCCTCAAGGTGCCGATCGACTGGACCGTGGTGTTCGATGGCACGCCGATCATGGGTGCGTTCGACGAAAAAACCGTGCCGCCTACCGGTCCCGGTTCCGGCAAACGCCTGATCGTGCGCGGCTACGTCATCATGGGCGGCATGGAAGTGCGCAACTGATGCGGGAGATTTCTGCAACACGGCGAGGAACAGTCATCTACCTGCTGGTATGGCTGTTCCTCGGTTGCGCTTTGGGCGGGGTGATTTCGCTCGCCAGCGATACGCCGGTGGCCAACGCCATGCTGTTCGCGATTCCCATGAACCTGTGGTACGCCTTTGCGGCGGGTTATTCTGCGTATTACCTGTGCCGCGCCTACCCGCTGGGTGTGCGCAGCGCGGCGCAGACGGCGCTGGGTTTGACGGTGACGGCGCTGGTGCTGGGTTTTTTGTGGCTCATCATCGGCAACCTGTGGAATGCCTTGTGCCAGTTGCTGGGCGCGGGATGGAGCGGCATCGAGATCACGCCGCAGCTGTCGGTGCTGATCGTGGTGCTGGGCGTGCTGCTGTACGGCTTTGCGGCGGCGCTGCATTACCTGGTGATCGAATTTGTGCGCGCCAAGAACGCCGAGCAGCGCGAGCTGGAATCGCTGTTGATGGCGCAGGAAGCGGAACTGCGCATGCTGCGCACGCAGATCGATCCGCACTTCCTGTTCAACAGCCTCAATTCCATCAGCGCGCTGACTTCGCAGGACCCCAAGGCGGCGCGCCGCATGACGCTGGAGCTAGCGAGCTTCTTCCGTCAGAGCCTGGGCATGGAGGCGCATAAGAAGGTGACGCTGGGCGAGGAGATGGTTCTGATACGGCACTTCCTGGCGATCGAGCAGGTACGCTTCGGCGAGCGTCTGCAGGTGGAGGAGGATATCGGCGAGGGTGCGGCGCAATGCCTGGTGCCGCCGATGATCATTCAGCCGTTGGTGGAAAACGCGGTCAAGCATGGCATCTGCAATATGCCGGAAGGTGGCATGGTGCGCATCACGGCGCGGCGGGCGGGGTCGATACTGCATATCGGCGTGGCCAATCCGGTGGATGCGGACATGGCGTCGATCCGCAGCGAAGGCCATGGCATAGGCTTGAGCAATGTGCGCCAGCGCTTGTCGGGCGCCTATAAACACGAAGCCGGCATCCAGTGGGGCCGGCAGGACAACAGCTTTGGCGTGGACATCACGATGCCCGCGCAAACGAGCGAACAAGGGGATTAGCATGCGTATCATCATCGTGGACGATGAAATGCTGGCGCGCGGTGTGGTGCGCGAGTATTTGTCCGAACATGCGGACGTGGAGATCGTGGCCGAATGCGGCAATGGCTTCGAGGCGGTGAAGGCGATCATCGAGCTGTCGCCGGACCTGGTGTTCCTCGACATCCAGATGCCCAAGCTGGATGGCTTCGAGGTGGCGGAACTGGCGGGGGCGAAGACGCGCTACATCTTCGCCACGGCCTTCGACCAGTATGCGATCAAGGCGTTCGAATTCCACGCGCTCGATTATCTGTTGAAACCTTTCAGCCAGCAGCGCTTCGATCAGGCGCTGGCGCATGCGCGCGCCAACCTGGGCGCCGGCGGCGAGGCGGTGGAGAGGATGGTGCGCGAGGCGACCGGCCGTCACAAGCCGCTGGGCCGCGTGCTGATACGCGACGGCGCCAAGGTCCACGTCATCAATGCCGACAAGATCGAGCATGTGGAAGCGCAGGACGACTATGTGCAGATCCGCTCGGAGGGCAAGTCCTACCTGAAGAACCAGCGCATGGCGGAGCTGGAGGAGCAATTGGATGCGGAGCAGTTCCTGCGCATTCATCGCTCCTATATCGTCAACATCGCGTTCGTGGACCGCATCGAGCAGGCCACCAAGGATAGCCACGTCGCCATCCTGAAGGACGGAAGCCGCGTGCCGATCAGCCGCAGCGGCTACCAGAAGATACGCGCCGTGGTGCAGTAATGTTCCACGAAGAGTTTGACGCGCCGGAAGGGCTGCGCGACGCCATCAAGTGCTTCTGGCATAACCGCTGGGACTTCGGCGCGCAGCCGTCCAGCTTCGAGGTGCTGCCCGACGGTTATGCCGAGATCATTTTTTGTTTCGGCAGCGTGGCGCGCGATGGTGTTGTGCTGTCGTCGCCGTTCATGATGGGATTGCTGAACCAGCCGGTGGTGTTCGAGGCGGCGGGAAGGCTGGAGATCATCGGCGTGCGCTGCTATCCTTGGACCGTATTCGATCTGCTTGGAATGCCGCCGGGGAAGCAGGGCGTGCAGGCCTTCGAGCATTCGATCGCGGCGCTTCAGCCGGTGCTGGCAGGGCATGTTGCTGCCGGCGATATCGCGGCGGCGGTGGCCGAGGTTCAGCGCTATTTCTTGCATGCGCCGGCGCAGGTTCGGCTTGCGGTGGACGGCACCTTGTCCAAGGCCGGCGCCGCGCTGCGTAACGCCGGCGGCGCCATGCCGGTGAGCGAAGTGGCGGCGGCAGCCCATGCCACGTTGCGCACGCTGGAGCGCAAGTTCAAGCAGTCATCCGGCCACACGGTGAAGGATGTCTCGGGCCTGATGCGCTTCGAACAGGTACGCAATCGGTTGTGGAACGCGTCGGGCGTCAATCTGGCGGACCTGGCGTGCGAGTTGGGCTACACCGATCAATCGCACCTGAGCCGTGAATTCAAGCGCTACAGCGGCGCCACGCCGGCCGCCTTCGCGCGCAAGGCGCAGCAGGGCCGGCAGGCCGTGGGCGATGATTTTGTCGCGTTTGTACAAGCGCCGCGCGAGGACTGAGCCCTACACTGCGGGCATGAAAACACCTTATCACGTCATCATTGCAGGCGCCGGTCCCGTGGGGCTGCTGCTGGCCTGCGAACTGGCCCTGGCCGAATGCTCGGTCCTCATCCTGGAAAAGGCCGCCGATCCACACTCGCCATTGAAGCAGCTGCCGTTCGGCATACGCGGGTTGAATGCGCCATCGATCGCCGCGCTGCACCGGCGCGGCCTGCTGGACGAGATGGAAGTGCCCAAGCGGCTCAAGAATCCATTCACCACCGCGCCGAGCAAGCAGGCCGGCCACTTTGCAGGCATCCCGCTCGACATCGACAAGATTGACATGGCGCGCTTGCAGCAGCTGGCGCCCGATGCGCCGGCGCTCAGCATGTTGTCGGAGATGGCGGAGCTGGAGAGCGTGCTGACGCGCCGCGCGCTTGCGCTGGGCGTGGAGATCCGGCGTGGGATTGCGATCACCGGCGTTCAGCAGAACGTCGACAGCCCGCATGTTGATGGCGCGGACGGCCGGAGCGTAAGTGGCGATGGCGGGGGCGGCTCCGGCGTCACCGTGCAGGCGGGTGAGCTGTCGTTTGCCGCTGAATGGCTGGTCGGCTGCGATGGCGCGCGCAGCGTTGTGCGCAAGGAGGGCGGTTTCGAATTCGCCGGTACCGAGCCGGAATTTACCGGCTACTCGGCCAAGGTCGATATCGCCGATCCCGAGAAGCTCGGCGCCGGCCGCATGGTGACGGAGCGCGGCATGTACTTCCAGTCGCAGCCGGGCTACCTGAACCTGCAGGACTTCGACGGCGGCGCCTTTCACCAGACAGGCCTGCCGATCACGCTCGAACATCTGCAAGCGGTATTTCGCCGCATCTCCGATACCGACGTCACCATCAACGCGCTGCACATCGCCACCACCTGGACCGACCGCGCGCGGCAGGCGACCAACTACCGCAACGGTCGCGTGCTGCTGGCCGGCGACGCCGCCCACATCCACTCACCGCTGGGCGGCCAGGGCCTCAATCTTGGAATCGGCGACGCCGTGAACCTCGGCGCGAAACTCGCCGCCACCATCCACGGCACGGCGCCGCCAGGACTGCTGGACAGCTACCACGCCGAGCGCCATCCCATCGGCGCGCGCGTGTTGGACTGGTCGCGCGCGCAAGTCGCCATCATGCGGCCGACGCCGGAAGGCCGCGCGCTGAACGCCATCTTCCGTGATCTGCTTAACACGCGGGATGGTGCGACGTACGCTGCGGGCCGCATATGGGGCGTGCACAATGCGTGCTGAGTGCCGAGTGAGTTAGGGCCTGATTCAGGCCGTCTCGATGCGCCACCAACTGGGCATCAACTCCTGAATTTCCGGCCGGCTGAAACGGTCGTCGATCAGATACACCGTGCCACGGTCGGACTGCGTGCGGATCACGCGGCCGGCGGCCTGCACCACTTTCTGCATGCCGGGATAGGTGTAGGTGTAGTCATAGCCGGCGCCGAAGATGGTTTCCATCCGCGCGCGTATCTGCTCGTTGACCGGATTGATTTGCGGTAGGCCCAGCGTGGCGACAAACGCGCCGATCAAGCGTGCGCCCGGCAAGTCCACGCCTTCGCCGAAGGAGCCGCCCAGCACGGCGAAGCCGATGCCTTCGCTGTCGAGCGTAAAGCGTTCCAGGAACTGCGCCCGCTCCGCTTCGTCCATGCGGCGCGACTGGCGCCACACCGGCACGTCCGGATGCAGTTCGCTGAACTGCGTGGCGGCCTTCTCCATGTAATCGAAGCTGCTGAAGAAGGCCAGGTAGTTGCCGCGCTGGTTCGCATACTGCTTGCCCATCAAATCGGCGATGGGGCGCAGCGATTGCTGGCGATGCTGGTAGCGCGTGGAGATGTGCTTCGCCACCTGCACCGACAACTGCTCCGCCACGAACGGTGATTCCACATCCACCCATGCCGTGGACTCCGGCATGCCGAGCATGTCGCCGAAGTAGTTCCATGGACTGAGCGTGGCCGAGAACAGGGCCGTGGTGTGCGTGCTTTCAAAGCGCGGCTTCAGGTACGGGGCCGGCACGATGTTGCGGATGCAGAGTACCGAGTTGCTGTTGCTGGCGCGCGCACCTGGAGATTTTTCGATGTCGAACAGCGCGTGGTCGCCAAAGCTTTCCGCCAGCCGCGCGAACATCAGCGCGTTGAAGTAGAAGCTTTGCAGGTCCGGCTCCACGTAGCCGGGATGGTCGGCCATGTAATCGGAGATGGCGGTGGATGCGGTCTGCAAGGCGCCCATGAATTTTTCCGGCAGCTCGGAGTAGGACTGGTACTCGGCCGTCTGGTCTTTCTCCAGCTGGTTCCACTGCTTGTGCACGCGGTCCAGCGGCTTTTTCAATTCCTCGGGAACGATCTTGCGCAGCAGGCGCAGGCTGTCGTGCTCCATGTCGGCCGAATACATCTTGCGCGCGCGGGAGACCATGTTGTGCGCCTCGTCCACCAGCACGTTGACCTTCCAGTCGTTGAGCTGCGTGAGGCTGTGCAGCATGGCGCTGCTGTCGAAGTAGTAGTTGTAGTCGCCGATGACGATGTCGCACCAGCGCGCCAATTCGCTGCTCAGGTAATACGGGCAGACGTTGTGGGCGAGGGCGATGGCGCGCAAGGTGTCGCGGTCCAGCGCCGGCGGGGCACTGGCGTGGCCGGCGCCTCCGGACGGCGCCATGATGGCCAACGCCGATACACGCGCGGCTGGCAGGCGGTCGTAGAAGCCCTTGGCCAGCGGGCAGGATTCGCCGTGGCAGGCTTTGTCCGGGTTGACGCAGGCGGTGCTCTTGGCCGCCAGCTCCAGGGTGCGCAGCGGCAGCAGCGGTGCGCCTTCGCGGATCAGGTCCACCGCGTCCAGCGCCATCTGGCGGCCCGAGGTTTTCGCGGCGAGGAAGAAGATCTTGTCGACGCCATGTTCGGCGCTGGCCTTCAGCATCGGGAACAGGCTGCCGACCGTTTTGCCGATGCCGGTGGGCGCTTGCGCCAGCAGGCATACCTGGCGATTGCTGGCGCGGTACATGGCTTCGGCCAGCTGGCGCTGGCCGGGACGGAAGTCCCCGTAGGGGAAGCGCATGGCCTTCAGCTGCAGGTCACGTTCTGCGCGATGCGCCATCTCCTGCTGCGCCCATTGCAGAAACAGGCCGCACTGCTGCGCGAAGTAGTCTTGCAGGCCGGCCGCCGTGTGATCCTCGTGCAGCACGGTTTCCTTCTGGCTGCCGATGTCGAAGTACACCAGCGCCAGGCGAATTTTTTCCAGGCCCTGATCCTGGCATAACAGGTGACCGTAGACCTTGACCTGCGCCCAGTGCAGCGCGCGCTGGTTGTCCGGCATCTTCTTCAAGTCGCCGCGATAGGTTTTGATTTCTTCCAGGCGGTTGGCGCGGATGTCGTAGCCGTCGGCGCGGCCGCGCACGTGCAGCGGGCCGAAATCGCCGGACAGCGAAATCTCGGTCTGGTAGTCGTCGTCGCGGCGCGAGGTCACCACGCCGTGGCCGGCGATGCCTTCCTGCGCGGTGGGCGAGGGCGTGAAGCGCAGATCGAGGTCGCCGGTCTTGGCGGTGAACTCGCACAGCGCGCGCACCGCCACGGTATAGCGGGCCTGCGTCATGCCGCCCACTGCAGGTAGCAGACCGAAATCGGCATCTGGTGGCGCGCGCAGTATTCGATCCAGCGCAGCTGGTTGTCCTGCAAGCGGTCGCCGGGGCCTTTTACTTCGATCATGTTGTAGCGGCGCTCGGCGGGCCAGAACTGGATCAGGTCGGGGAAGCCGCTGCGGTTGGATTTGATGTCCTGCAGGATGCGCTCGAAAGCGCGCTTCAGGTGCAGTGGCGGAATGCAGTCCAGCGCCAGGTCGAGCAGGTCTTCATCGATGGCTTCCCAGTACATGAAGGGCGACTGGATGCCTTGCTTGGCGGCGTAGTTGGCGCGGATGGTGGCGCGGTAGTGGTCGCCGTCGAGCTGAGCCAGCGCCTCGCCGAACTGCAGCGCGCGGCGGCGTTGGAAGTCGGCGCTGTGCAGGTCGGCCGGGCCGCGATGGTAGGGATGGAAGAACGCGCCCGGTATCGGCGAGAACACGGCATCCCAGCACAGCAGGCCGAACAGGGAATTCATCAGCGAGTTCTCGACATAGTAGACCGGCGCGTCCTCGCGGCTCAGGTGGTCGCGCACCACGAACTCCACATAGGCGGCTTCCTCCGGCGGTGGCAGGCTCAGGTCGATGCGCTGCGCTTGCGCCAGCGACACCGGCGGCGGCTTGGCGTGACCAAGCTTGCGCGCCAGGCGCGGCGCCATGCGCAGCAATTGCTGGCGTTCGGCTTCGCTTTCCGGCGCCTGCATGGCCGTTTGCAGCAGATCGAAGGCTTCGCGCGGCTGCTCGTTTTTTTCCAGCACGCGGATGGCGCGCGCGCGGGCGCCGGGATAATCGCAATCGGCGTAGATGGCGTGGGCCAGCGGCCAGTCGGCCAGCTTCTCCACGTGCTGCGCGATGGCGAACATCAGTTTGTTGCGGCGGCTGCGCAGCCATTCGTTGTCGGGCGCGCAGGGCGGCAGGTCGCGGATCACGTCGGCCGGCGCTTCGCCGTCGGCAAAGCGTTCGTGGCACTGGTGCAGGGCGAGGAAGTCGTCGATGTCGCGGCGGCAGCGGAAGCCGCGCGCGGCCGGCGAGAACGGTACTTTTTCGTACTGGTAGATGCCGAGGTCGGACAGCACGAACTCGGTCCAGTCCTGATGGTAGTTGCCGAAGAAGATAAGCCGCAGGCGGTCGCACAGCTCCTGCATCAGATTGCGGTAGACGTGGTCGCCGGAATTGGTGTACCAGCCGGAGAAGCGGTGCTCGGCGTCGTACTGCTCGCGCAGCGCTTCCAGCTGGTCGGCCTTGCGCAGATGGCGGACGTGCGGCGCCAGCTGGAAGACTTTGACGATCTCGGGCTTTTGCAGCAGCTCGAACAGCGCCTCCAGGCCCAATTGCGGATCGTCCTCGATCAGGCCCAGTTCGGCCAGCGGACGGGCCGCCTCGTGCGTGCTGCCGATTTCCGCGTAGACCAGCTTGCTGGCGCGGAATACCGTTCCCTTGCGCATGACCATGCGCACGAACAGCGCGCGTGACGATTGCGGCAGGGTGGGGAAGGTGGCGAGGAAATGGCGTTCTTCGGCGGTTAGCAGATCGTCGTAGCGTTCGCCGATCCATGCCAATACCTGGTGAAAATTCTCCAGATAGTAGAACGGATTTTCCAGAACTTTGATCATTGCGGCAAGAAGAAGGGCGGACGGCGATTAACTGTATTTATGTACAGTGTACCGCGTCCCCCTCCGCTTGCAAAGTAAAAAAGCCGAAGTTTATTTTTTGGTGACCAGGGCGTTGGCTTTGGCGATTTCCGCTTCCACCGCTTCCACCGCCTGCTTGGTGGCCTTGGTGACCTGCTCGTAGCCAGCAAAGGCGTTGTCGATCGCGGTTTTGACGATCTGCACCGCGTTTTCCGAGCCCGGACGCACGTTCTTGGTGACGTCGTGGATCAGCGCGCTCAGGTTGTTTTTCGCTTCCACCACGTGGGCGTCGGCGGCGCGCGTGAATTCTTCGCGGATGTCGGCGATGATGTCGCCCAGCTGCTGCTGGTAAGCCGCCGCGCCGGCCACGCCCGGCTGGATCTGCTCGGCGGCCAGCTTCATCGCCGCTTTGGGATCTTGCGCCTTGCTGATTTCCTTGCCGGCGGCCAGGCCGTCTTCAATATTGGATTTGGCGGTGGAGATATTGAGGGCGATGACTTGCTCTACACCCTGCACCGTCTTGCTGGTGAGCATGTTGAAGGTCTCCAGCTGAAACTCGAATAACGATTTGGTGATGTTGGCAAATTGTTCGGGATTCGTAAACATACAGTCTCCTCCATAGTGAATGTGGGATGCAGCTTGCAGCGATTCCGGTTTTACCGTGTTTTTGTGATTTGATTATCTAGTAACAATTAACTTTACGCAACGGGCATCGCGAAACGGCCCGTAGGCCTTTTCCCAGCCCGGTCCCAGCGGTGTCTGCGAGCAGAACAAGGCACCGTCGATCTTGCTGCGCCATTTCCACCATGGCGCCGGTTCGGCATTCAGTGCGCCGCAGTGCAGGGCCAGCATCAGCACCGCGATAATTCTCGAATTAAAGGCTTGCATGGTTCACACCAGTTGTTGCGCGCAGACGCGATTGCGGCCGCTGTTTTTCGCAGCGTACAGCAAATTGTCGGCGGCCGCGATCATGTTGACGTGCGCGTCGTGCGTGGAGGTGGCGAAATCCACACTGGCGACGCCGAAACTGGCCGTGATCGCGATGCGCCGGCCGTCGTGCTCGACCGGCGCGGCGGCGAGCCCCTGGCGCAAGCGTTCGGCCAGCAATGTGCCGCCGCCCAGGTCAGTTTCCGGCAGGATCAGCAGGAATTCCTCGCCGCCGTAGCGCACCACGCTGTCGATGCTGTCGCGCGTCATCGATTGCAGCAGCGCGGCGAAGCGTTGCAGCACGGCGTCGCCGCCGTAGTGGCCGTAGGTGTCGTTGACGGCCTTGAAGTGGTCGAGGTCGCACATGATGACCGTCAGGCTGAGCCGATAGCGCTGGGCCCGCGAGATTTCCGTTTCCAGCAGCTGTTCATGTAGGTGGCGGCGGTTGTAGCAGCCGGTCAGCGGATCGCGCACCGACAGGTTCTTGAGCACCATCTGCGCGCTGTATTCTTCGCGCCAAAGGATCTGGTAACGCCGCGCCGCCACGTAGCCGAACAGGTTGGTCAGCGCCAGCAGCGCCGCGATCGTGGCCAGTTCGATGCTCGGCAAACCACTCAGCCACCATGCCAGGGCCATGAACAGGGCGGTGGCCAGCGCCGCGATGGTGGCCGCGTAGACCAGGCGGTTGGGAATGTAGATGTACAGCACGATGACGACTATGGACATCGAGATCGCGTGCAGCGAGAATTCGTTCGGCCGCAAGGCGGCGATCAGCAGGAAGCCGGCCGCGCCCGTCACCTCGACGATGTTGGCGGCCAGCCGCGTTGCCGGAATCGAGTCCGGCCGCCGCTTGAGCAGCGCCAGGCAGGCCAGCACCGTGCCCGCCACCGCGAGCCGCGCGCCGACCAGCAGCCAGGTTTTCATCTGGTAGCCGACCCACAGCAGGTCGCTCAGCGCGAAGCACAGGTAGAACAGGGCGCAAAATAGAAACGTGACGCGCAATTGTCCCTGCGTCATCGCCAGTTGATGCCGCAGGAAGGCGGTTTCAGTGGTGCTGTCGCAGAACTCGCAGCGCAATGCCGCGACTTTGATTGTCCTGGACGGAACCGGATGGGGTTGCATGGCCGCTACTCTCCGCTGTGCGCCGGCTGCTTGCCGGTCTGCTACGGCAATTATACGTCTGCAACAGTTGCGGAGCGGAAAAAATCACCGTGGCGCGACTTTCGGCAGACGCAACATGAAGCTGGCGCCTCCGCCGGGCGTGCTGGCGGCGTCGATGCGGCCGCCCAACACGCCGGTGACGATGTTGTGTGTTATATACAAACCGAGCCCGGAGCCGCCGGCGCCCAGCCGCGTGGTGAAGAAGGGATCGTAGATGCGCGGCAGGTTTTCCGGCGCGATGCCGACGCCGGTGTCGCTCAGGGTGAGGGCGATCTCGCCGTTGGCGCTCTCGTGCGCGGACAGGGTGATGTTGCCGTGGGCGTCGCCGCTGCGGCCGCCGCGCTCGCTGAAGCCGTGCACCAGGCTGTTGTCGATCAGGTGGCGCAGCGCCCGCGTCAACGCCCCCGGATAGCTGTCCATTTCCAGCCAGTGGTCGACATCCTCGATCAGCTCCAGCCCCTGCCTGGCGACCTCGCCCTGGACCGCTTGCAGCAAAGCCGCCACCACGTCGCCCAGTACGAAGCGGCTGCGCTGGCTGTCGTCGCTGTCGAGCGCGATGTGCTTGAAGCCGGCCACCAGCGCGGCGGCGCGGTTCAGGTTGCGCAGCACCACTTCGTCGGCCGCTGCTGCCTGCTCCAGATAGCTTTCCAGCGCCGAGCGCCGCAGCCCGGTTTTCAGCTCCTCGCGCAGCGCGGCGGTGCGCTCGCTCATGCTGCCGGCCATGGTCAGGCTGTTGCCGATCGGCGTGTTGAGCTCGTGCGCCACGCCGGCCACCAGCGCGCCCAGGGCGGCCAGCTTGTCGCGCCGCACCAGTTCCTGCTGCGTCATGCTCAGGTTGTCGAGCACGGTGCTCAGTTCTTCGTTGGCCAGTTCGGCTTCCTGCTTGGCCTGTTGCAGCTCGGCGGTACGTGCCGAGACCAGTTCTTCCAGGTGGTCGCGGTGGCGCTCGAGCTCTTCCTCGCGCCGCGCACGGGCGATGGCGATGCCGGCCAGGTGGGTGGCGGTGTGGATCAGGCGGCGGTCTTCCTCGTCGGGCGCGCGCTCCTCGTTGTAGTACATGGCAAACGAGCCCAGCACGGTGTCCTTGTCGAGCAGGATGGGCGTCGACCAGCAGGCCCGCAAGCCGAAGTGGGCGGCGGTATTGCGGTAGGGCGTCCACAGCGGATCGTTGAGGATGTCGCTGACGATCACCGTTTCCTTGCGGTACATGGCGGTGCCGCAGGAGCCGGCCGCCGGCCCGATCGGCAGGCCGTTGAGCGCGCTCATGTATTCGGCCGGCATGCTGGGTCCGGCCGCGCTTTGCACGGTCGCACCATCCGGATTGAGCAGCATGACGGTGCAGTGGCCGTCGTCGATCTGGGCCTCGATCAGGCGCACCAGGCGGTCCAGCGTTTCCAGCAGCGGCGCGCCGCGCGCGATCATTTCCAGCAGCGCGTTCTTGCCGTCGCGCAGTTCGGCCGCCAGCTTGCGCGGCGTGACATCGACGATGCGCACATGCATCAGGCGGTGTTCCTGCGTGGTCAGCGGCACCATGCGCAGCTCGCAGGTGAGGGGACGGCCGGAACTGTGCAGCATCTCCAGCTCGAACACCTGCACCGCACCGGACATCACCTGCTCCAGGTCGGTGGCGAAGACGTGCGTGCTCGGCTGGCCGTCCGGTTGCAGGGGCGGGCACAGCGACAGCAAATCGGTTTGCAGCAGTTCGGTCTCGGTCATGCCGAACAGTTGCCGGGTGCGGCGGTTGACGTCGAGGATACGGTTGCTGCCGCGCTGCAGCAGCAGGATTGCGTCCGGCGAGCCGGCCAGCATGGTGTGGTAGTTGACTTCCAGCGTGGCCATGGTCGGCATGCCGGCCAGCACCGGCGCTGGCGAGATCGCTTGCAGGTAGAGCAGGATTTTCTCGGCCATCTCGTCGATGGGCAGGCTCATCGGCAGGTAAGCGGCAGCGCCGGCCTCGTGGGCACGGATGCGTTCTTCCTCGCCGGGATGGCTCGACAGCAGGAAAACGGGCAGTGGCTGCTGGCTTGCTTGTTGCAGTCTTGGGCAAAGTTCCAGGCTGGCGCTGCCGGCCAGCGCCACGTCCAGCAACACCAGGGCGAGCTTGCCGTTGCGGGCGGCGGCCAGCGCTTCGTCGCCACGGTTGACGACACGCACCTCGAAATGGTGACGGCGCAGCATCCGACGCAGCGCGGCGGCGTCATACGCCGTGCTGGCGACTATCAGGATGGTTTGCGGCTGGTCGGCAGAGAACGGCGGCATCGTGTCTCAGTGGTGCGGTTCCGCAGGGCGGCGTAGACCTAGTGTATTACAAGTTTGGCATGTGTGGACAATGTTATGCCGCCTTGCGTGCGTAGTCCTGCTGGGCTTCCAGGATGAGCGGGAATTTGGTTTCGATCCAGTCCACCAGCACCTCCAGCCGCTCGGCCGCCTCGCGCCCCAGCGGCGTCAGGCTGTATTCCACGTGCGGCGGCACCACCTGGTGCGCCACGCGCAGCACCAGGCCGTCGTGGGCGAGGGCGTCCAGCGTTTGCGCCAGCATCTTTTCGCTGACGCCGCCGACCGCCCGGCGCAGCTCGCTGAAGCGGTGGGTGCGTTCGAGCAGCATCACCATTACCAGCACGCCCCAGCGGCTGGTGATGTGGCCGAGCACGGCGCGCGAAGGACAGTCCGCCGCCATCACCTGCGCCTGGCGCGGGCCCTGGTTCATTTCCTGGATGGTATTGCGCAGCGAACGATTGCTCATGATGGGCTCCATGGGTACTTACTAAAATGTGCGTACTTACAATTCGTAAGTATAGCCTATATGATGGACTCATCCACTTTTAAAGGAGAAGTTCATGATCATCGTTACCGCTGCTACCGGCCAACTGGGCCGCCTGGTGATTGCCAGCCTGTTGAAAACCACGCCTGCTGCGCAGATCGTCGCCGCCGTGCGCGACCCAGCCAAGGCGGACGACCTCGCCGCCCAAGGCGTGCAGGTGCGCCGCGCCGATTACAGCGATCCGGCCTCGCTGGACGCGGCCTTCGTTGGCGCCACCAAGGTGCTGCTGATTTCGTCGAACGCGCTGGGCAACCGTGTCGCGCAGCACCGCAATGTGATCGAGGCGGCTGCGCGCGCCAAGGTTGGTCTGCTGGCCTATACCAGCGTGCTGCACGCCGATCGTTCGACGTTGGGTCTGGCAGGGGAGCATCGCGAGACCGAAGCAGCGGTACTTGCCTCGGGCCTGCCTTTTAGTTTGTTGCGCAATGGCTGGTACGTGGAAAACCACACCGGCGGGCTGGGCGGCGCGGTGGCGCATGGTGCACTGGCAGGATCGGCGGGCGAGGGCCGCATCTCGGCGGCGGCGCGTGCGGACTATGCCGAAGCGGCGGCAGCGGTGTTGGCCAGCACTGGCCCGGTGGAGCAGGTGTATGAACTGGCGGGCGACACCGGCTTTACGCTGGCGGAACTGGCTGCTGAAGTGTCGCGCCAGACCGGCAAGGACATCCCGTTCCACAACCTGCCGCAAGCGGACTACCACGAGATGCTGATCGGCCTCGGCCTGCCAGCCCCGCTGGCCGACCTGATCGCCGACTCCGACGCTCAAGCCGCCCAAGGCGCACTGTTCGACGACAGCCGCACCCTGAGCAAGCTGATCGGGCATCCGACCATCTCCTTGGCCGCAGCCGTCAAAGCCGCGCTATAAACCCACCGCCGGCAGCGTCTGCGCAAACTGCGAGACGCCGTCGAGGTTGAAAAGCTCGACCTTCATCGCCTTCGTCCGTGGGTCGATATTGACTTCACCAAAGAACTGGTAACCGGCGAATGGCGATGAGTTCTGGATCAGCGGACTTTTCGAGAAGACAGCGGTCGGGCCGAAGGTTTTGTCGAGCACGCCCGGGCCAAAGGTGCCGGCGTTCATCGGGCCGGCGACGAATTCCCAGAATGGGGAAAAGTTCGTGAACTTGGCTTGGGCGGGATCGTAGTAGTGGGCGGCGCAGTAGTGGACGTCGGTGGTGATCCAGACCACGTTGGGAACTGCCTTAATACTGCTGAGTAGGCGGGCCATTTCGAGTTCGCGGCCGAGTGGAAGGCCGTCGTTCCCGTTGGCGAGGGCCTCCCATAAGGCTTCACCCTGCGCGTTCTTGCCGTCGCCGACGTTGAGGCCGATGGGCATGTCGGCGGAGATGACTTTCCAGGTTGCGGTCGAGGCTTTCAGCCCGGCGATCAGCCATTCCACCTGCGCACTACCCAGGAATGCAGACGTGGCGTCTTCCGCCGTTTGCAGATTGGTGCTGTTCGGGCCACGGTAGCTGCGCATGTCCACCACGAACAAGTCCAGCAGCGGGCCGTGGGAGATGGTGCGATACAGGCGCTGCGGCTCGCTTTGCTTGTAATAGCGCATCGGCGCGTATTCAAGGAAGGCGCGACGGCCACGGGTAGTGAGGGTCGCAATGTTTTTTTCGGTGTAACGCGCATCGGCCGATAAATCCTTGGAAGCGCTATAGTTATTCGTCACTTCGTGATCGTCCCATTGCCAGACCTGCGGCACTTGAGCGGCGAACTTGCGGAAGTTCGCGTCCATCATATTGTAGGCATGGCGGCCACGGTACTCCTTCAGCGTTTCCGCGACCTTGCTGACTTCTTCCGTGACCAGATTGCGCCAGACCTGGCCGTTTTCCGCCGTTACCTGGGCCAGGATCGGGCCGTCGGCATAAATCGTGTCGCCGTTGTGGACGAAAAAGTCCGGATCGCGCAAACGCATCGCTTCATAAATTTTCATGCCGCCAAAATCGGTGTTGATGCCCCAGCCCTGGCCGCACTGGTCGCCGCTCCAGTGAAAACGCACTGGCCGGGTAGCATCGGCAGTCGGCGTGGTCCTGAATTGACCCAAGATGGTTTCGCTTTCGATTTTTGAATTGCTGGGATCCACATAGCGCACGCGCACGAAGACCGTTTGGCCGGGAGGCAAGCCGCTCAGGTCGACACGGGTCGTGAAATCGGTGGCGTCGCTGGCAGTGGGGCCAACGATGCGGCTGGCATTGTTGAAACGGTCGCTGGTATCGTATTCGACTATCATCTGCGCGTTGCGGTCGCTCCGGCTCCAGATGATCGCCCGATTATCAGTGATGTCGCCAAACTGTATCCCCGACGGCATCTTGGGCCGTTCGTTCTCACTGACACCGATCGCCGTAGGGCTGTTGCTGCCGCAACCTCCAAGCAGCAGGGAGCCTCCCAGTGCCGAGCTACCCACGAAAGCCCCACCTTGGGCCAGGAAACTGCGACGCGAAATCGATGAAGTCATGCTTGCTCCGATCATTTAAGAACGGACAAGCTTAGTTTTTTAATATGACATCACGATGAAATCGTCAACGGAGCGGGAGGGCCGCGCTACGTAATTTATCAGAGTCAAAAATATTCTCTTGATCCTCTCTTGTTTGTCGAAATAACAACCTCAACTCATGCGTACTCGACAAATCAGAGAGAGAGACATGAACCGATACCCAATCTGGAAGTACATCCTGATTGCCGTCGCCATTTTGCTAGGTGCGCTATACGCCGCGCCGAATTACTTTGGCGAAGTGCCCGCAGTACAGGTGACCAACGGAAAATCCAACGTCAAGATTACACCTGAGATTCGCACCCGAGTCGCCGACGTACTAGCGAAAGGGGGTATCGATTACAAAGAGCTTAGCTATGACAACACCGGCGCCTCCCCCTTCGTCAGCGCCAGCTTCGCTAGCCCAGATATCCAGTTCCGCGCAAAATCTGCGCTAGACCAAGGCCTGAATTCCGACCTGAGTGATCCGACCTATATAGTTGCCCTGAACCTGCGGGCTGATACGCCCAAGTGGTTGCAAGCGTTACACGCAGTGCCGATGTATTTGGGCCTCGACTTGCGGGGGGGCGTTCACTTTCTCATGCAAGTCGACACCAAGGCCGTGCTCAACAAGCGCATACAGGGGATACAAGCGTCCACTCGCACCATCTTGCGCGACAAGGACGTGCGCCACGCCGGCATTGCGCGCGAAGGCGATACGATCGACATCAAATTTCGTGACGACGCTAGCCGGCAGCGAGCGAAAGAGGTATTGGCTGGACAACTCAGTGGATTGGCATTTACCGAGGCCGGCAAAGGCAACGACCTGAAAATCACTATTCGTTTAAAGCCGGAAGCACTGAAGCAAATCGTCGCCGATGGCGTGCAGCAAAACATCAACACGCTAGCCAAGCGCGTGAACCAGCTGGGTGTCGCGGAGCCAGTGATTCAGCAGCAAGGCATCGACCGTATTGTGGTTCAACTGCCAGGAATGCAAGACGTGGCGCGCGCACGTTCGGTAATTGGCCGTACAGCCAGTTTGGAAATACGCATGGTCGATGATGCGATCACGCCCGGCAGCGAATTGTCCGCATCGATTCCGTTCAGCGACGAACTGCTCACTGCCGGCAAGGATGCGCCAGTGGTCGTGTACAAGGACGTGGTACTGACTGGTGACTACATCACTAGCGCCGTCGCTGCCTTCGACCAGAACCAGCGTCCCGCCGTGAATGTGGAACTAAATAACGAAGGCCGCCGCCGCATCAGTGAAGCCACCACCGGCAAAGTCGGCAAGCGGATGGCAATAGTATTGTATGAAAAAGTCGGCAAGCCAGAAGTTCTATCCATCCCTATGATTCAGCAGGAACTCAATGGCAGCGGATTCAATATCACCGGCATGGGCACGTCCGACAGTGCCGCAGAGCTGGCACTGCTGCTGCGCTCCGGCGCGCTGGCCGCACCAATGGAAGTGATCGAAGAACGCACCATCGGTCCTGCACTGGGCGCCGAGAACATCAACAAGGGCATGCACTCGACGCTGTACGGCTTTGCCGCGATTGCGATCTTCATGATTGCATACTACATGATGTTCGGCTTCTTTAGCGTGCTGGCGCTGGCCTGCAACCTGTTGTTCCTGCTGGCGATCCTGTCGCTGATGCAAGTGACCCTGACCCTGCCGGGCATGGCCGCTATCGCGCTGGCGCTGGGTATGGCGATTGACTCCAACGTGCTGATCAACGAGCGCGTGCGCGAGGAACTGCGTGCGGGCGCGTCGCCGCAGCAGGCCATCGCCGCCGGCTTCGATCGTGCATGGGCCACCATCATCGACTCCAACGTGACCACCCTGATCGTGGGCGTGGCGCTGTGGGTGTTCGGTTCCGGCCCGATTCGCGGCTTCGCCGTGGTGCACACGCTGGGTATCCTGACCTCGATGTTCTCCGCCGTGTTTGTGTCGCGTGGCGTGGTCAACCTCTGGTACGGCCGCAAGAAAAAGCTGCAATCGATCGCCATCGGTACCGTCTGGGTACCAGGTCAGAAATAGTCGGATATAACTCGGGGCACGAAACATGGAATTTTTCCGCATCAAAAAAGACATACCGTTCATGCGCCATGCGCTGGTGTTCAACGTCGTTTCGGCGTTGACCTTCGTCGCAGCCGTGTTCTTCCTGTTCCACAAGGGCCTGCATTTCTCGGTGGAGTTCACCGGCGGCACCGTGATGGAGCTGAAGTACCAGCAGCCGGCCAACCTGGAACGGATCCGCTCGACGCTGCAAAGCATCGGTTACGAGCATCCTGAAGCGGCCGGCTTCGGCACCGCGCACGACGTCATGCTGCGCCTGCCGGTGGTGAAGGGCATCACGCCCAACGCCGCCTCGGCGCAAGTGTTCGAAGCGCTGTGCAAGGCCGAAACCGGCGCCATGAGGCAGATCGACACCGTGACCGCCAAGGGCGAGCACGTGGTCAAGCAATCCTGCGCCAACCCTGCCGGCGCCGAGCTGGTGGCCATGCAGAAGGTGGAGTTCGTCGGTCCGCAGGTGGGCGACGAGCTGACGCAGAACGGCCTGAACGCGCTGGTGATGGTGATCATCGGCGTGATGATCTACCTGGCGGTTCGCTTCGAGTGGAAGTTCGCAGTGGCGGCGATTATCGCCAACCTGCACGACGTGATTATCATCCTGGGCTTCTTCGCGTTCTTCCAGTGGGAGTTCTCGCTGACGGTGCTGGCCGGCGTGCTGGCGGTGCTGGGTTATTCGGTGAATGAATCGGTGGTTATCTTCGACCGTATCCGCGAAAACTTCCGCAAGCAGCGCAAGGCTTCGGTGCACGAAGTGATCGACAACGCGATCACCTCGACCATCTCGCGTACCATCATCACCCACGGCTGTACGCAGATGATGGTGCTGTCGATGCTGTTCCTGGGCGGTCCAACGCTGCACTACTTCGCCATGGCGCTGACCATCGGTATTTGCTTCGGTATCTACTCCTCGGTGTTCGTGGCCGCCGCAGTCGCCATGTGGCTGGGCGTGAAGCGCGAAGACCTGATCAAGCCGATCAAGGAAAAAGACGAAACCGACGGCGCCGTCGTTTGAGCTATTGTACTAGTCGCTGGTTGCTAGAGCTGGACTGATGCTGCAAAGGATAGCATGTCGCCAAGCTGGAAAATACGTGAATGCTCACGCGACTGGTTCGAGCGTGGCGGTCAACAAGTAGAAAGCCTCTTTTCCTTCAACCCGCTCTCTGGTCCATCCCTGCAGCATGTAAAAATGGTCTGCGCGGGTGTCTACCCCTGTACTCAATCGGATGCTGCTGTGGCCTTGCTCAAACAGCCAGCCGGTTGCCATGTTGAGCAATTGTTTTGCCAGCCCTTTGCCTTCATGGTCGGGTGAGATGAACAGTGCCCAGATCGATGCGTTTGTTTTGTCCGCATATGAAAACCCGGCGACCTCGCCATCTATCTCTGCCACCCAGCCACGGCCAAGCACTTCGAGATAGTCCTCGTACATTTGCCGGGTGATGCGATCTGGGTTGGACAGCGCATTCTCACGCACCGCAAGCCGAATCGCGGACATCGCGGGTATGTCGTGAAGAGCGGCTTGACGAAAAGTGGCGGGGCGAGCTGATGTCATATCGATCCTAATGAAAAAAGCCTCCCTCGGCGCTTTACGCTGAGGGAGGCTTTTTTGCGGAATTTTTGGTGCCCACGGAGGGACTCGAACCCCCACACCTTGCGGCACATGGACCTGAACCATGCGCGTCTACCAATTCCGCCACGTGGGCATTTGTAACATCAACAGTCATCAGCGCTTGGTGCCCACGGAGGGACTCGAACCCCCACACCTTGCGGCACATGGACCTGAACCATGCGCGTCTACCAATTCCGCCACGTGGGCGCTGATACTGTCTTCGCTACTTTCTGCTGCGTGTTCTGCATCAGAAGGCACGCATCTTACGGGGCGGACCGGCACTCGTCAATAGCAATTTGCGGCAATTTGCTGCTTTTCTGAAATTATTTCAAAACACCGTCGTAGCCCGCGCGGAAATGAAAAAAGCCTCCCGAAGGAGGCTTTTAACAACGGAATTCTTGGTGCCCACGGAGGGACTCGAACCCCCACACCTTGCGGCACATGGACCTGAACCATGCGCGTCTACCAATTCCGCCACGTGGGCATTTTTACTGCTGCTCTGTTGCAGTTGCCTGCGCCAGAGGCCAGTATCTTAAGGGAGTCAGTTGTTTTCCGCAAGTATTTTTGTGCTTGCATCTTGTTATGGAGTTTCGTAAGCTTAATACTGTCATTTCAACAATGCTGGAGAAGGGAACGGAAATGATCAACAGCTGGTTCGACAGCCAGGCCTTTATGCCCCACGGCCATTGTTTTCTATGGATACCCTCCATCCTCTGGACCAGTGTGATTTCCGACGCCTTGATCGCGTTGGCTTACCTGTCCATTCCTGTCAGCCTGATCTACTTCATCCGCAAGCGCCGCGACATGCCGTTCGACTGGATGTTCATCGCCTTCGGCGTCTTCATCCTGGCCTGCGGCGCCACTCACGTGGCCGATATCTGGGTGGTGTGGTATCCCGACTATGTGCTGTCGGTGAGCCTGAAGGCGATCACCGCCGTGGCCTCGGTGGTCACGGCCGTCGCCATGCTGCGCCTGATCCCGATCGCGCTGCGCATTCCGAGTCCGGCGCAACTGGCCGCCGTCAACGCCGAGCTGCAGCGCACCAACGACGAGCTGCGCGCCGCCATGGAGCGGGCCGAAGTGGCCAACCGCGCCAAGAGCGACTTCCTGGCTTCGATGAGCCACGAATTGCGCACGCCGCTCAACGCGGTGCTCGGCTACACCCAGATCCTCAAACGCGACAAAAGCCTGACGGCGCCGCAGCAAACCGGCATCAGCACCATCCAGCAGGGCGGCCAGCATCTGCTGGCGCTGATCAACGACGTGCTCGACCTGTCGCGCGTGGATGCCGGCAAGATGGAGTTCCATCCCAAGCCGGCGCGCCTGGCCGAACTGCTGATGGTGGTGGCCGACATCATGCGCGTGCGCGCCGAGCAAAAGCACCTGCATTTCGAACTGGCGATGGCGCAGGATTTGCCGCAGGCGGTCAGCGTTGATGAAACGCGCTTGCGGCAAGTGCTGCTCAACCTGTTGGGCAATGCGGTGAAATTCACCGATCGCGGCACAGTGATCCTGCGCGTGTCGCCTTTGCCGGCGCTGCCCGGACAGGCGGTCAATGCGGCGCTGCTGCGCTTTGAAGTCATCGACGATGGCATCGGCATCGCCGCCGACCAGCACGAAGCCATCTTCCGGCCGTTCGAACAGGTCGGCGATACTTCGCGCCGTGCCGGCGGCACCGGCCTGGGCCTGGCGATCAGTCGCCAGCTGGTGCAGTTGATGGGCGGTGTGCTGCAAGTGGAAAGCACGTCGGGCAGGGGCAGCCGTTTCTGGTTCGATGTGCCGCTGACAGTGGTGGCGGCGCCCGGCGTCAAGGTGGGCGGCGATCATATCGCCAGCGGTTATGCCGGCCCGCGCAAGACTATCCTGGTGGTGGATGATGTGGCGACCAACCGTGCGCTGCTGCGCGATTTACTCGGTTCGCTCGGTTTTCATACGGTGGAGGCCGAAAGCGGCATGCTGGCGCTGATGCAAGCGCAGACCGTGCGGCCGGACATGGTGTTGCTGGATATGGTGATGCCCGGCATGGACGGCGTGGAAACCATGCGCCGCCTGCGTGCCGATGCGCGCACGGCCGAGGCGCCGGTGCTGATTATTTCGGCCAGCTCAACGCCGGAGGAGGCGGAGCGTGCGCTGGAGATGGGGGCGGATGCTTTCCTGTCCAAGCCGGTCAATGAGCATGACCTGCTGCGCGAAATCGGCGCGCATCTCAAATTGGAATGGACAGAATGAAAAAAGCCTCCCGAAGGAGGCTTTTTTGCGGAATTCTGTGGTGCCCACGGAGGGACTCGAACCCCCACACCTTGCGGCACATGGACCTGAACCATGCGCGTCTACCAATTCCGCCACGTGGGCACTGATGCTTCTCAACAACTCTGCTATTATATCGACGGGGAGAGTTTTGCGCCAGATGAACTTTTACATTCCTTACTGCACATCCACCCTGTCTAGCAGTTCTCGCGGCTTTCGCTGCGAGAGACCAAGATTATAGAGGAATTCAGGGCGATGTCAAATGCCCGCCCAACATTTTTCAACAGAAACCGCTGAATTAGTCATTCAAGACGTTTCCAAGTACACTACGCCTGTCGTCAAGCCATATATATGCACCTGACGTTTTGCCAGGCCGGATTTCTCTGATTACTGTCAATAACATTGCAAAAAATAAGAAACTTTTGAACCAATCTACACACACCATTCCCAGCCGGGAGGAAATTCTCGGCATCTTCCGCAGCGCCCAAGGCTCATTGGACCTGCGCGCCCTGTCGAAAACGCTGAAGGTCGGCACCGATGCACAGGCTATCCTGTCGCGCCGCCTGAACGCCATGCAGCGCGACGGCCAGATCATCGTGGACGACAGCGGCCACTATTCGCTGGCGACGCAGACCGGCTTCATAGCCGGCCGCGTCAGCAGCCACCGCGACGGTTTCGGCTTCGTCATCCCGGATGAGCCGGGAGAAGACCTGTTCCTGCCTGAAAAGGAAATGCAGAAAGTGCTGCACGGCGACCGCGTGCTGGCCAAGGTGGTCGGCGTCGATCGTCGCGGCCGCCCGGAAGGCACCATCGTCGAGGTGACCCAGCGCGCCAACACCCACATCATCGGCCGCCTGCTGAAGAACGACAACGGCGCCTGGATCGTGGCGCCGGAAGACCAGCGCATTGCGCAGGACGTGCTGATCGAAGGCGCCGTCGGCAAGGCCAAGTCGGGCCAGGTGGTCAGCGTCGAGCTGACCGAGCAGCCGATGCGCTTCAAGCAGCCGGTCGGCAAGATTTCTGAAGTGCTGGGCTCGCTGGACGATCCCGGCATGGAAATCGAAATCGCCGTGCGCAAGTTCGGCGTGCCGCACATCTTCTCGGACGCCGCGCTGCGCCAGGCCAACAAGCTGCCGGACCACGTGCGCGAAAGCGACTGGGGCGACCGCGTCGACCTGCGCGACGTGCCGCTGGTGACCATCGACGGCGAAGACGCGCGCGACTTCGACGATGCGGTCTACTGCGAACCGGTCAAGATCGGCCGCGCCAACGGCTTCCGCCTGATCGTCGCGATTGCCGACGTCAGCAGCTACGTCAAACCGAACGACGCGCTCGACGCCGACGCGCTCGAACGCAGTACCTCGGTCTACTTCCCGCGCCGCGTGATTCCCATGCTGCCGGAAAAACTGTCCAATGGCCTGTGCTCGCTGAACCCGGCGGTCGACCGTTTGACGCTGGTATGCGACGCCGTGGTCACCGCCAAGGGCGAGATCAAGGCCTACCAGTTCTATCCAGCCGTGATCCACTCGGCCGCGCGCCTGACCTACACCGAAGTGGCCGACATCCTGGGCAACACCAAGGGACCGGAAGCGGCACGCCGCCCGGGCCTGGTGCCGCACCTGACCAATCTGTACGACGTGTTCCAAGCGCTGCTGAAAGCGCGCGCCGAACGCGGCGCCATCGATTTCGAGACCACCGAAACCTATATCGTCTGCAACCCGAGCGGCAAGATCGAAAAGATCATCCCGCGCACCCGCAACGATGCGCACCGCCTGATCGAAGAGTGCATGCTGACCGCCAACGTCTGCGCGGCCGACCTGCTGATCCGCCACAAGCATCCGGGCACCTACCGCATCCACGCTACGCCGACCGCTGAAAAGCTCAAGCAGGTACGCACCTTCCTCAAGCAGGTGAACCTGAGCCTGAACGGTGGCGACAAGCCGGCTGCGGCCGACTACGCCGCGCTGATGCGCCAGATCAAGGAGCGTCCGGACGCCTCGCTGCTGCAAACCATGCTGCTGCGTTCGATGCAGCAGGCGGTGTACTCACCGGACAATATCGGCCACTTCGGCCTGGCGTATGAGGCCTATGCCCACTTCACCAGCCCGATCCGCCGCTATCCGGACTTGCTGACGCACCGCGCCATCAAGGCCATCCTGCTGGGCAAGAAGTACGAGCCGAAGCTCGCCAGCACCAGCGTGCTGAACACCAACGTCTCGAACGCCACCCGCAAGCAGCAGGCCAAGGACAAGGCCGAAGGCAAGCAGCCGAAGGCCGCCGGCGACCTGACCGTGTGGGACGCCCTGGGCGTGCACTGCTCGGCCAACGAGCGCCGCGCCGACGAAGCCTCGCGCGACGTCGAGAACTGGCTCAAGTGCTACTTCATGCAGGACAAGCTGGGCGAGGAATACACCGGCATCATCACCGGCGTGACCACCTTCGGCATCTTCGTGCAGCTGGACCAGCTGTTCGTTGAAGGCATGGTGCACATCACCGACCTGGGCCAGGATTACTTCCAGTACGACGACGCTCGTCACGAACTGAAGGGCGAGCGCAGCGGCAAGAAGTTCCAGCTGACCGACCGCGTTTCCGTGCAAGTGGTGCGGGTGGACCTGGAGTCGCGCAAGATCGACCTGCGCCTGGCCGGCGTCGACGCGGTGGCACCGCGTCCGGATGCACCGTCGAAGGACCGCAAGACCAACATCAAGCCTGGCCCGAGCACCCCGTCGGCCAAGCCAGGCAAGCCGGCCCGCAACGGCGCCGCTGCGCAACCCGCAGCAGCCAAGCCGAAAGCGGCCTCCCGCAAGACCAAGGCCGCAGCACCCACTGCGGCAGCACCCCGGGCAGCCAACCCTGCCTCAAAAAGTAAGAAGAAGCGATAAATGAGTAAGAATAAAATGATTTTCGGTTTCCACGCGGTGACCTCGCGCCTGCGTCACGAGGCCGCATCGGTGGAAGAAATTTTTGTCGACGCCACGCGTGACGACCGCCGCATGAAAGACCTGGTGGCTAACGCCAAGGCGGCCGGCGTGCGCGTGATGCCGGTGGATTCGGCGCGTCTGGACAAGATCGTCGGCACTCGCCGTCACCAGGGCGTGATCGCGTTTGCCTCGCAGCTGGCGCTGGCGCGCAACCTGGACGAGCTGCTGGACGCCATCGACGGTCCGCCGCTGCTACTGGTGTTGGACGGCATCACCGACCCGCACAACCTGGGCGCCTGCCTGCGCGTGGCCGACGGTGTCGGCGCACACGCGGTGATCGTGCCCAAGGACCGCGCGGTGGGCTTGAACGCCACGGCCGCCAAGGTCGCTTCCGGCGCCGCCGAGACCGTGCCTTACATCACCGTGACCAATCTGGCGCGCACCCTGCGTGACCTGAAGGACCGCGACATCTGGCTGATCGGCACCTCCGACGACGGCGAAAAAGGTTTGTACGAAGCCGACTTCACCGGCCCGACCGCACTGGTCATGGGTTCGGAAGGCGAGGGCATGCGCCGCCTGACGCGCGAGACCTGCGACATGCTGGTCAGCATTCCGATGTTCGGCTCGGTCGAGAGTTTGAACGTATCGGTTGCATCGGGCGTTTGTCTGTACGAAGCCCGCCGCCAGCGTATCGCCAAGGAAGCTTAAAGCGATACGCATCACCCGGCGGCCTGCTTCGGGGGCCGCTGGTTCTCCTCCCTCAGAAGTCTGCCGCTGTTCAGCAATTCCCTGCCGGATACGCTAACATTAACGTACCGGTTGTCGATCTGGATACGCCATGTTTCATCGTCTACGCCAAGACATCAACAGCATCATCGAACGCGACCCCGCCGCCCGCAACGCCTGGGAGGTATTGACCTGCTATCCCGGCCTGCAAGCCATCGTCATGCACCGCTGGGCGCACTGGTGCTGGACGCGCCGGATGAAATGGCTGGGCCGCTTCATCTCCTACCTGGCGCGCATCGTCACCGGCATTGAAATCCATCCGGGCGCCACCATCGGCCGCCGCGTCTTCATCGATCACGGCTTCGGCGTGGTCATTGGCGAGACCGCCGAGGTCGGGGACGACTGCACCATCTACCAAGGCGTTACGCTGGGCGGCACCTCGCTGCACACCGGCGCCAAGCGCCATCCGACGCTGGGGCGCGGCGTGATCGTCGGCGCCGGCGCCAAGGTGTTAGGCGGCTTCACGGTGGGCGAGTATGCCAAGGTCGGCTCCAACGCCGTGCTGCTGAAACCCGTGCCGCCGGGCGCGACGGCGGTCGGCAATCCGGCCCACATCGTGCAGAAGGACGCCATGAGCGCGGCCAGCAATCCGTTCGCCGCTTACGGCGTCACGCCCAACGGCGACGACCCGTTGTCGAAAGCGCTACGCGGGCTGATCGAAAACGCCGTCAAGCAGGAACTGCGCATCGAACAGCTGGTCGCCACCATGAAGGCGGCGGGGCTGGAGTGTCAGAGCGTACCGGACTGTGATAAATTGAATTCCGCCCAATTGAACAAGCTCGTCGAATAAGGAAAGCAAGACATGGAAGAAGGCGCAGAAGTACTGGACCCGTTTGAAATTCGCGTGTTGGCCGTGCTGGCCGAAAAGGAAGCGCTGACGCCGGATAACTATCCGCTGTCGCTGAATGCGCTGGTCAACGGCTGCAACCAGCTGTCGAGCCGCGATCCGGTGATGGCGCTGTCGGAAGACACGGTGGCCGAGGTCTTGCAGCGGCTGATGCAGCGCAAGTACGTCAACGGCATCACGCAGGCGGGCGCGCGGGTGACCAAGTACGAACACCGGATGCGCATCAAATGGTCGCTGGAGCAGGACAAGCTGGCGGTGCTGACGATCCTGATGTTGCGCGGCCTGCAAACGGCCGGCGAAATCCGCACCCGCAGCGGCCGCCTGCACGAATTCAAATCGGTGGGCGACGTCGAGCTGGCGCTGCAATTCCTGATCGACAAATACCCGCCGCTGGTGTCGCGCCTGGCGCTGGCGCCGGGCACCAAAGAGCCGCGTTACGGCCAGTTGCTGGGCGGGGAAGAAGCGCTGGCGCGCGAAGAAACGGCGGCCAGCCTGGGCGGAACGGTCAGCGGCGCGGGGCAGGGCACGCGCCTCGGCGCGCTGGAGCAGGAAGTCCAGCAACTGCGGCAGCAAGTGGAAGACCTCACCGCGCAGTTCGCCGAATTCCGCAAGCAGTTCGAGTAAATTCGGGGTCAGTTCCGACATTCGGACACGAGCACAGCCGTAGCGGCCGCTACGGCTGTGCTCGTGTCCGAATGTCGGAACTGACCCCGGTTTTTTTAGACCTCTTCGCGGCGGCGGCGCATGTAGATGGCGGTGGCGATCATCGCTACGCCGGCTGCCGCGCCGATCCACACGCTCATCCCACCCAGCGTCGACCATGAGGCGTTGAAGATCGCGTCCGGTAAAGCTATCTTGTGCTCTTCATGCGCGATGGCGATGGTGTCTTTGCTGAACGCCAGCCACGAGCCCGGCACCACGCCCAGCAAAATGCGGTTGGTGATGTGGCTGAAGAACCAGCCCGTGTCGATGCCGAACTGCAGCGCCTTCTCGGCCCACAGCATCAGCATCGAGAAGATGATCGGCGTGCCGACCGCCCACAGGAATACCTTGGAGCGCGCCATGCTCGATACCATCAGCAGCCAGCCCACCGTCGGCAAGGCCCACAGGATGTACACCGGCAGCAGGCCCACCAGGCGCAGCGGCGTCAGGTACAGGTCCGGCGACGAGAACACCGCGCCGAACAGGTTGGTGCCGTGCGTGAGCAGCATGACGCAGGTGGCCAGCAAGATCACCAGCCCCAGCACGATGGCGATGCCCATCGTGATCAGCGGCGCCACCACCACCGCCAGCAGCAGCTTGGACATCACCGTGGTGAAGTCCGATACCGGCAGCGATTTCCAGAACAGCAGGCTGCGGTCGCGGCGCTCGTCGTGCAGCGCGCCCAGGCAGTAGAAGAATACCAGCAGGCTGAGCACCATGAGCACCGGCATGCCGGCGCCGATGTAGGCCTGCGCCAGCGTGTCGGCGATGCGCGTGCGCACCGCGCCTTCGATGGTGATGCTGCCGATGGTCTGGCCTTCCATTTCCATGCCCTGGACCTTGCCGAAGAACAGGCCGCTGATCGCCAGCAGCGCCACCGCCACCGCGATCACCACCGGCGTCCACACCAGCATGCCTTTGTTTTCCCACATCTCGCGCTTGATCAGCCATTTCATGGTTTTCATGCGTAGCTCCCTTTCATGGTGGCGACAAACAGGTCCGCGACGCTGGGCGTGCGCAGTTCGCCGAAGTTCGACAACTGGTGACGGCCCACGCCGTCAAACAACATCACGGCCTTGCCGAACACGGTGCGCTGGCTCAGCGGCTGCAGGGCGTTGGCGGCGGCGACGAATTGCGGCTCGACCATCACTTCCGTGAAGCGCTCGCCCACTTCGTCCATGGTCGCGGCCAGCGAGATCTTGCCGTTTTCGATGAACATCAGGTCGGTGAGGATGTGCTCGACCTCTTCGATTTGGTGCGTGGTGATAAGGATGGTCTTGTTCTCGTCGAAGTAGTCTTCCAGCAGGTTCTGGTAGAACTGCTTGCGGTACAGGATGTCCAGGCCCAGGGTCGGCTCGTCCAGCACCAGCAACTTGGCGTCGATCGCCATCACCAGCGCCAGGTGCAGCTGCACCACCATGCCCTTGGACATGGCTTTGACCTTCATGTCCGGCGTCAGCTTGGTGTTGGCGATGTATTTCTCGGCCTTGCTGCGGTCGAAACGCGGGTGCACGCCTTCGACGAAGTCGATTGCGTCCTTGACCTTGAGCCAGCGCGGCAAAATCGCGACGTCGGCGATGAAGCACACATCGTTCATCAGCGCTTCGCGCTCGGTGCGCGGGTCCATGCCCAGCACCGACAACTCGCCCTCGAACTGCGTCAGGCCGAGGATGGCCTTGAGGGTGGTGGTCTTGCCGGAGCCGTTGGGGCCGATCAGGCCGACGATGCGGCCTGCTTCGACTTGAAAACTGGTGCCGTCCAGCGCGGCTTGCTTGCCGTAGCGCTTAGTGAGGTTGGCGGCGGTGATGATGGCGCTCATGCCGCACCTCCCGGCGCCGCCTTGAGCAGCGTTTCGAGGTCCAGGCCGAGGCGGCGGATGCGTTCGAGCAGGGCCGGCCAGTCTTCGCGCAGGAAGCGTTCGCGTTCGGTGGCCAGCAATTTGTCGCGGGCGCCATCTGTCACATACATACCTAGTCCCCTCCGTTTTTCGACCAGGGTCTCGTCCACCAGTTCCTGGTAGGCGCGCGACACCGTGATCGGGTTGAGTTGATAATCGGCGGCGATCTGCCGCACCGAGGGCAGGGCGTCGCCCGGCTTGAGCAGGCCGTCGAGCATCATTCCCACGACCTTGTCCTTGAGCTGCCGATAGATCGGCGCGTTGTCATTCCACATACATATTTACCCCTTACGTGTGTTGATGAAGTGGTGTTGTAGTGAACTATAACACTACAAATCAAAAGATCAAGTAATTTTGCTAGATGCGCACAATTGAATCCCAAACTATTGACGGAATGCTATAGTCAACCGATTGTCACAAGATTCGCGTCCAACATCCAAACTCTAGGGGCTTTAATGAGTAATAACATCGTCGCACAACGCCTGAGCGCATTGATCACCCAGCACGAAGCGAGCCTGTTGTCCGCCTGGACGGCGGAGCTGGCCAGCAAGACTTTCCGCAGCGATGAAGCATCGGTGCAACGCCATACCCGCCAGTTCCTGGCGCTGCTGCCAGCCGCGATCGCCACCGGCGGCACCGAAGACATCAACCACCGCAACTGGGATGAAGTCCGCAACCTGCTCAACGAAATTTCCAGCCAGCGCGCCAAGCAGGGTTCGACGCCGAATGAAACGGCGACCTTCGTGTTCGCCCTCAAGCAGTCGCTGTTCGGCATGCTGCGCGGCGAGCTGGAGCAGGACCCGACGCTGCTGGCGGAAGCCTCGTGGGCGGTCAGCACCGTGCTCGACCAGCTGGGCCTGTACACCGTGGAGGTGTTCCAGAAGAGCCGCGACCAGATCATCGTGCGCCAACAGCATGAGTTGATGGAGCTGTCGACCCCGGTCGTGAAACTGTGGCACGACATCCTGGCGCTGCCGTTGATCGGCACCCTGGACAGCGCGCGCAGCCAGGTGGTGATGGAAAGCCTGCTGGAGAAAGTGGTGGAGACCGGCGCCGCCATCGCCATCATCGACATCACCGGCGTGCCGACCGTCGACACCCTGGTGGCCCAGCACTTGATGAAGACCATCGCCGCCGCCCGCCTGATGGGCGCCGACTGCATCATCAGCGGCATCCGCCCGCAGATCGCCCAGACCATCGTCCACCTCGGCGTGAACCTGGAAGACGTGGTCACCAAAGCCACCCTGGCCGATGCCTTCGTGGTGGCGCTGGATCGCGTGGGCGCCACCATCAGCCGCAAGGGTTAATCGAACGATGGAACGCATACCTATTCTGCGCATCGGCGACCTGCTGCTGGTGACCATCCAGGTGGACATGCACGACCGCCTGGCCATGACCTTGCAGGACGATTTGACCGAGCGCATCGTGCGCGACCGCGCCAAGGGCGTGCTGATCGACATTTCCGCGCTGGATCTGGTGGACTCGTTCATCGGCCGCATGATCAGCAACACCGCCGCCATGGCGCGCGTGCTCGACGCCCAGACGGTGCTGGTCGGCATGCAGCCGGCCGTGGCCATCACGCTGGTGGAGCTGGGCTTGACCCTGCCCGGCGTGAAAACCGCGCTGAATGTCGAGAAAGGCATGAAGCTGCTAGGGAAGAACTACGAGTGATGAGCCCTGCGACCTTGGACGTCAGCCGCTATCGTTCGCCGTTGCTGACCAGTTATGAGAACAAGGCCCAGCTGCACCAGGTGTTGCCGCTGGAGACCGATGAACACGTGGTGGCGGTGCGCAAGTCGGTGCGCGAACAAGCTCTCGACATGAAGCTGAGCCTGGTCGACCAGACCAAGCTGGTGACGGCCGCCAGCGAGCTGGCGCGCAACACCATCAAGTACGGCGGCGGCGGCGTGGTGGTGCTGGAGCGCTTGCGCGACGGCCTGAGCCACGGCCTGCGCCTGGTGTTCGCCGATATGGGACCCGGCATCGAGGACATCGATCTGGCGCTGCGCGACGGCTACACCAGCGGCGGCGGCCTTGGATTGGGACTGGGCGGCACCAAGCGCCTGGTCGACGAATTTAACATCGATTCTCGCCCCGGCGAGGGGACTGCGGTAGCGATCATCAAATGGAAAATTTAAGTAGTTCGCTGGACCCGGCCGCATGGATCAGCATCAGCCACGCCAGCGATGTGGGCGCGGCGCGGCGCAGCGGGCAACTGCTGGCGACCGAGCTCGAGATGAGCGAGACGCGCAGCGGCCAGTTGGCCATCATCATCTCCGAAGCGGCCACGAATATCCTCAAGCATGCGGGCGAGGGACGGCTGCTGCTGTCGATCGCCAGGCACGCGGGCGAGCGCTGCATTGAAATGCTGGCCATCGACGATGGTCCCGGCATCGCCAACCTGCAGCAGGCCATGATCGACGGCGTCTCCAGCGCCGGCACCGCCGGCACCGGGCTGGGCGCCATGCACCGCCTGGCCGACCAGTTCGACCTGTACGCGCCGCCCGGCAAGGGCACGGTGTTGTTTGCCCGGCTGTGGCGCAACGCGCCGACCCGCGCCCAGGTGCGCGATTACGGCGGCGTGTGCCTGCCGCTGGCCGGCGAAACCGAAAGCGGCGACGCCTGGGCGGTGGCGCATCCGGGCCACCGCACCACGCTGATGATGGTCGATGGCCTGGGCCACGGACCCGAGGCCGCCAAGGCCGCCGCCGCCGCGCTGCGGACGCTGTCCGATGTGCCCCACCAGGCGCCGCAGACGCTGGCCGCCAGCTGCCACGAGGCCCTGCGGCCGACGCGCGGCGCGGCGCTGGCGGTCGCCAGCCTCGATCCGGCGGCGCAGCAGCTCAGTTTTGCCGGGGTCGGCAATATCAGCGCCAGTATTTACACCGATGGCGTGCGGCGCCAGTTGATGTCGCACAACGGCATCGTCGGCCACAATATGCGCACCATCCAGGAACTGCAGTTTCCTTGTCCGGCCGGCGCCCTGGTGTTGTTGGCCAGTGACGGCATCACCACCCAGTGGGACCTGAACCAGTATCCGGGCCTGGCGGCGCGCGCGCCGGCCATCATTGCGGCCGTGCTGCTGCGCGACCACAGCCGTGGCCGCGACGACGCCAGCGTGCTGGTGGCGCTCATGCCGGGGAGCGAGGAATGAGCTTGACCCGCCTGCTCCAGGTCGGCATCGACAGCGCGCCCGATGTGGTGGCGGTGCGTCAGCGCGCGCGCCAGATCGCCGGCATGCTCAATTTCGGCGTGCAGGACCAAGTGCGCATCGCCACCGCCGTGTCGGAAGTGGCGCGCTGCGCCTACGGCCGGCTGACCGGCGGGCGGGCCACCTTCGCCGTCAATTTGCTGGAAAAACCGCAGCAGCTGTGCGTGACCATCAGCGCCGACGGCGCCGCCCGCCGCCCGCTCGCCGGCGACGTGGCCGAGGGCACGCCGCAACTGGACGTGGCGCTGCTGACGGCGCAGCGCCTGATGGACGAGTGCCACATCGTTCGCGCCACCGAGGTGTCGCTCAACGTGGTGATGAACAAGACGCTGCCGGCGCAGCTGAACCCGGAGTCGCGCGAGCTGGCGCAGATCGGCGCCAAGCTGGCCGCCATGCCGGTGCAGAGCACGTATTCCGAAATCGAGCGCCAGAACCGCGAGCTGGCGCAGGCCCTGGCCGAGCTGCGCGAACGCCAGGACGACCTGCTGGAGCTGACGCGTGAGCTGGAGGACACCAACCGCGGCGTGGTGGCGCTGTACGCCGAAATCGAGGAAAAGGCCGAGCGCCTGCGCAAGGCCGACGAAATGAAGTCACGCTTCCTGTCCAACACCAGCCACGAACTGCGCACGCCGCTCAGTTCGATCCGCGCGCTGACCACGCTGCTGCTCGACCGTATGGACGGCCCGCTGACCGAGGAGCAGGAACGCCAGGTGCAGTTCATTTCCAGCGCCGCCGGCGATTTGTCGGAGCTGGTCAACGATCTGCTGGACCTGGCCAAGATCGAAGCGGGCAAGGTCGAGGTGAACCGGGCGCCGATCAATATCGGCGAAATGTTCAGCGCCTTGAAAGGCATGCTGCGGCCGCTGACGCGCCACTCCACGGTGGAGCTGGTGTTTGTCGAGCCGCGCGCGACCGAGCTGGTCTCGGACGAAGGCAAGGTCACGCAGGTGTTGCGCAACTTTATCTCCAACGCGCTCAAGTTCACCGAGCACGGACAGGTGGTGGTCGAGCTGCTGGACGAGTCCGAGGGCACCGTGACCCTCACCGTCACCGATAGCGGGATCGGCATCAGTCCCGACAATCAACAATTGATTTTCGAGGAGTTCAGCCAGATCGAACACCCGTTGCAGCGCCGCGCCAAAGGCACGGGGCTGGGCCTGCCGCTGTGCCGCAAGCTGGCCACGCTGTTGGGCGGCACGGTTGAAGTCAGCAGCGCCGAGGGGCAGGGGTCGACGTTCTACCTGCGGCTTCCAGCTGTCTCCTCATGAACAAGGACACCGTCATGGACAATAGCTCTATCCTGATCCTGAATGTGGACGATAACGACGGTGCGCGTTACGTCAAGACCCGCATCCTGCAGAGCGCCGGCTTTCAGGTGATCGAAGCGGAAAACGGCACCGACGCCCTGGAGATGGCGCGACAGCGCCGGCCAGCCCTGGTGCTGCTGGACGTCAAGCTGCCCGACATCAGCGGTATCGAGGTGTGCCGCCGCATCAAGAGCGACGTCTCCACCGCCACCGTGCTGGTGCTGCAGACCTCGGCCGCGCTGATCGGCCGCGACGACAAGATTCGCGGCCTCGACGGCGGCGCCGACAACTACCTGGCGGCGCCGATCGAAGCCGACGAGCTGATCGCCAACGTCAACGCGCTGCTGCGCCTGCAGCGCACCCAGGCCGAACTGCGCAACAGCGACGAGCGCTTCCGCCAACTGGCCGAAAACATCGAGGACGTGTTCTGGATGTTCGGCATCGCCGACCAGCGGCTGCTGTACGCCAGCCCGGCGTACGAACGGCTGTTCGCCCGCCCGCTGGCGCAACTGCAGCAAAGCCCGGACGACTGGCTGGTCGCGGTACACCCCGAGGACCGTGTCCTGGTGCAGGCCGACTGGCGCGAATTCCTCCACAGTGGCCACTACGACCAGGAATTCCGCCTCGGTCAGGACGACGACGTGCGCTGGGTGCGCGACCGCGCCTTCCTGGTGCGCGACGACCAGCAGCAGCCGTACCGCATCGCCCGCATCACCAGCGATATCAGCGAGCGCAAGAGCATGGAGGGCCTGCTGCGCACGGCGGACGAGCACAAGAACGATTTCCTGGCGACCCTGGCGCACGAGCTGCGCAATCCGCTGAGCCCGATCCGCAGCGCCGTCACGTTGATGAACAGCGTGTCGCCGACCCAGACCGAGGTGCACCAGCGCGCGCGCGACGTGATCCTGCGCCAGGTTGGTCATCTGACCCACCTGGTGGACGACCTGCTGGACGTGGCCCGCATTTCGCAGGGCAAGCTGACGCTGCGCCGCCAGGACATCGAACTGCACGCGGTGGTCGAGCCGGCCGTGGAAACGGTCAAGGCGCTGATCGAAGCGCGTCACCACACGCTGGTGCTGGACTTGCCGCCGGCGCCGGTGTGGCTGCACGGCGATCCGGTGCGGCTGTCGCAGATCATCGGCAACCTGCTGCACAACGCCGCCAAGTTCACCGATCCCGGCGGCCGCATCGGCGTCACCGTCACGGTGCCGCAACCCAACCGCATCCGCATCGCCGTCAGCGACGACGGCATCGGCATCACCTCGTACAACCTGGCGCGCATCTTCGACATGTTCGCACAGGGCGCTTCCACCCGCGATCGCGTGCACGACGGCCTGGGCATCGGCCTGTCGCTGGTGTCGCGGCTGGTGGAAATGCACGGCGGCACGGTGGAAGTGACCAGCGAGGGCATCGGCAAGGGCAGCACCTTCGTGGTTGAATTCCCGCTGCAGCAGCCAACGTCGGTAGTGCCGCCGGTGGCGGAGGAGCCGCCGCCGCTGGCCCACCAGCGCCTGCTGCTGGTGGATGACAATATCGATTCCGTGAGCGTGATGGCGGAACTGCTGTCGCTGATGGGCCACGAGGTGTACACCGCCAACAACGCGGAGGATGCCTTGCAGCTGGCGCGCGCGCAGTTGCCGGCCACCATCGTGCTGGACTTGGGCCTGCCGGGCACGGACGGCTACGCGCTGGCGCGCATGCTGCGCGCTGAGCCGGCCTTCGCCACCACCCGCCTGATCGCCCACACCGGCTACGGCTCGGACCAGGACCGTGAACGCAGCCGCGAGGCCGGCTTCGATTTCCACCTGGTCAAACCGGCTAAGTTCGACGACCTGGAGCGCGCGCTGCGTCCTTAGGCTTGATTGAGCAGGCGGCGCAGCGTCAGCGCGTTCATGATGGCCGCGCCGGAGGCTGTGTTGTCGAAGACGCACCAGCCGCCGCGCGGCGCCAGCCATTCCGCCACGTCGCGCAGATACGTTTCTTCGTAGGACGAGTAGTACATGCGCGGGCTGCCGTGCAGGCGCACGTAGGCGCTGCCGGTGGTGGCCACATACGGCCCCGGCACGCCGGCCGGCGGATCGGCGATCACGCGCGTGACGTCGCAGGCTTGAAGCAGGGCGGTGGCTTCCTCGCCAAACCAACTGCCGTTGCGCGCTTCGCAGGCCAGCATGCAAGTGTGGCGCTCGCGCAGTTGGCGGAACACGCGTTCCGCCACATCCGGGTCTAGCTTCAGGCTGGGCGGCAGCTGAATCAGCACGCAGCCGAGCTTTTCCCCCAACGCGCCGACCTGAGCGGCGAACTGGTCCAGCGCGCTTTCGGCATCGTGCAGGCGCTGGTCGTGCGTGATGCTGCGCGGCAGCTTGACCGCGAAACGGAAGTCGTCCGGCACGCTGTCGGCCCAGCGCGCGTAGGTCTCGGGTTGGTGCGGACGGTAGAACGAGGAATTGATTTCCACCGCCTTGAACACGGCGGCGTAGCGCTCCAGATGGCTGCCGTCTCCGGTGAAGTGCTGCGCCGCCTCGCGGCTGATGGTCCAACCGGCGCAGCCTATTTTTGTCGCAGTCATATAATGCGGTGTTCCGTTAGTTTGAAGGATGTTCCGATGAATCTTAAACGTTACTTGAAATCCGCCGCGCCGCTGATGTTTGCCGCGCTGATCGCCGGCCTGCTGAGCGCTTGCGCCGGGCTGATCGGGCCGCGCCAGGTGGAGTTGCCCCAGGAGCGGCTGCAGACCAGCCTGGACCGCAAGTTCCCACTGCACCAACGCGCCTTGGGCGTGTTCGAAGTGGAGCTGAGCCACCCGCGCCTTGCCATCCTGCCGGAAAGCGACCGTGTGTCGCTGGCGGTCGACCTGGCCGTCACACCTCTGCTGGCGCGCCAGTCCTGGCACGGCAGCATGCTGGTGTCCGGCCGGCTGCGGATCGATAGCGTGAACAACGCGGTCTACATCGCCGACGCCCATGTCGACCGCTTCATTCTCGACAACATCGACGAAGGCAAGCAGAACCAGCTTGCCAGCGTGGCCAACCTGCTCAGCGACAAGGTGATCCGCGATTTGCCGGTGCATACCTTCCGCCCGGAGGAGCTGCGTTACGCCGGCGTGCAGTTCGTGCTGACCGGCATCGATACCCGTCCGGGTGGGCTGGTGGCGAAACTGCAGCCGGCGCAATAAACTTTTCGCGCCGTTTGGCGGCATTTCGCGCCGCTCCGGCGCGTTTCGTCGCATGGCGATCCGGACTGACTCTTTGGCGGGCATAGTGGCTACATCGCAACTTAATAACGCCACCTCAAGGAGCTCATCATGATCGGTCAAATCCTCTCGCACACCCCTATCTACGTCTGGGCCTTGCTGGCCTTCCTGGTGTATCGCGGCTACCTCGCCAGCCAGGACCGCGAAGTCTCGCTGCAAAAAATGGCGGTGATTCCGGCCGTGATGCTGGTGCTGGCGCTGACCAGCATCAACACCCATGGCGCGCTGGGCGAAGCCGTGTGGGCCGCCTGGGCCGCTGGTGCGGCGGTCGCCGTGGCGCTGATTCTGGCCTTGAGCAAAAGCGAAATCGTGGTCAACCGCGCCAACGGCACGATCTTCCAGCGCGGCAGCTGGGCGCCGCTGATGCTGATGATGGCCATCTTCGTGACCAAATACTTCGTCGGCGTGTTGTCGGCCATGCATCCCGAAGTCGTGCACGGCGCCGGCTTCTCGTTGGGTGTGACAGCCTTGTACGGCCTGTTCAACGGCGTGTTCATCGGCCGCTTGGCCCGCAACGCCGCAGCGTACCTGCGTCAGCCAGCGGCCGTGGCCGCCTTGTGATGCGCGGCCATAGCTTCTACAATCTGGGTTCATTTTGATTGTAGAGGCAGGTCATGGAAATTTTTGGGATCGGATTGCACGTACTGGTGGCGATTTTCTTCGCCATCCACGCCATCCGCAGCGGTCAGCAGTTGTACTGGGTGGTTATTCTGTTCCTGTTCCCCGGCTTGGGCAGCATCGTCTACTTCTTTGCCATCTATCTGCCGAATTCAAAGATTCAGCATGGCGCCCGCAAGGCCGTCAGCGTGGCCGCCAAGACCCTTGATCCGGGCCGCGAACTGCGCGAAGCGCGCGACGCCTACGATTTCACACCCACTGCCCAGAACCAGATGCGCCTGGCCACCGCCTTGCTTGCGGCCGGCGACGCGGAGGAGGCGGCCGCCACCTACGAGGCCTGCCTGCAAGGCCCGTTCTCCGGCGACCTCGATATCCGCTTCGGCGCGGCGCAAGCCACCCTCGCTTGCGGACGTGCAGCTGCAGCGGTGGCCCACCTGCAAACCATCCGCGCCAGCGACGACAAGTTCCGCGCCGAGCAAGTGTCGCTGCTGCTAGCGCAGGCGCTGGCGGCGGCCGGACGTCAGGACGAGGCGCGCGCGGAGTTCGAGCACGCGCTGGGCCGCTACAACAGCTTTACGGTACAGGCGGAGTTTGCGATCTGGGCGGCCGGCGTCGGCGATGCCGACCGAGCCCGTCAATTGCACGCGGAACTGCAGCGCACCATGGAACGCTGGGCGCGCCACACGCGCGACCTGAACCAGCAACTGGTGCGCCGCCTGAACACGGCGATGGCTTCACTGCGCTGAATTTCGCTGCGCTGAGTTATTTGGCCGGCTTGCTGTAGCCCGGATTGCGCATGCCGCCGGTGGCGGCGATGGCCTGGTTGATCTTGTTCATGGTCTCTTGCGGCACGTCGCGGCTGCAGACGATGTGGCGCCGCACGCCGGGCGGCATGTCAGCCAGGTCGTGGCGCACGATGGACTGTCCCGGCTGGTTCTGCTGCCGGAAATAGTCCCAGTCCTCGCGGTCGACAAACATATATGATGCGCGGCCCACGCCCAGCATGCGCATCATTTGCGTGGTTTCCACCGTGCGGCTCATGATTTTATTCTTGCTGGCGCGGATCATGGGATCAAGCACCGGGCCGTAGGACACGCCTTCAATCACGCCCAGCGTCAGTTCGGGATCGGCCAGCAGCGATGCCAGCGAGGTGTGCGTCTTGACGCGCTCGACCATGTCGGCGGCGATCAGGATGGTGTGCGGCAGGTCTTCATGGAAGGGCTGGCTGTATTGCGCCACCGCTTCGCGCTCGGGCAGGCGATACCAGCTGATGGAGCAGTAATTGTCGGCGCCGTGCTGGAAATTGGCCCAGATGCGTTTTTGCGGCTCGTTGACGAAGCGCACACTCAGGCCGGCGCTGTCGAACACGGTGCGCGCCGGCGCCAGCAGGAAGCCCTTGGGGATGCTGTTTTCCATGTAGTGGTAGGGCGGCTTGTCGCGCCAGGCGACGGTCAGTTGCGGCGGTGTTTGCGGCTGCGCGCCGATGGCTGCGTCGCCACCGAGCAGGGCGGCGCCAGCGCACAGCCCGGCAAGCAGCGTGCGCGGGGTCACGTGATGACCGCGCCGTGGAGGTCGTGGCGCGTGATCGCGCCATCATCGTCGATGGCGATCCAGCCGCCGCGCGGCGGCGTGGCCTCCAGCTCCCAGTCCGGCAGCACGTAGCGGAGTTTGTCGTCGATTTTGTGCAGGGCAGGGCGGTGCGTGTGGCCGTGGATCATCACTTCGGCGCCGGTCTCGGCGAACACGTCGGCGATCGCCTGGGGCGTGACGTCCATGATCTCGTAGGATTTGCCGCTTTGTTCCTTGCGGCTGTCGGCGCGCAGGCCGGCGATGATGGCCTTGCGCTGGGCCAGCGGCATGGCGGTGAATTGCGCCTGCCAGGCCGGTTGGCGCACCATGGCGCGGAATTCCATGTACTTGGTGTCTTGCGTGCATTGGGCGTCGCCGTGCAGCACGACGACCTTGCGTCCGCCGATCTCGGCCACCCAGGTTTCGGGCAGCAAGATGGCGTTGGTGATTTCGGCAAAGCGGGCGCCGACCAGGAAGTCGCGGTTGCCGGCGATCCAGTAGATCACCACCCCGGCTTCGCTGACGGCGCGCAGCGCCGCCACGACCTGTTGGTGGAAGGGATCGGCGATGTCGTCGTCGCCGGCCCAATACTCGAACAGGTCGCCAAGCAGATACAGTTGCTGCGCGTGCCGCGCATGCTGCTCCAGGAAGTCGAAGAACGCCTTGCTGGTGGCAGGATACGCCGGCTGCAGATGCAGGTCAGAAATGAACAGCGCGCAGACTTCGCTCATAGATTACGCCAGAACGACGCTTTCGATGATGACGTCTTCCGCCGGCACGTCGGCGAACATGCCGCTGCGGGTGGTTTTGACTTTCTTGATGGCATCCACAACTTCGGTGCCTTCAACCACTTTGCCGAACACGGCGTAGCCCCAGCCGTCCTGGCCTGGGTAGTCCAGGAAGGAGTTGTTCTTCACGTTGACGAAGAACTGGGCCGATGCCGAGTGCGGCGCCGAGGTGCGGGCCATGGCCAGGGTGTATGGCTCGTTTTTCAGGCCGTTCTTGGCTTCGTTTTCCACGGTGGTGTCGGCTGGCTTTTGCTTCATGCCTGGCTCGAAACCGCCGCCCTGGATCATGAAACCGTCGATGACGCGGTGGAAAATGGTGTTGTTGTAGTGGCCGGCTTCCATGTAGGCCAGGAAGTTGGCAACCGATTTCGGTGCTTTTTCTGCATCCAGTTCTGCGGTCATGGAGCCGAGGTTGGTCTTGATGATTACTTTGGTCATTTTGTTATCCTGAATGGTTAAAAAGTGGAGCAAGGCCGCTATTTTACTGTTTTGGCTGGATCGGTGTCTTCAAAATCGTCGCGGATTTGACGGTGACGGGGATGACCGGGATATTCTGGAAGATGCCTTTGTCGTCCACCAGCACGCCCTTGATCTTGTCCACGGTCTCGAAACCCTTGATGACTTTGCCGAACACGGTGTAGCCGCCGGAGCCGTCCGGGCCCGGGTAATTGAGCGGGGCATTGTCTTCGACGTTGATGAACCACTGCGAAGTGGCCGAGTTCGGATCGCCCATGCGCGCCATGGCCAGCGAATACTTCACATTGCTCAGGCCGTTGTTGGACTCGATCGGCACCGGCTTGTTGACCGGCTTGCCCTTGAGTTTTTCATCGTAGCCGCCACCCTGGATCATGAAGCCGTCGATCACGCGGTGGAAAATGGTGTTCTTGTAAAAGCCCGATTTCACGTAGGCCAGGAAATTGTCGACCGATTTCGGCGCTTTTTCGCGGTCCAACTCCAGGACGATGTCGCCCATGGTGGTCTTCAGTTCCACCTGCGGGGTGGCCGACGGTGCGGCGGCGGTTGGCGCCGCCAGCGCGGCGGCGGACAGGGTCAGGCCGGCGAGGGCGGTCATCAGTTTTTGATACATCGAGCTTCCTCTGGTAAATGTTAGACAGGCAAAATCCCGTTAAGGATGGGGCCTATGCTGTTTTTATCAATGCTATACTTATTCCATTCTACCCCTTAGAAGGTAGAAACAAGAACATTCCCAAGGTTCCCCCAGGCTCACGATGACGACGGGTGCGTGCAGGTTCACATGACGCGCCAGGCCATCGTATTGTCTGTGGACCCAGCAAAACGCAAGAGTCCGATGAGCAATTTAAAGATTTACAACACGCTGGCGCGTGACAAGCAGGCATTCGTACCGATCGAACCGGGCAAAGTCCGCATGTATGTGTGCGGCATGACCATTTACGATTACTGCCACATCGGCCACGCCCGCATGATGATGGCGTTCGACGTCATGTACCGCTGGCTGCTGGCCTCCGGCTACGAGGTCACCTATGCCCGCAACATCACCGACATCGACGACAAGATCATCAAGCGCGCCGTGGAAAACGGTGAGACCATCTCGCAGCTGACCGGCCGCTTCACCAAGTATATGGACGAAGACACCACGGCGCTGGGCATCCTGCCGCCGACGCTGGTGCCGCGCGCCACCGAATACGTGCCGCAGATGCTGGCGCTGATCGAGCAGCTGGAAGCCAAGGAACTGGCGTATCAGGGCGAGGACGGCGACGTCAACTACGCGGTGCGCAATTTCCCGCAATACGGCCGCCTGTCGGGCAAGTCGCTGGACGACCTGCGCGCCGGCGAGCGCGTGGACGTCAACACCGGCAAGCGCGACCCGCTGGACTTCGTGCTGTGGAAGGCGTCGAAAGAATCGGAGCCGGAAGAAGTGAAGTGGGATTCCAAGTGGGGCAAGGGCCGTCCGGGCTGGCACATCGAGTGCTCGGCCATGTGCTCGGCGCTGCTCGGCGAACACTTCGACATCCACGGCGGCGGCGCGGACTTGCAGTTCCCGCACCACGAGAACGAAATCGCGCAGTCGGAAGGCGCGTTTGGCCACCAGATGGTGAACTACTGGGTGCACAACGGCTTCGTGCGCGTGGATAACGAGAAGATGTCCAAATCGCTGGGCAACTTCTTCACCATCCGCGACGTGCTGAAGAAGTACGACGCCGAAGTGGTGCGCTTCTTCATCCTGCGCGCCCACTACCGCAGCCCGCTGAACTATTCGGACGCCCACCTGGACGACGCCCGTGGCGCACTGACCCGCCTGTACACCGCGCTGGACGGCGTGGAAGGCGACGGCCAGCCGCTCGACTGGCAAGAGCCGCATGCGGCCCGCTTCGCCGAGGCGATGGACGACGACTTCAACACGCCGCTGGCCGTGGCCGCGCTGTTCGACCTGGTGACCGAGCTGAACAAGTCGAAATCGCCGGCAATGGCGCGTCAGCTGAAAGCGCTGGCGGCCGTGATCGGCCTGCTGGAACGCACGCCGCAGCAATTCCTGCAGGCGGCGGTGGGCGGCGAGGGCGGCGACGATGCCGGCATCGCGGACGCCATCGCGCGCCGCGCGGAAGCCAAGAAAGCCCGCAACTTCGCCGAATCGGACAAGATCCGCGCGGAACTGCTGGCGGCCGGCGTGATCCTCGAAGACAAGCCTGACGGCACCACCAACTGGCGCCGCGCATAACTATGGTCACCGCCAAGGACAACGAGGGCGCAGGCAGCCCGGTATCGGCCGTGCCGCCGTACTGGGAACAGGCCAAGATCGAGCTCATGAAGCGTGACCGCATCATGAACAAGCTGATTCCGCAGTTCGGCGACCTGCACCTGGTCGGCCACCACGACCCGTTCACCACCCTGGCGCGTTCCATCGTCGGCCAGCAGGTCACGTCCAAGGTGGCCGACGCCGCCTGGAAAAAGCTGCTGGTCATCAGCCCGAAATGCACGCCGAGCCAGATCATCAAGGCCGGCGCCGAGGAGCTGTCGGCCTGCGGCCTGTCCAAGCGCAAGACCGAGTACATCCTCGACCTGGCCGACCACTTCAAGAACAAGCGCGTCCACACGGCCCAATGGGACCAGATGGACGACGAAGCCGTGATCGCCGAGCTGGTGCAGATTCGCGGCATTGGCCGCTGGACGGCTGAAATGTTCCTGATCTTCAACCTGCTGCGCCCGAACGTGCTGCCGCTGGACGACCCCGGTCTGATCCAGGGCATCAGCCAGAATTACTTCTCGGGCGAGCCGGTGTCGCGCAGCGATGCGCGCGAGGTTTCGGCCAACTGGGAACCTTACCGCACGGTAGCGACCTGGTATTTATGGCGTAATCTCGATCCGGTTGCTGTAGAATAGATACTCTAATCGCTGTGCGAGGCCTTTTTGTGCCCGTCACGAGCCGGCACCTGAGCCACAGCTGAGAATAAACACGGAGGTACAATGACCAAAACGACTTTCCTCAATTTTGAGCAACCTATTGCTGAACTCGACGGCAAAATCGAAGAACTACGCTTCGTCCAAGATGATTCCGCTGTCGACATCTCTGAGGAGATCGACCGCCTGGCGAAGAAAAGCCAGCAGCTGACCAAAGACATCTACGCCAAGCTGACGCCATGGCAGGTCTCGCAGATCGCGCGTCACCCGCAACGTCCATACACCATGGACTACGTCAACGAAATCTTCACCGACTTCCACGAACTGCACGGCGACCGCACCTATGCGGACGATCTGTCGGTGGTGGGCGGCCTGGCGCGCTTCAACGGCCAGTCCTGCATGGTCATCGGCCACCAGAAGGGCCGCGACACCAAAGAACGCGCGCTGCGCAACTTCGGCATGCCGAAGCCGGAAGGCTACCGTAAGGCCATGCGCCTGATGAAGCTGGCTGAGAAATTCGGCATTCCAGTGTTCACCTTCGTCGACACGCCGGGCGCCTTCCCGGGCATCGACGCGGAAGAGCGCGGCCAGTCGGAAGCGATCGGCCACAACCTGTATGTGATGGCGGAACTGAAAGTGCCGCTGATCGCCACCATCATCGGCGAAGGCGGCTCCGGCGGCGCGCTGGCGATCGCCGTGGCCGACCAGGTCATCATGCTGCAATACGCGACCTACTCGGTGATCTCGCCGGAAGGCTGCGCCTCGATCCTGTGGAAGACCTCGGAACGCGCGGCCGATGCGGCCGAAGCGCTGGGCCTGACCGCGCACCGCCTGAAGGCCATCGGCCTGATCGACAAGATCGTCAGCGAACCGCTGGGCGGCGCGCACCGCGATCCGAAGCAGATGGCAACGCTGCTGAAACGCGCGCTGGCCGACTCGCTGCGCCAGTTCCACGGCATGAAAACCAAGGACCTGCTGGAAGCCCGTCACGAAAAGCTGATGAGCTACGGTAAGTTCAAGGAAACCACGCCGCAAGAGTAAATTGGATCCCCGCGTGCGCGGCGGTCCGCCGATGCGGGAGGACGGCTTAGGCCGTCGCTCCGCATCGGCGGACCGTCGCGCACGCGGGAGCCCATACACATCAACCGGGGGCCGCGCACGCGCTGCTCCCGGTTTGCATTTGGAGTCACGATTGAAGCAGCAAAAGCCCACCCTCACGTCCACCTTTGAACAAGCGGTCACCGCCGCCCGCGCGCAAGCCGGCGCAGGCGCAGGCGAGGGCGCGAGCGCCGCGCGCATCGCCGTCGCCCTCAGCGGCGGCCTGGACTCGTCGGCCCTGCTGCACCTGGCCCACGCCTACGCCCAGGCCAACGGCGTGGTCTTATACGCTTTCCACGTGCACCACGGCCTCAGTCCGAACGCTGACGCCTGGCTGGCCCACTGCGAGCAAGCCTGCGCCTCCCTGGGCGTGACCTTCGAAGCGCGCCGCATCCAGCTGCAAGACCAAAACAAAACCGGCACCGAAGCCGCCGCCCGCAAAGCCCGCTACGCCGCGCTGGGCGCACTGTGCGCTGAACACGGCGTGCCGCTGCTACTCACCGCCCACCACCAGGACGACCAGGCCGAAACCGTGCTGCTGCAACTGCTGCGCGGCTCCGGCCCCGCCGGCCTGTCCGGCATGGACGCCGCCAACGCCGCGCCCAGCCTGCTCAACAACGCCACGCTGGTCATGGTCCGCCCGCTGCTGCCGGCCTCGCGCAAGCAGCTGGAAGCGTACGTGCAGCAGCACGGCATCAGCCACATCCACGACGAATCCAACGACGACCCGCGCTACGCCCGCAACGCGCTGCGCCACACCGTGATGCCGGCGCTGGAGCAGCATTTCCCAGGCTTCCAGGAACGCTTCGCCCGCAGCGCCCAGCACGCGCAATCGGCCACCCGCCTGCTGACCGAACTGGCCGAGCAGGACCTGGCCGCCGCGCTGGACGGCGAGCACATCGACATCGCCAAGCTGCGCAGCCTGAGCCAGGACCGCAGCTACAACCTGCTGCGCCATTGGTTCGCCACGCGCGGCTACAACATGCCAAGTACCGCCTGGCTGGCCGAAATGCTGACCCAGCTGCTGGAAGCCAAGCACGACGCCCAACTGCTGGTGACGCACCCGGACTGCCACGTGCGCCGCTACCGCGACCGCCTGCACCTGACGCCCAAGCTGGACGATCTGGAAGGCACGCGCGAAGACCAGTTCGACGACAAGCCGGGCACGGAATTCCGCTGGAACGGCGAAGCCGAGCTGGCCTTCCCGGCCTACGGCGGCGTGCTGTATATCGAGCCGGCGGAAGAGGGCTTTGACGCCGACTGGCTGCGCAGCCAGAAACTGCTGATCGAATTCCGCCGCGGCGGCGAAAAACTCAAGCTGGCGGCCAACCGTCCGACGCGGCCGGTGAAATACCACTACCAGTCGCTGAACATCCCGGCCTGGGAGCGTGGCCGCCTGCCGGTGGTCAAAAGCGGCAAGGAATTGCTGTTCGCCGCCGGCATCGGCATGGACTGCCATCATGTGGACGAGGGCGCCGGACGCTTGCGCCTGCGTTGGCAAGCTGTATAGACATTGCCCCCTATCTGCCGAATTTTGTATGTAGATATGCCTATTGAGTATGAGATTATGAGTTTTATGACTTGTTATTTTGCACTACGGCAGGTAGAGTTTAGGGTTCCATTTACCTTTATTTGAGCGGAAAACTCTCTGTTATGGCTTTAATCGTGCACAAATATGGCGGTACGTCGATGGGTTCGACGGATCGTATCAAGAACGTCGCGCGGCGCGTCGCCAAATGGCATGACGCCGGGCACCGCATCGTCGTCGTGCCATCGGCAATGTCGGGCGAAACCAACCGCCTGATCGGCCTCGCCAAGGAAGTGCAAGCGCAGCCGGATCCGCGCGAGCTGGACATGATCGCCTCGACCGGCGAGCAAGTGTCGGTCGGCCTGCTGTCGATGGCGCTGCAAGCAATTGGCAAGAAGGCTGTCTCCTACGCCGGCTGGCAAGTCGCGATTAAAACCGATTCCGCTTACACCAAAGCCCGTATCCAGTCGATCGACAACGACAAGGTCAACCGCGACCTGGACGACGGCAAGATCGTTATCATCACCGGTTTCCAGGGTGTGGACGATATCGGCAACATCACCACCCTGGGCCGTGGCGGTTCGGACACCTCGGCCGTGGCGATCGCCGCCGCGATGAAGGCCGACGAATGCCTGATCTTCACCGACGTTGACGGCGTGTATACGACCGATCCGCGCGTGGTATCGGAAGCGCGCCGCCTGAAGGCGATCACGTTTGAAGAAATGCTGGAACTGGCGTCGCTGGGCTCGAAAGTGCTGCAGACGCGTTCGGTGGAATTCGCCGGCAACTACCGCGTGCCGACCCGCGTACTGTCGTCGCTGACCGACCCGATGCTGGACATCGAAGAAGAAGCCAACTCCGGCACCCTGATTTCGTTTGAGGAAGACACACACATGGAACAAGCAGTCATCTCCGGTATCGCGTTCAACCGCGATGAAGCCAAAATCACCGTGCTGGGCGTGCCAGACCGTCCGGGCGTGGCCTACCACATCCTGGGCCCGGTGGCCGATGCCAACATCGAAGTCGACATGATCATCCAGAACCAGTCGGTCGACGGCAAAACCGACTTCACCTTCACCGTCTCGCGCAACGACTACCAGCGCGCCGTGGACGTGCTGAACGGCACCAAGGAAGACCTGGGCGCGGCCAGCGTGACCGGCGACGCCAAAGTGTCGAAGATCTCGGTGGTGGGCGTGGGCATGCGTTCGCACGTGGGCGTGGCCTCGCAGATGTTCCGCACCCTGTCGGAAGAGGGCATCAACATCATGATGATCTCGACCTCGGAGATCAAGATCTCGGTGCTGATCGACGAAAAATACATGGAACTGGCCGTGCGCGCGCTGCACAAAGCGTTCGAATTGGAAAAGGCATAAATTTTTCAAAAAACCGTCAAGTTGCCTTGACCAAAATGGTCGTGGTCTATACTATGACGGTCGTCTGCTGCAGCGCAGTTTGCTGGAAAAGACATAGTTGAGTGATCGACTAGGAGACGTGGCCGAGTGGCCGAAGGCACATCCCTGCTAAGGATGCATACGGCTTATACCTGTATCGTGGGTTCGAATCCCACCGTCTCCGCCAGAACAAACAAAAAAGCCTCCCCTGCGGGAGGCTTTTTTGTTTGTCTGGACGGAACGGTGGGATTCGAAGGCCTCGCGCTTGCAGCGCAAGGCCTCTTCGAATCGGCTCCCTTGACCAAACGAATCTCAATCTATACTATAACGCTCGTCAACTCCACAGCAACATTGCAGAGTAGACATGGAGACGTGGCCGAGTGGCCGAAGGCACATCCCTGCTAAGGATGCATACGGCTTATACCTGTATCGTGGGTTCGAATCCCACCGTCTCCGCCAGAACACTGTCCAGTATGATGGATGGGCATAACAAAAACCGCTGTTCCCGCTCGGGGCAGCGGTTTTTTGTTTTAATACGTTCGCCGCAAAGCACTTGGTCCGCTTGCCGATTTTGTTATAAATTTTTCCGATTTTTTAATACTTCGGCAGTGTTGTCGATGCTACCATCCTTTCCATACTAGCGAATGGCGGATAGCGATGAGCACGAGGATGATCAGGATGGGAATGGTGGTTGCGACCGCCGATCCCAAAGTGGAAAACCACCAAAAAAACCGCGCCCCAAACGGCGCGGAGCAGCTGGTTTCCGCTTCCGAGTGCGCCGAGTTTTTCACCCGCAATGGCATCTCCACGCCAAGCGTCCTGTTCGATGATTTGCAGGACACCTACTATTTCGCCAAGAACCGCGCCGGCCAGTTCGTCTGGGGCAACCGGCTGCTGCAGGAACAACATTCCCTTTCCAGCGTCAAGGACATCATCGGCAAGTCCGACCATGATTTCTTTCGCCACGATATCGCCGACCGCATTCGCGCCGATGATTTGCAGGTGATGGAAAGCGGCGCGCCCGTCAAAAACAAGCTGGAAGTCCTCGATGGCAACAACGGCGCGCTGAGCTGGCTGTTCACCACCAAGGCGCCGCTGCGCGACCGCTATGGCGAGATCGTCGGCGTGGAGGGCTTCAGCCGCGACGCCCAGCGCTCGCAGGAAACCATCGCGCCATTCCACGTGTTCAAGAGCTGTATCGAATACCTGCAAGCGCACCTGACCGAGGACATCGGCATCGAGCACCTGGCCAGCCTGTCGTGCATGTCGCTGTCGACCTTCGAACGCAAGTTCAAGCAGCATTTCTCGCTGACGCCCAAGCAATACATCCTGCGCATGAAGATCCACGAAGCCTGCCGCCTGCTGCCGCAATCGCACAGCATCGCACGCGTGGCGGTCGAGACCGGCTTCGGCGGGCAGAGTTATTTCACCAAGATTTTCCGCAGCGTGGTTGGCATCACGCCCAAACAGTATCAGCTGTCTTTGCTTGCCAGCGGGCGGGCAGGGACGGTCCGAAGGAGCAGTTGAACTAGCAATCCTGGAGGAGACATGTTGCACACTGAACGAGAGATCGACGGACGCAGATCCGCTCTCATCAAACTAGCCGGCCTGTGTGGCCTGGCATGGTCCGGCGACGCCCTGGCGGCGCTGGCGGCGGGCGGCAAGACGCCGGCCGCAACTGGCTTGCTGTCGGCCGACGCGCTGGCGCTGACCGGCATGCTGGCCGAGCACATCATTCCTGCGACCGACACGCCGGGCGCATTGGCGGTCGGCGCGCACCGCACCATCGACCACATGCTGCAAGCGTGCGCCTCGCTTGCCGAGCAGCAGGGATTCGTCGCCGGGCTGGCGCGCATCGACGCGGTTGCGCAGGCCGAAACCGGTAAGCGTTTCGGCGCACTGCCGTCCACGCGCCGGGTGGCGCTGCTGCACGCGCTGGACGACGGCAAGGCGCCGTTCACCGTGCCGGACCAGCATTTCTTCCGCCGATTGAAGTCATACACGCTGTTTGCCTACTACACCTCGGAAGCCGGTTCGACCCGCGAGCTGGCCTATCTGCCGGTGCCCGGCGGTTTCAAGGGCAATGTCCCGGTCCGCAAGACCACTCGCACCTGGGCCATCTGACATGGGCCCATCTTTCTACATCAAGCAAAGCGCCGAAACATTCGACGCCATCGTGGTCGGCTCGGGCATCACCGGCGGCTGGGCCGCCAAGGAACTGTGCGAGCGCGGCCTGCGCACGCTGATGGTCGAGCGCGGCCGTCCGGTCGAGCACCGCAGCGACTATATCGGCGAAGGCGTCGACGAGTGGAAGCTGCCGAACCGTGGCCAGGTCGAGGAAAAACTGGCGCAGGAGCAGTTCTTCGAACAGCGCAAATGCTACGCCTTCGACGACCACACCAAGCACTTCTTCAACAACGACCGCAACATGCCGTACAGTACGCCGGAAGGCCGTCCGTTCAGCTGGATACGCGGCAACCAGCTGGGCGGCAAGTCGCTGATGTGGGCGCGCCAGTCCTACCGCTGGAGCGACCTCGACTTCGGCGCCAACGCCAAGGATGGCCACGGCACCGACTGGCCGATCCGCTATGCCGACCTGGCACCGTGGTATAGCCATGTCGAACGTCATGTCGGCATCAGCGGCGCGCGCGAAAACATGTCGGTGCTGCCGGACAGCGAATTCCTGCCGGCCTTCGAATTCAATACAGTCGAGGCCGCGCTGAAGAAGAAGTTTGACGCCGCCTTCGCGCCGGCCCGCATGATCATGGGCCGCTGCGCGCACCTGACCCAGCCGACCGACAAGCAGCTGGAAATGGGACGCGGCAGCTGCCAGGCGCGCAGCATGTGCGCACGCGGCTGCTCCTTCGGCGCGTATTTCTCGACCCAGAGTTCGACCCTGCCGGCTGCCGCCGCCACTGGCCGCCTGAGCATCGCCACCAACGCCATCGTCCATAGCGTGCTGTACGACGCCAAGACCAACCGCGCCACCGGCGTGCGCGTGATCGATGCTGAAACCATGGAGGTGCGCGAGTTCCACGCCAAGGTGGTGTTCCTGTGCGCCTCGACGCTGGGCAGCACGCAGGTCTTGCTGAACTCGACATCCGACGCCTTCCCGACCGGCCTCGGCAATTCCTCCGGCGTGCTGGGCCACTACCTGATGGACCATCTGTTCGGCGCCGGCGCATCCGGCCGCATCGAGGGCTACGAAAACGACTACTACGCCGGCCGCCGTCCGACCGCGCCCTATATTCCGCGCTTCCGCAATGTGCAGGACCAGCATCCCGATTTTCTGCGCGGCTATGCGCTGTCGGGCGGTGCCGCGCGTGAAGGGTGGCAACGTGGCTACAAGCCCGGTTTCGGCAAGGACTACAAGGCCATGCTGCGCAAGCCCGGCGACTGGCACTTCAGCCTGTTCGGCCAGGGCGAGATGTTGCCTCGCTTTGAAAACATGGTCAGCCTGCATCCGACCAAGAAAGACAAATGGGGCATGCCGCAGTTGCACATCGACTGCACCTACTCGGCCAACGACATCAAGATGCGCGAGGACATGGCCGATACCGCCGCCAACATCCTGGAGTCGCTGGGCGTCAAGGATGTCCAGAAATCCAACAAGGGTGTGGACGAATGGGCGCCGGGCCTGTCCATCCACGAGATGGGCACGGCGCGCATGGGACGCGACGCCAAGACGTCGATGTTGAACGGCTATAACCAGTCGCACGACGTGCCCAATCTGTTCGTGACCGACGGCGCCAGCATGTGTTCCGGCGCCTGGCAAAACCCGTCCCTGACTTTCATGGCCATCACGGCCCGCGCCTGCGCCTACGCAGTCGATCAAATCAAGCTTGGCAAACTCTAAGGAATAAAGATGAACGCAATCAAACGCAATGCCCTGACGCTGTGCCTGATGCTGTGCGCAGCCGCTGCCCATGCCGCCACCAGTCCACGCCTGGCCGTGCAGCTGTGGTCGGTCAAGGACGAGATCAAGCAGGACTTCGAGGGCACGCTGGACAAGCTGTCCAAGCTGGGCTTCCAGGGTGTGGAGTTTGCAGGCGAGTTCGGCAAGTACCAGGCCGATCCGGCCGGGCTGAGCGCATTCCTGAAAAAGACCGGCCTGCAATGCGCTGGCGCCCACATGCACGTGGACAAACTCAACGCCGCCAACTTCAAGGCCACCACCGATTTCTACAAGGCTGTGGGCTGCAACCGCCTGATCATTTCGATGGACCAGCGCGCCGCCAGCAAGGAAGGCTCGGCCGAGCTGGCCAAGGAGCTGAGCACGTTGTCGGTCAAGCTGGGCGGGCAGGGCATGAAGCTCGGCTATCACAATCACGAGCAGGAAATGTTGGGTGATAAGGACCAGACCAACTGGGATCTGCTGGCCAAAAACACGCCCAAGGACTTCATCCTGCAACAGGACGTGGGCTGGACCACCTATGCCGGCAAGGATCCGGTCGACTACGTGAAAAAATATCCGGGCCGTACCGTGACCACGCACTACAAGGCCAAGTTCTTCAAGGGCGCCACCGGCACGCCGATCATTGGCCAGGACCGCACCGACTGGAGCGGCCTGACCAAGGCGGTGCGCAGCGTCGGCGGCACCGAGTGGATCATCATCGAGCAGGAAGAGTATCCGAACGGCATGGGCCAGTTGGAAACCGTGGCGGCATCGCTGCGCGGCCTGCAAGGCGTATTGGCCAAGATGCCGGCGCAGTAAGGGCTTCCATGAGTTTGTCCGTACGTTTTCAACACATCGTCAAGGAGTTCGGCCCGGTGCGCGTGCTGCACGGGGTCGACTTCGCGCTGGAACCGGGCCGTGTCTACGGCCTGCTGGGCGAGAACGGCGCCGGCAAGTCGACCCTGATGAAGATCCTGGCCGGCTACGAGGCGCCTACCAGCGGCCAGTTGCTGATCGATGGCGTCGACCAGCGCTTTGCCGACGCGCGCCAGGCCGAGGCGCTGGGCATCGCGCTGATCCACCAGGAATTCAATCTGGCCGAACATCTGACGGTGGCGCAGAACATTTTCCTCGGCCATGAGCCACGCGCTGGCTGGCTGCTGGACGTCAAGGCCATGCGTGCCGGCGCCGCTGCCTGCCTGGAGCAGGTGGGACTGGACATCAGTCCCGACGCCAAGGTGGCCGACCTGATCGTCGCCGAAAAGCAGTTGGTGGAAATCGCCAAGGCGCTCAGCCGCAAGGCGCGCCTGCTCATCATGGACGAGCCGACCGCCAGCCTGTCCTCCGGCGAAACGCGCAAGCTGTTCGCGCTGATGGCACGGCTGAAGTCGGAAGGCGTGACCATCGTCTACATCTCGCACAAGCTGGACGAGATGGAAGCCAATACCGATGAAGTGGTGGTGATGCGCGACGGCCGTTTCGTCAGCCGCGCCGTGACCGCCGACATTGACCGCCACCAGATGGCAAACCTGATGGTGGGGCGTGACGTGTCGGATATGTTCGCGGCCAAGCAGTTGCCGCCGGCCGACGCGCCAGTGCTGCTCAAGGTCGCCAACCTGAACGTGCCCGGCTGGGTGCGCGACCTCGGCTTCGAGGTGCGCGCCGGCGAGATCCTCGGCTTCGGCGGACTGGTCGGCGCCGGCCGTACCGAAGCCTTCGAGGCCTTGCTCGGCCTGCGTCCGCGCACGTCTGCGCGGATCGAAATCGGCGGCCAGCCGGTCGACATCCGCAACCCGCGCCAGGCCATGCTGCACGGCCTGACCTACCTGAGCGAGGACCGCAAGGGCAAGGGCCTGCACGTGCACCTGGGCCTGCGCGAAAACCTCACCATGATGACGCTGGAGCGCGACGCCAGGCCGTGGCTGGATCTGAAGCGCGGCCGCGCCGCGCTGGAGCGGGCGGTCGCCGATTTCGGCATCCGCCTGCGCGACATCCACTGCAAGGCCGGCGAGCTGTCCGGCGGCAATCAGCAGAAACTGGCGCTGGCCAAGTACTTGCACAGCGATCCGCGCGTGGTGGTGCTGGACGAGCCGACGCGCGGCGTCGACGTCGGCGCCAAGCGCGATATTTACCAGCTGATCCACCGCCTGGCGGCCGAGGGCAGGGCGGTGATCGTCATCTCGTCCGAACTGATCGAACTGATCGGCCTGTGCCACCGCGTCGCCATCCTGCATGGCGGCAAGCTGCAAGCCATGCTGGACCACGACCATCTTACCGAAGAAGAATTGATCTCCCATGCAACCGACACCCACCACTAAACTACCGATGGCCTTGCCGTCGTTGCAGCGCTTGCGTGGCTACGGCCCGGTCGCGGCGCTGATCCTGCTGTGCATCGCCGGCGGCCTGCTGAATCCGGACTTCGCCACGCTCGACAACATGATGAACGTGCTGACCCGCACCGCCTTCATCGGCATCATCGCGGTCGGCATGACGTTTGTGATCGTTTCCGGCGGTATCGACCTGTCGGTCGGTTCGATGGCCGCGCTGATCGCCGGCGCCATGATCATGCTGATGAATGCGCTGGCCGGGGCGGCGCAGCCGCTGAGTCCGCTGGCCACCGTGTTGCTGGGGATCGCGCTGGCGCTGCTGCTCGGCGGCGTGCTGGGCAGCGCCCACGGCGTGCTGGTCACGCGCGGCCGGATCGAACCCTTTATCGCCACGCTGGGCACGCTGGGCATCTTCCGCGCCACGCTGACCTGGCTGTCCGACGGCGGCGCGCTGACGCTGGACAGCACCGTGGCCGATGCCTACAGCCCGGTCTACTACCAGAGCCTGCTTGGCGTGCCGGTGCCGGTGTGGGTGTTCCTGCTGGTGGCGGCGGGCGGCGTCGTGATCCTGAACCGTACCGCCTTCGGCCAGCACGTGCAGGCCATCGGTTCGAGCGAGCAGGTGGCGCGCTACGCCGCGATCCGGGTCGACAAGGTCAAGCTGCTGACGTATCTGCTGCTGGGCATCTGCGTGGCGATCGCCACCATCCTGTATGTGCCGCGCCTGGGCTCGGCCACGCCGACCACCGGCATCCTGTGGGAGCTGGAAGCGATCGCCGCCGTGGTGGTGGGCGGCACTTCGCTCAAGGGCGGTTCGGGACGCATTGTCGGCACAGTCATCGGCGCCATTCTGCTGTCGGTGATCGGCAACATCGTCAACCTGACCAGCATTATCAGCGTCCACCTCAACGCCGCCGTGCAGGGCGTGGTGATTATCGCCGTGGCCTATATGCAGCGCGGCCGCCGCTAATTTTTTCAAGTCAAAAGGAATCCATATGATCTCAATGAAACGCATCGCCGGCGCCTGCCTGTTGGCGCTGGCCGCCGGCGCCGCCGTGTCGGCCGAAAAAGTCACGCTGGGCGTGGCGATCCCGACCGCGACCCACGGCTTCACCGGCGGCATCGTCTGGTGGGCCAACCAGGCCAAGAAGGAGCTGGAAGCAGCCAATCCAACGTTGAAGATCATCATCAAGACCGCGGCCAGCACGCCGGAGCAGGCTAACCAGCTGCAGGACATGCTGGTGGTGAACAAGATCAATGCGCTGGTGATCTTCCCGCTGGAATCGGCGTCGCTGACGCAGCCGGTGATGCAGGTAAAAAACAAGGGCGTCTATGTCACTGTGGTGGATCGCGGGTTGACCAATCCGGCGGCGCAGAACGCCTACGTGGCCGGCGACAACACCGCCTTCGGCAAGTTGCCGGCGGAGTACCTGGGCAAGAAGCTGGGCGGCAAAGGCAATATCGTGGTGCTGCGCGGCATGCCGAGCACGCTGGACAACGAGCGGGTGGAAGCCTTCAATGCCGAGCTGCGCGACTATCCCGGCATCAAGGTGCTGGACACCAAGTACGGCAACTGGAACCGCGACGACGCCTTCAAGGTCATGCAGGACTATCTGACCCGCTTCAAGCAGATCGATGCGGTGTGGGCGGCCGACGACGACATGGCGATCGGCGTAGTGAAAGCCATCGAACAGGCCAAGCGCACCGATATCAAGGAAGTGTTCGGCGGCGCCGGTGCCAAAACGGCCGTGAAGAAGATCATCGACGGCGACAAACTGGTGCAGGCCGACGTCTCGTATTCGCCCAAGTTCATCTACGACGCCATCAAGATGACCGCCACCGCCCGCCTGAAAGGCGAAGCCTTGCCGGCCAAGACCATCATTCCGTCGGTACTGATTACGCGTGACAACGCCAAGCAGTTCTACTTCGCCGATTCGCCGTACTGAGCAGGAGCCGAGCATGAAAACCATCAAGGGGCCGGCGATTTTCCTGGCGCAGTTCATGGGCGACGATGTCCCATTCGATAATCTGGAAAACCTGGCCGGCTGGGCCTCCGAACTCGGCTACAAAGCCATCCAGCTGCCATGTGATCCGCGCCTGTTCGACCTGGAGCAGGCGGCCGACAGCCAAGCCTACTGTGACGATATCAGCGGCATGCTGGCCTCGCATGGCCTGCAGGTTTCCGAGCTGTCGACGCACTTGCAGGGCCAATTGGTGGCCGTGCATCCGGCCTATGACGCCTTGTTCGACGGCTTTGCCGCGCCGCACGTGCGTGGCAATCCTGCGGCGCGCCAGGCCTGGGCCAGCGATCAACTGATGCGCGCCGCGCGCGCTTCCCGGCGGCTGGGGTTGACGGCCCACGTCAGCTTTTCCGGCGCGCTGGCCTGGCCGTATATCTATCCGTGGCCGCAGCGTCCGGCCGGACTGGTCGAAGAAGCGTTTGCCGAACTGGGACGTCGCTGGCTGCCGATCCTCAACGCTTTCGAGGATGCCGGCGTGGATCTCTGCTACGAACTGCATCCCGGCGAAGACCTGCACGACGGCGTGACCTTCGACCGCTTTCTCGACGCGGTGGGCGGGCACCCGCGCGCCAATATCTTGTATGACCCCAGCCACTTCGTGCTGCAACAGCTGGACTACCTGGCCTTCATCGACATTTATCACAAACGCATCAAGGCCTTCCACGTCAAGGACGCCGAGTTCCGTCCGGATGGGCGGCAAGGCGTGTATGGCGGCTACCAGGGCTGGCAGCAGCGGGCCGGCCGCTTCCGTTCGCTAGGCGACGGGCAGATCGACTTCAAGGCCATCTTCTCCAAGATGGCGCAGTACGACTTTCCTGGCTGGGCGGTGCTGGAATGGGAATGCGCACTCAAGCATCCCGAGGACGGCGCGCGCGAAGGCGCGGACTTCATCCGCCGGCACATCATCCGCGTGGGCGAGCGGGCATTTGACGATTTTGCCGGCAGCGGCGCCGACCTGCACCAGGTCCGCGTGCTGATGGGGCTGGAGAACTAAGATGGCGGTAGCACGACGACTTCGATTGGGCATGGTAGGTGGCGGCGACGGCGCCTTTATCGGCGCGGTGCACCGCATCGCCGGACGGCTGGACGACTGTTACGCACTGGTGGCGGCCAACCTGTCCAGCAACGCCGAGCGGGCGGCCGCCAGCGCCGCCGGGCTGCGGCTGGACCCGGCGCGCAGCTATGCCGGCTATGAGGACATGGCGCGCGCTGAAGCCGCCAGGGCGGACGGCATAGACGCGGTCGCCATCGTCACGCCGAACTATCTGCACGCGCCGATGGCGACGGCGTTTCTGGAGGCCGGCATCCACGTCATCTGCGACAAGCCGCTGGCGATCTCGCTGGCCGAAGGGGAAGCGCTTGCGGCGCTGGCGCGCAAGCAGAACAAGGTATTCGCGCTGACCCACGTGTACACCGGCTATCCGATGGTCCGCCACGCGCGCGCCATGGTGGCGGCGGGCGAGATCGGCGAAGTGAGGCTGGTGCAGGTGGAGTATCCGCAGGACTGGCTGGCGGAGCCGGCCAACCAGAGTCCGGACTTCCAGCGCAACAACTGGCACAACGATCCGCTGCGCGCCGGCCCCAACGGCTGTCTCGGCGATATCGGCAGCCACGCTTACCATCTGGCGGGCTACGTCAGCGGCATGCTGCCGAACGAGATCCTGGCCGAACTGCATGCCTTCACGCCGGACCGGGTACTGGACGATCACGTGCAGGTCATGCTGCGCTACGCCAATGGCGCGCGCGGCCTGCTGTGGAGCAGCCAGATGGCAACCGGCTGCGAGAACGGCCTGCGCCTGCGCGTCTACGGCACCAAGGCCAGCCTGAGCTTCGAACAAGAAAACCCGAATGAACTGTGGGTAACGCCGCAGGGCGGCTGCGCCCAGCGCCTGACGCGCGGACGTGTGCGCAGCGCGGCGGCGGAAGCGGCGACCCGCGTGCCGTCAGGCCATCCGGAAGGGTATCTGGAAGCGTTCGCCCAACTGTACCGCGACGCCGCCGGGCAGATCCACGCCATCGACGCCGGGCAGGCCGTGCCCGAACTGACGCTGGGCATGCCGGATGTCAGCGACGGCGTCGCCGGCCTGAAGTTCATGGCGGCGGCCATGGAAAGCAACCGGCAAGGCTGCTGTTGGGTCCGGCTGTCGGAGTAGAGTAGCGCCCTTGACCGAAACGGGCCGCGATGGTGTGCGCGATAACAGACAGGTTGGTCCGCGCGGTGCATTGTCACTTGGCAACCATCAGCTTCCAAGGAGAAGACATGCCGGACATTTCAGCGCCAACCGCGCCGCCGCCAGCGGAAGATCAACCTAGTGCGACCGCGCCCGCAAACACCAGTTGGCTCGCCAAGTTGGGACCCGGGTTGGTGACCGGCGCCGCCGATGACGACCCCAGCGGCATCGCCACGTATTCCCAGGCTGGCGCACAGTTCGGTTTCGGCATGACCTGGACCATGATCCTGACCTTTCCCTTGATGGTGGGCATACAGCTGATCAGCGCCCGCATCGGCCGCGTCAGCGGCCACGGTCTGGCGACCAATATCCGACGGCATTTTCCGGCGCCGCTGCTCTACCTGGTCGTCTCGCTGCTGCTGATCGCCAACGTGATCAACATCGCCGCCGACGTGGCGGCCATGGGCGACGCCGTGCAACTGCTGGTCGGCGGATCGGCGCACTGGTATGCCGCAGGCGCCGGCCTGCTGTCCGTGGTATTGCAGGTGACCATACCCTACCGGCGTTACGTGAAAGTGTTGAAATGGCTGACGCTGGCATTGCTGGCGTATGTCGCCACGGCCTTGATGGTGAACCTGCCCTGGCTGACGGTCTTGCAATCCATGGCCTTGCCCAAGCTGAGCTGGGATACCGCCTACATCACGACCGTGGTGGCGATCTTCGGCACGACCATCAGCCCGTATCTGTTTTTCTGGCAGGCGTCGCAGGAGGTCGAGGATTTACACGCCGATCCCGAAGCGCACGCGCTGAAACATGGCGACGCCGAGCAGACCGCCGCCAACCTTACCCGCATGAAGGTCGACACCGTCGTCGGCATGGGGTTCTCCAACCTGGTCGCGTTGTTCATCATGTTGACCACCGCCGCGACACTGGGCGCACACGGCATCAAGGAAATCACCTCGTCTGCGCAGGCGGCCTCGGCGTTGCGGCCGATTGCCGGCGACTTCGCGTTCGCCTTGTTCGCGGCTGGCATCATCGGTACGGGGCTGCTGGCGGTGCCGGTGCTGGCCGGCTCGGCGGCCTACGCCATCGCCGGCACCATGCGCTGGAAAAACAGCCTGGAGCTGTCCTACGCCGGCGCGCGCAAATTCTATTGGATCATCATCGCCGCGACCGCGATCGGCACGCTGTTTTGCTTCACCCATATCGACCCGATGCGTGCCTTGTTCTGGAGCGCGGTGATCAACGGCGTGGTGGCGGTGCCGGTGATGGTGGTGCTGATGCTGCTCGCCGCCAAACCCGCCGTCATGGGAACGCTGGTGATTTCAACGCGATTGCGTTGCCTCGGATGGGCATGCACCGCAGTGATGGCGGTTGGCGTGGCTGCCATGCTGGCGACTTCGGGTACGTGACCTCAATGGCCGGCGCCGCGCTCACGTCCCCGGCACCGCCCGATACAGCTCGGTGTGGCCGAAGCCGCGCTCGTAGTCCAGCAGCGAGACCACCGTCGGCGTGACGCGCACGAATACCGAGCCCGGCCACATGCTGTGACCGGCCTGCATCAGCTGGCGCAACTGCGGAAAGCGGAACAGCATCAGGTCGGCGATGTGGGCGTTTTCCTCTTCATCGGCCACCATGGCGGCCTTGCCCGCCAGCGACAGGCCGCGGATGTGCTTCCAGTCGGCATAGGGCGGCGTGATGGTCGCCGACACTTTCTCGTTGCTGCGGATATTGTGCGCCTTCTGGCTATCGAGGCCGATGCCGGCGTACAGCGTCAGGCCGTCGTGGACGAAGCTGACCACGGTCGCTTGCGGATAGCCGTCCGGCCGCACCGTGGCCAGCGTCATGTCGTGCGTGGCGCTCAGGATGTCGAGGATGAATTGATGTTGGGGACGGTCCAGTGTCTGCATGATGGTTCCTTGGCATGGCGGCGCGCGGCGGCGCCCTTCAGATCTTAGAGGCGGGCCGGCGCCGTTGGTTCGATCAGGCAGGGCGTTTTGATGCTGTCTGAACCGGCAGCGCCACGGTAAGATAGCGGTATTGTGGCTAATTGGGGAAGAGCGGTGCGCCTCCTGCTGGTGGAAGACGATCCTATGATCGGTGAAAGTATCGAAGATGGCTTGCATGGCGAGAGCTACGCGGTCGACTGGGTGCGGGACGGCCAGGCGGCCGAGCTGGCGTTGACCACGATCAGCTATGACTTGCTGTTGCTGGACCTGGGCTTGCCACGCAAGCAAGGCATGGACGTCCTGCGCTCCCTGCGCGCGCGCGGACAAGATTTGCCGGTCCTGATCATCACCGCCCGCGACGGCACGCCAGCGCGCGTCGAAGGATTGGACGGCGGGGCGGACGACTACCTGGTCAAGCCGTTCGACCTGGACGAGCTGCTGGCGCGCATCCGCGCCTTGCTGCGGCGCCGGGTGGCCCGTACCCGTTCGGTGGTGGTCCATGGCGGCCTGACGCTGGACCTGGCCAGCCATGAGGCGCAGTTCGACGGCGAACCGGTCAAGCTGTCGGCACGTGAATTCGCCGTGTTGCGCGTTTTGCTCGACAATCCGGGCAGCGTGGTGTCCAAGAGCCAGCTGGAGGACAAGCTGTACGGCTGGAATGCTGAAGTCGAAAGCAATACGGTGGATGTCTATGTGCACCGCCTGCGCAAAAAATTCGGCGCCGACTTCATTCGCAACGTGCGGGGCGTCGGTTATAAAGTCTCGGCGCTCTGAAAACCTGTTTTTAAAGCGTTCGACGCCGTTGCATTAATACGCCGTTAATGAAGCGCCCCGTACACTCGGTTGGAAATAATCAACCGGGGTGCAGTAATGCGGCTGCTTTTAATAGAGGATGATCCGATGATCGGCGAGAGCATGGAGGAAGTGCTACGCCGTGAAAACTACGCCGTCGACTGGGTGCGCGACGGCGACAACGCGCTGCTGGCCCTGCGGCAGGATATCTACGACCTGGTGCTGCTGGACCTCGGTTTGCCGAGCAAGCCGGGCATCCAGGTGCTGGAGCGCTACCGCGTGCTGGGCGGCGCCGCGCCGGTGCTGATCGTCACCGCGCGCGACGCCACCTCCTCGCGGGTCGAGGGCCTCGACAGCGGCGCCGATGACTACCTGGTCAAGCCGTTTGAGGTGGACGAGTTGCTGGCGCGCGTGCGTGCACTGCTGCGCCGGGGCAAGGCGCCGACCCAGGCGTTGGTGCGCCATCGTGGCTTGCAGGTTGATATGGCGTGCCACGTCGCCAGCCTGAATGGCGAGCCGCTGCATTTGCCGGCGCGCGAATTTGCCGTGCTGCGGGCCTTGCTGGACGTGCCGGGCCGGGTCATCTCCAAGGCGCAGCTGGAGGACAAGGTCTACGGCTGGGGCGAGGAAATCGAAAGCAATGCGATCGACGTCTATATTCACCACCTGCGTAAAAAACTCGGCAACGACTTCATCCAGAATGTGCGCGGCGTGGGCTACAAGCTGGCCGCCGCATGAGGACTATACGCACCCACTTGTTGCTCGGACTGATCTGCGGCGCGCTGGGCTGCGTGCTGGCGGCGGCCATGCTGCTGTATGCGCTGGCCGATCACGAGGCCGATGAGCAGTCCGATCAGCGGCTACGCCAGCTGGCATGGTCGCTGCCGCTGCAATCGCCGGTGGCGTGGCGCTTGCCGCACGAGATCGACCCCGACGAGCGCTTCGACGTGCAGGCCTGGGATAGCGCCGGGCGGCCGGTGCATATCACGGCGTCGGCGCCGGTGTTGCCGCTGACGCAGCCGACCGGCTATGCCGTGGTGAAATTTCACGGCGACCGCTGGCGGGTGTACACCGATCTGGTGTCGAACTATCACGTCCAGGTGTCGCAACCGATCAAGATCCGCCAGCGCGCGGCGGCGCACATGGCGCTGCGCATCGTGCCGCCGCTGCTATTGCTGTTGCCGGCCATGGCGATCCTGATCTGGGTGGTGGTCGGGCGCGCCATGCAGCCGCTGGAACGATTGACCCAGGCTGTGCGGGGGCGCACGCCCACCGCGCTGCAACCGCTGGAAGCGGGCGGCCTGCCGCCGGAGTTGCAGCCCATCGTGCTGGCGCTGAACGCCTTGCTGGCCAAGGTGGAGCAGGCGATCGCGGCCCAGCGCAATTTCGTGGCGGACGCTGCGCACGAGTTGCGCTCGCCGCTGACCGCATTGAAGCTGCAGCTGCAACTGGCCGAGCGCGCGCCCGACGACGCCGCCCGGAAAAGCGCATTCCGCAAGCTCCACGAAAGGCTGGATCGGGCCTCGCACCTGGTGCAACAACTGATGACGCTGGCGCGCCAGGAGCAGGTGGTGGTGGTGCCGGCCCATGTGCACTGCGATCTGCTGAAAATGGCGCGCAGGGTGGTGGCCGATCATGCGGTGTATGCGGAGAGCCGGCAGATCGCGCTCGGCTTGACCGCCGGCGCCGAGACGGTGTGCCTGCACGCCCACTCGGAAGGGCTGGCCGTCATGCTCGGCAACCTGGTCGACAATGCCTTGCGCTACACGCAGGTCGGCGGGCAGGTGCAGGTGTCGGTCGGACTGACGCAAGGCCAGCCGTATCTGGAAGTGGCCGACAATGGCCCTGGCGTGCCGGCGGCGAGCCGCGACCGCCTGTTCGACCGCTTTTACCGGCCCGATGGCAATGAGGTGTGGGGCTGCGGCCTCGGCTTGTCGATTGTCAAAAGCGTCGCCGATGCGCATCAGGCCACGCTGGCACTGCGCGCCAATGGCGACTCCGGGCTGGTGGTAACCGTGACGTTTCCTTCTTCATTATGACTGACTCCCAACGTTTTAAAGCCGCACGCCAACTATGGATCGGCGTGTTTATTTTCGCTTCACTGCTGGTGCTGGGCATCCGCACGCTGGTCTCGCCGGATGAGGGGCGGTACGCCGATATGGCGCGCGAGATGCTGCTGAGCGGCGATTGGATCACCACCCGCCTGAACGGCCTGAAGTATTTTGAGAAGCCGCCGCTGCACAACTGGATGAGCGCGCTGTCGTTTGCCCTGTTCGGCATCGGCGAATGGCAGGCGCGCTTGTGGAATGCGGTCTGCGGCATGCTGGGCGTGCTGCTGGTCGGCTATACCGGCGCGCGAATTTTCGGCGGCCGCGCCGGGCTGTATGGTGCCTCGATCCTGGCGTCGATGCTGCTCTGGGCTGGCGCGTCGCAGTTCAATACCCTCGATATCGGCGTTGCCGCCACCATGACGATCTCGCTGTGCGCGCTGTTGATCGCGCAGCAGGACGGCACCGGCAGCACTGCGCGGCGTCAATGGATGCTGGTGTGCTGGGGCGGGATGGCGTTGTCGCTGCTGGCCAAGGGCTTGATCGGGCTGGTGCTGCCGGGCGGCGTGCTGATCGTCTACACCCTGCTGGCGGCAGACCGGGGCATCTGGAAACGGTTGCATCCATGGGCCGGCGGCGCGCTGTTTCTGGCGCTGGCCTTGCCGTGGTTCGTGTTGATCGCGCTGAAGAATCCCGAGCAGCCGCACTTCTTCTTTATCCACGAGCACTGGGACCGGTTTTTCCTGAAGACGCACAACCGTGGCGGGCCATGGTACTACTTCCTGGCGCTGCTGGTGCCGGCGACCATGCCGTGGCTGCCGCTGTTGCCGGCCGCGCTGCTGCGTGCGCGGCAGCGGTTGCCCGGCGGTTTCCAGGCGACCCGCATGCTGCTGATCTGGGTGGTGCTGATCCTGTTCTTTTTCAGCTATTCGAATTCCAAGCTGCCAGGGTATGTGCTGCCGATATTTCCCGCGCTGGCGATGCTGGCCGGCCGCACGCTGGACCAGGCGTCGCGGCGGCTGGCTTTGGCGCCGCCGCTGCTGCTGATGGTGCTGGGCCTGGCCGGCCTGGCCTGGTTTACGCTGGCCGGCATGGCCGGCCTGTCGCCGGAAATGGTAGCGCTGTTGGGCAAGCAACGCTATTGTCTGTTGGCGGGCTTCATCGCCGCCGGCGCCGGCGGGGCGGCAGGGTGTTACGCCGAGTGGCGCGGCCGGCGTACGGCGATGGTGGTGGTGGTGGCCGTTGGCGCCTGGCTGCTGCTGCAATTGAGCATGGCGGCGTATGAACCATTCGGCCGGCGTCAATCCGGCATGGATCTGGCGCTGGCGATCCGGCCGGAACTGACGGCGGCAACCCCGGTATATTCGGTTGGCGCCTACGAGCAATCGCTGGTGTTCTACTTGCAGCATCAGGTGGTGGTGGTCGACTACACCGATGAACTGGCATTTGGACTGCGGCAGCAGCCGGAGCGCGGCATTCCCGAGCTGGAGGAATTCTACCGGCGCTGGAACGCGGGCGTGGCGCGCGGTGAGCCGCAGTTCGCGATCGTGCGCCTCAACGTCTATCAGCAACTGCTGGACCACGGCTTGCCGATGCGCGAGCGGGTGCGCAATGACCGGGTGGTGATCGTGTCCGCGCCGTGAAGGGCAAAATCTAACATTTTGTTAATCTTAGAATAACGCTAAAATACCTCCCTCTTTAGTCTCGATCCAGGTTGCCCATGCCCGATTTTTTGCGTTCCAGGTTTGCGTTGTATCTGCTGGCCGCCGGCTTCGCTGTGTTGTCCCTACTGGTGCTCGATGTGCGCACCCTGATTCAGCCCGATGAGGGGCGCTATGCCGAAATGGCGCGCGAGATGCTGCTCAGCGGGGATTGGATCACCACCCGGCTGAACGGCATCAAGTATTTCGAGAAGCCGCCGCTGCACACCTGGATGAGCGCCATTGCGTTCGCGCTGTTCGGCATCGGTGAATGGCAGGCGCGCCTGTGGAACGGCTTGTGCGGCGTGTTGACGGTGTTCCTGGTCGGCTACACCGGACACCGGGTATTCGGCGGCCGCGCCGGCTATTACGCTGCGCTGGTGCTCGCTTCGACCCTGTACTGGGGCGCGACCTCGCAATTCAATTCGCTGGATATGGCGGTGGCGGCGACCATGGCGCTATCGTTGTGCGCATTGCTGCTGGCCCAGCGAGACGATGCGGATGCGACGCAGCGCCGCCGCTGGATGCTGGTCTGCTGGGCCGGCATGGCGTTGTCGCTGTTGACCAAAGGGCTGATCGGCATCGTGTTGCCGGGCGGCGTGCTGCTGGTGTATGCGCTGACGAGCGGCGACCGCGCCATCTGGCGTCGCTTGCATCCGGTGGGCGGCCTCGCGGTCTTCCTGATCCTGTCGCTGCCGTGGTTCCTGCTGGTGGCGGCGCGCAATCCCGAGCAGCCGTACTTCTTCTTTATCCACGAGCATTGGGACCGTTTCTTCCTGAAGACGCACCGGCGCGAAGGGCCGTGGTACTACTTCCTGGTGCTGATGCTGCCGGCCAGCCTGCCATGGCTGCCATTGCTGCCGGGCAGTCTGGCGCAAGCGCGTCAGCGGGCGGCGGGGCGCTTTCAGCCGGTGCGTTTGCTGCTGGTGTGGCTGGTCTTCATTCTGGCCTTCTTCAGCTATTCCAGTTCCAAGCTGCCCGGCTACGTGGTGCCGGTGTTTCCGGCGATCGCGCTGCTGACCGGCGTTTATCTGGAGCGCGCCGGGCGCACTGCGGCCTTGCTGGTGGCGGCGCTACTGGCGCTGATCGGCGCCGCCGGCCTGGTGGCCGCGCCCTTCGTCGGCAAGCTGGGGCACAACCCGATCGATGTTGCGCTGTTTGAAAGTACGCGCTTGGTGTTGGGTGCCGGTTTCCTGGCGGCGCTGCTGGCCGGTGGCGCCGCGATCCGGGCCGAATGGCGCGGGCGGCGCGACGCCATGGTGCTGGCGGTGGCGCTGGGCGGCTGGCTGCTGGCCCAGTGCACGCTGGCGGCGCACGAACCCTTCGGCCGGCAGCGCTCCGGGGCCGACCTGGCCCTGTCGATCCGCGCCGAACTGAGCGAAGCGACGCCGGTCTACTCGGTGGGCACTTACCGGCAATCGATGACCTTTTACATGGGGCACACGGTGATCCCGGTGCACTATACGGACGAACTGGGTTTTGGCTTGCTTCAGGAACCCGAGCGCGGCATCGCCACACTGGAGGAATTCCAGGCGCGCTGGGAGCGTGCGGTGAGGCGCGGCGAGCGCCAATATGCCATCGTCAGCGCCAATGTCTACCGCACCCTGGTGGAACGTGGCCTGCCGATGACGCTGCGCGGAACCGGCGATGACATGGTGCTGATCGCAACATTGCCTGTTTCCTGAGAGTTTTAATACGCTGTTCATGATTGCCCGTGCAGAATCGGGCTTTACTATCGTATGAGCGGGGTCTTCAATGAAAAAAGTTCTTATCCTGGGTGTTAACGGTTTTATCGGCCACCACCTGTCGAAGCGCATCCTGGAGACCACCGACTGGCATGTGTACGGCATGGACATGAGCACCGACCGCATTCCGGACCTGCTCGACCACCCGCGCATGCACTTCTTCGAAGGCGACATCACCATCAACAAGGAATGGGTGGAGTACCACGTCAAGAAGTGCGACGTGATTCTGCCGCTGGTCGCCATCGCGACGCCGTCCACCTATGTAACCGCGCCGCTGCGCGTGTTCGAGCTGGACTTCGAAGCCAACCTGCCGATCGTGCGTTCGGCCGCCAAGTACGGCAAGCATCTGGTGTTCCCATCGACTTCGGAAGTGTATGGCATGTGCCATGACGAGGAATTCGATCCGGAGAATTCGGAACTGATCTGCGGCCCGATCAACAAGCCACGCTGGATCTATTCGAACGCCAAGCAGCTGATGGACCGCGTGATCTGGGGCTACGGCATGGAAGGTTTGAACTTCACGCTGTTCCGTCCATTCAACTGGATCGGCGCCGGCCTCGATTCGATCCACACGCCGAAGGAAGGTTCCTCGCGCGTGGTGACGCAGTTCTTCGGCCACATTGTGCGCGGCGAGAACATCTCGCTGGTGGACGGCGGCTCACAGAAGCGCGCCTTCACCGACATCGACGACGGCATCGATGCGCTGATGAAGATCATCGCCAACAAGGACGGCGCGGCCAGCGGCAAGATCTACAACATCGGCAACCCGGTCAACAACTATTCGATCCGCGAACTGGCCGGCATGATGCTGGAACTGGCGCACGACTATCCTGAATACGCGGCCGGCGCGGCGCAAGTCAAGATCGTCGAGACCACCGCCGGCGCCTACTACGGCGCCGGCTATCAGGACGTGCAGAATCGCGTGCCGAAAATCACCAACACCTGCGAAGAGCTGGATTGGAAGCCATCGACCACCATGGCCGACGCGCTGAAGAAAATCTTCGACGCCTACCGTGGCCAGGTCGCCGCCGCCCAAGCCCTGATGGAGTGACCATGCAGCGCGATCCAAACCGGCCGGAGCTGTCCGTCGTCATTCCGGTCTATAACGAGGAAGCAGGCCTTCCGCGCCTGTTCGCCCGGCTGTATGGCGCGCTGGACCAGCTGGGCATCAGCTACGAAATCGTGTTCGTCAACGATGGCAGCCGCGACCAGTCGGTCGCTGTGCTGGCCGCGCAGTTTCGTCGCCGGCCGGAGGTCACGCGCGTGGTGCTTTTCAACGGCAACTACGGCCAGCACATGGCGATCCTGGCCGGCTTCGAGGCGGCGCGCGGCGAGATCATGGTCACGCTCGACGCCGACCTGCAAAATCCGCCGGAAGAAATCGGCAAGCTGGTGGACAAGATGCGTGAAGGCTACGACTACGTCGGCTCGATCCGGCGCCGGCGGCAGGACAGCGCGTGGCGCACCTATGCGTCCAAGGCCATGAACCGGCTGCGCGAAAGCATCACCAACATCAAGATCACCGATCAGGGCAATATGCTGCGCGCCTACAGCCGCAACGTTGTCGACCTGATGAACCAGTGCGCCGAAGTCAATACCTTCGTGCCGGCGCTGGCGTATCGCTTTGCCCGCAAGCCGACCGAGATCGTGGTCGAGCACGAGGAGCGCGCGGCCGGCGAATCGAAGTATTCGCTGTACAGCCTGATCCGCCTGAACTTCGACCTGGTCACCGGGTTTTCGCTGGTGCCGCTGCAGTTCTTTTCGATGCTGGGCATGGTGATGTCGTTCGCGTCGGCGGTGCTGGTGCTGGTGCTGCTGGGACGCCGTTTGTTCCTCGGCGCCGAGGCCGAAGGCCTGTTCACCCTGTTCGCGCTGTCCTTCTTCTTCATGGGCATGATTTTGTTCGGCATAGGCTTGCTGGGCGAGTACGTCGGGCGTATCTATCAGCAGGTGCGTGCCCGTCCGCGCTATGTGGTGCAGACGGTGCTGCAACAACAGTCGGCCGAGCTGGACGAGCTCGCCGCCGGGAATGAAAAACGGGGCATCAACCGCCAAACCGAGTAGGGAAGTCCGATGAATCTGCAATCGAACTGGCTGGTGTTTGCGCTGGGGTCGGCGTTCTTCGCGGCCCTGACCGCCGTGCTGGGAAAGTTCGGGGTCGCCGGACTGAACTCCAATCTCGCCACGCTGATCCGTACGCTGGTCATCCTTGTGGTTACGGCGGCGATTATCAGCTGGCGCGGCGAGTGGCAAAAGCCCGGCGGCATCAGCGTATCGAGCTGGGTTTACCTGGTGCTGTCCGGCGTTGCCACAGGCTTGTCCTGGCTGTGCTACTACCGTGCGCTTCAGCTTGGGCCGGTGTCGAAGGTGGCCCCGGTGGACAAGCTGAGCGTGGCGCTCGCCATTCTGTTCGGTGTGCTGTTTGTGGGTGAAACGCTGACCTGGCCGATCGCGCTGGGCGGCTTGCTGATCGTCGCCGGCAGTGTGGTCATCATGGTGTTCTAGTTGATGCTGCAAAGTTGACTTAATACGGTGTTAACGATGGCCGCGCTTTAATGGCGGCCTTCGTTCAACCCTGGAAGTTCTTTTCGCATGCACCCATCTCGTCTTTGTTTGCCGGCTGTGCTGGCGTTGTCCTCCCCTTTGGTTCAGGCACAGAGCGATACGCCTTCAACGGTGATGGTGACCGGCAAGCGCGCCGATGTCGTCCACAAGATCGACCGTAAAGTCTATCGCGCCGACGCCGATATCCAGGCCAGCACCGGCAGCGCTGCCGACCTGCTGAATAACATTCCGGCGGTAGACGTCGACATCGACGGCAACCTCAGCTTGCGCGGCGATACCAGCGTGACGGTGCTCATCGACGGCAAGCCGTCCAGCCAGATGCAGGGCGCGGCGCGCGGTGGTGCGCTGATGGGCTTTTCGGCGGCCGATATCGAGCAGATCGAGGTCATCACCTCGCCGTCGGCCGAGTTCAAGCCGGACGGCGCCGGCGGCATCATCAATATCGTGACCAAAAAGAACCGCAAGCGCGGCGCCACCGGGCAGTTGCTGGCCAACCTGGGCGACAGCGGCCGGCACAACGGCAGCGTCGGCGGCAGTTACAACAGCGGCGTGCTGGATCTGAGCGGCACCCTCGGCAACCGCACCGACCGCCGCCGGCGCGTGACCGACAATCTGAGCGGGCCGCGCGACAGCACACCGACCAGTTCCCACCAGGTGCTGGATGAGCGCAATGAACGCTGGTATGGCAAAGGCGCGCTCAAATACACGCCCAACGAGCGCCAGACCCTGGCGGCGACGCTGGACTACGCCAGCCGCACCGAGCGCCGCGTCTCCGAACAGGCGACCAGGCCTGGCGACGGTGCTGGCTACCAGCGCTTCGGCAACGGCGGCGGTCCGCGTACCGATACCGCCGCGTCGCTGAGCTACGATCAGAAACTGCAGCATCCAGGCGAGGCTTTGTCGCTCTACCTGCAGCGCAGCCACTCGATCGAGACCAATCTGTACGACTACCGCGCCTGGCCGGTCGAGCCGGCCCTGCAGCGCGACTTCGGCCAGCAAGTGTTCGATGTATCGAAGTTGAGCGCATCCTACGTGCGGCCGGACGGCGAGGGCGCGACGTTCAAGACGGGCTATGACGTCGAATACCTGCACAACGCGTTCAACAACTGGCGTGGCACCGGCGCCGCCGAGCCGCTCACGCCCGATCCCGCCGCCGATAACCGCTTCCGCTACCGGCAGGCGGTCAACGCGGTGTTCGGCACCTACGCCTTCAAGCGCGGGGCGCTGGAAACGCTGGCGGGCCTGCGTGCCGAGCAGACCGACATCCGCAGCTTGCAGCGGATCTCGGGCGACGCCAGCACCCAGCACTACCGCAAGCTGTATCCGACGCTGAACCTGCTGTACACGCTGAACGACAACGATGGGCTGTCGCTGGGCTATAGCAAGCGCTTAAAGAAGGTCGACCCGGAAGACCTCAACCCCTACATCAACGCAGCCGACCCGAAGAATCTGCGCCAGGGCAATCCGGCCTTGCGACCGCAGGTGACCGATGCGCTGGAGCTGGGCTACCGCCACGAGGCCGGCGGCGCGGCCTACGGCCTGACCGCCTACTACCGCCGCAGCCGCGATGGCGATACCGAAATCCTGACGCCGCTGGAGAACGACGTGGTGCTGGTCACCAAGGCCAACCTGCCTGTCAGCCAGGCGGGCGGCCTGGAGTTCAGCGCCACCGGCAAGCTGCTGCCCGGTTTGAGCTACAACATCAGCGGCAATGGCTTCTACAACCAGATCAAGGCGCAGGGCCTGGGCGGCGGCAGCGACCGTTCCGGCATCGGTTTCAATGGCAAGGGTACGCTCGATTATCAGCTCGGTGCGCGCGACCGCATCCAGGTGGGCGCCAATTATCGCGGCAAGCGCCTGACGCCGCAGGGCCATGTGCTGCCATTCACCGTCGTCAATCTCGGTTACCGCCACCAGCTGGACGAGCAATGCACGCTGGTGGCCACGCTGTCGGATGTTTTCAACGGCCAGCGCATGCGTCGGGTGTATGAGACGCCGACCTTTGCCGGCACCTATCGCCGCCAGCAGATGGGGCAGGTCGCGTACCTGGGGCTGTCATACAATTTCGGCGGCACACGCAAGGCCAAGGACGCCGAATTCAACTTCGAGTAGCGCAGGCGATGCCGGCTTTCATGAGTAAGCGCGGAGCTTAATGCGGGTTTAATTTGCGCTCGGTTTTAATGGACATCACTGCACAAGGAGATGTCCATGCTTAGCAATCGCAACAAAGTGCCGGAGGTCACGCTGACCTTCTGGCTGATCAAGCTGCTGTCCACCACGGTGGGCGAAACCGGCGCCGACTACCTGGCCGTCAACATCGGCCTCGGCACACTCGTCACCGATGCGCTCAGCGCGGTGCTGCTGCTGGCCGTGCTGGTCTACCAGTTGCGTACGCCGCGCTATGTGCCTTGGGTGTACTGGCTTTGCGTGGTGCTGCTAAGCGTGGTCGGCACGCAGATTACCGATGCGCTGACCGACGGCATGGGCGTCAGCCTGTACGCCAGCACAGCCACCTTCTGCATCGTGCTGGCCCTGGTGTTCCTGCGCTGGTATCAAAGCGAGCGCACGCTGTCGATCCACAGCATCACCGGCCGCCGCCGCGAGCTGTTCTATTGGGCGGCGATTCTTTTCACCTTCGCGCTGGGTACGGCCGCCGGCGACCTGGCCACCGAAGCGCTGGGCCTGGGCTTCCGCATCGGCGTGCTGGTGTTCGGCGTCCTGATTGCCCTCATCTACGCAGCTTACCGTTTCGGCGCCAACCCGGTGCTGACATTCTGGCTGGCCTACATCCTGACGCGCCCGCTGGGCGCCGCGCTCGGCGACCTGCTGTCTCAGTCGCCTGAATATGGCGGCGTGGGGTGGGGCACGGTGAATACCAGCATCGCTTTCCTGTTGCTGATCGCCGCGCTGGTGGCCTACATCAGCCGCGCTTCGGCGCAAACTTCCTCCCCCACCTAGAAAGGACGAAAAATGAAATTCGCACACATTCTCCTGGCCGCTGCCGCCAGCACGCTGCTGTTGGCCGTCACCGATACGCCTTTGCTGGCCAGCGCGCAGGCGGCGCAAAACAAGCTGGGTGATCTCAGCAAGTTTCGCATGATTGCCGCCGACACGGCGGCCTTGACCAACAAGGGAGACCTGGCCGGCGCCAAGGCCCGCATCAAGGATCTGGAAACCACTTGGGACCAGGCCGAGGCCGGCCTGAAACCGCGCGCGGCGGCCGACTGGCATGTGGTGGACAAGGCCATCGACCAGAGCCTGCAGGCCTTGCGCGCCAGCCGTCCCGATGCCGCCGCCTGCAAGAAGGCCATGGCTGATTTGCTGGCCGCCTTCGATCAATATGGCAAGTAGCAATCACTTGGCGTTGTTCCCCTTTTCCGGTCTCGGTTGGCAAGGGAATGGAACAGTAGAGGATCTCGATGCCGCAACCCAGTTATAACTTTTCCGACCTGCTTCTGCCGCCCGCCACGCAGCGCGTGGCGCAGTGGATGCGCAAAACGCCGTTGCGCCTGACGGTCATGCGGCTGTCGGTGGTGCGCGTGCTGGAGGGCGCTGCCGATCCGCTGTCGGCGGAGATGGTCCATCGTCTGCTGAGCGAACAGGAGTGCGCGATCAGCCTGGCGACGACCTACCGCGTCTTGAAAGAACTGGAAAACTCCGGGCTGGTGCGGCGCGACATGCACGTCGACGCGCTGGGCAGCCGCTCGTTTTACGCCATCCAGCTGGAGACGCCGCAACAGCGGGACTGCTACCTCCAATGCGACCTGTGCGGACACCGGCACCGGCTGTCCGCGCCGTCGCTGGTCGATCAACTGGTGAATGCCCTGACGCATGAAGGCTATCAGCCGTCCGCCGAGCTGGTGGTGGTGGGGCGCTGCGCAGCCTGCCGGGAGGTTGCGGCAGGCTGAACCGGAGCAAGGCAGCGCATCGCCGTTGTTGGCAGCCGTCATGATCTATGGAATAATGGGAACGATTCTCATTATTATTGCGGTCATGTCCACTCTCCCTGCTCAAGCTGACGTTGTCGAAACGTTGTACACCAGCCATCACGGCTGGCTGTATCAATGGTTCTGGCGCAAGCTTGGCTGTCGTGACGGGGCGGCCGACCTGGCGCACGACACTTTCCTGCGCCTGCTCAGCGCGCGTCCGCAGGAAGCCTTGCGCGAGCCGCGTGCTTATCTCAGCACCATCGCCAACGGCCTGCTGGTGAACCACTGGCGCCGGCTGGCGCTGGAGCGGGCCTATACCGATGCGCTGGCTGTGCACGGCATGGCGTGCACGCCGTCTCCGGAAGAGCGCGCGCTGGCGATCGAAGCGCTGCTGCAGGTCGACACCATGCTCAACTCCTTGTCCGCCAAGGCCAGGGAAGCGTTTCTGCTGTCGCAGCTGGACGGCTGGACCTACGCCGCGATCGCGACGCATCTGGAGGTGTCGGAACGCATGGTCAAAAAGTACATGGCGCAGGCCATGCTGCAATGCCTGATGATCGCCTCTGCGGATGACTGAGTCGCTGAAACCTGGATATGCCGTGCTGGAGCAGGCCGCCGAATGGTTCGCCGTGCTGGGCGAGACCGCCGTCAGTGCGAGCCAGACCGAGGCCTGGCGGCAATGGCTGGCGGCGTCGCCGGAGCACCAGTGCGCTTGGCAGCAGGTGGAGCAGGTCAACCAGCAGCTGCAGGCCTTGCCCGGCACGGCGGCGCGGCTGGCGTTGACGACCGTGCCCAAGCGCCGTCGCACGCTGAAAACCCTGTTGCTGCTCGGCGCCACCACCGGTCTCGGCGCGGTGCTGGCGCGCCGCGAGGAAACGCGTGAATACCTGGCCGCGCTTGGCGCGGGACAGCGCACGGCGGTGGGGCAGGTCGCCACGCTGGCGCTGCCCGACAGCACGCAGGCATGGCTGAATACCGACAGCGCCGCCGACCTGGCCTATGACGACCGCCAGCGCCTGATCTTGCTGCAGCGTGGAGAAGTCCTGTTGCACAGCGGCGCCGACGCGCATCTGCCGGCGCGGCCGCTGCTGGTGGAGGCGCGCGGTGTACGCCTGCGCGCGCTGGGAACCCGTTTTTCCGTGCGCCTGATGGAGCAGGGCACGCGCCTGGCCGTGTACGACGGCGCGGTGGAAGCCGGCGGCGTCGTGGTGCCCGCCGGCGCGCAGGTCGATATCGTCGACGGCCGGCCCGGCGCCATGACGTCCGTGCATGAAGACGGCAGCGCATGGTCGCGTCGGCTGCTGATCGCCACCCAGATGCGGCTCGATGATTTCCTGGCCGAGCTGGCGCGCTACCGCCACGGCCATCTGGCCTGCGATCCCGCGCTGGCCGGATTGCGACTTGTGGGCAGCTATCCCCTGGGCGACACCGACCAGGCGCTGGACATGCTGCAGGCCGCACTGCCGGTGCGCGTCAAGCGCACGCTGCCGTGGTGGGTGAGCGTCACCCCGCGCTGATCATGAAAAAGCTGCCCCTGTCGTTGCTGCTGTCATGGCTGCCGTCGCTGGCCATGGCGGCCCCGGTCATCGCGCCCGGCTCGCTGGACCAGGTCTTGCGCGCCTGGTCGCTGGCCGTCGGCGCCTTGCTGAGCGCCGACGGCCGCCTGACGCGGGGCGTCGACAGTCCCGGCCTGGCCGAGTTGTCGTCGCCGGAGCGCGACCTGGCGCGCATGCTGGCCGGCACCGGCCTGGAGGCCGTGCGCCAGCCCGACGGCAGCTATCTGTTGCGCGCCGCCGCCGTCGCTCCCACCTCCGCAGCGCTCGCGCCGCCGGCCACTGAGGCTGAGTTGCAGGCCTTGACCCGGCTGCCCGAGGTGGTCGCGCGGGCGCAGGCGGAGTCGCCGCTGGACACGGTCAGCCGGTTTGCGGTCAAGGGCGGCGCGGCGCTGCGCGACACGCCGCAGGCGCTGACCATCGTCGAGGCCGACCAGATCCGCGATCGCGGCCTGCTCAGCATGGATGAGTTGCTGGCCTACGTGCCGGGCGTGCAGCCCAGCTTGGGCGAGGGCAACCGCGACAACGCCGTATTCCGTGGCTATAACACCAGCGCCGACTTTTACCTGAACGGCATGCGCGACGACATCCAGTACTTCCGCGACTTCTACAACATCGAGGCGGTCGAAGTGCTCAAGGGCCCGAACGCCATGGCGCTGGGGCGCGGCGGCTCGGGCGGCGCCGTCAACCGGGTCGGCAAGCAGGCGCAGTGGCGCCAGATCGGCGACGCCGACCTGCTGTTGGGTTCTTGGCGCAAGCGGCGCGCCAGCGTCGACGTCGGCGCAGCGTTCGATCCGCAGTGGGCGTGGCGGCTGAACGCCGTTGATGAGGATTCCGGCTCCTTCCGCCACGGCGCCTGGCTGCGGCGCTACGGCGTCAGTCCCGCGCTGGCCTGGCGCGACGGCACGACGACGCTGGTGCAGGCGAGCCTGGAGCATTTCCGCGACCGCCGCAGCACCGATCGCGGCGTGCCGTCGCTGGGCGCGCGGCCGGTGGACAGCGACCCATCGACCTTTTTCGGCGACCCTGACCACAGCCACAACGGCGTCGATATCGACAGCCTGACGCTGCGCGTGGAGCATCAAGTGTCGCCGGCGCTGCGGTTCAGCAGCCAGCTGCATTATGCGGTGTACGACAAGTATTACCAGAACGTGTTCCCCGGCGGCATGGAAGACAGCACCCACGTGCGCATGCTGGGCTACGGCACTCGCACCCATCGCAGCAACCTGTTCTACACGGCCGGCCTGGACGCCACGGTGGAGACGGGCGCGTTGCGCCATCGCCTCAGCGCCGGCCTGGAGCTGGGGCGCCAGCGCGCCGATAATGCCCGCACCACCGGCTACTTCGACACGCTGGGGACCGATGTGCGCTTCGTGACGGTGCCGTTGGCGCAGCCGACCTTCGATTTGCCGGTCAGCTTCCGCGCCTCGCCGACCGACATGGCCAACGCCAGCAAAGCCGGCAACGCCGCGCTGTACCTGCAAGATCAAGTGACGCTGTCGCCGCGATGGCAGGTGGTGGCCGGATTGCGCGCGGAAACGCTCGACGTCGACCTGCGCGACCTGCGCAGCGACCTGCAACTGTCTAGCCACGACCGGCCGCTGTCGCCCCGGCTGGGGGTGATTTATCGTCCGCTGGAGCAGCTGTCGCTGTACGCCAGCTACAGCCAGTCCTACGCGCTGCGCGTGGGCGAGCAGATGGCGTCGCTGACCACCACCAACCAGGACCTGGCGCCCGAAGTCGTGCGCAACCGTGAAATCGGCGCGCGCTGGGACGACGGCGAGCGGCTGTCCGGCAGCCTGGCCGTATATCAGCTGCGACGCGCCAACGTGCTGGTGGTCGATGCGGTCAACGCCGGCGAAAATCGCCTGGCGGAAGGGCAGCGCGGGCTGGGCCTGGAGCTGGAACTGGCCGGCCGCGTGAGCAGCGGCTGGAAACTCAGCGCCGGCTATGCCTGGCAACGTTCGCGCCTGACGGCCACCCAGTCGGCGACCCTGGTGGCGGGCGCGCAGATGCCGTACGTGCCGCGCCAGTCGCTGTCGCTGTGGAGCCGCCACACGCTGACGCCGCAACTGGAGGTGTCGTTCGGCGTGATCGCGCGCAGCAGCATGTTCAGTTCCACCAGCAACCTGGTGCAGTTGCCCGGTTACGCGCGGCTGGACGCCAGCTTGTACTACCAGGTCACGCCCGGCCAACGCGTGCAACTGAGCGTGGAAAACCTGTTCGACCGGCGCTACTACGCGTCTTCATACAACGACAACAACATCTCGCCGGGCTCGCCGCGCGCGCTCCGCATCGCCCTGCATCGCCGTTTTTGAGAAGGGTAATAAAAATAGTTCTCATTCTGGTTCACTTTTTGAAAACTCGTTTGGCAAGGCAGATAGAGGCTTGTTGCAACCGATCAATATAGCCAGCCAATTATTCAATGACTCACGGAAAATTATGAAATTGACAAAAAATAGCGCCGGCATCACCAGCCGCAAGCATGCCACGCCAAAACTGAATCGTCTGCACATGGCCGCCCTGGCCACGCTGGCCATGCCGCTGGCGCTGCACGCGGAAACCGTGCCGGAACAGCCGCAAAAGCTGCCGGAAGTGGTGGTGGGCGGCGCCCGCACCAGCGAATTCCAGGTAACCAAGTCGGCTAGCGAGAAATTCACCGCGCCGCTGCTGGATACGCCGAAGTCGGTGACTGTCATCACCTCCGAAGTCATTTCGCAAACCGGCGCCGTGTCGCTGGCCGATGCGCTGCGCACCGTGCCCGGCATTACCATTGGCGCGGCCGAGGGCGGCAATCCGGTCGGCGACAACCTGTTCATCCGTGGCTACAACGCCCAGACCGACACCTACATCGACGGCATCCGCGACAGCGGTTCGCAGTCGCGCGAAATCTTCTCGCTGGAGCAGATCGAAGTGGTCAAGGGTCCTAACTCGGCCTACGGCGGCCGTTCCTCGGCAGGCGGCGGCATCAACCTGATCAGCAAGACACCGAAAGCGGAAAACTTCGTCAACGGCAGCCTGGGCCTGGGCTCGGCGCAGTACCGTCGCGGCACGGTCGATATCAACCGCATCGTCAGCGACGACGTGGCGGTGCGCCTGAACGTGATGGCGCACGACGCCCACGTGGCTGGCCGCGATGAAGTCTACGGCAACCGCTGGGGCATCGCGCCGAGCGTCGCCTTCGGCATGAGTTCGGCCACCAAGGTCAACCTGAGTTACTACCACATGCAGGCGGACGAACTGCCGGACACCGGCATCCCGTTCAACAACCCGTTCACCACCGGCGTCAACGTCGCCAAGAACGGCAACGGCACGCCGATCGATGTGCCGCGCGAAACCTTCTACGGCCTGGTGAACCGCGACTTCCGCGACACCCAGACCGACATCGGCACCATCGACGTGCGCCATGAATTTGCCGGCGGCACCTCGTTCCGCAACGTCACGCGCTACGGCAAAACCAGCCAGGACTACGTCTGGACCCAGCCGGATGATTCCAAGGGCAACACCATGTTGTACGGCACCGTATGGCGCCGCGCCAACACCCGCGTGGTGTCGACCGATTCGCTGGCCAACGCCAGCAGCCTGAGCGGCAGCTTTGTCGCCGCAGGCATCAAGCACAGCTACACCGGCGGCGTGGAAATCAGCCGCGAAGACACGGACCGCAGCAGCTACCTGTTCACGCCGGGCACCAACAATCCGCTGACCGGTACCACCACCTGCCCAACGTCCGGCGCCGCCACGCTGTACAACTGCACCACCACCATCAATCCGAATCCGAACGATCCGTGGGTGTACACCACCAGCATCTCGCCGGCGCGCAACAACATCGTCACCAACACCCGTTCGGCCTATGTGTTCGACACGGTGGAATTCACGCCGCAGTGGCTGCTGAACGTGGGCGTGCGCTGGGACGATTACCGCAGCGTGCTGGATGTGCCGACCTACACCTTGAACGGTGTGACCACCGCCGCCGCCCACGCGGAAGTGAAAGCCAACTTCGCCAACTACCAGGCCGGCCTGGTGTTCAAGCCATCGGCCAACAGCAGCATCTACACCTCGTACGGCACTTCGTCTACGCCGCCGGGCAATGACGCCGGCGACGGCCTGGATGCGCTGACCACCGCAGTGCAGAGCCTGGCGCCACAGGACAGCAAGAACTACGAGCTGGGCACCAAGTGGGAAGTGCTGCCGGGCGGCCGCCTGTCGATCAGCGCGGCGGTCTTCCGCAGCGAGATGAACAACGCGCGCGTCACGTCGCCGGACGGCACCACGCAAAACGTCGGCAAGAAAACCATGAAGGGTGTGGAGCTGGGCGTGAGCGGCAACCTGACCAAGGAATGGCAGGTGTTCGGCGGCTACACCTATCTGGATGGCCGCGTGGCGGACAACGGCTTCGTCAACACCGGCACCACCGCCAAGCCGGTCTACACGCCGTCGCCGTACAACGGCAATGTGTTCCCGACCACGCCGAAGAACAGCGCTTCGCTGTGGACCTCGTACGCGGTGCTGCCGGGTGTGGTGGTGGGCGGTGGCGTCAACTACGTCGCCAAGGTGTACGCCAACATCAACAACACCAAGTACGCGCCGGGCTACAGCCGCTTCGACGCCATGGCCAGCTATGACCTCAACAAGCACATCGCGTTGCAGTTGAATATCCAGAACCTGACCGACAAGGTGTACTTCGACAAAGTCTCGTCGCCGCACTACGCCGGCGTGGGACCAGGCCGCAGCGCATCGCTGACCGCCAACTTCAAGTACTGATAAGTACTGATGTTAAAAAGCCCGCTTCAAGCGGGCTTTTTTTCGTGCAGCCGGAGCGCCTAGACCTCGCTCCATTGGCGCAGCAGGTTGTGGTAGTGGCCGGTGAGGCCGACCATTTCCTCGCTGTCGCCAAGGCGCGTGCGCAGTGACTGGATGTTGCGGTCCAGCTCCAGCAGCATGGCGCGGCGGCCGTCGTCGCGCACCATGCTCTGGGTCCAGAAGAAGGAGCAGACGCGGGCGCCGCGCGTGACCGGTTCCACCCGGTGTACGCTGGTCGACGGGTACAAAATCAGGTCGCCGGCGGGCAGTTTGACTTCGTGCACGCCGTAGGCGTCTTCGACGATCAATTCGCCGCCGTCGTACTCTTCCGGCTCGCACAGGAACAGGGTGGAGGAGACGTCGGTGCGCATCCACTGGTTGCCGGCGGTGCGGCGCATGGCGCCGTCGATGTGGTTGCCGTAATGCTCGCCGCCGGCGTAGCTGTTGAACAGCGGTGGGCAGGTGCGCAACGGCAGCGCCGCAGAAAAGAACAGCGGGCTGGCGGCGAGGGCGTCGAGCACGATCTGGCCCAGCTCGCGCGATAGCGCCGACGATTCCGGCAACTGGCGGTTTTGCTTGACCTGTGCGCCTTGCGATCCAACGGTGGCGCGGCCGTCGACCCAGTCGGCCTGGTCGAGGCGTTGGCGGATCAGGGTGACTTGCGCGGGAGAGAGGACTCCGGGGATATGCAGCATCATGGTGGGATTCTGTTGAGTGAAAAGGCTGGCGCCTAGCATAATGGAATATGCCGCCTTTTGCCACGGTGAGCGCCGCCTTTTATGGCTTGCTTGAGCGCAGCTGTGCCAGGGTGAGGGTGCCGGCCTTCTCGGCCTCGGCTTCGGCCGCCGCTTCGCTGGTAAAACTCTGGTCCGCCGCTACCCGGTGCTTGGGATAGACCGTCGCCAGGTGCATCGGGTTGGCCGATTGGGTGTGGATGGTGACATACGCTCCCCATTTATTGGTTCCCGGCAATTGCTCTGCAGTGAATTCAATTTCGAAGTCGTCCACATATTTGGTCGGCATGGCGTCCTCCTTGTCCTGGCGCGTATCGTACAGCAGATCGGTGATAAGATCGCGCGTCGGTCACGCCGTGTGGCCCCAACACTGATTGCGATCCACGATGACCTTGCAGCACCGTAACAACATCAATCTCCATGGGGCCGGCAAGACCACGCTGGTGCTGGTCCACGGCTTCGGCTGCGACCAGAGCATGTGGCGACATATGGTGCCGGCGTTCGAGGCGACACACCGCATCGTCCTGTTCGACCTGGTCGGCAGCGGCGCTTCGGACCTGACGGCCTACGACAAGGCCAGGTACGCCACGCTGCACGGCTACTCGACGGACCTGCTGGAGATCCTGGAGGAGTACGCCGACGGCCCGGTGGTGCTGGTGGGGCATTCGGTGAGCGCCATGATCGGGCTGCTGGCCGCCAACGTGGCGCCACAGCGCTTCGCGGCGCAGATCATGGTCGGGCCGTCGGCCTGCTATATCGACGACGAGGACTATCGCGGCGGCTTCTCGCGCGAGGATATCGACGATCTGCTCGACACCATGGCCGGCAACTACCTCGGCTGGTCCAGCAACATGGCGCCGGCCATCATGGGGGCGCCCGACAAGCCCGAACTGGGCGTGGAGCTGACCAACAGTTTTTGCCGCACCGATCCCGATATCGCCAAGCATTTCGCGCGCGTCACCTTCCTGTCCGATCACCGTGCCGACCTGGCCGCGTGCACCATTCCGACCCTGGTCATGCAGTGCAGCGACGACCTGATCGCACCGAGGGCGGTGGGCGAGTTCATCCACCGCGCGATCGCCGGCAGCGAGCTGGTGGTGATCGACAACACCGGCCATTGCCCGCACCTGAGCGCGCCCGACGCCAGCATCGCCGCCATGCGCGCGTTCCTGGCCGGGCTGCCGTAAGCGATGGACGACTGGCAAGCGGCCGGCCCGGACCTGTGGGAGCAAGCGCCCTGCGGCCTGCTGATCGCCGCCGCCGATGGCGCCGTCCTGCGCGTGAATGCCACCTTGTGCCGCTGGCTGGGCTACGAGCTGGCGGAGCTGGTCGGCGTCAAGCGCTTCCCGGAGCTGATGCCGATGGGCGCGCGGGTGTTCCTGCAGACCCATTGGACGCCGCTGCTGCAGATCCAGGGTTCCGTGTCCGAGGTGCAGCTGGACCTGCTGCACAAGGACGGCCACCGCGTGCCGATGATGCTGAGCGCGATACGGCGCGAGCGCGACGGCCGTCTGCAGGACGAGATCGCCGTGCTGGTCGCCGCCGACCGCAAGCTGTATGAACGCGAGCTGCTGGCTGCGCGCGCCAAGGCGGAGGCGGCGGCCATCGACCTGGAACTGGCGCAGTTCAAGCTGCGCCAGGCCAACGAGGCGCTGTCGGCCGAGCACCTGCGCAAGGATGAATTCCTGGCGACCCTGGCCCACGAGCTGCGCAATCCGCTGGCGCCGCTGTCGAATGTGGTGGAGACGATCAAGCTGCGCGGCGGCGCGGCCCAGCTGTCCGAACGCGAGCTGCAGGTGCTGTCGCGGCAGGTAGCGCAGATGGCGCGGCTGGTCGACGACCTGATGAATGTGTCGCGCATCAGCCTGGGACGCATCGACTTGCGGCTGGAGTCGGCCGATCTGGTGCAGCTGCTGAAATTCGTCGCCGAGGAGGCCGCGGCCGCCGTGCAGACGGCCGGCCTGAGTCTGGCGACCGAGTTGCCCGCCGCGCCGCTGTGGGCCAGCGTCGACCGGGCGCGGCTGACGCAGATCGTCGCCAACCTGCTGAACAATTCCGTCAAGTACAGCTTGCCCGGCGCGCGCATCGGGCTGCGCGCCACGGCGTGCGACGGCGAGGCCGTGATCGAGGTCAGCGACACCGGCATCGGCATCCCGCCCGACCAGCTGACGAAAATTTTCAGCATGTTTTCCCAGCTGACGCCGGCGCTGGAACGCTCGCAGGGCGGGCTGGGGATAGGGCTGGCGTTGGTGAAGGGTCTGGTCGGGCTGCACGGCGGCACGGTCGAGGCGTATAGCGAAGGCGCGGGCAAGGGCAGCCGGTTTACGGTGCGCCTGCCGCTGATCGCGCCGCCGGCGCAGCAGGCGGCACCGGCCGCGGCGCCTGTGGTACGGGTGGACGATGCGGTGGCCGTGGTGATCGTCGACGACAATGTCGATGCCGCCGAGACCCTGGGCGCGGTGATGGAGCTGCTCGGTTACCGGATCAGCGTGGCCCACAGTGCGCTCGACGCTTTCCGGACGATGGCGGCGTCGCCGCCGCGCGCCGCCGTGCTCGATATCGGGCTGCCCGATATCAACGGCTATGAACTGGCGAAGAAAATCCGCAGCGCGCCGTGGGGCGCGGACATCGTGCTGGTCGCGGCCACCGGCTGGGGGCAGGAGTCCGACAAGCAGGCCGCCAGGGATGCCGGCTTCGACCTGCATTTCACCAAGCCGCTCGATTTTATCGATCTCGACCGGCAATTGCGCGCCGTATTGCCATCAAACTTAATTCTGCCTTAAGTATAAAACTCTTATAATTATTGCTATTTTTACTATTGGAGTTCGAGATGGAACAGTTGCTGGCCACTTTCGTAGCGTGGTTTCTCCACCTGGATGTGCATTTGGTCGAGTTGATCGAGTTGCACGGCAACTGGGTTTATCTGATTTTATTCCTGGTGATTTTCATCGAAACCGGCGTGATTGTCATGCCTTTCCTGCCGGGCGACTCGCTGCTGTTCATCGCCGGCGCGCTGGCGGCCAGGGGCTTGCTGGACCCGCTGACCTTGTGCGGGCTGCTGTTCGTCGCGGCCGTGGCCGGCGACGCGCTGAATTTCAGCATCGGTGCATGGTTCAAGAGCAGGGCGCTCGACACCAGCAAAATACCGTTCGTGAAAGCCGAGCACTTGCTGCATACCCATAACTTCTTCGAAAAACACGGCGGCAAGACCATCATCCTGGCGCGATTTGTACCGATCGTGCGCACCTTTGCGCCGTTTGTCGCCGCACTGGGCGCCATGCCGCGCCGCGTGTTCCTGGCGTATAACGTTACCGGCGCCTTCCTGTGGATCGGCAGCCTGGTGGCGGCGGGTTACTTGTTTGGCAATATCCCCTGGGTCAGCAGCAACCTGACGGCGGTGGTGATGGGCATCGTGGTGCTGTCGATCCTGCCGGCGGTGGCCGGATGGCTGCGCGCGCGCCGCGTGGCGTAAGGCCGGGTCAAGGCGAGGCCTGACTGCGCGGCAATCTTTAACGCTGCGTTCACACTCGGTTTGCTATCATTCGCTTTATTCGTGCACCATCCCGAGAAGCGTCTTAACTTATGAAAATTACCATTATCGGCACCGGCTACGTTGGCCTGGTGACCGGCGCCTGCCTGGCGGAGCTGGGCAATGATGTGTTTTGCCTCGACCTCGACCAGGCCAAGATCGACCTGTTGAACCAGGGCGGCATCCCGATCCACGAGCCGGGCCTGGATCAGGTGGTGGCGCGCAACCGTGCCGCTGGCCGCCTGCGCTTCTCGACCGACGTCGCGGCCTCGGTGGCGCACGGCGACGTGCAGTTCATCGCGGTCGGCACGCCGCCTGACGAGGATGGCTCGGCCGACCTGCGCTATGTGCTGGCCGCCGCCCGCAACATCGGCCGCCACATGAGCGGTTTTAAGGTCATCGTCGACAAGTCGACCGTGCCGGTCGGCACCGGCGAGCGCGTCGCGGCGGCGCTGCGCGAAGAACTGCAAACGCGCGGCGTGCGGCAGGATTTCTCGGTGGTGTCGAATCCCGAATTCCTGAAAGAAGGCGCGGCGGTGGAGGACTTCATGCGCCCCGACCGCATCGTCATCGGCCATGACGCCACGGCGGCCGGCCTCAAGGCCGCCGCCACCATGAAGCTGCTGTACGCGCCGTTCAACCGTAACCACGAGCGCACCTTCTGGATGGACGTGCGCTCGGCGGAGTTCACCAAGTACGCGGCCAACGCCATGCTGGCCACCCGCATCTCGTTCATGAACGAACTGGCCAACCTGGCCGACCACGTCGGCGTCGACATCGAGGCCGTGCGGCGCGGCGTCGGTTCCGATCCGCGCATCGGCCACAGCTTCCTGTACGCCGGCGCCGGCTACGGCGGCTCCTGCTTTCCCAAGGACGTGCAGGCGCTGGAGCGCACCGCGCGCCACTACACGCAGGACTTGCTGATCCTGCGCGCGGTGGAGGCCGTCAACGACAAGCAGAAGCTGGTGTTGGGCCGCAAGGTGCTGTCGCGCTTCGGCGCCGACCTGGCCGGCAAGCACTTCGCCATCTGGGGCCTGGCCTTCAAGCCGAATACCGACGATATGCGCGAAGCGCCGGCGCGGATGCTGGTGCGCCAATTGATCGACGCCGGCGCCACGCTGGCGGTGCATGACCCGGTGGCCATGGCCGAAGCCAGGCGCGTGCTGGCGCTCGACCTGAGCGCCGCCGAACTGGCGCGGGTGCGCTTCGCTGACAGCCCGATGGATGCGCTGGCCGGCGCCGAGGCGTTGGTCATCGTCACCGAATGGAAGGCCTTCCGCAGCCCGGATTTCGACCAGATCAAGGCTGCACTCAAGCAGGCCGTGATCTTCGACGGCCGCAATCTGTTCGAGCCGCTGGCCATGTCCGAGGCGGGTTTTGAATACCACGGCATCGGCCGTTCCGTGTTGACCAGCAGGCAAGATCAGCCAGCGCCGACTGCGTAACTGGTCACATCGGCGCCGGGCGCGTAAGATATCCCTGTTTTGACCAATAGGGAGATGATCCGGTGCGCCTGTTGCTGGTGGAAGACGATCCGATGATCGGTAAAGGTATTGCAAACGGCTTGCATGGCGAGCGCCGGGGCGCGCCCGCCTCATGAAGACCATCCGACAACAATTGCAGATCGGCCTGTTGTGGGCGACCCTGGCCTGCGTGCTGGGCGCCGGCACCATGCTGTACATTTCGCTGCTGGCCGAGACCAACGAGCTGGCCGACCTGCAATTGCGGCAGCTGGCGGCGGCGCTGCCGAACGACCTGCACGGCGGTGCGCACCACGCCGGCCGCCATGATCCCGAAGAGGAGTTCGTGCTGCAGGCCTGGGCCAGCGACGGCGCGCTGATCCACGTGGCGGCCGCGCCGGCGCTGGCGTCGTTGCCGCGCTACGCGGTGGAAGGCTATGCCGACGTGGAGCTGAACGGGGCGGCATGGCGCATCTTCGGCCACAGCGAGCCGGGCCGCTATGTCCAGGTCGGCCAGCCGCAGGCGGTGCGCGACGAGCTGGCGCTGGGCATGGCCTTGCGCGCCGGCGCGCCGCTGCTGGCGATGGCCCTGGTGTTTTCGGCGCTGGTGCTGGCGGTGGTGGCGCGCGCGCTGCGCCCGCTGGACCGGCTGGCCAGCGCGGTGGTGGGGCAGTCGCCGACGGCGCTGCAGCCGCTCGATCCGCACGCCATGGCGCCGGACCTGCGGCCGGTGGTTGGCGCGCTCAACGGCCTGATGGGCAAGTTCGAAGAGGCGCTGGCGGCGCAGCGTACCTTCGTGGACGACGCCGCGCATGAGTTGCGTTCGCCGCTGACCGCGCTCAAGCTGCAGCTGCAACTGGTGGAGCGGGCCGAGAACGATGCGGCGCGCGCACAGGCGCTGGTCAAGATGCACGAGCGGCTGGACCGCGGCAGCCATCTGGTGCAGCAGTTGCTGAGCCTGGCGCGTCACGAGTCGGGCCTGAGCCGGACGCAGCTGCGGCCGGTGGATTTGAATGCGCTGCTCGCCAGCGTGGTGGCCGACCATTCCGCGCTGGCCGACAGCCGCGATATCGATCTCGGCATGGAAACTTCCGCGGCGGTGGTGCTGCAGGCCGAGAAGGAGGGCTTGCTGGTGCTGCTCAACAATCTGGTGGACAACGCCTTGCGCTACACGCAGCGCGGCGGCCGGGTCGACCTGCTGGCCGGCGTGGCCGAGGGCAAGCCCTTCCTGCGCGTGCGCGACAACGGCCCGGGCGTCGCGCCCGAGCACCGCAGCCGCCTGTTCGACCGCTTCTTCCGTCCGGACGGCAACGAGGTGTGGGGCTGCGGCCTGGGCCTGTCCATCGTCCGCAATATTGCCGACCATCACCGCGCCGAGATCCGCCTGGACGATGGCGAGCAAGGGCGGGGACTGAGCGTCACCGTGCTGTTTCCCTGAGCGCTTATTCATGCGGCATTCCTGACGGCGGCCTTAATGCGCGGTTCATAATCGCTGTCCTATAGTGGCGCACTTTTCCTGATTCGTTTCGCGCCATGTCTGATTTCCTGCGTTCCAAGGCGGCACTGCTCGTGCTGGCCGCCGTCTTTGTCCTTGCCTCCCTTTTTGTGCTGGATGTGCGCACCTTGCTGCAGCCCGACGAGGGCCGCTACGCCGAGATGGCGCGCGAGATGCTCCTCAGCGGCGACTGGATCACCACGCGCCTGAACGGCATCAAGTATTTCGAGAAGCCGCCGCTGCACACCTGGATGAGCGCGGCCTCGTTCGCGCTGTTCGGCATCGGCGACTGGCAGGCGCGCCTGTGGAACGGCCTGTGCGGCGTGCTGACGGTGTTCCTGACCGGCTATGCCGGCCAGCGCGTGTTCGGCGGCCGCGCCGGCGTGTACGCCGCGCTGGTGCTGGGCTCCACGCTGTTCTGGGCGGCGACCTCGCAATTCAATTCGCTCGACCTGGGCGTGGCGGCCACCATGGCGCTGTCGCTGTGCGCCTTGCTGATCGCCCAGCGCGACGAGGCCGGCGCGGCCGAGCGCTTGCGCTGGATGATGGTGTGCTGGGCCGGCATGGCCTTGTCGCTGCTGGCCAAGGGCCTGATCGGCATCGTGCTGCCCGGCGGCGTGCTGTTCCTGTATGCCTTGCTGAGCGGCGACCGCGCGATCTGGCTGCGCCTGCATCCGGTGCGCGGCCTGTTGCTGTTGCTGGCGCTGGCCTTGCCGTGGTTCCTGCTGGTGGCGGCGCGCAATCCGGAGCAGCCGCATTTCTTTTTCATCCACGAGCACTGGGAGCGTTTCATGTTGAAGACGCACCACCGCGAAGGGCCGTGGTATTACTTCCTGGTGCTGCTGGTCCCGGCGGCGCTGCCGTGGCTGCCGGCGTTGCCGGCCAGCCTGGCGCTGGCGGGCAAGCGCGTGGCGGGGCGTTTCCAGCCGGGCCGCTTGCTGCTGGTGTGGGTGGTGTTCATCCTGTTCTTCTTCAGCTATTCCAGCTCCAAGCTGCCGGGCTATATGGTGCCGATCTTCCCGGCGCTGGCGCTGCTGGCCGGCGTGTATCTGGAGCGGGCGTCGCGCACGGCCTTGCTGGTGGTGGCGGCGTTGCTGGCGCTGGTTGGCGGGGTGGGCCTGGCGTTGACGCCGTTTGTTGGCGGGCTGGCCAATTCGGCCGTCGATGTCGCGCTGTTCGAGGCGACGCGGCCGTTGCTGGGGGCTGCCTTCGCGGCGGCGCTGCTGGCCGGCGCCGTGGCCTGCTGGAGCGCCTGGCGCGGGCAGCGCGATGCCGCGCTGCTGGCGGTGGCGCTGGGCGGCTGGTTGCTGACGCAACTGATCATGGCGGGGCACGAGCCGATCGGCCGACAGCGGGCGCTGGCGGACCTGGCGATGTCGATTCGCCCGGAGCTCAGCGCGGAAGCGCCGGTGTATTCGGTGGGCACGTATCGGCAGTCGATGACGTTCTACATGGGCCATACCGTGATTCCGGTGCACTACAAGGACGAGCTGGAATTCGGCCTGGAGCAGGAGCCGCAGCGCGGCATCGATACGCTGGAGGAGTTTTATGCGCGCTGGAAGCAAGGCGCGGCGAGCGGCCGGAAGCAGTATGCGATCGTGCGCGAGGATCTGTATCCGGAGCTGCAGCGGCAAGGGTTGCCGATGACGCTGCGCGGCCGTGGCGACGAGGTGGTGCTGGTGTCCTCATTGCCGTAAGTCTTGTTCATGCGCCGTTCATGATGGATGGCGCAAAATAAGCGTCTCTTAATATCGTATGAGCGGTGCATTCATGAAGAAAGTCCTTATTCTCGGCGTCAACGGCTTCATCGGCCACCACCTGTCGAAGCGCATCCTGGAGACCACCGACTGGCACGTGTACGGCATGGACATGAGCACCGACCGCATCCCGGACCTGCTCGCCCACCCGCGCATGCACTTCTTCGAAGGCGACATCACCATCAACAAGGAATGGGTGGAGTACCACGTCAAGAAGTGCGACGTGATTCTGCCGCTGGTGGCGATTGCGACGCCGTCGACCTACGTGACCGCGCCGCTGCGCGTGTTCGAGCTGGACTTCGAGGCCAACCTGCCGATCGTGCGTTCGGCCGCCAAATACGGCAAGCACCTGGTGTTCCCGTCGACCTCGGAAGTGTATGGCATGTGCCATGACGAGGAATTCGATCCGGAGAATTCGGAACTGATCTGCGGCCCGATCAACAAGCCGCGCTGGATCTATTCGAACGCCAAGCAGCTGATGGACCGCGTGATCTGGGGCTACGGCATGGAAGGTTTGAACTTCACGCTGTTCCGTCCATTCAACTGGATCGGCGCCGGCCTCGATTCGATCCACACGCCGAAGGAAGGTTCCTCGCGCGTGGTGACGCAGTTCTTCGGCCACATCGTGCGCGGCGAGAACATCTCGCTGGTGGACGGCGGCTCACAGAAGCGCGCCTTCACCGACATCGACGACGGCATCGACGCGCTGATGAAGATCATCGCCAACAAGGACGGCGCGGCAAGCGGCAAGATCTACAACATCGGCAACCCGGTCAACAATTATTCGATCCGCGAACTGGCCGGCATGATGCTGGAACTGGCGCACGACTATCCTGAATACGCGGCCGGCGCGGCCCAGGTCAAGATCGTCGAGACCACCGCCGGCGCCTACTACGGCGCCGGCTACCAGGACGTGCAGAACCGCGTGCCGAAAATCACCAATACCTGCGAAGAGCTGGATTGGAAACCGTCCACCAGTATGGCTGCGGCGCTGAAGAAAATCTTCGACGCCTACCGTGGCCAAGTCGCTGCGGCGCAGGCGCTGATGGAGTAGGCCGGGTCCGCCGATATCGTCATTCCCGCGAAAGCGGGAATCCATACGGCGTCTGCGGAGCAAATGTTCTATGGATTCCCGCGTTCGCGGGAATGACGGGTGGGGCTGGGGGCGGCGTCTGGAGTCGGCGTGCCGAAATCGGGCGTGCCGTCCTCGCGCCATTGAATCAGCTGCGCGCGCGTGTGGCGGTTGGGGTCGTGCAGCGGGTCGCCGCTGATTTTCTCGTAGTTGCGCGCGTGGTAGACCAGCACATCCTGCTTGCCGTCCGGCGTGGTGGTGAAGGAGTTGTGGCCCGGTCCATACTGCCCGTCGCGCGCGCTGCTGGCGAACACCGGCAGCGGCGATTTTTTCCATGCCTGCGGATCGAGCAGGTTGGCGCCGGCGTCGGCGGTCAGCATGCCGATGGCGTAGTTGGCGTCGGTGGCGCTGGCCGAGTAGGTCAGGAACACGCGGCCATTCTTCACCAGCGCCGCCGGCGCTTCATTGACGTCGAAACCGATTTTCTCCCAGGCGAATTCCGGCTTGCTCAGCAGGGCCGCCGGGCTGCTGATGGCGAGCGGACCGTCCATCTTGGCCAGGTAGATCGCGGTCAGGTGTTTGGCGGCGGTCGCCGGGCGCTGCGTCCAGGCCAGATAGCGCTGCGCGCCGACCGTGAACGTGGTGGCGTCCAGCGCGAACGACTCCCAGCCGGTCTTCAATTGTCCGCGCTCGATCCAGTCGCCTTCCAGCGGATTGGGCGAGGCGTTTTCCAGCACATACAGGCGGATATCGAACGGCGCGTCCGCGCGGCCGGCGGTGAAGTATAGATACCACTTGCCGTCGATGTGGTGGATCTCGGGCGCCCAGATGTTACGGCTCATCACACCGCTGGCGTGCTTGCGCCACACGGTCTTCGCTTCCGCCGTCGCCAGATCGTTCAAGTCCTTCACGCGGCGCAGCTCGATGCGGTCGTATTCCGGCACGGTGGCGGTGAAATAGTAATAGCCGTCCGCATGCAGCACGACCTGCGGATCGGCGCGCTGCATGAGCAAAGGATTGTGAAACGCCGGCGCGGCCGTCACATCGGCCATCAACAGCACAGCGGCAAACGCCCCAGCCAAGTGGCGAGCAATATTCATCGATAGTCTCCCAAATATATTTTTGGACCATGATGAGATCAAATCATCCACCTAGCCAATAACTTTTTATCGCCGAACGATACTTTTGTTGCGATCGACGCCGTCGCCGCAAGTTTATTCTTACTTTCAGGCAGCACGTGCCCCGCGCAAATCTAGCGTTCTGTGTGAGCGCGCGCACACAGGCCGACTTGGCAACTCTTTACCATGGGTCTCCATCGAAGTTTTTATTAAAAATATCCAAGGGGGTTATATGGGCTTCATTATCTGGTTGATTATTGGCGGTGTCCTGGGCTGGCTGGCGAGCATCGTGATGCGCACCGACGGGCAGCAAGGCCTGTTCCTGAACGTGGTGGTGGGGATTATCGGCGCAGTGCTGGGCGGCCTGATTCTGGCGCCGATGATCGGCAGCGGCACCATCAACGATGGCGATTACGGCGTGGCTTCGCTGGGCGTGTCGTTTGTCGGCGCCATCGTGCTGCTGGCGATCGTCAATCTCGTATTCCGCGGTCGCGCGCGTTAAGGCGTGAGCGCCTTCGACGGCTATGTCCGCGTGCGCGGTGCGCGCGAACACAATCTGAAAAACATCGATGTCGATCTGCCGCGCAACGCGCTGGTAGTCTTCACGGGCGTTTCGGGTTCGGGCAAGTCGTCGTTGGCGTTCGGTACGCTGTACGCCGAGGCGCAGCGGCGCTACCTTGAGTCGGTGTCGCCCTATGCGCGCCGGCTGTTTCATCAGATGCCGGTGCCGGAGGTCGATTCCATCGACGGCCTGCCGCCGGCAGTGGCGTTGCAGCAGCAACGCGGCACGCCGACCACGCGCTCCTCGGTCGGCAGCGTCAGTACCTTGTCCAACTCTTTGCGCATGCTGTACTCGCGCGCCGGCGATTATCCCGACGGCCAGGAGTTGCTATACGCAGAATCGTTTTCACCGAATACGCCGCAAGGCGCCTGTCCGCAATGTCATGGCCTGGGCCGAGTGTACGAGGCCACCGAACGCTCGATGGTGCCCGACGACAGTCTCACCATCCGCGAGCGCGCCGTCGCCGCCTGGCCCACCGCCTGGCACGGCCAGAACCTGCGCGACATCCTGGTCACGCTGGGCTACGACGTCGATACGCCGTGGCGCGACCTGCCGAAGAAAACCCGCGACTGGATTCTGTTCACCGACGAACAGCCCACCGTGCCGGTCTACGCCGGCCTGACGCCGGCCGAAACGCGCCGCGCGCTCAAGCGCAAGGAGACGCCGAGCTATCAGGGCACTTTCACCGGTGCGCGCAAATACGTGCTGCAAACCTTCGCCGGCACCGAAAGCCAGTTGATGAAGAAGCGCGTGGCGCAGTATCTGGTCAGCATGGCTTGCCCGCTGTGCGAAGGCAAGCGCCTGCGCAGGGAAGCGTTGTCGATTACTTTCGCCGGTCATGACATCACCGGGATCAGCCGCCTGTCGCTGCGCCAACTGGCAGAGTTGATGGAGCCGTATGCGCAAGGCAAAGCGCCGGGCCGCAAGCGCGGCAAGGCGCATCCGGAAAAGCTGATGGTCACCCAACGCATCTGCGCCGACCTGCTGGCGCGGCTCGGCGTGCTGCTGGATCTCGGCTTGGGCTACCTTAATTTGGAGCGCGGCACGCCGACCTTGTCGCCGGGCGAGTTGCAGCGCCTGCGGCTGGCGACGCAGGTGCGTTCCAGCCTGTTCGGCGTGGTGTATGTGCTCGATGAACCGTCGGCCGGCCTGCATCCGGCCGATACCGAAGCGTTGCTGCGCGCGCTGGATCGCTTGAAGGCGGCCGGCAATTCTCTGTTCGTGGTCGAGCATGCGCTGGATGTGATCCGCCATGCCGACTGGATCGTCGATGTCGGTCCGAAAGCCGGCCAGCATGGCGGCCAGGTGCTGTACAGCGGCGTGCCGCAAGGCTTGCAGGCCGTCGCCGAATCGCGCACCGCGCATTACCTGTTCGGCGCGGCACAGAGGGCGGCGCGAACGCCACGCACGCCGCAGGGCTGGCTCAAGTTGCGTGGCGTGGTGCGCAATAATCTGCACAAGCTGGACGCCGATTTTCCGCTAGGCGTGCTGACCAGCGTGAGCGGCGTGTCCGGCTCGGGCAAGTCCAGCCTGGTGAGTCAGGCGCTGATCCAACTGGTGCAGGCGCAGCTTGGGCAAACCGTCGCAACGGAACCGGCCGACAGTACTGAAGAATTGCTGGAGCAGGACGACAACAGCGAACTGCAAGGCCACATCGTCAGCGGCATGGACGGTTTTCGGCGGCTGGTGCAGGTGGACCAGAAGCCGATAGGCCGCACACCGCGCTCCAACCTCGCCACCTACACCGGCCTGTTCGACCATGTGCGCAAATTGTTCGCCGCCACGCGCGCTGCCAAGGCGCGGCATTTCGACGCCGGACGGTTCTCGTTCAACGTCGCCAAGGGCCGCTGCCCGCATTGTTCGGGCGAAGGCTTCGTGATGGTGGAATTGTTGTTCCTGCCCAGCGTGTACGCGCCGTGCCCGGAATGCGAGGGCGCGCGCTACAACCCGCAAACGCTGGCCATCCGCTACCGCGAGCACAATATCGCGCAGGTGCTGGCCTTGACGGTGGATGCGGCGTGGGAGTTCTTCGAAGATGTGCCGCCGCTGCGCCATGCGCTGGACGTGCTGCGCGCGGTGGGCCTAGGTTATCTGCGGCTTGGCCAGCCGGCCACCGAGTTGTCCGGCGGCGAGGCGCAGCGCATCAAGCTGGCGACCGAGCTGCAACGCGCCAGCAAGGGCGACACGCTGTACGTGCTCGATGAGCCGACCACCGGCCTGCATCCGTCCGATATCGATTTGCTGCTGCTTCAGCTGCACACGCTGGTCGATGCCGGCAATACGGTGATCGTGGTCGAACACAACGTGCAGGTGCTGGCGGACAGCGATTGGATGATGGATGTCGGCCCAGGAGCGGGCGAGGAGGGTGGCCGTATTGTCGCCAGCGGTCCGCCAGCGGAAGTGGCGGAGCAGCCGGCCAGCCGCACCGCGCCTTACCTGCGCGCGGTGCTGGCAGCGTAATTACTTGGTTTCGACGAAGGCGTTGGTGGCTTTCGAGCCCCACAGCGCGTAGAACAGCACATACAGTTCGCAGGCTGCCGTCAGCAGGAAGGACAGTTGCAGGCCGATGGTATCGGCCAGCCAGCCTTGCACCACCACCAGCGCGCCGCCGGCGATCGCCATGATCAGCAGGCCGGCGCCTTCTTCGGTCATCGGGCCCAGGCCCTTGATGCCCAGCGTGAAGATGGTCGGGAACATCACCGAGTGGAACAGGCCGACCGAGATCAGCGCCCACATGGCCACGCTGCCGGTGCCCAGCGCCGCGACCAACATCACCACGAACGCGCCGATGGCGCAGAAGGCCAGCACGCGTTCGGCGGTGGTCTTGTTCATGGCCCAGGCGCCGATGAAGCGGCCGACCAGCATGCCGCCCCACAGCAGGAACAGGTAGTGCGCGCCTTGCTCGTGGCTGAGGCCACCGATTTCCGGTTGCGCGGTGAAGTTGATGAACAGGTTGGCTACGCCGATTTCAGCGATCAGGTAGATGAAGATGGCAGGAATGCCGAACACCAGGTTGCGGTGCTTCCACAGCGACAGCTTCTGGCGCTCGGCGTCCGAGACGCGGGTGGTGGCGCCGTGGTGCATCTTCGGCATCGGGAAGCGGGAGATGACCAGCGCCAGGATCACCAGCACGCCGGCCACGATCAGGTAGGGTAGCTGCACGGCCTGGGCGTCGGCCAGTTTCTCGGCCTGGGTCAGCACGTGGCCCGCTTCGGCGGTGCCGGAGGCCGAACGGCCCAGGATCAGGTAGGCGCCGAACAGCGGTGCCAGCGTTGCGCCCAGCGAGTTGAAGGCCTGCACCAGGTTCAGGCGCGAGGACGCGGTTTCCGGTGAGCCGAGTACCGCGACATACGGATTGGCCGAGACCTGCAGCAGCGTGATGCCGCAGGCGATGACGAACAGCGCGCACAGCGTGACGCCGTAGGACGGCAGGCGCGCGGCCGGAATCATCAAGAGGGCGCCGACCGCCATCATGCCGAGGCCGAACACCATCGATTTCTGGTAGCCGATGCGTTCGATCAGGCGGGCGGACGGAATCGAGGCGAAGAAGTAGGCAATAAACCACACCGATTCGATCAGCGTGGTCTGGGTGTAGTTCAGGTCGAACACGCTGCGCAGGTGCGGCAGCAGTGTATTGTTGATAACGGTGATGAAGCCCCAGGTGAAGAACAGGCTGGTGAGCAGCGACAGAACGGCGCGGGAACTGGCGGCGCTCGGCTGCGACAGTGTGGAACTGGAAGCGGTGGAAAGTGGAGCTGGCATGGGGGTGTCTCTAGAAGTTTTCTTAACCCGGTATCCTATCCCAGCGGTTGTATGATCTCCAATGCCAAAAACACAGGAATCAATAACATTTGCGCATAGCTGGGCCAAATTGCCGTCGGCGTCACCTTGCCATCAGGAAATCCACGAAGGTGCGTACCCGCTGCGATAGATGGCGCGCATGCGGGTACAGCAGGAAAAATGGCCGCGTGGTGCCGCCGTGCTGCGGCAGCAGTTCGACCAGTGCGCCGCTGGCCAGATCCTGTTCCACGATGAAACGGTAGGTCTGCACCAGGCCGGCGCCGGCGCGCGCCAGCGTGACGACGCCCAGCACGTCTTCGGAGCAGCTTAAGCCGCCTTGGGTCGCCAGATCAATCACCGCGCCGTCCTGCATGAACGGCCAGGGAATGCGCTTGCCGGTGCTGGGCAGGTCGAACTGGATGCACTCGTGCCTGGCCAGGTCGTCCAGCGTTTGCGGCGTGCCGGCGCGCTTCAGGTAGGCGGGGGCGGCGACGAGCACCAGTTCGGAGTCTTCCAGCTTGCGGGCGATGAGGTTGGAGTCGGCCGGCGCGCGGCCGCGTATCGCCAGGTCGTAACCTTCGTCGGCAAAGTCGATGTTGCGGTTGCTGACGTGGATGTCGATGGTGACCTCCGGATACTTGCGGCGGAACTCCCCCAGCAGCGGCAGCAATCGGTAGTGGGCGTACGGCGTGGGCGCGCTGATGCGCAGCGGGCCGGAGGGCTGGACCTGCGCGCCGGTGACCTGGCGTTCCGCCTCGGTCAGCTGGGACAGCGCCTGGCGGCATTGCTCGAAGTAGACGCGGCCGCCGTCGGTCAGGCGGATCTGGCGCGTGGTGCGCACGAACAGGCGCACGCCCAGCCGCTCCTCCAGCCGTGCCACGGAACGGCTGACGGCGGCCGGCGTCACCCCGGCGGCGGCAGCGGCGGCGGTAAAGCTGGACAGCTCGGCCGCCAGGCAGAACAGCTCTATGCTGCCCAGCAGAACATCATCGAATTGGCGTTTCATGGCGCCCTATGAATTACATGGTGTATCAATTGTCTTGTTTTTCAGGCTGTTTATCAAGGTTTAAAGCATAAGTATAGTGGCTTCACTTACCCAAACCTTGAAAGGAAACATCATGAACAAGACTGTTATTGTTACCGGCGCATCGAGCGGCATCGGCTTTGCCATCGCCGAGGCTTACCTGAAACGCGGTTACAACGTGGTCGGCAACGCCCGCACCATCGAGCGCCTGAAAGTGGCGTCGGACAAGCTGGGCAACCCGGCCAACTTCCTGCTGGTGCCGGGCGATATCTCCCAGGCCGCCACCGCCAAGGCGCTGTTCGACCGCGCGCTTGAAGCGTTCGGCAAGGTGGATATCCTGATTAACAACGCCGGCATCTTCATCGCCAAGCCGGTCACCGATTACACCGAGCAGGATCTGGACGAGCTGCTCAACACCAACCTGAAAGGCGTGTTCTTCCCGACGCAGCAAGCGGCCGCGCATATGGGCGCCAACAAGTCGGGCCACATCGTCAACATCACGGCGGCGATTGCGATGCAGCCGAACGTCAAGGTGCCGGCCTTGCTGCCGGTGCTGATCAAGGGCGGCTTGAACAACGCCACGCGTGCGCTGGCCATTGAACTGGCCGCGTCCAACGTCAAGGTCAACGCGGTGGCGCCCGGCATCATCGCCACGCCGATGCACAGCGAAGACGAAGCCACGCAATCGTTCTTCCGCACCCTGGCGCCGACCGGCACCAGCGGCGTGACCGACGACGTGGTCAACGCTGTGCTGTACCTGACCGAATCCAACTTCACCACCGGCACCATTCTGCCGGTCGATGGCGGCGGCAGCGCCGGCACCTGGTGAGTGTCGCCACGCGCGCGGTCGGTGGCCACAAAATGAAGCTGCTGTACGTGGGCGATCCCATGTGCTCGTGGTGCTATGGCTTCGGCAAGGAAATGACCGAGCTGATGGCCATGCACCCTGAGCTGGAACTGGAGATCATCGTCGGCGGCGTGCGCGCCGGCGCTACCGATGTGCTGGACCAGGCGGGCAAGGAATTCCGTCTTGGGCACTGGGCACGGGTGGAGGCCAACAGCGGCCTGTCGATCAACCGCGAAGCGCTGATGGCGCGCGAGCACTTTGTCTACGATACGGAGCCGGTGTGCCGCGCCGTGGTCACGGCGCGCAGGCTGGCGCCGCAGGCCGATCTGCTGGCCGTGTTCCGCGCGCTGCAGCATGCGTTTTACGTCGATGGGCTCGACACCACGACTGGCCGCGTGCTGGCCGGTGTGGTGGGCGCGCAGTTGCGGCTGGATGTGGATGCCGTGTTGCGCGTCTGGGAAGACAACGCGACCGTGGCCGAAACCAAGGCCGACTTCGCCCGCTCCCGCAGCCTGGGCGTGCGCAGCTTCCCGGCCTTGCTGCTCGATACCGACAAGGGCATCGTGGAAGTCAGCGGCGGCTATGCGCATGTGGCGCAGCTGGAACATCAATTGCAGAACGCAATGGCGCGCTGATTCGTTGTGGAAAGGCCGCCATTGGCGGCCGATCCTTCTTCCCGACCTTCCATTCCTCCAAAGCAGCATTTCGTCTTAAAAATATGACACGCTTCTCCTGGCCTTCTACACTTGCCCTTCGGTTCAATCAGCTCGAAGAAGAGGACTATGCGTATGAAGAGAACAGGATTTCGCGTTGCGCGGCTGATATGGGCGCTGTCCCTGTCGGGCCTGGCCGCAATGAATATCGCATGGGCGGCTGAGCCTGCGCTCGATGTCGATAAGCTGATCAGCAAAGAGGCCGATGCCTACATGCAGGCGCCTCAGACTGTCGGATTATCGATAGGCGTCATCCACAACGCCAAGGTGTATCGCCACCACGTTGGGCGGGTGAGCAAAGATTTCGCAGACAAGCCGAACGACCAAACCATCTATCCGATCGCTTCGCTGACAAAAACGTTTGCCGGATTGCTGTTGGCGCAGGCCGCAGTTGACAAGAAACTTGCGCTTGATGATGACGTGCGCAATTACCTAGGCGCCGGCTACGACAACTTGAGCTATGACGGCGAGCCGGTGCGGCTCTACCACTTGCTGAACCATCGCTCGGGCTTGCCTTTCGCGCTGTTAACCGGATCGCAGAATTCCAAAGACGAGTTCTACGCGCAGTTGCGCAATGTGAAGTTGACCAACGCTCCGGGAACACGCTTCCAATATTCAAACGCGGCGGCGCAATTGACGGGATACATTCTGGAAAATGCCTATGGCCAGAGCTTCGAGTCCCTGCTCAGGGCACGCATTGCCGTTCCTCTCGGCCTGCGCGACCTGGCGATTACGCTTTCCTCTGACCAGCAAACTCGCCTGGTGGTTGGATACGACGAGAGCGGCATCCCTCAGCCTCTCGCGACGGACCACGCTCAAGCGGCCGGCGCGCTCAAAGCGACGTTGGACGACTTGCTGGCCTATGCTCAGTTGCAGCTGGATGAAAAAGACGCGGCGGTGCGCTTGTCCCATCAACCAACCTATGTCAGCGACAATTATTCAGTGGGCTTGAATTGGCAAATGTTGACGGAGAGCGGACGGCGGGTGATCTGGCAAGACGGCGCGATTCCAGGCTTCGCCAGCCTGTTCGTGCTGCAGCCGGAAGCCGGGACGGCCGTTGTCCTGCTGTCGAATGAACTGGATAGGCAAACGCTGGGACGACTGCGTGTCCTTGCAAATGCTATCGCTCAAAATCTGGATAACGCGAGTATCGCGGTTCCATAGCATCCGTGGTCTTGGATTGAGCGACGCAGCACCCCAAGATGGCGGGGTCGTACCCCGTACGGGGTACGACCCCTGTTCGCCGCAGTGCGGGTTTTGCGATTCCCGCGAACTCAGCAGAAAAACAGAAGCGGGATCCAGTTGGGGGCTCGCCGCTTATGAACCCGCCTTCGCCTCCGCCGCGCGCTTGCGCAGCGTGGTGACTGCCGTGCCGGCCACGCCCCAGTTGTCGGTCTCCACTTCGTCGATGATGACGAAGGTGGTGGCCGGGTTTTTGTTCAGCACTTTTTGCAGCAGGTCGGTCACGCCCTGAATCAGTTCCTGCTTCTGCTCGGCGGTGGCGCCTTCATTGGTGATACGGATGTTGACGAATGGCATAGCTCTACTCCTTGGTTAAAAAATCAGTTTGCGGTTTTCATTGCGGCCGGCGTACCGTGCGCGGCGATTCCGTACACCGCCAGCAGCGCGCCGGCCAGCAGCAACACGGTCGAGATGACCATCGCCGCTTCGATGCCCGCAAGGATAGCAGCTGTGGCCGGTGTTGCCACCAGTGCGCCATACACCGCCACGCCCATGGCGCCGCCGACCTGGCGCGCTGTATTCAATACCGCCGACGCAGTGCCGGCCTGCTGCTTGTTCACCGAGGCCAGGATGGCGGTGGTCATGGCCGGCACGGCCAGGCCCATGCCGGCCGGGATCAGCGCCAGGCCCGGCAGCATGGCCCAGAAGCTGGCCGTCTCGGAAATGCCGAAGATGCCCAGCAGCGCGTAGCCGACGCCGCCGATCACGCCGCCGATGATCATCGGCTTGCGCGAGCCAACCTGCGCCTGCAGCCAGCCGCTGGCGATGTTGGCGAACAAAAAGGTTCCGGTCAGCGGCAGGAAGATCAGTCCGGCGTGCAGCACCGAAAAGCCGCGCACTTTTTGCAGGTAGAAGCTCAGCACGAAGATCACGCCGTAGTAGGCGAAGTTGACGAACACGCCGAACAGCACCGCCGGCGTGAATCCCGCTAGCTTGAACAGCTGCAACGGCAGCATCGGCGCGGCGCTGCGTTGCTCGACACGGATGAATTGCACGCCAGCCATCACCGCCACCACCAGCGCAACGATCACTGCAGGATGCGTCAGTCCCAGCGCATGGGTTTCAATCACCGCGCCGATGAAGGCGGTCAGCGCGACCACGGCCAGCAGTTGCCCCGGCAGGTCGAAGCTGCGCGTCGGGCCGCTGTGGCGCAGCGCCGGCACCACGCGCAAGGTCAGCCAGAAGCCGAGCACGCAGATCGGGATGTTGACCCAGAAGATGCTGCGCCAGCCGAACACCGACATCAGCAAGCCGCCCAGCACCGGCCCGGCCGCGATCGAGACGCCGCCCGCCGCAGTCCACCAGGCGATGGCCTTGGCCAGCATCGTGCGGTCGTGTGCATAAACGGCGTTGAGGATGGACAGAGAACTCGGCACCAGCAGCGCCGCGCCGATGCCTTGCGCCGCGCGCGCCAGGTTGAGCGCCAGCGCATCGGGCGCCACCGCGCAGGCCAGCGACGCCAGCGTAAACAGCGCAAAGCCGCCGAGGAACACGCTGCGCGAACCGAAACGGTCACCCATGGCCCCGGCCGAGAGCAGGAACACGGCAAAGCCCAGCGTGTAGGCATCCACCACCCATTGCAGCTGGCTGACGCCGGCCTGCAGTTCGCGGCCGATTTCCGGCAACGCGACGTTGACGATGGTGACGTCCAGCTGGACGATGATGAAGGCGAAGCTGCAAGCGAGCAAAATCGCAAGGGAAGGCGAGGATTTCATGATGCGCTCCGTGTATCGATATTGCCACTATAGGCCGTCTAACGCATCATTAAAAATGAATTATACTGAATGCATAATTCTTTAATTGAGAATCGACATGGAACTCTCATCGCTGCGCATCTTCAAAACCGTGGCCGAGGAGGGCGGCGTGACGCAGGCCGCCGCGCGGCTCAACCGCGTGCAATCCAACGTCTCCGCCCGGCTGACCCAGCTGGAGGAGTCGCTCGGCGTGGCGTTGTTCCACCGCTCCGGCCGGCGCCTGCTGATCACCGAGGAGGGCGCGCGCCTGCTGGCCTACACCGAGCGCTTGCTGCAACTGGCCGATGAAGCGCAGGAAGCCATGCGCGGCGACCGCCAGCCGTCCGGCCAGCTCAGGATCGGTTCCATGGAAACCACCGCCGCCGCGCGCCTGCCGCAGGTGCTGGGGCAGTTCCACCGCCAGTATCCGCAGGTCGACCTCATCCTCGACACCGGCCCCACCGATTACCTGGTGCAGGCCGTGCTCAACCACCGGGTCGACATGGCGCTGGTGGCCGCGCCCATCGAGCGGCCCGAGCTGATGCAACTACCGGTGTTTGACGAGGAGCTGGTGCTGCTGACCGATAGCCTGCACGGCCCGGTGAAGTCGCCGGCCGACGTGGCGAGCCGAACGTTGCTGGGCTTTCGCAGCGGTTGCTCCTACCGGCGCCGGCTGGAGCGCTGGTTCGCCGAAGGCGGCGTGTCGCCGGCGCGCGTCGCCGAATTCGGTACGTTCGAAGCGATTATCGGCTGCGTGGCGGCGGGAATGGGGGTGGCGATGATGCCGAGGGAAGTACTGAAACAGCGGTCGCTGGCCAAGACGGTCCGCGTGCACGCGCTGGCGCCCGCGGTCGCGCACGTGCAAACCATGCTGGTGTGGCGTCGGGACATCGTGCAGCACGCGGCGCGCGATGCCTTTGCCGCCACATTTGGCGCGCTGCAGGCGCCGTAGCGTCAGGCCAAGGCCAACCGCCGCAACCTGATGGATGCGGCGGTGGCTTGGCGGATTAGCGGGTGGTTGGTGGTGGTGGCGTTTCAGTGTTGTTTGGCGGCGTAGTCGCCGGGGCCGGCGCGTTCGGATCGGTCGGCGGCGTCGTGGCTGGAGCTGGCATAGGCGCCGGAGTGGTCGCAGGCGCAGGCGCGGCTTCAGGCACTGGCGGCGGGGTGTCCGCGTTTTTCTTCTGGCAGCCGCTGATAACGGCAACCGTGGCGATCAAAGCAATACCGAGCTTACCCGTCAGATGTAACGATTTCATGGTGGATCCTCCTGAGAAGTGGACGAATCCCATCGTAGCCATTCCCTCAGCGGTGCCGTATCGGCGAGCTTGCAGTGCGTTTGTAGGACTACTGCCCGTCGAAACGCAACAGTAGGCAGGTAGAATGGCAGCTTTGATTTGATTCGGAGGGTTTCATGCATCGTTACATCGCAGCAGTGCTGCTGGCTTTTACCGTGCTGGACTGCAGTGCCAGTGAATCCGCCACCGGCAGTTTCACCGCCACCAAAAGCTGCGAGGCGTTTTCCTCCTTCGCCAAGCGCACCAATCCGGGCGAGGCCAAGATTGTTGCCGGCACGGCCTACACGGTGCGCGAAATCAACAAGACCGATTACGACTGGGTGCGCGTGGAAGTGCCCGGCGCCCAGCCGTCGCTACGCTGGGTACAGCGCGAGTGCGGCACGCCGGCGCTCGACGACAAGCAGGCCAGCCGCCCGGACGAAGGCGTCAGCGGCGCAGTCTGCAGCGCACCCAATCAACAGGACAGCTACGTGCTGGCCATCACCTGGCAGCCGGGCTTTTGCGAGCACGCCAAATACAACGGCAAAAAGCCGGAATGCGACGCCATGAACAGCGGCGCGCTGGAGGCGAAAAACCTGAGCCTGCACGGCCTGTGGCCGAACAAAAAAGAATGCGGCACGCAATACGGCAGCTGCAGCGGCAAGCCCTTCGCGCTGAGCAAGGAGACCATCGACAAGGTGGCGCCGTGGATGCCGAATTTCTTCTTCGAGCGCACCTTCGGCGCCTATGAATGGAACAAGCACGGCAAGTGCCAGGCCTTGCCGCCGGATGAGTATTTCATCAAGGCCGTTTCGGCGGTGAAGGTGGTGAACGATTCGGAAGTGGGCAAGATCGTGCTGGGCAATGCCGGCAAGAGCTTCAAGGTGAACGATTTCTTCGAGCGCGTCGCAGCGCGCCATGGCGAGAAGGCCGCCAACGCCATCACGCTGGTGTGCATCCAGCGCAAATATTTGCAGGAGATCCGCGTGTCGCTGGCGCTGGACTTCAGCACCGAGCGCGACCTGCCGCAGATGGTCAGCAACGCGCGCCCGGCGGGGACACGCGCCATCGGCTGCGCCGACGAAGTGTACGTCGAGGCAGCCGGCAAGGATTAAGCAACCCGTCGTTCCCGCGCAAGCGGGAACCCATGCCGCGCCGGCAAGCACGCGGCCTATGGATGCCCGCCTGCGCGGGAATGACGCTTACGCTGCGAAGCCGCCGTCGATCACCAGGTCGGCGCCGGTGACGAAGGCCGCTTCCGGACCGGCCAGGTAGGCCACCATCGCCGCGATTTCTTCGGCTTTGCCGTGGCGTTTCAGCGCCATCAAGCCATGCAGACCGGTGGCGAAATCGCTGTCGGCCGGGTTCATGTCGGTATCGACCGGGCCAGGCGCCACGTTATTGACGGTGATCTTGCGGCTGCCCAGATCGCGCGCCATGCCTTTCACCAGGCCGGTCAGGGCCGATTTGCTCATCGCGTAGGCGGCGCCGCCTTCGAACGGCATGCGCTGCGCGTTGGTGCTGCCGATGTTGATGATGCGGCCGCCGTCCTTCATGTGCTTGGCTGCTGCCTGCGAGGCCACGAACACGGCGCGCACGTTGACGGCCACGGTTTTGTCGAAGTCTTCCAGCGAGAAGCTGTCGGTTGGACCGAGCAGCAGCACGCCGGCGCTGTTGACCAGGATGTCCAGGCGGCCGAAGCGTTCAGCCACGCTGTCGATGGCTTTGGTCAGGGCTGCGGCGTCGGTGGCGTCGGCCTTCAGGGCGATCGCTTCGCCACCGGCGGCTTTGATTTCTTCCACCAGCGCTTCAGCCGCGATGGCCGAGGCGGCGTAGCCGATGGCGACTTTGGCGCCTTCGCTGGCCAGGCGGCGAGCCGTTGCAGCGCCGATGCCGCGCGAACCACCGTTGATGAAAGCGACTTGACCGTTGAGTTTCGTGTTCATGATTTGTTTCCTTTCGGGTTGGTTGATGAACACAGTATGGTCTCGCCAACTTGATCGCGGTAGTCATGAAAATGCGTGAACAGTTTCAACCATTGGTATAAGATAGCGCTATGCTCACCGAACTCAGCAGCTATCTCGACGCCTTCATCGCCGCCGCCGACGAGGGCAGCTTCTCTGCGGCCGCCCGCCGCCTGGGGCTGACGCCGGCCGCCGTCAGCAAAAGCGTCAACCGGCTGGAAGTGCGGCTGGGCGTGCGCCTGTTCCAGCGCAGCACCCGCAGCCTGGCGCTGACCACCGACGGCGAACGCCTGTACGGCCAGGTGCGGCTGCCGTGGAGCGAGATCGGCGACGCGCTGACGGACCTGAGCCAGGGCGCCGGCAAGCCGGCCGGCACGCTGAAGGTGTCGCTGGCCTACACCGTGGGCCGCCAGTATTTCGTGCCGCTGCTGGAGGAATTCTCGCGCCGCTATCCGGACGTGGTGCCCGACCTGTATTTCGATAATCGCCAGGTGGACCTGATCGCGGACGGCTTCGACGTCGGCATCGGCGGCGGCATCGAGCTGACCGACGCCCTGATCGCGCGCGAACTGGCGCGGGTCGACATCGTGCTGGCGGCGTCGCCGGCCTACCTGAAAGCGCATGCCGTGCCGGAATCGCCGGCGGACCTGACGCGCCATCGCGGCCTGCTGCGCCGCTCCCTGAGCAGTGGGCGGCTGGTGCCGTGGACCTTGAAGCACCGCTCCGGCAAGGAAGTGGTGGCCAGCGTGCGTCCGGTGGCGGTGCTGGACGACCCGGAAGCCATCGCCCGCGCGGCCGCCTGCGGCATGGGCATCGCCATGCTGCCGCTGCCGCACGCCTTGCCGCTGCTCGACAGCGGAGAGCTGGTGCGCGTGCTGCCGGACTGGCATGCGGAGACGCGGCCGCTTTCGATATATTATTCCAGCCGCAAGCTGGTGCCGGCCAAGGTGCGGGTATTTGTTGACTACATGGTAGAGCAGTTCCGCGCCAGCGGCCACGCCGCGCGCTTCCGCCAACATTAAAGGAGATGGTTCGATGAAGTTCAAAGCAGGACTTGCAGCGCTGCTGCTGGCCGGCCAGGCGTTTGCCGGCGTGGCGATCAATCCCGACAACGCGCAGTTGCAGTACACGGGAAGGATAGACTTCGCCGACCGCGCGCGGCCGGTGCTGTCATGGCCGGGTACCAGCATCGAAGGGAACTTCAGCGGCGCCAGCCTGGCTGTCAAACTGGAGGACCAGCGCGGCAAAAACTTCTTCAACGTCTTTATCGACGGCGACCTGGCCAGGCCGGTGATCATCGAAGCGGTCCAAGGCAGCAAAACCTATGCGGTGGCCGACGGCCTGAAGCCGGGTGCGCACCGCTTCCTCATCACCAAGCGCACCGAGGGCGAGGAGGGCGGCACCGTGTTCCAGGGCCTGGAGCTGGACGACGGCGGCAAGCTGCTGCCGCCACCGCCGCGCAAGCAGCGCCGCATCGAATTCTTCGGCGACTCCATCACCAGCGGCATGGGTAACGAGGCGCCGGACGCTGGCCCGGACCATCTGCTCAAGGAAAAGAACAACTTCATGTCCTACGCCCCGATCACGGCGCGCGCCTTGGATGCGGAGGCGCATATCACCTCGCAGAGCGGCATCGGCGTGATGATCAGCTGGTTCCCCTTCACCATGCCGGATTTCTACGACCAGTTGAGCGCCGTCGGCAACAACAACAGCCAGTGGGACTTCACGTCGTGGACACCGGACGTGGTGGTGGTGAACCTGTTCCAGAACGACAGCTGGCTGATCGACCGCGAAAAGCGCCTGTCGCCGATGCCGGATGATGCGCAACGTGTGCAGGCCTATCGCACACTGGTGCAGAAGATCCGCGCCCTGTACCCGCGCGCCTACATCGTTTGCGCCTTGGGCAGCATGGATGCGGTGCGCCAGGGCTCCAAGTGGCCGGGCTACGTGCGCACGGCGGTGGACCAGATGCGCAACGGCGGCGACCAGCGCATCGACACCATCATCTTCCCGTGGAACGGCTTCGGCGGCCACCCACGCGTCAAGCAGCACCAGGCCAATGCGGCGCTGCTGACGGCTTTCATTCGTCAGAAGACAGGCTGGTAAAGTGCTGCCCCGCGCGCGACAGCTGATGACGGCGGATCAGTTGGCGGCACAATTGGCCACGCTGTGCGCCGGCGGTATGCCGGCCGGCGTGTGCCTGCTGGAGGCGGGCTACGGCCTGCGCGCGCAATTCGAACAGGCGCACATACCCGGCGCCGCCTACCTCGACACCGACGACATCGAGCACGCGCCGCGCTGGCTCAAGGCGCCGGACCACGAACTGCTGGCGGTGCTGCTGTCCCACGGCATCCGCCACGACACCACCGTCATTCTCTATGGCCGCAACAACCTGGCCGCCGCGCGCGCGGCGCAGCTCATGCTGTACATGGGCGTGGAGGACGTACGCCTGCTCGACGGCGGCTTCGACGCCTGGCTGCGCGCCGGCCATGCTTGCGCATCCCGTGTGTCCGGCGTTTCCAGCGTGCCGGGCACCTCCGACGCATCCGGCGCCAGTCGTGCGCCGACGCCCGCGCCAATGCCGGCGCCGGCGGCCGATTTCGGCCGTGCCGTGCCCGCGCATCCTGAGTACATCATCGACACCGCGCAAGCCCGCGCGTTTCTGGTGCAGGCCGATGGCGCGCTGGCCAGCATCCGCAGCGAAGCCGAACACCTCGGCAAAATCTCCGGTTACAGCTACATCTCTCAGCGCGGCGACATCGCCGGCGCGCGCTGGGTGGCTGCCGGCGAAGACGGCGACATCAACAGCATGAGCGCCTACCAACTGCCGGACGGCACGATGAAGCCGGCCGAAGAAATCGAACAGCTGTGGCAAAACGCCGGCATCACGCGCGAGCGGCAGGTGGCGTTCTACTGCGGCACCGGCTGGCGTGCCTCTATGGCCTTTTTCTACGCCTACCTCATGGGTTGGCCGCGCATCAGCGTCTACGACGGCGGCTGGTGCGAATGGGCAGCAGGCGGCGAGGCATAGCGATTATGCTGATTTCGTCACGCTTTTAGCGGCCCGCAAGCAAGACGAAGGCCGCCCTTCGGACGTACATTATTGCCTGGTCACTCACCGTGAGGGGATGTATGCAACGCCGATTGATATTGCAGGGCGCCGCCAGCCTGGGACTGGTTTCCGGCTGGAGCGCCAACGCCACCAGCACCGCCGGCTCGGCCGCCACGGCGGTCGGCGCCACCAGCGCCATCAACGGCGTCCCTGCCACAGCGCGCCCACTGCCCATGTCCTCGGTGCGCCTGCTGCCTTCCGTCTACGCCGACGCGCTGCAAGCCAACCAAGCCTACCTGCTGCGCCTGAGTCCCGACCGCTTCCTGCACAACTACCATCGCTTCGCTGGCCTGCCGGTCAAGGGCGCAATCTACGGCGGCTGGGAATCCGACACCATCGCCGGCGAAGCACTTGGCCACTACCTGTCCGCGCTGGCGCTGATGCACGCGCAAACCGGTAACGCCGCGCTGAAACCGCGCATCGACTACATCGTGGCCGAACTGGCGCGCGTGCAGCAGGCGCAGGGCGACGGCTACATCGCCGGCTTCATGCGCAAGCGCAAAGACGGCAAAATCGTCGACGGCAAGGAGATCTTCCCCGAAATCATGCGCGGCGAAATCCGCTCGGCCGGCTTCGACCTGAATGGCTGCTGGGTGCCGCTCTACAACTGGCACAAAGTATTCGCCGGCCTGTTCGACGCCCAAACCTACGCCGGCAACGAGCAGGCGCTGCAAGTGGCGCTGGGCCTGGCCGGCTACATCGACAAGGTATTCGCCGCCCTCAACGACGAACAGGTGCAGCAGGTGCTCAACTGCGAGCATGGCGGCATCAACGAAAGCTTCGCCGAACTGTATGCGCGCACGCAGGACAAGCGCTGGCTGGCGCTGGCGCAGCGTCTTTACCACACCAAGGTGATGGCGCCGCTGACGCAAGGCCGCGACGAACTGGCCAACCTGCACTCCAACACGCAGATCCCCAAGCTGATCGGCCTCGCGCGCCTGCACGAGCTGACCGGCCGCCGCAGCGACGCCGACGCGGTGGACTTCTTCTGGAAGCGCGTCACGCGCCACCACAGCTACGTCATCGGCGGCAACGGCGACCGTGAATACTTCTCGGCGCCGGACTCCATCGCCGCCCACATCACCGAGCAAACCTGCGAAGCCTGTTGCAGCTACAACATGCTGAAGATGACGCGGCACCTGTATAGTTGGGCGCCGGACGCCGCCTACTTCGACTACTACGAGCGCACGCACCTCAACCACATCCTGGCGCACCAGAATCCGCGCACCGGCATGTTTACCTATATGACGCCGCTGATGTCCGGCGTGGCGCGCGAATACTCCAGCGAGGAGAACGACTTCTGGTGCTGCGTGCTGTCCGGCATGGAGAGCCACGCCAAGCATGGCGATTCGATTTATTGGGAAAACGGCGACATGCTGTTCGTCAACCTCTACATCCCATCGACGGTGGAATGGAAGGGTACCGGCGCGCAGCTGGAGCTGAACACGCGCTATCCCTTCGAAGGCGATATCGACCTCAAGGTGCGCCGCCTGGCCGGGCAGCGCGACTACACGCTGGCGCTGCGCATCCCGGCATGGGCCGCCAGCCACAAGCTGCTGGTCAACGGCAAGCCGCATAAGGCTAGCCGGGACAAGGGTTACGCATTGATCCGCCGCCGCTGGAAGGCCGGCGACACAGTGCGCCTGTCGCTGCCGCTGGACCTGCGCATGGAATCGGCCGCCGGCAATGACCGCGTGGTGGCGCTGCTGCGCGGGCCGATGGTGCTGGCCGCCGACCTTGGCGCGGCCGACAAACCATTCAGCGGCCTGGCGCCGGCGCTGGTCGGCGCGAATATTCTAGGTTCATTCAAGGAGTCGGACAAGATCAAGGCGGTGTACCGCAGCGTGGGCAGCGGCCGGCCGGGCGACATGAAGTTCACGCCGTTTTTTTCTCAGTACGAGCGGCGCGCGGCGGTGTACTTCAACGCCTACAGCGAACCGGAATGGGCGGCCTCGGAAGTGGCCTTCCGCAAGGAGGAAGCGCGGCTCAAGGATCTGGCCGACCGCTCGGTGGACGTGATGCACCTGGGTGAAATGCAGCCGGAGCGCGACCACGACCTGCAATCGGAGATTTCCTATCCGGTTTCCTACCGTGGCCGCAACGGCCGCGATGCCCGCACCGGCGGCTTCTTCAGCTTCCGCATGAAGTGCGGCGACGGCCCGCTGGTGCTGCAGGCCAGCTATTGGGGCGAGGAGCGCAACCGCGATTTCCACATCAGCGTTGACGGCGAGCGTATTGCCCGCGTCAAGCTTGACGGCGCCGATCCGGGCGTCTTCATCGACCGAGAGTACCCGGTGCCGGAGCGCCTCACCAGCGGCAAGGCCAGCGTGGTGGTGTGCTTCGATCCGGAGCCCGGCCACACGGCGGGGCCGGTGTTCGGCGTGCGGCTGTTCACGCAGCGCGCCTCGTCCACCATCACTTCTTCTTAGCGGGATACTGCGACTGGGTTTTGGCTACGGCGCGGGTGTCGTTGGCTTGCGCCAGCGCGGCCGCGCAGTCCACCGGCTCCACCTTGCCCGGATTGATCAGCGGGATAATCGCGGCCAGGGGATTGACGATGGTCGCCAACGCCACGGCGGCGCCGGCCTTGAGCGCCAGCGGGCCTTTCTGTGGGCCGACATCCGGATTGGTGAAGGTGCCCTTGGCGTACAGCGGCGTGCGCAGCGAGATAATGCGCACACCCTTGGTTTGCGGACGCACGTCCAGGTCCAGCGTTTCCTTGGCCAGATCCACATTGCCGCTGACGTTGATGACGGCTTCCTGCGTGTCCACCACGAAGCGGCGCGTCTGCGCCTTGCCGTTCTCCACCACGAAGTCGCCGGCCAGGCAGTTCAACTGAATCTGCTTGTCGCCGAACAGTTTGACGAACACCAGGTTGGCGATATTCAGGCCTGCCGCTTCCAGAATGAATTTGCTGACCGAGCCTTCGCTCACCGTCGCACCGAGTTCGCCGCTGGACGTGGCCAGCATGGTGGAGACGGAATTACCCTTGCCGGCGAGTGCCGCATCGGCGCTGACTTCACCCACGCTGGCCTGCATCGATTCCAGTTTGGGGAACAGCTGGCGGATCTTCAGGTGGCGCGCGGCCATGCGGATCTGCGCGTCGATCTGCTTTTGACGGCCATCGAGCTTGATGCTGGAGGTGATGTCGCCGCCGGCCATGCCGAAGTTGAGTGGCGTCAGCGTCAGCACCTTGTTGTTCATCTTGATGTGGGCTTCGATATCGGTAAGCGGAATATCGTGGGTGCGGACCAGTTTCTTGCCGGTGAATTTGACGTCGGCGTCCAACGCATCCCATTTGGCGGTGTTGAACTGTTCGACCGGCAGTGCCTTGTCGGCCGGCTGGTTCTGCGCCTTGCCGCGTTTGGATTTGTCGGCGTTGCTCTCGGCGCCGATGGTCGGACCCAGATCTTCCAGCCGCAGCTGGCGCGAAGTGACGGCGCCGGTCAGCAGCGGACGCGGTTTGCGCGGGGCGTAGGCCAGCGTGCCTTCCAGGTCGCTGCCGCCGACGGTGCCGGTGAAATTCTTGTAGGTCCAGTTCCACACCGGGCCGGTCTTCTTGCCGATCAGGCGGCCGGTGGTGGCGTAGGGCGGCGTTTCCGGCAGCAGCACGCCGGTCAGCGGATACAGGTCGGCCATGCTGGCGCCGCCCAGCGACAGTTTCAGATCGAGGCCGGCGGGCGAGCGTGGATCGGTCAGCGTGCCTTCGATGGCGATCTTGTTCTTGCCCAGGTTGGCGGCGGCTTGCACCGGGAAAGTGGTGTGCTCGTCGCGCAGGGCCAGCACCTTGCCCACCTTGCCGCCGCCGGTGACGGGGGCGTTGCGGTAGCTGCCGCTCAAGTCGAAGCGCAGGCCGTACTTCTGCGCGTCCGCGCCTTCGTTGATGCCGGTGGCCTTGGCGCGCAGATCGAGTTTGATGGCGTCGTCGAGGTAGCGCAGGTCGCCTTCACCGAGCGTCAGGCGCTGGATGTCGACTTCCCATTCGGACGGGCCGTTGTCCTTGAAGGTCCAGGTGTTGCTGCCGTCGGCGCGGCGCTGCGCGGCCACGGTGAGCTTGTCGACCGCGAGGTCGGTGATCGCCACTTCCTTGTGCAGCAGCGGCAGCGGGTGCAGGGCGACTTCGATGCTGCCGACGTTCGCCAGGCGCGGGCCGCTGGTGGTCCACGTCGGGTTGGCGATGCTGACGTCGGCGGCGTTGATGCGCGGGTGCGGTATGTAGCGGCGCCAGCCGGCTTCCGTGCTGTCCTGTTCCCAGCGCACGCGCAGGTCGCCGTTGATGGCGAACTCGCGGCCGATGGTTTCGGAGACGCGGTGGTTGATCCAGGGCCGTGCGCGATTCCAGTCGAAGGTCAGGATGAAGATGACGATCGCCGTCAGCACCAGCAGCAGCGTGGCGAGCAGGCCAAGAACGATTTTGAGTGGGCGCGATTTTTTCATGCTAGCCATGCTACGCCTCACGCGGCCGGTGTTATGTGCGCTATGCCACAGTAGCCGGAATGTGCGTGGGCAGCGGCGGCTTGCCGACCAGGTAGGCGTGCAGGGTTTCGCGGTCTTCGGTGCCGGGCGGGTAGTGGAACTTGCCGGCGACCAGCGTGGCGACCGGCACGCCGTCGCGGAACAGCACGCGGTTGCCGGCCAGCGCCGGGATCTTGTCGCCGGTGAGCAGGGTACCGCAGAGGTTGAGCGGGTCGACGGCGGAGATGCAGACGTAGCCGCCGTCGTGAGGCCGGCGGCGCATTTCGCGCAGCAGCGGGATGGCTTCCGGCAGGGCGAACTGCTCGCCGGAGAGGCCGGCCACGAAACGGCCGCCGCGAATCTCGCCGCGCGCTTCCAGGCGGTGATAGACGGGCAGCAGCTCGCGCCAGCTGGGCATCCAGGCGGCTTCGCGTTCCAGCAGCCGCCAGAACATGACTCCGTAGCGGCGCAGCAGCGTCATGGCGATGTGCTCCAGCGTTTCAGGATCCGTGCGCGGCTTGCGCGCCGGCGGCGCAGCGCGCGCGGGGACGGCGGCAAACGCGCTTGCCCGCGCATCGGCCGGCGCGCTCGGCGGAACGCTTCCCTCGGCGCCTGCGTGTGCGCCTGCCTTGGCGTTGGCAGACGTGCTAAGCTGCGCATCCGGCGAAGCGCTTGCCGGCGCCATCTTGGGCGCCGGGGCGGGGCTGGGCGGCAGGGCGGTTTCTATGGCGCGTACGGTAATGGTGACGCCGTCGCCACGGCGCACCAGTGCCCAGCGGCCGGCTTCCTCCATGGTGGGGCCGGCGCCGCGACGGCGGCGGTCGTTGCTGGCGCGTTTGTTGGCCGGGACCAGCATGGCGCGCAGGCCGGCGTAGCTGTCGGCGTTGACTAGTCCTGTGGCCACCAGCTCGCCCAGCGTGTTCTCCAGTTCCACCGGCAGCAACCGCGCATCGCGCGACAATTCGTCGAAGAACATCGCGCCATCGCGTCGCAGCGCTTCCAGCACGCGGGCCGCGCGTGGCGACACCTCGACTTCACCGGCCACCGCCGGCAGCGCATGCCAGACGCCGAGCTGGCGGCGCGGCAGCAGCACCAACGGCGTGCTGCGCACCGGACCTCCGGCCGCGCTGGCCGGCGCACCCACGCGGGTCCAGACGATTTTGCCGGCGCGGCACAAATCGTCCAGCCACAGGGCCGAGTAGTCGCGCAGGCGCAATGCCAGCAGTTCGCTTTCCCACGCGCCGGCGGCGGCTTCGTAGCCTTCCAGCTGGGCCAGCGCTTCGGGCAGCGCGTCGATGCCTTGCAGTTGCGCGTCCGGCGCCAGATGCTGCCATTCGAACAGGAAGCGCATGAAGTCCTGCCGCTCCACCGGCTCGATCTCGCGCCGCAGGCTCTTGATGGTATAGCGATGAATACGCGCCAGCAGATGCCGCTCGCACCATTCCTCCTCGCTCACGCCCGGCGTGAAGCGGCCGCGCATCACGTAGCCTTCGCTCTCCAGCTGCGTCAGCGCGATGACGATGGTGGAGGCGGGCAGCGCCAGAGGGCCGGCAATCGCCGCCACCGTCTGCGGACCGAAGCCGCTCAACCGCGCCCGCAGAATCTCCACCAACGCCGCATCCCGCGTCCACGCCTCGCCGTCGTGCGCCGCGTCGTCCGATGTCGTCGCGGCGGGCCAGCCGGCTTGGGCGCAGGCCAGCCGTTCGCGGGCGACCCAGAGATCGGCGCCGCTGCCGGCGTCGCGCAGGCGCATGGCGCGGCCGCCGGCGGCAAGGCTGTCTATCCATTCCTGCCAGCCCGCCTCGCGCGCAATCTCCGCCGGCGTGATGCAGGCCAGCGACATCAGCGCCTCATGCATCTCATCGCTGCCGCGCACCGTCGGCCAAGCCTCAGCCGCCACCGCCGCAATTGCGCCAACATCCAGCGCCCCCATATCATCGGTGGACGCCGGATCGGTCCAACGCCGGTTGATCACCGCCTGCGTGCGCCGCTCCTCCAGTGGCGCATCGTCCAGAAACGCGTACGGCCGCGCATTCAGAATCTCCATCGCCAGCGGCGACGGCGCCGGCAGATCGCGCGCCAGCAGGCGCACCTCGCCCGCCTCCATGCGCCGCAACAGCGCCAGCCAGCCCTCGCTATCCATCGCATCATGCAGACAATCGTCCAAGGTCTGATCGACCAGAGGATGGCTCGGCAACTCCCGCTCACCGACGATATTCTCGAGGCACGCCGCCTGATCGGGGAACACCGCCGCCAGCAGATCATCGCTCTTCATGCGCTGCAACTGCGGCGCCACCTTGCGCCCGCCGGTAAAGCGCGGCAGGGCCAGCGCAGTGGTGGCGTTCCAGCGCCACCGCACATTGAACAAGGGCGCATCGAGCAAAGCCTGCACCAGCACATGCTCCGCCGTGGTCGATCGCAGGTAGCGCCACACCTCATCCAGTGGAAAACTATGGCTGTCCGACAGCGACAGCACGATCGCATCCTCCGTCGCCGCTGCCTGCAACTCGAAATTGAAGGTGCGGCAGAAACGCTTGCGCAACGCCAGCCCCCAGGCCCGGTTGATGCGGCTGCCGAATGGCGAATGCAGCACCAGCTGCATGCCGCCCGACTCATCGAAGAAGCGCTCCATCACCAGCGTATCGCGGGTTGGCAGCGCACCCAGCGCGGCACGCGAGCGCGCCAGGTACTCCACGATCTGCCGCGCCGCCGCCTCCTGCAAACCCAGATGCCCGATCAGCCAGTCCACCGCGCTCTCAATGCCCGCCTCGCCATCGGGCGCCGCCGCCAGCAGGGCGTCGATCTCGCCGCGCAGCCGCGCCACGCCGGCCGACAATTCATCCGTGCGGCCCGGCGCCTCGCCCAGCCAGAACGGAATATTCGGCGCCGCGCCGTGCGCATCCTCCACGCGCACCTTGCCGGCCTCGATGCGCTGGATGCGGTACGAGGTATTCCCAAGCTGGAAAACGTCGCCGGCCAAACTCTCCACCGCAAAATCCTCATGCACGGTGCCGATGTTCTGGCCCTGCGGTTCCAGCAGCACCGTGTAGTCGGCGTTGTCTGGAATGGTCCCGCCGGACATCACCGCCGTCATCTTGCCGCCGCGCCGGCCGCGCAGGGTGCCGCTTACGGTATCGCGATGCAGGTACGAACCGCGCACGCCCTGGCGGCTGGTATAGCCGTCGGTGAGCATGTGCAGCACCTCGTCGTAACGCTTGCGCTCCAGCTTCGCGTAGGGCGAAGCGCCGCGTATCAAATCGTACAGCCCATCTTCGCTCCATTCGCGGCACGACACCTCCGCCACGATCTGCTGCGCCAGCACGTCCAGCGGCGCCGGCGGAATGCGCAGCGCATCGAGTTCGTCGCGCCGTACGCAGTCCAGCAGCGCCGTGCACTCGATCAGGTCATCGCGCGAGGTCGGGAACAGCCGGCCCTTGGGCAGGCCGCCAACATGGTGGCCCGAACGGCCCACGCGCTGCAGGAAAGCGGCAATGCTGCGCGGAGAACCGATCTGGCACACCAGATCCACATCGCCGATGTCGATGCCCAGCTCCAGCGACGCGGTGGCGATCAACACCCGCAGCTCGCCGCGCTTGAGGCGCTGTTCGGCCTCCAGCCGGTATTCCTTGGCCAGGCTGCCGTGGTGCGCGGCCACGTGCTCCGGCCCGAGCCGGTCGGCCAGATGACGCGCCATTCGCTCGGCCATGCGGCGCGTATTCACAAACACCAGCGTGGTGCGATGCATGACCGTCAGTTCGGCCAGGCGGTCGTAGACGCGGTCCCACACGTCGTTCGGCATCACAGCCTCCAGTGGCACCGGCGGCAGTTCCAGATTCAAGTCGCGCGCCCGCACATGGCCCACATCCACCACCGCGCATGGTTTTCCGCTGCCGGCCAGGTACTGCGCCACCGCCGATATCGGCTTCTGCGTGGCCGACAGGCCGACCCGCACCGGCGGCCGAGGGCAGAGCGCATCGAGCCGTTCAAGGCTCAGCGCCAGATGGCTGCCACGCTTGCTGCCTGCCACCGCGTGGATTTCGTCGACGATCACGGTGCGCACGCCGGCCAGCATGGCGCGGCCGCTGTCCGAGCCAAGCAGCACGTACAGCGACTCCGGCGTCGAGACCAGGATGTGCGGCGCGCGGCGGCGCATGGCGTTGCGCTCGGCCTGGGTGGTGTCGCCGGTGCGCACGGCGCTGCGGATGCCGTGCGGCGGCAGGCCCATGGCCTCCAGCTCGCGGCCTATGCCCTCCAATGGCGCTAGCAGGTTGAGGCGGATATCGTTGGACAGCGCCTTCAGCGGCGACACGTATAGCACCCGCGTTTCATCGGGCAGCGGCGCGGCGCGGCTTTCGCACACCAGCGCGTCGATGGCGGCCAGGAAGGCGGTCAAGGTCTTGCCCGAGCCGGTAGGCGCGGCGATCAGCGTGGTGCGCCTGGCTTGAATCAGCGGCCATGCGCGCCGCTGCGCCTCCGTCGCGCCGGGAAAGGCCGCGTCGAACCACGCGTCCACGGCGGGGTGGAAGCGATGGACGGCGGCGGCATGGAGGGCATCGGTCATACGTCTCAATCAGGCGCGATGTTGTTTGTGGGCATGATAAGCTTGGAATATTGTAAATCAATAGCCGCCGCACCCCATGTCCAACTTAGCGCCCCACCTGATTCCGAGCTTTCTCACCGCACCCGGAGAAATGGGCGCGCGCATCTGGGCGCACGATTGGGACGGTACGCCGCTCGGCCCCATCGCCGCATGGCCGCACAGCCTGAAAACCGTGATCAGCCTGATGCTCAATTCGCCGCAGCCGATGTGGATGGGCTGGGGCGAGCAGGTGACGTTTTTGTACAATGACGCCTACATCGAAGTGCTCAGCATGGCCAAGCACCCGCAGGCACTGGGCCGGCCGGCGCACGAAGTCTGGGCGGAGATCTGGGATATCTGCGGCCCGCTGGCCGACCGCGTGTTCGCGCACGGCGAAACCACGATGGCCGACACAGTGCGCCTGTTCATGCGCCGTGGCGATTTGCTGGAAGAGAGGTTCTACTCGTTTTCGTATAGCCCGGTGCGCGACGAATCGGGCAGCGTGGCCGGCCTGTTCTGCGCCAATCTCGATGTCACCAGCCGCCAACTGAACGCGCGCCGTCTGCACACCGTGTTCGACATCAGCACCAGCACGCTGCAGGAGCGCACCGTGCATGCCGCCTGCGCCACGGCGCTGGCGGCGATCCGCGCCAATCCCGACGACCTGCCGTTTGCGCAGCTCTACCTGGCCGGCGACACGCCGTCGGCTGCGGCGCAGCTACTGCAGGCCACCCACGCCGACATCGCCGGCGCCCGCGATCTGTTCGAAGTGGATGCCGTGCTGGCCGACGCCACGGCGCGCGTGATCACATTGCCCGATCCGGCGCCGTCTGGATTGCCGGACGGCCTGGCGCAGCAGCCCTTGCGCCAGGCGCTGGTGCTGCCGTTGCAGGGCAATGGCGGCGCTTCGACGCTGGGCGTAATGGTGCTGGGCGTGAGCGCTGCGCGCCGCCTGGACGCCGACTACCGCAACTTCCTGGAACTGATCAGCACCCAGACCAGCAATGCGATGCAGCAGGCGCGCGCCGCCGAGGATGAACGCCTGCGGGCCGACATGCTGACGGAACTGGATCGCGCCAAGACGCAGTTCTTCAGCAACGTCAGTCACGAATTCCGCACGCCGCTCACCTTGTTGCTGGGACCCGTGCACGATGCGCTGGAAGACCAAAGCGCGCCGCTGCCGCCGGTGCAGCGCGAGCGCCTTCAGCTCATGCAGCGCAACGCGCTGCGCCTTCAAAAGCTGGTCAACTCGCTGCTGGAGTTCTCGCGCGTGCAGGCCGGGCGGGCGCAGGCCAGCTTCGTCGCGGTGGACCTGGCGGCGCTGACGGCCGATCTGGCCAGCAGCTTCCGTTCCGCCATCGAGGGCGCGGGCATGCAGCTGCTGGTCGATTGCGCGCCGCTCGACGAAGCGGTGTACGTCGATCCGGCCATGTGGGAAAAAATCCTCCTGAACCTGCTGTCGAACGCTTTCAAGTTCACTTTCGAAGGCGAGATCCGCGTGCGCCAGCGAGTCGTCGGTCGCCAGCTGCGCCTGGAAGTGGCCGATACCGGCACCGGCATCCCGCATGACCAGCTGCCCCATTTGTTCGAGCGCTTCCACCGCGTCGAGGGCGCGCGCTCGCGCACCCATGAAGGATCGGGCATCGGCCTGGCGCTGGTGCACGATCTGGTGGCGCTGCACGGCGGCCAGATAGGCGTTGAAAGCGCGCTCGGACGCGGCAGCGTCTTCAGTGTCGCCATCCCGCTGGGCCGCGCGCACCTGCCGGCCGCGCAGCTGGATGCGCCGCCGGCGCGGGCGACGTCGTCGGCTGCCGCCTACGTGGCGGAGGCAGAGGGCTGGTCGCCTGCACGCGCCGGCGCCGGCGCTGCCGCGCAAGCGTTGGCCGATAGTGCCGGCGAAGCCGAAGCCGTGACGGAGGCCGCTGCCGCTGCGCCGGCGACGCCGCACGGCCGCCTGCTGGTGGTCGACGACAACGCCGACATGCGCGACTATCTGCAACGTCTGCTGCAGGGGCAATGGCAGGTGGAGGTCTGCAACAACGGGCTGGAAGCCTTGGCCGCCGTGGCGCGCCGTCCGCCGGACCTGATCCTGTCGGATGTGATGATGCCGCAGCTCGACGGCTTCGGCCTGCTGGCGGCGCTGCGCGAGCAGGCCTCCACGCGCGACATTCCGTTCATGCTGCTGTCGGCGCGCGCCGGCGAAGAAGCGCGGCTCGAAGGCCTGCATGCCGGCGCCGACGACTACCTGGTCAAACCGTTCTCCGGCCGCGAGCTGGCCGCGCGCATCGAAGTGCTGCGCCTGCGCCAGCGCATGCGCGTGGTGGAGGGCGTCGCCGCGCGGCGCCTGCGCAGCGTCTTCAGCCAGGCGCCGGTCGCCATCGCCATCCTGAACGGGCCGGAACATGTATTCGAACAGGCCAACGAGTATTACCAGCAGCTGGTGGGACCACGCGCGCTGCTGGGCCAGACCGTGCGCCAGGCCTTCCCCGAGCTGGCGACGCAGGGCATCTACGAACTGCTGGACGGCGTGCTGGCCAGCGGCCAGCCCTATGTCGGCCGCTCGGTGCAGCTGTGGATGCGGCGCATCCCGGATCAACCGCCAAGCGAATGCTGGTTCGACTTCGTCTATCAGCCCTTGAGCGATGAAGGCGGCCTGCCTTACGGCGTGGCGGTGGTGGCGTTCGACGTCACCGAACTGGCCACCGCCAAGCGCGCGGCCGAATCGGCCAACCGCGCCAAGGATGAATTCCTCGCCATGCTGGGCCACGAGCTGCGCAACCCGCTGGCGCCGATCGTCACGGCGCTGCAACTGATGCGCATGCGCGGCGGCGACGTCGCCGTGAAGGAGCGCGCCGTCATCGAGCGCCAGACCAACCACTTGGTGGCGCTGGTGGACGACCTGCTCGACGTCTCGCGCGTGGCCCAGGGCAAGGTGCAACTTCAGCGCAAGCCGGTGGAGATGGCGGATGTGATCACCCGCGCCATCGAAACCGCCAGCCCGCTGATCGAACAGCGGCAGCATGTCTTGACGGTGGCGGTGCCACCGCGCGGCTTGACCGTGCTGGCCGATCCGATGCGCTGCGCGCAGGTGATTTCGAACCTGCTCAATAACGCCGCCAAATACACCGAGCCGGGCGGCCGGCTGGCGGTGCGCGCCCGCCGCGACGGCGACGACGTGGTGGTCGAAGTCGAGGACAACGGCATCGGCATCTCGGCCGATATGCTGGGGCTTGTGTTCGAGCGGTTCACCCAGGAGCGCCAGGCGTTGAGCCGTTCCCAGGGCGGCCTGGGGCTGGGCTTGGCCATCGCGCGCAGCATGATGGAACTGCATGGCGGCAGCGTGACGGCGCACAGCTGCGGCATTGGCTGCGGCAGCCTGTTCACGGCGCGCATGCCCGTCCATCAGGAGGTAGGCGCGGCGCCGGCCGGTCCGGCGGCGGCGAGTGGCACGCCGCAGGGCGGCTTGACCATCATGGTGGTCGACGACAACGAGGACGCCGCGCGCGCGCTGGGCGAGGTGCTGGAGCTGTTCGGCCACACGGTCAAGGTGGTGTTCGGGGCGCCGGAAGCGCTGGCGCTGGCGCCGGAGTTCCGCCCGCAGGTCGGGCTGCTCGACATCGGCCTGCCCGGCATGGACGGCTACGAGCTGGCCACGCGCCTGCGCGGCATGCGCTGCGGCGAGGCGATGCGCCTGATCGCCATCACCGGCTACGGCCAGGAGGCGGACCGCCTGCAGGCCATGGCGGCGGGCTTCGAACAACACCTGACCAAGCCGATCGACCTGACACGACTCGACCAGTTGTTAAAAGACGCCCACGCCGTGTCAACCCATACCCGAGTATAGGTTGCAAGGGAGGCAATCCCCACTATAATCGGGAGGGTTGCCACTATCACCCACAAGGACGGGCATGTCTGCGCTGCTGATTTTCCTGATGCTGTTGATCTTCGCGATCGACACCTTCTCGCCGCTGGACATGGCCATCGCCGTGATGTACGTCGTCGTGGTGCTGCTATCGGCCAGCATCTGGGCCAGGCGCGGCGTGCTGCTGGCCACCGGCGCCTGCCTGGCGCTGACCCTGTTGTCCTATGTGCTGACCCACAGCGAAGTGTTTTCGCCCGCCGCTGTCGGCCGCTTGCTGGTCGGGCTGCTGGCCATCGGCGTCACCTCGGTGCTGGTGCTGCGCGGCCAGGCCGCCACCAATGAGCTGCTGGCGCGTGAAGACGCCTTGCGCCGCAGCGAAGCCTTCCTGGCCGGCACCCAACGCATCAGCAAGACCGGCAGCTTCAGTTTCAAGGCCCATAGCGGCGCCATGTACTGGTCCGACGAAGCGGCGCGCATCTACGGTTATCCGCTGGACGTGGAGCCGACCATGGCGCGCATCCTGGCGCACACCGCGCCGGAGGACCGCCACGTGGTGCAGGCGGCCATCGACCAGTCGCTGCGCGGCGACGGCACGGTGGACCTGCGCCATCGGCTGCTGATGCCGGATGGTGAACTGAAATACGTGCACGTGCTGTCGCATCCCCGTCAAAACAAGGATGGCGAATGCGAGTACCTTGGCGCGCTCACCGACGTGACGGCGGCGGTGATGGCGGAACAGGCGCTGCATCGCTCGCAGGTGCAGCTGGCGCACGCCACCCGCGTCACCATGCTGGGCGAACTGGCCGCCTCCATCGCCCACGAAGTCAATCAGCCGCTGGCCGCCATCTCCACCAACGGCGAGGCCTGCCTGCGCTGGCTGAACCGCCCGCAGCCCGAGCTGGACGAGGCGCGCGCCACCGTGGCCAGCATCCTGGCATCGAGCGCGCGCGCCACCGGCGTGATCAAGCGCATACGCGCGCTGGCGCGCCGCAGCGATCCGCAGTACGCGGAGCTGGACCTGAAAGCGGTGGTGGAGGACAGCGTAGACCTGGTCCGGCGCGAATTGAACAACCATCACGTGGCCCTGATGCTGGGCCTCACGCCCGACCTGCGGCCGGTGTGCGGCGACCGCGTGCAGCTTCAGCAGGTGTTCATCAACCTGCTGATGAACGCCATCCAAGCCATGGCCTCCTGCCAGCCCGGCCAGGCGGTGCTGACGCTGCAAACCCAGCGCAATGCCGAAGGCACGCTGCAGGTCAGCGTCAGCGATTCCGGTCCCGGCATTCCGACGGCCGCCTTGCCACGCCTGTTCGAAGCCTTCTACAGCACCAAGGAGGACGGCATGGGCATGGGCCTGCCGATCTGCCGCTCCATCATCGAAAACCACGGCGGCCGTATCTGGGCCAAACCTGCCGCGCCGGACAGCCCGGTGGCCGGCGCCACCATTCTTTTCACACTGCCTTTCCATGAACCAGATTGATTACGCCGACGCCTTGGTCTACATCGTCGACGACGAGGCGCCGCTGCGCGACGCCATCTCCAGTCTATTGCGCTCGGTCGGCATGCAGGTGGCCGGTTTCGGCTCGGTGGCGGATTTCCTGACCCAGCCCCGGCGCGAGACCACCAGCTGCCTGCTGCTCGACGTGCGCATGCCCGGCGTGAGCGGGCTCGATTTCCAGGCCGAGCTCAATCGCGATGGCGTGGCGCTGCCCATCATCTTCATGTCCGGCCATGGCGACATCCCCATGTCGGTGCGCGCCATGAAGGCCGGCGCGGTCGATTTCCTGGCCAAGCCGTTCCGCGACCAGGATCTGCTGGACGCCATCCATGCCGCCCTGACGGCCGACGGCGAGCGGCGTGTGCGCGACCAGGCCCGCAGCGGCATCACCGCGCGCTACGCCACGCTGACGCCGCGCGAGCGTGAGATCATGGCGCTGGCCGCGCGTGGTCTGATGAACAAGCAGATCGCCGGCGAAGTCGGCACCAGCGAAATCACGGTGAAGATCCACCGTGGGAACGCCATGCGCAAGATGGAAGCGAAGACCTTCGCGGACCTGGTGCGCATGGCCGAGGCGCTGGGCCTGGCCTGAATTTGGCGCCACCTATACGCTTGTATGATTTTCCGGGACGCCGGTAAACGCTATTGTTCTCCCATGCGCTGGATGGCCGCGAGCCGCCGTCCGAACATGGGAGTAGCCAGTGTCTTATCCGGATCCACAATTTTCCAGTATCGCCATCGTCGACGACGACGCGGCCGTTCGTGACGGTTTGCGCAGCCTGTTACGCTCCTACGGCTACGCCGCCAACGCCTACGACTCCGCGCTGGCCCTGCTGGATGCGGGCGTGTTGGGCGACTACCACTGCGTGATCACCGACCTGCAAATGCCGGGCATGAGCGGCATCGAGCTGCTGGAGCGCCTGCGCCGCGACGGCAACCAGTTGCCGGTGATCCTGATGACCGCATTTCCCGAAGCCGCGTTGCGCAAGCGCGCCTTCAACAGCGGCGCCTCCTGCTTTCTAAGCAAACCCTTTGAAGCGAACGAGCTGCTGTTTTGCCTGAAGCAGGCCGGCGGCGCATCCATCCACGTCGAGGAATAAAGCCATGAACCACGCCACCAGCAGTTCGCGCCGATTGATCTATTTTTTGCTGCTGCTGGTGATCGCCGCCAGCGTCGCGCTGTCCGTTGTGATGGAGACCACCGCCGGGCAGTTGCGCTCCAGTCTAGTCGACGGTCTTGAAATGGACGCGATGGCCTACCCGGCCATCGCATTGATCACGCGGCTGGTGCACCTGTTCGACGTGCTGGCGCTGGTGACGGGCCTGTTCATGCTGTATCACGTGCGGGCGCGGGTGCTGGTGGAGAATGAACTGAGCCACCAGGCGCGTCACGATCCGCTGACCGGCCTGGCGCACCGCCGCAGTTTCGAAGCGCGCCTGGCCGCGCTGCCGGACGTGCCGCACGTGGTGGTGCTGGGCACCATCGACCGCTTCTCGCGCATCATCGGCGGTTTCGGCCACGCCTTCGGCGACCGCGTCATGATCGGCCTGGCGGCGCGCTTGCGCGGTGCGGCGGAACGCAGCGGCGGCGAGGTGTTCCGCCTCGACGGCGCCAACTTCGCCATCCTGTACCGCCTCAGTTGCGACGACGAGGCCTTCGCCGAGGCGCTCTCCGGCCTGCGCGACGAGGTGCGCAACCCCTACGATTGCGAAGGCCATGAAATCTATACCACCTTGAGCCTGGGCGCGGTCAGCTTCCCGCTGCACGGCGAATCCGCCGGCACGCTGCTGCGCAACGCCGACGCCGCGCTGCAGGCGGCGCGCAAGGGCGGCGGCGACCGGCTGGTGGTCTACTCGCAGCAGCTCAACGCCGAAGCGGGCGAGCGGCTGGACCTGGAGTCGCTGCTGCGCCACGCGGTGGAGCGCGAGGAGCTGGAGCTGCACTATCAACCGCAACAGGCCTTGCACAACGGTGGCTTGATCGGCTTCGAGGCGCTGGTGCGCTGGCGCCGCCATGGCCAGCTGATTTCGCCGGCCGATTTCATTCCAATGGCAGAGGAATCGGGCCTGATCGTCGCCATCGGCAACTGGGTGCTGGAAGAAGCCTGCCGCCAGATCAGCGTATGGCAGGCCGAGACCGGCCAGCGCGTGGTGGTGGCGGTGAACATCTCGCCCCGCCAGTTCGCTGCGCCGGGCTTCCTCGCCCACATCGAAGACCTGCTGGCCACCACCCACATCGATCCGTCCTGCCTGGAGCTGGAGATTACCGAGAGCGTGATGGTGGAAGACGCCGAAGGCGCGATAGCCTTGCTGCACCGCCTGCGTGCGCTGGGCCTCAAGCTGGCGATCGACGATTTCGGCACCGGCTATTCCAGCCTGGCCTACCTGTCGCGCTTCCCGATCCACAAGCTGAAGATCGACCAGTCCTTCGTGCGCAATATGCATGCGGTGCGCGAGCAGGCCGCCATTGTGCAGGCCACCATCGGCCTCGGTCACAGCCTGGGGCTGACTGTGATCGCCGAAGGTGTGGAAACCGAGACCCAGCGCGCCATGTTGAGCGCCTGGCGCTGCGACGAGATACAAGGTTATCACTACAGCCGCCCGCTGCCGGCGGCATCCGCCTTGAACTTCCTTGAAGGAAGCCTGCAACTGCGGGCGGCTTGACCCGCGTGGGTTTGATGTATGCTGATGTTTTTCACATCGGAGCATGCTCACCATGCGGCGTTTTCTAATCGGACTGGTATTGATGCTGGGCGCGGCCGGCGTGCAGGCGGCGCAGGTGGCGGGCGTGGTGGTGCAGCTGAGCGGGCCGATGAGCGCGCGTTCGCCGGCCGGCGCGGTCAAGCCCTTGCAGGCCAAGTCGGAAGTGGAGAGCGGCGACACGCTGGTCACCGCCCCCGGCGCCTATGCGCTGGTGCGCTTCATCGACAACAGTGAACTGGCGCTCAAGCCCGGCACCACCGTCAAGATCGACCAGTTTTCGTACGACGAGTCGCGGCCCGATACGGACCGCGCCGCCTACACACTGGTCAAAGGCGGCCTGCGCTCGGTGACCGGTTTGCTGGGCAAGCGCAGCAAAGACAAATTCGCCATGAAGACGCCCAGCGCCACCATCGGCATACGCGGCACCACCTTCTTCCTGGAATACCTGACCGGCAAGGGCGACCTGGATGCCTCGCCGGGCCTGGAGCCCGGCCTGCATGTCCACGTCAGCACGGGCGGCATTTCCATCGTCAACGGCGCGGGCGAATTCCGCTACGATCCCGGCCAGTTCGGCTTCATCAAGGATGATAAAACACGGCCGGTGAAGATGTTCACCAATCCGGGCATGCGCTTCGCACCGCCGGCCGCCTTTGGCGACGCCGACACGCTGATCCCCTGACGGCCTAATTGCGCCGCAGCTTCTTCACGCCCATTGGCTTGATGCTGGCCGCGCACTCGCCGCAGAAGCCATACAGCGACAGCGAGTGCTCGTGCAGCACGAAGTTGCGCTCGGCCGCCACCGCCTCCTGGCGCTGCTCGATCTCGGCGTCGAGGAATTCCTCCATGCGGCCACAGTTGGTGCAGATCAGGTGATCGTGGTGGCCGCCTTCATTCAGCTCGAACACCGAGGCCACCGATTCGAAGTGGCGGCGGATCAAAATGCCGGCATCGGCAAACTGCATCAGCACGCGGTACACCGTGGCCAGGCCCATGTCGATATGCTCGTCGTGCAGCAGGCGGTAGACGTCGTCGGCGCTCAGGTGCTTGCTCTTGGTTTCCTGGAACAGTTGCAGGATACGTAAGCGGGGCAGGGTGGCCTTTAAGCCAAGCTTGCGCAATTCTTGTGGAATATCCATGGGCCTCAATAATGATAATGATTCTTATTCTCATGATAGGGCAAATTTATTCTATTGGCAATGGACGCTTGAAAGCGTTATCTCCGAGCTATCGGAATTGTTCGATTTGCACCAAAAATGTGTGATTTTTGGAGAGTATTTGCTCTAAAGTATCGACAGTTGCCTCAAGGAAGTATAAAGTTTACGCACCTGATTGACTACGCGGTTCGGCACCCCATCCATGTGCCCGACACCGACCATACCCCCATCCAGCCCAAACCAACGCTGCACTGCGCGGACTGCGCACGCACGTAAGGAACTCTGTATGAACGCTGACTTTTCGCCGATGCGGGCCTCTGTGGCCACCTTCACCATGCTGAGCTGCTGTGCGGCCCTGGCAGGGGAACCCGCACGCGAAGAGGTCGCGCGCGTGACTGTTGGCGGTTTCGGCACACTGGGCCTGGTGCACAGCAGCGACAAGCAGTCGGACTTCACGGCCAACGCCCTCAATCCGGGCAGCGCCGGCTACAGCCACCGTTTGAGCGCCGCAGTCGATAGCCGCGCGGGCGTACAAGTGGGCGTGAACCTGGACGACAAATGGTCGGCCGTGTTGCAGCTGGTGGCCGAACGCACGCTGCGCGAAGGTTACGGGCCGGTGGTGGAGTGGGCCAATGTCAAGTACCAGGCTACGCCGGACCTGAGCCTGCGCCTCGGCCGCATCGCGCTGCCGCTGTTCCTCAGCGGCGACTACCGCAAGGCCGGCTATGCGCTGCCGTGGGTGCGGCCGCCGGTGGAGCTGTACGGCGCCATCCCGCTGTCGAGCAGCGACGGCGTCGACGCCAGCTACCGCTGGCAGGCCGGCGACGGCAACAACGTCACGCAGCTGTTCTTCGGCCGCACCGAACTGTCGCTGGCGCCGGGCGCGCGGGCGCGGGCGCGGGCATTGACCGGCGTCTCCAACACCACCACCACCGGCGCGCTGACGCTGCGTGCCTGCATCATGAGTGCTGAACTGAGCGTGGACATCGCCCGCGAATTGTTCGGCGGCCTGCGCCAGTTCGGCCCGCAGGGCGAGGCGTTGGCCGGGCGCTATGAGTTGTCCGCGCGGCGCTCGCGCGTGATGTCGCTCGGCTTCAACTACGATCCGGGCAACTGGTTTGCGATGGGTGAGATCGGCCGCATGGATATGCATTCCTACCTCGGCGACAAGACCGCCGCCTACCTGGGCGCGGGCTACCGCCACGCCGACCTCACGCCGTACGCCGTGTATTCGGTTTCGCGCGCCAACATGGAAACCAGCGTGGCCGGCCTGGACCTGGCGGGCATGCCGGCGCAGCCGGCGGCCATGGGCGCGCAGCTGAACACGGGCCTGAACCGGTTGCTGGCGGCGATCCCGCGCCAGCATAGCGTCAGCGCCGGCGTGCGCTGGGACCTGTATCCGAACTACGCGCTCAAGCTGCAGGCCGACCGCATCACGCCGCAACAGGGCTCCACCGGCACCTTCATCAACGTGCAGCCGGGCTTCCGCTCGGGCCGTCCGATCACGGTGCTGAGCGCAGCCCTCGACTTCGTGTTCTGACCATGCCGAAGCTTATCCTTACACTCTTATCGCGGCTGCTGCTGGCCTGCCTGCTGCTGGCGGGCGCCGGCGCGCAGGCGTCGCCGGCGGATTTCGTGGTCGTGGTCTCGGCCAGAAGTCCCTTGACTGCGCTGAGCGCGGAACAGGTGGCGGCCATCTTCATGTCGCAGACCGGCCGCTTCCCCGGCGGCGAGGAAGCGATTCCGCTCGACCTGCCGTTCGGCAGCCCGCTGCGCGACGCCTTCTACAACAAGGTGGCGGCGCGCACGCCGGCCCTGATGAAGGCCTACTGGACCAAGATGGTGTTCACCGGCCGCGCCCAGCCGCCGCGCGAATTGTCCAACAGCGTGGCCGCGCGCCGCATGGTGGCCGACAACCCGGCCATGATCGCTTATATCGACCGCGCGGCGCTGGACGCCAGCGTCAAAGCCATACAGGTGACACCATGAACCTCGCCAGGGAAACCCGACGCGCGCGCTGGCTGCGGCGCGGCCTCGACACCCACGTGTCGCTGCCCTTGTTCGCCATGCTGCTGCTGGTGGCGATCTGGGTGGTCGCCTTCCACGAGATCGACGCCGAGCGCGAACACGCGCAGGAGGCGGCCACCGATTCGCTGCAGGAGATGCTCGGCACCTACGAAGCGCAGGTGGCGCGCAGCGTGGACGGCATCGAGCAGACCTTGCGCGTGTTGAAGTACGCGGTCGAGCGCAAGGGCGCGCTGGGCGCCTTGCCGGAGCTGGGCCGCGAAGGCCTGCTGCCGCCGGGCGTGGTGTTCGTGGTCGGCATCGTCGACCGCAACGGCATCACGGTGGCCAGCAATCCGGTCGCGCCGTCGATATCGGTGGCCGACCAGGGTTACTTCAAATTCCACATGGAGCGCGACAGCGGCGCCACCTACGTCAGCCCGGCCACGCGCGACGCCGCCAACAGCGAGTGGCATTTGCATTTCACCCGCCGGCTCGATGACGCCGACGGCAATTTCGCCGGCATCGTCATCGTCGAAACCGACCCGGCCTACTTCACCAGCAGTTATGAACGCAGCCGCCTGGGCGAGCATGGCCGGCTTGGGCTGGTGGGCACGGACGGCGTGGTGCGCGCGCTGCGTACCGGCGACAAGCTGTCCTTCGGTCAGCGGCTGGACGGCCCGGCCGGCAAGTACAGCGGCATGCGCGAACTGCATGGCATCGGCCTGAACGTGCTGATCGGCCTGGACGAACAGGAATTGATGCTGGGCTTCGAGCGCCAGCGCCGCGAAAAAATCTGGGAGGCCGGCATCCTCAGCGGCGCGCTGGTGGCCGTCACCGGCCTGTTGTGGCTATGGTCGTGGCAGGGCGCGCGCACCCGCGCCCGCATGCGGCGCGCGCAGGAGACGTATGCGGCGGCGTCGGCCGCCAGCCTCGACGCCTTTTTCGTCATGCGCGAAGTGCGCGATGCGCGCGGCGCCATCGTCGATTTCAAGATCGTCGACGCCAACCAGCGCGCCGAGCAGATGACCGGCAGCAGCAAGCAATTCCTGTGCAGTACCACCTTGTGCACGCTGATTCCAGATGCGCGCACGAACGGCATGCTGACGCACCTGATCGACGTCACCCGCAAGGGCGGCGTGCATGAACAGGAATGGCAAAGCACCGTGCCGCAGCTGCGCGCGCGCTGGCTGCATCAGCAGGTGGTGGCGGTGCGCGGCGGCATTGTCGCCATCGTGCGCGACATCTCGGAGCGCAAGCTGGCCGAGGAACGCATGGTGCACCTGGCGCACCACGACACGCTGACCGGCCTGCCGAACCGCAGCCTGATTTCCGACCGGCTGGACATGACCATCGCACAGGCCCAGCGCAGCGGCGGCTCGGTCTCGGTGGCCTTCATCGATCTCGACGGCTTCAAGCTGGTGAACGATGGCCTGGGCCACAACGCCGGCGACGAATTGCTGAAGGTGGTGGCCGAGCGCATGTCCGGCTGCCTGCGCGCCAGCGACACCGTCGGCCGTTTCGGCGGCGACGAATTCGTGCTGCTGCTGAGTGAAACCGGATCGGCGATCGGCGCGGCGCAGGTGATCGAGCGCGTGCGCGAAGCGGTGCTGCAGTCGATCAGCCTGTGCGGACAGGAGGTGCAGGTCAGCTGCAGCATCGGCGTGGCGGTCTATCCGCACGACGGCGCCGATGCCGAAACCCTGCTGATGAACGCCGACGCCGCCATGTACCGCGCCAAGGAAAAGGGCAAGAACAACTGCCAGTTCTATACCCGCGAGATGAACGCCAGCATCGAGGAAAAGCTGGTGCTGCTGGAAGGCTTGCGCAGTGCACTGGAAGAAGAACAATTCAGCCTGGTGTACCAGCCCAAGGTGGACCTGCACGATGGCCGCGTGTTCGGCGTGGAGGCGCTGGTGCGCTGGAACCATCCGGAGCACGGCACCATCGGGCCGGACCGCTTTATCCCGCTGGCCGAGGAGAGCGGTATGATCGTGGCGCTGGGCGACTGGGTGCTGCGCACCGCGTGCGCGCAGAACCGCGCCTGGCAGGACGCCGGCCTGGCGCCGTTGTGCATCTCGGTCAACGTGTCGCCGCGCCAGTTCGAAGATCCGCGCCTGGTCGAGCGCGTGCAGCAGGCGCTGGACGACACCGGCCTGGCGCCGCAGTGGCTGGAGCTGGAAGTGACCGAAGGCGTCATCATGCGCGACCTGCAGCAGGCCGTGGCCAAGATGGCGCAGGTGCGGGCCATGGGCGTGTCGCTGTCGATCGACGATTTCGGCACCGGTTATTCGAGCCTGTCGGCGTTGAAGTCGTTCCCGATTTCGACGCTGAAGATCGACAAGTCCTTTGTGCGCGACCTGGGGCGCAGCAGCGGCGACGAGGCCATCGCCAGCTCCATCATCGGGCTGGCGCACCGCCTGCGCCTGCGCGTGATCGCCGAGGGCGTGGAGACCGAACAGCAGCGCGCCTTCCTGCGTGAGAACGGCTGCGATGAAATGCAGGGCTATCTGTTCAGCCGTCCGCTGCCGCCGCTGCAGCTGGCGGCCCTGCTGGGCGCACCGGCGCCGAGGCTGGCGGTAGCTGCATAGCCCGGCCGGCGCCTGGTTTTAGTAAGTCCAGCTCAACGTCGCGCTGCCGTTGCGCGGCGCGGCGTAGTAGGCCTGGGTCCAGTAAAGACTGGTCAGGTGCTTCTTGTCGTTGACGTTGTTCAGGTTGACCGACAGCGACAGGTGCTTGTCGATCTCGTAGCGCGCCATCAGGCCCAGCGTGGCGTACGACGACTGCACCGTGCGGATGCCGCCACCCTGGTCGGTCGAGGTCTCGCTCTGCCAGGCCAGCGTGCCGCCGACTTTCAACGCCGGCAGGGCAGGCAACTGATAGGTCGTGTTCAAACGCAACGTGGTGCGCGGCACGAAGGTGCGCACCGCCTGGCCCTGGTCGCCCTTGAGCGAGGTCAACCGGGTCAGGCCGGCGCTGGCCTGCCAGCCTTTCGCCACTTCACCCGACAAATCAAACTCGAAGCCCTGCGATTCCGCATTCACGCCGCGGTAGTAGGTCTTGGCGCCGATCATGCCGGCCGCTTCGGCCGTGTTGTCCTGCTTGGTCTTGAAGATGGCGCCCGAGACATTCAGCTTGTTGTTGAACAGTTCCGCTTTGATGCCGGCCTCGGTGGTCTTGCCTTCGACCGGATCGAGTGGCGCTCCGGTGGCGTCGATCTCGCTTTGCGGATTGAAGATCTCGGTGTGGCTGGCGTAGGCTGACCATACACGGTTGATGTCGTACACCACGCCCACATACGGCGTGGTTTTGCTGGCCGATATGTATTTGCTGGTGCCGTAGGCGTTGCCGTTGCTCTTGGCGCGCGTGTGGTTCACGCCGCCCAGCAGTTTCCAGTCGTCGGCCAGGTTGAAGCGGGACGCCAGGAACACGGTGTTGCGGGTGTCTTCGTAGCTGCTGCCGTCGACCGAGGCGTCGAAGCTTGGCTTTGGATAGCTGCCGTCGAACGCGGTCTGGCCCGGCAGTTCTGTGCCGATGCCCTGGCCGTAGTTGGAGCGGTCGTTCAGGGTGGATTTGGACCAGCTGTAGCCGAAGCTCAGGTCGTGCTCGCGGCCGCCGAGGGCGAACTTGCCGTCCACCGAGAGGTCGGCCAGCTTCTGCTTCTGCTCGGCCATGTATTGCGACGGGTAGGCGTACAAGCCGCCGCCCACGCCCTTGACCGGCGTGCCGTAGACGTACTGCAGGTCGGAATCGGATTTGTCGGTGATGTAGCTGAGCGTGCCGCGCGCGGTCCAGCTGTCGCCCAGCTTGTGCTCCAGTTCAGCGAAGCTGGTGTTGTTGGTGGTGTCCCAGCGCGACCAGTCCGCCGAGGTGCTGGCGCCCACCGGGTAGTTGGTCGGTGTGCCGTCGGTGTAGTACAGCGGCAGGGCGCCCCACATCGGCCCCTTGCTGCGGTTGGCTTCGTAGGTGTGGCCGACGGTCAGCAGTGTGTCGTCGCCCAGTTTGGCGTCGATGACGACGTAGGCCAGGTTCTTTTTCGGCGAATAACGGTCCAGGTAGGAGTCGCTGTCGTCGTGCACCAGCACGGCGCGGCCGGCGACGCTGCCGCTGTCATTGAGTTTGGTGCTGACGTCGCCTTCGACGCGGCGCTTGTTCCACGAACCGAGCGTGACGCTGGCGCTGGCTTGGGTAGCGACGGTGGGGCGCTTGCGGATGAAGTTGACGGCGGCCGACGGATTGCCGGTGGAGGACATCAGGCCGTTGGCGCCGCGCACGATGTCGATGCGCTCGTACAGCGCGGTATCGAGGTCGGCCTGCACGTTGCCGAACACCTGTGGCATACCGATGCCGTCGTACTGGAAGTTGACCACGTCGAAGCCGCGCGCGGTGTAGTAGGTGCGGCTGGTTTCCACGCGCTCGACGGTCACGCCGGTGGTGGTGGAGAGCACCTGGTTGATGTTGTCGAGCTTGAAGTCGTCCATCAGCGCGCGGGTCACCACGGAGACCGATTGCGGCGTCTCGCGCAGCGACAGTTCCAGCTTGCCGGCCGATCTGGTGGCGCGGGTGGTGTAGGTATCCTGGTCGGCGGCGCCGGTCACCGTCACGGTTTGCATCTGGGTTACGGGCGCATCGGCCGGCGTGTCGGCCGCTGTGTCGGATGCTGCGGCAAAACCGGCGTAAATCATCGACAGCGCCAGCAGCATGGGGCGCAAAGTGAGGTGACGGGGCATGCGAAATCCTTGAATAAGAATGAGAATGATTCTTATTATATGGATTTAATGACGTAAACGCAACGCCGCGCCCCGGCCAGCATGTGTTCCACACGGCCGACCGAGCAGTCCGGGCCGAGCACGCGCTGGAATACATCCAGCTCGGAGCGGCAGAATTTCTGGCATTGCCGGGCGGCGGCGCAGATCGGGCAGTGGTTCTCGATCAGCAGCAGGCTGCCGTCATCCTGCTGCTCCAGTTCGGCCATATAACCTTCGCTGCTGCGGGCCTGGACCAGGGCCTGCACGCGTTCGGGCAGGGTGCGGCTGGCGGCCAGATGCTGGCGGTAGTCGCGTTCGCTGGCGGCCTCGCGGGAGCCGATCAGCTTTTCCAGGCCGGCTTCGCCGAACAGGGTGCGCACCTGGTCGATCAGTTGAAGGGTCAGCTCGGCGTGGCGGTCGGGGAAGCGGGCGTGGCCGGCCTGGGTCAGCAGCCAGCGGCGCGACGGGCGGCCCGGCTTGTCGGCCACTTCCTCAAAAGTGACCATGCCTTTTTCCTGCCACGACTCCAGCTGTTTGCGCGCGCCCATCGAGGTCAGGTCGAGCAGGGCGGCCAGTTGCTGGGCGGTTTGCGGGCCGCGCGTTTTCAGCAGGAACAGCGTGTGTTCGGCGGTGTTCATGGCGCGGCGGCCTCCACCCGACCGTGCATGCTGTGGTGCCAGCTTTGCATGCGCCAGGCCGACCAGGCGCTCAAGGCGGCGCCGAGCAGCAGGATCAAACGCGTGTCGATCAGCGTCAGCACCGCGCCGGCCAAGGCCATGATGATGTTGGCCAGGCAGAAGGTGGTGGAGATCAGGCCCATCACCGCGCCCTGGCCGTGGTCGCCGCCGAAACGCTCGGCGCAGTAGTTGGGCACGATGGCGTTGTAGAACGAATGCGGAATGCCGTACAGGATGATGCAGGCCAGGCCGAGCGTGGCGTTGCTGGCCGCCAGCAGGGCGATGATGCCTGCCACGGTCAAGGCGTACAGCCGTGCGCGCAGCAGCGGTTCACCCTTGAACGGGCGGCCGGCGATGATGGTGGTGGCGGTCATCACGGCGCACATGGCGGCCGTGACCCAGGCGATGCCCTGGGCGCCGTAGCCGGGCACTTCCACCAGCCACAGCGGATAGAACTCGTAGAAGGCGGTCACGCCGCAGGTATAGGCCAGCGTGACGATGAACAGGCTGCGCAGGTCCGGCTCGCGCAGCAGGTTGAGCGCATGACGGTCGCGCGCCACCTGCCACCACGAGGTGGTCGCATGGGACGGCGCTTCGCGCGGCAGCGCCACGGCCACCAGCGCCGCCACCAGCAGCAGGGCGGCCACGGCCACCCAGAACGGTGTGGTGATGCCGAATTGCAGGGTGGCGCCGGCCAGCAGCGGCCCGGCCAGCCAGCCCATGTAGAAAGCGCCGTTCAGCCACGACAGCGCCTTGCGGCGCAGGTCGCCGTCGAGGCGGTCGGCCAGCATGGCGCGCGCCACCGAACCGCTGCCCTCCAGCAGGCCGGTGACGAAGCGGGCCACGATGAACAGCGGGTAGTTCTCGATAATCAGCGCACCGGCCGTGACGGCGTGGCCGATGGCGGCGCCGACGGCGGTGATCAGCAGCACCGGGCGGCGGCCGTAGCGGTCGGACATGGGGCCGAGCAGGGCGGAACCGATCAGCAGGCCGAGCGGATTGATGGTCAACGCCAGGCCGAACAGCAGCTTGGGCGGCAGGCCGAGGAAGGTATTCAAGCCGTTGGTGGCGCCGGCGGCAAACAGCGGCGGCAAAATAGGATACGGCAGCGCCGCCCCGATGGTCGACAACAGCGCCAGCAGGCAGGCCGAAGCGATAAGCAAATGTGTTTTCATGCCCACACTCTAAGCCGGGCCCGACAATAAGTAAACAAAAAAGTTTATAAATTAACCGAGCGAGGCGGTCATGAGCTCGTGACTACGCGGTATCATAGCGTCTTTCCATACGAGCAAGCTCAACATGAGAGACTGGTTTGCCGACCAGCGCGGGGCGTATTTTTTCCTGTGGCTGGGTGTCGGCTTGATCGCGCTGTTCGGCGTGCTGGAGTATCGCTTTCCCTCGGCCGCGCAGCTGGAGACGGCGCGTGGCCGCGTGGCGTGGCAGCAGGAGACGCGCGGCGCGCTGTATTTCATCCTGTCGGACAAGCAGCAACTGGTGTTGTACGCCAAGGGCGATCCGGACGGACGCCAGCGCGCTGCCGTTCGCGACGGCGCCATGTATCCGATCACGGTTCAGTTCCTGCGTCAGCAGAAAACCGGCATCGGCTTCGCGCCCGGCGAGTTTTATGCGGCGTATGTGTTGTCGGTCGGCGGCAAGGAAGCGGCCAGCCTGGAGCAGGTGCGCAGCGCCTACCGCCGAGACAACCTGATCGCGCTGGCGATGGGCGTGGCCGCCGTCGCCGCCGGCGCGTGGCGCTTGCGCGCTCCCCGGCTTAGCGCACGTCGCGCTGGCGGCGGAAGGCCAGCCAGCCGGCGATCACGGTGAAGCTGGCGACGATCGCCACGATGATCATGAAGCCGTGTGGCGAATCCGACAGCGGTATGCCGCCGACGTTCATCCCCATCAGGCCGGCGATGATGTTGATCGGCAGCGCCAACACCGTTACCACCGTCAGCACGAACAGGCTGTGGTTGTTCGCCTCGCTGGCCAGCGCGGCGATCTCTTCCTGAATTAACTTGATGCGTTCTTGCAGCGAGGCCATGTCCGCCAACACCATCGAGAATTCCTCGGTCGACTGGCGCAGTTCCTGCGCGTCGATCTCGGCCATCCACGCCGGCGGCTTTTGCAGCAGGCGGAACAACGCGGACGGTTCCGGCGCCAGCAGGCGCTGCAGGCGCACCAGCACGCGGCGCAGGGCGCCGAGGCTGGCGCGCTTGGTGGTCAGCTTGCCGGCCAGCAGATTGTCCTCGATGCCGTCGACCGTGGTGATGGCGTCGCGCACGATCTTGATCAGGGCATCGGCCTGGTCGCGCAGCAAATGGATCAGCAGTTCCACCGACGAGCGGATGGTTTCGCCGTTGCGCACCGCGTTGCGCAGGCTGTCGACCGCGCGCAGCGGCTTGCGGCGCGCGCTGATGACGATCTGCCGGTCGACGCTCAGCCACAGCGTGGAAATGTCGGATGCTTCGAAGGTAAAGTCGTGCAGCACGTCGTTGACCACCGCGATCAGGGTGTTGTCGGCCAGCTCGATGCGGGTTGAGCGCGGGCCTTCGTGCAGGCTTTCGTAGAATTCGTCCGGCAGCGCCAGATGCTCGTGCAGCCACTTTTCGCTGGCGGTGTTGGCCAGGTTGTAGTGCAGCCAGATGAATTCCTGCGGATGCTGGTCGCGTGTCGCCAGCCAGGCGCTGACGGCTTCGGTGTCGAGCGGCTGGCCCTTGCCGTCGCCGCTGCGGCCGAACAGATAGCCGCACACCATGCCGGATGGATCGGAACCGTAGGACAGCGGTGCGCTCTGCATCAAAACCTACACCAGCAGCGCGGCGCTCATCTCGGCCGCATCGCGTTTTGCTTCTTCCAGCATGGACGCCAGCTTCTGCTCGTCGATGAACAGGTCGATGGCCGAGTCGGAATGCGGCGGCAGGTCGCGCTGCGGTTCCTGCAGCGGCGATTTCACCGGCGTCAGGTGGTTGGCCAGCAGCAGGGTGTCGAGCAGGGTGTCGGGCGGGATCGACATGAAACTGTCGCGCAGGCCTTCGATGGCGTCGGCCACCGGCTCCGGGATGCACAGCTTGTGCATCACTTCGCGGGTGATAATTTCCTCGCTGGCCGAGTGCCAGTTTTCCGTATCTTCGTCGAGCAGGCCCGGGAACTCATCGGCGCGCGACAGCAGGTAAAAGCCGCCCACCTCGTGCACGATGCCGGCGAACAGCGCGGTATCCTCGTTCACGCCGGTGACGTGGCGGGCGATCAGGCGGCCCAAGGCGGACACGGCAATGGTGTGGTCCCACAGCTTTTCGGCCTTGGCGCGCAGGGCCGGATCGGAGATCTTGCTGCCGAACTGGCGCACCACCATGGCGGCGGCCAGCGCGTACAGATTCTGGTAGCCGATGCGCATGATGGCGCCGCGCACATTGGTCACCACCACGCCGGAGCGGTTGAACATGGCCGAATTCGAGATCGCCACGGTTTTCGCGGCCAGCAAGGGCTCGGCCAGCACCAGGCTGATGGCGGTGTCGATGGGACAGTCGGGATCATCCAACGCGAGCTGTACGCGCAACGCCGCATTGACGCTGGTAGGGAAGACGAGTTCGCCACGAATGGCCAGGGCGGCGATATGGCCGTATGCTTCTAGTTTGTTCATGGTCAAAATTATACGCAGGCTTGGCCCCAATCTCAACGCCCGGCGCCGCGTAATTGCGGCTTGGGCGGAAGATAGGGCGGCAATGCGACAGATCGCGCCGTGAACGGCGATCCGCTGCTTAAGCGTTGACCAGTTGCGGTGCGCGGGCGCCGCGTTCGGTGCTGTAGCGGCTGACCGACAGGTCGTCGGCGCGGATCGCCGGGCGGCGGGCCGAGATGATGTCCGACAGCAGTTGCGCCGAGCCGCAGGACATGGTCCAGCCCAGCGTGCCGTGGCCGGTGTTGACGAACAGGTTGCGCAGGCCGGTGCGGCCGACGATCGGCGTGCCGTCCGGCGTCATCGGGCGCAGGCCGGTCCAGAAGCTGGCCTCGGCGGTATTGCCGGCGCCGGGGAACAGGTCGTTGACCACCATTTCCAGCGTCTCGCGGCGACGCGGATTCAAGCGCTTGTCGAAACCGGCGATCTCGGCCATGCCGCCGACGCGGATACGGTCGTCGAAGCGGGTCACGGCGATCTTGTAGGTTTCGTCCAGGATGGTGGAGACCGGTGCCGCGTCGGCGTTGACGATCGGCACGGTGATCGAATAGCCCTTCATCGGGTAGACCGGAATCTTCACCAGGTTCTTCAGCAGCTCGGTCGAGTAGGCGCCCAGGGCCACCACGAAGGATTCGGCGGTCACCAGTTCGTCGCCGCACTTGACGCCGCGAATGCTGTCGCCGTCGCTGACCAGGCCGGTGATGTCCACGTTGTAACGGAATTTCACACCCAGTTCTTCGGCCATGGCGGTCAGGCGGTTGGTGAACAGCTGGCAGTCGCCGGTTTCATCGTTCGGCAGGCGCAGGCCGCCGACCAGCTTGTTGCGGTCCAGGCCGGGTTCGGCGCCGATCAGTTGTTCGCGGCTCAGCAATTCATACGGTACGCCGGTTTCTTCCAGCACGCTGATGTCCTTGGCGGCGGCGTCCATCTGCTCCTGCGTGCGGAACAGCTGGGTGGTGCCTTGCTGGCGGCCTTCGTATTCGATACCGGTGGAAGCGCGCAGCGCCTTGAAGCAGTCGCGGCTGTATTCTGCCAGGCGCACCATGCGTTCCTTGTTGACGGCGTAGCGTTCGGCGTTGCAGTTCTGCAGCATCTGCCACATCCATTGCAGTTGGAACAGCGTGCCGTCGGGCGTGATGGACAGCGGCGCGTGGCGCTGCAGCATCCATTTCATGGCTTTCAGGGGAATGCCGGGCGCGGCCCATGGGGAGGCGTAGCCGGGCGAGATCTGGCCGGCGTTGGCGAAGCTGGTTTCCAGGGCGGGACCGGGCTGGCGGTCGAGTACCGTCACGTCGTGGCCGGCCTTGGCCAGATAGTAGGCGCTGGTGACGCCGATAACACCGCTACCCAAGATCACTACACGCATGCTGTCCCCCTGATTATTTAACTACCAGATATTCAGCTATGGTATTCTCGTTTGAGTAGTGGTTGTCACTATATATCGTTGATAAAACAGTGGATTTTCATGAGAATTCAGAAAGAGTCGGTTCGCGGGCTGGACAAGCTTGACCGAAAGATATTGCAGATCCTGCAGGAGGACGGCCGCATCTCCATGAAAGACCTGGGCGAGCAGGTGGGGCTGTCGACTACGCCGACCATCGAGCGGGTCAAGCGCATGGAGCGGGACGGCGTGATCACCGGCTACCACGCGCGCATCGATCCGCCGTCGCTGGGCGCCAAGCTGCTGGTGTTTGTGGAGATTACGCTGAACCAGAAGTCGGGACCGGCGTTCGAGCAATTCCGGCGCGAGGTGCTGCGCATTCCGGAGGTGCAGGAGTGCCATCTGGTGTCGGGCGACTTCGACTATCTGATCAAGGCGCGCATTCATGAAATGGCGGAATACCGCAAGCTGCTTGGCGATATGCTGCTCAGTCTGCCTGGGGCGGCGCAGTCGAAAAGCTATGTCGTCATGGAGGAAATCAAGGAAACGCTGACCTTGTCGACTGAAGTGGTGAAGGGCTGATCTGCATCAAAGTGTGGCGCTTGCATTCGGCCGATGGCGACGCATACTGTTCCCATGAACTCCACCGAATCCACCAAATACCGCAAGACGCTTGAAGAGGGCGGCGTGCCGCCGGCGCAGGCGCAGGTACATGCCGATGCGCTGGGCGAAGTGCTCGAACACCTTACGGAGCAGCTTGCCACCAAGGAGTGGGTACGGGCCGAGATCAAGTTGCAGCTGAAGGAATTCAAAGTTGAGATGCTGATGTGGATGTTCACGTTTTTCGTCGCTCAGACGACCATTACTATCGGCACCGTCATTGCCATCATTCGCTACCTGCCTCGCTAGGTTCGCTTCAGTTACAATGCCATAATGGCATCACAACCAACTGGAGCAGGAGTGAATAGTCCCTCGCAGCTAGTCGTGCGCTCGCTGGATGAGCATTTGTCTTCCGATCAAAGCTTCAGCTCCGCCTACGCGCGAGCGGTGGGTGCGATCGCCGCTAACCAGGGCAGCCTCACGTTGGCCCAGTTCGCCGCTGTCACCGAGATCGCCGGCGACGGCCAATCCTCCGCCGTCTTCACCGCCCTGGTCCTGAACGCCATCGAATCCGGCGTCGAAGTCGACTGGGCGCTGAACGCACTAAGCCGCAGCTGCACCGGCATCGACCAGGCCGCACGCGAGCAGGCGCTGGGCATGGTCATCCCGCTGCTGGCGCTGCACGGCGCCGACGCCCGCACGCTGGCCCAACGCCTGGCCAAGGCCCTGTCCGTACGCCTGTCGCCGGAACACCTGACGCGCCTGCCTCATACCGAAGAGCGCGGCATCCTGGCCAACCTCGGCGAACAAGCGCGGCGCCTGGTGCGCGGCCGCTCCTTGGCGGACACGGTGGCGGACTTCGGCCGCACCGCCGGCCAGCAGGAACTGGTCGCCCACGCGCGCAACTTCCAGTCCGGCGAAATCGACCAGGTCGCGCTGCGCGAAATCGTGAGCAACACCACCGCCTCGATCACGCACGATATCAGCAGCTACCTCGAACAGGCGCGTGCGCTGTCGGTCGGCGAAGCGGCGGCCACCTCGCTGGTGAACGCCGCCAGCGACTTGAAAAACCAAGTGGCGCAGCGGCTGGTGCTGGTCGAACAGCGCATTGCCCACGAGCGCCGCCTGTTGGTCGAGGAAATCGACGACGCCGTGCACGACGCCGGCAACGCCATCGAACTGGCGATGAGCGACCGCCTCAACACGGACAAATGGAAGGACGACGACGTCTGGGCCAGCATCAGCCGCAACCAGTTTGGGCAGGAAATGGAGCGGCGGCTGGACCGCATCGTGCGGCGCAAGGAGCAGGCCTTGCAACTGCTGCAGGAAGACTTGCGGCTGTTCCAGTCCGGGATGAAGCTGGGGCAGGCCACGGTATTCCAGCGTCAGCATCACGCGGCGCTGGCCAAGCTGATGCCGCGCATGCGCATCGGCACGCGCATCGTCAACAAGCTCGACACAGCGGCCAATGTCACGCTGGTGAGCGGCGCGGCGGTGGCGGCCAGCACCGGCACGGCGGCCTACCTGATCGGCGCGGCGGTGGTGTTGCCGGTGGTGGCGCCGGTCGCGCCGTTTGTCGGCGGCGCGGTGCTGCTGGCGGGCGCGTTCAAATGGTTCACCGACGGCGGCAAGCGCAAGCGCACCGAAATCCGCGACAAGCGCGTCGCATTCGAAGAAGAACTGCGCAAGCAGCTGCAAGCGGCCGAGCAATCCTTCAACGCGCAGCTGGACCAGGTAGCCGAAGGCTTCCGCGACTCGGCGCTGCAGCTGCTCACGCCGATCCTGCTGGAAGCCGAAGCCGCCGGCCGCGTCCCCGGCATGCGGCAAAGGATAGCCGACCGCGTCATCACCCAAGCCCAAGCCGCCATCCGCCAGCTGGATGCCGAGCTGCAGCGCTAGCCCAAATTCGGGGTCAGTTCCGACATTCGGACACGAGCCCAGCCCTAGCTGGCGCTACGGCTGGGCTCGTGTCCGAATGTCGGAACTGACCCCGAATTTTTTAAAGGTTGCGGGCGATGATGGCGTCGGCGGCGGTGGCGGCTTGTTGTAGCGGCTGCGTCAGCGATTGCGTGGTGTAGACCGGCGTTTGCGGCATGGCCGCGCCGAGGACCGGGCCGTCGGTTTTGCTGATGTCCACCGATACCGTGGTCGACAGGCCGATGCGCAGCGGATGTTCTTTCAGCTCTTTCGGATCGAGCGCGATCCGTACCGGCAGGCGTTGCACCACCTTGATCCAGTTGCCGCTGGCGTTCTGCGCCGGCAGCAGCGAGAAGGCGCTGCCGGTGCCGGCCGAGAGACCCACCACGCGGCCGTGGAATTCCACTTTGCTGCCGTACATGTCCGCTTCCACTTTGGCCAGCTGGCCGACGCGGATGTTTTTCAATTCCGATTCCTTGAAGTTGGCGTCGACCCACAGCTGATCCAGCGGCACGATCGCCATCAGCGAGGTGCCCGGCGTGGCGCGCGCGCCGATCTGCACGCTGCGCTTGGCGACGTAGCCCGACACCGGCGCCAATATCGTGTTGCGGCGCGACGCCAGCCATGCCTGCACGTAGTCGGCCTTGGCCGCCTGCACCGCCGGATGCTGCGCCATCGAGACGCCGCTCACGCCGGCCTTGGCAGCTTCTTCCTGCTTGACCGCGACCGCGATGGCCGCGCGCGCGTCCTCCACCGCCTGGCGTGCGTGTTCGACTTCTTCACCCGAGACGGTGTGGTCGGCCGCCAGCGGCTTGCGCCGCGCCAAGTCGTTCTCGGCGTTCTTCAGCTGCAGCTTGCGCAGGGCGATGGTGGCGTCGTACTGCGCTACGTCCGCGTAGCGCTGGCGTTGCTGGCGCACGGCCGCGCCCAGCCGCGCGTCCGCTTGCGCCAGTGCGATGTCGGCGTCGGCCGCGTCGAGCTGGATCAGCGGCGCGCCGGCCTGCACCATCTGCGTTTCGTCGGCGCGGATTTCGGTGACGTTGCCGGTGACCTGCGACGACAGGTTGACCAGGTTGCCGCCCACGTAGGCGTTGTCGGTTTCCTGGATCTTGGACAGCACGGTCTTGTAGTAGACCGCGTACGCTACGCCGGCGGCGATAAAGGCCAGCGTGATCGCCGCCAGGATGAGCTTGCGCTTTTTCTCGTTGGGGTTGGTGGTGTCGGTGCTCATGATGTGGTCCGTTGATTTATTTGGTGACGGTCGCCAGTGGCGCTTCTTCGTGATAGCCGCCGCCCAGCGCGTTGGTCAACGCGACTTCGGCCAGCAGTTGTACTTGTTGCAGATACAGGTCGGCGTCCTGCTGCTTGAGCAGGGCCAGGCGCGCGGTCAGCACGCTGTGGTTGTTGGCCAGGCCGCGATCGAGCCGCGCCTGCGCCGACGCCAGCTGCGCGCGCGCCGAGGCGGTGGCCGCCGTTTGCTGCGCGATCTGCTGTTCGATGCCTTGCAGTTGCGCGCCGCCTTGCGCCACGTCGCGCACGGCGTCGACGATGGTGCGGTTGTATTCGGCGATGCGTTCGTTGCGGTTGGTGCGGGCGCCGTCCAGCTGCGCATCCAGGCGTTTGCTGTCGAACAGCGGCAGCGAGATGGTGGGGCCGAGGTAGACGGTGCGGCTGGCCGCTTGCAGCAGGTTTTCGATCTTGACCGTGTCCAGGCCGATGGAGCCGGTCAGGTTCACGTCGGGATAGAAGGCGGCTTTGGCGGCGTCGATCTTGCTGAGCGAGGCTTCCAGCTTCCAGCGCGCGGCCTGCAGGTCCGGCCGGCGCGCCAGCAGGTCCATGCCGAGATGCGCGGGCAGGGCGTGCGGCGCCGCCGACAGCGCCGCCGGCTTCAGGTCCGCCAGCGCGGTGTTGTCGGCGCCGGCCAGCGCGCGAAGGGCTTCGCGTTCGTGTTCGATGTCGGTCTTGAGCGCGGCCTGCTGTTTGCGGAACAGGCTCAGGTCCGCTTCGGCGGCGCGCTGTTCGTCCGCATTCGCCAGGCCGGCGGCGATGCGTTTCGCCTTGTCCTGCACCAGCGCTGTTTGCGTGGTCGCCAGCTGCTCTGTGTTGGCCAGCCGCGCCCACGCGCCTTGCAGGCGGAAGTAGCTTTGCGCTATGGAGGCGGCCAGCGCTTGTTCGGCTTCCGCGTAGTCGGCGCGGCCGGCGTTCAGTTCGCCGACGGCGGCCGCCACCTGTGCGCGGTTCTTGCCCCACCAGTCGAAGTTGTAGCGCAGGTCCAGGCGCAGCGTCTCTTCGGTGAAGTAGGTGCCGCCGATGGGCGCCGGGAACAGGCCGGTGCCCGAGTAGCGCTGGCGGTTGGCGTTGCCGTAGGCGCTGATGTCGACGCCCAGGTCGGCCACGGTGCGCGACAGCGAGGAGCGCGCGCTGCCGATGTGCGCGGCCGCCACTTCCAGCGTCGGGCTGCCGGCCAGCGCCTGCTTGATGATGGCGTTCAGTTGCTCGTCATGGTAGGCCAGCCACCACTGGGCTTGCGGCCAGCCTTCGTTGGCCAGCTTGATGCCGGACGAGAGTTCGGCACTGGCGATGTCGCGCTTGGCCAGCGCGTGGCTGTCCGGCGCGATGTTGGCGCAGCCGGCCAGCGCCAAGGCGATGGCGAGCGAGAGCAGGGCGGGGCGTAACGGTGTGGTGGTGGTCATTGTTCGTCCTTCTTATTCCATGGCCGCGTGATCGACCGCGACCGGGGCATTCCTGGCGGCCGGCTTAATCAACAGCAGCAGCGGTATCACGCACAGGGTCAAAATAAACATCAGCCAGAAATCGTCGACGTAGGCGATCATCGATGCCTGGCGCGTGATCTCGGTGTTCAGGGCCGCCGCCGCTTCCGGCGTGGCGACGTTCTCCAGCAGCGACGGGTTGGTGGTGGTGATGTGCTCCGCCAGCGAGGCATGCGCGGTCTGCGTGTTGCGCACCAACAGCGTTTGCACCAGCGCGATGCCGATCGAGCTGCCGATATTGCGGATCAGGCTGTAGATCGCCGTGCCTTCGGCGCGCATCTCCGGCGACAGCGTGGCGAAGGTGGCGGCGCTTAGCGGCACGAATACCAGGCCCAGGCCGAGGCCCTGGATCACTCCCGGCCAGACAATGTCGCTCTGCGACAGCACCAGGGTGTATTGCGTCATCTGCCACAGCGAGAAGGCGGTGATCAGGAAGCCCAGGCCGAGCAGCAGCCGCAGGTCGAACTTGCCGACCAGGCGGCCGACGATCATCATCGCGATCATGGTGCCGATGCCGCTCGGCGCCGTGACCAGGCCGGCGATCTTGGCCGGATAGCCCATCAGCGTTTGCAGCATGGACGGCGTCAACGCGCGGGTGGCGAACAGCACCAGGCCGACGATGAAGATGAACAACAGACCGCTGACGTAGTTGGCATTGCGCAGCAGTCGGTAATCGAAAAAGGATTTGCCGGCGGGCCTGGTGGCCGTGTGGGCGACAAAATAGGCGAAGCTCAGCGCCAGGATGATGGCTTCCACCCAGGTTTCGGTCGAAGCGAACCAGTCGTTCTGCTCGCCACGGTCGAGCAGCATCTGCAGCGCGCCGATGGCCAGGCTCAGGGTGGCGAAGCCGAAGGCGTCGAACTTCATCTTGCGCGGCGCATCGGTCTTCTTGATGTAGCGCCAGATGCCGTAGAACGCCATCGCGCCCACCGGAATATTGATGAAGAACACCCAGCGCCAGTCGTAGCTGTCGGTCAGCCAGCCGCCCAGCGTGGGGCCGAGGATGGGGCCGATCATCACGCCCATGCCCCAGACCGCCATGGCCGAGCCGTGTTTTTCGCGCGGGTTGATGTCGAGCAGCGTGGCCTGCGACAGCGGCACCAGCGCCGCGCCGAACACGCCCTGCAGCATGCGGGCGATGACGATTTCCGTCAGCGATCCGGACAAACCGCACAGCACCGAGGCCACCGTGAAACCGGCCACCGAAGCGAGGAAGATGTTCTTCAGGCCGAAGCGGTCGCACAGCCAGCCGGTGAGCGGGGTGGCGATGGCGGCGGCCACGATGAAGGAGGTCAGCACCCAGGTGATCTGGTCCTGCGAGGCCGACAGGCTGCCCTGCATGTGCGGCAGGGCGACGTTGGCGATGGTGCCGTCGAGCGCCTGGATGATGGTCGCCAGCATGATCGAGATGGTGATCATGCGGCGGTTCAGGCCGTCTTCTGCGCCTGCGGCAGTGCTCATGGCAGCGACTCGATATTGGCCTGGATCGCTTCCAGGAAGGCGGTGACGGTGCGCAGCGTGTCGGGATCGACCGTGCCCAGCAGCTCGCGGCGCAGCGCTTCGGCTTCGGCGCGCACCGATTCGTAGATTTCCTGCCCGGCCGGCGTGAGGCTGAGCAGTTTGACGCGGCGGTCGGTGGCCGACGGCGTGCGCACCATGTAGCCGGCTTTGACCAGGCGGTCGACGGTGGCCACCATGGTTGGATCTTCCACTCCGGCGCGCGCCGCCAGCCGCGTTTGCGACGGCGGTTCCGCTTCCTTGGCGGTGAGGGCGATCGCCATCCAGCTGGCCTGGCTCAGGTTCAAATGCTTGAGGCGGCGGTCGATGGCGAGGCGCCAGACACGGGCACTGCCGTGCAGGGCGGCGGAGAAGCGCTCTTCTATCGAGGACATATTGTTCTGGAGCTAATAGTTAGGTATCGAACGATTAGTTTAGCACAGGTAACGTATGTTCGCTAGCGTACGGAAAGTTTCCGCCGACGGTATATGATGAGATCTGAGCATCTTCGCTCAGATCAAGAACAGAGACATATCATGAAAGCCAAGTTACTCGCCGCCAGCCTGCTGGCCTTGTCTGCCTCCGCCTTTGCAACCGACGTGGGTGTTTCCATCAACATCGGCCAGCCAGGTTTTTACGGCCGCATCGATATCGGTGATTATCCGCAACCGCAAGTGCTGTACCGACAACCGGTGATCGTGCAGCGTCCTGTGCATTACGTGGAACAAGCGCCGATTTATCTGCGCGTGCCCCCAGGCCATGCCAAGAACTGGTCCAAGCACTGCGGCAAGTACAACGCCTGCGGCCAGCGCGTGTATTTCGTGCAGGACAATTGGTACAACAACCAGTACGTGCCGCGCTACCGCGAGCGTCATGCCGGCCCGGATCGCCGCGATGATCGCCGCGACTACCGCGACGACCATCGTGATGACCATCGTGACGACCGCCGCGACGACCACGGTCACGGCAAAGGCCATGACAAGGACAAAGACCACGGCAACGGCAAGGGCCACGGACGCGATTAAACTTGCGGCTGAACACGCCGCCACAAGGAGAGACTTTTGCAGAGTAAATTCGTGATAGTAGGTGGCGGGGCAGGCGGGCTGGAGCTCGCCTGCAAACTGGGACGCAAGCTGGGACCGGAGCAGGTGATGCTGGTCGACAGCCGGCTGTACCATATCTGGAAGCCGTCGCTGCATGAAGTGGCGGCCGGCACCCTGGACGTGCATCAGGAAGGCTTGTCCTACCAGATGCTGGCGCACGACAATGGCTTTACTTTTGTCTACGGACCGTTGCTGGCGCTCGATGCGCCGCAGCGCCTGCTGACGGTGGGCGCCATCCTCAGCGGCCAGGAAGAAATCCTGCCCGAGCGGCAGGTTCGCTTCGATTCGCTGGTGCTGGCGGTCGGCAGCACCTCCAATTATTTCGGCGTGCCCGGCGCGGCCGAGCACACCATTTCCCTGAACGCGACGGAAGACGCGGAACGTTTCCGCCTGACCCTGCTCAAGCGCCTGACCCTGACCGCGCTGGAAAAGGCGGCCGGGGTGGATGTCGTCATCATCGGCGGCGGCGCCACCGGCGTCGAGCTGGCGGCCGAGCTGCGCGAAGCGAGCGGCGTGTATGCGGCCTATGGCTTCCGCCAGTTGCAGGCCGAGCGCGACGTGCGCATCACCTTGCTCGAAGGCGCGCCGCGCATCCTGGCGCCTTTGCCTGAAAAAGTCTCGGCCGCCGCGCTGGAATTGCTGCGCCAGCGTGCCGTTACCGTGGTCACCGACACTCGCGTCACCGCCATCGACGCCACCAGCGTGCGCGCCGGCGACGCCGTGTATCCGGCGCAGATCGTGGTGTGGGCGGCCGGCATCAAGGCGCCCGATTTCCTCAAGACGCTGGGACTGCCGACCATCAAGTCCGGCCAGGTTGACGTGGATGGCAGGCTGGCGGTCAAAGGCTTTGATTATATTTACGCGCTCGGCGATTGCGCCGCATGTGCCGGCCCGGACGGCAAGCTGGTGCCGCCGCGCGCGCAGGCCGCGCACCAGCAGGCCGATTATCTGCTGGACACCTTCCTGCGCCAGCACAAGGGCAAGCCGCCGCCAACCAAGCCCTACCAATACCGCGACTACGGTTCGCTGGTGTCGTTCGGCCAGACCAATTCGGTCGGCAGCCTGATGGGCTCCTTGAAGGGCTTAAGCTGGTTTGTCGATGGCTTTGTGGCGCGCCTGATGTACACCAGCCTGCACCTGATGCATCACCAGGCCGTGCTGGGCACGGTGCGCACGGGCGTGCTGGCGCTGGCGCGCTTCCTCATCAAGCGCACCACGCCGCTGGTCAAGCTGCACTAGGGCTGGGCTTGGGCTTGGGCAGGATCATGCTGAGCGTGACGCCGCGTTCAGGTCCGGAAGAAACCGTCAGCGTGCCGCCCAGGTAGGCGGCGCGCTCGCGCACCGTGCGCAGGCCGAACTTGCCGCCCGCGTGTTCGGGCGCGGCCGGCACCGGGCCGCTGAGGCCGACGCCGTTGTCCTTCACCGTCAGCATCACTTCATCTTCGTTGTCGTCGACGATCACATCGACTTCGGTGGCTTGCGCATGGCTGGCGATATTGCGCAGCGCTTCTTCCAGCATGTGCACCAGCACGATGCCGTGGCTGCGCGGGCAGTCCAGCTCGTCTTCAGGCAGGCTGCTGCGCGCCGTGATGTTGTGCTGGGCGCCGAAATCCGTCACCAGTTCTTCCAGCGCCACCCGCACGCCGAGGAATTCGAGCTTGTCGTTCCACAGCTTGATCTGCATCTGGCGGTTGGTTTCGACGATCTGGCCCAGCAGCTTTTTCATGTGGCCGGCACGGTCTTGCAGCGCCTGGTCGGACGGCAGCTTCTGCATCAGCAGGCCGAGGTGCATGGTGAGCGCGGTCAGCGAGGAGCCCAGGCTGTCGTGCAGCTGGCGCGACAGCGAACGCCGTTCATTGTCCCAGCAGGTGTGGACATGGCCCAAAAGCTCGCTCAGGTCCGCGCTGCGCAGGGCGTCTTGCTGGGTAGGTTGTGGTTCTTGCGGTGCCGGTACGGACATGGTTTTCTCGGTTAAGTCGAACGAACGGAGGCTTGCACCGATGATACCCGAGCTTTGCTGGCGGGGGCGCACGACTATTGTTTGACGGGAACAGGAAGCTGCGCGCAGGTATCGATCACCTCCATCAGCTGGTCGATATCGACCGGCTTGACCAGATGGCGGTCGAAGCCGGCGTCCATCACGCGCCGCAGGTCTTCGGCCTGGCCGTAGCCGGTGAGGGCGACCAGCTTGATGGCGCGCGTGGCCGGATCCGCGCGCAGGCGGCGCGCCACTTCGTAGCCGTCGATGCCGGGCAGGCCGATGTCCACCAGCGCCAGGTGCGGCCCATAGCTGTGTGCAGCGGCCAGGCCCAGCAAGCCGTCGGCGGCCGCTTCCACGCTGTAGCCGTAGCCGCACAACATCATGGTCATCATTTCGCGGCCGTCGTCGTTGTCTTCGATCAGCAGCACGCGCGGCTTGCCGTGTTCGCCTGCGACTGGTGTCGGTGCCGGTGCCGTGATGGGGAGGTGTTCGATGCGCGGCATGCGCAGCGTGAAGGTGCTGCCACGGTTGGGGCCCTTGCTGTCGGCCTCGATGCTGCCGCCGTGCAGCTCGGCCAGGCGGCGCACCAGCGACAGGCCGATGCCGAGCCCGCCCTGCGAGCGGTCCAGCGTGCTGCTGCCTTGCACGAACACGTCGAACACATGCGGCAGCAGCTCGGCCGAAATGCCGACTCCGGTGTCGCGCACGCTCAGCACCACGTCTTCGTTTTCGGTCCAGGTGCGCACTTCAATGCGGCCGCCGGGCTGGGTGTATTTCAGGGCGTTGTCGATCAGGTTGCTGGTGATCTGCTCAAGGCGGGTGGAGTCGCCGGCGATCCAGCCCGGATCGAGATCCTGCTCCAGCTCGTAGTCGGTGCTGCGGCCGGTGGCGCGGTAGGTTTCCAGGGTCTGCGCCACCAGCGTGGCCAGGTCGATCGGCACGCGGTTGAGCAGGATTTTGCCCGACATGGCGCGCGACAGGTCCAGCAGGTCGTCGACGATGCGGCCCAGGTGCTGGCTCTGGCGCTGGATGATCTTCTTGGCGCGCTGCACGCCGTCGGCCGACACGCCGGGCAGGCCGATCAAGGACGCCGCGCTGCTGATGGCGCTGAGCGGATTGCGCAGTTCGTGCCCGAGCATGGCCAGGAATTCGTCCTTGGCGTGGTTCTGCCGTTCGACGGTCTGGCGTTCTTCGATCTCGCGCGTCAGGCGCAAATTGGTGGCGGTCAGTTCGGTGGTGCGCTGGCTCAGCTGGCGCGCCTGCTTTTTCAGTTCCTCGTTCTTCATGGCCAGCGCCACGAACACCGAGATCTTGGCGTACAGGATCTGCGGAATCACCGGCGTGAACAGGAAGTCCACCGCGCCGTGCTGGTAAGCCTTGAGGCGGTCCAGTTCGTCGGCGAGGAAGGCGGTGATGAAGATGATGGGGATGTCGGCCGAGCGCGCGCGGGCGTGGATGGCGGCGGCGGTTTCAAAGCCGTCCATGCCGGGCATGTTCACGTCCAGCAGGATCACGGCGAAGTCGTGCATGAGCACCTGGCGCAGGGCGTCCTGCCCGGAGCGGGCGGCAAGTACCTCATAGCCTTCCTGCTCGGCCCATTGGGCGAGCAGACTGGTCAGCGCGAACAGGCTGTTCGCGTCGTCGTTTACGACCAGAATCTTTGGTTTTTCTATTTTAGGCACGGGAGGCTCTACCACGAGGGATCGGGCGATCATAGCAACTGCCTATATGAATGTCAAAACAGCACATGCTACTGAACACAACAGTAAATCCGGCCTGGGGGCAGTGTTCGCTCCCGCACAGACCTGGAGCGGCCGGACTGGCACAGTGACTGCGACGTTCAACTGAAAGGAACACATCATGAATATCGATACTGTCGTGGACAAAGAGTACCTGGGCCAGACCTTCCGCGCCCTGGCCGATGCGCCGACCAGCGCCTTGCGCGGCGTGAGCGCCAAGGATGCCAAGGCGCTGGCGCAGGCCTTCAATGTGCACACCGTGCGCGACCTGGCCAACCTGGAATTCGTGAAGCTGGCCGCCGCCATCACCACGCTGGCCGAGCAGGAACAGGAAACGCCGGAAGCACAGGCCAAGGAGACCCTGCTCGACAGCGGCGTCGAAATGACCTTCCCGGCCAGCGATCCGGTGTCGGTCGATTCCGGCATCACCCGCATCGAAGTGGCGCCCGAAACCGTGAGCGCGCATGAAGACCACCAGCACGCAGGCAAGGTCGAGCAGAGCACGGAAAAAGGCCTGAAAGCGGAAGCCGCCGCGCACTGAGTCGGCGGAATGGAAAAAGGAAAGGCGGGCTGCGGCCCGCCTTTTTTGCGTCACGCCGGCGTGGCCGACATGGTGTGGTGATGGGCCGGTGGCGCGGCCAGCATTTGCGCGGTGCAGCAGCGGTTCTTGCCGGAGCGTTTGGCTTCGTAGAGGGCGCCGTCGGCGGCCGCGATCAGCGGCGCCACTTCCGTTGCATCGTCCGGAAAGATGCCGACGCCGATGCTGGTCGACAGTTGCAGCGTCAGCCCGTTGACCAGGTAGGGCTGCGATACCGCTTCGATCAGCTTGTTGCACGGCTCCTGCGTATCGCCGACGGCGCTGATGTTGCCCATGACGATGACGAATTCGTCGCCGCCCACGCGCGCCACCGTGTCTTCCTTGCGCGAGCAGCCGACCAGGCGCTGCGCCACCTGCTTGAGGATTTCGTCGCCGTAGGCGTGGCCGTGGGTGTCATTGATGATCTTGAAGCCATCCAGGTCCAGGTACATGACGGCGGCCTTGGTCTGCTGGCGCGCGGCGTGTTGCAGCACCGTGGAAATGCGGTCTTCCAGCAACCGGCGGTTGGGCAGGCTGGTCAATGGATCGTGCAGGGCCAGTTCCTGCTGCTGGCGGCTGTACTGCGCCAATTCCTTGTAGAGCAGGCGTACTTCCAGCATGTTGTGGATGCGCTTGTGCACTTCCAGCAGGTCGAACGGCTTGCTGATGAAGTCGCGCGCGCCCGCTTCCAGCGCGGCGATCTTGAAGCTCGGCTGGGCGGTGAGGGCCAGCACCGGCAGGTAGCCGCCTTGTTCGATCTCTTTCAGGCCCTTCATGACCTGGAAGCCGTTCAGGCCCGGCATTTGCAGGTCCAGCAAAATCAGGTCGTAGCAATGCTGGCGGTGCATCGGGCACACTTGTTCCGGCAGCATGGTGGAGGACACATCGGTATAGCCGGCCTCGCGCAGGATCTCCAACATCAGTTCGACGTTGTCTGCGCTGTCATCCACCACCAGGATTTTGGCGTTCAGGATTTCGTCTCGGCTCGGCATAATAGTGGTCTCGTTTGTTTCGGGTGCTTAATAGTAATTCGATAATAGCCCAAGCCTCGGTGCTGCGTCGCACATAAGAGCGCTTGGTTTCCGTGTGGAAACTATTGTACGCCTAAATTTAGATTCTTGTAGTGTATCAAGAGTTTTTCAAATTGCTTGTAGGACATTGCCGCGTCTAAAAGTAGGAATGCATACTTGCCGCTTGGAAACTTAAGCTGGTTTCAGGCGGCGCGCCGGGCCACGCTGGCATTGGCTACCTTGGCGATCAGCTCATTGGGCTCGACCGGCTTGGCGATATGCGCCAGGAAGCCGCTGGATAGCGCCTTGACGCGATCCTCCGAGCGGGCGAAGGCGGTCAGGGCGATGGCCGGCAGGTCGCCGCCGCGCGCCGGCCCGAGGGCGCGGATGCGGTCCAGCAGGCCGTAGCCGTCCACTTCGGGCATGCCGAGGTCGCTGACCATCAGGTCGGGCCGTTCGTGCTGTAGTAATTCGAGAGCTTCGGTGGCGGTGGCGGCCGTTAGCACCTCGGCATTGCAGTCGCTGAGGATGCGCGTGATCAGTTCACGGGCGTCGTCCTCGTCGTCCACCACCAGCACTTGCAGGCCGCTCAGATCATGCGCCGCACCATGCGCGGCCGCGGTCACGCTGGCCGGTGCCGAGGGCGTCGCGCTGTCGTGCGCGGGCAGGCGCAGGGTGAAGCTGGCGCCCTGGCCGGCGCCCGCGCTGGTTACGGCAATGGTGCCGCCGTGCTGTTCCACCAGGTGCTTGACGATGGCCAATCCAAGTCCCAAGCCGCCATGCTGGCGAGTAGTGGTGGAGTCGGCCTGGCGGAAGCGCTCGAACACATGGTCGAGGAAGCCGGAGGCGATGCCGATGCCGCTGTCGCGCACCGTGATGGCGATCTGGTCGCCGTCGCGCCGCACGCCGACTTCGACGTTGCCGCCGCGCGGCGTGAACTTGATGGCGTTGGTGAGCAGGTTCCACAGGATTTGCTGCAGGCGGTTGGCGTCGCCGGAGACCATGCCGGGCGTGGGTGCGAAGGCGCGGCTGATGTGGATCTGCTTGGCCTCGGCCGCCGGGCGCACCGATTCGATGGCGGCGGCGGCGATCGCGGCCGGCGCCAGCGGCTGCATGTCCAGCCGCACCTTGCCGGAGGTGATGCTGCTCATGTCCAGCAAGTCTTCGATCAGCTGGGCCTGGGCGCGGGCGTTGCGCTCGATGGTTTGCAGGCCGCGATCGAGATCGGCCTGGTTGCGGCTGCCGCGCCGCAGCACCTGGGCCCAGCCGAGGATGGCGGTGAGCGGGGTGCGCAGCTCGTGCGACAGGGTGGCCAGGAATTCATCCTTGAGCTGGCTGGTGCGCTCGGTCTCGGCGCGCGCCTGGCGTTCACTGTCGAGCAGAACCTTGCGTTCTTCCGCCGCCTGTTGCGACGCTTCGTACAGGCGGGCGTTGTCGATGGCCACGGCGGCCTGCGCGGCGATGCCGCCGATGATGCGTTCGGTGCGCTCGTTGAAGATGCCCGGCTGCGGATGACCGAAGAACAGGCAGCCGATCACCGCGCCGTTGCGCAGCGCCACCGGCACCGACAGGAAGCTGCGCACCGGCGGATGGCCGCTCGGAATGCCGAAATAGGGGGCGTTCTTGCCGTAGCGCGGATCCTTGAGCAGGTCGTCGCAGCGGATCGTGCCTTCGCCGCGCATGCTCGGGCCGAACAGGGCGGTGGCGCGCGGCTGGTCGAATTTCGAGAAGGCCGACGGCGCGCCGGTGGACAGCGTGTGCAGGATCAGCGCTTCACCGCTGCTGTCGGTGGTGTTGTAGAAGAAGGCGCCGAAGCGCGCGCCGCTGATGCTGGTGGCGGCGTCGGTCACTTCCTGCAGCAGCGGTTGCAGGTCGCGCTGCGAAGCGAGCATGGCGCCGGTGCGATTGAGCAGCTCCAGCACGGCCGTTTCGTCGCGCAGGGCTTCCTGCGCGCGCTTGACCTGGTCGACGTCGGTGCTGGTGCCGAACCAGCGCAGCACGCTGCCGTCGCTGCGGTGGACCGGATTGGCGCGCGTGAGAAACCAGCGGAACTCGCCACTGGCGCTGCGGATCGGCACTTCCAGCTCGAACGGCGTGCCGGTCTGGCGCGAATGCTCCCAGTGCGATTCCATGGCGCCCAAGCAGTCGGGCGCGTAGACCCGCTGCCAGCCGTCGCCGGCCATTTGTTCGGGCGTGGTGCCGGTGTAGTCGTACCAGCGTTCGTTGTACCAGACCATGGCGCCGTCCTGTTCGGCGATCCAGGCCAGTTGCGGCATGGAGTTGGCGAGCGCCCGCAATTCCAGCTGGCTCTGACGCAGGGCCTCTTTCGCGCGGAGCAGTTCTTCGTGCGCGTCCGGCGTGAGAGACGCAGTGACAAGAGGGGCGGGCGGGGCGTTCGGCATCATGGCCTCATTCTAGCCCCAAGGCAGGTGGCGGCTCCGCACGGTTGGCGCGGTGCCGATCACGCGTCCAGGACAACTCAGACCGCGCTGCGCCCGGCGGCGATGCTCTCCAGCACCGCTTGCAGTTGTTCAATATCGTAGGGTTTTTGCAACGATTGCGCTGGAAAATCCAGGCGCCGGGTCAATTCCTCGCCGTAACCGGACGCGAACAGCAACGCCAACTGCGGTTTGTCGCGCCGCGCCAGGCGGGCCAGGTCGACGCCGGACATGCCGGGCAGGCTGACATCGGTGAACAGCACGTCGTACGGATGTTGTTCCAGGTAGGGCAGCGCCTCCTCGCCGCTGGCCACGGCGTCCACCTCGTGACCGAGTGCGCGCAGGGTTTCGCAGACCAGGTAGCGGGCGTCGCCATTGTCTTCCACCACCAGCAGGCGCAGCGGCGCAGTGCTTTCGGCCGGTGCGCCCAGGGTGGCCAGCGCCAGCGTGCACAGTACGCCGGCCACTTGCGTGTCGTCGCGAACTGGTGTGTAGTACAGGTCGAGGGTGACCGGCTCGACGCGGCCGTCGTGCCAGACCGGCAGCGTGCAGCCGCGATAAGCCAGGCTGCGGCCGGCGCGCACCTCGGCGATGACGCTGGCGTTCCAGCTCCACGCCGCCGGCTGCATGGCCGGCACGTTGCCGCCAGGCGCGCGCAGGCCGGGCAGGCCGGTCAGATCGACGTAGGCTTCGTTGTACACCATGATTTTCTGATCGCTCCACATCAGCAGCATGGCTTGCGGCGAATTGAGCATAATATCGGTGGTCAGGCGCAGGCTTGCGGGCCATGCGGCGGGATCGCCCAGGGCGGTTTGCGACCAGTCGGGAGTCGGGAGCGTGATGGCGGAAGGTGCAGTCATGTGCGGTTGCGAGCGTTCTCTCTTATTCGTCTTATGAAAAGGCAAAGCCGATTGCATCGTACACGGTAAAAAAAAAGCCCGCTACGGGAGCGGGCTAAATCTATTTTCTTGGAGGAGAATAGAGGAGACAGGTCAATCATGCTGCAATGCGCAAACGAATGCAAATTTAGATTGGCAATGTGAGACATCACCGTCATGAATAAGAAGGGCTAGGAGCGATAATGGCTACGGTAATAAAACATCGCAAGGTGAAAATAGTGGTGCTGGGGCCGGACGCCGAGATCGCCGCCCATTGCGGCGAGGGCGATATCGCCATCCTGCAGGACGACGAAGGCTGGTGGGTGAAGTTCGTCGGCGCCGGCGGCGCCATCGATTGCTACGGCATTCCGTATCCGTCCTACAACGAGGCGCTATGGTCGGCCAAGGCGGCGGCCGAATTCGGCACCTGAGCGCAAGGCGGAGGCAATCCATACGCGGTGCTGGACAAGCCCGGGCAACATCCCTATAATGCTGCTTCTTTCGAGCGGCATGCTGTTCGGAAGAAATGCAGCAGAGCAGTTTTGAATAGTTTTTGCATAGTGGTTGATTCGGCGGAAGGTATGTCAAGCCAACTAAACGGTAGTAAATACCAAACTTTGCAAAACAAAATTAATGCTTTATAATGCTTGCACAGTGCGGCTGTAGCTCAGCTGGATAGAGTACTTGGCTACGAACCAAGGGGTCGTGGGTTCGATTCCTGCCAGCCGCACCATCGTTTTACCCAGGAGAGTTGGAAGATTTTCCTGTTTGCAAACAAGAAAGTGCTGTTATAATCTTGTTTTTTGCGGCTGTAGCTCAGCTGGATAGAGTACTTGGCTACGAACCAAGGGGTCGTGGGTTCGATTCCTGCCAGCCGCACCAGATTTTGTAGTTGGATAGACTGTCGAGTCTGTCTGATAGAAGTTTAAGTAGTAAAAACGTTTTACGCGGCTGTAGCTCAGCTGGATAGAGTACTTGGCTACGAACCAAGGGGTCGTGGGTTCGATTCCTGCCAGCCGCACCAAAATTCGTTAGTGGAAGGGCCTGAAGAGCAATCTTCAGGCCCTTTTGCTTTGTCGCTACGTTTTCGTTCCTGCATAACGCGCAATCCGATGACTACTGCGCAGCGCGAACCTCATCCCTATTGGCATTTTCTTAAAAATGCCCGATGATCTGACGATCATTACTATGGGGAGTGGGCGTGACCATCATCACCAGCATTGAAGACCTGCGCGTTCTGGCGAAAAAGCGCGTGCCGCGCATGTTTTACGACTACGCCGATGCCGGGTCCTGGACCGAATCCACCTACCGCGCCAACAACGAAGACTTCGCCAAGATCAAATTCCGCCAGCGCGTGGCCGTGAATCTGGAAAACCGTTCGCTGGCCAGCACCATGATCGGCCAGGACGTGGCCATGCCGGTGGCGCTGGCGCCGACCGGCCTGACCGGCATGCAGCACGCCGACGGCGAAATCCTCGCCGCCAAGGCCGCCGAAAAGTTCGGCGTGCCGTTCACCCTGTCGACCATGAGCATCTGCTCTATCGAAGACATCGCCGCCCACACCAGCCAGCCGTTCTGGTTCCAGCTGTACGTGATGAAGGACCGCGAGTTCATCAACCGCCTGATCGACCGCGCCAAGGCCGCGCGCTGTTCGGCGCTGGTGCTGACGCTGGACCTGCAGGTGCTGGGCCAGCGCCACAAGGACTTGCGCAACGGCCTGTCGGCGCCGCCCAAGCTCACCATCGCCAACATGATCAATCTCGCCACCAAGCCGCGCTGGTGCCTCGGCATGCTGGGCACCAAGCGCCGCAGCTTCGGCAACATCGTCGGCCATGCGACGTCGGTGTCCGACATGTCGTCGCTGTCGTCCTGGACCAGCCAGCAGTTCGACCTCAGCCTGTCGTGGAAAGACGTGGAGTGGATCAAGCAGCGCTGGGGCGGTAAGCTGATCATCAAAGGCATCATGGACGCGGAAGACGCGCGGCTGTGCGTGGAAAGCGGCGCCGATGCGCTGATCGTCTCCAACCATGGCGGCCGCCAGCTCGACGGCGCCGAATCGTCGATCGGCGCGTTGCCGGCGATTGCCGACGCGGTGGGCAAGCAGATCGAAGTCCACATGGACGGCGGCATCCGTTCCGGCCAGGATGTGATCAAGGCGCTGGCGCTGGGCGCCAAAGGCGTCTACATAGGCCGTCCCTTCCTGTACGGGCTGGGCGCGATGGGCGAGCAGGGCGTGAGCAAATGCCTGGACATCATCCGCAACGAGCTGGACCTGACCATGGCCTTTTGCGGCCTGCGCGACGTGCGCCAGGTCGATAAAAATATTTTGTTGCCGGGGAGTTTTTAATGCTGGATCAAGCGGTAGGGCACACCTATATTTTTGCTGAAACGCTGGCGCCGAGCCAGCGCATGCACATGGTGCTGCTGGGCGTGGCGGACGTGGCGAGCTCGGCGAAATTTTACGAAGCCCTGGGCTGGACTCGATCGCCGACCAGCAGCGACGGCTTCGTCAAGTTCAATATGGGCGGCTACGCGATCAGCCTGATTAACCGGAACGACCTCGCCAGCGATGCGCTGGAGCCGACCGCAGCGAAAAGCGGCTTTTCCGGCGTCGCACTGATCCACATGGCGCGCAAGCCGGAAGACGTGCCGCGCATTTTGGCCAAGGCGGAGGCGGCGGGCGGCGTCATCGTCAAACCCGCCACGCGCACCAACTGGGGCATCGCCGGCTACTTCAAGGATCCCGACGGCCACCTGTTTGAAGTCGATTACGAACCTGTGTGGGTCTTCGATGACGCCCACCATCTCGTCGTCGACCGGATCGCCGGCGCTTAGCCGAGATGCCTGCTCTCTCTTGCTGAACTCATCACGGCGTCCGTGAGCAGATCATCCGCGCGGACAATCATTCCACTGGTCCGCACCTTCCTGCAGTTCATCTGAGCGAACTGCAGTTCATCGCAATTGGGGTGCCGTGTGAATTGACGATGTGACACACTCGATTCGTCAGTTGCACTTCTTCACTATTCCCCAATCTCGACCATGACGCGACTTTTAATAATTCTCTCAAGTGTCTTCGGACTCCTACTCGGCGGCTGCCAATACAACCCAAGCCAGCGCACTGCTCCGGATGCGGTTCAGTTGCAGACTGATGGCCTTTTCGAGAAGCTTGTCGCCATCAGGCGAGATCTCCACCAGCACCCTGAAGTGGCAGGCCATGAATCTCGAACTTCGGCGACCATAAGCGCGCACTTGCGTGAAATGGGGCTTGAAGTTCAGACTGGCCAGTACGGCCACAGTGTTATCGGAATACTGCGGGGCGGGCACCCGGGAAAGACGGTTGCATGGCGAGCCGAGCTTGATGCGCTTCCTGGCGAGTTCCGTGATCCCGCACTCTTCAGGTCGCAGAATCCCGGCGTTCACCATGCCTGCGGGCACGATATCCACATTGCAATTGCCTTAGGAATCGCCGAGGTCCTTGCGAAGCAACGGGAGTTCTTGCGTGGAACGGTTGTCTTCGTGTTTCAGTCGGACGAGGAGACCTTCAAGGGCGCAAAGGGCTTGATCGAGCGGGGCGTTTTCTCGTCCATCACCCCGGATGAGATCTACGGCTTGCACGTGACGCCATTGCCCGTGGGACAGATTGTTGTCCGGGAAAATGAGATGTTCGCATATCAGCGGCGAGTCAGCATCCGGCTGAAAAACGAATTATCGAAGGCGGAGATAGTGCAGTTGACGAAGGATGTGAACAGTGAGCTGTCTCGGAGCCAGACCGGCGCGAAGCCTTGGGAGATTCAGAATATTGGCGATCCTGTGATCGGATTGACGTCCCCGCGTACTGCGTTTCAGGACTACCTGATCATGGATGCGACCTTTGATACTCGCACGGAAAACGAAGAGCTGGTTCTTGACTTCTATCTATATGAAACAACAGCAACAAAGCTGGAGGGCATCATTTCTCGAATCGAGCGAGTGATTGATGCCAGCGGCCACAAGAGCCAATTGGTCTCCGTGTCGTACGTACAAGAGAATCCCACTGTGCTGAACAACGCCGCACTGACCCGCTCTGCCATCCGCACACTGCAGCGAAGTCGGGGAGTTGACGCGGTCAGGCCAGCTTTTGGACAGGCACCGTTCTTCAATGATGACTTCGTCTACTTTCAACAGAAAATTCCGGGTGTGTATTTTTTCCTCGGCGGATCAAATGCCGAGAAAGGTTTCATTGCAATGAACCACGCCCCGGATTTTCAAGTAGACGAGGAAAGCATCCGAGTCGGCGTAAGCAGCTTCTCGTCCTTGATCATTGGGCGACTGGGAACGCCTGACCAGGCTGAGCGAGAGTAGGCCTGTCACTGCGCACGCCTATCAGTTTCTGGCTTAGTTTTTTTCAAGCAGTTGCGATACCGCAGCGACGATGGCGGCCGGATCTGCTTGCGGCACTTCGACTACCTTGATATCGCCGAAGGACTTGCGGGCCTTGCGCAGCTGGTCGGCGCTGGTTTCCAGGCTGTCCAGTTCCGAGGCGCGGGCACGCCAGTAGGTCAGCTTGGCGGTTTGCGCCGCTTGCGCCGACGCCAGGGCCGGGCCGATGTCGGCGTTCATGCTGTTCGACGGGTAGCCGCAGCCGGCGCTCGGCTTGCCTTGCTCCGCCGCCGTCAGGCAGGCCACCACCGCATCGAGCCAGGCCGTGCGATCAGCGGGCAGCGCGTCTTCGTGCATGGCTTCCACCAGCACCAGGCCGGCGACGTTGGCGCCGCGCGAGCGCAGCGCGAAGTGCTGTGAGATCATCGCGCCGTAGCCCGCGCCCACCAGCACGAACGGGCCCTCCATCTTCGCATTCTTGATCAGGAAGTTCAGGTCCTTGCTGGCGTTGGCCACCGTTGCCGGACGGATGATGGGATCGCTCGATCCCATGCCGCCACGGTCATACACGCAGGCGCGCGTGCGCTTGGCCATCTCCGGCAGCACCGCCGACCAGTCCCAGCCCGCGCGGCCGGCGTCGGCTTCGAACAATACGGTTGGCGAGCCCTTGCCGCTACAGTACATATTGAGCTTGCGCCCGCCGACATCGACGCGCACTTGCGGGCCGGCGAGGGCATCCTGTCCGGCCGGCGTGGCGGCGGCAGCGGTCGCTATGGCCGCCAGCAACAGGCTGGCGGCGGTAATCATGTGTGTAAGTTTGGTCATGGCGTGGAATCCGGTGTGGCGGCGGCTGACCGATTGTGAGGTGAATGAGATTGTTGACGCGGAGATAATACTATCGATGCCGATTTGCATCAACAATGCCCTTGCGCTAAACATTCTGATGTAAAATAATCAATGTATTATTGATATCAAATCTATCTAAAACTCACCATCAGAACAGGGATTTCACATGCGCTTACTTTCGAAAACGCTGCAACGGTTCGTGGCCGTGGTGGCCATGCTCGGCGCCATGAGCGGCGCGCAGGCAATCTGCTTCATCACGCCGGCCAATACCAGCACTTCGGTCACCGGATCGGGCTCGTCGTTCGATTACGCCATCACGGCCACCGCGCTGTCCTGCACCGGCAATTCCAGTTTCGCAAGGCTGACCGACTTCTATCTGCCGTATTTCGCCGACATGGGCATCCAGAACGTCCAACAGAGCGAAGGCTGGTCGTCCGCAGTGGAAGCATCGAACGATTTGTTCGGCATTGGCGGCGGTGTGCTGCATTTCAGCTGGTCGGAGAGCTTTATGTCGGGCTATAGCGTCGACGTGACCTTCCAGGCCGCTTATGGCGCAACGCCGGGCGTGGTTGCCCTGACCACGCTGGGCGCCGGCGGCGCCGACACGATCTGGCTGTCCGGCCAGCAGACCGGTCCATTCGGCAACCCGCTGCAGCCGGTGATGGTGGTCGGCAGCCCGGACGCGATCGCCGCGCTGCCAGCCGTGCCTGAGCCGGCCACCTATGCGATGCTGTTCGCCGGCCTGGCCTTGATGGGCGTGGTGGCCCGCAAGCGCGCCGCAGTGCGCGGCTAAAGCTTAGCTCACCACATTGCGCGGCGTGCCGGCGGCCCAGGCTTCGATGTTGTCGACCAGCTGATCGGCCAGCGTTTGCATGGCCTGCGTGCTGGCCCACGCCGAATGCGGCGTGAGCAGGAAGTTGGGCAGGCGCAGCTTGAGCAGGACGTTGTCTTCCGGCGGCGGTTCCTGGGTCAGCACGTCGAAGCCGGCGCCGCCGATCACGCCCGCGCGCAAGGCGTCGGCCAGCGCGGTTTCATCCACCAGGCCGCCGCGCGCGGTGTTGATCAGCAGGGCGGTGCGCTTCATGCGGATCAATTCCTTGGCGCTGATCATGTTGCGCGTCTTGTCGTTCAGCGGCAGGTGCAGGCTGATGACGTCCGAGGTCTCCAGCACTTCGTCGAAGCTGGCTTCGCGCACGCCGTCCGCCGCCGCATCGGGCAAGGGCGAGCGCGTGTGCACGATCACTTCCATGCCGAAGGCGCGGGCGATGCGCGCCGTGGCCTTGCCCAGCGCGCCGTAGCCGTACAGGCCCAGGCGGCTGCCGGCCAGGTCGGTCACAGGATGGCCGAACAGGCAGAAATTCTGCGACTTCTCCCACAGGCCCGCTTCGATATCGGCGCGGTAGGCCACCAGTTGCCGGCGCAGCGCCAGGATCAGCGCGAAGGTGTGCTCGGGCAGCGTGTGCACCGCGTAGTTGCGGATGTTGCTGACCACGATGCCGCGCTGCGCTGCGGCCGCCACGTCGATCATATTGGTGCCGGTGGCGGCCATGGCGATCATCTTCAGGTCCGGCAGCTGCGCCATGTCGTCCGCCGACAGCGCCACTTTGTTGCTGATGGCGATGGTGGCGCGGGCGTCGCGCAGGCGCTGCACGGTGTCGGCCGCGCGCGTGGCCGGGTAGTCGGTCCATTCATGCGCGAAGGACGGCTTGCGCACATTGGCGATCAGGCTGTCGCGGTCCAGGAAAACGATGCGGTGTGCTTCGGTCATACGGCAACCTCCAGGGTTGGGGCACGCGCCGCCGGCCCTTTGGGCAGGCGCATGCCGGGGTGATTGGAAAACAGTTCGGCGATCCATTCGACGAACACGCGGACCTTGGCCGACAGGTGGCGGTTCTGCGGATACACCACGTGCACCGGCAGCGGATCGCTCACCCAGTCGTTGAGGATCGATTCAAAGCGGCCGTCGCTGAGCATGGGCTCCAGCAGGAAATTCGGCATCTGTACTATGCCCAGTCCCGCCAGTCCCGCCGCCGTGTAGGAGTTGGTGTCGTTCAGCGCGATCAGGCCGGGCAGGGCCACCTGCACCCGCTCGCCGTCGCGGGTGAAGTCCCAGTCGAAGATTTTACCGGTGCGCGAGGAAAAATAGTTGACGCAGCGGTGCCGCAGCAGCTCATTCGGATGCGCCGGCCGGCCGTAGCGTTCCAGGTAGCCCGGCGTGGCGCAGGTGATGAAGTGCATGATGCCGACCCGGCGCGCGATCAGGCTGGAATCGCCGAGCTGTCCGCCGCGCACCGCGCAATCGACGCCTTCCTCGATCAGGTCCACCGTGCGGTCGCTGGAGCCGAGTTCCAGCTGGATGTCCGGGTAGCGCGTAAAGAAGTCGGGCAGGGCAGGGACGATCACTTCGCTCGACAAGCCGGTCGGCGCGTCCACCCGCAGCCGGCCGGAAGGGCTGAGCCGGGTGCGCGACAGCGATTCCTCGGCCTCGCGCACGTCCGACAGGATGCGCAGGCAGCGCTCGTAATAGGCGGCGCCGTCGGCTGTGACGCTGACGTGGCGCGTGGTCCGGTGCAATAGCTTGGTCGACAGCGAGCCCTCCAGCGACTGAATCAGGGTCGACACCGTGGCCTTGGGCAGCTTCATGTTTTCGGCCGCGCGCGTGAAGCCGCCGGCGTCCACCACCTGTACAAACACTTCCATCGCTTGAAGTTTATTCATCTTTCGCTCTCATTGTTCGGAATCCTGAACAATCAATTCATCTTTGCCGTATTTATCAGATTGTAGAACAAGTTTAAGATTGCTGTACTGCACAAAGTAAAAGACCGGAAAGGAGGACTTATCATGAAATATCGGGATGCAATATTTGCAACGATAGCACTGGCGCTTTCGTCGGTTGCACTGGCTGGCGTGGTATATACCGATGCCTACTCACACACCGCCAAGGCGGAGGTTCACGGCATGCGCGCGCTGTCGCTGGTGGCCAGCGGCGACGCGGCGGACTGCGATCCTGCTACCATGTTGTCCTCCAACGAATCGGGAACGGTGCAACAATGAACAATCCAGTAGAGGCCCTGCCGATATTATCGGACCAACTGAAAATCCGCAGCCTTGAGGTCAAGGGCGCGGAAGGTCCATTGGCTGCGCGCCTCTACACCAGCGGCGATGCCGGCGCCAAGCGCGGCACGCTGCTGGTGTTCTTCCACGCCGGCGGCTTTGTCGGCGGCGACCTGGAAGATGCGGATGTATTCCTGCGCCACATGGCCGACGACAGCCAGCATGTCGCCGTATTGGCTTCGGCCTACACGCTGGCCACCGAGCGCCCGTTCCCGGCGGCTGTGGAAGATGCGCACGCCGTGCTGGTCTGGGCCAAAAAGAACAAGGCCAAGCTAGGCTGGAGCGGCAAGCAGTTGCTGGTGGCCGGTATCGAAGCCGGCGCCAACCTGGCGGCTGTCTGCGCGCTGATGTCGCGCGATCGCGGCGGCCCGGCGCTGGGCGGCCAGATCCTCATCATGCCGATGCTCGATCCGGGCCTGACCACTTGCTCGATGCGCGAAATGCAAGCGGCGCCTGAGCTGCTGGACGTGGCCGACGCTTGCGCCAAGGCCTACCGCGGCTATCTGCCGAACGCCGCCGACCGCACCCACCCGTACGCCTCGCCGCTGCAATCGAGCCGACTGAAAAACCTGCCGCCGGCGCTGATCCTGTCGACCGAAGACGATCCGCTGCGCGACGAAGCCGAGCAATATGGCGCCAAGCTGATTTCCTGCGGCGTCAAGACCACCGTCCGGCGCATGCAGCCGGCGCCTTTGAACGATGTAGAGGCACGCAACGAATGCGCTTGTCGATGTCAAGCGCTGGGAGAGATCGCCAGCTTCATCGCTGGACTGGACCGGACCGAGACGCCGCCAGCCGCATAGGATCCCCTAACCCTTAGCAGTATCCGAAGTTACGTCCCCACTGGCTTGCCGGCGGGGCGCTAGTACCGTGTTTTCTCGATTTTTGCTGAGACCGCTCGGTGCCGCCTTTTATATTAATTATTTTCATACAAAAAGGAATTAAAATGAAAAACATTAAACCAATGAGTGCTCTAGCCCGGCCGCTGGTAGCCGCTATGGCGCTGGCGGGCCTGGCCGCAATGTCGCTGTCCGGCTGCGGCGATTCCGCCAAGGCGGCAGCAGCACCGGCAGCAGCAGGCGGCCCACCCATTTCGGCGGCGGCCGTGGTCGAGAAAACCATCATTGAAACCCAGGAGTTCTCGGGTCGTCTGGAAGCCATCGAACAGGTGCAGATTCGTCCGCGCGTCAGCGGCTTCATCACCGCCATCAACTTCAAGCCGGGCAGCCGCGTGAAGAAGGGCGATGTGCTGTTCGTGATCGACGCGCGTCCATACCAGGCCGAAGCCAACCGCGCTGAAGCCGCCGCCAACTCGGCGCGCGCCAAGGCCGATCTGGCCAAGGTGGAACTGGCCCGCGCAGAAAAACTGCTGGCCGACAAAGCCATCGCCCAACGTGAATACGACGCTTCGGCATCGGGCTACAAGCAGCTGGACGCCGACGCCCGCGCCGCCACGGCGCAGTACGAAGCGGCCAAGCTGAACCTGAGCTACACGCAAGTGACTTCGCCGATCAACGGCCGCGTATCGAAAGCGGAAATCACGCTGGGCAACCTGGTGGATGCTTCCGCCGTGCTGACCTCCGTGGTGTCGCTGGACCAGATCTACGCGTCCTTCGACGGCGACGAAGACACCTACCTGCGCGTTGGCGCCGACGCCCACAACGGCAAGCCTGCCACCGTGAAGATCGGCCTGGCCAACGAGACCGGCTTCCCGCATGAAGGCAAGCTGGAATTCGTCGACAACCAGCTGGACGTGCGTAGCGGCTCGGTGCGCATGCGCGCCACCCTGGCCAATACCGACGGCGTGCTGGTGCCAGGCTTGTTCGCCCGCGTGCAACTGGCCGGCAGCACCGGCGCCAAGTCGGCGCTGCTGATCAACGAACGCGCCGTCAGCACGGACCAGAACCGCAAGTTCGTGTTCGTGGTCGACAAGGACAACAAGGCGGAATACCGTCCGGTCACGCTGGGCCAGCAAATCGACGGCCTGCGCGTGGTGCGCGAGGGCTTGAAGCCGGGCGAGAAAATCGTCGTCAACGGCCTGCAACGCGTGAAGCCTGGCGCACCGCTGACGCCAACCGTGGTGCCGATGGATTCCGATCCGCTGGCCGCCAACGTGGCTAAAAAAGAAGAGAAAGTCGCCATCGCCAAGACTGGCACTGTGAAGGAATAAAACAATATGAATATCTCTCGATTCTTCGTCGACAAGCCGATCTTCGCGGCGGTGCTGTCGATTCTTATCTTCGTCGCCGGCTTGATCTCCATCTTCAAGCTGCCGATCTCGGAGTATCCGGACGTGGTGCCGCCATCGGTGGTGGTGCGTGCGCAGTATCCGGGTGCGAATCCGAAGATCATCGCCGAAACCGTGGCCGCGCCGCTTGAGGAACAGATCAACGGCGTCGAGAACATGCTCTACATGTCCTCGCAAAACACCTCGGACGGCGCGCTGGCGCTGACCGTCACCTTCAAGATCGGCACCAACGTCGAGCAAGCTGAAACCCAGGTGCAGAACCGCGTTCAACGCGCGCTGCCACGCCTGCCGGAAGAAGTGCGCCAGATCGGTGTGACGACGGTGAAGTCTTCGCCCAACCTGACCATGGTGGTTCACTTGAATTCGCCGAACGGCCGTTACGATGATTTGTACCTGCGTAACTACGCGGTGCTGAACATCAAGGACCAACTGGCACGCCTGCCCGGCATGGGCGAGGTGCAGCTGTTTGGTTCGGGCGACTACGCCATGCGCGTCTGGCTCGATCCACAGAAAGTGGCACAACGCGGCCTGACCGCCGGTGACGTGGTCAGCGCCATCCGCGAGCAGAACGTGCAAGTGGCCGCCGGTGTGGTGGGCCAAGGTCCTGCGAAAAACGCGGACTTCCAGCTGACCGTCAACACGCAAGGCCGTCTGCAGTCGGAAGAAGAATTCGGCAACATCATCCTGAAGGCCAACGCCGACGGCGCGGTCACGCTGCTGAAGGACGTGGCACGCCTGGAGATGGGTTCGAACTCCTACGCACTGCGCTCGCTGCTGAACAACAAATCGGCTGTGGCGATTCCTATTTTCGAAGCACCTAACGCCAATGCCTTGCAGCTGTCGGCCGACGTGCGTTCGACCATGGCTCGCCTGTCGAAAGATTTCCCGGAAGGCGTCGAATACAGCGTTGTATACGACCCGACCCAATTCGTGCGTGAGTCGATCAACGCCGTGATCCACACCCTGATCGAAGCGATCATTCTGGTGGCGCTGGTGGTGATCATCTTCCTGCAAACCTGGCGTGCTTCGGTGATTCCGCTGCTGGCTGTGCCGGTATCGGTGGTGGGTACCTTCGCCGTGATGATGGCGTTCGGCTTCTCGATCAACACGCTGTCGCTGTTCGGCCTTGTGCTGGCCATCGGTATCGTGGTCGATGATGCGATTGTGGTGGTGGAAAACGTCGAGCGGAATATTCACGACGGCCTTAATCCGCGTGATGCGACCATCCAGGCGATGAAAGAGGTGAGTGGTCCGATCATCGCGATTGCGCTGGTGCTGTGCGCCGTGTTCGTGCCGATCGCTTTCGTATCGGGCCTGTCCGGCCAGTTCTACAAGCAGTTCGCACTGACCATCGCGATTTCGACCGTGATCTCGGCATTCAGCTCGCTGACCCTGGCCCCGGCCCTGGCTGCAGCCCTGCTGAAACCACACGATGCACCGAAAGATGTGCTGACCCGTGGCATGGACAAAGTGTTCGGCGGCTTCTTCGGCTGGTTCAACCGCTTCTTCAACCGTGCCTCGCACGGCTATGAATCGGGCGTGACCGGCGTGTTGAAACGCAAAGGCTCGTCGCTGGTGGTGTACGCCGTGCTGGCCGTGGCCGCAGGCTTCATGTTCAAGTTGGTGCCACCGGGTTTCGTGCCGGCACAGGACAAGCAGTACCTGATCGGCTTCGCACAACTGCCTGATGCAGCTTCGCTGGACCGTACCGACGCCGTGATCCGCAAGATGTCGGAAATCGGCAAGGACATTCCAGGCGTGGACAACTCGATCTCGTTCCCTGGCCTGTCGATCAACGGCTTCACCAATGCACCTAACGCCGGTATCGTGTTCCTGGGCCTGGCGCCGTTCGACAAGCGCGGCACCAAGGAAACCTCGGCCGAAGCGATTGCCGCCGAGATGAACAAGCGCATGGGCGCCATCGAAGGTGCGTTCGTGATGGTCCTCGGTCCTCCGCCAGTCAATGGCCTGGGCACCACCGGCGGCTTCAAGCTGATGGTCGAAGACCGCGACAACCTCGGTTACGACGCGCTGTACAAAGCAGTGCAGGCAGTGCAGATGAAGGCATGGCAGAACCCGAAACTGGCCGGTGTCTTCTCGAGCTACCAGATCAACGTGCCGCAGCTGTTCGCCGACATCGACCGCGCCAAGGCCAAGCAACTGGGCGTGCCGCTGAATACGATCTACCAGACCTTGCAGATCAATCTGGGCTCGCTGTATGTGAACGACTTCAATCAGTTCGGCCGTACCTACCAGGTGCGCGTCCAGGCTGACCAGCAATTCCGTTCGCATGCCGAAGACATCGCCCAGCTGAAAGTCCGCAACGACAAGGGCGAGATGATTCCGCTGTCCTCGCTGATGCGTGTGAAAGACAGCTATGGCCCGGATCGCGTACAGCGCTACAACGCTTACGTCGCCGCTGAAATCAACGGCGCACCGGCTCCTGGCGTGTCGTCGGGCGAAGCGCAGGCTGAAATGACCAAGATCGTCAACGAAGTCCTGCCGAAGGGTATCGGCTACGAATGGACGGAACTGGTGTACCAGGACATCCTGTCCGGTAACACGATGATGTATGTGTTCCCGCTGTGCGTGCTGCTGGTGTTCCTGGTGCTGGCTGCACAGTATGAAAGCTGGACCCTGCCGCTGGCCGTGATCCTGATCGTGCCGATGTCGATTCTGTGCGCGCTGATCGGTGTCAAGCTGACCGGTGGCGACAACAACGTGTTCACGCAGATTGCGCTGTTCGTGCTGGTTGGTTTGGCGTCGAAGAACGCGATTCTGATCGTGGAGTTTGCACGGGAGCTGGAACATCAGGGCCGCAGCATCGTTGAAGCAGCACTGGAAGCTTGCCGTCTGCGTCTGCGTCCGATTCTGATGACGTCGATCGCATTCATCATGGGCGTGCTGCCGCTGGTGTTCTCGCACGGTGCGGGTTCGGAAATGCGTCATGCAATGGGTGTGGCGGTGTTTGCCGGCATGCTGGGCGTGACCTTCTTCGGCCTGTTCCTGACACCGGTGTTCTACGTCCTGCTGCGCACCCTGGCGGTGCGCCTGGAGAAAAAACCTGCCGTGGCGGTTGATGCCGCACCGGCAAAACTGGAAGGGACCCATTGATATGAACAAGCTGCATATGATCGCCAAGGGCGTAGCGCCCATCCTGGCCGCATTGCTGATGACCGCATGCGCAGCGCCGGAGTTCAAGCAACCTGCGATGGAGGTGCCGACCGCTTTCAAGGAATCGCAAACGCCGGAAGCCTCGGTGAAGGTTGCGGCCGACGGCAGCACCTGGAAACAGGCGCAAGCCGCCGAAGCGCAACCGCGCGGCGAATGGTGGCTGGCCTTCAACGACCCGGCCTTGAATGAGCTGGTCAACGAAGCCACCCGCGCTAACGCCAACCTGGCCGTGGCTGCGGCCCGCGTCAAGCAGGCGCGCGCCATCGCCGGCATCGCGGAAGCGGACCGCATTCCGCAAGTGGGCGTCGGCGTTGGTGCACAGCGCGTGCGCCAGTCGGCGACCGAACTGGGACTGCCGGCCGGTACACCGGTGACGCCAGCCAAGGTGTTCAACGCCAACCTGACCGCAAGCTACGAGGTCGACCTGTTCGGCCGCGTATCGTCCAACGTGGCGGCGGCGCGCGGCGATGCGGCTTCGGTCGAAGCCAACTACCGCTCGGTGCTGCTGGCCGTGCAGGCCGACGTGGCGCAGACTTACTTCCGTCTGCGCGCCACCGATGCCGAGCTGGAAACGCTGAACCGCACGGTGCAGACGCGGGAAGAAAACGTCAAGGTCAACCAGCGTCGCTTCGACCTGGGCGACATCGGCGAATTCGATCTCTCGCGCGCCAAGACCGAATTGGCGACCGCGAAAGCGGAAGCGATCGGCCTGCAGCGTCAGCGCGTGACGACCGAGCATGCGCTGGCGGTCTTGCTGGGCAAGCCGGCGGCCAGCTACACGGCGGGCGCCAGCCCGTTGCTGGATACGTCGCTGCTGCCGGTGATTCCGGCGGGCTTGCCGTCGTCGCTGCTGGAACGTCGTCCGGATATCTCGGCGGCGCAGCGTTCGATGGAAGCGGCCAATGCCCGCATCGGCGTGGCGCGTTCGGCTATGTTCCCATCGCTGATGCTGAATGCGAATGCGGGTGGCGTGTCGGGTAATACCGTGGCCGATGTGTTCAAGTGGAGCAGCCGTTCGTGGTTGCTGGGCGCGGCGTTGTCGATGCCGCTGCTCGATGGTGGCCGCAACAAGTCCAACATCACGCGCAGCGAAGCGGCGCTGGAGGAGTCGGTGGGGACGTATCGCCAGAGCGTGCTGACGGCGTTCGCGGAAGTGGAAGACAATCTGGCGGGCTTGCGCATTCTGGCTGGCCAGACGGCGCAGATCGATGATGCGGTGGTGTCGGCGCGCCGTTCGGCCGACCTGGCGCAGAAGCTGTACACGGCGGGACGTTCGAGCTATCTCGATCTGCTGGATGCGCAGCGCAATCTGGCGACGGTGGAACGTGCGGCGGTGCAGTTGCGCGGCAATCGGGCGGTGACCACCGTGGCGCTGATACGCGCGCTGGGCGGCGGCTGGGATGCCGGTGCTCCCGCGCAGACATTGGCGCAGCAGTAAAGTGAAAAGCGGACCGAAATGGTCCGCTTTTTTTCGCCGTCGCTCCCGCGCAAGCGGGAGTCCATGCTGAATATGCATTCCATGGATTCCCGCTTTCGCGGGAATGACGTGCGGTGATCTTACTTGGTGACGACAGGTGCTGGCGTTGCTGCGGCTTCGGCTTTTTCAGCTTTGGCGTGGGCTTTGGCCTTGGTTTTGCTTGCCTTGGCGTGCGCATCGGCCTTGACGGCTTTTTCATCGGCCTTGGCGACGGCGACGTCTTTCTTGGCGTCGGCTTCTACCTTGGCGCTCTTGGCTTCAGCCTTGATCTCGGCCTTGGTTTCTTTAGCTTCCGCCTTGGCGGCTGCCTTGGTTTCTTTGGCTTCGGCTTTGACCACTGCAGGAGCGGCAGGAGCGGTGGCAGGGGTCTGTGCGAATGCAGCGGTAGCGAACAGGCCGGCGATCAGGGTAGCGATAACTTTGGTCATGGTGTATTCCTTTGTTTGCAGGTTTCGGGCCCGGGACAATTCCCGTGTCACTGAGCAAGAAACGCGGTCCGGATTGCTGTCGTTGACGGTCTTTACAATCGCTTACATGTTCGTCACCGCACGGTTTTTGCACGCCGGCCGGCATACGCTGGTCACATGAACGACCTGCTCAAGACCTACAAGGCCAAACGCAACTTCGCCATCACGCCCGAACCCGCCGAAGGTGGCGGGGAGGGCGTCGGCACGCTCACGTTCGTGATCCAGAAACACTGGGCCTCGCGCCTGCACTATGACTTCCGCCTGGAACTCGACGGCGTCATGATGAGCTGGGCCGTGCCCAAGGGCCCCAGCTACGACACCCACGACAAGCGCATGGCGGTGCATGTCGAGGACCATCCGATTTCATATAACGACTTCGAAGGCACCATCCCGCCCAAGCAGTACGGCGCGGGCAAGGTCATTATCTGGGACAAGGGCACTTGGAAGCCGCTGGACGATCCGCACAAGGCGCTCAAGGCCGGCAATCTGAAATTCGAAATCCACGGCCACAAGATGCGCGGCCGCTGGGTGCTGGTTCGCATGAAGGGCAAGGGTGAGAAGCAGGAGCCCTGGCTGCTGATTAAGGAGAATGATGAATACGTGCGGCCGGCGTCGGAGTTCAGCGTGGTCGACGAGATGCCCGATAGCGTGAAGGCGCTGCCGATGCCCGGCGCGCCGGGCAAGGCTGCGGTGGCGCCGGCCAAGGCGCTCAAGGCCGCGCCGGACGCCGAGCTGCCGGAGACCTTGTCGCCGCAACTGGCCACGCTGGTGGACGCTCCGCCATCGGACGCCGGCGATTGGCTGTTCGAAGTGAAGTTCGACGGTTACCGCCTGCTGGCGCGCGTGGAGGGCAAGGACATCCGCCTCATCACCCGCAATGGCAATGACTGGACACACAAGCTCAAGCCGCTACAAACAGCGCTGGCCAAAATGAAGCTGCCCTCCGGCTGGTACGACGGCGAGATTGTCGTCCACGACGACAACGACCGTCCCGACTTCGGCCTGCTGCAAAACGCTTTCGACGAAGACCATCCTGGGGAGATTGTCTACTTCCTATTCGATATCCCATTCCACAACGGCCACGACCTGCGCGACACGCCGCTGGAAGAGCGCCGCGCCATCCTGGAAAATGTGATGGAGAAGCGCGCCAACGACACGGTCCGTTTCAGCACCGCGCTGTCCGCGCCGCCGGAGGAGATGATCGTCGCCGCCTGCCAGATGGGCCTCGAAGGCATCATCGGCAAGCGGCGCGACTCGCGCTACACGGCGCGCCGCACCGGCACGTGGATCAAGCTCAAATGTGGCCAGCGCCAGGAGTTCGTCATCGGCGGCTACACCGACCCGCAGGGGACGCGCAGCGGCTTCGGCTCGCTGCTGCTTGGCACCTACGACAAGGACGGCAAGCTGCAATATGCCGGCAACGTCGGCAGCGGTTTCAACGCCACTTCGTTGAAAGAGCTGAAGGCGAAGATGGACAAGCTGCACGCCGAGCAAAGCCCGTTCGCGCCCAGCCGAGATATCGACAAGCGCGCCCACTGGCTAAAGCCTACGCTGGTGGCGGAAGTCGCCTTCGGGGAGTGGACGCATTCAGGCTCGATCCGCCATTCGGTGTTCAAGGGCCTGCGCAAGGATAAGAAAGCCAGCGCCATCGTGCGCGAAGTACCCGCACATCTCAAGCAGGAGGAACCAGACATGCAACCGTCCGTTGAGGGCAAGCTGCCCAAATCGCTGAAGATCACCAATCCCGACCGCGTAATCGACAAGCAAAGCGGCGCCACCAAGATCACCGTGGTGCGCTACTACGCGCTGGTGGCCTCGCTGATGACGCCTCATCTGAAAGGCCGTCCCGTATCGCTGGTGCGCGCGCCCGCCGGCGTGGGTGGAGAGCTGTTCTTCCAGAAGCACGCGGAAGTGAGCCAGATGCCCGGCGTGAAGCAGTTCAAGCAGGAACTCGATCCTGACCACCCGCCGATGATCGAGGTGCCGACCGAGGAGGCGTTGCTGTCGGCCGCGCAAATGAACGTGATCGAGCTGCACACGCAAAACGCAACCGGTAGCAATTACGAAAAACCCAATCGCATGGTGTTCGACCTCGACCCCGGCAAGGGCGTGACGTGGGAGCAGGTGAAGGAGGGCGCGCAGCTGACGCGCGCCTTCCTGGAGCAACTGGGCCTCCCCGCATTTATTAAAACCAGCGGCGGCAAGGGGCTGCACGTGGTGGTGCCGATCAAGCCCGGTTACGGCTGGGACGATGTGAAAGCCTTCTCGCAAGCCATCGTCGCGCACATGGCGGAAACCATACCGGAGCGCTTTGTGCTCAAGAGTGGCCCGCGCAACCGCGTCGGCAAGATCTTCATCGACTACCTGCGCAATGGGCGTGGCGCCACCACGGTTTGCGCCTGGTCGGCGCGCACGCGGCCGGGCTTGGGCATCTCGGTGCCGATCACCTGGGAAGAACTGGATGGACTGGAGGGCGCCGATCACTGGAACGTGAGCAATGTGCACACGCGGCTGGATGTCGGCAACACGCCGTGGGACGACTACGCCAAAGCGGCCAAGGGTCTGGCACCGGCCATGAAGCTGATGAAGTTCAAGCCGGGCGTCGCCTGAGCGCCTGCGTGCCCATGCGCCGGCTTGAGGTCAGGCGGCCTTGCGGCTCGCCGCTGGCTTGCTGCGCTTGGCGGCTGTGGCGTGCGCTGCGACCTTCGGCGCAGCCTTGGCGGTGGTCTTCCGCGCCGACTTAGTGGTCGTCTTCGCAGCTGGCGTGGCGGTCGGCTTTGTGGCCGTCGCCTTGGGCTTGGCCTTAGGCTTGACTTCCTCGTCTTCCTCTTCCTCATCCTCTTCAGGCGCAGGCTTGGCGGCGGCCTTGCCTTTCTTGCCCAGGCTATTCTGCAGCAGCGCCACCAGATCGACCACGTTGGATGCCTTCGGCGCGCCGCTGTCCTTTTCAGGCGCGGTGATGGTCTTGGTCTGGCCGGCCTTGATCTTCTTCTTGATCATGGCCATGACGTCTTCCTTGTAGGTGTCGTGGTACTGCTCCGGCTTCCAGTCCTCGCTCATGCCTTCGACCAGCGACAAGGCCATCTGCAGCTCCTTGTCGCTAATGCCGGCCGCTTTCAGCGTGGCCGGCGGCAGTTTCAATTCCTCGGCGCTGCGGATCTCGCTCGCATAGCGCAGCGTGTTGAGGACGATCTTGTCCTCCACGCACACCAGCGCGCACAGGTGCTGCTTGGTGCGCATCACCACCGTGGCGATGCCGATCTTGCCGGCCTTGCGCAGCGTCTCGCGCAACAGCGCATACACCTTGGCCCCGCCGCGCGACGGCGCCAGGTAGTAGGGCGTTTCATAGTAGGTGAGCGGCACGTCGGCGGCCTCCACGAAAGCGACGATGTCGATGGTCTGCGTGGCTTCCACGTTGGCACGCTTGAGATCCTCGTCCGACAGCACCACGTACTCGTTGTCCTCGTACTCGTAGCCTTTGACGATGTCGTCCCAGGTCACTTCCTTGCCGGACTTCTTGTTGTAGCGCTTGTAGCCGACCGGCGAAAAGTCGCGCCGGTCCAGCATGGTCAGATCGAGGTCGTGCTCCTGCACGGCCGTGTACATCTCGACCGGAATATAGACCAGCCCAAAGCTGATCGCTCCCTTCCACAAGGCGCGCGCGGCCATGGTCAGCCTCCCACCGAGCCGGTCACCGGCAGCACGATGCCGGTGATGTAGCTGGAGCAGCAGGGCGCGGCCAGGAACACGTAGGCCGGCGACAGCTCCTGCGGCTGGGCGGGACGCCGCATGTCGGTGTCGGCGCCGAACTGGGCGATCTTGTCGGGGCTGGCGTCGGCCGGATTGAGCGGCGTCCACACCGGCCCCGGCGCGATCGCGTTGACGCGGATGCCCTGATCCAGCAGGTTGGAGGCCAGCGACTTGGTGAACGCATGGATCGCACCCTTGGTGGTGGAATAGTCGAGCAGGTGGCTGGAGCCTTCCAGGCCCGTCACCGAACCGGTGTTGATGATGGAGCCGCCGCGCTTGAGGTAGGGCAGGGCCGCCTTGGCCATGTGGAAGTAGCCGTACACATTGGTCTTCATGGTGAGGTCGAAGCGGTCCTCGGTCAGGTCGGTGAGTTTTTCCGCGTGCTCCTGGAACGCAGCGTTATTGACCAGGATGTCCAGCCGGCCAAAGCGTTCGTTCGTGCGGTGTGCTGCGTCGCGGCAGAACGCAGGATCCCGCACGTCGCCGCGCAGCAGCAGGCAGGTTTGGCCCTCCGCCTCCACATAACGTTTGGTGTCTTCCGCATCCTGATCCTCCTCCAGGTAGACGATGGCGACGTCGGCGCCTTCGCGCGCGTACAGCACCGCCACCGCGCGGCCGATGCCGGAGTCGCCGCCCGTGATCAGCGCCGCCATGCCGGCCAGCTTGCCGCTGCCGGCGTAGTCGGGCGCGAGGAATTCGGGCTTTTGCTGCATGTCGGCTTCCAGTCCCGGTTTTTCAAGATGCTGGGCAGGCATCGGCGTGCCCGGATAGTGGTGGCTGCTGGTTTGCACCGGTTCCTTGCTCTGCGCGGTTTCGCTGGCGCGCTGGCCCTGCTGGTCCAGCTGATCCTGGCGCTGCTGGATTTCGCGTTGCAGGCTGCCACTGCCGGGGTCCGCCTTGTTCTCTGAATTTGCCATGGTCCGTTCCTCCATCGTCGAAAGAACAGTATTGGCGCGCTCCGCCACAATGACGGTACGCTCACTCACATATGCCGCCAAACCACGGCCAGCAAAAAAAACTGATCTTTAATGCAAAAAATATTGCTAATTATGAACTTTATGGCACACTAGTAGGAGAGACCAATTCCAACTATAAAATCAGCGCAGGGGAGTAACACATCATGTCGGACGTTTTGAGCCGGTTGAACAGCACGGGCGTATTCTTTAATCCCAGCGGCGAGCGCCGTGCGGAGTTTCAATCGTGCTGCGCGGAAATGTTTTCGCAGCTGATCGCCTGCGACAGTGTGGACGCCACCGGCGCGGCCCTGGTCAAGCACGAAACCGACCTGCTGATTCTCGATCTGAATGGTTTCGACCACCTGAACGAGCTGGCCGGCGTGGGCGCCCTGATCCGCAGCCGGGCCGGCGCGCAGATCCTGGTGCTGTGCGCCTACGAGCACAGCGCCTGGCTGCCCGAACTGATGGCTTATGGTTCCTTCAACTACCGCATCTGCCCGGTGCTGCGCGAAGAGTTGCAGCAGGCCGTCAAGCAAGGCCTGGCCGTGCCGCTGGACCCGGCCGCTGCCATGCAGCAGGAGCTGCTGGACAAGGAAAAAGAATTGCGCGACCTGCTCGGCGTGCAGCGCAGCCTGCAGCGCGCCCTGAGCGGCATCGACAATATCGCCACCATGTCGGCGCAGATCTGCCTGGCGCTGTGTAATTTCCCCGGCGTGCGCCACACCTCGCTGATGCACATGAAAACGCGGGGCGACCTGCAACTGGTGGCGCAGGAAGCGCGCAACCACCTCGACCTGGGTCGCCTGCTGCAACGGCGCGACCGCCTGCTGCAATCGCCGTTACGCGACAGCTTCCCGCCGCTGATGGCGGTGTCGCGCGGCGAAATGGTGCTGCTCGATGCGCCGGAAAAGTCCGGCGATCCCGAATTGTCGATGCAACTGCACGACCGCAATGTGCGCATGGTGCTAGCGCTACCGTTGCGCGCCGAACCGGGCGGCCCGGAGATGGGCGCCATCTGCATGATGTTCGACCGTCACATCACCTTCTCGCGCGAGCAGTTCGCCTGCTTCGCCAGCCTGGCGCAGTTTGTCAGCTTCGGCCTCGGCATGAGCGAGTTGAAGCATCAGAACGATGCGCTGTCGGGCCAGCTGTCGCAGATGAGCACGGTCGATACGGTGACCGGCGCCGCCAACCGCCGCGCCGGCGAGGACACGCTGGACAACGAAATCCGCCGCGCCCGCCGCTACGGCCTGCCGCTGGCGGTGCTGTCGTTCGACGTCGGCAGCTTCCGCTCGGCCAATGACTTGTATGGTTCGCCGGTCGGCGACGCCGCTTTGCGCAAGGTCGCGGAGACGGTGCTGGGCCGCCTGCGCACCTCGGACACGCTGGCGCGCATGCGCGGCGAAGAGTTCCTCATCGTCGCCACCCACACCACCTCGGCCGACGCCATGCGGCTGGCGGAAAAGCTGCGCACGGCCATCACCGAAGCCGATTTGCCGGGCGCCGGTTTCGGCGCCGCCGTCAGCATCAGCCTGGGTGTGACCCAGGTCGGCGCCGACGAAGGCAGCGCCACCGTGCTCGACCGTCTCGACACGGCGCTGCACCGCGCCAAGCGCGCGGGCCGCAACTGCATCGAGATGGCGACGGTTTAAATCTTCTCCAGGATGGTGGCAATACCCTGGCCGCCGCCGATGCACTGGGCGGCCAGCGCGTAGCGGCCGCCGGTGCGCGCCAGCAGCGCCGCCGCCTTGCCGGTGATGCGCGCGCCGGTGGCGCCCAGCGGATGGCCGATGGCCATGCCGCCGCCGTCGATATTCAATACCTCCGGCTTGATGCCCAGCTCGCGCACGCAGGCCAGCGCCTGCGAGGCGAAGGCTTCGTTAATTTCCGCCACATCGATATCTTCCGCCTTCAGTCCCGCCAGCCTGAGGGCTTTTTGCGTGGCCGGGATCGGGCCGATGCCCATCAGCGCCGGATCGCATCCCACGGCCGCCATCGAGACGATGCGCGCGCTCGGCTGCAGGCCATGCTTGCGGGCGAATTCCTCGGTGGTCACCAGCACCGCCGAGGCGCCGTCGGTCAGCGGCGACGAAGTGCCGGCCGTGACCACACCGTGCTCGGGATCGAACACCGGCTTGAGCGCGGCCAGCGCTTCCAGCGTGGTGCCGGGGCGGATGCAACCGTCTTCGGCGATCACTTCGCCGCTGGCGGTGGTGATGGGGACGATTTCATCTTTCAGCAGCCCGGCGGCGCGGGCGGCGGCGGCTTTCTGGTGCGATTGCAGCGCCAGCAGTTCCTGGTCGGCGCGCGCCACTTCGTATTTGCGGGCGACGTTTTCGGCGGTGTCGCCCATGCTGATGTAGGCGTCGGTTTCGGCCAGCAGTTGCGGATTCGGTGAGAAGTTGAAGCCGCCTTGCGGCACCATGGTCATCGATTCCACGCCCACGCACAGATAGGCCTCGCCCAGGCCGGCCTCGATATTGGCGGCGGCGATGTGGACGGCCGACATGGACGAACCGCAGAAGCGGTTGATGGTCATGGCGCTGACTTCATGCGGGAATCCGGCCAGCAGCGAGACGATGCGCGCCAGGTTGTTGCCCTGCGAGGATTCCGGGTAGGCGCAGCCGAGGATGACGTCGTCCAGCAAGGCCGGGTCGAGGCCGGTGCGCTCGATCAATCCCTTGACCACTTGCGCGCCGAGATCGTCCGGGCGCACCTCGGCCAGTTTGCCTTTGCGGGAGAAATGAAAGGGGGAGCGCGCATAGGCGCTGATGACTGCTTTCATGATGAATCACCTTTGATGATGGTCGTAATGTTTGATATATTACGCCCGTAATGTATAATGTCAATAGGCTGGAAGCGGGAGACAAACATGAAAGTCAGCAGGGAACAAGTGGCGCTCAACCGTGAGCGCATTGTCGAAACGGCCGCGCGGCTGTTCCGCGAAAAGGGCTACGACGGCATCGGCGTGGCCGATCTGATGAAGGGCGCCGGCCTGACGCACGGCGGCTTTTACGGCCACTTCGCCTCCAAGGAAGACTTGCTGGCCGAAGCCGCCGACCATGCGCTGAAAAAATCGGTGGCGCGCTGGGAAGGCTATCTGGCCGAGGGCCGCGACGCCGCGCTGGAAAAGATCGGCGACGGCTACCTGACGCCGCAGCACCGCGACCATCCGGAAAAGGGTTGCTCGGTCACCGCGCTGGGCGCCGACATCGCCCGCCTCGGGCCGAAGGCGCGGCACGCCGTCACCACCGGCGCCAGCGGCCAGATCGCCGTGCTGGAGCAATTGATGCCGGGCGCGGACGATGCCGAGCGGCGCAAGCAGGCGCTGGCGACTTACGCCGCCATGGTCGGCGCCATCGTGCTGTCGCGCGCGGTGGACGACGAGGCGATGTCGCTCGAAGTGCTGCAGGCGGTGCGCGACTCGCTGCCCGGCCCGCTCTAAGCCAGCAGCGCTACCACGGCCGCCGCCACGTAGGGACTGTTGTCGTCGAAGTAGTGGGTGTGGGCCACGGCGCCGGTGCAGAACTCCTTGCGCGGCGGGCGCGGTCCCGTCTGCCATACTTCGGGCGGCGCGGCGTCCCACAGGTTGCGGCCGACATAGTCGCCGCTACCGTAGGCGTTGTGCCAGCTGGCCAGGCCGGTGCTGCTCAACACCGGATTGACCGCCCATTCGTAAATGCCGGGGAAGCGCGCCGCATACAGCTGGCGCAGCGGCGAGCCCAGTGTCAGCAAGTCGATCTTGCCGAGGCGCTTGAGCAGTCCGGGATTGCGCGCTTTCAGATAACGCAGCAGGTCGGCCGTGATCACCGTGCCCTGGCTGTGGCTCACCAATACGATGCGCTTGTATCCCTGGCTTTCGAGGTAGCGCAGCAGCGACACATAGCGCGCCATGATGTGCAACCGGGGCGTATGGCCGACCGGCCGTTCGCGCAGCCAGTTGTCGACGTCGATCAGGGTGTCGATCAGCACGCGCAGGCGCGCGAAGAATTTCGATACGCGACCCAATGCGTTCACGCTCGACAGCTTGGTGACGGTGATGAAGGCGAGTATCCCGCCGCCCATCGCGGTGCCGAGATTGGGGAAGCCCTCCGGCTTCCACGGCGTGTATTGCCCGATCACGCCATACGGAATCACGAACACGAAGCCGGCCACGCACAGCCACTGCGCCAGGTGCAGCAGGTGGAAGCCCTGGTTCAGCCAATGCCACAGGCCGCGCGTGGCCGCCAGGTTGGCGCGGTCGACGCGCGGCTTGAGCTCGGCCACCACCGAGGGCAGCAGCGCGATCAGCGCGCAGGCGAAGGCCACGGCCAGCACCAGCAGATACGGCGTGAAGGCCTCGCTAGCGCTGAGCTCGATCAGCTTGCCCATGCGGTCGATCAGCGGTATGCCCTGGTCACCGGCGGCAGGGAAGGGCAGTGTCACCGTCGTTTTCAGGATGGGAAAATCGCCGCTCTTCAGGGCCTGCCAGGCCACCGCCCACAGCGCCAGCACCACCGTCAGCAGCAGCGGCGCCGGGATGGTCGCCGCGATCAGGGCGGTATCGACCGCCTGCCGCACATTGCCCTTGCCCGCTTTCCAGCGGCTCCAGCAGGCGGCGAAGAACAGCGCCAGGTTGTTGAGGTACAGCCCGAGGAAACTCAGCGCCATGAATGCAAACAAGCCTTCGATCAGGTGCACGTACCAGATCAACGTCACCAGCGAGGGCGGTTGCCGGCGCGGCTCCCACAGCAGGATCAGGCCCCAGCAGGCCAGTAGCGCGAGCAGGATGGTCCAGCAGCGCATCGCGCCGGGCCGGCTTTGCTGGTACTGCTGGACCAGCAGCGTGGTCAGGCCGAGCAACAGCGGTAGCACGATCACGAACACCACGGTGCCCGGCGGCAGATCGCGCTCCCAGTCGAACGACGCGCCCACGGCGGCGCAGGCCACGCCGATGGCCAGCACGAAAAACATGCCGTGGCCGAGCAGCCAGCCCGGCTTGTCGGTGCGCTTCATCCGCTTCGCCAGCAGCATGCCGAGCAGCACGGCCACCGCCGCGCCGACCACCACGGCCGCGACCATGCGCCCGGTCTCGGTGGACGGTATCAGATGCGGCAGCAGCGCCGCGCCCAGGGTGAACATCAGCAGGTTGCTCAGGGCGATGGGCAGGGCAAGCAGCCAGTAGCCCCAGGCCACGGTGCGGTTCAGCCACACCAGGCGCGAGGGCGGCGCGGCGTCCCTGAAGATGGATTCGAGTACGGTGGCGATGGCGGAGCGGCCCAGACTGGCGATGTGCAGGAAAATCTGCAGCAGTTGCGATAGCACGGAGAAGCCGCCGTGGATGCCGCCGTGCGAGAGGTCGGACCAGAACATTTCAAACAGGTCGATGCCGGTCTTGCCGTAGCTGCCGCGCAGGCGCGTGGTGGCATAGAAGCTCTTGTAGTTGGCGCCGCCGGAGAGCGCCATTTCGGTGAACTTGATATCGGCCGTGGCGCTTGAGGGGAAGGCGGCGGCGTGGGCGGTGACGCGCGAGCCGCCGGCGCGCGGCATTCCGGCGCGTCGCATTTTGGCGTCGGCGGCTTCCGCCGGCTGCACCGGCAGCTGCTCCATATCGACGGGAACTTGCAGCGGCGTGCATTCAAAGCTGGCGCATTGCGACGGATAGAAGTGCATCAACTGCTGCGCCAGCGCTGCGGAGGTTCCACCGGGCCGATGGTCGCCCACGCCATGCACCGCCACAACCGCAATACGCTCGCTCATGTGACCTCCCTCGCTGTCAGGATAAGGTAAGCCAAAATTACCGAATTGGCAATTACAGCATATGCGTTTTCCGGATTAGCTAATTTGGTTTTCGCATTTAAGGTAAACTGTCGGCAATTAATGTATCTGGAACCGCAATGCTGCAATGGCTGAAGCTTTACCGGCGCGACCAACTTCCCGGCGACATCAGCGCCGGGCTGGTGGTGGCGATGATGATGATCCCCCAAGGCATGGCCTACGCCATGGTGGCCGGGCTGTCGCCGGTGGTCGGCATTTACGCCAGCATCCTGCCGCCCATCGTGTATGCGCTGTTCGGCAGCAGCATGACGCAATCGGTCGGTCCCATGGCCATCGTGTCCCTGATGACCGCCGCCGTCATCGGCCCGCTGGCGCCGGCCGGCTCGGCGCTGGCCGGCGTGCTGGCGGCGCAGCTGGCGCTGGTGTCCGGCGCGGTGCTGCTGCTGTGCGGCTTGCTGCGCATGGGCTTCCTCGCCAACTTCTTCTCGCGTCCCGTGATGAGCGGCTTTACCGTCGGCTCGGCCATCGTGATCGCTTTCGATCAGTTGCATACCTTGCTTGGCGTCGAGCTGGCGCAGCTGCCGCACGTGCATGCGCCCAGCGCGGCGTTGGGCATCGGCGCGCTGGCGCTGCTGGTGCTGGCGCGCTTCTACATGGCTGCGCTGCTGCGGCGCTGCGGCCTGCCGCCCACCGCCGCCGACATCGGCGCCAAGCTGGCGCCGATGCTGGTGGTGCTGGGCGGCATCCTGCTGATGTCCAGCACCGGCCTGGCCGAGACCGGCGTGCGCACCACCGGCGCGATTCCAGCCGGCCTGCCGCACTTGAACCTGGCGTCGTCCAGCCCGCATTGGCGCGTGTTGCTGCAGCCGGGCCTGCTGATCGGCTTTGTGGTGTTCCTGATGTCGATGTCGGGCGCGCAGGCGCTGGCGCTCAAGCGCAACGAGAAGCTGGTCAGCAATCATGAGCTGATCGGCCTCGGCGCGGCCAACGTCGCCAGCGCGTTCTCGGGCGGTTTCCCGGTGACGGGCAGCCTGTCGCGCTCGGCCGTGAATTTCGCCGCCGGCGCCAATACGCCGCTGGCCAGCCTGATCACCGCCGCGCTGCTGGCCTGCGCGCTGCTGATGCCGACCGGCTGGCTGGCGCTGCTGCCGCTGCCGGTGCTGGCCGCCACCATCATCGTCGCCGTGCTGGGCATGCTGGAGATGGGCATCCTGCGCACCGCCTGGCAGTACGACCGTGGCGACGCGCTGGCCTGGGGCGCCACCTGCCTCGGCGTGCTGGTGCTGGGCGTGGAGGCGGGCGTACTGATCGGCGTGGCGCTGTCCATGGGCACCCTGATCTGGCGCGCCAGCCGGCCGCACATCGCGGTGCTGGGCCGCATCGCCGGCACCGAGCACTTCCGCAATATCGAACGCTATCCGGCCGAAACCCAGCCGGAGCTGCTGGTGCTACGCATCGACGCCAATCTGTTCTTCGGCAATGTCGAGGCGGTGAGCGCGCGCATCGAGTGCGAACTGGCCACCCACCAGAGCGCCCGCCACCTGGTGCTGGTGATGACGGCCGTCAGCTCGATCGACACCACGGCGCTGATGGCGCTGTCGGAGCTGAACCAGAGCCTGAAGCGGCGCGGCATCGGCCTGCATCTGGCCGAAGTGAAGGGGCCGGTGATGGATCGCCTGCGCCACAGCACGCTGCTGGCCGAGCTGAACGGCAAGCTGTTCCTGAGTACCGCCAACGCCTGGGACCAATTACATACTGTTAAGGATGTTGCTTGAGCGCAAATATTCATGGACTTCAACGCCGTTTGAATCTATGATCTAAGTCGTACTACAACGCCGATTAACCCCCAAGAATGGTTTTCAGATGTTGGTCCGACTTGCCCGCCGTTTAGGAAGAGTATCGATCGCCGTGTTCGTCAGCGTGACGCTGACCGCCGTGGTGACGCTGGTGCTGACCACCTTCGCGCTGTATTTCTACCAGGTCGAGCGCGCGCAGCGCTGGGAGCAGCTGCATAAAACCCTGGCCAACAGCGCCGACGAACTGGCCGCCGCCGTGGCCCTGCCGGCCTGGAATTTCGACGAATCGCAGATCGTCACCATCATGAAGAGCGGCTTGAGCAACCGCGACCTGCACGCCAGCGCCGTGGCGCCGGCGGCCAGCAGCCGTCCTTTCATCCTGGCCCGCAACGCCCAGCAGCAACTGGCGCCTTCCGACCACCTGCCGTCCGATCCCGAACTGCTGGCCGAGCAGCGGCCCATCGTCGCCGGCGGCCAGAACATCGGCACCATCACCGTGTACGCCTCGCCGGCGCTGCTGATCGAGCAGCTGCGCCAGCGTCTGTACACCATCGCCGGCATGATTTTCGTGCTCGATGTGACGCTGGTGCTGAGCCTTTACCTGCTGCTCTGGCAGCTGATCCTGAAGCCGCTGACCAAGATCGAGCGCTACGCCGCCAGCGTCAAGGCCGGCCAGAATCCGGGCGCCTCGCCGCCGCGCGACTGGTACACCGGCGAGCTGAAAACCCTGAACGCCTCGATCCGCGAGATGGTGCGCCTGATGGAGAGCCGCTACGTGGCCATGCACGCCAGCGAGGAGCGCTTGCAGATCGCCTCCGGCGCCGCCGCCATCGGCATCTGGGACTGGAATATCGCCAGCAACGAGATGGTGTGGGATGAGCAGATGTACCGCCTGCACGGGCTGGAGAACAGCAAGGTGCACGAGCCGCTCGAGGCCTGGCGCAAGATGGTGCATCCGGACGACGCCATTCCCACCGAGATGCTGCTGCAGCAGGCGCTCGACGGCACCGCCGAATTTGACGTCGAGTTCCGCCTGATCTGGCAGGACGGTTCGATTCACTACTTGAAGGCCGACGCCATGATCTTCCGCGACGCGGAAGGCCATCCCTTGCGCATGGTCGGCGTCAACTACGACGTCACCAATAGCCGCATGGCCGAAGCGGAACTGCGCCGCCACCGCATCCATCTGGAAGAACTGGTGGCCGAGCGCACCAATGCCTTGTCGGTGGCGGTGCGGCAGGCGCAGGGCGCCAACCGCGCCAAGAGCACCTTCCTGGCCAATATGAGCCACGAGCTGCGCACGCCGCTCAATTCCGTGATCGGCTTTTCGCGCCTGATGGCCGACTCCAAGAACATGCTGCCGGAGGAGAAGCGCAACCTGGCCATCATCCATCGCTCCGGCCAGCACCTGCTCACGCTGATCAACGACATCCTGGAACTGTCCAAGATCGAGGCCGGCCGCGCCGTACTGCAAACGGAGGTGGTCAACCTCGATGAAATGCTGCAGGAAGTGATGGACATGGTGAGCATGCGCGCCGGCCAGACCGGCGTCGAGCTGGTGGTCGACAGCGTCGGCTTGCCGGTCAGCGCGCGCGTCGATGGCACCAAGCTGCGCCAGGTCTTGCTGAACCTGATGTCGAACGCGGTCAAATTCACGGCGCAGGGCCGGGTCACGCTGCGGGTGCGCGGCACCTCGCGCAACGGCGCCTGCGAGCTGGCCTTCGCCGTGATCGACGACGGTCCCGGCATCGCGCTGGAAGACCAGGCGCGCATCTTCGAGCCGTTCATCCAGGCCGAGGGGCCGGGCGCGAAAGAGGGCACGGGCCTGGGCCTGACCATCTCGCGCGAATTCGTGCAGCTGATGGGCGGCACGCTGGCGCTGCAGTCGGCGCCCGGCGCCGGCGCCACCTTCTACTTCACGGTGGCGGTGCAGGTGGCCGACGAGGCGCCGCCGGCGGGCGTGGATGAAGTCAGCGCGCTGGCGCCGCCGCAGCGCCGCCGCATCCTGGTGGCCGACGACAACGCCGACGGCTGCACCTTGCTGGAAAGCCTGCTCAAGCCGCTGGGCTTCGAGGTCGCCGTGGTCGGCGACGGCGCGCAGGCGCTGGCCATGGTCGACATATGGCAGCCGGACCTGGTGTTCATGGACTGGCGCATGCCGGCGCTGGACGGCATCAGCGTCACGCGCCGCATCCGCGCCAACCGGGAAGGCAAGCAGCCGCGCATTGTGATGCTGACGGCCTCGGCCTTCGCCGAGGAGCGCGACGAGGCGCTGAACGCCGGCGCCGATGAGTTCATGCGCAAGCCGGTGGAGCAGGAGCGCTTGTACGCGGTGCTGGAGCAGCAGCTGGACCTGCAGTTTGTGCGGCGCCATCACGGCGCGCGGCCGGCCACGCCGGCGCCGCTGTCGCACGCCGACCTGCGGCGCCTGGAACCGGCCCTGCGCGAGGAGCTGAAGACCGCCTTGCAGGAACTGAACCTGTCGCGCGTGACCCTGCTGCTGGAGCCTTTGCCGCCGGCGCTGGCCGGGGTGGTGGCGAGCATCGATCACATGATCCAGCTGCACCAGTATCCGCAACTGTGCGCTTTGCTCGATCAGGCGGGAAACGAATTGGAACCACAGGCCTGACCGGTATATCATGGCAGTTGCGTAGTTGACCAGGCGAGAGAACTTTACATGCACCGGGATTTATCGGAACAACACACCAAGGGCGAAGTGCTGATCGTGGAGGACACGCCGGCCTCGCTCAAGCTGCTGAGCGACCTGCTGACAGAGGCCGGCTACTACGTGCGCCAGGCGCCCAACGGCGAGCTGGCCCTGTGGACCGCGCAATCGCGTCCGCCGGAGCTGATCCTGCTCGACATCCGCATGCCCGGCATCGACGGCTTTGAAGTCTGCCGCCGCCTGAAGGCCACGCCGGAACTGAGCCAGGTGCCGGTGATCTTCCTGTCGGCGCAGCACGACACCGACGACAAGGTGCGCGGTTTCGAACTGGGCGCGGTCGATTTCATCGCCAAGCCGTTCCAGGCCGAGGAGATCCTGGCGCGCACCGACGCCCACGTCAAACTGGGCCGGGCGCAGAAGGCGCTGGCCAGCGAGCGCGCCTTGCTGGAGGAACGCGTGGCCGAGCGCACCGCCGAACTGGCGAAGGAAGTGGAGCAGCGCCGCGCCAACGAAGAGTTCCTGCGCCTGGCCAGCCAGGTGTTCGAGGCGACCCAGGACGCCATCGTGGTGACCGACCGCGAGGGGCATATCGTCGCCACTAACCCGGCCTTCACGCAAATCTCCGGCTACACGGCGGCCGAGGTGCAGGGCCAGAGCGTGGGCCTGCTGCACGCCGGCGACGCCGATGCCTCGTCGTTCGGCGCCATGGTGCAATCGGTGGTGGCCACCGGCCACTGGTCGGGCGAGATTCTGGCGCGCCGCAAGAACGGCGACACCTATCCCGGCCTGCTGAGCGCCTCCGTGGTGCGCGACGAAGACGGCAGCGTGATCAATCACGTCGCGGTGTTCATGGACATCACCGAGCGCAAGGCCGAGCAGCACCTGATCGATTTCCTGTCGAACCACGATGCCTTGACCGGCTTGCCGAACCGCATGCTGGCCCGCCAGCGCTTCACGCACACGCTGGCCGCCGCGCGCCGCGAAGGGCGCTGCGTGGCCGTCATGTGCCTGGACCTGGACCGCTTCAAGAGCATCAACGACTCCTACGGCCACGACATGGGCGACAAGGCGCTGCAGGTGGTGTCGCGCTATCTGAGCGAAACCGTGCGCGAAGACGACACCGTCACCCGTCAGGGCGGCGACGAATTCCAGATCATCGTTGCCGACGACACCCAGCTGACCGCCACCATCGCGCTGGCGCAAAAGATATTGGCCGGCCTGCGCAAGGAACTGGTGATCGACGGCCAGCAGATCACGGTCACCTCCAGCATCGGTATCGCCGTCAGCCTGACCGACGGCGAGAGCTTCGATGAACTGGTGCGCAACGCCGACACGGCGCTGTTCCGCGCCAAGGAAATCGGCCGCGACAACTACGCCTTCTTCACCGAGCGCATGGACGCCGAGATCCGCGACAAGCTGGCGATCCAGGGCCAGCTGCGCGGCGCCATCGCGCGCGACGAATTCGAAGTCCACTACCAGCCGCAGGTGTGCCTGAAGACCGGCGCCATGGTCGGCGCCGAAGCGCTGCTGCGCTGGGACAGCGCGGTGCTGGGCAAAGTGCCGCCGAACCGCTTCATCCCGCTGGCCGAGGAATACGGCCTGGTGAACTCGATCGGCGAATGGGTGCTGGAAAGCGTGTGCGCGCAGATGAAGGTGTGGCACGACCAGGGCCTGGGCGAGATCAAGGTGGCGGTCAACCTGGCGGCGGGGCAGTTCGCCAACGACGCCACGGTACCCTATGTGGAAAGCACGCTGCGCAAGTTCGGCGTGTCGCCGGAATACCTGGGGCTGGAAATCACGGAAGGCACGGTGATGGGCGATCCGAACAAGGCGGTGGCGGCGCTGCGCCGCCTGAAGGACATCGGCGTCGGCATCTCGCTGGACGACTTCGGCACCGGCTATTCCAGCCTCAGTTACCTGAAGCGCTTCCCGATCGACGTGCTGAAGATCGATAAATCGTTCGTCGACGACGTCACCACCAACAGTGCCGACGCGGCGATCGCGCTTTCCGTGATTTCGTTGGCGCACAACCTGAACATGCGCGTGATCGCGGAGGGCGTGGAAACGCGCGAGCAGGTGCAGTTCCTCGCCGAACGCGGTTGCGATGAAATGCAGGGCTATTATTTCAGCCGCCCGGTCAACGCCGAAAGCTTCACCGCGCTGCTGCGCGAACGCCGTACTTTGTCGGACATATAAATCAACCTGGAGTCTTATGGAAAAGAAGTTCAGTAGCGCCATTGCGGGCGCCGTCATGCTGGTCTGCATTAGCGCCGGCGCCGCCACCCCCGCCCTGAAAGCCGGCCCGGCCGACGCCCAGTTCAAAGCGATCTACACCCAGGAATGGAAATGGCGCCTGAGCCAGAAGCAGGAAGACGGCGAGGACGACGACAGCAGCGGCGTGTCGCCATCGCTGCCGCGCATCGACGTCGCCACCCAGAACAAGCGCACGGCCTACTGGCAGGGCGTGATGAAGAAGCTGGACGGCATCAAGGAAGCCAGCCTGTCGGCGCCGGAGCGCATCAACTACCAGGTGTACAAGGCGCAGATCGCCGCCTACATCGCGGCCCAGGAATTCCGCGAATATGAAAAGCCGCTGAACGCCGACTCGGCCTTCTGGTCCAACATGGCCGGCACCGCGCGCCGCCCGATGACCAAGGAAAAAGAGTACCGCGACTACCTCAAGCAGCTCACCGACGTGCCGCGCTACTTCAATGAGGAAGTCGTTAACATGCGCGCCGGCCTGGCGCGCGGCTTCACGCCGCCGAAAGTCACGCTGGTGGGCCGCGACAGTTCCATCACCTCGGTGAGCGAGGCGAAAACGCCGCAGGACACGGTGTACTACCTGCCGTTCAAGACCATGCCGGCCACCATGCCGGCGGCGCAGCAGGAAGAGCTGCGGGCGCAGGCCGTGAAGGCGATCCAGACCTACGTCATTCCGGCGCACCAGGCGCTGTTGAAGTTCATGCGCGAAGAGTATGTGCCGAAAGCGCGCGAGGAACTGGCGGCCGAGAGCCTGCCGAACGGTAAGGCTTACTACCAGTCCAAGATCGTTGAATTCACCACCACCTCGATGAGCGCGGACCAGATCCACAACATCGGCCTGGAGGAAATGGCCAAGATCCGCGCCGAGATGCACGAGGTGATCAAGCAGGTCAAGTTCCAGGGCGACCTGCCGGCCTTCCTGCAGTTCCTGCGCACCGATCCGCAGTTCTACGCCAAGACGCCGGAAGAGCTGCTGATGCGCTCCGCGTGGGTGGCCAAGAAGTTCGACGCCAAGGTGTCGCAGTACTTCGGCTACCTGCCGCGCCGCCGCTTCGCGGTGATCCCGGTGCCGGACGACCAGGCGCCGTTCTACACCTCGGGCCGTGGCGGTCCGGGCGTCTACCTGGTCAACACCTACAACCTGCCGTCGCGCGCGCTGTACAGCATGCCGGCGCTGACCCTGCACGAATCGGCGCCGGGCCACGCCTTCCAGATGCCGGTGGCGATGGAGCAGAAGGGCCGTCCGCCGTTCCGCAACGCGTATATCTCGGCCTTCGGCGAAGGCTGGGCGCTGTACAGCGAGCGCCTGGGCGTGGAGATGGGCATGTACGAAACGCCGTATGAAGTATTCGGCATGCTCAGTTACCAGGCATGGCGCGCTTCGCGCCTCGTTGTGGATACGGGCCTGCACAGCAAGGGCTGGAACCGCAAGCAGGCGCAGGATTATCTGCACGCCAACACCGCGCTGTCGGAGCACGAAATCGAAACGGAAGTGGACCGCTACATCTCGTGGCCGGGCCAGGCCTTGTCCTACTACCTCGGCGAGATGAGCATCATCAACGCGCGCAAGAAGGCGGAGAAGGCGCTGGGCAGCAAGTTCGACATCCGCGCCTTCCACGACACCGTGCTGCAACTGGGCTCGGTGCCGTTGCCGGTGATGGAGGCGCGTATCGACCAGTTCATCGCCGAAGGCGGTAAGAGCCCGTATCCCGACCTGGAGTGATGGTGTAACGTAGTGACAATGCGCGTATTTCCGGAGGCGGTGGGGCGGCTACAATCATGCATGCCTCACTTTTCGGAAAAAAGAATCATGACGACCGCAGCGCGAGATGAGCTTGAGCAGCGCCTGTGCCAGATCGCGCGCTCTTCCAGATGGTTTGTGTCGGCGCTGCGCGCCGCGCGCGAGCTGGAACTATCGTCCTGGTGCATCGGCGCCGGGGCGGTGCGCAACCTGGTGTGGGACGCCTTGCACGGCTACTCCACGCCGACGCCGCTGGCCGACCTTGATCTGGTCTACTTCGATGCGACCGACCTGTCGCCGGAGCGTGAGGCCGAACTTCAGCATCGACTGTCGCTGGCGATGCCCGGCACTCCTTGGGAAGTAACCAATCAGGCGGCGGTCCATCTATGGTTCGAAGACCAATTCGGCCATGCGGTCGAGCCGCTGCAATCGTTGCACGAGGCGGTGGCCTCGTGGCCCGAATACGCCACCTCGGTCGGTCTGCGCTTGCGCGCGGATGACACCATCGAAGTGATCGCGCCGCATGGCCTGGAGGATTTGTTCAACTGCGTCGTGCGACGCAATCCGACGCGCGTCAGCGTCGACACCTACCACATGCGCGTGCAGCAGAAGAAGTACGCGCTGCGCTGGCCGCGCGTGACGGTGCTGCAGGACTAGCCCGACTCAAGCCGCCAGCGCCAGGCGATAGCAAGCCTCGTTGGCGCTCGGGCCGGCGTGGATGCGCCGCACCGACACGGGTTGCTGCTCACCCAGCAGCGTCAGCATCGCCGGCAGATCCAGTCCATTGATGGCGGCCTGGAAGCGGCGCACCAGTTCCCGGTTGAGTTTTTCGCTGGGCGGTGTCTCCGCCGTCATCTCGCGCAGCCGGCGGCGCGCACGGGCCAGGTACTGGCGCGCATTGGCGGCGTTGGTGCCCAGCGCCGCCGCGATGTCGGCGTGCTCGCACTCGAACACTTCATGCAACACCAGCGCCAGGCGCTCGGACGGCGACAGGCAGGCCAGCATGCGGCCCAGCGCTTCGCCCAATTCCGCGCGCCGCAGCAGGCCGTCCTCGGGCGGCAAGGGCGCGGCTTCTGGCACCAGTTCCATGGAGATCTGCGCCGCCGCCGTCTCCCGTGCGTGCTTGCGCAGGCGATCAATGGACTGGTGCCGCACCACGGTGGTCAGCCAGGCCGCCGGCGTGGCCAGCGTCGCCGTATCCATACAACGCCACTTCAGAAAACAATCCTGCACGATGTCCTCGGCTTCCGCCTCGCTGCCGACGATGCGGCAGCTGATCGCCTTCAGGCGCGGGCGTAGCTGTTCGAACAGGGCAATGTCGGCAAGGCAGGGCATGGCGGATCTCCGTTGGTGGGCTGGCTCACCATGACGCTGGTCGCGGCCCGGATGTGACACGCCGGCGATTTATTTTTTGCCGGTCACACGCGGCCGCCCGCGTGCGTCAAGCGGACAGTAATCCCACTCTACCGCAAAAAGGACGACCATGAACGGTTTGATACCCACTGTGATTGAAACCACCGCGCGCGGCGAGCGCGCATTCGATATCTATTCACGCTTGCTGAAGGAGCGCGTGATTTTTCTGGTGGGCGAGGTGACCGAGCAATCGGCCAACCTGATCGTGGCCCAGCTGCTGTTCCTGGAGTCGGACAACGCCGACAAGGATATTTCGCTGTACATCAATTCGCCGGGCGGCTCGGTGTATGCCGGCATGGCGGTGTACGACACCATGCAGTTCATCAAGCCGGATGTGTCCACCCTTTGCACCGGCTTTGCCGCCAGCATGGGGTCCTTCCTGCTGGCGGCCGGCGCGATCGGCAAGCGTTTTGCCTTGCCCAACGCCCGCATCATGATTCACCAGCCGCACGGCGGTTCGCAGGGCGTGGCGTCCGATATCGAGATTCAGGCGCGCGAGGTGCTGTATCAGCGTCACCGCATCAACAGCATCCTCGCCGAGCGCACCGGCAGGACGGTGGAGCAGGTCGAAAGGGATTCGGACCGCGACAACTTCATGTCCGCCGGCGAAGGCGTGGAGTACGGCTTGATCGACCGTGTGCTGGTCACCCGCGTGCTGGATTAGCGCAGCATGTCGCCGGCGATCCAGTCCAGCACCGACGGGCGGTGCGGCTGCCAGCCCAGCTGCTTGCGCGCGCGTTCGCCGCGCACGCGGCTGTTCGAGCCGAGGCCGTAGGAGGCCATCTCGTAGCCCCATTCTTCCTTGGCTTCATCCAGCGGCCAGTCCTGCGCCGGGCCGAGGTTCAGCGCCTTGGCGATGGCGGCGGTCATGTCGCGGAACGCCGCTTCGCCGCTTTCCACGAAGTAGAAGGCGCCGGCTTCGGTTTTCTCCAAGGCCAGCAGATACAGGTCCACCACGTCGTCGATGTGCACATTCGACCAGATGTTGCGGCCGGGGCCGACGTGGCGCACGATGCCGCTCTTGCGCGCCTGCTTGAGCAGGCGTGGCAGCTGCACCGAGTCGCGCGGCAGCGCGCCGTGGCCGTAGATCAGGGTATTGCACAGCACCGCCGAGCGCACGCCTTTGTTGGCCGCGTCCAGCACGAGCTTGTCGATGGCGACGCGCGCGGCTTTGTCCGCAGTTGGTTCGGGGAGATTGTCTTCGTAGTAGATCTGTTCCGTGCCTTCGCCGCCGGAGGCGTCGCCGACGATGCTCGATCCGCTGGTGTGCAGGAATACCTTGCCGCTGCCGGCCAGCGCTTCCACGAAGGCTTCCACCGCCGCGCGGTTGTCGCTGCTGGCGGCGTTGATGACGGCGTCGGCGGCTCGCGCCTGCGCGATCAGCAGTTCGCGGTCGGTGAGGGAGCCGAGTACCCCGGTCACGCCGATTTTGCGAACTTCATCCAGTTGTTCGGGCTTGCGTACCAGACCCACGACTTCATGCCCGGCCTTGACCAGGCCTGCGGCAATTGAGCTTCCGATAAAACCTGCCGCGCCGGTGATGAATACTTTCATGCTGTGCTCCACTTAAATTCAGGAAGCCACCAGTATGGGGACAAAGCACGGGCGTAAATAGACAGCAACGCGCAAAGTTCAATTGAGCGAGGGGCAAGAATCGACTGCGATAAAACTAGAGGGGAAATTTCGCGCGGGTTTGGGCGCTGGATATTGCGAAGCGCGTAGCCTGGTTTGCGGGCTGCGGCGGGGGAAGCAGTTTAGAAGTACACGGTCGCGGTGATGGTCGAACGGTAGGTGTCCGGTTGCGGCGTTGCCTGTGCCGGGATGGAGCCGTGCACGGTGAGATTTTGCGTGCTGCCGCTGCCGGTGCCCGAGACGGTGTCGGTGCCTTGCGTGTTGCCCCAGTTGGCGCCGCCGGCGGTTTGGGTCAGGGCGTAGTTCACGGTGCTGGTGTTGCCGGCCGTGCCGCTCAATACGCGTGCGCCGATGCTGGAGCCGGTGCCGGTGCCGGCGTTCAGGCCGACGTTGTAGGGGGTGGTGTTGGTGCACACGATGTTGAGCGTGGTGTTGACGTTGACCGCCGTGGCCAGCACGCCTTGCGACTGGCCGAAGTCCAGCTGGTTGGCGGCGATGGTGCAGTCGGCGATGATCTTCAGCGTGACGTCGAAGGTGGTGGTGCGGTTGCCGTTGTTGTAGGTGGCGGCGCCGCTCAGCAGCGGCAACAAGGTGACGCCAAGTGCGGTTGCCAACGCTGCGCGGGACAGGGACTTGCTGATCATGGTGACCTCCATTTAAGTAAATCGTTTATCGCGGATAAGACAACTTTTGTTTCCGCTCTTCAATGGAATCAATTATTCATCAACTGAAAAAAACGCGCTTTTGCTAAAAGTGGTGAAACTTTTGGCGGCGTAGAAATCCGAAAAATATTTTGCTGTGCGGCACTTTTTTACAACACACGGGTTTTGCGCCCGGCGGTAAAGCTTTTTATTGCCGCGATCGGAAAGGAAGATGATAGGTGTGCACCAATATGGTGCCTGATGCAACACTTTGGTGCGCAGATCGGCGGGTCGCCCCTGCTTCAGCTGGCACAGCGATTGCATAGGACAGACATCATTTAACAAGTTTGTTTATATGCCCGATTGCACCGCACCGCGCGACCTCGCCGCCAGCACTGGCCACAGTGCCTGGCAGGCCAGTCTCACCCTCGGTTTCGCGGACGACGCCGGCACCACGCGGCTGTTCGACAAGCTCCACTACGGCCCGCTGCGCGTGCAGAAGGCGCTGTATCCGGAGGATGGCAAGGTTTGCCACGCCATCATCGTCCATCCACCCGGTGGCGTGGTCGGCGGCGACCGGCTGGAGATCGACATCGGCGTCGGCGACCGCGCCCACGCCTTCATCACCACGCCGGGCGCGGCCAAGTGGTATCAGGCCAATAGCAAGGTGTCGCGCCAGACCATCCACCTGCATGTGAACCAGGACGCCGCGCTGGAATGGCTGCCGCAGGAAACCATCTTTTTTGATACCGCTAACGTCGTGCTGGAGCAGCATGTCGAACTGGCCGCTGGCGCCACCTTCCTCGGCTGCGAGATCCTGTGCATGGGCCGGCGCGGCTCGGGCGAGGTGTTCAACAGCGGCAGCATCCGCCAGCGCAGCAGCATCCGCCGCGACGGCAAGCTGATCTGGTGGGAGCAGGGCGACCTGATCGGCGGCCGGCTCGACAGCCCGCTGGCGCTCAACGGCCGTACCGTCTGCGCCACCCTGACCGCCGCCGGCAAGACGCTGCCGGCGGCGGTCATCAACGAGATCCGCGCCGACATCGCCGCCGACGGCGAGCATGTCTTCGGCGTGACACAAACCAAGGGCGTACTGGTGGCACGCCATCTGGGCGACGACAGCGAAACCGCGCGCCGCCTGATGCTCACCGTATGGCGCCGCGTGCGCCCGCATCTGCTGGGCCGCGCGGCCGTCACGCCGCGCATCTGGCAAACCTGAAAGAGAATACAACATGGATTTAACGCCACGCGAAAAAGATAAGCTGTTGATTTTTACCGCAGGTATCGTGGCCGAACGCCGCCTTGCCCGCGGCCTGAAGTTGAACTACCCGGAAGCGGTGGCGCTGATTACCTGCGCCATCATGGAAGGTGCCCGCGACGGCAAAACTGTCGCTCAACTGATGTCCGACGGCACGCGCATACTCACGCGCGCCGACGTCATGGAAGGTATCCCCGAAATGATTCCCGACATCCAGGTCGAAGCGACGTTCCCCGATGGGAGCAAGCTTGTGACTGTCCACAATCCCATCCCATAAAGGAGTTCATCATGATCCCAGGTGAATACAAGCTAGAAGACGGCGAGATCGACCTGAACGTGGGCCGCGAGACGGTCACCGTGGTCGTCACCAACCAGGGCGACCGTCCGGTGCAGGTGGGCTCGCATTTCCATTTTTTTGAAGCCAACTCGGTGCTCAAGCTGGAACGCTGGAAGGCCTATGGCATGCGGCTCAATATCGCCGCCGGCACCGCCGTGCGTTTCGAACCGGGCCAGCAGCGCACCGTGGAACTGGTGAAGCTGGACGGCGACCAGGAAATCTATGGCTTCAGCGGCAAAGTAATGGGCAAGCTGGACTCCACACCACCAAAAAGCTAAAAGGTTCTCATGGCTACAATCTCGCGCCGCGCCTACGCGGAGATGTTCGGTCCGACGACCGGAGATCGGATCCGCCTGGCGGACACGGAACTGTTTATCGAAATCGAGAAGGACTTCGCCACCTACGGCGAAGAAGTGAAATTCGGCGGCGGCAAGGTGATCCGCGACGGCATGGGCCAGTCGCAGCGCGTGGCCGCCGACGTGATGGACACGGTGATCACCAACGCGGTGATCGTCGACCATTGGGGCATCGTCAAGGCCGACATCGGCCTGAAAAACGGCATGATCGCCGCCATCGGCAAGGCCGGCAATCCGGACATCCAGCCGAATGTGACCATGGCCATCGGCGGCGCCACCGAGATCATCGCGGGCGAGGGCATGATCGTCACCGCCGGCGGGGTCGACACGCACATCCACTTCATCTGCCCGCAGCAGATCGAGGAGGCGCTGATGAGCGGCGTCACCACCATGATCGGCGGCGGCACCGGGCCGTCGGCCGGCACCTCGGCCACCACCTGCACGCCGGGGCCGTGGCATTTGCATTCCATGCTGCAGGCGGCCGATGCATTCCCGATGAACCTGGGCTTCCTCGGCAAGGGCAACGTCAGTTTGCCGGCGCCGCTGGAGGAGCAGGTGCTGGCCGGCGCCATCGGCCTCAAGCTGCACGAGGACTGGGGCAGCACGCCGGCCGCCATCGACAACTGCCTGTCCGTGGCCGACAAAATGGATATCCAGGTCGCCATCCACAGCGACACGCTGAACGAAGGCGGCTACCTGGCCGACACGCTGGCCGCGTTCAAGGACCGCACCATCCACACCTTCCACACCGAAGGCGCGGGCGGCGGCCATGCGCCGGACATCATTGCGGCGGTGGGCGAATCGAACGTGCTGCCGTCGTCGACCAATCCTACGCGGCCGTACACCATCAACACGCTGGACGAGCACCTGGACATGCTGATGGTATGCCACCACCTGGACGCCGCCATCACCGAAGACGTGGCCTTCGCCGAATCGCGCATCCGCCGCGAGACCATTGCGGCGGAAGACATCCTGCACGACATCGGCGCCATCTCCATGATGTCGTCCGACTCGCAGGCCATGGGCCGCGTGGGCGAGGTGGTGATGCGCACCTGGCAGACCGCGCACAAGATGAAGGTGCAGCGCGGGCCGCTGGCGCCGGATTCTTCGCGCAACGATAACTTCCGCGTCAAGCGCTACATCGCCAAGTACACCATCAACCCGGCCATCACGCACGGCATCGCGCATGCGTTGGGCTCGGTGGAAGTGGGCAAGATCGCCGACCTGGTGGTGTGGCGGCCGGCCTTCTTCGGCGTCAAGCCGACCATGATACTGAAGGGCGGCATGATCGCGGCGGCGCTGATGGGCGATCCGAACGCGTCGATCCCGACGCCGCAGCCGGTGCACTACCGGCCGATGTTCGGCGCCTTCGGCGGCGGCTTGAAGAAGTCCTTCACCTTCGTGTCGCAGGCGGCGTATGACGCCGGCATCGGCGATGCGCTGAAACTGAACAAAACGCTGATCGTGGCCAAGGGCATGCGCACGCTGCGCAAGTCCGACATGATCCACAACAGCCTGGCGCCGAAGATGGACGTCAATCCCGAAACCTATGAAGTGCGCGCCAATGGCGAGTTGCTGGTGTGCGAGCCGGCCGACGTCCTGCCGATGGCGCAGCGCTATTTCCTGTTCTGATTATGCTCACCTCATTATGTTGACATTACATACGAAAATCCCGCACGCTGAGACCATTGCCGCCCAACTGGTGCTGCCCTACGAACTGCGCGAGAAGTGCCGCCTGCGCGCGACGCTGGACAACGGCGAAGACGTGGCGGTGTTCACCGTGCGCGGCACCGTGCTGCGCGACGGCGACCTGCTGACCGGCGAAGACCAGCGCGTGGTGCGCGTGGTGGCCGCGCCGGAGCCGACCTACAAAGTCACGTGTGCCGACGCGCACGCGCTGCTGCGCTGCGCCTTCCATCTGGGGAACCGCCACACGCAGGCGCAGGTGGGCGATGGCTTCCTGCGCATCCGCGCCGACGCCGTGCTGAAGGAAATGCTGGCGGGACTGGGCGCCACCGTGGTGGAAGAGATGGCGGCGTTCGAGCCGGAATCCGGCGCCTACGGCGGCGGCCATGGCCACCACCATGAAAACGGCCCGCTGGCGCCGATCCCGTTGCGCCAGAAAATCCATCGTCCGGGAGACCCGAAATGACCCGCGCCCCGTCGTCCTCGCGAAAGCGGGGACCCATGCTGAGCTTATCGGCACGCGGCCTATGGGTTCCCGCGTGCGCGGGAACGACGGGGTGGTGATGCAGGCGACCGCGCTGCTGCATCTGCTGCAATTCGCCAGCCCGGCCTTGCCGATCGGCGCCTACAGCTATTCGCAAGGGCTGGAGGCCGCGCTGGAAAACGGCACGGTGCACAACGCCGACACCGCGCGCGCCTGGATAACCCGTCACCTGCACGAAGTGGTGGCGCAATGGGAAGCGCCGATCAGCTGGCGGCTAATGCAAGCCTGGTCGCGCCGCGACTGGCGTGCCGTCGCCGATTGGAGCGAAAAATTCATCGCCTCGCGCGACAGCGCCGAGTTCCGCGCCGAGACCATCCAGATGGGCTACTCGCTCACCAAGCTGGTCGCCGAATTGGGCATTACCGATGCCGAGATGCTGGCGCAACTCCAGGCCGAACCGGAAGTGGCGCTGCCGACCGCCTTCGCCTGCGCCGTCGCCGCACTCAACATCCCGCACGAGGCCGCGCTGCTGGCCATGCTGTTCGCCTGGGCCGAGAACCAGGTGCTGGTGTGCGTAAAGTCGGTGCCATTGGGGCAGGTGGCGGGTCAGCGCATGCTGCTGTCGCTGCGCGAAGAAATCGAAGCCGCCGCCCGTTACGCGCAAACCGTCGGCGACGACGACATGAGCAACTGGGCGCCGGGCCTGTCGCTGCTGTCGATGCAACACGAAGTTCAATACAGCCGTTTATACAGATCCTGAAAGAGCAAATATGACTACCTCCAATCCTCTGCGCGTCGGCATCGGCGGCCCTGTCGGCTCGGGCAAAACCGCGCTGTGCGAAATGCTGTGCAAGGGCATGCGCGACCACTACGACATGGCCGTCATCACCAACGACATCTACACCAAGGAAGACATGGAGATCCTGCTGCGCGCGGACGCGCTGCCGGCCGAGCGTCTGATGGGCGTGGAAACCGGCGGCTGCCCGCACACGGCCATCCGCGAAGACGCGTCCATCAACCTGGAAGCCATCGCCCGCATGCAGGCCGACTTCCCCAATCTCGACCTGATCCTGGTGGAGTCGGGCGGCGACAACCTGGCCGCCACCTTCAGTCCGGAGCTGTCCGACCTGACCATCTACGTGATCGACGTCGCCGGCGGCGAGAAGATCCCGCGCAAGGGCGGTCCCGGCATCACCCGCTCCGACCTCCTCATCATCAACAAGACCGACCTGGCGCCGCACGTGGGCGCGGACCTGGACGTGATGGCGCGCGACGCCAAGCAGCAGCGCGGCAACCGGCCGTTCTTCTTCACCAATCTGCGCAGCGGCGAGGGCGTGACCAAGGTCATCGACTTCATCCGCGAACAAGGCCTGCTGGGCCAAACCCCACACTAGGAGCACACATGAAAAAAATCGCAGCAGCGTTGGTCCTGGCCGCTTCCAGCGGCGCCGCCCTGGCCCACAGCGGCGCCGGCGCGCACTCGCACGGCTTCCTGGCCGGCTTCACCCATCCGTTCACCGGTCTCGATCACTTGCTGGCGATGCTGGCGGTGGGCGCGTGGAGCGTGCGCCAGCCCAACGCCAAATGGCTGCCCGCCACCTTCATCGGCATGCTGCTGGCCGGCATGGCCAGCGGCATGGTCGGGCTGTCGCTGCCGGGCCTGGAAACCGGCATCGCGTTGACGGTGGTGTTGATGGGTTTGCTGGTGGCGCTGGCGGCACGTCTGCCGGCGGCTGTGGGCGCGGTGATGGTGGGGACGTTTGCCATCCTGCACGGCAACGCCCACGGCCATGAACTGCCGCAGGCGATCAGCGCCGCCGGATTGCTGGCGGCCAGCCTGGTGCTGGTCTACGGTGGGAGTCTACTGGGCCGGGTGAGCCCGTCGCTGGCGGTCAAGGCCTCGGGTGCGGCGATCGCCGCCACCGGCGTGGTGCTGGCGGCGACCGCCTAAGCGTTATTTGCGCTCGTCGGTGCGGCGTTCCTGCAGCACGATGGGCGCTTCGTTTTCCGGATACAGGCCGTGATGGCCGTCGTAGACGGCGCGGATGGCGGCCATGTCGGCATCCTTGTCGCCGCTCAGGTGCAGGTGGTCCTTCACGGCCAGCGTCTTGTTCGGATAGTCGATGTACACCAGGCACAGCGGCACCTTGGCCTCCAGCGCCAGGTGATAGAAGCCGCTCTTCCAGTGCGGGCGATAGCCGCGCGTGGCTTCCGGCGTGATGCCGACCCAGTACCAGTCGGCCGCGTTCATGCGCTCGGCCTGGGCGCGAATCATGCCTTGCGGCGCGCTGCGGTCGACCGGCTCGCCGCCGAGCGAACGGAACCAGCCGCCCAGCGGCGACTTGAACAGCGAATCCTTGGCCAGCCAGCGGAACGGCAGGTTGAGCGCCCACTTGCCGAACAGGCCGATCATGAAGTCCCAGTTCGAGGTGTGCGGATACACCACGGCGATGCCGCGCGGACCGGGCAGGGGACGGTACAGCATGCGCCAGCCAAACAGCTTGAGCACGCGCAGCGCGACGCGCTGGCGCCAACCCGGCAGGTCCGCCAGTTTCAATTCAAATTCGTTCATCTCACTACATCCCGTTTTATTTTTTATATCTTTATACTATTGACAGCTTGTTATTCAGCTGTTCAAAAAGTAGCGCGCATTCTATAGCGGACCCGACGGTGGCACAAGCTTGAACTTTTCTCATCATTGCCCGTCCAATAAGCATGACGACGAAAACGATACTCTGCCTGGGCGTCGGCGTACCGTCTTTGCCGGCGGACTGGGACGTGATTCCGGCCGCCACGCCGGCTGAAGCGCGCCGTCATTTCAAGGCGCGGCCATGCGCGGTCGGCCTGTTGCTGGTGCGGGAGACGGACAGCTGCGACGATCTCAACGCCTTCCTGTGCGATCACTGGATGGTGCACTGGATCGCCGTGCTGCCGCCGGCCGCGCTGGCGCACCCCGGCTGGCGCCAGCTGCTGCTCGACCATTGCGCCGATTACCACAGCTGGCCGGTCGATGGCGAGCGGCTGCGGCACGCGCTCGGCCATGCGCTCGGCATGGCGGCCTTGCGCGAGGAGCCCGCGCCCGCAGGCGGCGCCGACGATGTCGCGCTGACCGGGAAAAGTCCCGCCATCACGCGCTTGCGGCGGCAGATCGTCAAGGTGGCGGCGGCCAGCGCGCCGGTATTGATCTGGGGCGAGAGCGGCAGCGGCAAGGAGCTGGCGGCGCAGGCCGTGCACGCGCATTCGCCGCGCCGCAAGGGGCCGTTCGTGCCGATCAATTGCGGCGCCATTCCCGGCTCGCTGATTCAATCGGAGCTGTTCGGCCATGAGCGCGGCGCCTTCACCGGCGCCGCGCGCGACAAACGCGGCCTGATCGAAAGCGCGCAGGGCGGCTCCATCTTCCTCGACGAAATCGGCGATCTGCCGATGGAGCTGCAGGCCAACCTGCTGCGCTTCCTGCAGGAGCGCACCATTTACCGCGTCGGCGGCACCCGCAGCATCGCGGTCGATGCGCGCGTGATCGCCGCCTCGCACGTCAACCTGGCGCAGGCGGTGCAGCGCGGCGCCTTCCGCGAAGACCTGTATTACCGGCTCAACGTGCTGGCGCTGGACGTGCCACCGCTGCGCGAACGGCGCGAGGACCTGCTGTCGTTGGCGGAGCATTTCTTCCGCACCTTCTCCAGCGAGCGCGCGCCGCGCGTGCGCGGTTTCAGCAGCCGCGCCGAGCAGGCCATCCGCGAGTACAACTGGCCCGGCAACGTGCGCGAGCTGATCAACCGCGTGCGGCGCGCCATGGTGATGGCCGAGGGCCGCCTGATCCTGGCGCAGGACCTGGGCCTGGAGCCGGCCGCCTCGGCCAAGGCGCCGCTGCAACTGGACGACGCCCGCATCCGCGCCGAGCGCGACGCCATCGACGCCAGCCTGCTGCGCGCCGGCCGCAATATCACCTTGGCCGCGCGCGATCTCGGTGTATCGCGCATGACGTTGTATCGCCTGTTGGCCAAGCACGGGATCAATGCGCCGTCGCAAGGCCGTTACACCGACGTCCCCAGCGAATGAAGCGGCGCTGTCGCAGCGGTGTGACGGTTTGCGGCGCAAATCAAGCGGCGCCAGGGCGCGCCTGGCGCGCTTTCGCAGCGATATCAAGAGCTTGCGGCGACTGGCACCAAGATTGCAAAAGAGGACAGGCCGGAAGAGAGGTCTTCAGGCGCGCGTTTACACACGTTGGTTCACATTACATCCATTCTTCAGGCAGGAGCAGCTATGAAAAAATCAATCATCGGGGTCGCCATCGCACTGGCTTTCAGTGCACAGGCTTATGCACAAACAGCTACTACGCAATCGGGCGCCGGGCCCAGCGCCAACGACAATTCCAGCGCCGTCCAGGACAGCAGCACCAACAATCACAACAACAACAACCACAGCACCGGCGGCGCGTCCGCCAGTGCGGTCGGCAGCGCGGCGGCCAACAACGGCGGCACCTCCACGTCGACCTTGAGCAATGCCTACAACCAGTCCAGCGCCAACGCCACGAGCACGCTGACCGGCACGGTCAACGGCAACACCGTGCACGACATCGGCAACCGCGCCAGCAATAGCGGCAACAGCACCGGCGGCGATGGTTATGGCGGCGTCGGCGGCAACGCCACCGGCGGCGCTGCGGCGGCCACCGGCGGCAGCGGTGGCGCCAGCTATGGCGGCTACGGCGCCGCAGGCGGCACTGGTGGCAATGCCAGCAACGGCAGCGCCTCCAATGGTGCGCCGTCGGTGGGCACTACCGTCGGCGGCAATGGCGGTGCGGGTGGTAACGCCGCCAACGCCAACAGCGGCGCCGGCGGGGCCGGCGGCTCGGGCGGCTTGGGCGGCGCCGGCGGCGCCGGCGGTGAAACCTACGGCGGTACCGGCGGCCAGGGTGGCGCCACCGGCGGGGCCGGCGGCGGCGCCGGCGGTGCGGCGGGTGCGGGCGGCGCAGGGTCGTATGGCGGCGGCGCCGGTAGCAGCTCCGGCAACACCAGCAGCGCTGCGACCGCCGGCGCGGGCACGGGCGGTGCGGCCAGCTCGTCGAACAGCAATACCAGCGACGGCGGCGGCATGCCGGTGGCGCAGACCGGTACCGCGACCTCGGGCGCGGGAACCGGCGGCGGTGCCGGCTCGGGTGACGGCACCAGTACTTCGGGCGCGGCCACCGGCGGCGCCGGTGGTGCGGGTGCGGCTGGTGGTACCGGCGGCGCCGGGGCGGCCGCTACCACCGGTGCGGGTGGCGCCGGCGCGGCAGGCGGCACGGCCAGCAGCACCGGTGCAGCCGGCGGCGCGGGCGCGGCCGGCGGCACCGGTGGCAACAGCGGCGCGGCCTCGAACACGGGCGGTAACGGCGCGGCAGGTGGGGCGGCCACCGGCGGCACGGCCAGCAATGGCGATCCGACCAATGGCAACGCCACGGGCGGCGCCGGCGGAGCAGGCGGTGCGGGTGGCGGCGGCAACACCGCCGGCGCCGGCGGCTCGGGCGGCACCAATACCGCTGGCGCGGCAACGGGGGGCGCCGGCGCGGGTGGCACTGGCGGTGCGGGCGCCGCCATCACGGTCGATGCCGGCACGTTCAATATGTCCAACACGATGAGCAGCGTCGGCCAGTCGGCCGCCGGCATCATGGTGGCGGCGCAGAACAGCGGCATCGCTTCGCTGGTGCAGCAGAGCGTCAACGTGCAGGCCAACCTGTCGGTGGGTCGCTAAGCACAGCAGGGCGGGGCAGGCGCATGCCGGCTTGCCCCGCTCCCTTGAGGGAAGGAGAGACTATGCGATTACTCGGTAACTACCTGGCGGCGCTGGCCTGCGCCGCCTGCTGGCAGGCCGTGGCCGCCGATGCGGCGCCGGCGCCCGCGCCGGACGATCCGCCGGGCTTCGATGTTGCGCCGGTGTCGTTGGAGCTGCTGGCGCAGCTGCGCGGCGGCGCCGACACGGTCAGCAACGAGCTGCAACTGAACGGCGCGGTCAGCGGCAACGCGGCGGTCAACGTCGTGACGGGCGCCAACAGCATCGGCAGCGCCTCGTTCAGCAATGCCTCCGGCCTGCCGGTGGCGATACAGAATTCCGGCGCCAATGTGCTGATACAGAACGCCACCATCATCAACATCCAGATGCAATGAAGCAGATCCAATGAAACTTTTTGCCACGATATTGCTGGCCGCCTGCGCTACATCGGCAGCGGCGTTCGGCGCCGACCTGCCCAGCGTGGGCGGCGCCGGCTACACGCTGCCCGTGACCAGCCTGAAAGCGCTGCGTTTCCGCTCGACGATACGCCAGCAGCACGACTTCAGTTGCGGTTCGGCGGCGCTGGCGACGTTGCTGAGCTATCACTACGACAAGCCGGTCACCGAGGAACAGGTGTTTTCGGCCATGTACGCGCAGGGCGACCAGGCGCGCATCCAGCGCGAGGGCTTCTCGCTGCTGGACATGAAGCGCTACCTGGCGCAGCTGGGCTTTATCGCCGACGGCTACCAGCAGCCGCTGCAAAAGCTGGCCGAGGCGCGCTTTCCCGCCATCGCCCGCATTGTGGAGAACGGCTACCTGCATTTTGTCGTCATCAAGGGCCTGGACCAGCAGCGCGTGCTGATCGGCGACCCGGCCGGCGGTACCCGCGCGCTGAGCCGCGACGCCTTCGAGGCCATGTGGCCCGACCGGCTGCTGTTCGTGATCCACAACTGGTCGGGCCAGCCGCGCTTCAACCAGGCCGCCGAATGGCGGATCGCGCCGCAGGCGCCGCTGGGCGCCGGCATCGGCCGCGGCAGCCTGTCCGACGTGGTGCTGCCCAAGAACGGCAGCGGTAATTTTTGAAACGGAGATCCACCATGCGTAGCTGCTATTCCATCCTGGCGGGCGCGCTGCTGGCTTGCGCCGCCGTGTCCCAGGCCGGGGCCGAGGCTTCCGTTGTCGATGACTGGATCGCGGTCGACGACAGCGAGCTGGAGCAGGCGCGCGGCGGTTACGCGGTCGGCGGCGGGCTGATGCTGTCGCTAGGTGTCGAACGTTTGGTTTCGATCAATGGCAGTGTTGTAGCCAGCACCCATTTTTCCATCGCCGATATGACACAGTTAAGTGCTGCGGAAGCCGCGATGGCCAGCGAAGCGCTGGCCGCCGTGGTGGTACAGAATGGCGTCGGCAATCTGGCCGAGCCGCTGTCCGCGCAGGGACTGGGGGCGCTGGTGATCCAGAACAGCGTAAACGACCAGGCGATACGCAGCCAGACGACGATCAACACTACCGTCAGCAACCTGGCCTTGCTCAGGGCGGTCAATTTTGAAAGCGGTTTGCGCGATGCCTTGAGCGCTGCGGTCGTCAAGTAATTCAACTTGAGGAGCGACGATGCGTTCGAGTGTGAAGCGACATGCCAGCGTGCTGGCGATGATGGTATGGAGCGCGGGTGTCCAAGCCCAAGCGCAGGCGCAAAATCCCGACGACGGCCGCCCGCCGGCGGTGGCGCCGCTGTTCGAGCAGCCGGGCGTGCTGACGCCGCGCGGCAAGCTGGTGGTGGAGCCGTCGCTGCAATTCGGCTATTCGTCGAGCAACCGGGTGGTGCTGGTGGGGTACACCATCATCCCGGCCTTGCTGATCGGCTTGGTGGACGTGCGCGAGGTCAAGCGCAACACCATCACCGGCGCGCTGACCGGCCGCTACGGCCTGAGCAACCGCGCCGAGCTGGAAATCAAGCTGCCGTATGTCTACCGCAGCGACTCCACCGTCAGCCGCGAGATCTTCACCGGCACCGGCGTCGACCGCGTGTTCGAGACCAGCGGCCGGGCCGTGGGCGACGCCGAACTGGCGGTGCGCTACCAGCTCAACGCCGGCGGCGCCGACCGCGCCTATTACGTGGCCGGGCTGCGCTTCAAATCGCGCACCGGCAACGATCCGTTCAGCGTGGTAACGGACTGCACCCAGCGCTGCGTCGGCCCCAACGCCACCGGCACCGGCCTGCCGCTGGAACTGCCGACCGGCTCCGGCTTCTACGCCCTCCAGCCCAGCCTGACCTGGCTGTACCCGAGCGACCCGGCGATTCTGTTCGGCAGCGTCAGCTACCTGCACAACTTCAAGCGTAGCGGCTTGAGCCGTCGGGTGCTGAACGGCGAGTCGGAGCCGCTGGGCACGGTCGCGCCGGGAGACGTCATCGGTTTCAATTTCGGCATCGGCCTGGCCTTGAACGACAGGGCGCTGATCAGCTTCGGCTACGACCACAGCTCGGTCGCCCGCACCAAGCAGAACGGCATTCCGGTGCCGGGCTCGGTGCGTACCCAGCTGGGCACGCTGCTGACCGGTTTTTCCTACCGCATCAGCGACAAAGCCACGATCAACGTCGCTGTCGGCGCCGGCCTGACGCGCGACACGCCGGACGTGCAACTGTCGTTCCGGCTGCCGATGACGTTTTAAATTCGGTCGCAACGCCTGTTTTACAACGCGAACGCATGCGTTTCGTGCATTTAAGGTATTGTAATGCTCTTGATAATTTTTAAAATAGGGGAGCCATGAGCACACGTACCTTGACCATCATTGCCGCACTGCTGGTGAGCGCGACTGCGCAGGCCGCTGCGCCCATGGCCCGCTTCCAGGCGCCGGGTTTCTACCGCACCACGCTGGGCGACTTTGAAATCACGGTGCTCAACGACGGCACACTGGACCTGCCGGTCGACAAGTTGCTGAAGCAGCCGCCGGCCAAGACCATTGCGGCGCTGGACAAGGCGTTCCAGAAAAGCCCGTTGCAGACTTCGGTCAACGGCTTCCTGATCAACACCGGCAGCAAGCTGGTGCTGATCGACACCGGCGCGGCCAGCCTGTTCGGGCCGACGCTGGGTCAACTGCTGGGTAATCTGAAGGCGTCCGGCTACAAGCCGGAGCAGGTGGACGAGATCTACATCAGCCACATGCACGGCGACCACGTGGGCGGGCTGGCGGCCAGCGAGCAGCGCGTGTTCCCGAACGCGGTGGTCCGGGCCGGCAAGCTCGATGCGGATTACTACCTGAATCCGACCAACCTGGAGAAGGCGTCGGCCGACGCCAAGGATAATTTCCAGGGGCCGATGGTCTCGATCAATCCCTACGTCAAGGCGGGCAAGTTCCAGCCGATAGTCGCCAACACCGAGCTGGTGCCGGGCATCAAGTCCTACTTCAACGGCGGGCATACGCCGGGCCATATCACGTATGTGGTGGAGAGCAAGGGACAGAAGCTGGTATTGCTGGGCGACCTGCTGCATGTGCAGGCGGTGCAGTTTGACGATCCCGGTGTCGGCATCCAGTTCGACACCGACAGCAAGATCGCGATTGCGGAACGCAAGGAAGCATTCGCGGCGGCGGCAAAAGAGGGTTACCTGATCGGCGCGCCCCATTTGTCGTTCCCTGCGCTAGGCCATGTCAGGGCCAACGGCAAGGGCGGTTACGTGTTCGTTCCAGTGACGTATACGCAACCGCGCTAGACTTTTACGCCAGGGCTGGATAGTCGGTATAGCCGACTTCCGAACTACCGTAGAAGGTTTCAGCATTCCATGGATTGAGCGGCGCGTCGGTTTTCAGGCGCTCCACCAGATCCGGATTCGAAATGTAGTCCTTGCCGAAGGCGATCGCATCGGCATTGCCGCTGTCCAGCACGGACTGCGCTACGACCTTGTCCATCTTCTCATTGGCGATGAACACGCCGCCGAATTCCTTCTTCAGCAGCGGGCCCAGGCTGTCCTCGCCTACCGCTTCGCGCGCGGCGATGAAGGCGATCTTGCGCTTGCCGAGCTCACGCGCCACGTAACCGAAGGTCTCGGCCGGATTGGAGTCGCCCATGCCGTGCGAATCGCGGCGCGGCGCCAGGTGCATGCCGACGCGGTCCGCGCCCCAGACTTCGATCACCGCATCGGTCACTTCCAGCATCAGGCGCGCGCGGTTTTCGATCGGGCCGCCGTACTGGTCGGTGCGCTGGTTGCTCTGATCTTGCAGGAACTGGTCCAGCAGATAGCCGTTGGCGCCGTGGATCTGCACGCCGTCGAAGCCGGCTTTCTTGGCGTTTTCCGCGCCTTTTTTATAGGCGGCCACGACGCCGGCCAGCTCTTCGGTATCCAGCGCGCGCGGCACCGGATATGGACGTTGCGGACGCAGCAGGCTGACATGGCCTTCGGCCGCGATGGCGCTCGGTGCAACCGGCGCATCGCCGTTCAGGAAGCTCGGGTCCGAGATGCGGCCCACGTGCCACAACTGGGCGAAGATCACGCCGCCCTTGGCGTGCACGGCGGCGGTGACTTGCTTCCAGCCTTCCACCTGCTCGTCGGACCACAGGCCCGGCGTATCGGCATAGCCTACGCCTTGCGGAGTGACGGCGGTTGCTTCGCTCAAGATCAGGCCGGCGCTGGCGCGCTGGCCGTAGTATTTGGCCATCAGCGCGTTCGGCACGCGGCCGCCGCCAATCGCACGGGCGCGGGTCAGTGGCGCCATGATGACGCGGTTTTTCAGGGTGATATCGCCTATGGTGATCGGATCGAACAGAGTTGCCATGATAAAAATTCCTTATAGTTGCATTTGATCGATGAAGGCCCGGATGACTTCTTCATCACGTTTGAAATAGCTCCACTGGCCAACGCGCTGCGACGTCACCAGCCCAGCCTTGACCAACACGGCAAGGTGGGCTGACATGGTCGACTGCGACAAGCCGGCGCGGCGGTCGATCATGCCGGCGCAAACTCCCAGGTTCAGCGGATGCTGCTGTTCCGAGAAGTACACGTCCGGCTCTTTCAACCACGCCAGGATCTGGCGTCGCATCGGGTTGGCGAGGGCTTTGTGGATAGCGTCTATGTCCATGGTGGCTATATGTATCGTGTTTTTCCGATTTCAATATCGCCATCTTACGATATAAAAGAAAAATCTGCTGGCGGCCGAAAAATCGTTTATTTTGTGAGAATATTGTTGGAACTCTAACGGGGACCGTATGTCGAGTCATTACATGGATGTGGCGGTGGGGCTGTCCTACACTTTCCTGGCCGTGAGCCTGCTGTGCAGCGCCACGCGGGAAGCGATCGCCTCGCTGTTTCAGACGCGCGCCAAGGTGCTGCTGGACGGCGTGCTGACCATGCTGCATGAGTCGTCGGTCAAACCGCGCGTGCGCGGCATCGTGCCGTCGATCCTGCGCCTGTTCCGGCGTGAAGGCGGTTTCCGGCTTGACCGGCTGGGCGACAAGTCGCTGGTGGCCGATGTGATGCGCCACCCTCTCATCACCGGCATGGCGCAGCGCGGGCGCATGCCTTCCTACATTCCGTCATCGATCTTCGCGCGCGCCTTCGTTTCGACGCTGACGGCGCGCTATGGCAAGGGCCAGACGGCGGCGGCGCTGCTGAACAGCGTAGGCAACGAAGGTTTGACGCGCACATTGCTGGCCTTGATGGGCGAGGGGCCGGGCGACGCTGCGGCGCTGGAGGATGCGGTGCGCATCTGGTACGACACGGTAATGGAACGCATCAGCGGCTGGTACAAGCGGCGCTCGCAGTTCGTGCTGTTTCTGGTCGGGCTGTTCTATGCCTGCGCGATGAACATCGACGCGCTGCAACTGTCGCAGCGGCTGTGGACCGACGCCGCGCTGACGGCGGAGCTGGTGCAGAAGGCCGAAACCGCCAAGCCGGCCACGCCACCGCCAACTGTGCCGCTGGAGCAAACCAAACAGGCCAAGGCGCAAGCGGCATCCTTGCAGCAGCTGCCGATAGGCTGGCCGTCGGACCGCTTCACCGGCATCAGCGGCGCCTGGCCGATCACCATCGCTATTGTGTATGCGCTGATCGGCTGGATCGCCACGGCCTTCGCCGCCTCGCTGGGGTCGCCGTTCTGGTTCGACGGCGTCGGCTGGCTGCTGGCGCTGCGCGGCACCGGCGTCAAGCCGCCAGCGGAAACCACCGCCGCCCCATCAACCGCAACCACGCTGCCGAGCTTGCGGAAATAGGCTTACTTGCCGAGTTGCGCGCAGTTGGCCGATTGGATTGCGCGCTCGGTGATGCTGTTGATGCTTTTGATCGCGTCCTGCGTGCAGGAGGCTTGGTCGACCACGTGCGGCTCCGGCTTGCTGCTCATCTCTTTGTAGCCGATAACGACCAGGGCGGCGGTGGCGCAGGCCACCAGTATCCAGTTGAACTTGGTTTGCATGGTCAGGCCGCGAAGTGCAGGGCCAAGCCGATCACGGCAGGCAGGGTTTGGATCAGCAGGATGGTGCGCTTGACGGTCACGCCGCCCCACACACCGGCCACGGCAACGCAGCTCAGGCCGAATACCGTGAAGGCCGAGGCGATGGCCGCATCGGGATGCAGCAGGCCGACCACCAGCGCCGCCACCAGGAAGCCGTTGTAGCAGCCCTGGTTGGACATGGCCGGTTGCACGATCTCGGCTTTTTCCTTGCTCAGCCCGAAAACGCGGCGGCCGCGCGAATTGAACAATACTGTTTCCAGCAAGACGATGTACACGTGGATCAGCGCCACCAGGGCGGTGACGATTTGCGCTGCCAGCTGCATGAGGGTTCCCTTTTTCTTAGAATAATAAATTGGCGCGGGTGAGATAGTACCATTCGCTATTGGCGCCGGCGCCGCTGTCCGGGAACAGAATGCGGCCGTCGAATTCGGCCAGCACCGGTGTGCCATCGACGCGGCGGCCGATTTCCTCGCCTTGCTGCACCGGATCGAAGCTCGACCAGTTGCGGCTGAAGGCGTCGCCGGCGTCCTGCTTGTCGTAGACGGCGACCATGCTCAGCGCTTCCATCTGCTCAGGCGCGACCGGCTCCGGCGGTGGTGCGTCGATCAGGCCGAGGAAGGCGAGGGTGTTGAGGATGGCGCGGTAGGCGACTTCGGGCGCTTGCGGATCGCTGTGCTGGCCGCATTCCAAGGTCAGCGCGTAGCCGCCGGTGGAGCGCATGTATTCGGTGGTGCCCATGCCGTAGCGCAGCACAGTTTGCAGCTCGCCGCTGCCGGCCAGGCGGCGTTGCACGCCGTCGCCGTAGGTGCGCAGCCAGCCGTCGACGAAGCGGCGCACGCCGAGGCGTCGCGCCAGCGCGCGTTCCTGCGCTTCGTGCTGAAACGGCTCCAGCGGTCCATCGTTGTTGCGCGGCCCGACCATCACGAACGGTTCACTGGCCGCGTTAAAGGAATGCAGGTCGAGCAGCACCTCGTGCTGTGCGAGCAAAGGACAGAGCCAGTTGGCCACCCGGTCCTCAAAATCCTGCGGATTCGAATTCGGAAACAGATTGCGGTTCAGATTGCGTTCGCCGGCCCGCTCGCCCTTGGCATAGGCCAAGGGATTGGCGACCGGCACGAACGTCACGCTGCCCCGGAGGAGGATCAGCGCGCCGCCGTCCAGTTCCTTCATCACACGCCGGATCGCCTGCGTGCCGCAAGTTTCATTGCCATGCACCGCGCCTGTGATGATCAGCCGTATGCCCGCCTGCTGGCCGCTGTACTGATGCGAACTGAATTGGAAACGGCTGATCTCACTCATGGACCTTAGCCCTGGGGTTCGTTTTTGATTTGCGGATCGTGGAGGAATTCGACGCCGTCCTGGTCCTTGAAGTTTAGCGTGACGTTCAAGGTCTCGGCCTTGGTATTGGCATCGCTGAACGTCAACTGCTTGCCGCTGATGCTGACGCTCGCCGGGCTCAACTGATCATTGTCCGCCGGCACGACGGTCATGCCGGTAAATACGATGTCGTAACCGTTGGTGTCGTAAATTTGATAGTTGATAATCGTGTCTTGCAACGTTACAGATGGAACGGCCGGTGCGGTCTTCACAATGTATTTACCAGGCGTGGCGGCCGGTTGTACCTTTACCAGCACGTTCAGGAATTGGGTGGCGGAATTCAGGGTCATAAGCTAGCTTTCTTTAGTGGGTGGGTGGAGAGGTACTGCACATAATCCGGGTCGTCATAGCGCATCGCTTCGAGCGTTTTTTTCGCCGCACTGGCGCCATCAAGCTGGTTCAGGCAGGCATGCGCCTGGACCCAGCGCGACAGCAGTTTAAAATCACCGGTGTTGCGCATCAGCGGACGCAGCTTGCTTTGGGCGATCTCACATTGCTTCTGCGCTTGCGACGGATTGGCATCGGCATCCAGCAAGAGCGCGTCAATCAGACTATTGAGAATCACTTGGTCGGCGGGAGCGCGAGTGTGAATGAGCTGCAGTTGTTCGAGGGCTGGTTGCAGCGTGATGGCGGCTTCTCTCGACTGTTGTTCGCGTAATTGCAACTTGGCTTTGTAGCGCTGCACATTGGCCAGCAGCATTTGCAGATTGAGTTTTTTGGGTTCGAGGCGACTTAACTCTGCAAAGCCTTGTTCCAGCTTATCCAGTTGACCAAGTGCTTGCCTCGTCGCTATATGATTGGCATTGGTTTCCAGTAGACGAAATTGAGCAAAATACAAACTGCTTTGCCAGATACGGTTGCTGGGATCCTCTTCGACGACGGCTTGAATCAGCTTGTGGGCTTGCGTGAGATCGTCATAGCTTGCCGCCATGTTGCCACGGGCTTGTTTGATTTCCGCCTGATGCGACCAAGCTGCGGACAGCGCCTTGACCCATTGCGTTTCTTTTGGATACTTGCCGTGTAGCGATTGCAGGAGTTTCAGCTCGCGCCCGTACAGCGACTCGGCGGAGCTCAGCTTTCCGAGTTGCATATCCGCGCGGGCCTGCCAGGACAAGCTATCGGCCAGATCGGTAGTCAGTTGCTTGTCGTCCGGTGTTTTGGCATGGGCCCGTGCTTTGAGCTCGACCGACAACGCGAACTCATTGGCAGCGCGCGCCACGTCGCCTTTTTGTAGTGCGATGCTGCCCAGACTGTTGTGCGCGAACGATTGCTCCATCCAACTCGCGGGATCGTTCGGTGCCGCTGCGGCTAGCTGATCGCTGTAGACGCGGTATTCCTCCATGTATTGCTCTGCCTTGTCCGATTCCTTTTGATCGAAATGGATCTGGCCCAGCCAAAAAGCATTTTCTCCAGCACTTTTCAACAGCGGGACGTCGGCTGGTTTGGTCTGCAGTTGTTGCTTGAGTATTGCGCGTCCTGCCAGCAAGGCGGTATTGGCGCCAATCGGATCCGCCCGCGCAATCTTGACTTCCGAGATGAGCTGCAATGATTTGGCGCGTTGGACAAGGGAAGCATCGCTATCGTTGGCGCGGGCAGGATCGGAGAGATAGCTCAAGGCGCGATTGCTGACACTGTCCAACAAATCCAGCTTGCCGAGAGGGCGCAGTTTGTCCACGAACTCGCCGAGCATATACGCCATGAGGCCCTCGGCTTCGGTGCGGTGGGCCTCGGCTTGCGTTTGCGCCGACCGGGCGGTCAGGCCGAGGATGGCGGCCAGGATGGCCAGACCAGTTACGACGATCATTACCGCCATCCGCACGCGTTCGTTACGGCGTTCGCTTTGGAGGGACGATTGGATGAAGCTTTGTTCCTGGGGCGTGAGGCCGAAACCGTTGGTTGCGAGCAGCGCACGCGCCTGGTTGGTCTGGGTGCCGGAGGGCAGCAGCATGTCGCGCTTGCGGCCGCTGTCTTGCCAGCGCTTGGCTTGCGCGCTGATGCGGCTGCGCACTTGCAGTGCTTGCCGGTGTTCCTCGATCCACGCCACCACGCGTGGCCAGCGGCGCAGCAGGGCTTCGTGGGCCAGGCCGAAAGCCGGGGCGCCGCCTTGCAGATCGCTGACGAACAAATGGGCGTCGACCAGCGCTTGCACCAGCTTGTTTTCCGCATCGTTGCGCAAGGCCGACCATGGCACGCGGCGCGAGCTGACCGTGGCTTCGTCTTCCGCCACCAGCACCAGCTGCGACAGCACGTGGGGCAGGGCGGCGATCTGCGCGCTGCCCAGCGCCGAGATGACTTGCTCGGCGCGCGCGCCGATCGCGCCTTCCAGTCCGCCCATGGCGTGGAAGGCGGCGTGGCTCAATTCGCCGTCGGCGCTGCGCTGGCGGTACAGCTCTTGTAAACAGTATTGCAGCAGCGGCAGGCTATCGGCGCCGGCGCGGGCGGCGTGGCACAGCACCTGGTCCAGGCCTTCGCCGTGCTCGTCGACGGTGTAGCGCAGCTGCGCCACCTGCGCCGGATGGCGCACGATCTGGGCGATGTCGGCGCTGCCGGGCGGCGTCAGGTCGAAGTGGCCGCCGCTCAATTTCAAGGTCATCAGGGCCGGGTAGGAGGCCAGTTGCGGGTAAAAATCGTTGCGGCAGGCCAGCACCAGCTGCATGCAGCCCGAGCGCGCCAGCTGATCCAGCACGTTGACGAACACGGCCCGTTCCTGGTCGCCGACGTGCGGCAGGCGGAAGATGGCCTCGAAACGGTCGATGAACAACAGCAGCTGGATGGCGGGCAGGCGGCGTTGCAGGTGCTCGACCAGCAGCGGCATGTCCTGCGCCATGCGCTGGGCCAGTGCCGCCGCGCTGGTGTTTTCAAACAGCAGCTTGCCGTCGATTTCGGCGTCAAGCAGCACGCTGGCCAGGGTTTCCAGCAGGCCGGACTGGCCCATGTCGGCGCAATCGAGCTGGACGTGCTCGCTGATGGCGATGCCGGTTTCGGCCGGGGCGGCGCCGGCTTTCAGGGCCGGAATCAGGCCAGCCTGCACCAGCGAGGTCTTGCCCGCGCCGGAAGGGCCGAGCACCAGCACCATGGCGCAAGCGGCCTGGGCCTGGGCTACCACCACTTGCACCAGCTGGTCCACGCTGAGCTTGCGTCCGAAGAAAATCGCCGCGTGCTGCTCTTCAAACGCTTCCAGGCCGCGGAACGGCGAGGCGTGCAGCCAGCTGCCCTGGCTCACTTCATCGTCGTAGCTCAGTTCTGCCAGCAGGCGGTAACCGCGCTTGCGGATGGTTTCAATATAGCGCGGCTCGGTAGCCGAATCGTCCAGCGCGCGGCGTAGTTGGGTGATGATTTTGTGGATGGCGTTGTCGCTCGGCGAGACGTCGCCCCAGCAGGCGTCGAGCAGGGTTTCGGCGGAAACGACCACGTGCGGATGGCTGCACAGATACAGCAAAACATCCATGGCACGGGGTTCAAGCTGGCGGTTCAGGACCCCGCAACTGAGTGTATTGGTGGCCGGATCGACCCGCCACTCGCCAAAACGGAAACTCTTGTGCTTCATCCTGCCTTCTTTTCCTTCAAATAAACACGCTAATAATCAATGACTTAACCTTCGGAAGGTTTTCGGAAGGCTGGTATGCAAGCCACCGGGTACAGTCATCGACACGGAAAATATAACATTATCCACGAGGAAATAGTTGAACAATTATCACGGAGTTCCCATGACTGTTTTAACCGGCGTGAAAGCACCGTTTGAACTGACCCAGTACGCGATAGCGATCAAACAACAAGGGATCGATTTCGTGATTCGCCATTACAGCCACCAGGCCGGCAAGAGTTTGTCGCTGGCCGAGGCGCGCGCGTTGACGGAGGCCGGGTTGCAGATCGGCGTGCTGTGGGAGGCGCCGGACGCGCATCTCAGCTACTACACCCGGGCCCAGGGTTGCGCCGACGGCGCGGCGGCTTTCCTGATGGCGCAATCGGTCATCGCCCAGCCGTCCGGCTCGGTGATTTACTTTGCCGCGCCGGACCTGGCCGAGGCGGACGGCGCCATCGTCCGCTATCTGGAGGGGGTGAACCAGGCGTTCCGCGCCGCCGCGCCGGGCGAGCGCCACTATCAGGTGGGCGTGTACGGCTCGGCCGCCTGCTGCGAGGCGATGATGGCGCGCGGCCTGGCCAGCCTGAGTTGGCTGGCCGATGACGACGAATGGGCCTACGCCGGCTACAGTCTGCGCCAGCAGGCCGCTGCGCTGCTGCCGGTGGACGACGGCCGCCGCATCAGCGTCGGCCGGGCCTGCACCAGCGCCGAGCGTCCGGCGGGCTTGTTCCGGGTGCTGTAACGATGAATATCTGTTTTACCGAAACCCCATCGCTGAAGACCGTCAAGCCATCGAGAACCATCTTCCTGAACAATACCGGGCAGGATGTGACGCTGAAGTTTGTCACCGCGCCTGATTATGTGCTGGGAGCGTATGCGATCAGCACCGGCATCAGCGCGGCCATCGATCACCTGCGGGTCGGCGAGACCGACTTTTATTCCTGCCACAGCCAGAACGTTGCGATCCCCGGCAACTGCACGGCGGTGCTGACCATCGCCAACAGCGTGATGACAATGACAGTGTCTGGCTGATAAGATGTGGCCGATGAATTCTCCTTCCATCGGCCGCAATTCCGGCCTCGACACCCTGCGTGCGCTGGCCATTGTGCTGGTGTTTACCAACCACTACATGATCTTCGTCAGCGGCAATCCGACCTTCGGCTGGGTGAGCGAGATCGGCTGGGCCGGCGTGGACCTGTTCTTCGCCCTGAGCGGCTACCTGATCGGCAACCAGATCCTGGGCGGCATCCGCCAGCAGCAGGCGGGGATGGCGCGCTTCTCGCTGGCGCGGTTTTACGCGCGGCGTTTGTTGCGCACCTTGCCGAATTTTTATGTGGTGCTGGCGCTGTACGCCTTGTGGCCGGCGATGCGCGGCACCAGCAGCATGCCGCCGTTGTGGCAGTTCCTGACCTTTACGCAGAATATCTCGCTGACGCCGGGCACGGCGTTCTCGCATGCGTGGTCGCTGTGTGTGGAGGAGCAGTTCTACTTCCTGCTGCCGGCGCTGGCCTTGTCGATCGCCATGCTGCGCAAGTCGCTGGTGTGGGCCTGGGTGGCGGTGCTTGCCGCGCTGGTCGGCGGGATGGTGATCCGCAGCGTGCTCTGGCAGGGCCTGGAGTCGGCCGAGTTTGGCGGCAGCAGCTACTACACGACGATCTATTACGCCTCATGGTGCCGCTTCGATGAACTGGTGTGCGGCGTGGCGATCGCGCTGCTGAAGAATTATCACGCCGGCGCCTGGGCGCGTGTCACGTCCTATGGCAACTGGACCTTGGCCGCCGGCGCGGCGCTGTTGACGGTGACCTGGAACCTGCTGCTGGAAGACCACTACGGCTATGCGATGACAGTGTACGGTTACCCGCTGCTGGGCCTGAGTTTCAGCCTGCTGCTGATCGCGGCGCTGAGTTCCGGCTCGCTGCTGCAGCGCTGGCGCGTGCCGGGTGCGGCCAGCCTGGCGTTGTGGTCGTATGCGATCTATCTGACGCACAAGCAGCTGTGCGTGCTGCTGCGCGCGCCATTGCAGGCGCAGGGATGGGGACCGGAAAGCTGGCAGGCCCTGATCATCATGGGCACGGCCAGCGTGTTGGTGGGCTGGTTGTTGTATCTGCTGGTGGAAACGCCGTTCATGAAACTGCGCGACCGCTACGTGCCATCGAATTACCGCAAGGCGCCTAGCCCATCTCAATCACATCAAACGGCGACTGTGTAGAACCGAGGAAGCCCATCACGGCGCGCGCGCGGTCGCCGATGTCGTGATCGCGGGTGGCGTCGACCACGTGGCGCAGTCCGGGAATGACTTCGGTGATGTGCGGGCTGTCGTACGCCTCGACCAGCAGCGCGGCCAGCTCGGTGGCGCGGCCGCGATTGTTACGCATGCGTTCCTCCAGCACCGCCAGCAAGGCGCGCTGCATGCGCGGCGTGGGGTTGTCGATATAGCCGAACACCAGCGGCGTATTCGAAATCGCCTCGCACAGCCGGCGCTCGATATCATCGGGCTTCACATCGGAAGCGATATCGAAATACGCGCCATTCCAGCGCGTGCGTTCGTAAGGGTGACCGGGCGGGAAGGAATCGGCCGTCTCAAAGCCAAGCAAGTGGCTCAAACGGCGCAACCATTTAATCAAAGTAGGCATCATCCCGGCATTTTAGCTGCTTTCAATCCGATCCGGATTGGCTGCCGCCGGCAGGGATAAGCTGTCGTAGTTCCGGTCTGATCTGACACAGAGTGTGTGACTGACGACCGGCGGTATCCGCAGCCGCTATCGGCCAACCTGGTAACCACCAGTGACGCCAGTCCTGGCGCAATCACTTATAAGCCAAGGCCAGCGGGAACGATACGATGCCGCCTTTGCTTCGAAAAGTTCTAAATGCGGAGTCAGCGAGCTCATTGTGAGAACACCCTCGTAAAGCATTTGTAGTCCATTTGGCGCATAGATAGCGTCCGGCGTCGCTCCTACACAGGTGGCAGGGATAAGGAATCTGTCAATTCCATCACGAGCACTCTGAAGTGGTGGATATGGGTGGCCGAAGTATGACTCATACCATATATGTACTCGGGCTTGGTTGCTAACTTCAATGGGGACTAGCAAATCGGCCAACACTTCGTTAACACGCCGTTGAACGCGACGCTCACCTTCTTCACTCAAGTCACTGTCGTCGAAATAAAATAAATCATAATCCTTGATATCAGCGTCGGGAGCGCGTCCATCTTTTAAATTCCATACCGTCTGAAACAGGCAGCCTGCTACTAACCAACCATCTGGAAGCGCTAAAGCATCCCAGCGGTCCAGAATTATGCGGTTGTTATAGTTGGAGAGTATGTCCGAACGAAATTTCTCTTGCATATATCCTTCAGGAAATAGCCGGATCTAAAGCATGAATGCCCGTTCCTGGCTGCGGCAGTCACTCTGTTGCGCTAGCTACTAGGTCGATATTTCGCGCTAGTTGCGGTTAATCGCCTGTTCTACCCACTTTTCCAAAGCGCCATTTTTTGCCCCTATTTCAAGCTGATCGCCAATCGTGACGACGTTGCCTTTGGGGTCGATCAGCGCAAAGGTTGGGTAACCACGAACACCAACTTTCTCGATTAAATTATTGCCCTTTACGACGGTACGCCAGTTAAAGTTCATCCGTTTTGCGAAACCTTTTGCCTCGTCCATCGAGTCGAACGTCACTGCAAGGGTCGTAACATCTTTGTGCTTTTTAGCGAAGGCGTTAAGCATCGGTACTTCTTTGATACAAGGTGAGCACTCGGCGAAGTAGAAGCTGATCAGGGTGTAGCGCCCAAGGAGGGTATCGTTGGTTACTAGAGTACCATCAACAGAATGCAGTTTGAATTTCGGAAACGCCGAACCGAATTTCACTTTATATATCGGGGCCACAGGCGTCTGCTTTGCCTTCAACCGAACTACTGCGAAACCTTGATCGCCAGTTTTCCGTTTTTCCATACTGAAGTCATAATTGCTCAGCATGCTTTGGAACTTCTGGAAATCTATCTTCCGACCTAGGGCATCTCTGTATTCAACATTGTTGTAACCTTATAATCCAATCTGCGCTTGAAAATTTGATTCTTTTAATGCGTCTGTTGATTTTTTTCCTTCATCCGCATGAACGCTATCTAGGTGAATCAAAAATAAAAACAACGGAACTGATGCTATTTTTTTGAGAAGTGGAGGCATAACGGAGGTCAGTTGGATTTTTGGGAATTGCTATGTTGATGATAATAACATTTTGCTTTCCTGTAAATCTCGCAATTTGTCACGATTCGGATCGACGGTTATCCAGTGTGACCCTTTTTTGGCTTCCTGCCAAACGAGCATTTTTCTGCCATAGAGCCACCGCCATCCTTGGCATCGTTAAAACATTCCCTTGCCATTGACAACATAGCCGAGGGTGGATCTGGAGGACACTCATCCGAGCTTCCCTGAGTCAGTAAGCCATTAGAATATTTACATTCCATTTCAAGAGACGAAATTGCCACTACTTGACCGTTCTCGAAATGAAATCTAACGAAAATGGTCCAGCCATTTTGTTCCTGTTGCCAAGCAATCTGGCAGCCCGAGTATTCTTGGGGTATCTTATGCGCCATCGGAAAAACTTTCAGGTTCAATCCATGGGCGACGTTCTCGCCTGCGTCGCTGGGAGGTTGTTGAACCAAGCAATTTTCCTGACTAGCCGTCAATTGGGCATTTGCATTTGAAATCAGGAACAATGCAATCACACCAAAAATAATTTCAAGAAGTGAATTTCTTAACACCATAGATTTCGACTCTAAATTTTTGGATCACCGCTAATGGCCGAACTCAGTTGCTCCTGTCAGGAGTGCGTGCCACGCGTGATTCCGTACGCCTTTGCAAAGAACCATTTCGCCATAGCAGCGACACTATATATACAAATGCCGGTGACGAATAGAATGCCGCCGAAGGTCTGTGTCCCGGTCATAAATGCCATGATACCGACCAAGGAAACAAAATCTCCCAGAACTATTCCTATGCTACGCTTTGTGCAATCGAAAACTGACATGGCGCCCTCCCTATATCTTCACCTTGCTTACCTTTAGTTGCACCGTTTTCTGCAATTGCCTGCTCATGGCCGAAACCAACCCGACACTCAGCATAGCATTTTGCATGTGATGAAAATACACTGATTATCACAATAGTCCACCTAGGCAAATGAGCCGCTTGTACATTTAAGCCAATCACAACTCAGGTAAGGGGCCGTGCAGTTGCACCTAGCTCATGTGGCGCCTCAATATACCGCTCACATCTTGTGCATATGCTCCTATAACGCCGAAGTTCTCGGTGCTTTCATAGGAGACGATCATAGCATCTGATTTTTACAAGTACTTCAAAGAGAACATGTACAGCCTGGGGCTTGATTGCCCTGAAACGCTATTTGCCACCAAGGGCACCGCAATTTCGACAGCGGCACCAATTTTTGACCGCCATTCAGCAGCACGGGTCCAAGGTCACCGTGGCGGAGTTGATTGGTGCGGGAACTGGGCTCGAAAAGCTCATTTATCTCGGGGCGTTGCGGGCTTCGTTCTACGTTGGCGCGGCGGTCGGCAGCATTGCGGTCGCTACCGGGCGGAGTTTGGCTGGTGGTACTTCATTGGCGGATGTATTGATGGAGGCCCAAAGCAATCACTTGCATCGACCTTGGCTCGCGGGCGTGCTGATGCGCTGGCCTGGCATTTATCAGCCAGAGGTGAAATCCAGAAAGCACTATCGCCAGTCCTGGAGCCGGCCATGAGAGATCGCTTCGCGCTGCTTCTTTGTGCTGGCATTTGTTCGTTGGCGGCGTGGGCTTCGTGGCGTTGGTGGGGCGAACACATCACCTTTGCGGTGCTGGTGCTGCTGTTGGTGGCCTATGCCGTCGACAATTTTCAGTTGCGAAAACAGGTTCGCGGCTTGCTGGCGGAGCGCGACCGGCGCGAGCGTGGTGAGCGGAAGAGGGCGTTATTTCGCGTGATGCAAAGCCTGCTTGCCGTGCGCGAAAAAAAAGCCGGGACTGGCCCGGCCTAATAGGGAGAGTGTGTTTCGGCAGCCGCAGGCGCGGGAGGTCCCCGCCTGGCGGCTGTTGTAACTTTTACGCCTGGGCTTCTTCGCCCAGCTTGCCGGCGCGGAAGTCTTCGACGGCGGCGAAGATTTCGGCTTGGGTGTTCATCACGAACGGGCCGTACTGCGCAATCGGCTCGTTCAGCGGCTGGCCGGCGATCAGGATGAAGCGGCTGGCTTCGTCCGTGCTCACCACCACGCCATCCGCACCCTTGGTGTTGGCCAGGATCGCCATGCGGCCCGATGCCACCGCCTTGCCGTCCACATTCACCGATCCGCGATAGGTGAAGATGAAGGCGTTGTGACCTTCCGGCAGCACCTGGCTGAAGCTGGCGCCGGCCGGCAGATGCACATCCAGGTACAGCGGCTCGGTGACTTCGCGCTGCACGGCGCCATCCACACCGTGGCTACGGCCTGCAATCACTTTGACCGCCGCGCCTTGCTCGGTGTCGAACACCGGTACATCGGCGCCGTTGAAGTCGCGATACCACGGGTCGCGCAGCTTGTCCTTGGCGGGCAGGTTAAGCCACAGCTGGAAGCCTTCCATCACGCCGTCTTCCTGCTCCGGCATTTCGGAGTGGATCACGCCACGGCCGGCCGTCATCCATTGCACGCCGCCGTTGGTCAGCAGGCCTTCGTTGCCGGCGCTGTCCTTGTGGCGCATGCGGCCTTCGATCATGTAGGTCACCGTTTCGAAGCCGCGATGCGGGTGGCTAGGGAAACCGGCGATGTAATCGTTGGCCTGGTCGCTGCCGAAGTTATCGAGCATCAGGAACGGATCGAGGCGGCGTTGCAGCGTTTGCGTCAGCACGCGGTTGATCTTCACGCCGGCGCCATCCATGACGGCCTGGCCGGTGATGATGCGTTCAACACTGCGTGCGTTCGATACTTGATCACTTACTTTGGCATTTACTTGCACATTCATGGCGTTCTCCAGTTTCTAAAATTTATACCAGTACTGCGTTGATCTCCGCTTCCGCCTGGGCTTGCGCCTTGGCGACGGCTTCCGGACCCATGCCCAGGCCTTCGGCAAACACATACTGCACATCGGTCAGGCCGACAAAGCTCAGGAACATCTTGATGTGCGCCAGTTGCGTATCGGTCGGTCCATCACGGTGCAGGCCGCCACGCGACAGGGTCACGTAGACTTTTTTGCCGGTCAGCAGGCCAATCGGGCCGGTTGGGCCGTACTTGAAGGTCACGCCGGCGCGGGCAATCGCGTCGAACCAGGTTTTCAGCTGGGCGGTGATGCCGAAGTTGTAGGTCGGCGCACCGATCACGATCACGTCTGCCGCTTGCACTTGGGCGATCAGGGCGTCGTCCTGCGCTACGCGGGCGGCTTGCTCGGCGCTGCGTTGCTCAGCCGGGGTGAACAGCGCTTGCAGCGCGGTTTCGTCCAGCACTGGGTGTGGATCGGCAGCCAGGTCGCGGCGGGTCAGGGTGGCGCCGGTGTTGGCGGCGGTGATTTTGGCTACCAGGGCATCGGCCAGACGGGTCGATTCGGAACCGGTGCTGCGGGCGCTGGAATTGATTTGCAGGATGTTCATGGCGTTGCTCCTAAAAAGTTGTGTGATGTGCTGCGTCGATGGAGTAACTTTAATCGTTTCAAAACCAATGCGGAAGACGCTAAAATGGATAACATTAATCCACTGATGGAACAATCCTATGGAAATCGACCCTGGCGACCTGCTTTTGTTCGCGCGCATTGTTGAATGCGGGAGTTTCAGCCTGGCGGCGGAGCGGGTGCAACTGCCGAAATCCACCGTCTCGCGGCGTATCACGCTGCTGGAAGGGAAATTGGGCGAGCGCCTGCTCCAGCGCACCACGCGCAAGCTGGTGCTGACCGAGTTTGGCGCCAGCCTGCTGGAGCACGCGCGCAAGGTGGCCGACGAGACCGAGGCGGCCGGCGCGCTGGCGCAGCACCGGCAGGGCGCGCCCAGCGGCTTGTTGCGGGTGTCGATGCCGGCCGACTTCGCCAATGTGGCCACCAGCGCGGTGCTGGCCGCGTTCCTGAACCGCTACCCGGCGATTTCGCTGGAGCTGGACTTGTCGCCGCGCCGGGTGGATCTGGTGGCGGAGGGCTTCGACCTGGCGATCCGCATGGGCAATCTGCCGGACGACGCTACGTTGGCGGCGCGGCGCATCACCTTCAGTTCGCTGGCGTTGTATGCCTCGCCCATGTACACCAATTTCCGCGGCCTGCCCGAGCATCCCGACGATTTGTTCAAGCACGATTTGCTGAGTTTGCCGCCGCGCCTGAACGGGCTGATACGCTGGCATCTGCTGCGCGGCAAAACCTCGTGGGAGCGCGAGTTGCCGGTGCGCTTGCTGGCGAATTCGCCGGAGCTGCTGGTGCGCATGGCGGCCACCGGCATCGGTATCGGCGCGTCGACCGAGGCGATTGCGCGGCCGTATTTGACGACGGGAGAGTTGGTGCGAGTGCTGCCCGAGTGGAGCTTCCCGCAGGTGACGGGCTGGGCGGTGTTCCCGGGACGGCGGCTGATGCCGGCCAAGACCCGGGTGTTTATCGATGCGCTGGAGGCGGCCTTTGCGACCGGGGCGCCGGCCGGGATGTGATTACTTCAGCTGCGCCATTTCCTCGCCCAGCTGGACGGGGGCGGCGGCTTGCCATGCGGGATTGAACTTCAGCACATCCTTCTGGAACAGCATCACCACGGTGGAGCCGAGCAGGAAGCGGCCCAGTTCATCGCCTTTTTTCAGTACGATGTTCTGGTCGGCGTAGGTCCATTCGGTGACTTGCGGCAGGCGCGGCGGATTGACCACGCCGTGCCACACGGTGGCCATGCTGCCGACGATGGTGGCGCCGACCAGCGTCATCACGAACGGGCCGTGGGCGGTGTCGAATACGCAGACCACGCGTTCGTTGCGGGCGAACAGGCCCGGGATGCCGCGCGCGGTGGTCGGGTTGACCGAGAACAGTTCGCCTGGCACGTAGATCATGCGGGTCAGTTTGCCGTCGATCGGCATGTGGATGCGGTGGTAGTCGCGCGGGCTCAGGTAGAGGTTGGCGAAGCTGCCGTGCTGGAACTGCGCGGCCAGTTGGGCGTCGCCGCCGACCAGCGCGGTGGTGCTGAACTGGTGGCCCTTGGCCTGGAAGATCTGGTCGTCGTCGATATCGCCGAACTGGCTGATGCGGCCGTCGACCGGGCAGACGTAGGCGGCGTCGGCCAACGGACGCGCGTCCGGCCGCAGGGCTCGGGTAAAGAATTCGTTAAAGCTTTTGTAATTGGCGATATTCGGATCGAGCGCCTCGTCCATATTGACGTTGTAGCGCCCCACGAACCAGCGGATCAGGCGCGTCGTGTTATTGCCCCACTTGGAGCCGGCCACCCAGCCCGCGAAATTAGTCAGCGCGCTCTTCGGGAGCAAATATTGCGGCAAAACAGCTAAACGGTCGGACACGATAACAATCCATACAAATTAACGATCGCGCATTATAGCGTTGTATGGCCGGAAAACTGCAATTTCACGCCTTTCGAACAACGGCGCAAATGATCACCACATTTTCTTAGGTATAGCCGAATACCTTGTACAGCTGTGCGGATGGAGCCGGGAAAATGAATTGATGCAATTCATTCCCTCCTGGGAATGTGTCTGATCCAGTTAAGGCTATCGGCTCCCAGCCGAATTGACTAATAAATTCCTCCCAGCTGTACTGCTGTGAAGTAATTTTTCTCAGTCCCTCGAAAACCTCAATGGATGCGACGCTACCCAAGTCAGCCAAGCTGTCTCGGAAGCGGCGGTCGCTTTCGAAGTCGAATTTAACCAAGGCCGTTTTTGATCTTTTGTTTCAATGACGCGATTTCGTTAGCGAAATCTTCTTCTGTCGCCGGCTTTATCTTGCCAGAAGCGAGGACTTTCTTGTGGTAGCTTAGGTCAAAGCCTGGTGGAAGTTCTGGCCTGTCCATCTGGGCGCCGCCCAGGATGGCGGGGCGGTCGTTGGTGAGGTAGGGTTGTTCGGTATTGACGGGCGCGGTATTGAGTTTGCGGTTCATGGCGGGCCTCCTGGATGTTCGATTATGCGCGTTTTTTTACACGCGGGTTTGATCTGGCATAATCCACGCTAACTCATCCTACAACTGACCCTTATTCGTATGAAGCCTGCCATCGCCCTCGCCGTGTTGTCTGTGTGTGCCGTTGCCCGAGCCGAGGTGGAGCGGCCTAAAGAGGCAGAAATGCAGAAGGTGGAGGTGAAGGGCTCGGCCGCGAAATATGATGCGCGCCGCGATGATACCGCTAGCAAGACGGTAGTCAGCGCCGAGGAAATCCAGAAATACGGCGATACTTCGGTCAACGATGTGCTCAAGCGCTTGCCCGGCATTACCGTCGGCGGCGCTGCCGGCCGTCCCGGCGGCGAGATCCGCATGCGCGGCCTCGGTGCCGGCTACACCCAGATCCTGATCAACGGCGAACGCGCACCGGCCGGCTTCTCCATCGACAGCCTGGCGCCGGACGTCATCGAACGCATCGAGGTGCTGCGCGCCGCCAGCGCGGAATTTAGCACCCAGTCCATCGCCGGCACCATCAATATCGTGTTGAAGAAGGCGCTCAAATCGGCCCAGCGCGAAGTCAAATTCAGCCAGGCCAAGGGCAGCAAGTCCAGCTCGCCGAGCGTGAGTTTGCAGATGTCGGACAAGGGCGTCGGCACTTCGTACTCGCTGGGCGCCAACGCCTGGCGCTTCATGTCCAACCGCATGACGCCCACCTGGGAAACCGGCGCCGACGGCGACGGCGTGCCCAACCTCTCACGCGCCTCCACCTGGCAGGACCAGGGACACGGCCAGGGCTTCAACCTGTCGCCGCGCATCAACTGGAACCTGGAGAACGGCGACACCGTCACCTCGCAAAGCTTCCTGAACTGGAACACCTTCGCCAGCAACAGCCACGGCCGCACGACCACCGAGTTCGGCGCCGGTCCGGACTACGACCGCAGCGACAACACCTACAGCAATCACAACGGCTTCGGCCGCACCGACCTGAACTGGGTGCACAAGCTGGGGCAGGGCGCCAAGCTGGACTTGAAGGCCGCCTATAGCATGGCGCGCAGCACCGCCGATTCGCTGCAGTTCGCCGGCAGCAACGGCTTGCCCGCCACCTTGCTGCGCACCGTGCACGGCGAAAGCCAGGAGCAGGGCTGGAGCACGCAGGGTAAATACTCGCTGCCATACACCTTCAGCAAGCCGGCCGAAGGCGAGCCCGAAGCCACCGAGCACGCCTTGTCCATGGGCTGGGACGCCGGCATCACCGACCGCGACGACAGCCGCGTCCAGCGCGACGCCGACCTGCCCGGCAGCTCGCCGATGAACAGCGACGAAGGCTTCACCGCCAAGGTCACGCGCCTGGCGCTGTACGGCCAGGACGAGTGGAACATCACGCCGCGCTGGTCGATCTACACCGGCGTGCGCTGGGAAGGCCTGGAAACGCGCGCCGACGGCGGCGCCATCGACGCCGTGCAAAACCGCTCCAGCGTATTCAGCCCGATCATGCAGACGCTGTTCAAGCTGCCCAACAAAAAAGACCAGGTGCGCCTGGCCGTGACCCGCACCTACAAGGCGCCATCCACCGCCACGCTGATTCCGCGCAAATTCAGCTCGATCAACAACAGCCCGACCGAGCCGGACCGTCGCGGCAATCCGGACCTGAAGCCGGAACTGGCGCTGGGCCTGGACGCTTCCTTCGAACATTACTGGGGCGACGGCGGCCTGCTGAGCGCCAGCGCCTCCGTGCGCCGCATCCAGAACTACACCCACCAAGGCTTACTGTACGAAGACCAGCGCTGGATCTCGACCTCCATCAACGATGGCCGCGCCGAAACCCGTGGCATCGAGCTGGAAGCCAAGTTCCCGGTCAGCGCGCTGATGGACGACGCGCCCAAGCTGGACCTGCGCGCCAGCATCAGCCGCAACTGGTCGCGGGTGGACATCGTGCCCGGTCCGGACAACCGCCTGGACCAGCAAGTACCGCTCAGCGCCACCCTCGGCGTCGACTACAAGACGCCGGACGGCCAGGTCAGCACCGGCAGCAGCTTCAGCTTCCGCAACGGCGGCCTGGCCCGCCTGAGCGGCACCCAGGGCGGTTACACCTCGGTGCGCCGCGACCTGGATGTGTACGCCTTGTGGAAGCTCGACCAGCAAAACAGCCTGCGCGTGGCGGTGTCCAATCTGTTGGCCCAGGACTACACCACCGAGAGCCTGTACAGCGACGCCAACGGCTCGCTCAACCGCATGACCGTGGCCGGCGGCGAAACCCAGCTGCGAGTAACGGTAGAGGCCCGCTTCTGACGATGGTATGATTTCCACGGTGAACTCTCTTGCCGTGGGAATATTCTGAAAACCACCGACGCAACCGATATTCTCCAGCCCGACGATGCAAGCCTGCGTCTGGCGCTGGCCGAGGTGCGGGATCTACAGCGCACCGTGGTGGCGCTGCGCGCGGAATTGGAGCTATCGCAGCAGGAAGGCCAGCGGCAGGTGCAGGACGCCGTTTCGGCCGCCCAGGGCGACATCCTGCAACTGCGCGACACCATCGTCGCCCTGCGGCTGAGCCTGGAGCGCGCGGCACAGGAGCGCATCGATGCGCTGCAGTCCGCCTCCGCCGCCCACCACGCCGAAATCGCCCAGCTGCAAGACACCATCCGCGCCATGCGCACCGCGCTGGAGTCCAAACCATGACCACCGGCGAGCAGCCCGCCGCCAGTGCCCAGCGCAAGCGACTGCGCCAGGTGGAGCTGCTGCTGGAAGTGTCGCGTCGCATGGCCGCCTACGATACGCTGGATGAAATCCTCACCGCCCTGGTCGAGGTCACCACCGAAGAGCTGGACGCCGAGCGCGGCACGCTGTTCCTCAACGATGCCGAAACCGGCGAACTGTTCTCCCGCGTCGCCCAGGGCAATATCCAGCGCGAGATCCGTTTCCTCAATCACACCGGCATTGCCGGCCACGTGTTCACCACCGGCGAGGCGGTGGTCATCTCCGACGCCTACGCCGATGCGCGCTTCAATCGCTCCATCGACGAACAGACCGGCTTCGTCACCCGCAACATCCTGTGCGTGCCGATCAAGACCGTGAAGGGCGAGGTCATCGGCGTATCGCAAACGCTCAACAAGCGGCGCGGCAAGTTCACGCGTGGCGATCTGGAACTGCTGGAAGCGCTGACCACGCAGGGCACGCTGGCGCTGCAAAGCGCGCGCTTCCTGGAAAGCATGAAAAAGATCCGCCGCCAGGAGATGGAATTCATCGACGTGGTGTCGGAGGTGACCGCCGACATCAAGCTTGGCTCGCTGCTGCAAAAGGTGATGGGCGAAGCCACGCGCCTGCTCAACGCCGAGCGCTCCACGCTGTTCCTCAACGACGAGAAGACCGGCGAGTTGTGGTCGGAGGTGGGGCAGGGCCTGGAGTCGCTGCAGATCCGGTTGCCCAACAACGCCGGCATCGCCGGCGCGGTGTTCACCTCGGGCAAAACCATCAACATTCCCTATGCCTATGCCGACCTGCGTTTCAATCCGGCCTTCGACAAGCGCACCGGCTACTTCACGCGCTCCATCCTTTGCGTGCCCATCGTCAACAAGGCCGGCAAGATCATCGGCGTGACGCAGGTGCTGAACAAGCGCGGCGGGCCGTTCAGCGCGGAGGACGAATCGCGCCTGCGCGCCTTCACCGCGCAGATTTCCATCGCGCTGGAGAACGCCAAGTTGTTTGCCGACGTCCAGCAGATGAAGAACTACACCGAGGCCATGCTGGAGTCGATGTCGAACGGCGTGATCACGCTCGATAGCCAGGAAAAAATCGTCACCTGCAACGAGGCCGGGCTGCGCATCCTGCGCACCGGCGCGGCCGGTATCATCGGCCGCGCGGCGGGCGAGTTCTTCGGCGCCGCCAATAGCTGGATGATGGACAAGTTGCGTCAGGTGGAAGTCAACGAGGCGGCCGAGCACCTGATGGACGTGGAACTGGTGCTGGGCGAGGACACCCGCTCGGTCAACCTCAGCGTGCAGCCGCTATTGTCGATGGAAAAGAAACGCATAGGCTGGATGCTGATGATCGAGGATATTTCCAGCGAAAAGCGGCTGCGTTCGACCATGTCGCGTTATATGGACCCCGGCATTGCCGATCAGATGGTGGCCAATGGCGCGGAAATGCTCGGCGGTAAAAATGTATTGGCCACCATTCTTTTCTCGGATATACGCAGCTTTACCACGATAACCGAGCAATTGGGCGCGCAGGGCACCGTCTCCATGCTGAATGATTATTTCACGCTGATGGTCGACTGTATTCAGCGTGAGGAGGGCATGCTCGATAAATTCATCGGCGACGCCATCATGGCCGCCTTCGGCATTCCAGTCGGCCATGAAGACGATCCCGACCGCGCGGTGCGCACCGCCATTGCCATGGTGAACGAATTGCGGAGTTGGAACCAGATGCGCGCGGGCGAGGGAAAACCGCCGGTGGAGATCGGTATCGGATTAAATACGGATCAGGTCGTTTCCGGGAATATCGGCTCGAAAAAGCGCATGGATTACACCATCATCGGCGATGGCGTAAATCTGGCGGCGCGGCTGGAGTCGGCCTGCAAGCAATATGGCGCGCGCATCCTGATCAGCGAATTTACCTACCGGGCGCTGCGCGGCACCTACCGCACGCGCGAGGTCGATATTGTGGTGGTCAAGGGAAAAACCCGGCCGGTCTCGATTTATGAAGTGCTCGATTATCACACCGACGACAGTTATCCGTCTCTGCAGGAGGCCATGGGCCTGTTCCGCAGCGGGCTGCAGAGCTACCGCAAGCGCAACTGGGGCGGCGCCTGCCGGGTGTTCGAGGAAGTGGTGGCCTTGAACCCGCGCGACCAGGTGGCGCAGCTGTATGTGGAGCGCTGCCGGCATATGGCGGTCAATCCGCCGCCGGAGGATTGGGACGGCACGTTTATCATGGAATCGAAGTGAATGCGGGCTGTTGCGAGTTAATCAGCGGAGAGTATCTCCTATTAGAAACGGTCTTATATATTCATCCAAACAGTTGTGGAAAATATCCGTTTTCATCGCTATATTGATATTTGTTAGGATATATCTGGAGTGTGGCCGCCAAGTTATGGTAAATTGCGGCTATCAAATGTCACACAATGTCACTAGTGGTATTTTTTAGAATCCAACCTATCGCACAGAGGAATTACGATGACGACTTACCAGGAATACAAAGCGAAGATCGCTGAACTGGAGAATCTGGCCGAATCCGCCCGCAAAAATGAAATCACGCAGGCGAAAGAGAAAGTCACGGCTATCATGCGTGAATATGGTCTGACCATTGCGGATCTGGGCGGTGTAGCCAAGGTGAAAACGTCCAAGCCACGCGCTCCGGTGCCAACCAAATACCGCGACGACGCGACCGGCCAAACCTGGACCGGCCGTGGCCGTGCACCAAAATGGCTCGAAGGCAAGAACAAAGACGATTATCTGATTAAGTAATCAGGTCTTCAAAAAGCCGGCGTTTGGGTTATCTCTGATAACCCGGCGCCGGCTTTTTCATTGGCGGCGCATATACTCGGTCGGCGACTATTTTTCTACCAGTCACGAGACGAGTTCATCTGTTTCATGAGATGATAGCGAAATGCCATCGATCCCCCTTTTTCCACTGAAAACGATCCTGTTTCCGGACGGCCATCTGCCTTTGCAGGTGTTTGAAGTACGCTACCTTGATCTGGTGAAGCGCTGCATCGCCAAGGGCGAAGAGTTCGGCGTGGTATCGCTGCTCGACGGCAGCGAAATCCGCGTGCCGGACCAGCAGGAAACGCTGTCGGCCGCCGGCACCATGGCGCGCATCCTCGACTGGAGCGCGCCGCTGCCGGGCCTGTTGCAGATTTCCTGCATCGGCACCACGCGCTTCCAGGTGAAGTCGGCCGAGCAGCTCAAGCATGGCTTGTGGATGGCCGAGGTGGAAGAGGTGGCCGAAGACATGGTGGTGCCGATTCCGACCGAGCAGCAGGACGTGGCCAACGCCCTCGGCGCCCTGATCCGCTCGCTGCAGAAGAAACAGATTTCTACCGCGAATATGTCGCTGGCGCCGCCTTACCGGCTGGACGAAGCTGGCTGGGTCGCCAACCGCTGGTGCGAGTTGCTGCGGCTGGACATGGAAGAAAAGCAGCGCCTGCTGCTGCAGGAAAATCCCGTGCTGCGGCTGGAGCTGGTGCAGGACGTGCTCAGCGAGAACGGCCTGCTCGACCTCTGATCCGCTTCAATCGGCGTGCGCTTCGCTGGGATCTTCCAGCGCGTGCACGCGCACCGACCACATCACGCCCGCCACCAGCAGCACCATGGCCGCGATCTCCAGCGCGCGCGGCAGCTGCTGCTTGTAGATAAAGCCGTACAGCAGCGCGAACAGCGTTTCGAACAGGATCAGCTGGCCGGACAAGGTCAGCGGCACCTTGCGGCTGGCGACATTCCACAAATGGTTGCCGATCACCGAGGCGCCCAACGCCAGCAGCGCATTGACGATCCAGAACACTGTCCAGTCGCGGCCGCTGGCAACGCCGGGCGCGCCGGTTACGTCGGCATGGAACACCGCAAACGCCACCAGTGCGATCACCAGCGCGATCAGGCCGCTGGACACGCCGTACAGGGCCGACCACTCGCCGCTGCTGAAATGCGGATTGCGCTTGAGATAGCGCGCATTGTCGACCGAGTACCAGGTCCAGCACACCAGCGCGCCGGCGGCGCAGGCCACGCCGAGCAGCTTGCTGGCCAACGGCATGCCGGTGCCTGCGTCGTGGGTGAACACGTCGACATTGATGCAGGCGATGCCGGCCGCGACCAGCAGCAGCGGCAGCATCAATTGCTTGAGCGGCACCGAGCCGTGGTCCTTGTGGCCCATCAGCGTGACCGAAATCGGCAGCACGCCGATGATCAGCGAGGTGGCGGCCACGCCGGCGAATTTCACGCCCAGGGCCAGCAGCATGTAGTAGACGATATTGCCGGCCAACGCGTGCTTGACCATGGCGATGATGTCATCGCGGTCGAGCCGGCGTAGTAGCGGCGCCAGGCGCGTGCCCATCAGCGCGGCGGCGATCAGGCCGTAGGCGATGTAGCGGCCGCAGGCCATCTCCAGCGGCGTGAACGAACTCAGGAACACCGGCGTGATAAACACCATGCCCCACATGGCTCCCGCCAGCAAACCGCACATCACGCCTTGCCACATATTGTTATTCCCAATAAAGAGTGCTGAGCCAGCCCAGCGCGGCCAGGTTGGCCGCCACGCTGCACCAGAAGGCGATTTGAAAAGAAGTCTTGATCGTTTTATGCCGCAGCAGGCGCTGCGCCAGCAGGCCGCCGGGCCAGCCGCAGAACAGGCCCAGCAGGAGCAGGGTGCGCTCCGGGATGCGCCGGCGTTGCTGCACCGCCGCCGACTTGTCCATGGCGTAGGCGGTGAAGCAGGCCACGCTGGCGGCGCCGTAGAGCGACGCCAGCCAGAGCATGGTGAGGCTGATCAGAAGTAGCTCAGGCCGAGCGCGGCCTTGACTTCATCGGCGGTCTTGGCCGCCACTTCGCGCGCCTGCATGGTGCCTTCCTTCAGCATCTGCATGATGTAGCCCTTGTCCTTGGCCAGTTCCTCGCGGCGCGCGCGGATCGGCGCCAGCATTTCCTGCAGCACCACTTCCAGGCGTTTCTTGACGATGGAGTCGCCCAGGCCGCCGCGCACGTAGTGGGCTTTCATTTCTTCCAGCTTGTCTTTTTCCGGGTCGAAGGCATCCAGGTAGATGAAGGCGACGTTGCCTTCCAGGTGGCCGGGATCTTCCACGCGCAGGTGCAGCGGGTCGGTGTAGACCTTTTTCACGGCGGCCGTGATTTCGGCGGCGGTGGCGCCCAGGTTGATGGTGTTGCCCAGCGACTTGCTCATCTTGGCCTTGCCGTCGATGCCCGGCAGGCGGCCGATGTCCGGCACCAGCGCCTTGCACTCGACCAGGATTTCCTTGTCGACGAGGCGGTTGAAGCGGCGCACGATTTCGTTGGTCTGCTCGATCATCGGGATCTGGTCTTCACCGACCGGCACCAGCGAGGCCTTGAAGGCCGAGATGTCGGCCGCCTGCGAGGCAGGGTAGGTCAGGAAGCCGGCCGGGATGTCGCGCTCGAAGCCGCGCAGCACGATTTCGGCCTTGACGGTCGGGTTGCGCTCCAGGCGGGCCACGGTCACCAGGTTCAGGTAGTAGAAGGTCAGCTCGGCCAGTTCCGGGATCTGCGACTGGATCAGGATGGTCGACTTGGCCGGATCGATGCCGACGGCCAGGTAGTCCAGCGCCACTTCGACGACGTTGCGGTGCACCTTGCCGGTGTCTTCCATGTTGTCGGTCAGGGCCTGGGAATCGGCCAGCATGATGAACTGCTTGTATTCGTGCTGATACGCCACGCGGTTGCGCAGGCTGCCGACAAAGTGGCCGAGGTGCAGCGGGCCGGTCGGGCGGTCGCCGGTCAGGATGACGGCGGGGCCTTTGGCGGCGGTGGGTGCGGCGGCGGTTTGTGGTTGGTCAGGCAGACTCATCAGGGTTCCTTGGGTTTGCTATTGCTTGCCCCGGTCCGATGCGTGGAAATAAAAACGCCACCAGACGAGGGCGGCGTTGATAAAAATATCACATCACTATGAATAAACAGTGGCCGCTCGCGCTAGGAGCGGCGCCAATACGTGCAAGCGTGAAGTGGGGCATAAAAAATCATGGCCGTATGGTTGCAGTTTGGTGGCGGTCTGTCAAGGCCGGAACCATGCGCCTAGCGCGGCCGTACGCTGTCGTTCAGGATCTCGGGGCGGAAGTAGTGCAGGTAGCCGTCCATGATCTGATTCGATTTGCCGGCTTTTTCCAACGCCTCGCGGATCACCGCCTGGTCTTCCGGCTTGAGCGCGTTCGAGATATAGGCGCCGCTTTGGTGCCACGGCAGTTCCGGTATGGCCTCGAACTTCAGCTTTTCCTGCAAGTTGTGCACGCGCTGGTCGCGGCGGATGGCGCCGGCCATCAGCGTCGGCCCCATGATGGTGACGTCGGCCGATCCGGCGTGCAGCAGCCGCGCAATGGCGATCACGTCCACTTCCACGAACAGGCGGCCTTGCTTGTTCAGCTCATCGATCAAGGCCGTGTATGGCTCGCCGTAGTCGAAGCCGCGCACCACGGCCACCCGCAACTCCTTGCGCGCCAGCAGATCCTGGGCGCTGGTGATGGGCGCGCGGCCGTTGTTCAAGGAGATCAGCATGGCGCGGTGGTTGATCATCGGGATGAAGGTGCCCAGCTGGTCGCGCGCCGGTGTGCGCGAGGCGGGTACCAGCAGGTCCGCCGCGCCGGCCTTGAACAGCGCCACCTGGCGCGCGCGCGGCACCACCGTGAAGACGAAGTGGCAGCCGGCCGTGGGGCCGATCTGCCGCAGCAGGTCGGGATAAATACCTTTGACGTTGGCGCCGTCGACGATCACGCTGGCGCCATTGGCCGACACCGGCGCGGCGATATCGCGCGAGCAAGTAGCGGCGGCATTGTGCGCCAGCAGCAGGGTGGCGATCAGAACCGGCAGCTTCATGCTTGTACCGCGTGCTTGCCGAAGTAGCGCCGCGCCACGAAAATCGCCACCGTCTGCATCGCGGCGCACAAAAAGAAGGTGCTGCCCACGCGCCAGTCGCTGGCGCTCAGATGGCTGACTTCGGCCAGGATGGCCGAGCCCAGCAGCGGCATGAAGATTACGCCGACGCTGCTGATCGACTGCAGCGATCCCATCAACTCGCCCTGTTCGTTCGGCGCCGTGCTCTTGGAGATGATGGCTTGCAGCGCCGGGCCGATGGCGAACGACAGCACATTGCACAGGATGAGCACATACATCATCCAGCCCTGCGTCGCCAGGCCATATAACAGATAGGTGACGGCACCCGAGGCCATGCCCAGCACCGACAGGCGCACCTCGCCGAAGCGCTTGATCAGCACGCCCAGCAGGCCGGCCTGCACCACGGCCGCCGTCAGGCCGACACAAAACAGTGCGGCGCCGTTCTGGCCCGGCGTCCAGTTGAAGCGGAAGGTGGTGTACAGCACCCAGGTGGTTTGCAGCATCATGGCGGCCAGGGTCACCAGAGCGTAGGTGACGACCAGACCACGGATGTCGGTGCGGCGCCCCAGCTTGGCCAGCGCCGCGAACGGATTGATCTTAGACAGCGTGAACGGCGAGCGGCGCGACAGCGGCAGCGATTCCGGCACCACGAAGTAGCCATAGGCGAAGTTCGCCAGCGACAGGCCGCCGGCCACGTAGAACGGCAGGTGCAGGTCGACCGTGCCCAGCAGGCCGCCCAGCATCGGGCCGCAGATGAAGCCCAGGCCGAACGCGGCGCCGACCTTGCCGAAGCTCTTGGCGCGGTTTTCCGGCGTCGAGATGTCCGACGCGTACGCCGACGCCACCGACATGCTGGCCGACGACATGCCGCCGATCACGCGGCCGATGAACAGGCACGCCAGGTTGGGGGCCCAGGCGGTGGTGAAGAAGTTGATGGCCATGCCGGCCATCGAGTACAGCAGCACCGGACGGCGGCCGACGCGGTCGCTGATGGCGCCCAGCATGGGCATGAAGATGAACTGCATCAGGCCGAAGACGGCGCTCATCACGCCATACCAATAGGCCTGGTTGTCGCGCGAGCCGGTGAATTCGCCCACCAGCACCGGCAGCACCGGCACGATCAGGCCGATGCCGAGCATGTCGATGAAAACGCAGATCAGTACAAAATTCAGATTTCCGGGTGCGGCGGGTGCAGAAGATGCAGCGGGTGCGGCAGAATCAGGTGTGCTCATGAGTGCTCGATAGGCGGTTACGGCGCGGCAGGGCTGGCTGCCCATTCCGCGATGAAGGTGTCGCGGAAGGCGATCAATTCCTTGAGACGGTTTTCGGCCAGGCGGCGGCCGGCGGCGGTCTGCATCTTGCCGGGCAGGGTGGCCAGCTTGGTGTCGATGTGGTCCAGCGCGTAGGCTTTCTCGTCCAGCTCGCGGTGCAGCGCCATCGGATCGTCGGCATGCGCCAGCGCCGTGCCCATGCGGCCGGCGGTGTAGAACAGCCGCGCCAGGCCGACCGCGCCCAGCGCGTCGAGGCGGTCGGCGTCCTGCACGATCTTGGCTTCGATGGTCTCGGCGCGGATGCCAGCCGAGAAGCTGTGGCTCTCGATGGCATGCGCCACGGCGGCCAGCTTGTTGGGCGGGAAGTCCAGCTCGGCCAGCTGGCGGCTGGCCAGCCGCGCCGCCTTGCGCGAAGCGAGATGGCGTTCGGGATCGTTCTTGGGCAAGTTGACCAGGTCGTGCAGGTAGCAGCCGGCCAGCACCACCAGCGGATCGGCATCGGGATAATCATCCAGCAACAGGCTGGCGTTGCGCCATACGCGGTGCAGGTGATTGGTGTCGTGGGCGCCATCGATCCCTTGGGCTGCGTTGGCCAAAGCGACAAGGCGTGGGTGCCAGCTGTTGAGCAAGCTATTCATCGGTCTCCCTGAGTGTCGACGATTTTGCACAAATCATACAGCCTGAGGCCGGAATTGTGCAGTCTAACCTGTGGTTGAAATAATAATCTGTAACTTGCTATAAGTTTATTTGTTTCTGTATCGCATTTATTTGCTGCACGGTAACTTGACTTGAGGTAACATTGCGGGCAATAACTTTAGCAATGAAGGAAAACCCCATGTCTAACGTAAGCGAATTGCATGCCACCGCGTCGAACGCGGGCGAATACCTGGCTTTCACCCTGGGCCAGGAAGAATACGGTATCGATATTCAAAAAGTCAGCGAGATCCGCAGCTACGAAACCCCAACCCGCATCGCCAACGCTCCTGAGTTCGTCAAGGGCGTGGTCAACCTGCGCGGCATCATCGTGCCGATCGTGGACATGCGCATCAAGTTCAACCTGGGCAAGCCGACCTATGACCAGTTCACCGTCGTCATCATCCTGAACATCGGCCACCGCGTGGTGGGCATGGTGGTGGACCGCGTCTCGGACGTGACCACCTTGCTGCCGGACCAGATCAAGCCGGCACCGGAAATCGGCTCGGCCCTGAACACCGACCATATCGTCGGCCTGGGCACCATCGACGACCGCATGCTGATCCTGGTCGACATCGACAAGCTGATGTCCAGTGCGGACATGGGCCTGATCGAAAACACCGCCATGGCGGCGTAAGCACGCACCAACTTGGCCGGGCATGCCCGATGCTGATCCCGTAGTTTTGTTTTTGATTTACTCGAAGTTACTCTGAGAGGTAAGGTAAAGAATGAATATGTTGGCGAATATCAGTATCGGAAAACGCCTGGCCCTGGGCTTCACCGTCATCCTGGCGTTTGCGATGCTTATTACCGGCATCAGCGTGTGGCGCCTGCAGGACGTGGCCTCGGCCACCAGCGAAATGATGCAGGTGCCGCTGGCCAAGGAGCGCATGATCTCCGACTGGTCGGGCAAGATCGACAGCGGCATTCGCCGCACCACGGCCATCGCGCGCAGCAGCGATGCGTCCCTCGGCGCCTACTTCGCCGACGAATCCAAGGCCTCTTCGGCCGCTTCCTCCGAACTGCAAAAGAAAATCGAGACGCTGATTTCCGACGCCGACGAGAAGGAATTGTTCGCCCGCATCGGCGAGCAGCGCAAGGTCTACCTGTCCTCGCGCGACCAGATCGCCAAGCTGAAGACCGCCGGCGAGCTGGAAGAAGCCAGCAAGATTTTCGACACCGTCTTCCGTCCCGGCACCGCCAGCTATCAGGCGCTGATCGTCGAGTTGCTGAAAATGCAGCGCGCGAAGATCGACGCGGCGGCCCAGCATATCGACGACATCGCTTCCAGCAGCCGCAAGCTGCTGCTCGCGCTGGCCGTGTTGGTGCTGGCCTTTGGCATGACCTGCGCATGGCTGCTGACCAGTGGCATCACCGGTCCGCTGCGCGTGGCCGTGACGGCGGCGCGCCGCGTCGCCAGCGGCGACCTGACCGGCCATATCGACGATAGCGCCAAGGATGAAACGGGCCAGCTGCTGTCGGCCTTGAAGGACATGAATGCGTCGCTGCTCGGCATCGTGACCGAGGTGCGCAGCGGTACGGATCACATCACCACGTCGTCGTCCGAAATCGCGCAGGGCAACCAGGATCTGTCGCGCCGCACCGAGCAACAGGCCGGTGCGCTGGAGGAAACCGCGTCGTCGATGGAGGAATTGACCTCCACCGTCAAGCACAACGCCGACAATGCACGCCAGGCCAATCAGTTGGCGGCATCGGCCGCGCAGGTGGCGGTGAAGGGCGGCGCGGTGGTAGCGCAGGTGGTCGGCACCATGGATTCGATCAATCAATCGTCCAGCAAGATCGTGGACATCATCGCCGTGATCGATGGCATCGCGTTCCAGACCAATATCCTGGCCTTGAACGCGGCCGTTGAAGCGGCGCGCGCCGGCGAGCAGGGACGCGGTTTCGCGGTGGTGGCGTCGGAAGTGCGCAACCTGGCGCAGCGTTCCGCCTCCGCCGCCAAGGAGATCAAGGCGCTGATCGGCGATTCGGTGGAAAAGGTCAACCTGGGCAGCAAGCTGGTGGCCGATGCCGGCAGCACGATGGACGAAATTGTCGCCAGCGTGCACAAGGTCAGCGACATGATTTCGGAAATCACCGCCGCCAGCACCGAGCAAAGCGCCGGCATCAACGAAGTGAATCACGCCATCGGTTCGATGGATGCGGTGACGCAGCAGAATGCGGCGCTGGTGGAGCAGGCCGCAGCGGCGGCGGAATCCATGCAGCAGCAGGCGGCCGCGCTGGCGAAAGCGGTGAGCGTGTTCAAGGTGACCGACAATGTGGCGGCGTTCGCGCCACGCAGTGGTGGTAGCCGCAGCGGCGCCGGCACTGCGCCGCAAGCGCCGGCTTCGAGCCGTTTAGCTATCCAGATGTCCCGCCGCGCCTGATTCGGCCGGCCCGTCGCCGACGCTGCCTTCGCGGCAGTTGGCGATGGCCTGTTGCGACAGGCGGTCCGCGTCGCCATTGCGGTGACGCGGCACCCAGCGTAATTGCACCTCACCCAGCGCCGACATCAAGTCGACTACGCGCGAGCGGTATTCCTCCAGTCCCTTTGCTCCGCGCGCCGCACCCTGGTTGACGTCGTTGACCACCACCTGGCTATCGCCGCACACCGACAACTCCGTCGCGCCGGCTTTTACGGCTTCCTCCAGCAGCGTCGTCAAGGCCAGGTATTCGGCCTCGCTGCTGTTGCCATGGCCGGCGCGGCGGCTCACTTCCACGCGCTGGCCGTCCGGCCCGCAGAGCAGCGCACCGATGCCGATCCGGCCCGGATTCGGATGGGCCGAGCCATCGAACCATCCACGCCATCCGGTGAGTGTTGGTCGGATCGCGGCCTGGCGCAGCGCCAGCTTGCGGGCGGTGTCGGCCTGCCGTGCTGCACGCCGTTGTTCGTCTCGCAGGCGCAGTTGTTCGCGCTCGGCCAGTAATTGCGCCAGTCCGGCCACGCCGGCGGCAATGGTCAATACTTGAAGCAGGGCTTGCAGCTCGGTGAGCTCCATGCGCGCCGCCAAACGACGAGCGGCCACGCGCTCGCCTTTGAAGGCGGCCGTGGCCAGAGTCTCGAATTCAAACTTATGCATTAATCATTTAGCCGCGCATATTAGTCGCGGCGGCGGTTGTCCGGATGTTGATCATACCGGTTTGGCACGCCGTCGCCATCACGATCGCGGTCGTAGCGGTTTGGAACGCCGTCATGATCACGGTCGCCGCGTCCACGATGGTCGCCGCGGTGGTCGTTACGATAGTCGACACGGTTGTCGTGGCGGTCGTAGCGATTCGGGACGCCGTCATGATCGCGGTCGCCGTACGGGCCGCGATTCCAGCGGGCTTCCTCGCGATACCAACGGCCGCCGCGTTCTACCCAGTACGGCTGCGCATAGACATAGCCAGGACGGTCACGTTCCCAGTGGCCGCCAGCCCATACGTGGCGATGGCCGTTCCAGTCCCAATAGCCGGGAGCCCAGACATAACCAACGCGTGGTGCAGGCATGCGCTCATAGCGAGGCGGTGGCGGCGGGTTACCGATCACGACGCTCACGCCGACTTGGGCGGATGCGATGGATGGTACGAAAGCTGCTGCGCTCAGCGCCAGCATGGCGGTAGCTAAAATTGGCTTGATCATGATAAGTCCTCCGTCTTCTTTTGACTGCGCTGGGTTTCGCGCTTGGAATGAACTATATCAAGCAGTACAAGGGATTGCCTTGACTGATGCAGTTTTTTACATATGACACAAAGCTGTGCTCCGCTATGTGCGGTCGCGAACAGATTGTTGGGCGGGAGTGGCGCTAGGCAGGAGGTGATTGCGGACGATAAGCGCTTCGCCTGTTACGCGGTACGCGTACAGGCGAAGGTGTTGCGGGCGTTCAAATGGCGCTCGCTTTTTTGCTTTCAGCGGCCAGCGTCAGGGCGCGTTCTTCCATCGCGGAGTGCAGCTTTTGTTCGGCGGTCATGCGCTTGGCGCTGACGACGACAACCTGCATGTTCGGGTCTTGCGCTTCGACGCTGGATTTGTCCAGCGCGTAGGTGGCGCCGCAAGCCAGGGCGACGGTGACGACGAACAGGGCTTCGAAGTTTTTCAGGGTGTTCATTTTGCTTCCTTTCGGTGGTTAAGTGAGTTTCGATGTGCTCACTTTATCCAAAGCCTAGGCAAGCTGCGACGGGATTGCGACGAGCCGCATTTTCTGCGGGCCGAAATGCGTTTTGGCGCGATGGAAGGGGCGTTTTTCCTTGCCCCTCTGCTAAGTGAAGGCGAATTCCCACTATCTGCGCGAGGGGCAAATGCCGCGATTCATCCATACGATCTTGCAAGCCTGGGCCGAGCGCCGCCGCGCCCGCCGCCGCAGCGCCAACCTGCGCGCCGGCCGCGCGAAAGGCCGCCTGGATGGCCGCGCCAGCGGCCCAGCGATGGCGCTAGTCCCGCCGCCTGCTGCCGACCGCAACGCCACCGGTCGCCGCACCATTCCCGCGCGCGCGGTGTGGCTGGCGGCGGCTGGACTGTGCGTGGTGCTCGGCGGCGGTGCGCTGATCGCCGGCCATGCGCGTCATCTGGCCGCGTCCACCGCCAGCACGCCGCAATCGGCCGCCAACGCCCGCGCTGCCGATGCCTACCAGGCCGTTCTGCCTGGCGTCTCCTTCACCGTGCCGGCGCTGGCTGGCATCAGCACGGCCTTACAACCCGGTGGCGCGATGCTGATCATCGCCGGCATGCAGCCCGCGCCGCCGGTGCGCGTGGACTTGTGCAGCCAGATGCGCAGCCCAACAGATCCGCGCCTGCTCCCACTGCGCCTTGGCTACCGCTTTGATGACGTCAAGCGCTGGGTAGCCGGCAACGAGAGCGCCGACTCCCAGGTCGCCCTGCGCAACGTCCTGCTGGTGGCCGACCGCAGCGGCGGTGCCGACGCCATGCCCGAAATCCAGATCGAAGGCACGGCCCGCGCCGACTTCAACGACCCACTGAGCGAGCCGTTGCAACTACGCTGGCACAGCAAGCAATCCGACACACGCTGGCTGAGCGACGCCAGTCTTGGCCAGATCGAGCAGGGCGCCAGCGGCCAGGTCGCGCTGCGCCGGCAAGGCTGGCTACTATGGGGCGCCTCATCGGCGCTGCGCATCGAGCGTCGCGCCAACGCCATGTGCCCGCAGGCGGGCGAGCTGCTGGTGCAAATGTATCGCCCAGCCGCCGCCACAGCCGTCACCGCCGCCACGGCCACCGCCGCTGCCGCCGCCGCATGGCTCGCACCCGCCTCGTCGCTCGTATCCGCCACCGTCGCATCGTCGGCCCCCGCGCTGGTGACCGTCTTCCCCGCGCGCGGCCACGCCGTCAACGCCTACCTCACGCCCGGCCCATACCAAGTCCCAAGCGCCGCCCCCGCCGCACTGGAAGACCAATCCCTGTTCGAACAACTGCAAGCGCATGGCCTGATCCGCCTGAACGCCGATGGCGCCATCGAACTCGCCCCGCGCGACCTGCCGCAATGGCAAGCCGCCGCCATCACCGAGCGCGCAGCGGAACTGCGCAACTGGAAGCAAGTCACAACCGGCTCGGCGACGCAAAAACTGTTCAAACGCCTCTACCAGCAAGCCGATGGCGTCTACGTCCGCCAGCAGATCGACATCTACAACAGCGAACGCCGCCTGCTGGCCTGGCGCGTCAAGGCCCCTGAAGGCCTCATGCTCGACAGCGCCGTCACTGCAGCCGGTGGAGACACGCCGGTGCCGATTGCCACCACCAGCAAGATGCCAGTCTCCGCATCGAGACTATTCGACTCCCTGCCGCAAAACTGGCAACCCTGGAACCGAGTCGCCCGCTGGCCGCAGTCCGGTGAGCGGGGCGTGCAACTGACCCTGTCCTTGCCACGCCCGGCCTACGGCGGTGAAATAGTACAGCTGCTGGTGGCCGGCCGCGTAAGCGGCATCACCGGCGCCAGCCCGCAATTCGCCCCCGCCTGCACCGGCCGCGCGTGCGCCACCGCCAGCGATGCACAGCAAATCACGCTCACGCTGCAAGCCGGTGCCCGCAATATCCAGCTCAACGTGCAAGCGCTGGACTTCAACGCGCCCGAAGACCAGAAGTACCGCCACCTGCGCGTCACTGGCGGAAGCCTGACGTGGCAAGCCCTCGCCATCGCCGACAACGGCCTATCGCGCGCCGCCTCGCCATCAGCGGTGCAACTGCAAGACCGCAACGGCACCACCTTGTGGACCGACGGCGCACCCACCGAATCAGCGATCGAAGCCGGCCTGGCCCCGCTGCTGGGCGTGAACGCCGAACACACCAGCAGCATCGCCGGCATGTTGGGCCGCGTGCGCGCGGACGGCGCCGTCAACGCCAGGCTGACCCTCGACCTGCCGCTGCAAGCGCTCAGCCAGCGCATCGTCGATTGCGTGGCCATGCGGCGCGGCCGCTGGGAATCCGGCCGTTGCGCCGGCGGCCAACCCGCACCGGAAGGCCGCCACGCCGGCATCGTCATCGTGGACACCGAAACCGGCGACATTCTCGCCGCAGCGGGCGCCGGCGCGGGCAGCGTCACCAGCGCCAACTGGGCCGAAGTGCGCGACTTTGACCGCACCAGTCCCGCGCGCAGCCCACTGCGGCTACCTGCACTTCAGCACGACGGCGGCGCCCACCAAAGCCCCGGCTCCACCTTCAAAGTGGTCAGCGCGCTCGGATTGGAAATCGCCGCGCAAAGCGACCCGCAGATCGACGCACTGCTGGGCGGCATGCCGCTCCCCGCCATCAACAAGCTGGCCGCGCAACGCGGCTGGGGCTTCCAGACCGACGCCGCCAGCTACCCGCTCAATCCGCGCCGCGCCCACATCACCAACTACCACGAGCAAAGCCTGGACCGCCGCGCGCAGGAGGGCCGTCTCGGATTGGCGCAGGCACTGACCTACAGCCTGAATACCTGGTTCGCCTGGTCGAGCGAACTGAGTGACCGCAGCCTGTTCGGCCGTCCGGACGGCGGCGCCCCCGACCTGCAAGCGCTGGACGCCGATGCGCTGGACGGCATCCGTCCCATCGTCGCCGCTGCACACCGGCTGGGCTTCGAACAATCGCTGCGGCTGGACGGCGGCCTGCTGGCGCCGGACTTCAACTGGCGCACCTGGGACGCGCTGCAGGCTACGCCGGCCCGCATGGACCCGATCCACACCCGCCATGAGCTGCGCCAGATGGCCATCGGCCTGCGCATGCAGGTGACGCCGCTGCAAATGGCACTGGCCTCGGCGGCGGTCGGGCAGGGCAGGGTGGTGGCGCCGCGCATGTTGCTGTCCCTGGACGGCAAGGACAGCGTGACACCGTCCGCGCCGCCGCTGGGCATCCGCCTGGACCGCATCAAAGCCGGCATGAAGGGCGTCGTGGATGTCGGCACCGGCGCCGGCGCTTTCCGTGGCGCGGCGTTGGCCGGCGTGCGTCCCGGCCTGTACGGCAAAACCGGCACCGCGCCCAGCGGCGAGCATACGGCCACGGTCTGGTTCACCGGCTGGCTGGAGGCGGGCAGCGTGCCGGGGCAGACGCACCGGCTGGCGTTGGCCGCCTTCGCCAGCCATTCGGACGTCACTGGCGGCGAACACGCGGCGCCCGTGGTCGCCGCCATCCTGTCCACGCTGGCCGCGCAGAATGCCGAACAGAAGGGGAAATAGCCTTGTAAACGGGACAATGAAAAGCGGCGTTTTATGGCATCCTTGGGAAGCCTTTTGATTTAATCAAACCATCTACATACAGGACTTTATGCGCTTGCCAGGAACCCGGTATCAGGAGCACGGCTGGGAACAAGTGCGCAAACTGCTGGGACTTTGCTCGTTGCAGGCTTTCCGGCAGCTTGAGATGCACCAGATGCTCGATCCCGCGCAGCACGCGGTGCTGCTCGACGCCTATACCGATGCGGTAGCGGCGTCGTTGCGCGCCAACGCCCGCAGCGGGCGCAGCGAGGCGGAGGGGAACAGTTACGGCGAGAGCGTTCATGAGCTGTCGCTCGGCTTGCTGTACGAACTGCGGGCGCAGCCGGCGTATTGGCCGGCGTTCGCCGCCGCCATGGCCAGCGAACATGCGCGCAGCGGCGCGTTCTGGCTGGACCCGGCGGCCGAGGGCGTGCTGCGCAAGAAGGTCAACGACATGTACGCCACTTTGCGCGACAAGGTCGATGCTGACAACTACATCGTCGCCACGGTGCGCGACTGCTCGCCCAACAAAATCTACACCTATCGGATGCTCGATACGGCCTATCGCGAGATCGCCGGCCTGTTTGCGGCGTGGGAGCAGCATGCGGAACAGGTCGGGGCGATACTTGGCCGTCCGCTGGCCGGCACGCCGATCGAGGTGCGGCAGATGAAATCCATCGCCGGTTGCAAGGCCGAGTGGATTATCCGCTGGAGCGAAACGTTGGAGCGCTTCGGCGGTTCGCCGGGGCCGCTGCATACCAGGTCCAAGCGTTTCGCCAGCCTGAAAAACAGCCCGGACAAGATTGCGGCGCTGTTGGCGGAAATCGGCGATTATGAGGAATTGTCCGCCAATATGGACCGGGTGGAGGATGGTCGGGCCGAGGCCGGCGAGGCTGCGGCCTGGCTGGAAGACTACTGGCGCGTGTTCGGCGAGTCCGAGCAGGCGGAGGCCAGCGGCGAGCCGCAGGAGGATCGTATCCTGATGGCGCCGGAGCCGGACGCGGACGATGATCTTGACGCTGACGCGGACGCGGACGACCCTCCGGCAGACGGAAGCGGCCTGCCCGCGTTCAGCGCTGCGGAATTGGCCGCCGAGCAGTCCCGCGCCGGCGCGCTTTCCTTGCCCCTCCGCTACCTTGAATTGGCGCGGGCAGCACAAGAGGCCGGCAGCTGGACCGTGCGCATGCTGCGCGACGAATCGCTGCCGATACGGCTGGCCGTGTACCACAAGCTGCTGGGCGCCGCCGACGATACCTATCCCGACGCCTGGCTGGACCCGGTCACCGGCGAACTGCCAACGCTGCAGCAGTTGGCGGCGCTGGATCAGATTTCGATGCCGACGCTGCGCAAGCGCCGTAATGAAGCAATCGCCAGGCTGCAGGCAGCCGGCGCGCGATGAAGGAGAATGAGTTGAATTCAGCAAAAGATAATCTGGATGCGCGCCTGCGTGAAAGCGTGTTGCTGTCGCGGCCAACGCCGGGCGACCGCCTGATGCTGGCCGACGCCACGCTGCTAGCGGCGCTGGACGGCACGCGTCCGTTGACGGTCAACGAGCGGCAGGCGCTGGCCGCTTCGCCGTTGACCTTGCGCCGCTTCCGGCACTTGTCGCTTGAGCGGCGTGCGGTGGTGGCGGAGGCGGCCAACGATCCGGTATGGACCGGCAGCAGCGGCATGCTGCGCGCGGCCTCCACGTCGTCGGCGACGGATGCGCTGGAATCCCTGGTGACCGACGACGGCCACTGGACTTTGCATTTCCTGCCGCAGGATGGTGGTTGGCAGGTGATTCTGAGCTTGTCGGCGCAGGCGCCGTTTGCCGCGCGTTTGTTGCGCGAGCAGCCGCAATTGCGGGTGATCGACGGTGGCGGTGCGATTGTGTTGCAAGGACGTCTGGACGCGGACGGCGAGTGCGAGCGTGCGTGGCCGTTCGCCACCGCGCCGGCATCGCATTTTCAACTGTATGGAGCCGGCTTTGCCGTTGAACCGGCAGCGCCGTAAATGATGGGTTTATTCAGCCGCCGCCGCAAGCAGGGCGCCGATGTCGGCGGCCTGGGAAGCACCTTGATCGCCTTGCGGATCGAGGCGGGGGAGGTTGCGCCGGCGCATAGCATTGTGGTGGTCTTCAATGCGGCTGGGTATGCGCGCCGCGCGGCTGCCGGCAAGGTGGCTTGCGAGCAGGGGGAGATGGCGTTCTGTTTTCATCCGGGGCCGTACACGGTGGATCTGATGCCGTTTGCCGCCGCGCCGGAATGGGGCCTGCGGCTGCGGTTCGTGGTGGATGCCGCCAATCCGCGCGTGACGCAGCAGCGTTTCGATTTGTATTTGTACAGCGAGACGGCCGGGCGAATGGCGTTGTCGGATTTCGGTGCCTCGGTGCAGCTGGCGCTGCAGGCGGAACTGGTGCAGGGCGCGCTTGATCTCCCGCCGTGTACCACGCTGGAAGAGTGGCACGCCTTCCGCGCCGGCCTCAATCAGCTGATGTACACGCGCTACGGCGTCACGGTGGACGACTGCGTGCCGGTCGATCTGGGCGACCAGACCGACTACGCCGCCACACTCCAAGCCCGCGCCGCCTCCGCACCGACGGTATCGCCCCCCGCCGCCACGCCGCAGCCAGCGTCTGCGCTGCCGCCCGCCGCAGTTCCCCCGTCTGCCACGCCGCAATTTTTCGCCGCGCCGCCAGACAGCGCGCCGGCCGCTCCCTCTGCCACGCGGGCGGCCGGAGAGCCGGCGCTGGGTGCTGCGCAGGATGCGCGCGCGCTGCGTCGCCTGTTCATCGAGCTGCCCGCGCTGAGCGGCGAATTGCGTTTGCTCGCGCTGCCCGAAGGGCTGCCCGTATTCCAGCAGCACCAAGCCTTGCTGCTCCGCCTCGGCATGGCTGCGCTCAACGTGAACACCATGCCGGCCCTGGCCTGGTCCGCGCCCGACCGCCCGCTGCCCGCCGAAGACCAATCCCGCCGCTGCGCCCAAACCCTGATCGCGCAATCCGCGCTGGACGAAGCCTGGTCCCTGCTGGCACGCCTTCAACTGGCGACACCAGCGCAATGGCCGCAGCTGCTGGACGAAGCGGACCGCATCTGCACCAACCTGGAAACCGGCCTATCCCTGCGCCGCATCGCACAACCGCCGCGCACGGAGCCATCGCTATGACCGCCATCTCCACCAGCACCGTCCCCACCAACGCCGAATGCCGCAGCGTGCTGGCCGACGGCCGCACCGTAACCATCACCGCCAGCCGCCGTCCCCGCGCCAACCGCGCCGACGTCAAATGCAGCGTACCCAACGCGCCAGCGATAGCGGAGCGCATGCAGCACGTCGTCCGCCTCGCCCGCCACACCGAAGTACGGCTCGACAGCCGCGACCAGGTGGTGCTCAGCATGGACATCACGCCAAGCACCACAGAGCGCGACTGGGAACTGGCCGCCGTGCTGGCCGACCGCATGGTGCGCGGCCTGTACCCGACAACGTCCGTCACGGCGCAAGGCAGCTCAGATGCCTGGCACCTCGGCCGCGTTCAAGGCTCAGTGCAAGGCCAGATGCAAGGTCAAGCGCAAGGCCAAGCGCAAGGCCAAGCGCAAGACGCCGAAACAGCGCCGCTCCACATCACCCACCTGGGCGCGCTGAGCGGCCACGCCGACCTGTCCGCCGCCGTCTCCACCGTGCGTACCTGGTTCCCGCTGCACAGCGGCGGCATCAACGACGCCCTCAGCTGGCTCGAAGTCAGCGTCTTCCCGCTGGACGCCCCCGCCGACAGCGAAGAAGACAGCATCGCCGCCCCCGGCCTCGACCTGGCCGCCCAACAGGAAGTCCGCCAAACGCTGGCCGCATCGCGCCACTTCGACGGCAAAGGCCTGCACCGCTGGCGCACCGTGGTTCGCTTCGGCCAGCCGCGCTTCCAGGGCGGCTCCTACCAGCTGGCCCTGGTGATGGCCGATCGCCTCGCGCGCGGCAGGGAGTTCGTCCCGCGCGGCCGCCTCATCGCCAGCGGCTGCTCCAGCGCCTGGCACGCCGGCCGGGTCGACACCGTGGACGGCCGCGAGGCCAAGCTGGAATTAATATTCAATCAAGTAAACAACGGCGACCGCGTGCTCCTGCCCAAGGATTGGCAGGCGCAACTACCGCCCGGATACGCGGCCGGACTGCGCCAGAAAGGCGCGAGCCTGGCCTGCATCGACAAGATAGGCATGATTTAAACCGTGCGCGGGAAACAAATCTGGCACGCCCTGCTAAAATCTGCGGATCGCAGGGCCGCCGGCAAGATGAATCGTAGAAGGAGTCTGACATGTTTCAAATGTTTGGTTTTGGTGGCGTTAAATGCCCGCGGTGCGAGCACAAAAACGGCGACCAGTCGGGCTACTGCAAGCACTGCGGCTTGACGCTGGGCGCCCCGCGCAGCGAGCCGGTCCTGCGCGACAACCGCTGGATCCCCGGCGACAACGAACTGGCCGTGTACTTCGGCGTGAGCACGCTCTCGGGCATCTTCACCAAGACGCTGCGTGTGCCGGCCACCACGCGCGCCTACATCCTGCAGGCCGACAAGGCCACCGAAGTGCCGCAGGGCGAATACGAAATCGAAGGCTTCTTCACGCGCCTGAACCACCTGCTGCGCAACCAGACCGCCGAAATCCTGATCACGCGCAGCCTGCCGCTGCCGGTGGAGTTCTCCTTTACCGACCTGCACACCGCCGAGCACCTGAAGATCGCTGCCCGCTTCACCGTCTCCATTCGCATTGAGAACGTGCCGGCGTTTGCGCAGCACTTCATGACCGTACCCGGCGTGGTCAGCACCTTGCACCTGCACGAACTGCTGGAGCCGTCGGTACGCCAGCTGGCGGCGGAATTCGTCGGCAGCCGCTCGATGCGCGAGATGGCCGGCAACGCCGAACTGCGATTGCAACTGAATGAGCGCCTGCAAGCCGCGCTCAAACTGCGCCTGGCCAGCTACGGCCTGGCGGTGGATGGCGTGGAAACCGCCGCGCTGCGCCACGATAAATTCGATCACAACCGCGAACGCGTGGGCACCATGTGGCTGGTGGCCGATGAACGCCATGTGCAGCTGGAGCACGTGAAGCAGCTGGACGAGATCTACAACGACGAGGAATGGCAAGCCATCCTGCGCGAAGAGCAGAAGCTGCAGGCAGATTTCCGCCGCGCCGAGCTGCGTCAGGACGCCAGCGTCAATAAGGCGGAGCTGAGCCTGAAGGAGGCCGAACGCCTGCAGGCGCTGCGCGTGCGCGAGGTGGAACTGTACAGCCGCGTGATGGACGCCAAGACCCGCAAGGTGGCGCTGGACAAAGGCGCCGGCACCGTGCTGGCGGACCTGGAACATGAACTGGCCCGCAACAAGTCGCACCGCGTGGGCGAGCAGGCCGACTGGGAACATGTGCGCCAACTGGCGCAGATCCGCATGCGCACGGAGCTGGAGGTGCTGCAGCAGACCGCCGCCGAACAGCGCCAGTTGGCGCAGCAGCGTCTGTCGCATCAACTGCGCCAGCAGGCGATCGAAAATCAGATCGCCCAGGCCTTGCTGATCGAAGACGAATCGCACCGCCGCAGCGAACTGACCGCCTTGCGCCAGCGCGAAAAGGACGAGAAGGCGCGCGAGCTGCAGATCGAAGCCGAAGCGCATGCGGCGCGCATCCAGGGCATGACGCTGGCGAACGCCGCGCGCCGCCGCGAGGGCGAACGTGTGCAGGAGTGGGAAGACCAGTTGGCGCTGGCGCGTCAGCGCGACCTGCTGCGCGGCGACGCCGTCAAGGATGCCGCCAATGCGGTGCAAGTGGCGGAGATCAACCAGAAGATCGAAGACCTCAAGCGCAGCGGCGCGCAGGCGGATGCCGTCGCCCAGTACGAAAAGCTGTTGCGCACCATCGAGGCGGACGGCGTCCACTCGCGCCAGAACCAGGCCAACACCAAGCAGGCCATGCTCGATCAACTGGCGGTGGATGAACAGCGCCTGATCCTCAAGCAGAAGGAGCAGGAAGCAGCATGGCAGCACGAACTGAGGAAGTTCGAGCAGGAACGCGCCGCCACGTTGAGCGTGCAGCAATCGCAGCAGGATCACGAGATCCGCCGCATGGAAACCATCAATCGCCTGAGCGACATCGCCATCGCCGCCGTGGCCGCGCCGTCCAACGTGGAAGCGGTGGCGCAGATTATGAAGCTGCAAATCCAGGGCGGCATGACGCCGGAGCAGATCCAGGCGCTGTCCGAAGTGGTGGCGGCCGAACACGGCGTGTCGCCGGTGGAAGCGGCGCGGCTGGCCTATGAACGGGTGCTGGAAGAACGCGCACACCGCGATGCGGAACTTGAAAAGGACCGCCGCTATCAGGTAGAACTGCTGAATACCCAGAACGTGGCAAAGGAAATCACGCGCCGCTGCGCCAACGGCCACACCGTGCCGGCCGCGCGCGCGAATGACAAATTTTGCGCCGAATGCGGCGCACCTTTGATGTAGGGAACGGTACACTTCGAGTAATGATGCAAACAGCAAGAGACAAGATCCGCGAACTGCGGGCCTTACATGATGATGGTCTGTTGAGTCTCCAGGAATTCGACCGTCGCAAGAACGCCATCCTCGACGCGGAATACGCGCCGCCGGGAGGCACCGCCACGCCGGTGGCCATGCCGCAGCGCCAGGGTACGGAACTGGGCCTGATGACCGGGCAGGAGATCGGCCCGCAAAACCGCCGCTACCGGCTGGAACGCCTGATCGGCATGGGCGGCATGGGACAGGTGTGGCTGGCCACGGACCTGGCCACGCACGCGGAACTGGGGCACAGCGAGCTGGTGGCCCTGAAAATCCTGCCGCCGCAGCTGACCCAGAGCGCCACCCACGCCAAGCTGCTGATCGAGGAAGCCACGCAGGCGCGCAAGCTGGCACATGAAAACATCGTGCGCGTGTACGAGTGGGCGCAGGACCCGGCTACGTCCAGCTACTTCATCATCATGGAGTACCTGGAGGGGCAGGACCTGGACGCCTATCTGGCGGAGCAGGGGCCGTTGCCGTTGGAGTCGGTGCTCAAGCTGCTGTCGCCGGTGGGCGAGGCGCTGCAGTACGCGTGGGACAAGCACAAGCTGGTGCACCGCGACATCAAGCCGGGCAACGTGTTCCTGACCCAGCGCGGCGAGATCAAGCTGCTGGACTTCGGCATCGCCTCGCGCGCGCGCAGCGCTGGCAGCAGTCTCGGTTTACAGACGCCGAACGCCGGCACCGCCGGCTACCGCGCACCGGAGGCGGGCACGCACCAGCGTCAGCCCGCGCCCAAGTTGGACGTGTACGCAGTGGCGGTGATGATCTACCAGCTGCTGGAAGGTCGCATGCCGTTCGATGATATGCGTCCGGCGGACTTTCATCCCTCGCCGCCGCGCGAACTGAATGAACGCCAGTGGCAGGTGCTACAGACTGGCTTCGCATATCTGCAGGAACGCCGTCCGGCCTCGGTGAACGAACTGCTGGCGGAGCTGGGCCGGGCCGCCGGTCCGAACGAAGCGGAGCTGGCGGCGCAAGCTGCGCAGGCGGAGCAGGAGGCGCGCGAGCGCGAGATTCGCGAACGGCAGCGCAAGCAGGAAGCGGCGGAGCAGGCAGCAGCACAGGCAGTCGCGCAAGCCGAACAGGCACGCCTGGGCGAGGAAAAGCGCAAGGCGATGGTGGCGGAACTGGCTGCGCGTCGCCAGGCCGAGGCGCAGGCGGCGGCCGTTGAAAAGCAGCGGCAGGAACAGCAGCGCCGCGCGCTGGAAGCCAAGCAGCGCGCCGAGGCGGAAGCCGCAGCGCTGGCGCGCAAACAGGTGCTGCGCGAGCAGTTGCAGGCGCGGCGCGAAGCCGACGCCAAGAAAGCGCGCGAGGAGCGCGACGAACAAGCGCGCAAAGCCGCGCAGCTGAAGGCGGAGGTGGCCTATCGTCAGGAACAGGAGCGCCACCGCAAGCAGCAGGCCGAACGCCATGCGGTGGAGTTGGCCGCGCTGACGTCGACCACGCCGGTCGCCGACGCCAGCGGCGTGCTGCGCGACCGCTTCCTCGACGGCACGGGTGCGGGGCCGGATCTTGTGCTGATCCCGACCGGCCGATTCCAGATGGGCTCCCACGAACATGAGCAGGCGCTGGCGATCAAGGCCGGGGCGCAGAAGAACTGGCTGGAGCGCGAGCTGCCGCAGCGTTGGGTGGGCATCGACCATTCGTTCGCGATGGGGCGCTATCCGGTGACGGTGGCGCAGTGGCGGCGCTTCGTCAAGGATACGGGCTGGGAGTCGCAGTCCGATACCGATTGGCGCGCGCCGGGCTTTGCGCAGAATGACGAGCATCCGGTGGTCGGCGTCAGCTGGATGGACGTGCAGCTGTACCTGCGCTGGCTGTCGCAGAAAACGGGGCAGGTGTATCGCCTGCCGACCGAAGCCGAGTGGGAATACGCCTGCCGCGCCGGCACCAAGACCGCCTTCAGTTTCGGCGATACCATCCATCCGGATCAGGCCAACTACGACGGCCACTACACCTACAACGGCGGCCAGCGCGGTGCGTACGTGCAGGGCACCAGCAAAGTGGGCGCGTACCAGCCGAACCCTTGGGGCTTGTTCGACATGCACGGCAATGTGTGGGAGTGGACGCAGGACGTGGTGCACGATAACTACGTCGGCGCGCCGACCGATGGCAGCGCGTGGGAAGAGGGCGGCGATGCAGTGCGGCGCGTGCTGCGCGGCGGTTCGTGGCTGTACAACCCGCGCTATCTGCGCTCGGCGGTGCGCAATGGTTTTTCTGCAGTGCTGGCCAATGACATTGTCGGCTTCCGTGTCGCCCGCAAGCTGGCATAAGGTATACTGCCGGACTTTGAAAAGTCAGGATTTACGATGAGCGCCTTGCCACCATGCCCTAAATGCAGTTCCGAGTACACCTATGAAGACGGCGCGCAGCTGGTATGTCCAGAGTGTGCGCACGAGTGGACCGCCGGCGGCGCGGCGGCCGCCGAAGAAGGCGCGCGCGTTTATCGTGACGCGGTCGGCAACGTGCTGCAGGACGGCGACACGGTCACCGTCATCAAGGACTTGAAGCTGAAGGGCGGCGGTGGCGTGGTCAAAGTCGGCACCAAGGTGAAGAACATTCGCCTGGTCGATTCCGATCACGATATCGACTGCAAGATCGAAGGCTTCGGCGCCATGAGCCTGAAGACGGAGTTCGTTAAAAAGGTGGTTTGATCGTCACCGTGGCGTAGTGCGACTGCACGCGCCAGCCCAGGGTTGCGTACAGCGCGCGGCCGGCTTCGGTCGCCACCAGCACGCGCTGTGCGGCTTGCGATTGCTGGGCCGTTCCCAACGCCGCCATGATCGCCGCGCCCAAGCCTTGATGCTGGTGCGCCGGCGCGGTGGCGATGCGGTCGAATACAAACACTCCCTCATGCTCCACCGCGTAGCCGCTGGCGGCCAGCGTGTCGTCTTCCGCGCAGATGCGCGCGGTGGTGACTTGCGACTCAGTCTTCACCTGCAGCCAGTAGCCGGGTGGCAGCGACGGCACCGGATTGCGTCCCGGTTCCTTGGTCATCAGATACGCCATCGGCTGCAACTGCCACCTGGGCGGCACCAGCGACTGCAACAGCGCGCCGTTGCCGCACATCTTGATGAAAACGTAGGGCTCGTGGATCTCCCGCGCCAGTTCCGTGATGGCGGGCGACGGGCCGGCAAAGACGTAGCGGCGCAGCTCATGCGGCAGGCCGCTGTCGACGCGCAGCGCGCCGCGATCGGCCACCGGCTGCGGCAGATCGCGCACCACCGAGCGAGCGCGCAGCCAGTGTTCCAGCAGTTCGGCATCCACTTGATTCTTCATCGGCCCTGATTTCAAAGCGTGTATATTTGCACAGTCTAAATCATGGAGCACGGGATGACTATCGGACGCAGAAAGTATTACGGCGAGGCGCTCATCCTCATGGGCTTGATGGCCGCCGCCGGCGCCATCTATGCTGCTTTCAGTCTGATGTTTGAAGGCCTGCCGTTCAACGACTACGCGCGCGGCGTATGCAGTTTCGCTTGCTTCGGTCTGCTGCTCGGAGCCATCCATGCCTTCGACAAGGAGTCTGGCCGGGACACTCCGAACCGGCCGTTCCTCCGTCTGTTGGTGGGCTGCGCGTGCGGCCTCGCCATCGCCGTCATCTGGCATTGGCCGGCCCAGGCGATCATGCTGGCGACGCTGCTCGGCGCGATCCTCGGCTTGCTTGGTGCAATCTGGGCGAACTGGGTGCAGTTTTAGATGGAGGCGGGGGCTTGATAAAATCGCATCTGGCGTCACCTGCCAGCCATGTGGAAATTCAAGCTTAACTGGCGGCGTCCCTTATTCTACCTGCTGTTGCCGGTGCTGCTGGTAATGGTCTTCCTGGGTTTCCCACTGCCGATCGCCCCTCCGCCCGCCACAAAACCCGCGCAGGAGCAGTCCGACACTGTACGCAAGAAAAAGGATGAGTAAGCTGCAACTTATTTCCACCACGACGGGCTAGCAGCGCGCGCCCCTCAGCCCAGCCGTTCGAGTGCGAAGTCGACGAAGCTGCGGACTTTGGCGCTGGGCCGCACTTCGGGGCGGCGCAGGATGTGCATGGCGCGGCTGGGCAGCTCCCATTTCGGCAGTAGCCGCACCAGTTGGCCGGTTTTCAGCGCCGGTTCCATTAATATATCCGCCTGCACCACCACGCCCATGCCGGCGACGGCCGCCACCACCAGCGATGCGCCGGTATTGCTGACCAGCGTGCCGCGCGCACTGACTTCCACTTTTTCTTCGCCGCGCCGAAAGCGCCAGGTGGTGCCGGCGCCGGCGAACACCAGGCAGTTGTGCCGCTCCAGATCCGATGGATGTTTGGGCGTGCCGTGCCGCTTCAGGTAGGCCGGGCTGGCCGCCAGCAGCACGCGCCCCGGCTGTAGCGGGCGGGCGATGAGGGTGGCGTCGGTCACCGGACCTGAGCGGATGGTAACGTCCACGCCTTCTTCCGCCATGTCGATCACCCAATTGCTGAGCACCAGATCGATGCTGACCTTGGGATAGCGCGCCGTGTATTCCGCAATCACGGGCGTCAGCCGCTGCTCGCCGTAGGTGGCCGGCGCGGAGATGCGCAGGCTGCCCTGCGGCTCGGCGCGCAGGTTCTCGGCCACGTGATCGGCGGCCGCCACGCTAGCCAGCACGTCGCGGCAGCGCTCCAGATAGGCCGCCCCAATCTCGGTCAGCGTTTGCCGCCGCGTGCTGCGTTCGATCAGCCGCGCGCCCAGTTGCCGCTCCAACGCCTGCACATGCTTGCCGACCATGACCGCCGAGACGCCCAGCTCCTGCGCCGCCGCCGCGAAGCTGCCCGCCGTGGCGGCCGCCATGAAGACTTCCATGCTGCGTAGCTTGTCGCTCATATTCAGAACTATTTGTTAGGAGTGAGTGAAATTCTAGCGCATTTATGCATTGATTGCTTATGGTGATAATGAAGCCTCACCCATCCATCACAGGAGTTCATCATGGCAGCATACGCAATCGGATTCGCAACCTTGCGCAACACGGATTGGCAGCAGGAATACAGCGCCCACATGCCGGCGCTGACCGCAAAGCACGGCGGCAAGCTGATGGCGAAGTCCGCGCCGCAGCCGTTGGAAGGCTCGCCGGTGCTGCCGGAAGCGATGGTGGTCATCGAGTTTCCGTCGGCCGCACACGCGCAGGCGTGGTACGAGGATCCCGAACATACGCGCCTGAAAGCGCTACGCCAGTCCGGCGCCGATTTCTCCATGGTGCTGGTCGGCGCGTAGTCTTTTAGTAGAAGCACAAGCCTGCCATTCGGTGTACATTGTTGGTTCTGATTTCACGCCAAACAAGGAACACCGAATGACTATCAAAGCCCTGCGGGATCAATCCCTGCCGATGCGCCATATTCTCCATGTGCGCAACCACATTATCTCCACCGACGGTTCGGTGGAAGAGGGCGGCAACGATGCCGGCCCGTCGCCGCACGACCTGTACGATGCGGCGCTGAGCGCCTGCAAGGCGTTGACCGTGGTGTGGTACGCCAAGCGCAAGAACATCCCGCTCGAACACGTGGAAGTGAGCATGGAGCGCGACGCCAGCGAGGAGCGCCAGGGTACCTACCGCCTGGCCGCCACCCTGCACCTGACCGGCGACCTGTCCGAGATCCAGCGCGCCGAACTGCTGGCCGCCGCGCAGAAGTGCCCGATCCACAAACTGATGACTTCCGTGACCACCGAGATCACCACCGTTCTGGGGTAAGACCATGACCATCTCCAACCTGTTGAAGGGCCACGAAAAAGATCTGGGCGGCGGCTTCGTGGTGCGCCGCTATCTGCCGTCTTCGATCAAGCAGGCCGTTGGCCCGTTCATTTTCTTCGACCATTTCGGCCCGGTGGACGTGCCGGCCGACGCCGATCACGATGTGCGTCCGCACCCGCATATCGGCTTGGCCACCGTGACCTATCTGTTCGAGGGCGCGATGGACCACCGCGACAGCCTGGGCACCGTCCAGCGCATCGAACCGGGCGCCATCAACTGGATGACGGCCGGTAAAGGCATCGTCCATTCCGAGCGCACGCCGAAAGACCTGGTGGGCGTGCCGCACCGCACCCACGGCCTGCAGCTGTGGGCCGCGCTGCCGGTGGCGCATGAGGAATCCGAACCGGGCTTCTGTCATACGCCGTCCGCCGCGATTCCTGAGCTGACCATCGGCGGCGCCGATATCCGCGTGTTGATCGGCACCGCATTCGGCCAGACCTCGCCGGTGCAGACCTACAGCCAGACGCTGTACCTGGACGTGGCATTGAAAGCCGGCGCCGAGCTGGCGTTGACCGAGCTGCCGGCCGAAGCGGCGATCTACCCGATCAGCGGCGAGCTGGAAGTCGACGGCGTTCCGCTGGAACTGCACAACATGGCATTGCTGAACACCATCGACACCCGCACGGTGAAAGCCGGCAGCGATGCGCGCTTCGTGGTGATCGGCGGCGAGGCGCTGGACGGCCACCGCTACATGTCGTGGAATTTCGTCTCGTCGAGCAAGGAGCGCATCGTGCAGGCGGGCGAGGATTGGGAAGCGCTGCGCTTCCCGCAAGTACCCGGCGAAACCGAGCGCATTCCCTTGCCGCCACGGCGTCCTGTTTAAGCCTTGTTATCGAGGGCGCTGATGGCTTCATGCAGCACGCCGCGCAGGTTGCGCGCGGAAGCTGCATCGATGCGGCCCAGGTCCAGATACAGGTCGTGGCCATCGCCCGTGTGGCTGAACACCTGCGTGGCATAGCCTTCCTTGTCCAGCAGGCCTTCGATCTCGTACGGCACGACTTCGCGGGCGATGCCTTTCATGTGCACCGGCGGCAGCGCCTTGCCGACGGCGATATCGCGCACCAGCGCATAGGTCTCGTAGCTGGCGGCGATGCCGCCCGGTGGCGCGATCGATTGCAGGCGTGCCGCCAGATTCGCCTCCGCACCCAGGATGGTGTAGTCCATGCGGTCGCTGCTGCCGAAGTTGCCGACGTTGCAGTAGCCGGTGTTGATGCCCATGCGGACCATCAGCGGCGCTTCCACGCCGCGCTTGTGCCAGCCGACGTTGAGTTCCGTCAGCGCGTGCTGCATCTCGACCGCCATGCGCAGGCAGCTGCGCGCGTCTTCCGCTGTGCCCTTGGTTTCCGGATCGCCGAAGAACACCAGCAGCGCATCGCCGATGAATTTGTCGATGGTGCCGCCGTGGCGGTTGGCGATGGCCGACATGGCGGTGAAGTATTCGTTGATCAGTTCCGTCAGCGCCTCCGGCTGCAGCGACTCGGTCAGCGCGGTGAAGTCCTTGATGTCGGAGAAGAAGATGGTCAGCTTCTTGCGCTGCGTGCGCAGCGACACTTCCATCTCGCCGCTGAAGATGCTCTTGTAGATTTGCGGCGACAGGTAGTGCGAGATCTTCATCGAGATCGATGCCAGGAAGTCGTTGGCGTTGGTGAGTTCACCGTTCATGCCGCGGATGACGGCGTTCTGGCGTCGTTGCAGCAGGATGAAGCCCAGGCCTGCGGCCGCCGCCAGCAGGAAGTAGGCCAGGCTGTATTTGAAGGACCACACGCTGGTGCTGATCTGGTCGTGGATCTCGATCTCCTGCAGCCCGCGCACGTCGCCGATCTTCCAGTCCTTCTTCGGGCTGTCCGGATGGCTGTTGTGGCACTGGACGCAGGCGGCGCTCATCAACACCGGCGCGATCAGCCGCACCTGCGATGCGGTGCCGTTGCTGGTGGCGAGCACCAGCGGCGGCTGTTCCGGCGAGGCGCGCAGCGACGCCAGCGAAGTCTTCTCAAAATCGTCCAGCTGGTGCGCCGCGCGGCCACGGAAGGGATAGTCGGAAACGAAGCGGTAGTTGACGTTGGACTGCTTGTCCGCGATCACCCGGCCCAGTTCCAGCGACAGCGTGGCGGGAATCGGTATCGCACCGGGCACCGACTCGTAGTTGTGGATGACTTGCGTGTCCTTGCCGTGATTTTCGCGGATGCGGCCGACCACCGCGCTGGCGTAGTAGCCGCGTATGCTGGTGATCATCGAGTTCAGGTCGCCGGCCTGGCTGCGCAGGCGGGCGGCGGCGATGTTCTGCATGTCGGCCCAGACCGCGAGCGGCAGGCCAATCAGCAAAAGGATGAGGGAGGCGAGCGCAATACGCTCCCAGCGACGGTTATGAACGGTAGTGGATTTGAGCACGGCGGACGCCTGGCGATGGCCGCAACCGAAGTTGCCAATTTTGCCATCTTAGCATGTCACCATGCGTTCGGGGAAAGTAAGATCAGGCCGTGATCAGGCTGTGGATAAGGCGTTGGCCGCCACGGTGCTGTACATGTCGCTGGCGCCGGTGCGGATGATCCAGTGTTCCGGATACGGATCGCTGGCGAAGCGGGTGTGGCGCGGCATGCGGCTCAGTTTATCGAGCGAGACGGTCGGCGCCAGCGCGGTTTCCTTGCCGGTCAATTGGTCCAGGTGCCAGTAGCCGCCGTCGCGGTGGAACAGCAGCGGCAGCGCGGCCGCGTGCGGTGCGGCGGCGAACGATTTGACCGGATAGCCCGGATGCGTTTCCGGCGCCAGCAGGTAGAAGCTTTCGGCATTGGCGCCGTGGTCCACGCGGTGCAGGATCACGCCGTGCGGCATGATGGCCGATACCGACAGGGTGACGATGTCCTTGATGCTGGCGCTGAATTCGATGCGCATGCCCAGCCGCAGCGCGGTCGGCTTGTGCTTGCCCGGCCAGACGCCATCCAGCAGGATGCCGTAGCGCGAGACGTCTTCGATTTCAAATCCCGTGCCCGAACGGCGGATGACGGCATGGCGGCCGGACAGGCGGCGTGTGAGGCCGTTGGTGTCCTGGCCGTCGGCGGTGTAGTGGGTCAGCAGCATGTCCGCTTCCGGATCGACCAGCTCGAAGCGGCCGATCACGCATTCCTCCATGGCGAACAGGCGGATCTGGCGCTGCGCGCCGGCTTCCGGCGCCGCGTTCACCAGCGAGGCGGCGGCGCTTGGATGCGGATGCAGCGCGGCCGCTTGCGGCATGTCGATTTCGATCAGGTCTTCGTCCCACGCGATGGTGGTGAAGCCCAGGTCCACTTTGCCGGCCGGGGCGTTCAGGTCCAGGTGCGCGATGCCGGCGTTGCGGGCGGTGACGTCGATATCGAGGCTTTCGCCGCCTTGCGCGCTGACGCGGGCGATGGAGGCGTCGTCGGCCATCACGCGCACGTTCTTGTGGGTGCTCAGGAAGATGCGGTGGATTTCGGTGAGCGTGGCGTCCAGGCGCGGCACCAGGATCACGAAGGTGCAGACCCATTTGCGCGCGGCCATGCCGGCGTGCTGGCTAAGCAGTTCGATGCTGATCTGGTACTGGCCATGCTCCTTGCCGCGCGAGGAGAACTCGACGAAAGCCGGACGCCATTCGCCATCGACCGCACGCACGAAATGCTGGCGTGAGGCGCCGTGGGGAATCAGGTCCGATTGCAGTTGCAGGGTCAGTTGCGGCGCGCAGGCTTCCGGCATGCCGCGCAGTTCCATCTTCAGCGTTTGACGGCCGCCGGCGGCGCGCGGGTCGAAGCCGCTGATGTGCAGTTGCGGACGTTCGGCGTGTGCGCGTTGCAGCGGGCGGGCGTAACTGGTAGGGGCAGGGACGGCATCCAGCACCGTGACCGGGGAGGCGGCACGGGTGGCGCGCAAGGCATTCAGCAGGTCATAGCTGGAAGGCTCTGCTTGGGCGTGGCCGCCTTCGCAATTTTGCTCTCCCGGTAAGACCCAATAAGTGCAGTGCGGGTGCTGGGCGTTACTGCATTTTTTCATGGCAAACCGACCGATGGAATACCTGCCAGTTTATGCGGTTTACACTCTGTTTGGCAAACTTTGCCGCCGTTTTTTGAGCTTGACTGTGCGGCTGTCAAAAATGCGACGGAATTGCTGCTGTCGGCAGTGCCGTTTCGTCAACATTGTAGGGCTGCGCAGGCGGTGTGAAGCGGATCACGATGGCGCTGAGGTTGTCGATATGGAGCTGGGGCGGTGGATTCGTGGCGTAGTCGCTGAACAGCGCGTCCAAGCCGGCCGCGCTGTTCGTGCGCAGCAGTGCCGGCCAGCGGCTTATCCACGCTTGCGGATCGGCGCAGGACCAGAAGCCGTCCGTGGCCAGCAGGTAGCTGGCGTTGGCGCGCACCCTGACCACGCGGCGGTCGGCCAGGTGACCCAGGAACGGCGGCAGGTTGACGGCGTCCAGCGGCAGCAGGCCGTTGTCGAGGATCTGCGGATTGGCGAAGGCGTTGCCGAGGATGTAGGCCTGCGAGATTTGCGGCCGGTGTTCGCCGTGCACCTGCTGCCACCATTCGTCCTCGCCCAGCAGGCCGTGCATGGCGAAGGCGGTGGCGGGCACGTGGTCCACCGTCAGCGGGCGCGCGGCGTGTTCGGTGATTTCGTACAGGCGCGAGTCGCCGACGTGGTACAGCAGCGGCGCCTGGCCGGGCGGGATTTCCAGCAGCGTGAGGGTGGTGCCGGGACGGCGGAAGCTGTCTTGATCGCCCGGTTGGCGGAACTGGGCTTGCAGTTCGTGGTGCAGCTGGTCGAGTTGCGCGCCCAGCTGTTCCGGCGCGCTGCAGGCGGGGATGCGCAGCAGGCCGGCGGCGACGGCTTCGGCGGCCTGGCGTCCGTGTCCGTGGCCGCCCATGCCGTCCAGGACTGCCAGGCGCACGTGGCCTTGCGGCCAGCCTTCGACTTGCGCGACGTGCGGCGCCTGGTCGCGCAGCAGCACCGCGCGGCCGGTGGCGTCGATCAGCAGCAGGTTGTCCTGGTTCTCGGGCACTTGCAGCTTGCTGATGCTGGCGGCACTGCGGGCGGCGATGTCCAGCGCGGAGCCGAAGTCGAGTTGGTCGGTGATGCGTGTCATCGGGGCGGGCGCCGGGGCGCGGGATGCGAAAGGCCACAGCTTAGCTGAAAAAGCGCCGGCGGCGGTGGCTGGCGTGAGCGTCATTCGCCGCCCCGGCGCAGCCACAGGCTGCTGGCCCAGCCGCTTGCTTCGCTGCCGTTGACGGTGGCCTTGATCTGCCACCAGTCGCCGTCATGCGCGCCGGTGGGCGTGACGGTGGCACCGGCCGGCACCACGGCGATGCGGGCGGCGTGCACGCCGGGGGCGGCGCGCAGGTTCAGGTCGCGGTGGACGCGGAAGGACTGGCCGGCGGTGGCGGTGTAGGCGTTTGCCGTGTCGCCGGCGCGGCGCGGCGCGGCTGGCGTCTGGACAGGCGCCACGACGGCTTGTTCATTGACGCTGGCGGCGGCCGGTGTGTGCGTGGCGTACAGGATCAAGCTGCCGATGCTCCAGGTGCCGACGGCCGTAATCAGCATGGCGCGCGCGTTGGCACGCCGCCACCATGCGCGCGGCGTCAGGTATGCGGCCAGGAACAGCGTGACGATGAGGCCCGCGCCGAACGCCGCGACGGTGTGGAGGTTGACCGCTTCCATGTGCCTCAGGCCTCGAAGCGCAGCACGTAGTGGCCGGCCACCAGGTGGTGGCCGTGCGGCAGCGTGTACGGTACATCGCCTACGCTGGCGACGAATTGCAGTTTGTCGTCCAGGTGGTAGAGCGCTTGCGTGGCGCTCAGGCGGCCGATGGTGTAGCCCTTGGCGACGGCCTCGAAGCTGAAGGCGGTGCGCGACAGGCCGATGCGGTCCGCGCTGGTGGCGTTGGCGCCGTCGGCGTGTTTGAGGAAGCGCGGTGAGTCGAGCAGGCGCAAGGCGGCAAGCATGGGCGAGTTGCGGCCGAAGGTGAAGCGAGCACCGCTGGCGACGCCGCTGCTGACTGGTTGCGCAAGGCAGATCAGGGCGCGGTAGCGGTCCGACATTTCCGGCGCGGCGGGCAGCACGCGCAAGGTGCGCGTGTCGATTGGGGCAAAGGTGACGGGCGCTTCGATGCGCTGGCGTCCGGCGGCGGTGCAGGCGTACAGTTCGTCGGCGGCATCGACGATGACGCTGATGGTGGGCTGGGCGTCGGTCGAGAGGTCCAGTGCGCGGTTGAAGGGCAGCTCGATCGAGAGCGCGCCGGTGTCGCGGTAGCGGCTCAGACGTGGCAAGGCCAATGCCACCAGACTGACGCGCTGCTGCGATACAGGTGCGTAGGTGGCGTCGCTTTCGCCGGCGCGGTTCGCTGGCTTGTGGCTGAAGGCGACCGGTACGGCGGTGAGGTCGATCGGGCCGGTGCTGGCGCCGGCACGGCCGCTTGCGCCGTCTGCGTCCATGCCGGCGCGGCTCTGCCAGACGGCGGGGCGGCCGGACGTCGCCGTCTGCGGCGCAGCGCGCGGCGCGGATATTGTCACCGACGATGCCGATGCCGATGCCGATGCCGATGCGCTGCTGCTGCTGCGCGCCGGCGCGGCGGAGGTGGGCGCTATTTTCAGCAGCAGGCGCTGGCCGCCTTGCGGTTCACGCTGCGACTTGATGGTGTAGTAGCCGCTGCGCGGATCGTAGCGGCAATCGAAGGCATCTTTGGGGCGCATTTGCACCACCGGCGGCGTGTCGGGACCATCGTTCAGGATCAGCAGCGCGGCGTCGGGGCCGAAGGGCCAGCCCTGGGCGACGGCGCTGGTTTCGCCGCCTTCGCCGCCGATCAGCACCAGCCGCTGGTTGGGATAGATCGGGCACACCGCCTGCCAGATGGCGCTGTCGCGCGACACGCTGACGTTGTAGAGGATCTTTTCATCAGGCGCGGACAGGTACACCGCATGGCCGAACTTGACCTCGATTTCGCCGGGCGCCAGCGTCGCGTCGCCCACCACGTCATACCGCACCTGGTCGCTGCCCAGCAGGTCGCCGAAATCTTTTTGATGGAGTGTGGTCAGCGTCTGCGCCAGATCGCGGGCGCGGGCGCCGCGCGTGAGGTGGTAGTCGTCATCGACTTCTTCCTGCGGCAGCACCAGCGTCACGTGCGAGAAGCAGCGCGTGGCGGCGCGGCCCTTATGTTCGCGCGGGCTGCGTTCCAGCAGGTCGCGCAGCAGTGGACGGCGGGAGAACAGCGCCAGGCCCGGCGTCTGCCAGATCGCTTCGGCGTTGAAGACGTCCGGAATGCGTCCCAGGACGGCGTGTTGGACATAGGTCGGCATGATTCAAACTCCTTCTGAAGATATCGCACTGAAGGTAAGCAGGGGGCAGAGGAAAAACAGCAGGTGGCTGCCGCCGGCGGAGAGAAAACTCATCGGCTGTCCCATGATGGGGAAGATGGCCAGGTTGGTGCCCCAGGACAGCAGGAAGTGGCCCAGCACGAACGCACCGCCGCCGCACAGCGCGAAGTAGCGGAAGCGGCCCAGCCACGCGGCGCGGTAGTTGCGCGCGCCGGTGGCACTGCGGTGGCAGCGCAGCGCGGTCAGCACGATCCCGATGAGGAAGGCGGCTTGCACCGTCCAGAGCAGCAGGCCGCCGAGCAGTCCGTGGCGGTTGAGCAGGAAGGACGCGGCAAAGTCGTCCTGCACGGCGGGGATGTGCAGCACGTTGCCGGCTGGCTGGCCCAGCGCGCGCAGGCCTAGCCATTGGTCGGCGCCGAACCAGCCGCCTTCGCCGATGGCGCGCGCGCCCAGCAGCAGTTGCTGGCCGGTGTGGGGATGTTCGGCGGGATTGAGCCAGACCAGGAAACGGTCGGCGTAGAAGCCCCAGCGGATCAGCTCTTCGCTGCCGGCCATGCGCAGGCTGGTCACGGCGCACACGCCCAGTAGTGCGGCGCCCAGCAGGATCGCCAGCAGAAGGCGGTTGCGCGCGGCCAGTGCGTAGGCGGTGCCCATGCTGGCGCTCCAGAGCAGCAGCAGGATCAGCGGCGAGAAGTCATCGACCTGCACCAGTGCGAGGCCGAGCAGCGCGAGGAACAGCAGCGCCGGCGCGATCAGCCGCAGCCAGCGCGCGCCGTGGTGGGCCAGTTGTTGCGGGCCGTTGTGCCAGTTGAAGCGCAGGGCCAGGCAGTGGGCGGCGAGGGCGGCCAGTGCGAGCTTGGCCAGTTCGACCGGCTGCAGGTCGAACACGCCGGTTTCATCGCCCCACAGCACTTGCGCGGCCAGCGCCGTCAATGCGATGGCGGCGAACAGCGCGAGCAGCCATTCGATGGTGCGTTGCTGGAGGTGGGCGCCGCGTGCGGTTTGGTACTGCATCCACAGGCGCGCGAGGCCGCCGAGTCCTGTGCCGATGGCCAGCAGGGCGGTGGATTTTTGATAGTAGCGCAGCCACGATGATTCGGGTGCGCCGAGGCCGAGTTCAAGTTGCACCAGCAGGCCGATGGCCAGCAGGATGGCGCCAGCGGCGGTCGCCAGCGTGAGGCGGCCAGGCAGCGCAAGCCACAACAGCAGCGCGCCGGCGCCGAGCATCAGCGAGCAGGCGGCCGCCGGCGGATAGCCTGTGCGTTGCGCGACCAACGCAATCAATCCCGCCACCAGCATCCCCACCGCCGCCATCAACGCACCGCCACCAGCCGCCAAGGAGCGCAGACCCGCCAGCCGAGAGCTGCCGAGCGTCGCCATGGCGCGAGCGCCGGCCCGCCGTGCGCCGTCCACAGCCGCCGTTGCGCGACCGCCGGCTGGCTGCGTGTTGCCGAGTGCCGCCACCGGGCGCGCGCTCGCCAGCCGCGCGCCGTTGCTGGCGAGGCGGGCGGCGGCGCTGGTGGCGATGCCCGCCAGGCATAGCGCCAGGGCGATACCGATTGCCTCGGTCGGGCTGCCGCTCCACAGTGCGCGCTGCTGCCATTGCCAACGCACTTGTTCTGGCAGTTTCAGCTCCGGCTCGTTATATAGCTTGACGTGGCGGCTCGGATGCAGCGTCAGTTGGTCGCCGCTGGTGGATATTTGCAGGCGCGTGCGGCCCACCATGATCGCGCTCACGCTCGCCAGCGAGGCTTCCTCCCGACGCAGATCGGTCTGGCCCGCAAGCACGGCCGCCGGTGCGCCATCGGGATTGGCGGCCGACAGCTGCAACCGCCCATTCACGCGTGCGATCTGCGCCGCGCCTGGCGCAAGCCCTTCCAATCCAAGCCGATTGTCACAATACAGATTGCCGCCAAACGACAGCGGCCGCGCTATCGTCACCGGCAAGGACATGATGCGGTTCCATCCTGACAGCGCCTTTCCCGTCATGCGCGATTCCGGGCAACTGGCTTGCTGGCGGCCGTCGCGATACAGCACCGCACCGTCATAGCGCCATTCATGGCCGCCGCGCGCGAAGGTGACGGAGCGCGCATCGGCCGCGCGCACGTCGAACACCGCGCCGTCGACCTGAAACCGTTGCAAGCCCTGCAAAGGCTCGCTGCCCATGCGCTGCTCGGCTGAATCGCGCATCAGCACCACCTGTTTCGACGCGCTGAGATTGCGCAGCAACCAGCCTCCATCGGCATCACGGCGCAGCGACAAGTGCTGACGATCGGTTTGCGGTGCGGCCAGTTCACGCTGTCCCAAGACAATGCTGTCGCCGGCCGCGAGGCGGATACTGATTGCGGACGGCATCCAGGCCGCCGGCGCGCGCAGCAGGGCCAGCGCCTGCAAGCCGCACAGGCCCGCCAGCACCGCAAGCGTCAGCGCCGTGCCGCCATGGCGAACCGCAGCGATAGACGTCGCCTGCGGCGCATTGCGCATCTGCGCGCGGGAGGAGGAAAGGGCGGCGGCGCGCATCACATCCCCTGCAGGCTTTGCCAGCCATTGACCGCCGACGGCCGATGCATGCCCAGCGCCGGATCAACCGCATCGAACGCGCCGCGCTCCGTCTTCACGCCCTGTATCGCATTCAGCATGCGGCTGATCTGTATCGCATGGCGCGGACGGTTGGCGGGATCGATTTGCAGCAGCGCGCGCAGCAGCTCCAGCGCCGCATCACGCCTGTCGGCAGGGATGGCGGCGGCAAAGCGCTCCTCTTCACTCGGCTGCAGCGCGGTTGGAATCTGACCGCCGTTGCGGTTGCGCAGATGGTCCGCGCCGGCGACGTGATGTTCACGGTAAGCCTGTCCGCAATCGCTGCAAAAGCGCAGCGGCAGGCCGCCGGCCACCAGAAAATACAGCATCGCGCCGAGCGAAAAATAATCGCTGCGCGCTCCGGTGGCGTAGCCGCCGCCATCGGCCGGGAAGAACTGTTCCGGCGCCTGCCAATTGGCGGTGCCGGCATACGAGTGCGCCTGCAGGCTGCCCAGCTCCCGGTTGGTGCCGAAATCGGCCAGCTTCACCGTGAGCAGATGCGGGTCCAGCAGCACATTGGCCGGTTTCAGGTCGAGATAACGCCAGCCGTATTGATGCACCTTGGCCAGCGCCTGATTGATTTGAGCGATCCAGCCCAGCGCCTGTGGCAGCGGCATGGATTCGCCGCGTCCCTTCAACGACACCATGTGTTTGCCCAGGTCGGAGCCCAGCAGTTCCAACGCGAGTACCGGCAGGCCTTCGTGCCAGCCGCTGTCCAGCAGGCGTACGATATGACGTTCATCCCACGGCTCCAGGGATTGCAGGAAGGCGATTTCGTTATTGGCGGAGGCGATCCAGCGCTCGCGCTGTGCGGGCAGGGCGCGCGCCATCTGCTCCTGATTGATTAACTTGATGGCGACATCGCGCGTCGCGTGCGGGCCGCTTGCTCGCCAGATGATGCCGTAGGCGGAACCGCCGATCTGCTCGCGCAGCCGGTAGTGGCCCAGTTCCAAAGCGATGATTGCCTCTGCTGTCGTCATAGATTCCTCCGTCGCCAAGTGCTAGCGGAGGGCGGACGAAAAAAAAGCCCCGAAGACTTCGGGGCTTGATGGATGGCAGGGAATTAACGATCCCAGCGATCGTGGCGGTCATGCCGGTCATGGTGGCGATCACGTTCCCAGCGGCTGTCACGGTAGTAGGAGCGCGGCTCCACATACACCACGCGTGGTGGCGGCGAGTAGTACACCTGTGCCGGACGCTCGTAGTAGACAGGCGCCGGGCGCTCGTAATACACCGGCGCTGGCCGTTCGTAGTACACGGGAGCCGGCTGCGAATACACGCGCGTCTCGACGTAGCCACGGCCACCGCCGCGATAGTGGCGGTCATCCGTGCGGATGCTGTTGCCCACCGCAGCGCCAACCAGGCCGCCGACGATGGCGCCATCGCGTCCACCGGCACTGTTGCCGATTGCCGCGCCGACCACAGCACCGGCGACCGTGTTGAAATCACGGTCGCCTGCGAATGCCGACGACGACAGTGCCGCAGTAGTCAGAAACGCCACACCCAATAATTTTTTGCTCAACATGGTAGTCCCCTTGCTGTGGCCCGGAATCGACATGATCCGCTAGCCAGTGACTCCACTATAGCCTTTACAAAAATTAACGCCACGCCTAATACACATGCTTACAAACAGTGTGGCGCCGTAATAGCTTGTAACAATTAGACTAAAGCTGCCGCGCTTCCCACTCGGGCCGCAGCAGGCTGAATACCGTCACGTCCTGGTATCGCCCGTTGATGAAGAAGGACTGGCGCAACGTGCCCTCGGCCTTGAAGCCGCATTTCTGCGCCACCCGCACCGACGCCACGTTCTCCGGGGCGGTCAACAGTTCCAGACGGTGATAAGTGTGGACGCTGAACAGGTAATCGACCAGCAGCCGGCATGCCTCGGTAACGAAGCCGCGTCCGGAGAGCTTGGATTCGAACAGGCGGTAGCCGATTTCACGCGTTGTCGGCGTGCGGCTCTTGAAGTGGGTGATGACCCCTACCACGTGGTGTAGCGCATCCTCGATGACGAACAACTCGCTGTCCTCGGTAACGAAACCGTGCTGCATGAACTCCTTGCGCATGGTTTCCGGCGATTTGAAATGCGTGGAAAAGTAATCGCCGCGCGACGGCAGGTGGTTGGCCAGCGCGATGAAGGTGTTCAGATCGGCGGTAACCAGATGACGAACGGTGCAGAGTTGACCCTTGAGCATGGCCGCTTTCTCCGGTAGGTGGAGTTACATCGTAGAGCAAGTGGCATAGCAAATCAACATGGATGACAAGATCATCACGATAGGTTATCGTTTCAGCCGATCTTGTCACCTCTTAATTAGACCAGGAACCGCATGAAATCCGTCTTCAAACACTCGCTGTCGCTCACCATCCTGTCCTCCGCACTGCTGAGCCTTGGCGCGGCCGCCGCGCCGGCGCCGGCCAACGATCCCGCCACGCTGGGCCAGATCCGCGACAGCGCCATGAAGAGCGACTGGGCCTACGAGCGCCTGGCCGACCTGACCGACCTGGTGGGACCGCGCCTGTCCGGCTCTCCCGGCGCTGCGGCGGCGGTGGAGCAGGTGGCGGCCGCCATGCGCAAGCTGGGCGCCAAGGTGACGCTGCAGCCGGTCAAAGTCCCGCACTGGGTGCGCGGCGCCGAGACGGCGGAGCTGGTCGAGTACAGCGGCCGTCCCGCCGGCATCACCCAGAAAGTCGTGCTGACCGCCTTGGGCGGCTCGGGCGCCACGCCGGCCGCCGGCCTGACCGCGCCGGTCATCATCGTGCGCAGCTTCGACGAATTGAAGGCCAAGGGCGACCAGGTGAAGGGCAGCATCGTGCTGTTCGACTTCGTGTTTGACCAGGAGATGGCCGATCGCGGCCACGCCGGCCCGGCCTACGGCCGTGGCGCCGGCTTGCGCTTCGCCGGTCCTAAACTGGCGGCGGACATGGGTGCGGCGGCGGCGCTGGTGCGCTCGGTCGGCGGCGCCAACTACCGCCTGGCACACACCGGCGCCACCGGCGTGGTCGATGGCGCGCGCATTCCCGCCGCCGCCGTCACGGCGGAAGACGCGATGCTGATGAACCGCCTGTCGGCGCGCGGCCCGCTGAAAATGCGCCTGGTGGTGACGCCGCAGACTTTGCCGGACGCCGACAGCTACAACGTCATCGCCGACCTGCCGGGCACCGACAAAGCGGATGAAGTGGTGATCGTCTCCGGACACCTGGACTCGTGGGATTTGGCCACCGGCGCGCATGACGACGGCACCGGCGTCGCCGGCGCGATGGCGGTGATCGACACGCTGAAAAAGCTGAACCTTAAGCCGCGCCGCACCATCCGCGTGATCGCCTGGATGAACGAGGAAAACGGCACCCGTGGCGGTAAGGCCTACTTTGAAGACAACAAGACCAAGCTCGATAAGCACTTCGCGGCCATCGAATCGGACAGCGGCGGCGGCCGTCCGTTCGGTTTTATCGGCAGCGTGACGCAGCCGATGGTGAAGTACTTCACGCCGTTGAAAACCGCACTGGAGCCGATCGGCGCCGGCATCTTCGAGCGTCACGACATCGCCGGCGCGGCCGATACCGGCCCGCTGGAGCGCGCCGGCGTGCCGGTGTTCGAGCCGCTGGTCGATTCCAGCGCCTACTTCAACTACCACCACACCACGGCCGACACGTTGGACAAAGTAAGCCCGCTGGAACTGAAGCGCCATGTGGCCGTGATGACCGCGCTGACCTGGTACCTGGCCAATATGGAAGAGAACATCGGCCGCGTGCCGGCGCAGGATTGAGCCGGGCGGCGGTCATTTTTCAGCGGTGGTATGCTGAAATCCTGATGAAAGGAGGCCGCCATGAATACGCTTCAATACAAGGGATGGGAAATCGTTACCACCGCGCTGCCGACCGCCGATCACAAGTGGTCGGCCAGCTGTGACCTGGTGCACTTTACCGCCGACGGCAAGGAAGTTTTCGAGGGCGCCACCATGAAGTTTGTCCGCGATACCGAAGGTGAGGCGCTCAAGGCCGCATGTGACGAGGCTTGCATCCAGGTCGATAACATTATCGCCAACCCGTCGGTCAGGATGGCCTGAACGGCGGGGCGGCTTGTGATAACATAGCCGCATGAACGTGCTGTTTCGATCCCTCATCATCTGGTTGATGCTGCTGGCGCTCCCTTATCAGGGATACGCTTCGGCACAGATGATGCTGTGCGTCGTTCCGGCGCAAGCGTCGACCATGCCGACCGGTCCGCACGACCACGCAGCCATGCTGGCCGCGCAAGGCCAGCAAGCACAGCATGCGCAGCACCAGTCCTCCGACGACAGTTCGACCAAACACACCAACATGAAGTGCAGCGGCTCCGCGTGCTGCGCTGCGGCCGCGCCTATCCTGGCGCTGGAACTGCCTGCGGCCGTGCTGCCGGCGGCAAGCGCCGTGCCGTTCTATACCGGCTTCCTCCCTGCGGTCGACCTGGCCCACCCTGAACGTCCCCCTCAAGGCCACCACGCCTGATATGCCCAAGCTCCGTCCGGAGCTTCTCTTTTCATCATCATCTTTGAGGTATAGGACATGACTAGCCTGTATAAACTCGCCGGTGGCGCCAGCCTGGTGCTGCTGCTGAGCGGTTGTGCGTCGCTGTCCGGCGATGGCGGCTTCAACGCCGCCGCCGGCATCAGCGAACAACGCACCGGCGCCAGCGCCAGCGTCGCTGGACGCCTGCCGCGCAATGACGACGACGCGCGCGCGCTGGCCGCCGTCATCAATAAAAAACTGGAACGGCCGCTGACTGCCGACGATGCGGTCCAGGTGGCGCTGCTCAACAATCGCGGGCTGCAGGCCAGCTATTGGTCGCTCGGCGTGGCCGAAGCGGACCTGGTGCAAGCCGGCCGCCTGCAAAACCCGGTGTTCGACTTCAAGCGCACCCACGGCGGCGGTGAAGTCGGCATCGAACGCACGCTGACCTTCAACCTGATCGGCCTGATTACGGCGCCGATGGCCAGCCACATCGAAGGCAATCGCTTCGAGCAGACCAAGCTGCTGGTGGCGAATGCTGCGCTGAAGGTGGCCGCCGATACCCGCCGCGCCTGGGTGGATGCGGTGGCGGCGAGCCAGATCGCCAGCTACGCCAAGCAGGTGGAAGCCTCGGCGCAAGCCAGTGCCGAACTGGCGGAACGCATGCGCAAGGCCGGCAACTGGAGTGCGCTCGACATGGCGCGCGAACAGGCCTACCACGCGCAGACCCTGGCCGACGTCGTGCACGCGCAGAAGGCGGCCGTCTCCGCGCGCGAAAAGCTGACACGCTTGCTGGGGCTGAGCGGCGAGCAGGCCGCCGCGTACCGGCTGCCCGATCATCTGCCCGATTTGCCGGCCGCGCCGCGCGAGCTGGCCGATATCGAGCAGACCGCCATCAATGAGCGGCTGGACCTGCAGGCCGCCAAACTGGATACGGAGCACACCGCATCCACGCTGGGCCTGACCCAGACCACGCGCTTCATCAATGTGCTCGATCTTGGCGTGGTGCGCAATAGCGCGGGCGGTACGGCTACGCGCGGCTATGAGCTGTCGCTGGAGATTCCGCTGTTCGACTGGGGCTCGGCGCGCGTGGCGCGCGCCGAGGCGACGTATATGCAATCGGTGAACCTGCTGGCGCAGGCTGCGGTCGATGCGCGCAGCGAGGCGCGCGAAAGATATGCGGACTATCGCGCCTCCTATGACCTGGCGCGGCATTACCGCGACAGCGTGGTCCCGCTGCGCAAGCAGATCTCCGATCAGACCCTGTTGCGCTACAACGGCATGCTGATGAGCGTCTTCGAGCTGCTGTCGGATGCGCGCGAGCAGGCCACGGCCGTCAGCGGCTACATCGCCGCGCTCAAGGACTACTGGACTGCACAAGCCAACCTGGAGGCCGCGCTGGGCGGCCGTTTGCCTATGAATAAAGGAGTACAACCATGACCAACCGCAGATCTTTCCTGAGCGGCGCGGCCTTGATCGGCGCCGGCATGGTGACCAAGGCAGCCGTGGCGTCGCTGCCGGAAGCGCCGCTACAATCGTCGGCGTCCACGCAAGGCCCGCTGACGCCACCGAACGGCCGCCCGTATAACCCGGTCGTCACCCTGAACGGCTGGACGCTACCTTGGCGCATGAAGGACGGCGTCAAGGAGTTCCACCTGGTGGCCGAGCCGGTGGTGCGCGAGATAGCGCCCGGCATGACGGCCAACCTGTGGGGCTACAACGGCCAGAGTCCCGGCCCGACCATCGAAGTGGTGGAGGGCGACCGCGTGCGCATCTTCGTCACCAACAAACTGCCGGAGCACACCAGCGTGCACTGGCACGGCCAGCGCCTGCCGAACGGCATGGACGGCATCACCGGCCTGACGCAGCCAGGCATCGCGCCGGGCAAAACCTTCGTCTACGAATTCGTCGCCAAGCATGCGGGTACGTTCATGTACCACCCGCATGCGGACGAGATGGCGCAGATGGCGATGGGGATGATGGGCTTCTGGGTGACGCACCCGCGCGATCCGAAGCAGCATGCGGTGGACCGGGATTTTGTATTCCTGCTTAACTCCTACGATATTGAACCGGGCAGCTACACGCCCAAGATCAATACCATGACCGACTTCAATCTGTGGACCTTCAACAGCCGCGCCTTCCCCGGCGTCGATCCGCTGGTGGTGCGCAAGGATGACCGCGTGCGCATCCGCGTCGGCAACCTGACGATGACGAATCACCCGATCCACCTGCACGGCCATACCTTCGAGGTGACCGGCACGGACGGCGGCTGGGTGAAGCCTTCCGCGCGCTGGCCAGAGATCACGGCCGACATCGCGGTCGGGCAGATGCGCGCGATCGAGTTCGTGGCCGACGAGCCGGGCGACTGGGCTTTCCACTGCCATAAATCGCACCACACCATGAACGCCATGGGGCACTCGGTGCCGACCATGATCGGGGTCGATCACAGCGGCGTGGCGCAGAAGATCAACGGTCTGGTGCCGGGCTACATGGTCATGGGCGACAAGGGCGGCTCCATGGGCGACATGAAGATGCCGCTACCGGAAAATACGCTGCCGATGATGATGGGCGAGGGCCAGTTCGGCAATCTTGAAATGGGCGGCATGTTCACGGTGGTGAAGGTGAGGGAAGGGCTGGCGCGCAATGACTACAAGGATCCCGGCTGGTACAAGCATCCGAAAGGCACCGTAGCGCATGAATGGACCGGCGAACTTCCCGCCGCCCCGCGCGCGCCCGGCGCTCCGCCATCCAAGCCGGCAGAAGCGATGGACGTGAAGCGGGATGGGGACATGCACCGTCATCACTAGCCGTAGATAACTTTGGCAGCCAGGCCCAATATTGCCAAGGCGACGGTGATCTGGCTGCCTATGATCCATCGCATGAAAGTGTGGAGTTCTTTGTTGTGGCGGTCCAGGTGCTCCTTGACTTGGTCGAATTGCTTGTTAATCTGATCGAACTGCTTGTTCACGTCGAGGAAGCGCCGCTCGACCTCCTCCCTGGCGGCATTCGTCGTGCGATCGATATGCTCACGAAGTTCCATCGTGCGCCGCTGCAAGTCTTCCTTGAATTCGCCAAAGCGACGATTCATCTCATCTTGCTGCTCGGTCGCGCGTCGTTGCATATCTTCCTTGAGTTCGCCAAACCGGCGGTTCATCTCATTTTGCAGTTCCGTCGAGCGTCGCTGTACATCGTCCTTGAGCTCGGCAAAGCGACGATTCATCTCATCTTGTACCTCCATCGTGCGCCGCTGCACGTCGTCCTTGACTTCGCCAAAGCGGCGATTCATCTCATCTTGCAGGTTCTCCAGGCGGTACAAGGTCGTTTCGTTGTCGGCCTTGTTCTGGCGTAGCTCGCTCAGCTCGGTTTCGATGCGATTGAATCGGTCGTTCATCTCATTCCCCAGCGCAGCAAGCGCGTTTGCGTTGCTGTCGGAAGTAATTTCCAGTTGTGTTATGCGCTCTTCCATCATGAAATCGTCCTCCTGTCGAGCGGTTGGGGCAATGGCGGGCTGATAAGGTGTTAGACCTATCTACAGTAGATTTGATCCATGTCATTGGATTTGTTAGTATCAACGACTCATGAAGAAACCATTCCGATATCCAGAACAAATCGCCTTGCTGCCGTATATCGGCAAGTGGATGCTGCTCGCCGGACTCATTGCCGCCTTGAGTGGCACCGCGTCGGCGTTTTTCCTGTTCGCGTTGGACTATGCTACGAACTGGCGCGAGTCGCATCGCTGGATCATCTGGCTGCTGCCGCTGGCCGGCTTTGCGGTCGGTTGGCTTTACCTTAAAGTCGGCAGCAGCGTGGAAGCAGGGAATAATCTGCTGATCGATGAAATCCACGATCCGAAAAACGTCGTCCCGCTGCGCATGGCGCCGCTGGTGTTGTTTGGCACCGTGGTGTCGCATTGGTTCGGCGCCTCGGTCGGCCGCGAAGGCACGGCGGTGCAGATGGGCGGCACGCTGGCCGATCAACTGAGCCCCATCTTCCGCCTGCGTCACGCGGAACGCCGCATCGTCCTCATGGCCGGCATCAGCGCCGGTTTCGCTTCCGTATTCGGCACGCCGCTGGCCGGCGCTATCTTCGGCCTCGAAGTGCTGGCCATCGGCCGCCTGCGCTACGACGCCATCTTCCCCTGCATGGTAGCGGCCATCGCCGCCGACCAGGTGGGCATGGCCTGGGGCGTGCAGCACACGCACTACGCGATCAACGCCTTCGCGCCGATCACGATCTGGAGCGTGGTCGCCGTGCTGGTGGCCGGCGTGATATTCGGATTGGTGGGCATGGCCTTCGCTAAGAGCGCGCACGCGGCGTCGGCCTTCATGAAGCGCCACATCGCGTATGCGCCGCTGCGGCCCATGCTTGGTGGCGCGGTGGTGGCGATGGCCGTGTGGTGGCTGGGGACACGCTACATCGGCCTCGGTATTCCGGTGATCGTCGAAGCGTTCCAGCAGCCGGTGGCGCCGTGGGACTTCCTCGGTAAATTTGTATTCACGGTGGCATCGCTGGGCAGCGGCTTCAAAGGCGGCGAGGTGACGCCGCTGTTCTACATCGGCGCGACCCTGGGCAACGCATTGGCGCCGCTGCTGCACCTGCCGTTCGCGCTGCTGGCGGGGCTGGGCTTTGTGGCGGTGTTTGCGGGCGCCGCCAACACGCCGCTGGCATCGACCATCATGGCCATCGAATTATTCGGTCCTCAGATCGGACCTTACGCTGCGTTGGCGTGCGTGGTGGCCTATCTGTTCTCCGGCCATAGCGGCATCTATCGCGCCCAGCGTGTCGGCACCTTCAAGCACCGCGTGCCACCGGTGGCGCGCGACCGCACGCCGCCTTCAAGCTAATCTGGCTAGGCGGCGGAGCTGAGCAAATGGTTTTGAAATGCGGACTTATTCAGCTCAACCTTTACACCGATCTTATGCGTGACAATTTTTCCCTGACCATAAGGCGCGTCTTGATAGACGATCCAAGCTAACGACCTCGTTGACTCTCGCCATCTCATTGGCGGTAAGGACGACGTCCAACATGTTCGGCGCTTACTACTGCCGAGCACGCGCACTGCCATGTCCAATCTAACGCCCATGACCCGCATATATTGAGCCGCTATCTGGGTACCGTACATCTCCTGCATACCCACACCGATTTCGATGGCCGTCGCGGTCACGTAATTCCGGCGCCACTGGATGGCTGTGAATTTGCTGTGTTCAATGTCCATAAGCTCGGCCTCATGTGATGAGTCGATAGCTTAACGTTACGCTGCCGTGAAGTATTGAGATATATCAACTCTAAAACAGAGCGCATTTGGCGCTAACAGAGGCTTCCATTTCTTGATGGGTTTTTTCTCAAGGCTGCTCCTTCGCTGGCGCTGCATGCCATTTTGCCTGCGGCACCACATGCGATGCGGCCGGCTCCTGCGTGAAATGCGGCGACGTGATCTGCACGCCAAACTCGTTAAACACGTCGATGATGTGCTGGTGCAAACGGTTCAACACCTCGGCCCGCTGGCGCGGCGTTTCGGCGGTAGCGTAGGCGACCAGGCGGTACTCCGGATAGAAGTCCGACAGCGCGACCTGCATCACATAGGGCTTGGGCGTGGCGGCGATATCGTCTGTGCGCTGCGCGGCCAGTTCCAACAGCGCGTGCACTTGCCGCCACGGCGTGTCGTAGCCGATGGTGACGGTGGTATCGAGCACAAAGCCGGTGCCGGGATAAGCGCGTGAATAGTTTTTGCTGGTGTTGGACAGCACCCAGGCATTCGGCATGGTCACTTCCTCGCCAAGGCCGGTGCGCAGGCGGGTTTCAAACATGCCCAGTTCCACCACGGTGCCTTCCGCATCGCCGATGCGCACGTACTCGCCTTTGCGCAGCGAACGCGCATACATCAGTATCAAACCGCTGGCGCCTTGGCCGACAATGCTCGACGCGCCGATCGACACCATCAAGCCCACCAGCACGGACACGCCCTGGAATGCCGCCGTCTGCGCGCCAGGCAGGTAAGGGTAAGCCATGGCCAGCGCGAACAGCCAGATCACCACGTTGGCGATGCGACGTGTGGGTACGGCCGTGTCCTTATCGAGCCAGCCCACTTGCAGCTCGCCGTTTTCCACGCGCTTGAAGATCGAACCCAAGGTCAGCATCACCAGCCGCGCGATGGCGGCGATGACCGCGACCAGCACCAATCCCGGCAAGGCATTGACCATGCTTTGTGCGACCCCTGTCACCACGTCGATCAAATAGTCCTGCAGCCGCTCGCCCCAGCTGCGCGAGTAGGGGATTTTTCCCAGCACGAAGGCCAGCCACAAATAGGTGGCGACCAGGCGCAAGGCCCAAATCAACAGGTTGACTGCGTGGCGCATGAAGCGCACATAGTGTTCGGCATCGAGCACGCGCACATTCTTCACCTTGACGCTGCCGAGACGCCGGTTGATGGCCTTCGCCGAGCGCGCGCCCACCCAGCGATGCAACAGGAACAAGCCGCGCAGCGTCAGCGCCCACGCCAGCGTCGCGGCGGCGCACATGGCGCCGGCGATCAGCAGGTAGCGCGGGCTGGCTTGCTCGCGACGCTCGGCCAGAGCCTTGGTCAGCTGCGCCGCGCTGTCGGTGGCGACGCTGTCGGTAGTGTCGCCGGCCAGCGGGTTGATGTCGGCCGGCGTGACGAGGAATAGCAGCGCGCCGTCCAGCATGACCTGCGTGCCTTCGTTGATCGGGTGGATGCCGGCCTGTTGCTGGCCGTTGCGGGCGAGGGCGCCATCGAGGCGTTTGCGTGCGCCTTCGGCGCGGTCGTCGGCCGAGAAACCGGCCAGTGAGGTGCGGAAGGTGAAGATGGTGCGGTTGGCCACAACCAGTTTCGCTTGCGGCGTAACGGCGGCTTGCGTGCCTGGCGTTGGCGGCGGGGCAGCGGACGCCTCTGCTGCATTGGCGATGCTGCTGCAGAACATGGCCAGCATCAGGGCGCACAGCAGGCGGAAAAGAGCGGTCATAAACATCCTCATGGCATCGATGTTAGCAATGATGCCATGTTATCGGATTCAATAGTTGTCTGGCAGTTACGGCCGGATCGTGGCATAATGTCGGCCTTGTATGGGCTCCGATGGTGAAATTGGTAGACACTGCAGACTTAAAATCTGCCGCCGCAAGGCGTGCCGGTTCGATTCCGGCTCGGAGCACCAGCCCCATTCGGCTAAATGCCATAAAACGCCGCAAACCTTAGTCAATCAGGGTCTGCGGCGTTTTTGTTTGTGGAAGCAGGTCGTTAATTAGATGGCGCTTCTTCCAGCACAAAGAACGTCGTTGGATCGAAGCCCGTTACCGCATTATTCAGTGTGAACTGCCATTCGATGCCGTCGTCTGTTTCGATCTGGGTCGTCTGGATTTCGCGCTGATGCTGGCCAGTCAGATCAAGCGCCCACAACTTCATCGGGGTTTTGTGCTTGAGCTGCAAAGAAGCAGTCGCTGAACCAGGGCGCACGCGCACCGGCAAGATCCCGGGACTTTGCAGAATCTCCTTGTTGCCATTTACCGTGACGCTCATATTGGTGTTTGCGGCATCGGTTGCAAAAATCATCAGAATCTTCTTGCTGGTCGCGAGGGTATCGTTGATATTCAACGTGCTGGCTGACAGTAACGCTGCATCATCGATGCTTTGAATCTTGAAAGTGTTCAGAGCGAGATTGCTTAATGCGACAGCTGTGGTAACGACTTCAGTACGCGGCGTCTTGATGGTGAAGCGTTTGGTTTTCTCGTCCAGCAGCAGTTGCTTTGTGTCGCTCTGATAGCGGTAGTTGGACTTGGAAGCATCGCTGCCGTCGCTATATGATCCGCTCACATTATCTGGCCCCAAGATATTACTGAGTTTTGTGATTGTGTCGGCCGGGTCAGTACTGCTTTCGTCATAGAAGACGAGATTTTGAGAGTTGGAGCTTTGGCCGGGGACGGGATATTTGATCTCCACCCCGGTAAGCAGAGCCATCACACGCAGTCTGTCCGAGACCGCGTTACCGGACTCCAGCTTCTTCTGCGTAGGGGTTCGATAGGGAGAGGGATAGCTGATTGTGACGCGATTCGGTGACGGCGCCACGTCGCGACGCAGGAAAAGCAAGGCCGATAAGGTCTCGCCCGCACGCGCTACCGGATCCAGGCCGATACCATAGGGGTTGATGGCTTGCTTGCGCAATGGTCCAGCCGGCTCATATTGCAGATCGATCGCGCCTTCCGAATGGACGCACATGAAATCCCAACCTTGCAGTGCTGCGACCGCCGGTACCATGGCCGAAGCTTCAAACCGATATTTGTTCCAGAACACCTGGCCGTATTCGGTGGCCCCGAAAGGCAGTCCAGCCTGGCGCGTGACCGCTAAATTAGTGGCAGGATTTTCCACCATGGTGGCGTGATCGGCTAAACTCACTTGCGTTATTTGGGCCCCTGGTTTGAATCCATCCACCGCGCTCAGATAGGCATGTGAGTCGATCATATCCAGCGCCGACTCATTTGAGCCTGGCAATTTAGCGCTGCGCATCGCATTGGCAGTCAAGCGGTTCCAATTGTTGTATGAAGTGACTACGCCCGGATAGCCGCTCTGGCGCAGATAATCTTTCATCCATTGGGTGGTTTTCACTTCCAGGGTCGACAGAAACTCCTGGAACGTGGCCATCCGCAGTGACAGTTCTGCTACCTTGGGCATCTCGATATTCCCGTCCTCCAGTTTTTCGCTAGGGAGCAATATACCGATCTGGTCTCCCGTCACCCAAGCCGCGCGCAACTTATCATTGTCGGCGCCGAATTTAGTGCGCAAATAGGCGTTAAATAGCGGCTTGAGTTCGGGCCGATATACGGTAGGAATGTTGCCGTTTTCATCGCGCAATTGGGCAAGGTAACTGATCTCGCCTTCGTTGACCAATACCACACCGGCCAAGGCAGGGTCACTCAGTGTTGGTTGTTGAGTGCCAGGATTGATCGTGCTATAAATCGCCGATACCTGCCCCTTCCACGCATTCTGGGCCGCGACGTCGGCTTCCAGCTGCACTCGGAACTTCAGATTTTGGTGAGCAATGAAGCGGTTGCTGTTGGTGTCGCCAATGGAACCGTTCTCCGACGTCATCATGTCGATCATCCAGTAGATGCCGCGCTTCTTCAACTCGTTTAGCAAATAGTAGAAGTTATTTTGCTGCGTCGAATTGTAGCCAAAGTCCGAATTCATTTGGTGCATCAGCGTGGCGTCCACGTAGTGCAAGCGCACCAGGTTATACCCGTGTCGCTTCAGTTGCTCGGCATAAGTTTCGGCCGTGACGCCGCCGGGGAACGAGCCGCTGAGTGGCGACCATGCCAGCGATGCGCAGTGGAATGGGGCGGGCGTGTCTGGCGTATTGGCAAATGCCAGACGGTTGTTGGTGTTCTTGATGACGCGGCCATTGATTCCTGCCGGACCGGCAGGAATCAATCCGCTGAAGTCAAGCGGGCTGCCTGCGACGATTTTGAGATCGCTGGCATTGATCGCGGGCCAAGCGTTGGTATCGACGGGAGCGGCCTCAGCTAGGCTTGCGAGAGCTGCACCTATCAAAATCGGTAGTAGTTTTCGTGACATTTTTTGTACTCTAAGTTGGTTATTAATTTGAAAACGATATTTGATAAGTGAAATTATTGCAACAATTGTGTTGGTTTTTTTGAAAATTTTAGTATTTTTGCACTCAAAAAATCTGCGTGTTATCCTTTAGGCATGACCACACATCGACTTTTTGCCTTGTTGTTATTGCTGACAGTCCTCCGTGTCCACGCGGCCGAACCCACTTTGCCGGCACTACGCGACGAGTTGCTAGCGATGGCGGAAGTCGATCAGGCCAGCCGCAAAGCCATGATGTCGAACAAGGATGTCGATGGCCCGCATCTGAAGCGGTTGCAGGAAATCGCTGTGCAATACGGTTGGCCGACGTTTGCGATGGTGGGCGAGGATGGCGGTCACGCCGCTTGGCTGCTGGCACAGCATGCCGACCGCGATATCCGTTTCCAGCGCAAGGTGTTGGCGTTGATGGAGCCGCTGCTGGCGCAAGGCCAGGCTGCGCTCAAGGACTATGCCTATCTCTATGACCGCACGCACGATCCGCAGCGCTACGCTACGCAAGGTTTGTGCGTTAGCCGCGAGCAGTGGCAACCATTCGAGACCGAAGATCCCGCCGGCTTGGCGGACCGGCGCAAGGCCGCCGGCTTGTCGTCGCTGGATGAATACGTCAAACAGATGAACGGTATTTGCGTGGACGGCTACCTTCCAGCCAGCTCGGCGCTGCAGTTCCGCAAAGCCCAACTTAGCGAGGGCGAAGACGTGGTGGTGGCCAAGGATGGCATCGTGGTGGCCGGCGAAACCGTGCAGACGCCGGAAGAGCTGATGAAACTGCTCGCCGCGCGGCAGATACTCAAGATCCGCGTGAAGAGCACATCGAACGAGGTCCACTACACGACGTTAGGCAGAATCATTTATGGCGCGCAGCGCGCCGGCATCCTCGTCACTTTCGTGGAGTAGGCTCAGCGCTTAGCCTGCTCCACCATCAGCGCCGCGAACAGGATGTCCATGCCGGCGTGGTAGATGCCGTCGATCTCGCTGACGCGCAGATAGGGCATGGCGGCGGTGATGTGGGGGAATTCGTCGGGACGGTTGAAGTCCTCCAGCACGATCGGCGTCGCGTCCGGCTGTTTGGCGCGGCTGCCCACTTCGGCCAGGCCGGCGCCGGCCGTGAAGTTGGCCATCATGCGGTAATAGCGCGCGCTTTGTTCGGGGCTCAGCCCGGCCTCGTTAAATAGTCCCAGCAGTTGCTCGTAGAATTTCAGCGCCGTCGGCGTGCGGAAGCGGCGCGACACCATGCTGAGGTAGGCGTGCGGATGGCTGATGGCGATCTCGCGCAGGGCGTCGAAGGTGCGGCGCACGCGTTCCAGCGGCGTGCCGTCCGTTGTCAGCGTGGCGTCCACGTCTTCCAGCACAATGTCGAGGATGCCGTCCAGCAGCTCGGCCTTGTTGCGGAAGTGGTGGTAGAGCGCCATCGCCTCCACGCCCAGCTCGCCGCCCAGCTTGCGCATGCTCAGCTGGTCGATGCCGTGCGCGTCGATGAGCGCCAACGCCACGCGGGCGATGCGCTGGCGATCCAACGGTTCGATCTTGTTTTTCACGCTGTTCTTTTCCATCGCTATTTATTTTTATCGCTTTACGGTGTAAGGTCTGCGCCGTTCGGCCACATTATCGCATCAGGAAGGGAATTTGCGCAGTGCAGAAAAAAATCGCTGAAGACATCGAGATTCAGGCACGACGCCGCTTTTTTGCGGCGGCGCCGGCGGCGTTCGGTTGTGCCGTTATCGACTTGCCCGACACGCCGGGAACGCTGCTCAGCGTGACGGCGATGCCGTCACCGATCATGAATCGCGTGGTCGGCTTGCCGGCCGAGCAGGCCTTGCCGGATGCCGCCATGGCAGGGATCAAGGCGGTGTTCCGCGCACGCGGGATTCCCCAATTTTGGCTGCATGACTGGCAGCAGCCCGGCGCATCCGCGCTCGCCGACAGCCTGCGCATACACGGTTGCCAGCCCCAAGGCGCCTGGACTATGTTCCAGTATGACCTCACCGGCATCGCGCGGCCGGCTCCAGAGCCGGGCCTGCGCTTGCGCCTCGCCAAGGATCATGAATACGCGCTTGCCGGCCAGATTCTGGCCGCCAGTTTTGGCATGCCTCTGATGGTCGACTGGATGGCGGGCCTGGTCGGCGATGCGCATTGGCAGGTGTTTTTCGCCTGCGACGAGAACGATGTGCCGCTTGCCACCGGTACGCTGCTGATCGAGGGTAGCCGCGCATGGCTGGGTATGGGCGCCACCTTGCCCGCAGCGCGCAGGCGCGGCGCGCAGCTGGCCTTGCTGAATGCGCGGCTGTCCGCCGCCAGTACCGCCGGCTGCGTCACGGCCTCCATCGAGACGGCCGCGCCGGCGCCGGGTGAAGTGCTGCCGGCCCTGAACAATATCCGGCGCGCGGGTTTCCGCGAGATCGGCACTCGCATCAACTACCTCTGCGACGTTTGAATCGTTAACTTTACAGTGTAAGGTCGACTGTTGTATGCTGCCGGACTTTACAGCGTAAAGCTGGTTTTATCGGAACGGGGAATGTCATGGATCGTCGAAATTTTCTGGCCGCCAGCATGGCGGCGGTGGCTGGTGGTGCGGTAGCGGGCACGGAAGTGGTTCAGGATGCGCTGAATCCGCAGGGCGTGCGCACGGCCGGCGTCAAGATGGTGCCGGTGGTGGGCGGCAAGTACAAGGTGTGGACCAAGAAGATCGGCAGCGGCCCGGTCAAGGTCTTGCTGCTGCACGGCGGCCCGGGCTTTACCCATGAATACCTGGAGGCGATGGAGTCCTTCCTGCCACAGGCCGGGATCGAGATGTATTACTACGACCAGCTCGGCTGCGGCAATTCCGACCAGCCGGACGATCCGTCGCTGTGGACGCTGCCGCGCTACCTGGACGAGGTGGAAGAAGTGCGCAAGGGCCTAGGCCTGGATAACTTCGTGCTGTACGGCCACTCGTGGGGCGGCGTGCTGGCGCTGGAGTACGCGCTGCATCACCAGCGCCATTTGCGCGGGCTGGTGATTTCCAATATGACGGCCGGCATCCAGTCGCTGCTGCAGAACCTGGACAAGATCAAGCAGCAGCTGCCGCCGGCCAAGCTGGCGCAACTGCAGGCGCTGGAGGCGCGCGAAGCTTACGATGCGCCGGAATACCAGCAGATCATGATGGAGGAGCTGTACCCGAAAGTGATCTGCCGCCTCTCGCCGTGGCCGGACGCGGTGGACCGCACCTTCCGCCATGCCAACCAGAAGGTCTACAACCAGATGCAGGGCAAGAGCGAGTTCGTCGTCACCGGCAACCTGAAGGACTGGGAGCGTTGGGACCGCCTGCACGAAATCAAAGTACGCGCGCTGACCATCGGCGCCAAGTACGACGAGATGAATCCGGACGACATGCGCAAGATGGCGCAACTGATGCCGCGCGCCCGCGCGGTCATCTGCGAGCGCGGCAGCCACCTGTGCATGTGGGACGATCAGGCGTTCTACTTCGAGCACCTGCTTAAGTTTCTCAGGACGGTATGACGCGGGCTTATTCGTCGCCCAGCTGGCCGGACAGGATGCCGCGATACTGACTGAGTGGTGCGCCGATGCTGATGTGGTCATCGCCGATCTCGAAGAAGCGGATCTCCTTGCTGTGGTCGCTGCCGCGCACTTTGACCACCGAGATCACGCGCTGCAGCTGCCCGCGCAGTTCAACGTAGCGATGCATCACGATGGCATCGGCCAGGAAGGCGTTGCCATAGGAACTGAAGCTCAGCGAGGTGTAGCGGTCTTCCAGCTCGGCCGTCATCAGGACCGTCACCCCCATTCCGGTGAGCACCGCGACCAGGCGGTACAGCGATTCCCGGAAATCTTCCCGGAACACCGGGGCCAGCGTCAATTCGAATCCGGACAGGGAATCGATCACCACCCGCTTGGCCTGCATGCGCTCGATCATGACGATCAGGTCGTTCAGGATCTCGTCCAGCGACAGGTCCAAGGTACGCGTGTTGAGCACGCCGACCTTGCCGCTGCTTACCAGACCGCTCAGCTGCAAACTCAGCAGTTGGTTCGGACTTTTTTCAAACGCGGCGATCACGCCGGGCTCGCCGATGCGCGCGCCCTCGGCCAGGAATTGCGTGGCGAGCACGGTCTTGCCGGATCCGGTGGGGCCGACCACCAGCAGCGAGTAGCCGGCCGGCAGGCCGCCGCCCAGCATCTGGTCCAGCGTCGGCACGCCGGTCGAGAGCCTTAGGTCGCTGGGGAACGAGACGTGCGGGCCGGCATTGACGACCGCGCGGGGAAATATCTCCAGCCCATGGTCGTTGATGCGGAAGGTGTGCACGCCCAGGCTCTGGGCCTGTCCGCGCATTTTCACCACCTGAATCTTGCGCACCATGGCGTCGCGGTGCACCTGCTGCGACAGCCACAGGATGCCGTCGGCCACCGTGAACACCGGGCTCGATTCGGCTTCCGGCGTCAGGTATTCGCCGATCAGGAAGGTGGTGGCCAGCCAGCTGGTCATCTGCATGCCGAGGTGCTGGACGAAGCGCTGCAGCCCGCCATTTGCGGCGTCCGCTCCCTTGCCCGACTGCACCACGGAGCGGAACGAGTCGACAAAGACCAGGGCCGGGCTGAACGCCTGGACCTCGGCGGCGATGCGTTCGAGCACTCGGTCGAAGTCGCCGTCGACCAGATCGCTGGCCAGATTGACGAACTTGATCGACTGGTTGATCTTGGCCGCGTCGAAGAACGGAAATTGCTGCTGGTAGCGCAGCATCTTGAGTGGCGGCTCGCCCAGCACGGTGAAGAACAGCGCGCGGCGGTCCGGCCCGGCCAGAGCGAACATGATCTGGTGCGCCAGGGTCGTCTTGCCGCTGCCCGGGGTACCCGCCAGCAGGTTGAACGAGTATTCGGGGATCCCTCCGCCCAGCAGTTCGTCCAGGCCGGGAACGCCGGTGCGCAGGCGCCTTATTTCGACTTTGTTCATGTGTGTGACTCCGATCCAGCAGGGCTTAACGTGTCATCCCCCCAAGCCGCGCGCAGGATGCTGGTCGTTACGAGTTCGCCGATGAGTAGGGTTAGTGTGTCGATGAAAATGCTCAGCAGGGCAATGCTGGCCTCGCCGGATTCCGGCATGCCGCGCGCCTGCAGGCGTTGTTGTAGTTCGGTGAAGGGGGCCGCGCCCAAGGGCGAGGCCTGGTCGGCCAGCCATGGGTACGTCTGGCTGGCCTGGTGCACGCTGCGGGCGTACAAGGTGATGAAACCGCGTTCGCCGATGATCGCGCTCAGCTGCAGTTCCAGCTGGATCCACAGCGCCACGCTGACCTCGGCCACGCGTGCCGGCTCGCACAGCACCTTGCGCTGTATGGTCCGGTATCGCTGCTCGTCGTTCAAGGCCATCAGGTTATCTCGTTTTGCGGCGCCGGTGCCGGTCCATCCAGCTGTTGTAAGATCGTTCGCAGCGCGGGTATCGATACGGGTTTGACCAGGTAGTGATCGAAACTGAAGGACGACGTTGATTCCGGTTCGGCAGCGTCGAAACCGGACAAGGCGATCAGGCAGGCCTTGGTGCCGCCCGGTTGCTGGCGCAGCGTACGCGCTATTGCATAGCCGGTCAAGCCCGGCAGGCCGACGTCCATGATGACGGCGTCGAAGCCGCCCTGTTGCGCGGCCGCCAGGCCGCTCGGACCGTCGGCGCGGCAGACCACCGTATGGCCATCCATCTCCAGCAGTTGGCTCAGCATGTCGCTGGCGTCGGCATTGTCCTCGATGTAGAGAATGCGGCGCGCCAGCGTCGGCGCGCTGACCTCGCGGCGCGGCGCGGCCTGCGGCGCCGGATCCGGTTGCCCGGCCAGCGGCAGGGTCACGGTGAATACGCTGCCCAAGCCTTGGCCGGCACTGTATACGGTCACCGAACCGTCGTGCAGCTGGGCGATCTGGCGCACCAGCGCCAGGCCGATGCCCAGGCCGCCCGGTGCGCTGTGCGGTGCCGGCGGTCCCTGGATGAACAGCTCGAACACCAGGGACTGGATCTCGAGCGGGATGCCGGCGCCGTTGTCGCTGATCTTGATCAGCACCTGGGCGCCGTCGGCCTCGATGCCGATGGTGAGCTGGCCGTACTCCGGCGTGTATTTGCTGGCGTTGAGCAGCAGGTTGGTAAACAGCTGCGTCAGGCGGCCGAGGTCGCCATCAATGTAGAGCGGCTGCCCGCCCGCGTTCAATTGCAGCCGTTGGCGGCGGGCGTCGATGGCGCCCCGGCTGGTTTCCACGGCGCTGTCGATAACCTGCATCACATCGAGTCGGCGGCGCTGCAAGATCATCTTGCCGGCATCGCTGCGCGACGCATCCATCAAGTCGTCGACCAGGCGCATCAGTTGTTCGGTCTGGCGCGTGACGATCGCCTGCAAGGCCGGCAGGCCCGGCGCCTCGCCGAACAAGCGGCCGATCAGGTTGTTGGCCAGCACGATGGGATGGAGCGGATTGCGCAGCTCATGGGCCAGCATTGAGATGAACTCCGTCTGGCGGCGGTTCAGCGCTTCGGCGGCCGCCTGCGAGTCGCGTGCCTCGAACGTGGCCAGGATCAGGTGTTCGTTGGCTTCGCGCAGCTGCGGGACCAACCGGTCATAGACTTCGAAGCGCTGTTTGATCTGGCTGTTCTGCTCGCTCAGGCGCACCATGTCGGCGATGGTGCCGCGCAGCTGCGCGATTTGCTGCAAGTGCATTCTCTGCAAATCCGCTATGGGGGTGGGCGGGGAGGGTGGCAGTTCCGGCACCGCTGGAGTTTCGATATTCATGGTGAGTAATCAGCCCTGCGGCGGTGCATGCCTTTCTACGTCCATCGCTGTCGAACTTGAAGTCCGCGATGCACGCCAGCTGATTTGCTGCAAACCGAGATCACAAGCTACCACCTTACACTAACACTAGTCACATGTCTCTTGTATTTACTTTAACTGTCGCCATGTACTGGAGGTACACCCATGCTGATGCGGTAGCCACTTTGGTTTATGCCAGGCGATGTGCACAACCATGAGGCAACTATGCAGACCTACAGTCCCGACGGTATCGATGCTTTTCGCGCTTACGCAATGGCGGCGGCCGAAGAGCATGAAACGGCCCACGAGCTGGCCCAGTGCGCCAAGATCGAAAAGTACGGACTTCTTGCCGCTGACCTGTTCGACCGCGTCAACGCGGCGCGGTCCAAAACGCTTGCGGCTTTCAAGGCTGTGGAACGGTTCAAAAGCTGATCCCTTGATACGCATCTTGCCCTAGCAAGCCGCCAACACCGTCGGCGTCACTTGAAGAACCTTAGTTCAGTAAGGTATGGCGCGGCAAACAGATGGTAAACACGCAGCCCTCTCCCGGCAAGTCGACGACCGTCAATTCTCCGCCATGGGCCAGCACGCTTTGCTTGGCAATGGTCAGGCCTAGGCCCATGCCGGTGCGGTCAGGTCCGGATCGGGAGAACGGCAAAAACATCGTGTCCACCACGCCTTTCCCCAAGCCGCCGCAGTGATCCCGCACGTCGATCAAGATGCGCTCGCCCGAGGCGTAGGCGGTGAGCAGGACTTCCGTGCCGGGGTGCGTGAATTTGAAGGCGTTCTGCAGCAGATTCGCCACCGCCGCCATCAGCATCTCGCGCTCCCCCTGCAAGGCCAGCTCCGGCGCCACCGCACATGTGCGCACGGTGCAGCCGCAGCGCGTCGCCGTCGGTATCGACGCCGCATACACCTCCTCGATGAAATCCGCCAGCGAATACAGCATCAGGCTCGCCCGGTCTGTTGCACTGTGGCGCAAATCGTCGAGGGAGCGGACGATCAGTTTCTCCATGCCGTTCAGTTGGCGTTCCAGGATGGTCCCTGTGGCGCCGCTCAGGCTGAGATTCCCGGTCTTCGCCGCAGAGAAGGCCAGCGCGGCGGTGCTGAGCAGATTGCGTAGTTCGTCCGCGAAAATGGCGATGCGGAGGTCGGAGGCGGCGATGCTGCTGGCGATCGCCAAGGCGTCGCGTTGGTAGCCGAATTCGGTGACGGCGTCGGCGATGGCGTTGTCCAGGCAACGGTTGAGCGTACGGAATTCATCGACGTGGAACGGTACGTCGCGTTCGACCGCCAGGTCGGTGATCGACTGGCACAGGTCGCCATAGTCGTGCACCACCTGGTCGACGTTGAGTCCGAGGTCCAGCAAGTCCTTGCCGTGCTGCGCGGCCGACACGCTCACTTCCGATAAGGCCGCGCCGCCGCCCGCAGGGCCGGAGATGCGGCGGCTCGCCGAAGGCGTATCGGATTGTTCGACCTGCAGCGTTCTGATCAATTGATCGAGGAACAGCGGGACGCCTTCCTGAAGCTGCTTTGCCGTGGCGGCGCGCCCGTCGCGCGCGGCAACCTTTTGACGGCAGCGACGCTCAAGCTCCGCGCGGTTATTCGACAGGAAAGTGTGCATCATGGGGGCCTCGCCGCAGGCAACTAGCCCGCATCGGCCGCAGATGTGCGTGGCAATCTTGACGGCGGTTTGATAGTAACACCATCGGCAACGGCGTCCAACGTGCAGCAGCGTACGGTGCGCACTGAGCAATCGGCTTATCGTCGCGGTTTACCGGTGGACGGGGCGTTCGCACGCCGGGCAACATGCGATAATGAAATATGAAGAAACATTCGCTCTACGAATCGGTGCTGCGGGCCTCGCCGTACCCGTACCTGGTCATGGACCCCGATCTGCGGATCGTTGCGGCCAACGACGCCTATCTGCGCGCGGTTCAGCGGCGCGAAGATGATCTCGTCGGTCTCTACTTGTTCGACGCCTTTCCGCCGGATCCCGACGATCCGGACGCCACCGATGTGACTGAGGTGCGCGCCTCCCTGATGCGCGCCCTGACCAAGGGCCAGCCCGACACCAGCGCATTTATCCGCTATGCCGTGCCGGTGCCGACGGCCGACGGCCCGCGTTTCGAAGAGCGCTACTGGAGCTCGGTGCACACGCCGATCTTCGACGACGATGGCCGCCTTGCGCTGGTGGTCCAGAATCCGGTCGACCTGACCGAGTTCTACCATTTTGATGGACAAGCCGCGCCCAAGCGGCTGCAACCGCCTGCGATCGAGGGCGCCGGTGCGCATCGCTTCAACCAGGGGCAGATGCACGAGGCGCTGACCCGCATCCTCAACAACGAACGCGAACATTTGCGCAGCCTGTTCAACCAGGCGCCCGGTTTCGTCGCGGTGCTGATGGGTGAGGAGCACGTTTTTGAAATGGTCAACGAGGCGTACTACCAGTTGGTAGGGCATCGGGACCTGATCGGCAAGGCGGTGCTGGAAGCCCTGCCTGAAGTGGCCGGACAGGGCTACGATGAACTTCTTGACCGCGTGTACCGTACCGGCGAGCAGTGGGCGGCGCGCGCCATGCCGATATCGCTTCAGCCGCTGCCGGACGGGCCGCTGGAACAACGCTACATAGATCTGGTCTATCAGCCCTACAAGGATGCCAACGGCAAGACCATCGGCATCTTCGCCCAGGGCTACGACGTCACCGACGCGGTCGAGGCGCAGGCGGCCAAGCGCGAGAGCGAGGAGCGCCTGCGCGACGGCATGGAAGCCGCCAAGATGGTGGTGTGGGATTGGATCATCGACACCGGCGAGCTGGCCTATTCCGAAAACATGCCGTCGGTGCTAGGCTGCACACCGACACAAATGCAAGCGCTGCAAGACTGCGTGCATCCGGAAGATCGCGAACAGGTGGCGGCCGCCCACCGGCAGGCCATTGCCGAGACGGGCAGCTATCAACAGGTGGTGCGCTTCATCCGTCCGGACAACCACCAGCAAATCTGGGTGGACAGCCGTGGCAAGGTGCAGTTCGACATCAACGGCAGGCCGACCAGTATGCGCGGCGTGACGGTTGATGTGACCGAACGCTATCGCGCGGAGCTGGAGCTGCGTGTCGCCAACCGCAAGAAGGACGAATTCCTGGCCATGCTGGCGCACGAGTTGCGCAATCCGCTGGCGCCCATCGTCACGGCCGCCGAAATGCTCAAGCTGGTGGCTCCCACCGATGCGCGCGTTCAGCGCGCGAGCGAGGTGATCGGCCGCCAGGTCAAGCACATGACCGCCCTGATCGACGATTTGCTGGACGTCTCGCGCGTCACGCGCGGCCTGGTGGCGCTGGAGCGTGAGTCGATCAATATCAAGCCGGTGGTGGCCAACGCCATCGAGCAGGCGCGCGGGCTGATCGATCTGCGCAGGCATCATCTCATCGTGCATATCGGGGAAGAGCCGGTCTTTGTCCAGGGTGACCGCACGCGGCTGGTGCAGGTGCTCACCAACCTGCTGAACAACGCAGCCAAATACACGCCGCCGGGTGGCGAGATCGTGCTGGACGTCACGATGGCGGCCGGGCAGGTGCGGATCTGCGTCAGCGACAACGGCATCGGCATCGAGGCCGAACTGGTGCCGCATATTTTCGATCTGTTCACCCAGGCCGAGCGCTCGCCGGACCGGGGGCAGGGCGGCCTCGGCATCGGTCTGGCGCTGGTCAAATCGATCGTCGCGCTGCATGGGGGCGAGGTCACGGCGCAGAGTCGCGGGCAGGGCACAGGCAGCCGCTTCACCGTCACCCTGCCGGCCGAGGTGGACGGTGCGGACTTCACGCACATGCTCGGCGGCATGCAGTCCGCCGAGCTGGCGCCGATAGCGATCATGGTGGTCGACGACAATGTCGACGCGGCGCAGGCGCTGGCGGCCTTGTTGGAAATGCAGGGGCACCGGGTCTCGGTCCATCACCACCCCCAGGACGCGATTGGCGCCGCCCGTCTCGATCCGCCCGAGGTGTACATCCTCGACATCGGCCTGCCGGAAATGGACGGCTATGAACTGGCGCGGCGCTTGCGCGAGGATGAACGCTCCGCTGCGGCACTGTTCATCGCCCTGACAGGATACGGGCGGACGGACGACCGCAGCCAGTCCATGCAGGCCGGCTTCCAGTACCACTTCGTCAAGCCGCTCGACATCGACAAGCTCAACCTGGTTCTGGCCAGCAGGAGCGCAAGCTAGGGCCTGCGGCAAGCGATAGGCGCGTGCTAACATGGCGCTCTTTTGCTTACCGGGTTAGAGAAATGGCGTCCGAAAAGACCGTGAAATTTATGTTGGGTTGCGCGATTGTGGCGGTGGCGCTGAGTGTGCTGGGGTATGTGGCGGTGTTCTGGCATAACTACACCGGTTGCCAGCAGTTGGAAGCGGAGGCCGTCAAGAAAGGCAAGCCGATGTCCTGCGGCGAGATCAAGGCCGCCGCCAAGGCGCAGCGCTAAACCGCGCTGCCGGACGAAAAAAAAGCCCGCTGCGTGCGGGCCTGGTGCGTCTGGTACGACTGCGCAGCGATGCCTACGCGCCTTCCACCAGCTTGAGGCCGGCCCATGACAGTGTGGTCACTTCCAGCACCAGCACTTGCGGCTCGGCCTGGATCGAGCTGGCGAGGCGGAACACGGCGTCGCGCACTTCGTTGATGGTTTCGCTGCCGCTGTAGCAATACTCGCCTTGGGGCAGGTAGTAGCCTTTTTCGTCGTCGGCCTTGATGGCGCCGGCGACGTTGAATTTCGCCAGTTCTACGTTGATGCGGTCGAAGGTGTCGCTGTTGACAGCTCCAGGGTAAGAAACGCGGATGATGTAGTTAACCATGTTAAATCCTTATTGTCGGAGCCGAATCATGGCATAAAAAAAACGCGCCGTGGCGCGTTTTTTTGGTGGGGCGAACAACAATCAGGCTTGACGGCGGCGGCGCGCGATCAGGCCGACCAGGCCCAGGCCAGCCAGCATCATGGCATAGGTTTCCGGTTCCGGCACGGCGGCGATTGCCGACACCGCATTGGTGGTGAAGGTGGTGTAGTTGCCGTATTCATTGTGGGCGAATTCCTGGCCGCTTGGCACGCCGTAGCCGCCGAAGTAGGTCGAGACGCCGACGGTGTTCTGGCCTACCGACACATTATCCAGCGTGATGCTGAAGTGGGCGGTGGAGCCGATCTGGTACACCGATTCCGTGTACTGACCCCAGAAAGTGAAGGCTTTGTAGCCGGTTGGCGCCACCATGTTCTGCGAACCGTCGCCGCGCAGGTCGAGGCTGGCCGATGCGCCGGTGCTCCAATAGCCAGGTGCGCCGATGTAAGGCGTAGGCGCGGTCACGCTGATGACTTCGGCGCTGTTCGGGATGTAAATGGTGAAGCCGTCCAGGCCGGTCTGGGTGAGTTTGTAACCCTGGCTGACGTTCTTGATCGCGTAGTCGAACACGTATTGATTGCTGTCGCCGACCACCTGGGTGGCGCTCGACGTCAGCGTGTACTGGCCTTGCAGGCCGGTTTCCACGGCGCCGGCCATGGTGCTGAAGGCGGCGGCGACGACGAAGGCGGACAGTTTGAGCGACATTTTTGCGATCATTTTATTTCCCCAAAGAATTAATATTTACCCAATGGAACTAAGATAACATGAACTCAGGATAATGTCGTTGTCAGACTGAAAATATCGTTGTGTTTGTGCAAAAAAACAGAAAAGCCCCGGGCAGGCGAACCTGTCGGGGCTTTTGGTCAATTGGCGGAGAAAGCACGTTTGACTGGAAAAGAGTATAAAACGCGTTTCTTAAAATTGCCTTAGTGACCATCTTGCATCCCAGCTCTTTGGGCTGGCCGTCGGATGGTGTAGCATGCTGGACGGCGATCGGGCACGGCCCTCGCCGGGAATTCAAGGATAGATATGCAAATCAAAATCAATGATGTACTGCGCGCTTACATCGAGCCGCTGACCGAGAGTGAATACCAGGCGCTGGAGCGCAGCATCCTGACCGAAGGCTGCCGCGATGCGCTGGTGCTGTGGGAAGACGTGCTGGTGGACGGCCACAACCGTTACCAGATCTGCCAGCAGCACGGCGTGCCGTTCAAGGTCACGGAGAACACAAGTTTCCGCAGCCTGGAAGACGTCAAGCTGTGGATGATCGATAACAACCTGGGCCGCCGCAGTATTTCCGACTACCAGCGCGGCGTGCTGGCGCTGCGCAAGAAGGAAATCATGGCCGCGCGCGCGCTGGAGCTGGCGGCCGAAGCCGCCGCCGAGGATGCCCGCATCGCGCCGGAAGAAAGCGATGCCGTCACGAAAAAGCCGGCCGCCATGCCGCTGGCTTCGCGCGAGGACATCGCCCGCGCCGCCCGCCTGAGCACGGCCACCCTGGGCCAGATCGAGAAGATCCAGAAAACCGCCACGCCGGAGCTCGTGGAAGCGGTGCGCACCGGCACCATTTCGATCAACGCCGCCGCCACCGTGGCGTCGTTGCCGGAAGAAGTGCAACTGGCGGCGGTCGCCGGCGGCAAGAAGGAATTGCAGAAGGCCGCCAAGGAAGTGCGCGACCTGCGCGCCGCTTCGCGTCCGGCCAAGGAGAAGGAAGCCAAGCAGGCCGTCGACTACAGCGACATGCCGGCCGACGTGGCCGAACTGCGCGCCGAGAACATGGCGCTGCGCCAGAAAAACGCCGCGCTGCTTGAAGAAATCACCGTCCTGCAACGCCGTCTGTCCGAATTGGCCAGCGCCTGATTGGAGTTTTAAAACTATGCAGCGTCTGCACACCCCGTTGGCTTTGATGTGTTTTGTTTCGATGAGCGCGGCGGTTGCAGCGCCTGCGGTCCCTTCGGTTCTTGCAGGCGAGGCGGCGCGGCTCCAGGCCGTTGCCAAGCGCGTCACCATCCTGCGCGACAAGTGGGGCATTCCCCATGTCTATGGCAAGACCGACGCCGACGCCGTGTTCGGCATGATGTACGCGCAGGCGGAAGACGATTTCCACCGCGTGGAACTCAACTTCATCAACGCCATGGGCCGCTTGGCCGAAGTGGAGGGCGAGGCCGAGCTGTATAAAGACCTGCGCATGAAACTGTTCATCCAGCCCGATGAACTCAAGCGCCAGTACGCGGCCGCGCCGGCCTGGCTGAAAAAGCTGATGAACGCCTGGGCCGATGGCCTGAACTTCTACCTGCAAACGCATCCCGACGTGAAGCCGGCGCTGCTGACGCGCTTCGAACCGTGGATGGCGCTCAGCTTCAGCGAAGGCAGCATCGGCGGCGACATCGAAACCATCGACATCAAGCAGTTGCAGGAGCTGTACGCCAACGGCGCCAAGCCGCCGCTGATGCCGCCGGTGCTAATGTCCAGCGACGGCGCGGACCTGGACAAGGAGCCGGGCGGCTCCAACGGTTTCGCCATCGCCCCGGCGCTGACCAAAAACGGCCACGCGCTGTTGATGATCAATCCGCACACCTCGTTCTATTTTCGTCCCGAGATCCAGGTGCAAAGCCAGGAAGGCCTGAACGCCTATGGCGCCGTGACCTGGGGCCAGTTCTTCGTCTACCAGGGCTTCAACGATCGCCTGGGCTGGATGCATACCTCCGGCGGCGGCGACGTCATCGACGAATACCTGGAAACCATCAGCGAAAAGGATGGCCAGTTCTTCTACCAGTACGGCAGCGAACAGCGTCCGCTCAAGGCGGTGGATATCGCGCTACCATACAAGAGCAAGGACGGCATGGCCAGCAAGACGGTGCGCGTCTACTACAGCCACCACGGCCCCATCGTGCGCGCCAAGGACGGCAAGTGGATCGCCGTGCGCCTGATGAACGAGCCGTTGAAAGCGCTGACGCAGTCGTTCAGCCGTACCAAGGCGCGCAACTACAAGGCGTTCTACAAGTCGATGGAGTTGCGCACCAATTCGTCCAACAACACCGTGTATGCGGACGTTGACGGCAACATCGCCTACTTCCACGGGAACTTCATTCCGCGCCGAGATCCGCAGTTCGACTGGCGCCATCCGGTGGACGGCAGCAATCCGGCCACGGAGTGGCAAGGCCTGCACGAGGTGAAGGACACCATCACGCTGTTCAATCCGAAGAACGGCTGGATCCAGAACACCAACAACTGGCCGTACACCGCCGCCGGACCATACAGCCCGAAGGTCAAGGATTATCCGGCCTATATGTCGATGAATCCGGAGAACCCGCGCGGCGTCCACGCGGTGCGCGTGCTGGAAAATAAAAAAGGCTTCACCATCGACAGCCTGATCGCCGCGTCCTACGACAACCAGCTGCCGGCCTTCGAGCCGCTGCTGCCGCAGCTGTTCGCCGCCTACGATGAACTGCCGGCGGACGATGCGCGCAAGGCCGCGCTGGCGCCGCAGATCGCCGCGCTGCGCGGCTGGGACATGCGCTACACGCTGGAATCGACCGCCACCTCGCTGGCGACCTTCTGGGTGCAGGATTTGTGGACTACCTGGCAGCCGTCCGCCAAGGCCAAGGAAGTGCAGGTGCTTGACTACATCCAGGCCGCCATCACGCCGCTGCAGCGGCTGGAAGCGCTGGAGCGCGCTACGGCGAAATTGACCGCCGATTTCGGCAAGTGGCAAACGCCGTGGGGCGAGATCAACCGCTTCCAGCGCCTGACCGGCGACGTGGTGCAACCGTTCGACGACAGCAAACCGAGCTTGCCGGTGGCGTTCGCGTCGGCCAACTGGGGTTCGCTGGCGGCGTATGGCATGACGTCCAAGCAGAAGACCAAGCGCATCTACGGTGAACGTGGCAACAGCTTTGTGGCGGCGGTGGAGTTTGGGCCGCGCATCAAGGCGCGCAGTATCCTGGCGGGTGGGCAGAGCGGCAATCCGGCCTCGCCGCATTTCTACGACCAGGCCGCGATGTACGCGCGCGGTGAATTCAAGGAAGTCTTGTTCTACAAGGCGGACGTGGAGAAGAACCTGGAACGCCGCTACCACCCCGGCGAATAAAGACTTAGTTTGCGGGCGCCTCGGCGCCCGTTTCTGCTTTGGCCCACTGCAGGTTTTCCAGCTTGTTGTTGCGGACGTTGCCGTCCTTGTGGCGCACCAGCGGCAGCTTGTTTGGATTGGGCAGGTAGGTCTCCGCCACCAGTTCGTGGACGAAGAACTCGCCGGTGCGCGAGCCGCCGCGCAGCTTGACTTTCAAACCCTCCGGATACAGGGTCGGTTTGAGGGCCGTGACCTTGGAGCCGGCCGCCAGCAGCACGCGGCCGTCCCGGGACACCTTGTAGTAGTCGCTGCCGAGCACCGGCTTGGCGCCGGCCACGAGGATTGAGTAAGCGAAGCACAGGGCGACGACGATAGCGATGATGAGTATGAATTCCATGCGCAGGATATTAGCAGCTAAATAGCGTCCAGCGAACGGCGAATATCGGCCCTTAAATCCTCTATATCTTCAATTCCAACGGATAGCCGTATCAGGCCGTCGCCGATGCCCAGCGCCGCGCGCTGTTCAGCGGGGATGGAGGCGTGCGTCATCAGGGCCGGATGTTCTATCAGGCTCTCGACCCCGCCCAGGCTCTCGGCCAGCGCGAACACCTGGCAGCTTTCCAGGAAGCGGCGCGCGCCCGGCAGGTCCGTATTCAGGTCGATCGAGATGATGCCGCCGAAGCCCTGCATCTGGCGTTTCGCCAGCGCGTGCTGGGGATGCGATTCCAGGCCGGGGTAGAACACCTTGCGCACCTCCGGCTGCTGTTCCAGCCAGCGCGCCAGTTCCAGCGCGCTGGCACAGTGACGCTCCATGCGGATGGCCAGCGTCTTCACGCCGCGCAGCGCCAGGAAACTGTCGAACGGGCCGGCGATGGCGCCCACCGAATTCTGCAAAAACGCCAGCTGCTCGCACCAGGCTTGCTGGTGCGGCTCCCCGCCCACCACCGCAACGCCGCCGATGATGTCCGAGTGGCCGTTCAAATACTTGGTGGCCGAGTGCACCACGATGTCGAAGCCCTGTTCCAGCGGGCGCTGCACAATGGGGCTGGCGAAGGTGTTGTCGGCGATGGCGATGATGCCGCGCTCGCGGCAGATCTTGCCGATGGCCTGCAGGTCGGCCAGTTTGAGCATGGGATTGGTGGGCGTCTCCACCCACACCATTTTGGTTTCGGGCTTGATGGCAGCCAGCAGGTTTTCCGGATTGGTCAGGTCGACGTAGCTGAAGTGGTGGCCGGCGCTGCGGCGGCGCACACGCTCGAACAGTCGGTAGGTGCCGCCGTACATATCGTCACCGGCGATGATGTGCGAGCCGGCGTCGGCCAGTTCCAGCACCGTCGAGATGGCGGCCAGGCCGGAGGCGAAGGCGAAGCCCTGGGCGCCGCTTTCCAGATCGGCCACGCAGCGCTCCAGCGCCCAGCGGGTGGGATTGTGCGAACGGCCATAGTCCAGACCCTTGTGCACGCCGGGGCTCGATTGCACGAAGGTGGAGGTGGCGTAGATCGGCGGCATGATGGCGCCGGTCGATGGATCGGGCGATTGGCCGGCATGGATGACACGCGTGGCCAGGGCGGATTTCTTGTCGGCTTTGGGCAAATTCAAGATAGCGTCCTTCGGAGGTGGTTGAGCAAATCGTAGCGGGTGATCAGGCCGTAGAAGGTGCCGCCGTCGGCCACCACGGCGGTCAGGCCACGGTCCAGCACTTCGCGCAGCGCGTGCAGGTCGGAGGAGGGCTTGAGCAGTTCCAGGCGCCGCGTCATGGTGGCGCCGACCGGCGTGTTGAAACGCTCCGGTTTTGCGCCCACCGTCAGCAGCAGGTCCGATTCGTCGATGATGCCCACCAGCTGGCCTTTTTCCAGCACCGGCAGCTGCGCCACGTCGGCCGCGCGCATGCGGTTGAAGGCGATCATCAGCGTGTCTTCGGGCATGACGCTGATGACTTCCCCGGCGTCGAAGCGGCGGCCGATCAGGTCGCGCAAATCGCTGTGCTGCTGGCGTTGGAGCAGACCCTGGTCGCGCATCCAGCCGTCGTTGTAAACCTTGGAGAGGTAGCGGGTGCCGGTGTCGCAGACGAAGCTGACCACCCGCTTGGGCGTGGTCTGTTCGCGGCAGTAGCGCAGCGCGGCGGCCAGCAGGGTGCCGGTGGAGGAGCCGCCCGGTATGCCTTCTTCCTTCAACAGCGCGCGCGCGGTGGCGAAGCTGTCGACGTCGGTGATGGTGTAGGCCTTGGTCACGCCGCGCATGTCGGCGATGGCGGGGATGAAGTCTTCGCCTATGCCTTCCACCGCCCAGGAGCCGCTGGTTTCGGACACGTGGCCGGTCTGGACGTATTCGGCCAGGATGGAGCCGGCCGGATCGGCCAGGATGAATTCCACGTGCGGCGCGACTTTGCGGAAGTAGCGCGTCAACCCGGTCAGGGTGCCGGACGAGCCGACGCCGACCACGATGGCGTCGACCTCGTGTCCCATCTGTTCCCAGATTTCCGGGCCGGTGGTAGTTTCGTGCGCCAGCGGATTGGCGGGATTGTTGAACTGGTCCGAATACCAGGCGCCCGGCATCTCGGCGGCCAGCCGCGCGGCGTAGTCCTGGTAGTACTCGGGATGGCCTTTGCCGACGTCGGAGCGGGTGGTGCGCACCTCGGCGCCGAGCGCCTTCAGGTGCAGCACTTTTTCGGTGGACATCTTGTCCGGCACCACCAGCAGCACGCGGTAGCCTTTCAGCCGCCCCACCAATGCCAGGCCGAGCCCGGTATTGCCGGCGGTGGCTTCGATGATGGTGCCGCCGGGCTTGAGCAGGCCTGCGGCTTCGGCCGCTTCGATCATGGCCAGGCCGATGCGGTCCTTGATCGAGCCGCCGGGGTTTTGCGATTCCAGTTTAAGGAATAATTGGCAAGGGCCGGTATCGAGACGGGTAATCTCGGCGAGCGGCGTCTTGCCTATCAGGGTGAACAAAGCGGGGGTGCGCATCATCGTCTCCTTGCTGCATTAAAAGCAAGTATGCGCTTTTTCTGCCGATGATGCCGCTCCCGTATTTCTTTGATTCTGCGCTATTTAAGCGCATCCGATGCATATGGCCTGCTTATTGGCCGGTGGCGATGTCGTCGGTGATGACGCGGTGCACATTGCGGTAGGCCGCCAGTTCCGCCTTTACTTCGGCGCGGGTTTTGGTTTTTTGGCCGGCCGGCACGGTGAATACGGCGCCAGGATATTGCTCGCCTTCGCGCAGCTCGCCGCGCTGGATGGCGGCCAGGGTTTCAGCCTTGACTTCGGCACGGGTCTTGGTCGCAACGAAGTTGGCGTAGCCAGCGTAGTCTTCGGTGGTTTGGGCCGAGGCTGCGACGGAAACGAACAGAGTGGCGGCGAGGGCGATGGCGATGGTTTTCATGGTGTGGCTCCTTGAGTTTGGTTGGCTGGGCGTTGCTGCCCGATGAGTGAATATTAAAGCGTATCCGATTAAAGCGGAAGCGAATATTTTCTATCGCAACGATAGAAATAATCGATCGGGGCGCATATAATCGGCGGCTTCAAGGCTCAACTCGATTTCCAGAAGGCTGCAGTGGCAAAACTCTATTTCCGATACTCTGCGATGAATGCAGGCAAATCCACCGCAATGCTGCAGGTGGCGCACAACTATGAAGAGCAGGGCCAGCAGGTGCGCCTGTTCACGGCGGCCATCGACCACCGCTACGGCGTCGGCAAGGTGACCTCGCGCCTGGGGCCGCAGCGCGAGACGGAAGTGTTCGACAAGAACACCGATTTCCTGCTCACCATCGACAAGAAGATCGCCTGCCTGCTGGTGGACGAAGCCCAGTTCCTGACCAAGGAACAGGTCAAGCAGCTGCACCAGCTGGCGCAGGTGCGCGGCGTGCCGGTGATTACCTACGGCCTGCGCTCGGACTTCCTGGGCGAACCGTTCCCCGGCTCGGCGTATCTGCTGGCGCTGGCCGACGATCTGGAAGAAATCAAGAACATCTGCTCGTGCGGCAAGAAAGCCACCATGAACATCCGCGTCGACGAACACGGCAAGCGCATCAAGGAAGGCGAGCAGATCAGCATCGGCGGCAACGAAAGCTACCGCCAGGCCTGCGGCCGCTGCTTCTACAGCGAAATCCACTGACCCCATGCCGCCCACGCTGACCGGTCTTCCCGCGCTGGATAATCGGCGCGTCAAAACCAGCACCGAGGACGTGCTGGTCGACCGCGTGGTGCCGGGCGAAATGCTGGTGATCGCGTTTGGTTTCGTGTCCTGGGACAAGCGCCCGGACTTCGATTTCTACGGGCGGCTGAAAAAGCTGGAGCAAGCCAGCGGCCGCCACATCAACAAGGTGCTGGTGCGCGATTCGGGCAACGCCTGGTATCAACGCAAGATCGACGGCCTGGGCGCGCACCCGGACCAAACGGCGGCTGGCCTGCGCGCGCTGATCGACGCCATCCAGCCCAGCAAGGTGGTCACCATCGGCCAGTCGATGGGCGGCTATGCGGCGCTGATGTATGGCCTGCTGCTACAGGCGCAGCAGGTGATCGCCTTCGGCCCCTTGTCCTTCCTCGATCCGCAGCAGGCCTTGCTGTACCACGATCGGCGCTGGCTGGCCGTGATGCGCGCGCTGGCGGCCGATCCGCCGGCCAGCGGCTATAACGATTTACAGGCGCTGGGGCTGGCCATGGCGCGGGCGCCGGGCGGCGTTTTGCCGGAGACCCATCTGGTGTTCGGCACCAAGCCGGAGCAGGGCGCCAAGGAATCGGTCAACCTGGACGCCATGCACGCCCAGCGGCTGGCGGCCATGGGCAATTGCACGCTTCATCCTTATCCGTATTCGGGGCATGCGGTGGTCCAGCACTTGATCGACACGAAGCGCATCAACGCGCTGCTGGCGCAGCTCATCATGGACCTGGAAATACCGGAAGAGGCGCTGGAGGTCAGCGCCGGCTGGCACGCCTGGATCGCTGAAAACCTGCGCCTGGGCAGCGCGCCCGGGGAGCTGGTCGAGATTCTGCAGCACCACGGATTTTCGCGCGCCAGCAGCATCGCCGCAGTGAAGGTTAGCCCAGCGGCTAGCTGAGCGGCGCGGTGGCGCGTTCCAGGTCGGCCACCGTGGCCGGCTTGGTCAGGTGCAGGTCGAAGTCGCCGTCGTAGGCGCGCGCTACGTCTTCGCGCTGGCCGTAGCCGGTCAGGGCCACCAGGCGCAGCGCTGCGCCGTCAGCCAGCACGCGCAGCGCGGCCGCCAGCGCGTAGCCGTCCATGTCCGGCAGGCCGATGTCGAGGATGGCGACCTGCGGCATCTGGTCGTTGGCCGCCGCCAGCGCCTCGGCGGCGCTGTGGGCCACCCGCACCTCATGCCCCAGCAGTTCCAGCAGCGCGGCGCCGGCCAGCGCGGCATCGACGTTGTCGTCCACCAGCAGCAAGTTCATGCGCCCGCCCTCGGGCGCGGCGGCGCGCTCGGCCTCGGCCAGCGGCGGCGCACCCAGCGGCAGGGTCACCTCGAAGCGGCTGCCCATGCCGGCACCGGCGCTGTGGGCGCTGACCGTGCCGCCGTGCAGGTCGACGATCTTGCGCACGATGGCCAGGCCCAGGCCCAGCCCGCCGGTGCGGCGCGCCAGCGATTGCGGCGCCTGATGGAAGGGCTCGAACACGCGCGCCATCAGTTCCTCGCTCATGCCGATGCCGTTGTCGCTGACTTCCAGCCTGGCGTGGGTGTCGTCCGCGCTCAGCGTCACCTGTGTGAAGCTGCTGCCGAAGCGGGAGGCGTTCGACAGCAGGTTGTTGAGCACCTGCGTCAGCCGGCTGTCGTCGCCGTTCACCCACACGGAGGTCGGCGCCAGCAGGCGCACCTGCTGATCGGGCGACGAGGGTACCGCGTGGCGCACCACTTCGGCCAGGTTGATCGGGCGGGCGTCGAGTTCCAGCTTGCCGGAGGTGACGCGCGCGACGTCGAGCAGGTCGTCGACCAGCCGTCGCAGGTGCTCCACCTGGCGCCGCATGACGGCGCGTTCCTTGCTGTTGGTGGGGTCGTTGCGGACGTCCAGCAGGTCGAGCGAGGTGACGATGGGGCTGAGCGGATTGCGCAGTTCGTGGCCCAGCACGGCCAGGAATTCATCCTTGGCGCGGCCGGCCTGGCGCGCTTCGGCCAGCGCCGCCTGGTGGCTGGCCAGCGCGCGGTTCAGCGACTCCAGCAATTGCGCGCGCTCGTGTTCCTGGACGTTGCGCTGGTGTTCGGCCTGTTGCAGCGCCTCGCCGATCGCCGCCACCTCGGTGATGGCGGACGGCGCCAGGGCCAGCGGTGCGCCGGTGCCCAACGCGGCGGCGTTGCGTTGCAGGGAACCGATGGCGGACACCAGGCGGTTCGACAGCAGCGAGGCCAGCACGATGCCGCCCAGCAGCGACAGCGCGATGCCGACGCCGAACACGCCCATGCGCTCGAAGGCGGCCGCGCGCAGGCTATCGACCGGCTGGCCGACGACCACCGCCCAGCCGTAGCGCGAGCGGGTGGTGTAGCCGGTGGTCATCCGCAGGTTTTCGCTGGAGAGGGCGCCGCCGTAGCCTTCCGCGCCCTGGCTGCGCATCAGCGACATCAGTGATGAGCTGGGCTGGCCGCCGACCATGCGCTCCTGGTCGCGCGAGCGCGCCACCAGGGCGCGCGCGCAGTCGCGGATGCCGATGATGGTGCTCGCCGGCACCTGCTGGCGCGCGATCAGGCGCACCATGCGGTCCGGCAGGATCACAGCGGTGAGGGTGTAGAGTTTGCCGCTGGCGTCGGTGACGGGCACCCGCACCGGGAAGGCGGCGCGGCCGCCAGGGCCGCGCGCGATGGCGCCGGCCACCGGCTGGCCGGTGGTCAGCACCGTTTGCAGGCTTTGCGGATCGGCCACCGGGGGCGCAGGCGCCCCGTAGGCATCCATGGTGCGCAGCAGGACCTTGCCGCTGTCGTCGGTGAGGATCACGCCCACCCAGTCCGGCTGGGCCTTGACCACGCTGCGGGCGGCCGCGTGGAAGGTGGGCAGGTCACCGCTTTGCAGGGAGGGCACGCCGCCGAGGCCGGTCAGCACGGCGACGGCGTTGTCGAGTTCGGCGTCGGTGGCGCTCGACAGGGCGCGCGCCAGGTCCAGCATCCAGCGTTCCTGCTCGCGCTCCTTGTACTCGGCGGCGGCCTGCAGGCTCCAGGCCCCCAGCAGGGCCAGGGGCAGTAATCCGATCGCGGTCAGCATAATCAGCAAATACCGCAAGGAAAACGTCAACCGTGGCCGTGGAGGCATAATGTTCAAGCAATGTAAATTGGAATCCGACAATTTACAGGAAGATCGCCTTCTTGTCGTGCGCGCTTGAACCCTTAGGCGGCTTTCGCGTCTTCGATCTTGCGCATTACGGGCGACTTGAATTCAAAGCGCTTGATCTCGCCCACCATGAACAGGTAGCACAGGATGGTCACCACCGCGTTGGCGCCGACGAACACCAGGGCGCCGGCGAACGAACCGGTGGCCTGCAGGATGTAGCCGATCACGATCGGGGTGGTGATGCCGGCGGTGTTGCCGAAGGTGTTGAACAGCGCGCCGCTCATGCCGCCCGCTTCCTTGGGCGAGGTGTCCGCCACCACCGCCCAGCCCAGCGCGCCGATGCCCTTGCCGAAGAAGGCCAGCGACATCACGGCGATGACCAGCCAGTCGGTTTCCACGTAATTACAGATCACCATCGAGGTCGACAGCAGCATGCCGCAGACGATAGGCGTCTTGCGCGCCACCGACTGCGATTTGCCGGCCTTGATCAGGCGATCGGAAATAACGCCGCCCAGCACGCCGCCGAGGAAGCCCGCCACCGCCGGCAGCGCGGCCACGAAGCCGGCCTTCAGGATGGTCATGTGGCGTTCCTGCACCAGGTAGACCGGGAACCAGGTCAGGAAGAAATAGGTCAGGGTGTTGATGCAGTACTGGCCGATGTAGACGCCCAGCAGCATGCGGTTGCCCAGCAGTTGCTTGATGCAGGCCCAGGTGTCGAGCTTGCTGGTGGCGGCGATCCGGTTCTTGCTTTCCAGGTCCACCAGCGCGCCGCCGGCCTCGATGTAGGCGATTTCGGCGGCATTGGCTTTCGGGTGGTCCTTCGGGCCGTAGACCGTTTTCATCCAGATGAAGGCCATGATGATGCCGAGGCCGCCCATGACGAAGAACACGCTCTCCCAGCCGAACGAGTGCACCAGCCAGCCCATGATCGGGGCGAACAGCACGGTGGCGAAATACTGGGCCGAGTTGAAGATGGCGGCCGCCGTGCCGCGCTCGCTGGTGGGGAACCAGGCCGAGGCGATGCGCGAATTGCCGGGGAAGGAGGGCGCTTCCGCCGCGCCGATCAGCAGGCGCAGGGTAAACAGCGCCGTCACCGCCGCCGCGCCGGTGAAGAAGCCGACGCCGCCCATCAGCATGGTGAACAGCGACCACAGGAAAATACTGAAGAAATAGGTGATCTTGGAGCCGAAGCGGTCCAGCAGCCAGCCGCCCGGCAATTGCGCCAGCACATAGGACCAGGCGAAGGCCGAGAACACAAAGCCCATCTGGACCGGACTCAGGCCGAGCAGCTTTTTGAGCTCGGGGCCGGCGATCGCGATGGTGGCGCGGTCGGCGTAGTTAATCGTCGTTACAGCGAACAGGATAGCCAGGATCATCCAGCGGACGCGGGTGGCTTGGGGTTGTGGCGTGGTCATGCGGTCTCCTTGCTTTTGGTGCGACGATCATAGCGTAGATATAGGACGTCGTACAACTTAATATCATCTTGCGTTCTGCTAGTAACCGTTTAACTTGTTGATTTCAATACAGATGCACCACGCCGGTGCGTGTTGAAGTTGTATGATGACAAGAGTCTCTATGATTAGAGTGGCATCGTTTGCACAAATACGGGGGGAAGGTTTAAAATAACGGGCGGAATTAAACCAAGCACCGATCGTTTACCGAGGAAATCGACATGGCATCACAAAAATCAAAGATCATCTACACGCTGACCGACGAAGCGCCACTGCTGGCAACGTACTCTCTGCTGCCGATCATCAAGAAGTTCACGGCACCAGCTGACATCGACGTGGTCTCGAGCGACATCTCCGTCGCGGCGCGCGTGTTGGCCGAATTCCCTGAGTATCTGACCGATGCGCAAAAACTGCCGAACACCCTGGCCGAGCTGGGCGCGCTGACCCAGAGCCCGGACGCCAACATCATCAAGTTGCCGAACATTTCGGCCTCGGTGGCCCAACTGCAAGCCGCCGTGCGCGAACTGCAAGGCAAGGGCTACAAGCTGCCGGACTATCCGGAAGATCCAAAGACCGACGAAGACAAAGCCCTGAAGGCACGCTACAGCAAGTGCACCGGCTCGGCCGTCAATCCGGTCCTGCGCGAAGGCAACTCCGACCGCCGCGCGCCAAAAGCCGTGAAAGAGTACGCACGCAAGCACCCGCACTCGATGGGCGAATGGAGCCAGGCATCGCGCACCCACGTGTCGCACATGCACCATGGCGACTTCTACCACGGTGAAAAGTCCATGACCCTGGACAAGCCGCGCGACGTCAAGATGGAACTGATCACCGCCTCCGGCAAGACCATCGTGCTGAAACCGAAGGTCTCGCTGCAAGCCGGCGAAATCATCGACTCCATGTTCATGAGCAAGAAAGCGCTGCTGGAGTTCTACGAGAAGGAAATCGACGACGCGTACAAGACCGGCGTGATGTTCTCGCTGCACGTGAAAGCCACCATGATGAAGGTGTCGCACCCGATCGTGTTCGGTCACTGCGTGCGCATCTTCTACAAGGAAGCGTTTGAAAAACACGCCAAGCTGTTCGAGGAACTGGGCGTGAACGTCAACAACGGCATGGTCAACCTGTACGACAAGATCGAAAAACTGCCGTCGTCGCAGAAGGACGAGATCCTCAAAGACCTGCACGCCTGCCACGAACACCGTCCGAAGCTGGCCATGGTCGATTCGGCCAAGGGCATCACCAACTTCCATTCGCCGAACGACGTGATCGTCGACGCATCGATGCCGGCCATGATCCGCATCGGCGGCAAAATGTGGGGCGCCGATGGCCGCACCGCCGACGTCAAGGCCGTGATGCCTGAGTCGACCTTCGCCCGTATCTACCAGGAGATGATCAACTTCTGCAAATGGCATGGCAACTTCGACCCGACCACCATGGGCACCGTGCCGAACGTCGGCCTGATGGCGCAGCAAGCCGAAGAATACGGCTCGCACGACAAGACCTTCGAAGTGCCTGAAGGCGGCATCGCCAACATCACCGACCTGGCCACCGGCGAAGTGCTGTTGACCCAGACCGTGGAGCAGGGCGACATCTGGCGCATGTGCCAGGTCAAGGACGCACCGATTCGCGACTGGGTCAAGCTGGCAGTGACCCGCGCACGCCAGTCGGGCATGCCTGCCGTGTTCTGGCTGGATACCTACCGTCCGCACGAAGCCGAAGTGATCAAGAAAGTTCAGGTCTACCTGAAGGATCACGATACCGCCGGCCTGGACATCCACATCATGTCGCAGACCCGCGCCATGCGTTACACCCTGGAACGCGTCTCGCGCGGCCTGGACACCATCTCGGTGACCGGCAACATCCTGCGCGATTACCTGACCGACCTGTTCCCGATCCTGGAACTGGGCACCTCGGCCAAGATGCTGTCCATCGTTCCGCTGATGGCCGGTGGCGGCATGTACGAAACCGGCGCCGGCGGTTCGGCTCCGAAACACGTCAAGCAGCTGGTCGAAGAAAACCACCTGCGTTGGGATTCGCTGGGCGAGTTCCTGGCGCTGGCGGTATCGCTGGAAGAGCTGGGCATCAAGGCAGGCAACAACAAAGCGAAGCTGCTGGCCAAGACCCTGGACGAAGCGACCGGCAAACTGCTGGACAACAGCAAGTCGCCATCGAGCCGCACCGGTGAGCTGGACAACCGTGGCAGCCACTTCTACCTGTCGCTGTACTGGGCGCAAGGCTTGGCCTCGCAGACCGAAGATGCTGAACTGGCCGCGTACTTCGCGCCGCTGGCCAAGTCGCTGTCGGAAAACGAGACCAAGATCGTTGATGAACTGAACAGCGTTCAAGGTCAGGCGCAGGACATCGGTGGTTACTACTACCCTGATCCAGCCAAGACCGAAGCGGTCATGCGTCCAAGCGCCACCTTCAACGCCGCCATCTCGGCGTAAGAAGGCCGATGCCGTTTCCGCCTGCGCGGGAACGGCGTTGACTGTGTGCGGCGTCCGTGCGAGGATGCCGCATGCACACCCTGTTCGAATGTAGCGTGCTCGCGCCCTCGTGGTTGTGCGACCACCGCGACATCCTGATCTACCTGGCGCCGTCACTGCTGCTGGCGCTGCTGATCCGTGTCTTATCGGCGCGGCATCCCTTCTTTTTCCTGTTTACCGTTGCGGGCACGCTGTGCCATGAGCTGGCGCATTTTGTCGCCGGCCTGCTGACGGGCGCGCGGCCGGCCGCGTTCACGGTGATACCGCGTCGCGTCGGGCAAGGCTGGGAACTGGGATCGGTAAGGCTGACGCGGGTGCGCTGGTATAACGCGGCGCCGTCGGCGCTGGCGCCGTTCGCGGTGGTGGTGCTGCCGTTCGTGGTGGCCTGGTGGCGCACGCGCAGCGGACTGCATTTCCAATGGGTCGATGTGGCGCTGGCGTTTGCCGTGGCGCCGCAATTCCTGGCGTGCTGGCCCTCGACCACAGACTGGAAAATCTCGCTGCGGTCGTGGCCTTATTTGCTGATCGCCGTGCTGGCGTGGTGGGCGTTCAGCGTGCTGCGCTAGCCGGCTTCAATGCGCGGCGTTGAGGGGCTTGACCGGCGCGTCGACCACCACCTTGCTGCGCACCTTTTGCGCATCTTCGATCTCCAGCGTCAGCGCGACCTTGTCGCCGTCCTTCAGCGGCTGCTTCAGGTCCAGCAGCATCAGGTGGTAGCCGCCCGGCGCCAGCTTGACCGGCTTGCCGGCCGGCAGATCCAGCGCTGGAATCTGGCGCATGCGCATCATGTCGTTGTCCATTTTCATTTCATGCACTTCGACGATGCCGGCGGCAGGCGAGCTGACGCCGACCAGTTTGACGTTTTGTGTCGAGGTCAGCGTCATGAAGGCGCCGGTGGCTTTTTGTGCGGCCACGGTGGCGCGCACCCATGGTTCGCCGACGGTGACCTGGGCCAGGGCGGGCAGGGCTGCCATCAGCAGCAGGGAGAGTAGTTTTTTCATTGGAAGAGTCCTTTCAGGAAGCCGGTTTCTTTTTTAGGGTTCAGCAGCAGGCGCAGGTCGGCTGCGCACTGTTGTGCGGTTTGCTCGTGCTTCATCGCCAGGCGGATTTTGCCGCTGGCGTCGAACACGTAGGTGAGGGCGGTGTGGTCCATGGTGTAGGAGCTGCCGCTGGGCACCTTGCGGTAGAAGATCTTGAAGTCCTTGGCGGTCTTGGCGGTCTGCTCCAGGTTGCCGCGCACGGCCACGAAGGTCGGATCGAAGGCGCGCATGTACTCGTCCAGCAGCGGCGCGGTGTCGCGCTCCGGGTCGACGGTGACGAAGACGACTTGCAGCTTGTTGCCGTCCTCGCCCAGCAGGCGCTTGATTTCCACCGCGCGCGACAGGGCGGTGGGGCAGACGTCCGGGCACTGGGTGAAGCCGAAGAACAGCAGCACCAGCTTGCCCTTGAAGTCGCGCAGCGAGGCCGGCTTGCCATTGGTGTAGGACAGTTGGTAGTCCGGGCCGATGCTGGCGCCGGTGATGTCGATGGCGGTGAAGCCCGATGCGGCATGCGCCGTGGAGGCCAGCAAGGGCAGGGCGGCCAACGACGAGATAAACGAACGACGTTGCATGGTGAATCCTGTTTTAGCGATAGAAGGGGCGCAGGGCGGCGCGGATATGGACGGCGCGGCGCTGCGGCAGAAGGCGGATCAGCCGGCCGCAGGCGGTCCGCGCGGTTGGGCTTCGGACCAGGCCAGCGGCAGGGCTGGCGCGGTGCCGGGCGTTTGCGGGTAGTCGTCATGGCCTTCCAGCGCGGCGAGCCCGCCGGCCGGGGCGGGCGACGGCGCCTCGCCGCTGGCGTGGGTGACGCAGAATTCACAATGCTTGAGACTATGCGCCGGCTGCTTGTCTGGGGTCGGGGCTGGGTTGCTACGGGCTGCGGCGGTACTGCAAATGTCCATCGCCAGCGGGTCGGAGGCGAGCGTGACCGCCCGCCCAATGGCCGGCGCGCACAGGTTCAGCAAGATCGACAGGAAGACGATCAGACTGGTAAGGCGCCGGTGCTGGAACAATGGAGGCATGCCGGCATTATAAATAAAAAACCGTCTGCACGGATTTTGTAGCTCATCAATACGGCGGGGCCGGCACGCCTCTAAACTAGAACGATGACAAACACCGCGCCACCCGCCCGCTATGATTTGCCTTGGAAAGCCGCCATCGCACACGCTTTCCGCGTCTTCATGGAATTCTTTTTTGCTGAGCTATGCGCGCAGATCGACTGGTCGAAACGTCCGCGCTTCCGGGACAAGGAGTTGACCAGCATCGGTTTCGGCGATGCCCCGAACGCCATGGTGGCGGATAAACTTGTCGAGGTCTACCTGCACGACGGCGGTGCAAGATGGGTGCTGGTTCACATTGAGGTGCAAGCCCAGCGCGACACCGGGCTGGCGTGGCGCATATTGCAATACAACTTCCGGATTTTCAACGACTACCAACGGCCGGTTGCCAGCCTGGTGCTGCTGGCCGATGGCGACCCCAATTGGCGTCCAGACGCTTTTCATAGCGAGGCTCTGGGTACAACAATGCATTTTTCATTTGCCGTTGCCAAGCTGCTCGAATATGCAGACCAAACCGACGCGCTGATGGCCTCCGACAATCCATTCGCCTTGGTCACGCTGGCCCATCTGTGCACGCAGCAGGCTCGCCATGATGCCGACACGCTGTTTGCGTCCAAGTGGCAGTTGACCAAATTACTGTATCAGCATCGCTGGAGCAGATCGCGCATAATCGTATTATTCAAAGTGATCAACTGGATGATGGCCTTGCCTGAGGCATACCAACAGCGTTATTGGCAGGCTGTCCGGCAGTTGGAAAAGGAGCGCAAAATGGAATGGATCACGCCATTGGAACAGTCGTTCATGGATAAGGGATGGCAGAAAGGACTTAAGAAGGGGCTGCAAGAAGGGCGGAAGGCGGGACGGAAGGAAGGCCTGGAACAAGGACTGGAGCAAGGACTGGAGCAAGGTTTGGAGCAAGGCTTGGAACAGGGCTTGGAACAGGGCGTTGCGAAAGGCCGCTTGGCTGGCTTGGAGGAAGGTTTGCAGCAGGGGCGCAAGCTGGGGGCGGTGGCGTTGTTGGAGCGGCAGCTGGCACGGCGCTTCGGGCCGCTGCCGAAGACCGTCAGCAGCAAGTTGGCCAAGGCCAGCGAGGCGCAACTGGATGCGTGGAGCGATGCGCTGCTTGAGGCGCAATCGCTGAAACAGGTGTTCAAATAAAAAAGCCGCCACCGTTTGCACGGGGCGGCTGATCCAGTCTACATCGGAATTACTTCAGCGCCAGATACTGCTTCTTCTGCGCCGGCTGGCTGCCCAGCTTGAAGATGCGCACCACGTCTTCCAGTTCATGCGCCTGATCCTGCAGCGCCTGCGCGGCGGCCGCAGCTTCTTCCACCAGCGCCGCATTCTGCTGCGTCACCTGGTCCATCTGCGTAATGGCCTCGTGCACCTGGCCGATGCCGGCGCGCTGTTCTTCGCTGGCATGGCTGATCTCGGCCATGATATCGGTCACGCGGCGCACGCTGTCGACCACTTCCTGCATCGTGGTGCCGGCCTGCTCAACCTGCTTGCTGCCGACTTCGACCTTGCTCACCGAATCGTCGATCAGCGCCTTTATCTCCTTGGCGGCCGTGGCCGAGCGCTGCGCCAGGTTGCGCACTTCCGACGCCACCACCGCAAAGCCGCGTCCCTGTTCGCCGGCGCGGGCCGCTTCCACGGCGGCGTTCAGCGCCAGGATGTTGGTCTGGAAGGCGATCCCGTCGATCACCGAGATGATATCGACGATCTTGCGCGACGATTGGTTGATCGAACCCATGGTCTCGACCACCTGCGCCACCACCGCGCCACCCTTGGCCGCGATGCCCGATGCGGCCAGCGCCATCTGGTTGGCCTGAGATGCGTTTTCCGCATTCTGCGTGACCGCGCTGCTCAGCTGCTCCATCGAGGCGGCGGTTTCTTCCAGGCTGGACGCCTGTTCTTCCGTGCGGCCTGATAAATCGAGGTTGCCCTGGGCGATTTCCGACGAGGCGGTGGTGATCTGTTCGGCGCCGGTGCGCACCTGGCCCACCACGCCCGACAGGTTGTCGCTGATATTGTTCAGCGAACGCAGCACCAGGCCGATTTCATCCTTGTTGTCGATCTCCAGGTGCACGTCCAGGTCGCCCTTGGCGATGCGCTCGGCCGCCTCGGTGGCGCGCGCCAGCGGACGCGACACCACGGTGCGCACCAGCACGAACAGCACGCCGGCGAACAGCACCAATGCGACCAGGCCCAGCAGCGCGTAGCGGTTGCGCAGCGTCGCCGCCTCGTGGGTGATTTCCTCGGTGTAGGTGCCGCCGACGATCAGCCAGTTCCATGGCTTGAAGGTGTGGAACTCCACCATCTTCTCGCGCGGCGCATCGCCTGCCTGGTCGGCCCAGTCGTAGCTCAGGCCGCCGGATTTGGCTTCCAGCATTTCCTTGATGAAGGCGCGGCCGTCGCTGCTCTTCAGCTCCAGCACGTTCTCGCCTTCCTTGGTCGGGTGCACCAGTTCCACGCCCTGGTTCTTGCCCGGCGCCGCGTTCACCACGTAGATGTAGCCGGTATCGCCGATCTTGATGGCCTTGATTTTTTCCTTCAGCATCGCCATGTTCTTGGAGATGTCGAGGCCGATGAACAGCACGCCGATGACCTTGCCGCTGCTGTCCTTGATCGGGTCGTACTGGGTGATGAACTGCTTGCCGAACAGCGTGGCCAGGCCGATGTAGTTGTTACCGGCGCGCAGCAGCGGATAGCTCGGGTGGGCGTGGTCGAGCTGGGTGCCGACGGCGCGCTCGCCGTTTTCTTTTTTCAGCGATGTGGTGACGCGCACGAATTCTTCGCCATTGGCGGCGAAAATGGTGACCACGACACCGGTGTCGCTGGTGAACTTGTCGGGAATGCTGAAATCCATGTTCAGCGTCTTGCCGCCATACAGCAGCGACGGCGTCGGCTTGCCGGCGATCTCGACCGTGGTGGCCGGGTCCAGCGTGAACTGGCCGTTACTGAACTGCGCTGCAAACAGGCGTGCGAAACTCGACGCTTCGTTCATCATGGCGGTGTTGAACACTTCCACCGTATTGCTGATGCCGGACAGGGTGTTGGCGACATTGGCCTTGGCGCGATCCTTCAGCATGGCCGAGGTGCTCAGGTTGATCAGGGTCAGCAGAAGTGCCAGGATGACGGCAATCAGGCCGAACGTAAAAACGGTAATTTTGCTACCGACACCCCAGTTACGGGGATTCAATATTTTTTGCATTTTTTTTAGAGATAAAGGTACTGCGGTTGAGGTCGCTCAATATCGAGCATGCTCCGAGGGTGGAGCACTGCCAAGGCAAGTGGGCACTGCCGTCGTACTTGAGTGCAGGCCGTCAAGATGAAACTAAGACCAGAATGATACCACGATTTTGCTATAAGGCAACTAATTAGAGCGGGTTTTCAAAAGATTTCTATTTATAAAACAATGACTTGTACCGAAAGTTGTATAAAAGTAAGTAGTCCTACTGAGTAAATCCATGTGAAGGGATGTTTCGTTTCAGCTACCCTTAAGCTTAGACAGGGAAACTCGGAAATACCAGTCCCGTGCGCATTGCGCTATCCTGTAGAATGAAGCAACTGATGATTAACACGTTTCGGAGTAAGCCGATGAAGAAGCAATTACTGTTGGTGGCCGTCCTGTCGGCCCTGTCAGTGCAGGCCGGCGCCGCCGTGCCAGAGAAAACGGCCGACACCATCCTCAAACCCCAGCCCGGCCAAACCCAGGCCGCGCTGTGGGCCTCGCGCGTGCTGGGCAAGCTGCACTACAAGCCGGCGCCGCTCGACGACGCCATGTCCGAGAAAATCTTCGACCGCTACTTCAAGTCGCTGGACGGGGAAAAAATGTTCTTCACCCAAGCCGACATCGACCAGTACGCCATCGTGCGCACCCGCCTGGATGACGCCATCAACGGCGAGAACCTCAGCGTTCCGTTTGCCATCTTCAATCTCTACCAGCAGCGCTTCAACGAGCGCATCGCTTATGCGCGCGACCTGGTCAAGAACGGCAAGTTCGAATTCAGCTCCGACGAAAGCTACCAGTACGACCGCGAAAAAGCCGACTGGGGCAAGAGCGACACCGAGGTCAAGGACCTGTGGCGCAAGCGCGTCAAAAATGAATGGCTGCGCCTGAAGCTGGCCGGCAAGGAAGACAAGGCCATCCGCGAAACGCTGGACAAGCGCTACGAGGGCTACCTGAGCCCGTCGCGCAAGCTGACCAATGAAGACGTGTTCCAGATCTTCATGAACGCCTACGCCATGTCGATCGAGCCGCACACCAACTACCTGGGCCCGCGCGCCGCCGAGAACTTCGACATCGCCATGCGCCTCTCGCTGGAAGGCATCGGCTGCGTGCTGCAATCGCGCGACGACTACACCGTGGTGCGCGAAGTGGTGCCCGGCAGCCCGGCCGGCCTGTCCGGCAAGATCAAGGTCGGCGACAAGATCGTCGCCGTCGCCAAGGACGAGAAAACGCCGCTGACCGAAGTGCTGGGCTGGCGCCTGGACGACGTGGTGGCGCTGATCCGCGGTCCCAAGGATTCGACCGTCAAGCTGGAAATCATCCCGGCCGACGCCGGCCCGGACGGCAAGCACAACTTCGTCTCGCTGGTGCGCCAGAAGATCAGCATGGAAGAGCAGTCGGCCAAGAAAACCATCTACGAAGTCAAGGATGGCGCCGTCAAGCGCCGGGTGGGCGTGATCTCGCTGCCGACCTTCTACATGGACTTCGAAGCGCGCCGCAAGGGCGACAAGGACTTCAAGAGCGCCACCCGCGACGTCAAGCGCCTGCTGGTCGAGCTGAAGAAAGATAAAGTCGACAACGTGCTGATCGACCTGCGCAACAACGGCGGCGGCTCGCTGACCGAGGCGGTGGAACTGACCGGCCTGTTCATCGACAAAGGCCCGGTGGTGATGCAGCGCAGCGGCGACAACAAGGTCGAAGTGGAAAGCGACACTGATGCGGGCATGTCCTGGGACGGTCCGATGGGCGTGCTGATCAACCGTGGCTCGGCCTCGGCGTCGGAGATCTTCGCGGCGGCGATCCAGGATTACGGCCGTGGCGTCATCATCGGCGAACCGAGCTTCGGCAAGGGCACGGTGCAGACCCTGTTCGGCCTGGACCGTTTTGCCCAGAGCGAGAAAGTCCATTACGGCGAGCTGAAGTTCACGATCGCGCAGTTCTTCCGCATCAACGGCGGCACCACGCAGCTGCGCGGCGTCACGCCGGACATCAAGTTGCCGACCATGGGCGATTCCGACAGCTTCGGCGAATCGAGTTACGAAAACGCCTTGCCGTGGACCCAGATCAAGCCGGCCATCTACATTCCGGCCGGCGAGGTCAAGGAAGTGGTGCCGCTGCTCGACAAAAAGCATGAGGCCCGCGTCGCCAAGGACAAGGACTTCCAGTACCTGGCCGAGGATATCGCGCTGGTGAAAAAGCAGCGCAAGGAAAACTCGATCTCGCTGAACGAAACCGTGCGCCGCAAGGAGCGCGACCAGCAGGAAGCACGCGCCAAGCTGCGCGAGGCGCGTCTGCTGGCGAATACGCCGGGTGCCGACGATCCTATCCTGGTGCCGGATCCGAAAGATGCGCTGAATAAGGCGATCTCGGCCAAGCCAGCCAACGGCAAGCCGGCGCCGTCGCCGAAAGTGGCGGGGGTCAAGGGCGCGCTGCGCAGCGACGACGGCTTGCAGGGCGCCGAGCGTTCGCTGGCGGCCGAGCTGGAAGCGGAAAAGGCGGCCAAGGCCGCCAAGGATGTGCTGCTGAACGAAGCCGTGCACATCCTCGCGGACGAAGTCAGCCTGCTGAAAACCGACACCCGCATGGCTTCCCGCGTGCTGCCGTATGCGGCCGACGGCAAGTAGGCTAGGTCATAGGTTTTGTGAATAGCCGCTATTGGTAATATAAATTGGATTAATATGCTGTGATGCAGCATACTTCACTTGTCTCCTCTATCTCCTCCAAGGAAATAGACTTCAGCCCGCTCTCTGAGCGGGCTTTTTTTTCGCCTAAACGCCGAAGATCGGGTAAGCTTTCTATAGATCAACGTTTAGGTTCAGATAAGTGTCTCCAACTCAATTCAAAATTGCCGTGGTCGCCCTGGCGCTGGGCGGCGCGGCGGTCGGCGGCGGTGTCGCCTATCTGCTGGTCCATCAACCAACACACGATGCCGGCGGGCAGGCGGCGCGGCCTTCCGCCGCCAAGGGTACGCCCTCGGGCTGGCCGGCGCGCGTCAGCACCATCGCCGGCGACGGCCTGCCGGGCGGCGGCAATGGCGGCGGCCGGCGCACCCGCTTCTCGGACCCGTTCGGCGTGGTGCTCGACCGGCAAGGCAATCTCTACGTCGCCGACGGCGGCGACAACAACAACATCCGCAAGATCGACCTGTCCGGCATCAGCTCCACCCTGGCCGGCGGCACCGAAGGCTATGCCGAAGGCAAGGGCGGCGCGGCGGCCTTCCACACGCCATCCGGCATGGCGATCGACAGCGCCGGCAATCTGTACGTGGCCGACACCGGCAACAACGCCATCCGCAAGATCACGCCGGACGGCGTGGTGTCGACGCTGGCCGGTGACGGCCTGGCGGGCGACAAGGACGGCAAGGGCGCCGCAGCCCAGTTCAACGGCCCGGTCGGCGTGGCGATCGACGCCGAGGGCGTGCTCTACGTGGCCGATACTTATAACGACCGCATCCGCCGCATCACGCGCGACGGCACGGTGACAACCATCGCCGGCGGCAAGCGCGCCGGCATGGCCGACGGCCCGGCCGCGCAGGCGCGCTTCGATACGCCGACCGGGCTGGCCGTCAGCGCCGCCGGCGACATCTATATCGCCGACACCGCCAACCACGCCATCCGCAAGCTGGGCAAGGACGGCAATGTCACCACCATCGCCGCCGCCAAGGACGACGACCGTGATTCGCTGTTGCGGTCCCCGGTCGGCATCGCCCTCACCGGCGACGGCTTCCTATACCTCGCCAGCAGCGCCCACGGCCGCGTGGCGCAGCTGACCCCGGCCGGTGAGGCGGTGGCGCTGCGCGACGTCGATCACCCGGCACAGCCCGGCTACGGCGCCGACGGCGGCGTGCGCCTGTACGCGCCGCGCGGCATCGCGCTGGCGGGCGACGGCTCGCTGTTCGTCACCGATGGCGCTACCTTCCGCCTGCATCACATCGCCATGGTCGGCGCCGACGAAACGCCGCAGCCGGACGAACCCTGGCCCGGCCTGCCGGCGCGCAGCGCGACCATGCAATGGCCGGTCAAGCCGCAGAACAAGCCGCATGAAGTGGTGGGGCTGATGGGCGAGGTGCGCGGCAATTTCGATGGCGAAAGCCGCGACCATTTCCACACCGGCCTCGACGTGCAGGGCGCGATCGGCACGCCGGTGCAGGCCATTAGCGCGGCCAAGGTCAGCGACCCGCGCGCCGGCTGGGGCTATGGCGAATTGTCGGAAGGCCTGGCGCTGGGCGGTCTGCAATACGTGCACATGCGCGTCGGCCGCGACGGCAAGGACCAGGCTCTCGATGCGCGCTTCCTGGTCTCCAAAAACGACAAGGGCGCGGCGCAGGCGGTGCGGGTCAAGCGCGGCACGCGCTTCGTGGCGGGGGACACCCTGGGCACCATCAACCGCATGGCGCACGTCCATCTCGACTACAAGCCCAATGGCGGCCCGGTGAATCCCTTGCTGCTGCCGTTCATCGATCTGGAAGACACGATTGCGCCGCAGATCAACCGCATCAGTGTGGTGGACGGCAAGGGCAAGCCTTTGACGGAGAAGCGCGACGGCCGCCTGCTCATCCCGCGCAGCCTGGGCGAGGCGCAGATCGTGGTCGATGCCAGCGATCAGATCAACGGCAATCAGCAGCGCCGCCGTCTCGGCCTATACCGGCTCGGCTATCAGCTGCTGAACCAGCAGGGCGACACCATACCGGGCATGACCGAGCCCGTCATCACGCAGCAATACGACCGCCTGCCGCGCAATCGCGAGGCGGTCAAGCTGGCGTATGCGCCCGACAGCGGCATTACCGTGCACGGCGCGCGCGAAACGCGCTTTGCCTACGCCATCAACAACCGGCTGATCAACGGCAAAATGACGCCGGGGGCTTGGAAAGTGGGGGAGTTAGGACCGGGGAATTACATCCTGCGCATTACGGCCGAGGACTACGCCGGCAACGCAGCCGACCGTAACCGCGAGCTGGCGGTCACGATCGACTAGAAGGTGATCAAGCGTGGGTCAGCATGCCGGACAGCAGGAACGGCACCATGGTGCCGGTGCTTTCCAGCTGTTTCATCAGTTCGCTGCGGTCACCGGCGATCTCGGCCTTTGATGGCAGGCTGAGCTCTTCCGGCAAGTCTTGCGGCGACAGGGTGATCCCGAGGCCGGCGAGGGTGGCGATGGGATCGTTCAGGAGCTGCGCGCGAAACTTGTCATCGCTAGCCAGTTTATCGAGGACGGAGCTGAGTTCGTTGATAGTTTGCATGATTTAGTTAGCCCTATAAAGGATTAAGGGACACGGCTGTGCCCCAATCCATCCTACGCCGAACACCGTTGAATGCCAAGAACTTCATTGCTTACTTGCTAACGATAAGCTAGACTCGAAGCACCGCTAAGCCTGGAGGAAAAGATGAAGCTACGCCGTTGCGCCGTACTGTATCTGGAGTCCCGTGAAGCACTGGCTATCGATTGGAAAAGTGTGTTGTCCGGAGGCAACGCTCTGGCCGCCAGCACGCATTGGGTGGCGCTGGCGCCGCATCTGGACGTGGAACTGGATGTCAGCGCGGAGCAGGTGGCCGCGCTCGGCGCCATCGGCCAAACCGTCTGGAGCGAGCGCGCCGACGCCGAGCGGCGTTTCGGCGAAGAACTCATCGCCGGGCTGCTGGCACTGGGCCTGCTGATCGGCGACACGCCGCAGTACGCCGCCCAGCGCGAACGCGACGACACCTTGCGCAACACCCATTGGCGCCCGCTGTCGGCCCTGGCCCACACCTTCGGCCGCTGGCGTGGCGTGACCGGCGAGACCGGCATGGAGGCGCCCAGCTTCCAGGCCTTGCTAGACCGTTACGGCGAGCCGCCGCCGCCGACCCTGGACCTCGCGCCCGAGGCGGCGATCAAGCTGCCCGCCGTCGCCGGGGGGCGCATGGATGAGCAACTGCTGCAGCGCTACACGGGCCGCAATTTCGATCTGCAGGCCAGCGTGCCGCTGGATGTGGCGGCACGTCTGCTGCAGCGCACCTTCGGCGCGCAGGAGGTGCGCAAGGTCGGCCCGCATTCATCGGTGTTGAAGAAAACCAGTCCTTCCGGCGGCGGCCTGCACCCGATCGAAGCCTACGTGCTGGTGCAGCGCGTGGACGGCGTGGCGCCCGGCCTGTACCACTATCACCCGATCGCGCACGAGCTGCGTCCGCTGCGCGAGCTCGACGCCGAGGCGGCCGGCGCGCTGGCGCGCTACATGCTGGCCGACCAGCACTGGCTGGCGACCGCGCCGCTGCAGGTGGTGATGGTGGCGCGCATGGAGCGCAGTTTCTGGAAGTACCGCAATCACCAGAAGGCCTACCGCGCGCTGGCGCTGGACGCCGGCCACCTATCGCAGACCTTCTACCTGCTGGCGGCCGAGGCGGGGCTGCCGGCCTTCGTCACCGCCGCCATCAACGACGCCGATATCGAGAAGACGCTGGGGTTGGACCACCTGCGGCACGCGGTGGTGGCGATGTGCGGCTGCGGCCCGGCCAGCAAGGGCGAGCGCAGCATGGTGGAATTGCGTTACGGCGAGACCGAAGCGATCTGACCGGCGGTATTGCTGCCCGCCTGCCCGCCGTCGAGCACGGCTTCCAGGGCGGCGCCGAAGGCGGCCAGCGCGTCCTCGCAATGCACGCGGCGCGGCGACAGCAGCATTTGCTCCAGCTCGCTCGCGGCGTGGTGCAGCTCGTGCATGGACAGGTTGCCGGCCGCGCCGCGCACCTTGTGCACCAGCAGCGCGGCCTGCTCGTAAGCGCCTTGTTCCATCGCATCGAGCAACTGCTGCGGGCTGGCCTGGAACTCCATCACGAAGCGCTCCAGCAGCGTGGCCAGCAGCTTGCGGTTGCCGCCGAGCCGCGCCAGCACTGTCGCCATGTCGATGCCCGGCAGGGACGGCGGATGGACGGTGGCGTCGGCAGCGTCCGCCGCCTCTGACGCGGGGGCGGCGGCGGCCGGCGGCACGCGTTCCGGCGGGCGCCGGATCTGGCTGGCCAGCACCGCGAACAGGCGTTCCGGCTCGATCGGCTTGGTCACATAATCGTTCATGCCCATGGACAGGCTGCTTTCGCGGAAGCCGGCCACCGCGTGCGCGGTCATGGCGATCAGCGGCAGTTGCGCGTGCTGCGGCTTGCTGCGGATGTGGGCCGAGGCCTGGTAGCCGTCCATGCCCGGCATCTGGATATCCATCAGCACCGCATCGAAGTTGTGCTGGTCGACCATCCGCACCGCCGCCGCGCCGCTGTCGGCCAGCTCCACCATCACGCCGGCGCGCAGCAGCACTTCGCGCGCCACCTGCTGGTTGATCACATTGTCGTCGACCACTAGCACGCGCGCGCCGGCGATGCGTTGCGCCATCTCCGACGGCGCGTTCGAGGCTGCGCCGGCCGGCCGCGCCGGCAGGGCCAGTCCCAGGCCGACCAGCACCGCCTCTAGTAGCTGCTGCGCCTGCAATGGCTTGACCAGCACGGCGGCGACGCCGGCCAGGCCGACCGCCTGCGCCGCCGGTTCGCGCGCGAACTCGGTCATCATCATCACCAGCGGCGGCACCGGCGCCTGGGCCGACGCCAGTTCGGCGTGCAGCAGCTGCGCGGCGCCGGCGCCGTTGACGCCGGGCAGGTCCCAGTCCAGCAGCACGAGGTCAGCGCCCTGAGCGGGGCCCTGAGCTGCACCGTCAGCGGCGCCCTGGCCGTCGCCTGCCCGCAGCAAGTGTTCGACCGCCGCCGCGCCGCTGTCGACGCCGTGCACGGCGAAGCCGTCGCTGCGCAGCTGGCGTTCCAGCATGTCGCGCAGCATGGGGTTGGCCGTCACCACCAGCAGGCGCTTGCCGGCCGCCTCTGCGGGCAGCGGCGCCGGCGCCGGCAGCGCGCCTTGCTGGCGCTGCAGCGTCAGGTCGAAATGGAAGCGGCTGCCCAGCCCCGGCTGGCTCTCGATGCCGATCACGCCGCCCATGGCCTGCACCAGCTGCTGCGAGATGGCCAGGCCGAGGCCGGTGCCGCCGTACAGGCGCGTGGTGCTGGTGTCGGCCTGTGAGAAGGCGCGGAACAGGCGGGCCTGCTGCTCTTCGCTGATGCCGACGCCGGTGTCGTCGACCATGAAGCGCAGCCGCACCGCCGTCTCCGCTTGATCAGCGGCCGCCTCCAGCAGCTCCACGCGCAGGCCGATGTGGCCGCCGGCCGTGAATTTCAGGGCGTTGCCGACCAGGTTGACCAGCACCTGGTTCAGGCGCAGCGGGTCGCCGACCAGGCGCAGCGGCACCTCGGGCGCGGCCCAGGCCAGCAGTTCCAGGCCTTTTTCGGCGGCGTGCCACGAGAACAGGTCGGCGATCTGGGTCAGCGTATCGGCCAGGTCGAAGGGCAGGGCTTCCAGCTCCAGCTTGCCGGACTCGATCTTGGCGAAGTCGAGGACGTCGTCGATGATGCTCAGCAGGTTCTGGCCGGCGCGGCCGATCTTGGTGAAATAGTCGCGCGGCTTGGCCGGCAAATCCAGGTGCGTGCCGAGGCCGGCGAAGCCGAGGATGGCGTTCATCGGCGTGCGGATCTCGTGACTGATATTGGCCAGGAACTCGCTCTTGGCGCGGGTCGAGGCTTCGGCGTCGGCGCGCGCCTGCTGGATGGCGCGGATCGCGCTGGCCTTCTGGAAGGCCGACACGAAGGGCTCCTTAAGCGCGCGGAACATGTCGAGGTCCTTGCGCGCGAACGGCGTGTCCTGCTTGAACACCAGATAGCCCTGTACCTGCTGCTCGACCCGGATGCGCACCGCCAGCATGGTGCTGTGCTTGAGGAACATGTCGGGCGCGATGATGCTGGCGCCGTCGACGAACTGCGCGTGCGCCGCCGCCAGCGACATGCCGGCGCAGGCCGACGGCAGCGCGTCGTGGCCCCAGCTGGCGCGGATCTCCAGCGTGTCGCCGGGCGCCTCGCAGGTCAGCGCATAGGCCACGCCGACCTCGCCGATGGCGCTCGATTCGCGCAGGATGGTGTGCAGCAGGGCATCGAAATCGAGTTCGTCGTTGATCGACTTGACGATGGCGTGCACGCGCTCCAGGTGCAGCGTGCGCGAGTACACCTGCTGCTGCAGGTTGCGCACGCGCCAGCGGTACACGCCCCACGCCAGGGCCAGCACGCCCAGCGTGGCGCCCAGGCGGGCCCACCAGGTCTGGTACCAGGCCGGCAGGAAGTGCAGCTCCATGCTCAGCTCGTGCGGGCTCCAGGCGCCGTCGCGGTTGCTGCCGCGCATGGCCAGGCGGTAGCGGCCGGGCGGCACGTTGGCGTAGGTGGCGGCGCGGCGGCTGGCGTCGGCCTCGATCCATTCCTTGTCGTAGCCTTCCAGGCGGAAGGCGTAGCGGTTGCGCTGGCTGGCGGAAAAGTCCAGCGACGCCACCTCCACCTCGACCTTGCGGGTGCCGGGCGGGATCGCCAGCGCCGCGCCGCCCGGGACCAGCAGCGGCGCCGCCAGCACCGTGTCGCGGTCCAGGTGCACGGCGCTGACCACCAGCGGCGGCTGATAGCGCCATGGTTGCGGCGGTTCCGGCCGCACCACCACATAGCCGCCCGAGGTGCCGAACACGACCTCCGATTGCGCCGTCATGCCGACCGCGCCGACGATGTAGGGCTGGAACACCAGGCCGGCGGCGCGGTCGAGCACCTGCACCTGCAGCGTGCTGGTATCGATCGCGGCGATGCCGTCGGAACTGGAGGCCCACATGCGGCCGCGCTGGTCGGGGTGCAGGGCGGTGGCGGTGTTGTTGGGCAGGCCGTTGCCGACGCCAACGCGGCGGAATTGCGGCGTGCCGTCGGCCGCGCGGCCTTCAAGAATGGCGATGCCGTCGCCGATACTGCCTACCCACAGCCGGCCCTGGCCATCGAAGGCCAGGCTGGTGATGAAGCTGCGCGGCAGCGAGTTGGCGGGTGTCGGGCCCGGTGCGAACTGCTCGGCCTTGCCGCTGGCCGGGTCAACGCGGTTCAGGCCGTTGCGGGTGCCGACCCACAGCGCGCCGTCGGGCCCGGCGCGCATGGCGGTGATGCGGCTGTCGCTCAGTCCGCCGCTGGCGGCGCCGCCCTGGCTCAGCACCTGGGCGCTGCGTTGGCGCAGGTCGTAGCGCATCAAGCCGGCCGGCACGGCCAGCCACAGCGTGTCGCCCTGGCGCACGATGCTGCCGATGCGCGGATACGGGTCGCCCACCGGCAATGGCACGCGGGTGGCGCGGGTGCCTTTCCCGCTGGTGTGGTACAGGCCGAGCGCGGTGGCGATCCAGGCCTCCTGCGGTTCGGCCTCGGCCATGCCGAGGATCAGGCGCTTGGGCAGGGCGGTGTCGGGATGGTCGGGATCGGGCCGCAGGCCGGCGCTGCGGCGCCCGTCCGGCTCGATCAGATCGATGCCTTGGTCGCCGAGCGCCACCCACAGGCGGCCGCCGGCGTCGTTCATGAAGGCGAAGGCCGAGATTTCCTGCAGGCCGACGCCGTCGAGGATGGTGTCGACGGTGCGGTTGGCCGGATTGTGGATGTCGACGCCGCGTTCGTTGGCCACCCACACCAGGCCGCTGCGGTCGCGCCAGACGGCGGCCACGCGGTCGTGCGCCAGGCTGATCGGCATGGCCGGGCGGTGCACGATGCGGCGGCCGTGGCCGTTGGTGTCGAACTCGATCAGGCCGCCGCCGTAGGTCGCGGCCCACCAGGTGCCGGGCATGGTTTCGGTCAGCGACAACACCATGGCGTTGCCGGCGTCCGGCACCTGGTCGATGCCGAGCAGGCGCGCGCCGTCGCCGGCGCGGGCCACGCCGATGCCGCTTTTGAGGGTGCCGAACACCACCTCGCCGGCGCGGTTGGTGCCCAGCGACAGCACGGCGTCGCCGGCGCCGTTGGCGATCGGCAGATCCTCGACCTGGCCGCTGCGGGCGTCGCGCCGGGCCAGGCCGGCGTTGGAGCCGATCCACAGGTCGCCGGCGGCGTCGGTCACCAGCGCGCGGATATGGTTGGCGCTGGCGCCGCCGGCGGCGCTGGCGGCGCGCGGGAAATGGCGCACCGCGCCCTGGCGCGCGGTATCGATGTAATCGAGGCCGGCGGCGGTGCCTACCCAGATGCCGCCCTGCGCGTCGCTGGCCAGGGCGACGATGGCGGGGCTGCTCAGGCCTTTCGGCCCGGCCGGATAGCGCACGAAGCGTTCGGTCAGCTTGTCGTACATGGCGACGCCGCCGGTAGTGGTGCCGAGCCACAGGCGGCCCTGGCGGTCGACGTGCAGGGTCTGAACGAAATCGCCGGGCAGGGAATGGGGATCATCGGCGCTGAAGAAGAAATTGCGCATGCGGTAGCCGTCCCAGCGGCCGAGGCCGGACTGGGTGGCGAACCACATGAAGCCGTCGCCGTCCTGCGCGATGTTCATGGTGATGGGATTGGGGAAGCCGCGTTCGGCCGGCACCAAGTGCTCGAACATGGTGGGCGCCAGCTTTTGCCAGGGACTGGGCGCAGCCCACGCCAGCAGCGGCGCCAGGGTCAAGGCCGCCGCCGTGGTGCGTCCAGCAAAAGTAGAGAAAAAAGTGCGCACAGAGGACCGTTTAAAAGGCTCCCATGCCCAATAGCAATGGGAATTGCGTTTGGAAGCATACGGAATACTTGGTCCACTGTCTATGGAATACAGCGCGGTGTGCGCGCAGGCGCACACGCGTTGACAAACAAGCCAAATTCGGGGTCAGTCGGTGCTGACGGTGGCTTTCAGCGGGTGGGCGGCGCGGGCGGCGACCAGTTTGACTTTCTCCTGCCATTCGGCCGGGGTTTTGACGTGGCCTGCACGGTCCCACGCGGCGCCGAGGTAATAGCGCAGCGGCTTGCCCGATTCCACCGGCGCGACGATCAGCTCGTTCAGCGAGTCTTCCGCCGTGCCGCTGGCCGTCGGCAGCACGACGGCCGTGCCGAAAGCGCCGTTGCTCGCCTGCGTGACCCATTGCGTCAGCGTCACGCCGTCGCGGCCGACCGTGACTTTTTCATCCTGTTTCTTGTCGGACGGCTTTTTGTTCAGGCCCACCGCCACCGTCAGCTGCGCTGGGCCGCTGAAGGTGAAGGTGCTGTCCATGGTGTCGAAGTCTTGCCCGGCGTCGACCGTGAAGCGCTTGACTTCGCTGACCTTGGCGCCGGCGGCGTCCCAGCTGTCGTAGTTCAGTTCGAAGACGGTGCGGATCGGGCCGTTGGCCAGCACTTTCCAGCTGGCGTAGTTGCGGCCGACGTAGAGCTGCTTGCCGTCCCACACGCCGGTGCCGCCGGCGCCGCGCGACTTGCCGACGTTGTATAGGTCCATGCCTTCACCTTCGTCGTGGTGGTAGTGGTCGTGGCCCTTGTTGTACCAGCGGTCGACCACCGGATAGGCGACGCGCTTGAACCAGATGTCGAGGCCGCTGGTCACCAGCACTTCCTTGCCGATACCCGCCGTGTCCGGCGCGCCGAGCGCCGGGCCGTAGGTGCGGTGCGCGACGTGGTCGTTTTCCCACGCGAAGTCGTCCAGCCGCTCCGGAATGTAGCGGCCGAAGGTCTTGGCGGCGAACGGTGGCGTGACGGTCTCGGATTTCTCGACCGTGAAGCTGGCCTGTTGTTCACCGGCGGCAAAGCTGTGCTGGAAGTACAGTTCGCCATAGGCGATGCCGACGCCCTGCGGATCCTTGGCCTGCGGCTTGACGTTGCTGACCTGGTAGGGCAGCACATTGCCACGGCTGTCCTTGACCGTGATCTTCTGGATCAGCGCGCCCGGCAGCGCGCGGTTGATCTCGCTCCACGGGATGGCGATGGTTTCCGACGGCCGCGCCAGGTTGAGGTCGTGGGTGACGGTGATGCGCGCTAGCTCGGCGGCGTGCAGGGCGCCGCCGGCCAGCAAGGCGGCCAGGGGCAACAGGCGGATACGCATGGCGGTGTTCCTCTTATTCATGGCTGTAGTTGGTGGCGCCGGCTTCCTTCGGCACGTAGTGGTAGGTGCGCAGCTTGACCTGGATGTCGATCTTCGGATTGTTGAGCAGCTTGATCATCTCGGCGCCGGCCAGTAGCGCCGGGCCGTAGCCGTGCAGCGCGTCGACGCTGGTCGGGCGGTTGTAGTAGTAGATGTGGTCGCTGGCGAAGGTGGTGCCGACGCACGTGCCTTCCACCTGGCCGCGCGCGTTGATGCGGGTCGACAGGCCGACCCAGCCGGCCTGCGCGATCGAGCCGTAGGTCGCCGGGCTGACCCAGCCTTCGTTGACGGCGTGCGCGATCACATAGGTGAAGATGGCGCTGGCCGAGGTCTCCAGGTAGGAATCGTGACGGTCCAGCATCTGGTGCCACAGGCCGGTGCCCGATTGCTGTTCGGCGATGCCGCGCAGCGCCACGCGCAGTTGCGCCAACACTTTCGGATAGCCGGGATGGTCTTTCGGCAGCACGTCCAGCAGGTCGCTCATGGTCAGCACGGCCCAGCCGTTGGCGCGGCCCCAGTAGAAGCGCGGCGCGTCCGGGTTGTTGGCGTTCCAGCCGTGGGTGTACAGGCTGAGCTGCGGATTGAACATATAGCCGGTCATCTGCAGCACGTTCTTGACGGCGTCGTCATAGTACTCGCGCTTGCCGGTCAGGTGGCCCATTTCGGCCAGCGCCGGCACGCCCATGTACATGTCGTCGGCCCACAGCGACACCGCCTGCGGACGTTCGCGCGCCAGCGTGCCGTCCTTCAGGCGGAACTGTTTCTTGTAGACCCAGTTGCTGCAGATGTCGATGAATTGGCTCATGTCCGGCCCGACCTTGGCGAAACGCGCGCGGATCAGGGCGGCGCACATGGAACCGGCATCGTCCAGCGAGCGCGGCTCGATGAAACGGGCGAAGCTGTTGGCGCGTTTCAGCTTGAACTGGTCTTCCTGCGCCTTGAAGTAGGGCAGCTTGTCGTGCATGAACTGGAAGTGGCGCTCGATCATGGCCGTGTATTTCTTGTCGCCGGTGACGGCGGCGCTCTTCAGCAGGCCGTCGTGCACCACGCCCATTTCATAGACCTGGAGGCCCCATTCGGCGCTGCTCGGCTCGACCACGGCGTCGGCCACCGGCTTGCTGAAGTCGGTGATCTGCACGCCGCTGTCCTTGTGCACCACCCTGGTCGGCGTGGTCGCTTCCATGTAGCCGCGAATGCGGTCCAGCGCGGACGTGATCTCGGCCACGGTCGGCTTTTTGTAGGGCACGGTGTACGTGCCTTCGCCGGCGTCGTAGACGCTTTTGTTGTCGGGATTGCGGTACGGACCTTCGGCGTGGGTGGGAAGGGCGAACAGCGTGGCGGCAGCGGCCGCGAGCAGGACTTTAGGGGAGATCACGGTTTCTTGTCTCGTTGTTGTTAAACGTTTATTTGGTCAGGCCATTCTAGATTGGTCCGGCCAATTTTGCAATCCGGACAGGCCACTTTGTGAAAAACCAGAACAACAGCGCGGCCAGGCTAAGGCCGGCGCCCAGCAGGCAGGCGCCGTGCCAGCCGGCCTGTGCGTAGACGGCGGTGGCGGCCAGCGCGCCGCCGCCGCTGCCGAGCGCGTAGAACATCATGTAGGCGCCGATCAGGCGGCTGTGGGCGTGGGCGTCGCCTTGCAGGATCAGGCTTTGGTTGGTGACATGCAGGGCTTGCACGCCCAGGTCCAGCGCCAGGATGCCTAGCACCAGCGCGGCCAGCGATACGGGCGCCCATGCCAGCGGCAGCCAGCACAGCAGCATCACGCTCAGCGCCAGGCCGCTGGCGCGCTGCGCCCGGCCTTGGTCCGCCCAGCGGCCAGCGCGCGCCGCCGCCAGCGCGCCGGCCAGGCCGACCAGGCCGAAAGCGCCGATCTGCGTGTGCGAGTAGCGGTAGGGCGGTGCGCTCAGCATCAAGGCCAGCGTGCTCCAGAAGACGTTGAAGGCGGCGAACATCAGCAGCGCGATCACGCCGCGCACCTGCAGCACGCGGTCACGGTGCAGCAGTGTGAAGGTTGAGCCCAGCAGGCCCAGCCAGGACAACGGCGCGGCGGCCGCAGATTGTGCCGGCGCGGCGGCCGATGACGCCCGCGCAGCGGTGTGCGGCGGTGCCGCCGACGGCAGGGAGCGCCACAGCAGCGCGCCGAGCGCCAGCATGAGCAGGGCCGCCGCGCCGTACACTGCGCGCCAGCCGGCGAGGTCGGCCACCAGGCCGGCAAATACCCGCGCCAGCAGCAAGCCGGCCACCACGCCGCCTTGCGCCGCGCCGACCACCCGGCCGCGCTCGTGCGGACCGGCGGCGCTGGCGGCACTGGCGATCATGCCTTGCGTCATGGCGGTCCCGAACATGCCGACCGCCAGCATCGCGGCCATCAACGGCGCCGTGCCCGACGCCATGCAGACCGCCAACAGGGCCAGCACCAGCGCCGCCAGTTGCGCCAGCAGCAGGCGCCGTCGCGGCAGCCGGTCGCCCAAGGGCACCAGCAACAACAGCGCCAGCACGCTGCCGACCTGGGTGACGGTGACCACGCCGCCCACCGCCGCGCGGCCGATGCCGAAATCGGCGGCCAGCGCGTCCAGCAGGGGTTGGGCGTAGTAGACATTGGCGACACTCAGCCCGCTGGCGCAGGCAAACAGCGCCACCAGGGAACGCGACATGGTTGACATGGAAAACTCCTTGATCTGGTTGCAAATTAAAACTACTTGCAGCGTACCGTAAACCAGTTTTAAAATGCAACCATGGTCAAACGAAAATCCCTGCAGGACGATTCCTGTCCCGTCGCCCGCGCCGTCGATCTGGTGGGCGACCGCTGGTCCATGCTGATCGTGCGCGACGCGTTGGACGGCATCCGCCGCTTTGGCGACTTTCAGCGCAACCTCGGCGTGGCGCGCAACATCCTGTCCGACCGCCTGGCGGCATTGGTCGCAGAAGGCTTGCTCGCGGTCCAACCGGCTTCCGACGGCAGCGCCTACCAGGAATACGTGCTGACGCCGAAAGGCGAGAGCCTGTTTCCCGCCATCGTCGCCCTGCGCCAATGGGGCGAGCGTCACTTGTTCGCTCCCGGCGAGGCGCATTCGACGCTGGTTGAAAAGGCCAGCGGCCGGCGCGTGGCGGCCATGCAGCCGCTCGACCACGACGGCAATGTCCTGCGCGCGCCCCAGGCTGTGGTGAAAAAACTCGCGGCGAAGTGAACAAACGCGTGCGTTCTGTCGCCCTTTTAAAGAAACATGGGCTACAATGAAATGAACGGTCGTGCTTTTTATTAAGGCCGCAAAAAAGGAGACAGCATGGATTTGACTTACACGGCTGCGGACCTGGCGTTTCGCGACATGGTGCGCAGCTTCCTGGACACCAACCTGCCGAGCGACCTGCAAAAGAAAGTCCGCAATCACCTGCGCCTGAGCCGCCAGGATTATGTGCGCTGGCACCAGATCGTCGCCCGCCAGGGCTGGGCCGCGCCCGGCTGGCCGGTGGAATACGGCGGCACCGGCTGGAGCGCCACCCAGCGCCATATCTGGGAAGAAGAGTGCGCGCGATCGGGCACGCCGCCCATCCTGCCGTTCGGCGTCAACATGGTGGCGCCGGTCATCATGGCGTTTGGCAGCGAGGCGCAGAAAGCGCACTACCTGCCGCGCATCCTGAATTGCGACGACTGGTGGTGCCAGGGTTATTCCGAGCCCGGTTCCGGTTCCGACCTGGCCTCGCTGAAAACCAGCGCCGAGCGCGCGGGCGAGCACTACATCGTCAATGGCCAGAAAACCTGGACCACGCTGGCGCAGCACGCCGACATGATCTTCTGCCTGGTGCGGACCGATAGCACCGTGCGCAAGCAGGAGGGCATTTCCTTCCTGCTGATCGACATGAAATCGCCCGGCATCACGGTGCGCCCGATCATCATGCTCGATGAAGACCACGAGGTGAACGAAGTCTTCTTCGACAACGTCAAGGTGCCGGTGCAGAACCTGATCGGCCAGGAAAACAAGGGCTGGACCTACGCCAAGTATCTGCTGGGCCACGAGCGCACCGGCATCGCGGCGGTCGGCCGTTCCAAGCGCGAGCTGCTGTTCCTCAAGAAAATCGCTTCCGAACACTACAAGCACGGCAAGCCGCTGATGCAGGATCCGGTATATGCGGCCAAGGTGGCCAGCCTGGAGATCGAATTGATGGCGCTGGAAACCACGGTGCTGCGCGTGATCACGCGCGAATCGCACGCGCCGGGGCCGGAAGCGTCGCTGCTCAAGGTGCGCGGTTCGGAAATCCAGCAGCAGCTGACCGAACTGATGGTCGAAGCGTTGGGGCCGGACGCGCTGCCGTTCGATACCGATTATCTCGAAGGCAAGGCCGACCACGCGGTGACCGGCGACGACGCCGCCGCGCCGCTGAGCGGCTACTATTTCAACTTCCGCAAGACCTCGATCTACGGCGGTTCCAACGAAATACAAAAGAACATCATCACCCAGATGATTCTGGGCTTGTAAGGGAGCGGCGATGGATTTCAATTTCAAGGAAGAGCAACTGCAATTTGCCGATGCCCTGCGCCGCTGGGTGGACAAGGATTACGGCTTCGACGTGCGCCAGCGCATCGTGCATTCGGCCAGCGGCGTCTCGGACGCGGCCTGGAACACGCTGGTGGAGCTGGGCATGACAGCCTTGCCGGTGCCGGAGGAGCAAGGCGGCTTCAGCGGCGACGCGGTCGACATGCTGGTGGTGATGCAGGAGCTGGGACGCGGCCTGGTGGTCGAACCGTACTTCGCCACGGTGTGGGGCGCCAAGTTCCTGCAACTGGCGGGCAACCAGCACCACCGGCTGGAGGACGTGGCCAAGGGCGAACTCAAGCTGGCGTGCGCGCTCGGCGAAAAGCATGCGCGGCACGACCTGGCCGACATCAAGACCATCGCCAGCATCAATGGCGAAGGTTACCGCATCGACGGCACCAAGACTGTGGTGGTCCATGGCGGCCAGGCCGGCGCGCTGATCGTCTCGGCCCGCAGCGCCGGCACCCAGCGCGACACCAACGGCATCAGCCTGTTCGTGGTGCCGGCCGACACGCCGGGCGTGGTGATCCGCGACTACCGCACCATCGACGGCCAGCGCGCGGCGATGGTGCAGTTCAGCCACGTGGCGGTGCCGGCTTCGGCGCTGCTGGGCAAGTTGGGCGGCGGCTGGGACATGCTGGAAGAGGCGGCCGACTACGGCGTCAGCCTGTTGTGCGCGGAAGCGGTGGGGGCGCTGGACGCGATCTTCGCCGCCACGCTGGAGTACGTCAAAACGCGCAAGCAATTCGGGCTGGCGATCGGCAGCTTCCAGGCCTTGCAGCACCGCATGGCGGACATGTACATCCACCTGGAGCAGGCGCGCTCGATGGCGATGCTGGCGGCGGCGCGCATGTCGTGCGACACGGAGGAGCGGCGGCGGGTGGCGTCGGCGGCCAAGGTGCGCATCGGCCAGGCGGCCAAGTTCATCGGCCAGCAGGCGGTGCAGCTGCACGGCGGCATGGGCGTCACCGACGAACTACCGGCGGCGCACCACTTCAAGCGCCTGACCATGATCGATCTCACGCTGGGCGACGTCGACCACCACCTCGAACGCTTCGCCGCCCAGCGCAGCTTCCAACAGCACTCGTGAGCGCCGCCGCGTGGAACTGGAACTGGCGTTGGACGTCGGCGTCGGCGCTGCTGTACACGCTGGCGTTTAACCTGACCTTCTTCATCCAGGAGCTGTTCCTGGTTCTGCCCAAGGCGGCGGTGCCGGGACTGCGTCCCACGCTGTTTCACAACAATCACCGCTGGCAGGGCGACAGCCCATTGGCGGCCTTGTTTCAAGGCACCGGCGCACTGGCCACGCTGCTTGCCGGCATCGCCTGCGCAGTGCTGTTGCGTCGCGGCGCAGGCAAGTCTGCCGGCATGCGGCTGTTTTTGTTCTGGATGGCGTTCAGCGGCATTTTCATGGCGTTGCCGCAAGTGGTCATCGGCGCGCTCAGCGAGCAGAGCGACATCGGCATGGCGATGGTCTATTTCGGTCTCGGCGCAACCAGCAAGAACGTCGCCGCGCTGCTGGCGCTGGCGCTCGCTCCCTTGGCGGCACGCAGCCTCGGGCTGATCCTGCTTGCGCAGGTGGGCAATGTGCAGCAGGTCGGCGCCGCGAGCTTCCTGTTCCGATACGTCACGGTACCGGGTTTGCTGGCCTTGCCGTTGATCGTCCTGTTCCGGGTGCCGCGTGAATGGATAGAAGTGCTGATGGTGCCGCTGGTGGTCACCGTGGTGGGACTGGTGGCGCTGCATGCGGTCTTGTGGCGCGCCAGTGTGGCCTCGGCCGGCGCCGCGCCTGCGGAGGCGTCGCTCGCCCGGCCGCTGGCTGGCGTTCTGGCGCTGCTGTTAATCTTTCAGTTGTTACTCAGGCCTGGTGTGCATTTCTACTGACGACGGCTAGTCATCGAGGCTGATGCTGTAGCGGTTGCGGCCGGTTTGTTTGGCGCGGTAGAGGTTGGTGTCGGCGGTGCGGATCAGGGTGCTGGGGTCGGTGCTGTCCGACGGCGGCAGGGTGGTCGCCAGGCCCATGCTCAACGTGACGTGCGGGGCGGTCGGCGAGGCCGCGTGCGGGACGGCGAGCTTGCGCACTTCGTCCATGATCCGCCTGGCCACCACTTCCGTGCCGTCGGCCCCTTCCTGCGGCAACAGCAGGATGAATTCCTCGCCGCCGTAGCGCGCCAGCAAGTCCTGAGGGCGGGTGGCGCAACGCTTCATCGCCGCGCTGATCTCCTGCAGGCAGGCGTCGCCGGCCTGGTGGCCGTAGTGATCGTTGTAGAGCTTGAAGTGGTCGATGTCGATCATGATCACCGACAGCGGCAGGCCGGCGCGCGCGCAGCGGCGCCATTCGGCGTCCACGGTGTCGTTGAAGTTGCGGCGGTTGGCCACGCCGGTCAGGCCGTCCGTCAGGCTGAGCTCGCGCATGGCGTCGGCCTGGCGCTTGATGGTCAGCTGGCTGCGCACGCGCGCCCGCACCACCGCCACATTGAACGGTTTGCTGATGAAGTCCACCGCGCCGCCTTCGAGCGCGCGCGTTTCGTCTTCCGGCTGGCTGAGCGCGGTGACGAAGATCACCGGAATGTCCTGCAACCGTGGCGAGCCGCGCATGGCGGCCACCACCGCGTATCCGTCCATGCCGGGCATGACGGCGTCGAGCAGGATCAGGTCCGGCTGCTGGTCAAGCGCGATCTGCAGCGCCTGCTCGCCGTCCAGCGCAAACAACACTTCGTGCTCCTCGCGCAGTGCGTGGTGCAGGATCTGGATGTTTTCCATGGCGTCGTCCACCACCAGGATGCGTCCATTCCGCGCCAGGTCGGTCCAGCTCATGCACTTTCCTTTCGCTGCAACATGTCTTCCACCATCTGGCGCGCGGCCTTGAAGTTGAGGGTTTCCACTGCGTCGCCCAAGGCCTGCGCCTGTCCGGACGATGCCAGCGCCGGACGCAATGCCTTGTAGTGTTCCAGTGCTTTCAGATTGTTATTCTGAAGCAAACTTTGCAACTCCGCCAGTTTTTGCGCAAGTTCGGCTTGGTTGGTGTTGCTTGTGGGAATATCCTGGGCCGGCGCGGCCAGGTTGCGGGCGGTGCGCGTGACCAGTTCCAGCGCCTGCTCGAGCCGGCCCAGCGCGGCGGGCATGGCCAGGGTGTCGGCGTGCTCGTCGTGCAGCACCGCTTCGGCGGCGGCGCTCAGGCGCGCGACGTCGGTGGCGCCCAGATTGGCCGCCACGCCGCGCAGGCGGTGCAGCACCTGCAAGGCCAGGTGGCGCTCGCCGGCCGTCAGCAGGGCGCGCACTTCGGCCACGGCGCCGCCTTGCGACTGTTCGAAGCGTTTGAGCAGCGCGGTCAGGGCGTCCTGGTTGCCGCCCAGGCGCGCCAGCGCGGCGTCGACATCGATGCCCGGCAGCGGCGACCACGGCGGCGTCTGGCTGGCCGGCGGCAGCGCCTTGGCCGGCACCGGCGCCACCATTTCGCGCGTGGCGCCACGGATCGTCACCAGCCGCGTCAGCACCGAGATCAGTTCCTCGACGTCGATCGGCTTGGCCACGTGGGCGTTCATGCCGGCCTCGGCGGCGCGGCGGCGGTCGTCCTCCAGCACATTGGCGGTCATGGCGATGATCGGCAGCGTCAGCAAGCCCTGGCGGCGGATTTCGCGGGTGGCGTCGTAGCCGTTCATGACCGGCATCTGCACGTCCATCAGCACCACGTCGTAGCGCTCCGGCGCACCCGCCAGCAGCGCCACGGCCAGCTCGCCGTTGACCGCCACTTCGACCGTGGCGCCGGCGTGCAGCAGCATGTATTGCGCCACTTCCTGGTTGATTTCATTGTCTTCCACCAGCAGGATGCGCATGCCGTTCAGGCGGTCCTGCAGCGGCGTGTGCTCCAGCTGCATGGACAAGCCGGCGCTGGCGTGGTCGCCGGCCAGCAGGGCGTTGACCCGTCCCAGCAGCCGCCCAGGACTCACCGGCTTGGCCAGCACGCCGGCCAGGCCCAGCGCCGCCGATTGCTGCACCAGCGTGGCGGCCTGGTGCTCGGACACCATCATCAGCACCGGCGGCAGGTGCAGGCCGGCCGGCAGTTGTTGCAGCATGGCGGGTCCGTCGATGCCGGGCATGTCGCGGTCCAGCAGCAGCAGGTCGTAGGGACGGCTGGCGGCGGCGCGCGCCGCCAGCAGGGTTTGCGCCTGGGCCGCGCCGGCGGCGCAGGCCACGTGCCAGCCGAAGCTGTGGCCGGCCGCTTGCAGCGCCTGGCGCACGCTGGCGTTGTCGTCGACGATCAGCACCGACAGCGCGGCGTCGGCCGACAGCGGCGCGGCCGGGGCCTCGGCCACTGCCGCGCCGCATTCGAGCGGGCAGGCGAACAGGAATTCGGCGCCGCGCCCCGCCGCGCTGACGACGCTGATGGCGCCGCCCATCATGTCGGCCAGCTGGCGGCAAATCGCCAGGCCCAGCCCGGCGCCGCCGAACTTGCGGCTGGTGCTGCTGTCGGCCTGCGAGAAGGCGTCGAAGATGCCGGCCTGCTGGCCGGCGGCGATGCCGATGCCGGTGTCGCGCACGCGGAACTCCACCAGCAGCGCGCGGTCGCCGGGCCGGGACATGCCGGGCGCCGGGCGCACCGACAGCACCACCTCGCCGTGCTCGGTGAATTTGATGGCGTTGCCGATCAGGTTGAGCAGCACCTGCTGCAGGCGCATGGGGTCGCCCGCCAGCTCGGTCGGCATGGCCGGGTCGATGTCGTACACCAGCTCCACGCCCTTGTCGCAGGCGCTGCCGCTGAGCATCACGCTGATGCTGTCGAGGATGTGCTGCAGCTGGAAGTTGGCGTGTTCGAGCACCAGCTGACCGGCCTCCACGCGCGAGAAATCGAGCACGTCGTTGACCAGGCTGAGCAGGGACTGGGTGGCGAACTGGATCTTGTGCAGGTAGCCGCGCTCGCGCGGCGCTAGCGGCGCTTCCTCCAGCAGGCGTGCCAGGCCGATAATGGCGTTCATCGGCGTGCGGATCTCGTGGCTCATATTGGCCAGGAATTCGCTCTTGGCGCGGCTGGCGGCTTCGGCGCGGTCGCGCGCGACGATCAGCTCCTCGTTGACCTCCTGCAAATGCAACTCCGTTTCCTTTAATTCGGTGACATCAGAGACTAGCACAAAGAAACCCACTACCGTGCCGCCATCGTCGACATCGGGGATGTAATTGACCCAGGTGTGGCTGGTCTCGCCCGAGGGCCAGCACAGGCGGCCGGCAAAGCCCTGCGGTTCGCCGGCCAGCGTGGCCTTCACATACGGCGCGCTTTCGGCATATTGTTCGGCGCCCAGCAGCTCGGGCATGGCGGCGCCGAGGATGTCGTTCTGGCCGACCCCGTACCAGTCGAGGAAGTAGCGGTTGGCGAAGCGGCAGCGCAGCGTGGCGTCCCAGTAGGCCACCATGCCGGGCAGGTTGTCGGTGACGGTGCGCACGAAGTGCTCGCTGGCGGCCAGCCGTTCGGCGGTGGCGCGCAACGCTTCCTTGGCCTGCTTGCGCTCGGTGATGTCGAAGGCGATCCCCAGCACGTGGGTGGCCTGGCCGTGCTCGTCGCGCAGGGCCACCTTGCGGGTGGTCAGATAGCGCGTGCCGGCCGGCGTGGTCAGCGGCTCCTCGGCGATTTCGGTGACGCTGCCCGGCTCGGACGCCAGTACCCAGCGGTCGGCGGCGGTGAAGACGTCGGCCTGCTCGGCGGGCGCGATCTCGTAGTCGCTCTTGCCGATCAGCTGTTCGCTGCTGTCCAGCCCGTACATCTGGGCGCCGTGGCGGTTGAACATGGCGTAGCGCAGGTCGGCGGCGTGTTTCAGGAAGATCATGGCCGGCATATTGTCGACGACCGAACTGAGCAACTGGCGCGAGCGCCGCAATTCCGCCTCCACGTGCTTGTGGTCGGTCACGTCCAGCAACAGCGCGGTGATGCCGATGACCTTGCCGTCGGTGCCGAACTGCGGATAGTAGCTGACCACCCAGTGGCGCAGTTGGTCGGGCGAGGAGGCCGGATGGCCGCTGCGCTCGATGCCGGTCAGCGGCTTGCCGCTGGCCAGCACCTGGCGGTAATCCTCCAGCACGCGGTTGCGCACGTCGTCGTCGGGAATCATGTCGCCGATGTGGCGGCCGAGGTGGGCCACCACTTTTTGCTCGTTGAGGGCGGCCAGGTAGTCGTTGATGCGCAGCACCCGCAGTTCGGCGTCCACGTAGCTCAGGCCGACGGGCGCGGTGGCGTACAGGGTTTCCAGCTGGGTGCGGTTTTTTTCGAGCTGGAGGGTGCGCTCCTCCACCAGGCTTTCCAGTTCGTGGCTGTGGCGCAGCAGGTCGCCCTCCAGCGAGCCCAGCGCGTGGGCCAGCATGTCGGCCTCGGCGAAGGTGGCGGCCGGCATGGCGAACGGCTTGCCGCCGGCCAGCGCCTGCGCCGGGCCGACCAGTTCGCGGATCGAGCCGGCGATGCGTCCGCCCACCGACCACGCCAGTGAGAAGCCGGCCGCCAGCACGGCCAGCATGGTCAGCGCGATCACCATCACCGCTTCCATCGATGCCTGGATGGCTTTCGATTGCGGCGTCGACAGGGCCACGGCGACGCCGCTGACCGGCGCCCGGTTCAGGCCTGTGTACACCGGCGTGCCGCTGGCGTCGTCCATTTCCAGCAGCACTTCCTGCACCTGGGCCAGCCGCGCGCGCAGCTCGGGCGCCGCCGCGCTGCCCAGCAACAGGCGCGGGCCGCCGGCCTGGGCGATGATGTTGCCGTTGGCGTCGAACAGGGTGACGGCCTGCTCGGCGGTGATGTGTTCGTCCTTGAGGATGCGTTCCAGCCGGTCCGGCTTGAGCAGCGAGGTGAACGCGTAGACGACCCGGCTGTCGAGGAACACCGGCACGTCGATCGCCAGCAGCGCGCTGCCTTGCACCACCATCAGCGAGATCTGCGGCCGGCCGCGCTCGAACAGCGGCGCCAGCCGGAGCGCGTTGCTGACCGGGTTGAAGCGCTCGGGCAGGGGCGCACCGAGGTTGAGCAAGGTGCGGCCGGTGTGGTCGCTGAGGATGAACTGGGACGCTGGGAAATTCGGGCTGAGCAGGGCGCCGGCTTGCAGCCGCAGGGCGTTGAAGTCGGCGTTGCGCAGGCTGGGCGAGGTGGCCAGCGCGGTGATGGCGCCTTCGCTTTGCACCAGGTCGCGGTCGATGGCGGCGGCCACGGCGCGCGCCTCTTGCTGGGTGTCTTGCTTGAGGGACTCGCGCTCGTTGGTGTAGAACTTGCCGACCAGGGCGCCGAAACCGATCACCGTCGGCAGCGCGCAAGCCAGCACCAGCAGCGCGATCTGCGAACGGATGGATGGTAACGGTTTGCGTTTCTGGTCTGGCACGCCCTTGGCCTCACTCTGTGCTGGCAGCACGATAGTAGCCGAGCCCGACGGTTTTAACCAAGGGCTTTTATCCCGTCGCCGGCCGTTCCGCCACAGCGATAAGTGAGTCCCTTACGGCGGTCCTAGATGGCCTTGCCGCAGGCGTAGGCCCAGCCCAGCTCGGCCATCGGCCGCGCCATCTGGCCCGACTCCAGCGCCTGCGCACTGGCCGCCGTGCCGTCCACGTAGCGCTTCATGATGCCTTGCATGATGCTGGCCAGGCGGAACATATTGAACGCCAGGTAGAAATTGAAATCGGCCAGCTGGATGGTCTTGCCGGTGCGCTCGGCATAGCGGGCGATGTAGTCCTGCTGCGAGGGGATGCCCAGCGCCGCCAGGTCCAGCCCGCCGATGCCGCGGAACTTGCCCGGCTCGATGTGCCAGCTCATGCAGTGGTAGGAGAAGTCGGCGAACGGGTGGCCCAGGGTCGACAACTCCCAGTCCAGCACGGCCAGGATGCGCGGCTCGGTCGGGTGGAACAGCAGGTTGTCGAGACGGAAGTCGCCGTGCACGATGGCGGTGTCGTCGCCGGCCGGGATGTTGGCCGGCAGCCAGGCGATCAGCTGGTCCATGGCTTCGATGGTCTCGGTCTGCGCGGCCAGGTATTGCTTGCTCCAGCGCTCGATCTGGCGCGCGAAGTAGTTGCCGGGCTTGCCGTAGTCGGCCAGGCCGATGGCGGCGTAGTCGATGGTGTGCAGCTGGGCGATCACGCGGTTCATTTCATCGTAGATGGCGGCGCGTTCGGCCGGCGTCATGCCGGGCAGGGCCTGGTCCCACAGCACCCGGCCTTCGACGAATTCCATCACGTAGAAGGCGCGGCCGATCACCTCTTCGTCGGTGCACAGCGCGTACTGGCGCGCGGCCGGGAAGCCGTGCTGTTGCAGCGCGTCCATGACGCGGTATTCGCGTTCGATGGCGTGGGCCGAAGGCAACAGCTTGGCGGCCGGCGCCGGCTTGGTGCGCAACACATAATGCTGGATGTGCGGCGCGCTGCCGATGCTCAGCTTGAAGGTGGGGTTGGACTGGCCGCCCTTGAATTGCTCGACCGTGAGCTCGCCCTGCGGGTAGCCGGCCACGTGCTGGCGCAGCCAGGCGTCCAGCGCCGCCAGGTCGAACTGGTGGCGGGCCGACACCGCCTTGGTACCGATGAATTCTTCGAACATGCTGTCTCCGCTGGTTATTGGCAGTTATTGGTGACAGCTATTCTAGTCCATAAAAGTACGGACGTGCTTTTAATTTCAGAAGAACAGGCCGGTGCGCTGGATCACGCTGCCGTTGTTGGTGTACGGGCCGGTGGCGCGCACCGAACCGGTGTTGTATTTTCCGTCGTCGAGCTTGCTGTCGACCTGTTCGGCGAAGGAGTCGGGCAGGTTGTCCAGGCGCACGCCGTTGCCGCCGCGACCGGCCACCACGTCGTTGTAGATGTAGACCGCGCCGCCCTGGGCGCTGGTCATGAAGTCGGTGGTGCCGTTGAAGGAGCCGGTGATGAAGCCGGCCAGCGCCAGGTGTTGCGGCGCCAGCAGGTATTCGCCGATCTGGCCGTCGCCGTTGCCGTTGCCGGTGGCGCCGGGCGCGTGGGTGGTGCCTTGGACGTCGTCGCCGGGCAGGGCGCGGAATTTATCCTGGTAGGCGTTGACCGCCGCCGTCAGCGAAGTCGATTGCTGGATGATGTTCTTGACGCGGGCGCTGTCGATCAGGCCCTGGCCTTTCAGCACGCCGCCCAGCAGCAGGCCGATGATGACCAGCACGATGGCGATTTCGACCAGGGTAAAGCCGCGTTGACGGGCAGGTTGTGGACGGTGGCGCATGGAAGAATCCTTTCGTTTTTATCTGCGTAGTATAGCAAGTGGAAGATCAAGTGCACTAGGGCTTGCGGCCGGCATCGAGCTGGTTCAGGCGTTCGGAGAGAAACTGCAGTTCGCGCGGATCGGTGACCTGGCCGCTGCTCAGCATGCCGCCGATCAGCGCGCGGGCGGCGTCGCGTTCGTTCATGTCTTCCAGGATGAAGATTTCCAGCTGGCGGGCCCAGGCCGGCACCTGCGGGCCGGTCGCTTGCAGGCGGATCGCGGCGGCGTAGCGGCGCGCCAGCGGCAGGTCGTGCAACTGGTGCTTGGCGGTCAGCGCGGCGTGCGCCAGCCATGGCCAGCGGCGGTTGGGGTCTTCGGCGAAGCGGGCGTGGACGAAGTCCAGCATCACGCGCACGCGCACCGGATCGGCCACCGCGCCGTACACTTCGCTGGCGGCCAGCAGCGGGTACTGGCCGCGCGGGTCGAGCTCCAGCACGCGCTGCAGCCAGCTCACCACGCGGCCGTAGTCGAGATTGCGCCAGGCGATGCTGACGCCGGCCTGGTCGTCGTGGCCCTGCACGTACAGCATGGTGGCTTTCGACAGGGCGACCGGGTCGCCCAGCGCGGCCAGCTGCAAGGCCGCCAGCGATGGGGCGGGCGGCAGGTCCTGCGCGCGGGCGCTGGGCGGCGGACGGCTGGCTTGCCAGAGGAGTTGCGCGGACAGCGCCAGCAGCACGGCCAGCAGCACCGCGCGTGGCGCCCGGCGTGCGGAGGAAGGTGCGGGGAGGGTGGCGGCGGACACGCGCGGGCCTCAGATGTTCTTGCGGTGCAGGTCGAACAGCGCGGCGGCGGCCAGCAGCGCCACGTAGATGGCCGTTTGCGCGGCGATGGACGCCAGGTCGCCGCCGCCGCCGTTGTGGTACACCAGCCAGTCGCTGCGCGTGAACTGGTCCAGGTGCGGCAGCAGCAGCGCCAGGCCGTCGATGCCGGTGTTGAGCACCTGCTGGCCGGCGCTTTGCACGCTGGAGCCGCCGTGGCCCAGCAACTGCAGCGTGGCGATCGCGCGCGCCAGCAGATAAAAGGAACACACCGCCGCCAGCGCCGGCATTACCTGGTTCAAGGTCAGCATGCACAGCACGCTGAAGGCGGCCACGATCCAGCATTCGCACAGCAGCGAGACGGCCCACAGCGCGGCCTGCGCGGGCGGCGCGAAGAACAGGCCCAACGTGCCGAACAGCAGCGCCGGCAGCAGCGCCAGCGCGCCGAAGCCGGCCAGCTTGCCGAACAGGTAGACGGCGCGCGGCAAGGGCAGGGCCAGCAGCAGTTCCAGTCCCTTGTCGCTGGCTTCGCGCGCCATGCTGGTGACCACGAAAGTGGCCACCAGGAATACCGCCGCCAGCCGCAGCACGGCGCCCAGCAGGGCCGCCTGCAGCGCGCGGCTTTCGGTCAGCGCCAGTTCGTTGAGGAAGCCGCTCACGGCCACCGCGCCGGCCGCCATGATCAGCAGCAGCCACAGCAGCCGGTTGCGCAGGGCTTCCAGCAGCGTGTAGCGGGCGATGGTGACGGCCGGCGCGATCATGGCAGGCGCTGCGCCGTCACCATGCGGTTGTACAGGATATTGGGCGAGACCCAGGTCACCATGTCGTCGAAGGTGCCGCCGGGGGCGCGCGGATCGTCGCTCGGGTCGCGCGTGATCAGGGCGTTGCCGGAACTTTGCAGATTGGTTTTTTCATCGAGGTTGCCGCTGCCGGCATCGGCCACCACGGTGTTCTGGTCGCTGGTGGCGCCGTAGCCGTTGCGGCCGAACGAGATGATGGCGGCTGGAATGTCGCTCATGCCGGTGGCCGCGACGAGCTGGCCGTTGAGTGCGCGCGTGGCGATGGTGATGTCACGCGGTGTCCTCAGCGTGAACAGCAAACCCGAATTGGCGAAGGCCGGCGTGACCGTGTAGCCAAGCAGGTGGTTCCAGCCGTCCAGCCGCTGCACGCCCAGCGTGGCCCACGGCAGGTAGCCGTAGCGCTTGTTGCAGACATTGCCGTTGCGGTCTTCCAGCCCGTTGCTGGCCGAGATGGCGGGGCAGGGCAGATAGCCGCTACGGAGCGCAAAACCGAACAGCGCCTCGCGCGCTTCGCCCATGGCGCGTTGCGTGTCGGTCACGCGGCGCTGCTCCATCATGGACGCCATGGGCGCCATCAGGCCACCCATCAGCAGGCCGATGATGAGCAACACGATGGCGATTTCCACCAGCGAGAAGCCGGATTGCCGGCCAGGCGGGTACTTATTGTTCATTTACATCCTTGATGCGGTTTTGGTTCAAGTCGTAGCGCTGGCCGGGCTTGAGCACGATCTTCTTACCGGACGGCAGGGTCACCGTCAGGCTGTCCTGGCGCGACAGATTGTTTTGCAGGCCAGGTTGCGGCACGCCGTTGAGCCATACCGTGCTGCGGTTGTCGCTGCTGCGCAGCACGCCGCTCATGGCCAGCGTGGGCGCCGCCGCTGGTGCGGCTTGCCCGGCGCCGGGGTTCATGTCGGGCATGGCGGCCGGTCCGCCCGGCATGCCGGGGGCCGGCGCCACGCCCTGCGAATTGGGCAGCAGGGCGGCGCTGTTGCCGCGCCCGGCTTCCATCGTATCGCGCTCGGCCGGCGTGGAGAACAGGCGGCCGAGCTGGGTTTGCGCCTGGGCCGGCGTGCCTAGCGCCAGCGCCACCACCGTGGCAACGGCGGCCAGAGCGGAGGTCGGGGAAGCGGCGCGCTTCATGGTTTGCCTTTCGGCCCGGCTACCGCCAGCGACGGCGCTTTCGGCGCGGTGTTGAGGGTGATCCAGTTCAGCGTGCAGTCGGCGCCCAGCGTCGAGGCGCCCGGCGTGCCGGCCACCACGCCGAGCCGCTTGATCGAGCAGTCCTGCACGGCGAAGTAGCTGTTGTCGCGCAGGTTGACGAAGAAGTTGAACAGGTCCAGTTCGTGCAGCAGTTCCATGTGCAGGTGCATGCGGCTGCCGCGCAGCTGGAATTCGCCCAGGTCGAGCGGCGCCTCCAGCGTGACCACTTGCTGCGGTTCGATCTCGTAGCTCAGCGGCGGCAGCTTGAGCTGGTCCTGGGCCTGGCGGATCGCGTCCAGCCACTCCAGCCGGCGTTCGTCGCCGATCAGGCCGCGCTGCCGCAGCGCCACGAAGCGGTGCTGGAAGTTGCGGATGTCGCGTTTTTCGTTGTCCACCTGCGCGTAGCGCGAGTAGGCGGCGTCGCGGTTGCGCTGCGCGTGCTCGGCCAGGTCGATGGCGTCGCGCATTTTCGACTGGCTCAGCAGCACGCCGGTGATGGAGACGGTCAGCGCCGCCACCAGCGTCAGCACGGCCGGGCGGATCAGCGGGAATTCGTTGATCCAGTAGGGCAGCGCCACGGCCTTTGCCGCTTGCTTTTTGACGGGGACAGGGGCTTGGCTCATGGCTTCCACACCAGGTTCAGGGTGAATTTGGCGCGACCTGCGGCGGCCGCTTGCGGACCGGCCTTGCCGGTCAGCTTGACCGAGGAGCGCGTGTCCACCGGCGGCTTGTCGATTTCCACCGTCAGGCGCGGGTGGCGGGCCAGCGCCTGCGCGAACTGGTTCATGCTGTCGACGGCGCCGCGATAGTCGTCCTCGGGGGTCGTGATCTCCGCTTCCAGCACCAGCTTTTGCGGCGCGCGCGTGGGGATGCCGGCCACCAGCGAGGAGATCGGCGCGGCCTGGTTGTCTTCCTGGCCCGGCGTCGGCGCCGAGGCGCCCGCAGCCGGCACGCTGACTTTCCAGTCCAGCTGCAGCAGCTGGATCTGCGGCGCACCTTCCAGCGCCTGGCTGACGATGCGGGCCATGCCCAGCGGCGTGGCCGACTGCGTGGCCAACATGCGCTCGACATTGACCGCCGCCCGCATATTGGCGGTGGTGGTCACGCGCGGCGGCATTTCGGCCATGATGTCGCGGTAGCGGCGGTCGAACTGCGACGCTTCCGCCGTCAGGCGCGCGCTGTCGCGGTCGGCCTCGATCTTTTCCCACAGGTTGTGGCCGGTCCAGGCGGCGCACACCACGGTCATCACGGCGCTGACGGCGTACAGGCGCACGCGTGCGCGCCACAGCTTGAAGTAGCGCTGCCAGGCGCCCAGCGTGTAATGGGTTTCCGGATCGCGCCGCGCCAGGAAGGCCAGCATGGCCGGCTCGGCCAGGCGCGCGGCGCGCTCGTCGACCTCGTCGCCGCCGGTCTTCAGGCCGGCGCGCGCGGCCAGCGATTCCAGCGTCATGAAGCGGAACTGGGTTTCGGTGGCGTCCTCGCATTGCGCGTCGAGCTCGGCGCTGTCGGCGGCCGGCGACACCACCACGGTATGTAGCACGTTGCCGCGTCCGAGCAGGCGCTGGCTGGTGAGGAACTGCTGGGTCTTGGCGGTTTCCGTGCCGATGTTGACCGGATTGCCGTCGCGGTCGATGGCCGGCGTCAGGCGCGAAAACTTCAGCATGCCTTTCTGGAAGTAGCTCTGGCGCCAGCCGGCCGACTGCTGCGTCACCAGCAGCAGGTGCTGGTCGCGCAGGCCCAGCTTGTGCACCAGGTCTTCGCTCAGCAGCGTGGTGGTGTACAGGCCGGCCAGCGGAATCTGCATCTGTTCCAGCGCCTCCACCCACGGCTGCACCGAGGACGGATTGGTCAGCGCCGACAGCAGCACGGTGTCGTCGCGGCGGCCGCTTTCCTCGCGGCCCTGCACCTCGTGGTGGCGGAACGGCGTTTCGCGGTATTGCTGCAGCAGGCGCCGCTGCAGCAGCTGGCGCGCGGCCCGCCCGCTCACGTGCGGCATGGTCACGCGCTGGAAGTCTTCCTCGATCAGGTCGGCCAGGATGTAGACCGGCGCGCTGCGCTGATGGCTGTCGACATAGTCCATGAAGTCGTCGACGCCGCCACGGTTGTTGACGAAGCAGACGCCGCCGGTGAGCTTGCCGCCGTGCCACAGGTAGGCGCACAGCTGGTCGCCGGTCAGATAGAATAAATGTTTGCTGAACACGATGGCCTCAGGTTCTGATCTTGCTGATCGTGTCGTAGATCGGGCCCATCACCGACAGCATGATCCAGCCCACCATCACCCCCAGCACCACGGTGATGGCCGGTTCGATCATCGATTGCACCTTCTCGATCATCTCCTTGACTTCGCGGTTGTAGAAGTAGCTGACGTTGCGCAGCGCGCCGTCGAGCGCGCCGGTCGATTCGCCCACCTTGAGCATGCGGATCACCAGCGGCGGGAAGATGCCGGTGTTCTGGAAGGCGGCGGTGATGCCCTGGCCCTCGGAAATCTGCTGCGCCGCGCGGCGCAGGCCGGCCGCCACCACGCGGTTGCCGACGATGCCCTCGGACAGGCGGATGCATTCGAGGATGGTGATGCCGGACGCATACATCATGGCGAAGAAGGTGGCGAAGCGCGCCAGGATGATCTTGTGCAGCACCGGGCCGACCAGCCAGATGCGCAGCTTGAAACCGTCCGCCGCGTAGCGCGCCTGTTCGCTGCGCGCCAGCCAGGCGCGCAGGCCGAAGAAGGCGACCAGCGGCAGCGCCAGCATGATGTACCAGTAGTTGATGAAGATGTTGGAGACGAAGATCAGCGCCTTGGTGTGGAACGGCAGCGTGTTGCCCATGTTCTTGACGAAGGAGGTCAGCTGCGGCACCAGGTAGATCATCAGGAAGAACATCACGCCGGTGACGAACAGGCCGACGGCGGCCGGGTACATGATGATCTTCTTGGTCTGCGAGGCCAGCTCGTCCTGCCATTTCAGGGTTTCCGACAGGTTGCGGAACACTTCCGTCAACTTGCCGCTCTGCTCGCCGGCCATGATCAGGCTGGTGAAGGTGACGTCGAACACTTCCGGATAGGCCGCCATCGAGGCCGACAGTTGCTTGCCGCCCTCGATGTTCTCGATCAGGCCGGTGATCATCTCGCGGAAGCGCGGGTGGTCGATACTGTCGCGCAGGTCGTTCAAGCCGTCCAGGATGGGCACGCCGGCGCCGGTCATCTGGTCCATGTGGAAGCAGAAATTGATCAGATCCTTGCGGGTGATCACGCGCTTGAGCGCCACCACGCGGGTGCGCGAGACGCGGCAGTCGATCAGGTCCAGCCCCATGCGGTGCAGGCGCAGCTCCAGGTCCGGCTCGTTGGCGGCGTCCATATTGCCGGGCTGGATAGCGCCGGCGGCGTCCATCGCGCGGTAGAGGTATTGCGGCATCAGCCCAGCCTTTCGGTGAGGTCCACCACGCGGCCGACTTCCTCCAGCGTGGTGACGCCTTCGAGCACGCGGCGCAGGCCGTCGTCGATCAGGCTATGGAAACCGCCGCTGGCGGCGGCCGTCTTGAGCTCGCGCGTGGAGGCGCGGCGTGCGATCAGTTCATCCAGCTCGGGCGTCATCTTCAGCAGTTCGATGATGGCGATGCGGCCCTTGTAACCCTGGTGCGAGCACTTGTCGCAGCCGACCGGGCGGTACAGGGTTTGCGGGCCGCTGTCGTCGGGGATGGCCAGCAGGCGGCGTTCGATGTCGTCGGCCACGTGGGCCTCGCGGCAGGCCGGGCACAGCTTGCGCACCAAGCGTTGGGCGACGATGCCGATGATGTTGCCGGCCATGATGTCGGGCAGCACGCCGATGTCGAGCAGGCGCGGAATCGAGCCGATGGCCGAGTTGGTGTGCAGGGTGGAATACACCTGGTGGCCGGTCATGGCGGCGGCGAAGGCCATTTCGGCGGTTTCCTTGTCGCGGATCTCGCCCACCAGGATCACGTCCGGATCTTGCCGCATCATCGAACGGATGCCTTCGGCAAAGCCCATCTTGGCCGACTCGTTGACCGAGGTTTGGCGGATCATGTTCATCGGGTATTCGACCGGGTCTTCCAGCGTCATGATGTTGACGCTTTCGGTGTTGATGTGGTTCAGGATCGAATACAGGGTGGTGGTCTTGCCGGAGCCGGTCGGCCCGGTCACCAGGATCACGCCGTCGGGACGGGCGATCATCAGCTTCAGCAGGCTCAGTTCTTCCTCGGCCAGGCCCAGGCCGTCGAGCGGCACGATGCCTTTCTGGCGGTCCAGCACGCGCAGCACGAAGTTCTCGCCGTGGGTGGTGGGCTGGGCCGAGGCGCGGAAATCGATCTGCCGGCCGCTGAACTTGATCGAAATGCGGCCGTCCTGCGGCGCGCGCGTTTCGGCGATGTTCATGGTCGACATCACCTTCAGGCGCACGGCCATGGCCGGCCAGTAGGATTTGTGCAGGCTGCGGATCTGGCGCAGGATGCCGTCGATGCGGTAGCGGATGCGCAGGAAGCTTTGCTCCGGCTCGAAGTGCAAGTCGGAGGCGCCGTTCTGCACCGCGTCGGCCAGGATGGCGTCGATCAGGCGCACCATGGGCTGGCTGTATTCGTCCGAGGTGGTGCCCAGGCTGGCGTAGTTGACTTCGCCGGTTTCGATTTCGTGCAGGATGCCGTCGATCGACAGTTCGAAGCCGTAGAACTGGTCGATGGCGCGCTGGATGTCGGACTCGTTGACCAGCAGCGGCGTGATGGTGATGCCCTTGACCAGCATGGCGCTGATCTGGTCCAGCGCGACGATGTTGCTGGTGTCGGACATGGCCAGGATCAGGTTGTCCGTGGCGCGTTCGTAGACGATCGGGAACACGCGGTAGCGCTTGGCCACGTCCTTGGGGATCAGCTTGAGGGCGATGGCGTCCACCACCAGGCTGTTGAGGTCGGCGCTTTGGGTGTTGAGGTTTTCGGACAGCGCCTCGCGTACCGTGGCTTCGGTGACGAAGCCCAGCGAGATCAGCAGTTTCCCCAACGGCTCGTTGCTGCTTTTCTGCTCGATCAGCGCGATGCGCAGCTGGTCTTCGCTGATGATGCCTTTTTGAATCAGCAGTTTGCCGAGCGGGAGTTTAGGTTGTTCGGCCATGTGTCTAGTGCGAGGTGCTCAGTTCGTGCATGCGCTTGCGCAGCGCGTTGCGGTCGAAGCCGACGGCCTTGTCCTGCGCCAGCGCCAGCGCGCGCTGGTAATAGGTCAGCGCCAGCTTGGGCTGGTTCAGGCGGTCCAGGCCGACGGCCAGGTTGTAGGCGTAGTCCGGATTGTCCGGCGCCGCGCCGGTGGCGCGGAAGTAGGCCTGTTGCGCGTCCGACCAGCGGCCTTGCTGCGAGTACAGGTTGCCGAGCGCGAACAGCACCGGCGCCGCTTCCGGATTGCCGGCCAGGATGGCTTTCAGGCGCGCTTCGCTCTGGCTGATGTCGCCCTGGCGCAGGCCGATCAGGCCGGCGGTGGCGGCGCCGTCGTTGGGCGCCAGTTCCAGCAGGCGCAGGTAGTAGGCGGCGGCCTTGTCCTTCTGGTTCTGGCGCGCGGCCACGGCGGCGGCGCCGAGCAGGGCGTCGCGGTTGTTGGGGTCCTGGCTTAGCGCGGCGTCGTACTGTTGCTGGGCGGTGGGCAGGTCGCCGCTGTTGAAGGCGGTGTAGGCGCCGTCCAGCGCCGGCGACACGGCCGACGGCTGGCTGCTGCGGGCCACGCGGATCTCGCCGCTCTCGGCGGCGGCCAATGGCGGCATCTGCTCGACGCGCGGCGCGGTGGCGGCGGCCGTGGCCGCCTGGATGGCCTGGCGTGCGGCGGCCAGCTCTTCCTCGGTCTTGGCGATGCGGCGTTCCAGCGCCTGCTGGGCGGCGCGGTTGCCGCCGCCCGAAGACAGCATCGGGTCGTCGAGGGCGGCGTCGGCGTTGGCGGACGGATCGCCGGCTGTACCGCCAGCCGAGGCGCCGGGAGCGATGACGCTGACGATGGCTTGCGCGGGCGTGGCGCCGGTGGCGCCGGGTGGCGGCATCGGCACGGGTGGCAGGTCGGCGCCGGCGCCCGGCGCGGTCAGGGCGCGCCAGTAGTACAGGCCGAAGCCGCCGACCAGGATCACCACCAGGGCGATCAGGCCGATCAGGCGCAGGCGTTCCGGGTCCATGCCGGTCGGTTCGGTGGTGGCTGCGGCGCGCGCGCGGGCGCGGGCGCGGGCGGCGGCGCGCGGTTTGTCGTCGCCAGCCGGCGCGGCGCCTTTACCGGCGGCGCTGGCTTGTGCGGCGCTGGCGCGCGCTGCGGCGGCGGCTGTTGCGGCTGAGTTAGCTGCGCCTGCTGCTGTTTCCGCAGCGGCCGTGGCAGCTGCAGTTGCAGCCGCTGCGGTGGCGCCTGCTGCCGCGGCGTCAGCCGGGCGAGTGGCGTAAGTCGATGCTGGCTGGGCAGAGGCGCGCGCCGCCGTTGCGGTCGCTGTTGATGGCGCCGGCGCGCTGGCCGGAGCTGCCGCTGCCGGGCTGGCCGGCGCGGACGGATCGGGCACCAGATCCAGCGTCAGGCCGGCGTCCTTGTGGTCGCTGGCGGCGGGCAGGGGGCTGGGCGATGGACGCGGCTCGCTGGCGGCCGGCGCGGCGCCGCCCGGTGCGTCGCCCGCCATCGGCTCCAGGCTCAGGCCTTCCAGGCTGAACGAACGCGCGGCCGGCGCCGGGGCCGGCGCGGTTGCCGGCCTGGCCGGTTCCGGCGTCAGCGCCAGGATCTCGTCAAACGCTTCCGACGGTTTGTCCTGCTCGTCGTCGGCGAGCGAGTTTTGTTTTGCGCGCTCGGCTTTCTTGAGCGCCTGCATTAAGAGACTCATGATCCATTGGCCTTAGGAGCGGGGGACTGTTCGGTTCGGGGCGTTTGGCCCGGCAGGATGTAGCGGTAATCCTTGTAGTCGCCATTGAGGCTGGCGTCCTTGACCACCACCGGGCGCATGAAGATCACCAGTTCGGTCTTGGTGGTGTTCTCGTTGCGGTAGGAGAACAGGTCGCCGAACACCGGGATACGGCCCAGCAGCGGCACGCTGTCGCGGGTGTTGTCCACCGAATCCTGCATCAGGCCGCCCATCACGGCGATCTGGCCGCTGTTGACCTTCATGATGGACTCCAGCTCGCGCGCCTGGATCACCGGCACTTCGCTGGTGACGTTGGCGGCGGCCAGCGCCGGGTTCGGGTCCTTGACCTTGCCGACCACGCGGGTAATCGTCGGCCGCACGTTGAGGGTGACTTCGTCGCTGTCGGAAATCTGCGGCGTCACGCTCATGACGAAGCCGACCGGCACCGTTTCCAGGCGCGATTCGTAGGTAGCCGGCGTGCTCACGCCGCCGTTGGCGTTGAGGATGGCCGGCGTGACCTTGATCGAGAAGAACACATTGTTGTCGACCACCTTGAGCAGCGCGGTCTGGTTGTTCAACACGCTGATTTTCGGGCTCGACAGCACTTTCACCTTGCCGAACGATTCCAGCAGCTGGATGGTGGCGGCGATGTTGCCGAGCCGGCTGGTCGGGTTGACGTAGTTCAGCACGAACAGGCCCGGCGTGGCGCCCACCGCCACATTGCTCGGCAGGCCGGCGGTGCCGACCGCGCCCTGGGTCATTTTCAGGCCGCCGCCGCCGATGCTGGCCCAGTTGATGCCTTGCTGGTAGGCGTCGCTGAGCTTGACTTCAATAATGGTGGCCTCGATCAGCACCTGGCGCTTGGCCGCGCCCAGCACCACGTCGAGGAATTGCTGGATCTTGTCGTGCTGGCGCGCGGTGGCGCGCACGGCGATCAGGCCGCCCTCAGCATTGACGATCACCGAGTTGCGCGCGCTGGCGCGGTTATCGACCCCGCCTGCGGCGACGCCAGCCTGGCCGAGGCCGTTGGCTCCCGGTTGGCCCAGGCCGTTGATTCCCTGCTGCCCCAGGCCGTTGGCTCCGGCCTGCGCCTGAAGGCCGCCCAAGGAATCGGATGTGGCACTGTCCGACGAGGAAGCGCGCAACATGTCGCGGATGTTCTTTTCGAGGACGTACCAGAAATTGTTGTCCGAACGGTTGTTGACCACCGTGGTGGAATTGTTGTTGCCGTTGCCGGACGGGCCGTTGTTCGTAGGCGGTTGCGAACCGTTGTTGTTGTTATTGTAGTTATTATTATTGTTGTTGCTGTTGCCGCTATTATTCGATTGGTTGTAGCTCTGTTGCTGCGATCCCTGATTGGCGCTCGCGCCCGAGTCGCCGTTGTTGCCGCCGCCGGTGGTGGAAATCTGGGTGGCGATGTTCACGCTGCTCGTGGTGCTGCGCGCGATGTTGACGTAGTCGACCTTGTAATTGCGCCACTCCGGCGTGTCCGGCAGCACGATCAGGGTGCTGCCGCTGATTTCATAGCGCATATCGACCTGGCGCTGGATGCGGCTCAGCAGTTGCGGCAGCGTCTGGTCCAGCGCGTTCAGCGTGACCGTGCCCTCGATGCCGGGATGGACGTCGACGTTCAGGCCGGCGTCGCGCGCCAGCGCGAACAGCAGCGACTGCACCGGCACCTTGTGCACGGTCACGCTGTAGGTTTCCACCTTGGCGGCCGGTTTCGGCGGCGGCAGGGCCACGCTTTGCTGCACTGTGTCAGGAATCGCCCCGGCCGCCGGTGGCGGCTCGCTGATGTGGACCGGGGAGGGGGAAATGGTTTGGCTGGCGCAAGCACTCAGCAGGACGCTGCAGACTACAGGGACCAGAGGGGAGCTGAAGTTTTTCATCGTTTCTTTAAGGCCCAGGAGAATGCAGGAAGTTGTTCTTTTTGTTGTGCTTTTGCAATTATAGGTGCCATCATCTTATAAAAATGCTGCCACTGCAAGGACGAGGCCGCAGATGGCCCCAATTAATACGACCATCAAAACAACAGGTTTTGGCCGCCAGCGGCCGCGCCGCCGCCCGAATGGCGATTCCAGGATGGCCTGGCGGGCGTGATGCACGTCGACCGTCTCGGCGTCGTCGGCAAACGCGGCCAGCAGCGCCTTGTCGGCCAGGATGTTGATGCGGCGCACGATGCCTTGCGAGGCCTCGGCGATGAGCCGGGCGGCAGCCGGGCTGAACAGCGCCGGACCCGCGTGGCCGGCCGCGCGCAGGCGGAAGGCCAGGAAGTCGCCGGTCAGGTCGGCCTGCAGCGCCGGCACCTGGAAACTGTGGGTGATGCGCTCCTTCAACTGGCGCATGCTCGACAGTTCCAGATGCTGGTCCAGCTCCGGCTGGCCGAACAGCACGATCTGCAGCAGCTTGCTGCGCGCGGTTTCCAGGTTGGTCAGCAGGCGGATCGCTTCCAGCGTATCGAGCGGCATGGCCTGGGCTTCCTCGACCAGCAACACCACCTGGCGGCCCGCGCTGTGGCGGGCGATCAGCTCGGCGTGCAGGGCGCGTTGCACCTCGTCGGCGCGCTGGCCGCAGGTCGGCAGGCCCAGTTCGGCGGCGATGGCGTGCTGCACTTCCAGCGGGTTGAGGTTGGGATTGACCAGGTAAATGACGTCGATGTGCGGCGGCATGCGGCTTTCCAGCATGCGGCACAACATGGTCTTGCCGGTGCCGACTTCACCGGTGAGCTTGATGATGCCTTCGCCCTGGCCGACCGCATACAGCATGGCCTCCAGGATATCGCCACGGGCGTTGCCGGAATAGAAAAACGCCGGATTGGGCGTGATGTTGAACGGCGATTCGCGCAGGCCGAAGTGGGATTGGTACATGGTCGTGGTCACGCTATGCAATTCAGGAAAGCTTGTTCCAGCGTCTGCGCGCCGTATGCGGCGCGGCATTCGGCCGGCGTGCCGCTAAAACGGATGCGGCCGTCGTGCAGGATGGCCATGCGGTCGCACAGCTCGTCCACGTCGGCCAGCGCGTGCGAGGTCAGGAACAGTGTACTGCCGGACTGGTGCAACGCGCGCAGCTGGTTTTTCAACAGTGCGCGCGCTTTCGGGTCGAGCCCGCTCATCGGTTCGTCCAGCACGTACAGCGGCTTGCGCGCCAGCAGGCAGGCGGCCAGCCCGAGTTTCTGCGTCATGCCCTTGGAATAGCTGCGCACCGCGCGCTTGAGCGCAGCCGGATCGAGGTCCAGCGCGCTCAGCATGGCGTGCACCGTTGGCGGCTCGTAGGCCAGTCCTTGCAGGGTCAGCAGATAACGGATGAAGTCGGCGCCGGTTAAATAATAGGGCGGCGTAAACCGTTCGGGCAGGAAGCCCAGCGGCCGGCGTGCGGCGGGCTGGGTGTGCGGCTGGCCGAAGATCTCAATGCCGCCGCCGTCCAGCGCGCAAAAGTCGAGCAGGCATTTGATCAGGCTGGTTTTGCCGGCGCCGTTGACGCCGACCAGGCCGAAACACGCGCCGGCGCGCAGTTCCAGGTCCACGCCGTGCAGCACGGAGGCTGCGCCGTAGCGTTTGACGACTTGCTGTAAGCGCAGGGCTGGAACGGTCATGGAAGCTGGGACGAATGAAACGAACCACACTGTAGCGCATTCGTGCGAAGAATGCGACATCACCTCGCGCTGAGTGCGGTTTCTGGACTAGAATGGCCGCAAGTTTTGTTGAGCATCTTCAAGGAGCGGGTATGTCGAGGCCGGAGAAAGTCAGGCTGGGGGAAATCCTGGTGCAGCAAAAGCTGCTCTCGGAAGAGCAGCTGGGTCTGGCGTTGGCCGACCAGAAACGCAGCGGGCGCAAGCTCGGGCGCGTCTTTGTCGAGAATGGCTATGTTACCGAGGAACAGATCGCCGGCGCGCTGGCGCGGCAGCTGAACATCCCGTACCTGAACCTGAAGTTCTTCAACATCAATCCCGAGATCGTGCGGCTGCTGCCGGAAACCCAGGCCCGCCGCTTCCGCGCGCTGGTGCTGGAAGACCGCCATGGCGTGCTGCTGGTCGGCATGTCCGATCCGACCGACCTGTTCGCGTATGACGAGATCGCCCGCATCGTCAAGCAGGGCATCGAGCTGGCCGTGGTCAACGAGACCGAGGTGCTGGCCGCCATCGACCGCATCTACCGCCGCACCGATGACATTTCCGACCTGGCGCGCGAGCTGGAGCAGGATCTGGGCGACGTCTCGGTCGACTTCGGCGCGCTGGCCGCCGCCAATCCCAACCTGGAAGAAGCGCCGGTGGTCAAGCTGCTGCAGTCGGTGTTCGACGACGCGGCGCAGGTGCGCGCTTCCGACATCCACATCGAACCGCAGGAAGGCCGGCTGCAGATCCGCTTCCGCATCGACGGCGTGCTGCACCTACAGACCGAATCCGATATCAAGATCGCACCATCGCTGGCGCTGCGCCTGAAGCTGATGTCGGACCTCGACATCTCCGAAAAACGCCTGCCGCAGGATGGCCGCTTCGCCGTGCGCGTGAAGAACCAGCGCATCGACGTGCGTATCTCGACCATGCCGACCCAGTACGGCGAGTCGGTGGTGATGCGTCTGCTGAACCAGAGCGGCATGCAGCTCAAGCTGGACGCCATCGGCATGCCGCGCGCCATGCTGGAAAAATTCCGCGCCATCGTCCAGCGTCCCAACGGCCTGGTGCTGGTGACCGGGCCGACCGGCTCCGGCAAGACCACCACGCTGTATTGCGCGCTGTCCGAGCTGAACTCGGTGGAGAAAAAGCTGATCACGGTGGAAGACCCGGTCGAATACCGGCTGGCCGGCATCAACCAGGTGCAGGTCAACGAAAAGATTGAACTGAACTTCGCGCGCGTGCTGCGTTCCGCGCTGCGGCAAGACCCGGACATCGTGCTGGTCGGCGAGATGCGCGACCAGGAAACCGCCGCCATCGGCCTGCGCGCCGCCATGACCGGTCACTTGGTGCTGTCGACGCTGCACACCAACGACGCCCTCAGCACGCCGCTGCGCCTGATGGACATGGGCGTGCCGCGCTACATGGTCGGCAGTTCGCTGCAGGCCGTGCTGGCGCAGCGCCTGGTGCGGGTGATCTGCGAGAGCTGCACCACGCCTTATGAACCGACGCCGACCGAACGCGAATGGCTGAGTCTGGAACTGAACGACAAGGTCGACAAGGGCCGCTATTTCCACGGCAAGGGCTGCTCGCATTGCAACGGCATGGGCTATCGCGGCCGTACCGGCGTGTACGAGTTGCTGGAGATGACGCGGGCGGTGGTGGACGCCGCCAACGACGCCGATCCGGCCAACTTCCTGAAGGCGGCCGCTGCGCAGATGGCCGGCGAAACGCTGCGCCGGCATGCGGTGGCGCTGGTGATCCAGGGCCGCACCACGGTGTCGGAAGCGATGCGCATCAGCAACCAGGTCGAGGACTAATCCGTGCCTTTCTTCGCATACAAGGGCCGCAATGCGCGCGGCGAGCTGATGCAGGGCGTACTGGAGGCCGTCGATAGCGGGGCGGTGGCCGATCAGCTGTTCAACACCGGCGTGACGCCGATCGAGATCGTGGTGACCAAGAAAGCCGCCACCACCGCCGACGGCGAGACCTGGTGGGCCAGGCTGCTGGAGAAGAAGGTCACGTCGATGGATGTGCAGTTGTTCAGTCGCCAGATGTATACCCTGCTCAAGTCCGGCGTGCCGATCATGCGCGGCCTGGCGGGCTTGCAGGAATCGGCGGTGAGCAAGTCGTTCGCCAAAGTCATCAAGGATTTGCGCGAGTCGCTCGACGCCGGCCGCGAACTGTCGGCCGCCATGCGCCGCCATCCTGATGTGTTTACGCCGTTTTATCTGTCGATGGTGCGGGTGGGGGAGATGACCGGGCGGCTGGAGGAGGTGTTCCTGCGATTGTTCGACCACCTGGAGTTCGACCGCGACATGCGCGAGCGCGTCAAGAGCGCGACGCGCTATCCATCCTTCGTGGTGATCGCCATGGTGCTGGCGATGGTGGTGGTGAATATGTTTGTGATTCCGGCGTTCGTCGGGGTGTTCGCGCGGTTTAATACCGAGTTGCCGCTGATGACGCGCATCCTGATCGGCACGTCCAATTTCACCGTGCGCTACTGGCCGGTGATGGCGGTGGCGCTGGTGGCCGGTATTTGGGGCTTTCGCGCCTGGGTCGGTACGCCCAAGGGTCTGTATCAGTGGGATAAGTTCAAGCTGCGCGTGCCGGTGGCCGGGAAGATTATCCTGAAGGCCACCATGGCGCGATTTGCTCGCAGCTTTGCCTTGTCCAGCCGCAGCGGCGTGCCGATCGTGCAGGCCTTGACAGTGGTGGCGCAGACGGTGGACAACGCCTACCTGACCGCCCGCGTGGAGCAAATGCGCGACGGTGTCGAGCGCGGCGACAGCATCCTGCGCACGGCGGCCGCCACCAATGTGTTCACGCCGGTGGTGCTGCAGATGATTGCGGTGGGCGAGGAGAGCGGCTCCATCGACGATCTGATGGATGAGATCGCGCAGATGTACGAGCGCGAAGTGGATTATGAGCTGAAGACGCTGTCGGCGCAGATCGAGCCTATCCTGATCGTCTTCCTCGGCATCATGGTGCTGGTGCTGGCGCTCGGTATCTTCCTGCCGATCTGGGATCTGGGTAAAGCGGCGTTGCGTCACTAAGGTTGATATTGTGACATTCTTGGCAAGATTTGTGTCGGCGAAACAACGGGGCGCGAGTTTGCTCGAATTCGCCGTCAGCGTGGCGGTGATCGGCATTTTGATGGCGCTGCTGTTGAAAACCATGTGGTATTACCAAGGCGCGGCGGAGCAGCGCGCCGTACAGATGACGGTGGCGAACGTGCGCACTGCCTTAGAAATTAAGGTATCTGAAGCTAAATTGCCGGGGCGAAATATCGATTTAACGTTTTTGGCCGAAGAAAATCCGTTTAATTTGCTAAAAGATAAGCCGGTCAACTACATCGGCGAATTATTTCACCCGCATGACAGTGACATCGGTCCGGGTAATTGGTGTTTTGACCGTTCTGATAAAAGTCTGATTTATTTGTTAAATAATAGAAATTCTTTTGTAGATGCTCAATCGAAACACTTGAAATTCAAGGTAAAATTATTTCGCTTGCCCCATAGCCCCGCCAAGCCGTCAGGCACACAAGACCTTATAAGTGTGGCCTTTGAGCAAGTTAAGGATGATCCTTCTTAGACGATTTGGAGAAAAAGTACATGAACAAGCCAGCAATGACCGCAATGCGCAAACAAGCCCAAGGCGGCTTCACGCTGATCGAACTGATTGTAGTGATCGTGATCCTCGGTATTCTGGCGGCCACCGCCTTGCCGCGCTTTTCCAGTTTGAGCGGGGATGCACGCATCGCGTCCCTGAATGCCGCGCGCGGCGCGCTGTCATCCGTTGCCGCCACGGTGCACGGCCAAGTGCTGATGAATCCGGCAAACGCCGCCGCAGGCTTTAATTACGAGGGCACTACTGTTGCTGTCACCAATGGTTATCCAGCCGCTGATGCGAATACCGCGCTCGCTGCTGGCTTGACCGCCACTGACTACTCCGCTTACACGGCAACGCCGGTGGCTAGTGGCTTCCCGGTCGTCCCTGCTGGTTCGATGGTTATTCAGTCCGCCACGCTGGCAGGCGCTACGACCACTGCAGCGAAGAATTGCTTCCTGGTGTACACGCCAGCCGCCGCCGGTGGGCAACCGACTATCGCGCTGGCGGCCACGGCTACTCCGGATAATTGCAACTAATTCCTCGCTGGCGCTAGCCTGGAGTTGTGGTGCGCCGCAAGTCGCTTCGTTCCTGTGCCGGCTTCACGATAGTGGAGCTGATCACAGTGATGGTGCTGATCGGCATACTGGGCGCGATCGGTTACGGGCGTTTTGCCGATACCGCCACCTTCAGCAACCGCGCCTACGCCGATCAGGTCAAGAGCCTCATTCGCTACGCGCAAAAGCTGGCCATTACCCAAAACCGTCCCGTGTTCGTGCGTTCCCAGCCGGGCGGGTTTGCGGTGTGCTTTGCCAATACCTGTCCCAACGCCGGACTGGCGCGCGCGCCGGGCGGCAGCAATAGCGGCAGCGCGGGCACCCGTACCTTCTGCCGGCTGAACAACTTCTATATTGCCAACTGGATGTGCGAAGGCCGTCCCAACGCCAACCTGGTCGTTACTGCGGACAGCGTGCGCAACGAATTCGGCGCCGCCGGTGTTTTCTCTTTCGATGGACTGGGCCGTCCTTACAACGCGAATGACGCCATCGGCGCCTCGACCTTCACCCGTATGGTTCTTACGTTCACGCAGGGCACCAACGTTTCCAGCATCACCATCGAACCGGACACGGGCTATGTTCACTAAGCGCCAGACGGGGCTGACCCTGATCGAGCTGGTGATTTTCATGGTCATCATGGGCGTCGCGGCGGCGGGCGTTCTGGGCGTACTCAACATGGGTGGTGGCGCCAGCGCCGATCCTGTGCGGCGCAAGCAAGCCCTGATGATTGCGGAAGCCTTGATGGAAGAAGTTCTACTCGCGCGTTTCTCCTGCGGCCAGCCCAATCCCAACGTCGATATCGTAGCGGGGCCGGGGACCTGCGCGAACCAGGTGACCATCGGCATACCCGCTGGATCCCGACCTTACGGTAACGTTGCCAACTACGGTAGCTTGGACGGCGTCGCCAACCGCACTTTTGCCGTTGGCGGCGTGGACGTCGACATCAACGGCGTGCCGCTGGGACGGGACGCGGGTCTGAATACGATAGGCAACGCTTCGCTCGGCGGCATCACTAGCACGGTGACTTTGCGCTATCTTCCCACTGCCGCCGAGGGTTTGGGGCCTGCTGCGAACCAGATCAGGTCAAGCGCATTGGAGGTCAGGGCATTGCGCATCACTATTCGCACCACCTACGGTACCGGCAATAATGATTTCGTGGAGCTGGATGCCTATCGCACGCGTTACGCGCCGACGGTGACGCCATGATGAAATCGCGCCCGCCCATCCCACGCACGCAGCTGGGCTTCACGCTGGTGGAAGCGATCATCGTCATGGTGCTGACCGGTATTCTGGCCGGGACCATGATGTTGTTCCTGCGCCAGCCGGTGCAGAATTATGTGGACGCCGCCGCGCGCGCCGACCTGAGCGATACGGCCGATCTGGCCTTGCGGCGCATGGCGCGCGAGCTGCGCGGCGCGCTACCCAACAGCGTCCGGGCGATGTTCGCCAACGGCGTCTGGTATGTGCAGTTCATTCCGGTCAAGGCCGGCGGCCAGTATCTGGCTGTGGAAGACGAAGTGGCCAATGGCACTCCTTTGGATTTCGTTGGAGGGGGCAACCAATTTAGTGTTGTCGGCCATATGCCCGCCGGTGCCGCCGCCATCAACCCGGCAACCGATTCCATCGTCATCTATAACCTGGGTAACGGCATAGCCGGCGCGGACGCCTACGCGCAAACCAACCTCGCGCGGGTCAATGCAGTGAATAACATGCCGAATGGCTGGCTGATTACGCTGGCAAACAACCCATGGGGCGGCGCAACGCCGAATGCTTCTCCCGAGCACCGGTTCAGCGTCGTTACCAGTCCCGTCACTTTCCGGTGCGAGGGCAACGCTACTGGCACAGGTACGCTGGTACGTATTGCTAATCAGGCCTTTACCGCCGCGCAGGTGCCGCAGGCGCTGACGCCGGACATGCCTCGGCTGGCAACCAATGTCCTGGCTTGCAACTTCAGCGCGGATCAAGCTGCCAATGTGAATACCGGCATGATTGGCATGTCGTTGGCGCTGGCGCGGCCGCGCGTCGGCGGGGCAGCTAACGGACTGGAGACGGTGACGCTGGTTCATCAAATTCACGTGGATAACACGCCATGATGCCGCATATCTTACGCAAACAAACCGGGCTGGCGCTGGTGACCGCCATCTTCCTACTGGTGGTGCTGGCCGGATTGGCGGTGGCCGTGGTGTCGCTCAGGACCTCGCAGCAAGACTCGTCGGTCAAGGATGAATTGGGTACGCGCGCATACCTTGCGGCGAAAGGGGGCATGGACTGGGCGCTATTCACAGCGCTGCAAGGCCCGGCCGCCACGCGTGCCGCCAATCTCTGTAACGCGGCACCAGTGAACTTCACTTTGCCGCCCAACACCACATTGTCTGCATTTTCCGTGAATATTACTTGTACGTTTGACCCGCTTGGCCCGCGTTCCTACGGCGACGGCAGCCCCAATGATCGGACCGCTGGCCACTTCCTGATCACCGTTACGGCCTGCAATGCCGCAGCCTGTCCCGCCGCCGTTCCCGGACCTGATTACGTGCAGCGGGTGATCACCGCGCAGCTTTAAAGACGCAACTGTGTGGAAATGTGTGTATTTTTGCGGAATCATTGTAATTTTAAGCATGAAAAGATCTACAACTTGAATATAATCAATCGTCTAGCGCGCAAACTTCGTGTGTTGATCTATGAGCTTCTTTAAGCGAGCTAAAAAAACCGATGGATGGCTTACTGTCACTTTTCTGAGGGACGGTGTTTGCGCGGGCCGCGTTCAGCGCAGGCGCGACGCCAAGGCCATCGTCGAGCTGTCGGCGTTCTATCCGTCCGACGCCGCCGTCTCGCCCGAAGCGCTCGACAAACTCAATAAAGACCTGAAGGCCGGCGGCTATTCCTGCGGCACCATGCTTAGCGGCGGCGAGTACCAGCTGCTGATGGTCGACGCTCCGAACGTGCCGCAAGACGAATTGAAAACCGCCGTGCGCTGGCGCTTGAAGGATATGCTCGACTTCCACGTCGACGACGCCACCATCGACGTGCTCGACATTCCGGTCGATGCCAGCAACGCCGCGCGCGGCCACTCGATGTTTGCCATCGCCGCCCGCAATGCCTTGATCCAGTCGCGCCAGGCACTGTTCAGCGAAGCCAAGCTGGCGCTGACCGTGATCGATATTCCCGAGATGGCGCAACGGAATATCTCGGCGCTGCTGGAGACCGAGGGGCGCGGTCTGGCCATGCTGTCCTTCGACGGCGACGGCGGCCTGCTGACGATTACTTTCAAGGCTGAGCTGTACCTGTCTCGTCGCATCGATGTCACGCTGGCGCAACTACTGGAGCGCGATTCCGAGCGCCAGCAAACCTATTTCGACAAAATCACGCTGGAGCTGCAACGCTCGCTCGACCACTTCGACCGCCAGTTCTCGTTTGTGAACGTGATCAAGCTGCTGCTGGCGCCGACCGGCGCCGATGGCCTGCACGAACACCTGGCCACCAATCTATACATGCCGGTGGAAGCGATGACGCTGGACGATGTGTTCGATCTCAGCAAAACACCGGAACTGCAGGACGCGGCCCAGCAGCAGCGTTTCTTCCTGACGCTGGGTGCGGCGTTGCGGCATGAGGAGGTGCATCTGTGAGCCAGCAGATCAATCTCTTCAATCCCATCTTCCTCAAGCAGAAGAAGATTTTCACCGCCTTGCCGATGGCCGAGGCGCTCGGCGTGATCGTTGCCGGCGCCTTGCTGCTGACCTGGTATGCCGGTCAGAGCGTGGCCGCGTTGGAGCAGGAAGCCATTGCCGGCAAAGCCGCGCTGGCCAAACGCGAGCAGCGCCTGGTGCAGACCAAGGCGCAGTTCGCGCCGCGCGCCAAGGATCCGTCGCTGGCGTTGCAACAAGCCGAGGCCGAGGCGGAACTGAAGGCGCTGCATGATGTGACCTCGGTGCTGCAGGGTGGCGCGCTGGGGAATACATCCGGCTATGCGGAATACTTCCGCGCGCTGTCGCGCCAGAACGTCAGCGGCTTGTGGCTGACCGGTGTGAGCATCAACGGCGCTGGCAATGACATCGGCGTGCAGGGCAGGGCCATGCAGGCGACCTTGATTCCAAACTATATCGCCCGCCTGACCGCCGAACGCGTCATGCGCGGCAAGAGCTTTGCTACGCTGGATATCGGGCGGCCGCAGAATTCGGCGGTGTCTGCGCCAGCAGCGCCGGTTGCCAACGGAGCCCCGGCGCCGGCGGTATCGGCGGCATCGCCGTTTGTGGAATTCAACCTGCAAACGACGGCGCAGGAGGTGGTCAAATGAAACAACAGCTTCTGCAACAATGGATTAAGCTCAGCACCAAACTGGATGCCATGACCCTGCGCGAGCGCGCCATGGTGTTTGCGGCGATCGTGGCCGGCATTCTGTTCCTGCTGTACACGATGTCGGTGGAGCCGCTGCTCAACAAGCAAAAGCTGCTGCGCATGCAGGTCAAGCAGCAGCAGAACCAGATCAGCGGCATCGACATGGAGATCGCCGCCATAGCGCAGGGCTTCGTGGTCGATCCGGATGCGGACGCGCGGGCCAAACTGCAAGCGCTGCGGCGCGACATCGATACCACCAGCGCCGGCCTGATGGCGGTGCAAAAAGGCTTGGTGGCGCCGGATAAGATTGTGCCGCTGCTGGAGCATCTGTTGCGCGGCAATGGCAAGCTGAAGCTGATGTCGATGAAGACCTTGCCGGTCACCGGCTTGAACGAGACCGCGCTGCCCGCCAACCCAGCGCCTGCGGGCCAGGCGGCGAGCCAGCCAGCGGTTGCGGCAGCGCCGAATGCGTCGGCCAAGCCGCGCGAGCTGCTGTACCGCCACGGCGTCGAGATCGTGCTGCAAGGTAGTTATCTGGACATGGTCACTTATATGGACGCGCTGGAATCCTTGCCAGTGCAGCTGTTCTGGGGCAAGGCCCGGCTGGACGCGCAACAGTACCCGAACTCGCGCCTGACCTTGACCCTGTACACCTTGAGCCTGGATCAGAAATGGATGAAACTATGAAGCGCCTGCTCTGCACAGTCTTGTTGCTGACAGGGGCGGCGCAGGCGCAAACCCTGGTCGATCCGACCCAGCCGCCGCCCGAATCGCGCCTGTTGCCGACGTCGGAAGCGGCAGTGGCGACGCCGACAGGCCCGCAGCTGCAATCGGTGCTGATCGGTTCGCGCGGGCGCGAGGTCGCCGTGATCGACGGCCAGACGGTGCGCAAGGGTGAAAAGTTTAACGGTGCGGTGCTGGTGGAAGTCCGCAAGAATCAGGTAGTCCTGCAAAACGGCCGGAGCAAGCAAGTGTTGACCTTGTTCCCCGAACCGCCGCACAAATAACGCAAAGAACGCTCATGCAAAAAATTCTGACCATTGCTATCGTGACGCTGCTGCTCGGCGGCTGCCAGACGCCGTCCACGCGGGATACCTACGACAAGATCAACAGCGAAGTCAACGCCGCCAGCGCCCGGCCGGCCGTCGTCACCCAGAGCGACGCCGTGGCCAGCGCCTTGCTGCCGCCGGTGTCGCAACTGGCCGACCAGCTGCCGAAGGCGCGCGCGGTGCTGGATGAGCGCTTCAACGTCTCGTTCAACAACGTGCCGGTGCAACAGTTCTACAACTCCATCGTGGCCGGCACCCGCTACAACATGCTGATCAACCCTGAGGTGACCGGCAACATCACCGCCAACCTGAAGGACGTGACGCTGTTCGAGGCGCTCGACGCCGTGCGCGAGTTGTACGGCTACGACTACAAGGTGGAAGGCACGCGCATCTACATCCGTCCGCTGACCATGCAGACCAAGATGTTCAAGATTAACTACCTGACCGCCGTCCGCAAGGGCGGGTCGAGCCTGCGCGTGTCGTCGACCTCGGTGGCCAATGCCGGTACCAGCAACAGCGGCGGCCAGAACAACAACGGTTCGGGCGGCAATAACAACAATAACAATAACAACGGCTCCGATCCGAACAATCCCAACGGCGGCGGTTCGCAGTCGCAGCGCGACTCGGCCAATGTCTCGACCCGCTCGGAAAGCGACTTCTGGCTGGAACTGAAGACCGCGCTGGACGCACTGGTCGCCACCGGCAAGGACGGCCGCAACGTCACCATCAGCCCGCAGTCGGGCGTGATCGTGATCCGCGCCATGCCGGAAGAGCTGCGCAATGTGGACATGTATCTGCGCGCCACCCAGCTGTCGGTGGACCGCCAGGTGATCCTGGAAGCGAAGATCCTGGAAGTGGAGTTGAACAGCAACTTCCAGAGCGGCGTCAACTGGGCGGCGTTCGGCAAGTTTGCTGCCGGCGGCAACAACCGCTTCTCGGCCGGCACGCTGCAGCCGGGGTCCACCCTGGGGCCGTTGGGCACGCCGCTGAGCAGCACCGGTCCGGCCGGCATCAGCGCCACGCCGGGCAGCCTGATTGGCGCGTCGGCCGATGCCGTCGGTTCGCTGTTCGGCATGGCTTTCCAGACCAGCAATTTCGCCGCGCTGATTTCCTTCCTCGAAGGGCAGGGCACGGTGCATGTGCTGTCCAGCCCACGCATTGCGACGATGAACAATCAAAAGGCGCTGCTGAAAATCGGCACCGATGAATTTTTTGTGACCGGCGTCAGCACCACCACGACCACCAACAGCTCCGGCGGCGGCACCAGCTCGCCAACCGTGACGCTGCAGCCGTTCTTCTCCGGCGTGGTGCTGGATGTGACGCCGCAGATCGATGAAGAGGGCAATATCCTGCTGCACGTTCACCCATCGGTCAGCCAGGTGTCGACCGTGAACAAGGGCTTGAACCTCGGCTCGCTGGGCAACTTCAACCTGCCGCTGGCGGCGTCGTCGACTTCGGAAATGGACAGCATGGTGCGCGGCCAGAACGGCCAAGTGGTGGCGATCGGCGGCTTGATGCGCCAGGCCACGACCACCGACCGTTCCGGCGTGCCGGGCGCGAACAGCGTGCCGGTGCTGGGCGCGCTGTTCGGCAGCAAGAGCGAAGTGGTCCAGAAACGCGAACTGGTGGTGCTGATCAAGCCGACCGTGATCGAATCGTCGTCGGACTGGAATCAGGATTTGCTCGATAGCGGCCGCCGCATGAAAGAGCTCGATCCAGGCCGTGCCAAGGGACGCAACTGATCATGTACAGCAAACACTTCGGCCTGCGCGAGGCGCCGTTCAGCATCACGCCGGATACCAGCTACTTCTTCACCAGTCCGCATTCGCAAGAGGCGTTAAACACCTTGCTGGTGGCGGCCAAGAGCGGCGAAGGGTTTATCAAGATCACCGGCGAGGTGGGCACCGGCAAGACGCTGCTGTGCCGTAAGTTCATCGCCACCATCGGCCCGGAATTTGTGACGGCCTACATTCCGAATCCCTATCTCGAGCCGCGCACGCTGATGCTGGCTCTGGCCGATGAGCTGGAAGTGCCGCTGGAACGCGATGTGGACCAGCACCAGTTGCTGAAGTCGATCACGCACCGTCTGATGGACCTGGCGCGTGACGGCAAGCGGGTGTTGCTGCTGCTCGATGAAGCGCAGGCGATTCCGACCGAGAGCCTGGAAGCGTTGCGCCTGCTGACCAACCTGGAAACCGAAAAGCGCAAGCTGCTGCAGATCGTGCTGTTCGGCCAGCCGGAACTGAACCAGCATTTGCAGGAAAATTCGATCCGCCAACTGGCGCAGCGCATCACCTTCCATTACCACCTTGGACCTTTGTCGCGCGATGATATCGAATACTATCTGGCGCACCGCCTGCGCATCGCAGGCTATGCGGGCGGACGCCTGTTCAGCCGTGGGGCGATCGCCGGCTTGTATAAATCCAGCGGCGGCATTCCGCGCCTGGTGAACATCATGGCCAACAAGGCTTTGATGCTGTGCTTTGGCGAAGGCAAGCGGCAGGTGACCCGTCGCCATGTCAACCTGGCCGCCAGCGACACGGTAACGCCGGCCAAGCGCATGCGCTGGGCCTGGATGGCGGCTGGCGTGGGCCTGCTGATTGCCGCTTGCGGCCTGACCTGGGCGTTGACCAAATGAGCCTGATTAATAAAATGCTGCAGGACCTGGATGCGCGCGGCGGCGAGGGCGCGTCGGCCATGCAACAGGAACAAGTGAAGGCGGTGCCGCAGACGGAGCGCGAGCGTCGTCCGCTGTTGTTGGGCGGTGCCGCGCTGGGCGTGCTGGTGCTGGCCGCCGGCGGCTGGTATGGCTGGCAGTGGTGGCAGGCGCGCAGCGCGCCGCCGGCGGCGACCATGGCAAAGGTGATCGATAACCGCGTGCCGAACAAGCAGCGCTTCCAGGAGCCGCCTTCGGCCGTCACGGCTGAGCCGTCGTCGGCTTCGGCCCACGCAGCCGTGGCGGAGGCCAAGCCTGAAGTGGAGGCGGTGCCGCCATCGGTTGCCGCCAAGCCGAAACGTGCGGCGCCCGAGACGACGGACTATGCGGAACATGCGGAGCGTGGCGAGGCTGCGCCGCGCAAGCGCAGCGCGGAACGTGGCGATCGCGTAGCGCGTGCTGAGCGCACTGATAGCGCCGAGCCGGTGCGTCCGCGCAAAGCCGCCGCGCCGGCTGCGAAAGCGGAAGACGGCGTGGTGGTGCGCGAGCTGACGCCAAAACAGATGTCGGACAATAGTTATCGCCGCGCCCTGGCCGCCTTGCAGGAAGGCCGCGTGAGCGCGGCGCTGGCCGATCTGGACAAGTCCGTCGAAATCGATCCGCGCAACGAAGCCGCGCGCCAGACCTACGTCAGCCTGCTACTGGAAAACCGCCGCACCGATGACGCTATCCGCCAGCTGCGCCTGGCGCTGGGTGTCGATCCGCGTCAACCGGGGCTGGCGATGGTGCTGGCGCGGCTGCAACTGGAGAAGGGCGAACCGGCCCTCGATACGCTGCTGAAGACCTTGCCATACGCAGGCAACAACGCCGACTATCACGCCTTCCTGGCCGGTGTGCTGCAACGCCAGCAAAAACACGCCGACGCCGCCGAACACTATCGGCATGCGCTGCAATTGGCGCCGCAAAACGGCGTGTGGTGGATGGGATTGGGCATCTCGTTGCAGGCGGACCAGCATCTGCCCGAGGCGCGCGAAGCCTTTGTCCGCGCGCGCGGCGCCGCCGGCCTCACGCCCGAACTGCGCTCCTTCGTCGAGCGCAAGATCGAACAGCTCTCCCGCTAAATCGCCTACAGGCTGGCCTGCGGGCCCCAGATCTGCTTCATGCTGAAGCGGATCGAGGCCTGGTCCTCGCTGAGCGCCTCGGCAATGCAGCAACCGTCGTCGGTACGGCGTTGCGCCGCCGGTGACAGCACGCCGCCCGCCGGGTCGCGCAGACAGTGGACGGTGCGCGCCTCGCCGCCGTCCAGCCGCTGGCTGACCACGCCGATCTCGCCGCTCTCCAAACGCACCAGGCAGCCCGGCGGGAAATCGCCGAGCTCGCGCTGGAAATACTGCGCCAGCGTCGGATCGACCGGCGCCGCCTTGTCCTCGATCAGGTTGCGCAGCGCTTGCTGCGCCGGCAGCGAGCGCCGGTAATTGCGCGCCGACACCTGCGCGCAATAGCGGTCGGCCAGGCTGAGCAGCTTGGCGTTCAAGGTCACCTGCGGGCTGGCGATGCCGGCCGGGTAGCCGCTGCCGACGTCGTTCTCATGGTGCATCAGCACGCAGGAAATCCAGTCGTCGTCCTCGATGCCCACGCAGCGCAGCATGTCCACGCTTTCCTCGGGATGGCGGCGCACAATGGCCATTTCCTCGCTGCTCAGCGGCGTGTTCTTGTTCTGGAAGGTTTCGTGATGGCGCAGCATGCCGACGTTCATGGTCAGGGCGGCGGCCGTCACGGTCAGCGTATCGACCGCGCTCAGTTCCATGGCGCGCGCGATCACCACCGTCACCACTGCGGTTTCGATGCAGTGGCGCACCGCATAGGTGCCGTTGATCTGGCTGAGGAAGATGCAGGCCAGCGCGATGTCCGGATTGATGGCCACGGCCTGGATCACCTCGCGCGCGATGTCGCGGATTTCGCTTTCGGCGTTGTGCTCGTTGCGCAGGTTGTGCAGCAGGCGTTCCAGCAGGCGGTTGCACAGGTTGAGCTGATGCAGCACCGACGGCGTGGATTCCGCAAACGCCGGCGCCTCCAGCGGCGATTGCAGTTGATTTGCTTCGGACATGATTCGATCCCGATCTACACTTTGCCCAGTCGCTCCAATGCGAGCGCCAAGGTCTCATCTTTTTTGGCAAAACAGAAGCGCACGATGCCGGACTCCTTGCCTTGCTGGTAAAAGGCCGATACTGGAATTGCCGCCACCTTGATTTCGGTGGTCAGCCACTCCGCGAATTCGGCCTCGGTTTGTGTAGAGATTTTATCGTAGCGCACGCATTGGAAGTAGGTACCGTCGGCTGGCAACAACTCAAAACGTGTATTTTTCAAGCCATCGCGGAACAGATCGCGCTTGCGCTGGTAAAACGCCGGCAATTCCAGGTAGGGCTTGGGATCGGCCATGTAGCTGGCGATGCCGTGCTGCATGGGCGTATTCACGCTGAACACATTGTATTGGTGGACCTTGCGGAACTCCGCCATCATCGTGGCCGGCGCGGCGACGTAGCCGACCTTCCAGCCGGTGACGTGGTAGGTCTTGCCGAAGCTCGACACCACGAAGGCGCGCGCCGCCAGTTCCGGGTGGCGGCTGACCGACTCGTGCTGGTGGCTGTCGTAGACCATGTGTTCGTAGACTTCGTCCGACAGGATCAGCACGTCGGTGCCGCGCACGATGTCGGCCAGTGCCTGCATGTCGGCCGCGCGCAGCACGGTGCTGGTGGGATTGTGCGGCGTGTTGATGATGATCAGGCGGGTTTTGCCGTTGACGGCGGCGGCCACCTTGGCCCAGGGCACGGTGTAGCCGTCGGCGCCCAGTTCCATCTCCACCGCAACCGGCACGCCGCCGGCCAGGGTAATCGCCGGCACATAGCTGTCGTACACCGGTTCGATGACCACCACCTCGTCGCCCGGATGGACGCAGCAGAAGATCGCCGTGGTCAGCGCCTGGGTGGCTCCGGCGGTGACGGTGATTTCGCTATCGACGTGGTACTGGTGGCCGTACAAGGCCGCGATCTTGGCGACGATGGCCTGGCGCAGCACCGGCGCGCCGTTCATGGGCGGATACTGGTTGAAATCGGCCTGCATGGCCTCGGTCACCGCGTTCATCAGGTTGCGTTCACAGCCGAAGTCGGGGAAGCCCTGACCGAGGTTGACGGCGCCCGCTTGCGCGGCCAGCACCGACATGCGGGTGAAAACAGTGGTGCCAACCGCCGGCAGGCGGGTGGTCAGGGCAGGCGTCATCGGCAGGGTTGTGCGGCTATTCATGGTGGCTGAGTAGTGAACGGATAGCCTATTCTAGCGCAATCCACTTCTCCGGCAACATGACCTTGAACATCCCTTCGCGAGCCAGGCGGCGGGCCAGTTTCAGCAGCGCCTTATCCTTGGTGATCAGCACCTCGGCCTGGGCGTCGCGGGCGATTTCCAGGAACTTCTGGTCATCCTTGTCGGCGCACACCGGCAGGCGCACGCCGGACACGGGCGGCGCCACCACCTTGATCAGCGCGTCGAAGCGGGCCGAGGCCAGCGGGCGGCTGTCGTCGTCCAGCGGCAGGTGCTTGTAGTGGAGCACGATGTTGTACTCGTCGCGGCAATCGGAGCGGGTGACCGCCTCCAGCTCGCCGCTCTCGATGGCGGCCACCAGTTTTCCCCAGCGCGGATCGTTGAACACGAACAGGTCGAGGCAAACATTGGTATCGATGACGATGCGTTTCTTTGGAACAGGTATCATGTAGGGCTAGTTTTGTGAAAATGTTTTTTGGAATCTTATGCTGATAGTGCTTTCCCCGGCAAAAAGTCTCGACCTGGAGACTCCGCCAACCACCAAGCTGCACACCCAACCGTCGTTTCTGGACCACTCCGAGCAGCTGATCCACCGCCTGCGCGAATTTTCGCCGACCGAACTCGGTGAACTGATGGACCTGTCCGACAACCTGTCGGCGCTGAACGTGGCCCGCTACGCCTCATGGACCAAGGACACCAGCGAAGCGCGCCAGGCGGTGATGACCTTCAATGGCGACGTCTACGACGGCCTGGACGCCCGCACCCTGAAACCGGGCCAGCTCGACTACGCACAATCGCGCATCCGCATCCTGTCCGGGCTGTACGGCATGCTGCGGCCGCTGGACCTGATCCACCCGCACCGGCTGGAGATGGGCACGCGCCTGAGCACGCCGCACGGCAAGGACTTGTACAGCTTCTGGGGCGAGACCATTACCCAGGCCTTGAACCGGCAGGCGGCGGAGCAGGGCGCCGACACGCTGGTCAACCTGGCGTCGGAGGAATACTTCAAATCGGTCAAGCCGAAACTGCTGGACGTGCCGGTGATCACGCCGATGTTCGAGGACTGGAAGAACGGCAAATACAAGATCATCTCGTTCTACGCCAAGCGCGCGCGTGGCCTGATGGCGCGCTATGCGGCGGTCAAAAACATCACCGATCCGCAAAAGCTGAAGAAATTCAACGTCGACGGCTACACCTTCGATAAGAAGGACTCGGACGAAAAAACCTGGGTCTTCCGCCGCAGGATCGTTGAATAAAAAAACCGGGAGGCGACTCCCGGTTTTTTTACGTAGCTTTACATGCTGGCGTTCGAACTCCAGAACTTCCACCAGTGGCGCTCGGCTTTTTTACCCTCGTCCAGGAACTTGGAGTTCGGGTAGTTGAGCTTGAACACGCGTTCGGTGTCGTTCTTCAGTTCGGTCATGCCGAGCTTGTCGTAGCTGCGGATCATGATGAACAGAGCTTCCTCGATCGACGGCGAGTCGCGGAAGTCGCTCATGATGCCCATCGCGCGGTTGGCCGCAGCGAGGTAGGCGCCACGGCGGTAGTAGTAGCGCGCCACGTGGATTTCATACGACGCCATCGCATTCACCAGATATCGCATACGGGCCAGCCCATCCGGGGTATACTTACTCTCTGGGAATTTGGTGACCAACTCCTTGAAGGCGGCGTAAGCTTCACGCGTGGCCTTCGGGTCGCGCTCAGTCGCATCCTGTTCGTAGACGAAGTTCAGGAAGCTGATCTGGTCGTTGAAGCTGATCAGGCCACGCAGGTAGTACATGTAATCGACGTTGGTGTGGTTCGGGTGCAGCTTGATGAAGCGCTCAACCGATGCCAGGGCCTGTGCCTGATCCTGCGATTTGTAATAGGCGTAGGCGATATTCATCTGCGCCTGCTGGGCGTAGGTGCCGAAAGGATAGCTCGATTCCAGTCGTTCAAACAACTGAATTGCGCGCTCGTAGTGCTGACCTTCCAGTTCTTCGTTCGCCTCCGAGTATAATTTCGTCGCGCTCCAACCTTTTGTTTCGTCGGCTTTTTCAGAGAAAAGGCCGCAACCGGACAAACCAAGCAGGACTACTGTTGCTGCAATTACCGATAATTTTTTTTGCATATCTTTTGCAAGAAACTGTTTAACCAAAGTTTTACGAGGCTAATTATAGCCGATAGGATTACCGTGATATTAAACGCAAAGCCAAATTTGGCCGAATCTTCCTCCGAACTCGATATCGACGCCGAATTGGCGTTACACGACGACGATGACGACGGTCTGGCGCCGATCGAACTCGCACTGAGCCCTGAACATTGCGGCCAGCGCCTCGATAAAGTCATCTCCGGCCTGATCCCGCAATTTTCTCGCGGCCGCCTGCAAACCTGGATCACCGACGGCTTTGTCACGGTCGACGGCAAAACCCCGAAAAGCAACAAGGATACCGTCTACGGCGACGAGAAGATCGTCATTCTGCCCCAACCGGAGCCGGAAGACGAGGCTTTTAAGCCCGAACCGATAGAACTTAACATTGTTTTTGAAGATGAGCACCTGATTGTCGTGAATAAACCGGCTGGCCTGGTGGTTCACCCCGGCAACGGCAACTGGTCCGGCACGCTGCTCAACGGCCTGCTGCACCGCTATCCGCAGCTGAGCGGTGTGCCGCGCGCCGGCATCGTCCACCGCCTGGACAAGGATACCAGCGGCCTGATGGTGGTCGGCAAGACCCTGGCCGCCCAGACCGACCTGGTGCGCCAGTTGGCCGCGCGCACCGTCAAGCGCGAGTACTTCGCTTTGGTGTGGGGCACGCCGCGCATTAGCGGTACTATTGATGCTTCGATGGGACGCCACCCGCGCGAGCGCGTCAAGATGGCGGTCTCGACCTCCATGGGCTCGAAGCCGGCGATCACGCATTACACCTTGATCTCCAGCGGCAAGCTGGGCGAAGGCCGTCCCGTCAGCCTGGTGCAGTGCCGTCTGGAAACGGGCCGCACCCACCAGATCCGCGTGCACATGATGTCGATCGGCTTCCCGCTGGTCGGCGACACCGTCTACGGCAAGCCGCACCTGGCCGACTACTTCCCGCGCCAGGCGCTGCAAGCGCGCCGCCTGGGGCTGGTGCATCCGGCCACCGGCGAGCAATGCGAGTGGCAAGTGCCGCTGGCCGATGATTTTGCAGAATTGCTGGCCCGCGCCGGCATCGAGGAACCGGAAACGATTTAATGTCGATACAGCAGCAATGGTTGGTCCCGCACTGGCCGGGTTTGCCAGAACATATCGGTGTGCTGTCCACCACCCGGCGCGGTGGCGTCAGCCCTGCGCCGTATGACGATGGCATGGGCCGTGGCGGCCTCAACCTCGGCACCCACGTCGGCGACCAGCCGCACAACGTGGCGCACAACCGCGCCGTTCTCAGCGCTCAGCTGCCCAACGAACCGGCCTGGCTGGCGCAGGTGCATGGCACGGCCGTGGTCGACCTGGCCGAGGTGCGGCCGCAGCAGGTGCCGGAGGCGGACGCCAGCATGACCACCATGGCCGGCAAGGTCTGCGTCATCATGACCGCCGACTGCCTGCCGGTGCTGTTCTGCGACAAGCAGGGCAAGACCGTGGCCGCCGCCCATGCGGGCTGGCGCGGGCTGGCTTCCGGCGTGCTGGAAAATACGGTGGAGAGCATGCGCGCGGCCGGCGCCGGCGAGCTGATGGCCTGGATGGGGCCGGCCATCGGCGCCTACCAGTTCGAGGTCGGGCCGGACGTCAAGCAGGCGTTTCTTCTAGGCGCACGCGACGCCTCCGACCAGCGCCACGTGGAGGCGGCCTTCAGCGTCGTCGCCAGCCGGCCTGGCAAATACCTGGCCGATATCTATGGCTTGGCGCGCTACCTGCTGCACCGCGCTGGCGTGAAGGAAGTGCACGGCGGCGAATTCTGCACCGTGTCCAACTCCGGCCGTTTCTACTCCTACCGGCGCGACGGCGTCACGGGCCGCCAGGCCACGTTGATCTGGATCAAATGAACCTATTCCCCGGGCGCCTGGTCTTTTTGCAGGGCCGCCCGGCGGCGCGCTTTGCGCTTTCCCGTGCCCGCGATGTAAATCAAAGTCCCCAAGGGCAGCACGCAATAGAACAAAAACGTTACAATTCCCGCAATGATGGAAGTTTCCGTCAATGCCATGAGTCCGACCACGTAAATCCAAGCAATAGCAACAATCAGCATTGTGTTTAACTTACTTTAGGGAACCACACATGAATTTGCCCGATCCTCAAGCTATTGCCAACGCCTGGATGTCGCAGATGAGCGACCCTGGGCAATGGCAATCCTGGTTCACTACGGCGCCGGCGGTGGAGGCGCATCCGTTGGCCGCCATGATGCAGGATGTTGGCGCGCACATCAAGCCAGACGCCATGGAACGGCTGAAGAATGACTATCTGAACGATTTCGCCGGGCTATGGCAGGAATTCGTATCCGGCAAGACCCCGGCCGTGGGCGACCGCCGTTTCGCCTCGCCGGCGTGGCAAGGCAATCCGCTGACCGCCTTCAACGCGGCGGCCTACCTGCTGAACGCGAAATTCCTCAATGCCATGGTCGATACCGTGGAAGTGACGCCGCAGCAAAAGCAGAAGATCCGCTTTGCCGTGCAGCAGATCGTCGACGCCATGTCGCCCGCCAACTTCCTGGCCACCAATCCGGAAGCGCAGCAAAAGCTGATTGAAACCAAGGGCGAGAGCCTGACCAAGGGCCTGGCCAATATGCTGGCCGACATGAACAAGGGGCATATTTCGCTGTCCGACGAATCGGCCTTCGAGGTCGGCCGCAACCTGGCCATGACCGAAGGCACGGTGGTGTATGAAACGCCGCTGTTCCAGCTGATCCAGTACACGCCCAAGACCGCCACCGTCAACCAGACGCCGCTGCTGATGGTGCCGCCGTGCATCAACAAGTTCTACATCCTGGACTTGCAGCCGGAAAATTCGCTGGTACGCTACGCGGTGGAGCAGGGCAATACCGTGTTCCTGATTTCGTGGAGCAATCCCGATAAATCGCTGGCCCACACCACCTGGGACGACTACGTGGACAAGGGCGTGATCAACGCCATCCGCGCGGTGCAGGACATCAGCGGCCAGGAAAAACTGAATATGTTCGGCTTCTGCGTCGGCGGCACCATCGTCTCGACCGCGCTGGCGGTGCTGGCCGCGCGCGGCGAGCAGGTCGCCAACAGCCTGACCCTGCTGACCACCTTCCTCGACTTCAACGACACCGGCGTGCTGGATGTGTTTGTCGACGAAACGCAAGTCGCGCTGCGCGAGCAACAGCTCAAGGATGGCGGCCTGATGCCGGGCCGCGACCTGGCCAGCACCTTCTCCAGCCTGCGCCCTAACGACCTGGTGTGGAACTACGTGCAGTCGAACTACCTGAAGGGCAACGATCCGGCCGCCTTCGACCTGCTGTTCTGGAACTCGGACAGCACCAACCTGCCGGGGCCGATGTTCTGCTGGTACCTGCGCAATACCTATCTGGAAAACAAGCTCAAGACCGGCCAACTGGTGGTGGCGGGCGAGCGCGTGGAACTGGGCAAGATTGACGCGCCGGCCTTTATCTACGGCTCGCGCGAGGATCATATCGTGCCGTGGCCGTCGGCCTTTGATTCGTTGAGCATTCTCAATCCGGGCAAGGCCAAGGCCAACCGCTTCGTGCTGGGCGCGTCGGGCCACATCGCCGGCGTCATCAACTCGCCGGTGAAGAACAAGCGCAACTACTGGACCAACGACGGCGGCCAGGCCGGCAGCGCCGAAGCCTGGTTCGACGGCGCCACCGAAGTGGCGGGCAGCTGGTGGCCGGAATGGGCAGAGTTCCTGAACCAGAACGGCGGCAAGAAGGTCAAGCCCAAGGCCAAGCCGGGCAACGCCAAGTACCAGCCGATCGAGCCGGCGCCGGGACGTTATGTAAAGGTCAAGGCGGATTGACGTTGCAGGGGAGAAAAGCAGAAAGTTGATAAGCTGTAAAATTGGTTGCGTTGCAATAAAAGCCAAAAGTTATATCAGATTGTGCAAGACATGCTTTTTCCCCTCTATAATAAGTAAAGTAGGCACGCGGGAAGGGGACCATCCGTCCACCTTCTTTCCGATATTTAAGAGACATGCGCTGCGGCGCAATAAACGGACTTGTGATGAGTAGTGCGAAAAAAAATGCAGAGCGCCTGATTAAGAAATACCCTAACCGCCGTCTGTACGATACGCAGACCAGCTCCTACATCACGTTGACCGACGTGAAACAGCTGGTACTGGACAACGAGGAATTCACCGTTGTCGACGCCAAGACCAGCGAAGACCTGAGCCGCAGCATCCTGCTGCAGATCATCCTGGAAGAAGAGGCGAGCGGTGCGCCCATGTTCTCCAGCGACGTGCTGGCCCAGATCATCCGTTTCTACGGCCACGCCATGCAGGGCATGATGGGCTCCTACCTGGAAAAGAACGTCCAGGCGTTCACCGACATCCAGCGCAAATTCACCAGCACCGCCGTCGGTGGCCAGCCGTTCAGCCCTGAAATGTGGACCCAGTTCATGAACGTCCAGGGTCCGATGATGCAGGGCATGATGAACAACTACATCGACCAGAGCAAGAGCCTGTTCGTGCAGATGCAGGAGCAGATGCAAAGCCAGAGCAAAAACCTGTTCGGCACCTTCCCATTCGTCCCGGTCCCACCGACCCCGACCGACAAGAAATAAACGCCGACCATTCCGGCAAGAACGGCACAGCTGCTCTCGCCCTGTGCCGTTTTTTATTGCTCACATAGGTTAGCGCTATCAAAATCAGCGATTCAACTAGGAAAATCCGGCCGTTTCCTTACGTCATGAAAACCATTTTAAATATAAAACAAAGTTGGTTATTTACTTTTTGTTACAGAAATTAATTTTCCTTTAAATAAACGAAATATCCGGAGTAATCAATGATATATAGGTAAAAACACGTAGCTTGTTTGATGTTAAAACATTATTTATTTGTCATTTTTACGCTTGTATAGACCTGTGTGTCACGCATCCAACATCGCTAAAATCGTTAACATTTTTTTATTTGATAGCGCTACAAACGGTCGTAGTATCGGCCTTGCAAATCGCCATTGATTCATTCGGATCAATGAACTTGAAGGAGCTTAAAAATGAAAAAACTGATGTTGGCACTGTCCCTGATCACCGCCTTCGGCGCCGCCCCTGCGTACGCCTACGAGGGCTTTGTCGAGACCGAGCGCGAGTTCAAGCTGATCACCTGGGGTGAGAAAGTGACGACCGAGAGCTTCGAGGGCAGCTATGTGCAGAACGGCCAGTCGTGGGACTACGGCGACGTCACCGTCAGCTGCGCCGGCCAGTATTGCGACAGCGGCAGCCCGTATTTCACCGGCGGCCCGACCGACAAGTTCGGTCAGTCGGACGGCAGCCACGCCGTGTATTTCGGCGCGCCGGATACCTTGACCTTCACCTTCGACCGTCCGGTCAGCAAGCTGGCGTTCGACGTCTGGGGCCTGGCGACCATCTTCAACGCCCCGGGCGGCGCGCCGATCCCGTCGGCGCTGACGGTGACCTACGTCAACGGTTCGCACGACTTCTTCAGCGGCTACGCCTCGAACGGCAACCCGGAGTTCTTCCTGTTTGCCGCCGCCTATTTCTCCGAGCCGATCACCTCCATCACCATCACCGGCCAGGTGGAAGGCGACGGCATCTACCTGGACCGCCTGCAGTACGTGATGGCGCCGGTGCCTGAGCCAACCACCTGGGCCATGCTGATGGGCGGCCTGGGCCTGCTGGGCGTGTTCGGCCGCCGCGCACAAAAAAAAGGAGAACGCGCGGCAGCTTGAGGTGGTGGCACGGGTGTTCGTAGAGCCACGAGCATCGACATTGATTCCATATCGATAGGGTAGAAGAATGAAGAAAATCAGAAATCATCGGCACCGATGCGCCCACCAGGCGCACGGCATGCTGGGAAAACTGGCCGGCACCTTGGGTGCCATCGCGTTGCTGACCGCAGCGCCGGCCATGGCGGACGTCATTACGTTTGACGGCCAGAAACCGGATGTGTTTGTCGGCGGCGACGCCATCAACGAACTCGGGTATGACCTGCTGGTGTTGGAGGGGCCCTACACGGCGGCCCACGGGATCTCCAGTACCTCGGGCGCCATCCTCGATTCTGCCGACCGCTACAGCTGCGATATCGTATCGTGCCCGGTCGGCGACGGCAGCAAGTACTACGCCGGCCTCGGCGACGGCGGCTTCAGTCTGAGCCGCACCGATGGCAAGGCGTTCAGCCTGTCCAGCCTGGACTTCGCCTTCATCGCGCCGCTCAGCGTGCGGGACGGCAGCTACGGCCAGTTGGTGCTGAGCGGCGTGCGCGCCGGCGGCGGCACCAGCCTGCTGGCGCTCGACCTGCCGGGCCAGGACAGCAACGATAATTTCACCTTCAAAAACGCCTTGCTCGGTTCGGCCTTCAACGGCGCCGGCCTGCTCAGTGTGACCTTCAGCGCCTGCCTGTTCGACGACAGCGGCGCCTGTGTCAACTCGCTCGACCAGCCGGCCTATGGCCAGGCCCAGTTCGCGGTCGACAACCTCAGCATCAGCGCGGTGCCGGAGCCTGAAACCTGGGCCATGATGCTGGCCGGCCTGGGCGGCGTAGGCCTGGCGGCGCGGCGGCGCCGGCGCAAGGCTGCGGCCGTGGTGCTGGGCCTGGCGTCGCTGTCGGCGCAGGCCCAGGCCGACGACGGCCGCCGCTCCTACCTGGTGCAGTTGGCCGACAAGCCGGTGGCCGGTTACACCGGCCAGGTGGCCGGCCTGGCGGCGACCAAGCCGGCACCGGGCCAGCGCCTGAACGCCGACGCCGCCGACGTGCAAGCCTACATCGGCTACCTGGAACGCAAGAAGGCCGACGTGCTGAACACGGTCAGCGCGGCCGAAGTGACTCACAAGTACAACGTGGTGTTCAACGGCTTTGCCGCCATGCTCAGCGAGTCCGAAGTGCGCGCGCTGAAAAAGAACAGCGGCGTGGCCAAAATCAGCGTCGACAACTTGCTCGAACTGCACACCAGCTACACCCCGGCCTTTCTGGGCCTGAGCCAGCCCGGCGGCCTGTGGTCGCAACTGGGCGGGCAGGGCGCGGCCGGCGAGGACATCATCATCGGCATCGTCGACAGCGGTGTGTGGCCGGAGAATCCGGCCTTTGCCGACCACGTCGACCAGAACGGCTTGCCGACCTTCAACGGCGGCACGCTGGCCTACGACGCGCCGCCGGCCAGCTGGAAAGGCAGTTGCGACACCGGCGAGGGGTTCGGCGCCAGCAGCTGCAACAACAAGCTGATCGGCGCACGCTATTTCAAGCATCCATTGATGACGCTGCACTGGAGCGAGTTCAACTCCGCGCGCGATTCGCTGGGCGCGCCGTCCGGCAGCGGCGGCCACGGCACCCACACCTCGACCACCGCCGGCGGCAACGCCGGCGTCGGCGCGGTGGTCGGCGGCGTGCCGCTGGCCACCTTGTCGGGCATCGCGCCGCGTGCGCGCATCGCCGCCTACAAGGTGTGCTGGACGGCGCCGAGCGGCCAGTCCGGTTGCCCCAGCTCCGACAGCGTGGCCGCGATCGAGCAGGCGGTGCTGGACGGCGTCAACGTCATCAACTTCTCGATCGGCCCGACGGCCGGCGGCGGCGAGTTCGACGACCCGACCGAGCTGGCCTTCCTGGAGGCGGCCAATGCCGGCGTGTTCGTCGCCGCCTCGGCCGGCAATTCCGGCCCCGGATCGGGGGCGCCGGCGCCGGCCTCGCACATCAGCCCCTGGCTGACGACGGTGGGCAACTCGACTCATAACCGCACCTACAGCGCCACCGCCAGCCTCGGCAACGGCAGCAAGCTGACCGGCGCATCGAGCAACGCCAACACCGAGTCCGCCAGGCTGATCCTGGCCAAGGACGCCGGCAAGGCCGGCGTGCCGGCGGGCGACCTCAGCCTGGCGCGCTGCTACGGCGCGGCCGACGAGGTGGCGGCGCTGCTCGATCCGGCCAAGGTGAAGGACAAGATCCTGGTCTGCGACCGTGGCGCCAACGCGCTCATCAACAAGAGCGCCAATGCCAAGGCGGCCGGTGCCGCCGGGGTGGTGATCGTCAACGTCGACGGCGGCGCCACCACGGTGCTGAACGCGGCGCACTCGCTGTCGGCCGTGCATCTGTCGCTGGCCGATGGCAAGACGCTGAAGTCGTATGTCGCCTCGGCGCCGACCACGGCCACCGCCGCGCTGGGCGAGGTCAAGATGGTGATCGACCCCAACCTGCCGGCGCCGGTGATGAGCGATTCGTCGTCGCGTGGGCCGAACGTGGCCAATGCCAACATCCTGAAGCCCGACTTGGCCGCGCCCGGCACCGACATCCTGGCCGGCGTCACGCCCGCCTTGAGCAAGGCGGAGCGCGCCGCCGTCGTGATCGACGGCAAAGCCAGCAAGGTCGACTGGGCGTTCTACTCCGGCACCTCGATGGCCTCGCCGCACGTGGCCGGCATCGCCGCCCTGATCAAGCAGCGCCATCCGGACTGGAGTCCGGCCGCCATCAAGTCGGCGCTGATGACCACCGCCGCCGACACCAAGCCGGACGGCCGCAGCGGCTCGCTGGGCTGGGACAGCAGCGCGCTCGACACCGGCACCTTGCCGTGGGCGCAGGGGGCAGGGCAGGTGGTGCCGACGTCGGCCGCCGATCCCGGCCTGGTCTACGATGCCGACGAGAGCGACTACATCCGCTTCCTGTGCGGCCAGGGTCTTGACGTCTACTCGGCGGCTACCTGCCAGAGCTACGGCAGCATCCAGCCGTACAACCTGAACCTGCCGTCGCTGACCGCCGCCTCGGTAGTCGGCACGCAGACGCTGAACCGCACCGTGACCAATGTGGGCCAGTCCAACGCCACCTACACGGCACAAGCCAGCGTGCCGGGCTTCGCGGTGGAAGTGCAGCCGGCCACGCTCACGCTGGCGCCGGGCGCCAAGGGAACGTTCAAGGTCAGGCTGACGCGCACCACGGCGCCGCTGGAAACCTGGACCTACGGCTCGCTACTGTGGTCGGACGGTAACGGCCACAAGGTGCGCAGCCCGATCAGTGCGCGCGGTGCGGCGCTGGCAATCCTGCCGCAGGTGTATAGCGAAGCGGCCACGGGCAGCAAGGTGCTGACCATCGGCACCGGCTTCAATGGCTCGCTGACGGGCGTGAAAACCGGCCTGGTGGCGGCGACCCAGACCAGCGGCAGTATCGGCCAATACACGTCCGATGCGGCGGCGGTCGCGGCTTGCCGTGGCAATGGCGGTCCGGGCGTGAACGTCAAGCCCTTGGTGGTCCCGCCCGGCACCATGGTGCTGAGGGTAGGGCTGTACGCGGCCGACACCAGCGGCGGCGACAACAGCGACCTCGACCTGGGGCTGCTGCTGCCGGACGGCGTCGGCCTGTTCGCCAGCACCACCACCGGTGCGACCGAGTCGATACAGTTGAACAATCCCGCAGCGGGCACCTACAAGGTGTGCGTGTTCGGTTATGACCCGGAGGGCGGCCAGGCCGAGTACAAGCTGTCGCAATGGGTGCTGAACGCGGGCAACACCGGCGGCAACTTCAAGGTCACCTTGCCGGGCATCTCCTACGTGAACGGCACCGGCACCGTGGGTATGAGCTGGTCCGGCCTGGAAACCGGCAAGCGCTACTTGGGCGCGGTGAACTACATGCTGGGCGCGGCGCGCAAGGGCACCACGACGCTGGAGGTCGATACCAGCGAACCGTTGCCAAAAGTGAACAGCGTGCACGCAGGTGTGCGCGCCTTCGTTGACTAAGTAATTCGCTCCGAAAAACAGGGCGGCGCCGCCAGCGCCGCCCTTTATTTTTAGCGAATGTCGTTGACACCCGAAATTCTTCGCTGTTAGTATCTGAACATCTTGTGGAAGCGCTTCCACTTCCAGTTCAGACTAAGGAGTTTTCGTGGGTTCTGTAGCACATGAAGAGACGTTTTCGCCGCCTGCCGATTCGGTACTGTGGCGCAAGGATTTCCTGATGGGCGCGGCCACCGCCGCCTATCAGATTGAAGGCGCGATCAACGAAGACGGCCGCCTGCCGTCGATCTGGGATACCTTCTCGGCCACGCCGGGCAAGACCCTGGCCGGCGACACCGGCGAATTCGCCTGCGACCACTATCACCGCTGGGAACAGGACGTCGAGCTGCTGGCCAGCCTGAACGTCGGCGCCTACCGCCTGTCGATCTCCTGGCCGCGCGTGATGACCATCGACGGCCAGCCGAACGAGAAGGGTATCGCCTTCTACCGCAAGCTGTTGATCGCACTGCGTGCCAAGGGCCTGAAAACCTACGTCACCCTGTACCACTGGGACCTGCCGCAGCACCTGGAAGACAAGGGCGGCTGGGTCAATCGCGACACCGCCTACAAGTTCGCCGAATACGCCGACATGATCAGCAAGCAGCTGGCCGGCTTGGTCGACGCCTGGGCCACGCTGAACGAGCCGTGGTGCTCGGCCATGCACGGCTACGGCACCGGCCACCACGCACCGGGCAAGCAGGACGTGGTCTTCGCCACCCAGGCCATGCACCACCTGCTGCTCGGTCACGGTCTGGCGGTGCAGCACCTGCGCGCCAACGATCCGGCCGCGCAAGTGGGCATCGTCGCCAACGTGGGACGCGGCACCAGCACCGACGACAGCGCCGCCGGCCAGCGCGCCGCCTGGCTGTTCGAGCTGCAGCACAATAACTGGATCCTCGATCCGCTGTTGAAGAAGTCCTATCCGGCCGCGCTGTGGGAACTGTGGCCGGGCGCCGAGCCGACCATCCTGAATGGAGACATGGAGATCATCGGCGCGCCGCTGGACTTCCTGGGCATTAATTACTACTTCCGCACCAACGTCGTCAGCGACGGCAAGCATGGCTACACCGAAGTCGACCTGGAAGGCGTGGAGCGCACGCAAATGGGCTGGGAAGTTTATCCGGATGGCCTGCGCCACCTGCTGGTCGGCTTCCACCGCGACTACCCGAACCTGCCGCCGATCTACATCACCGAAAACGGCATGGCCACCGACGACGTGGTGATCGAGGGCGAAGTCAATGACTTCCAGCGCATCTCCTTCCTGAACCGCCATCTCGAAGCGGTGAACCAGGCGGTGAAGGCCGGCGTCGACGTGCGCGGCTACTTTATCTGGTCGCTGATGGACAATTTCGAATGGGCCTTTGGTTATGAGCGCCGATTCGGTATCATCCATGTCGATTACGCCACGCAGAAGCGTACGCTGAAACGCAGCGCCAAACTGGTGACCCAATTTTTGGCGGAGCGCGCCGACCGGAATTGAGCAAGTCGAATAGAATGGGGCGCACGACGCCCTCAAGGGAGACAGACAGCATGTACAAGGCCTCAAAACTGGGCGGCGCCGTTGCGCTTGCCCTGGCAGTCAGCGCGGCGCACGCGCAAGCACCGCTGAAAGCGACCGTGATTCACTGGTGGACCTCGGGCGGCGAGTCGGCCGCCGTCAAGCAGTTCGCGGATGCATACAACAAGGCCGGCGGCCAGTGGATCGACCAGGCCGTGGCCGGCGCCGACCAGTCGCGCGCCACCACCATCAACCGCATCGTCGGCGGCAATGCGCCGACCGCCGCGCAATTCAACACCTCCAAGCAGTTCCGCGATTTCGTGGAGCAGGGCTTGCTGAACAACGTCGACGACGTCGCCATTGCGAACAAGTGGGACCAGATCATGCCGCCGTCGATACTGCAGGCGATCAAGATCAACGGCCATTTCTACGCCGCGCCGGTCAACATCCACATGCCGGCCTGGTTCTTCTACTCCAAGGCCGCGTATAAAAAAGCCGGCATCACCAACGAACCGCAGTCGTGGGAAGAATTCCTGGCGCAACTGGCCAAGCTGAAAGCGGCCGGCGTGGTGCCGCTGGCCTTCGGCGGCCAGGTGTGGCAGGAGAAGATCACCTTCGACGCCATCTTCGCCATGGTCGGCGGTTCGGACCTGTACCTGAAGGTGTACCGCGACCGCGAGCAGAAAGCCGTGATGTCGCCGGCCTTCAAGCAGGTGCTGGTCGAATTCAAGAAGCTGAAAGGCTTCGTGGACGCCGGCTCGCCGGGCCGCAACTGGAACGACGCCACCGCGCTGGTAGTACAGGGCAAGGCCGGCGTGCAGATCATGGGCGACTGGGCCAAGGGCGAATTCAACGCCGCCAAGCAGGTGGCCGGCAAGGACTTTGGCTGCTATCCGGGCTTCGGTCCGAAGTCGCCGTACATCGTGGCCGGCGACGCCTTCGTGTTCCCGAAAACGAACGACGCCAACGCCGTCAAGGCGCAGAAGCTGCTGGCCAATGTGGTCACGTCGCCAGCGGCGCAAGTGGCCTTCGCCGCGCGCAAGGGCGCGATCCCGATCCGTGGCGACGTCGATGAATCGCAGCTCGATATCTGCGCGCGCCAGGGCCTGGCCATCATGAAGGACAAGTCGCGCCAGTTGCCGAACACCGAGATGCTGGCCACGCCGGATACCACCGGCGCGCTGCAGGACGTGCTGACCAGCTATTGGAACAAGAACCAGTCTGCGGACGACGCGCAGAAAGCGTTCGCCCGCGCCATTAAAGGCGAATAAGCCATGATCAAGAAACGCCAGAACGTTTCCGTCGCGGCCTACATCGCCATCCTGCCGATGGCGCTGACGGTGCTGCTGGCCTACCTCGGCACCATGCTGTGGACGGCGCGCGTATCGGTCAGCAGTTCGCGCACCTTCCCGGCCAGCGACTTTGTCGGCGCCTCGCAGTACATCCGTTTGTTCAACAACGAGCGCTGGCTGCTGTCGCTGCAAAACGTGGCCGTCTACGGCGTGCTGTTCATCGCCGCCTGCCTGATCCTCGGCTTCCTGCTGGCGGTGTTCATCGACCAGAAAGTGATGGCCGAAGGCGCGCTGCGCACCATCTTCCTGTATCCGTATGCGATGTCGTTCGTGGCCACGGGCCTGATCTGGCAGTGGATACTGAATCCGGAGCTGGGCATCCAGGAAGTGCTGCGCAAGCTGGGTTGGGAGAACGCACAATTCGACTGGATCGTCGACCAGGACATGGCGATCTACACCATCGTCATCGCCACCGTGTGGCAGGCCTCCGGGCTGGTGATGGCGCTGATGCTGTCCGGCCTGCGCGGCGTGGACGAGGAAATCTGGAAGGCGGCCCGCATCGACGGCATCCCGCGTTGGCGCGTCTACGTCAGCATCGTGCTGCCGATGCTGGGGCCTTCGGTGTCCACCGCCTTCGTGCTGCTGTTCGTGATGGTGGTCAAGGTGTTCGACGCCGTGGTGGCGATGACGCAGGGCGGTCCCGGCACCGCCAGCGAAGTGCCGGCCAAGTTCATCATGGACTACCTGTTCGGCCGCGCCAATATTGGTTTGGCTTCCGCCGCTTCGATCGTGCTGCTGCTGACAGTGCTGGCCATCGTCGCGCCGCTGTACTTTGTGCGCAACCGCCGCGCTGCGCTGGGGGCATGATGGGACAAGTTGTGAAACTCGATAAAGTCGGCGGCACCGCCGCCGAAGCCGCCGCCGCCAAGGAAGCTGCGCGCCGCGCCGCCAACGACGCCAGCATCCCGACGCCACGTCCGCGCCGCACGCCGGCATGGACGCCGGCCCGCATCGGCGTGTACGGCTTCCTGATCGTGGCGGCGCTGTTCTTCCTGCTGCCGTTGTACGTGATGCTGGTGACGTCGGTGAAGCCGATGGAAGAGATCCGTCTCGGCACGCTGTTCGCGCTGCCGCAGAACATGACGCTGGAACCGTGGCTGCAGGCGTGGTCCTCGGCCTGCACCGGCCTGGAATGCAACGGCATCCGCACCGGCTTCTGGAACTCGGTCGCCATCGTGGTGCCCAGCACCATCCTGTCGATCGCCATCGGCGCGGTGAACGGCTATGCGCTGTCGTTCTGGCGTCCGCGCGGCGCCGGCTTTTTGTTCGCCATCCTGATGATGGGCGCCTTCATTCCGGTGCAGGTGATGATCTATCCGCTGGTGCGGGTGCTGGCTTCGGTGAATTTGTTCAGCTCTCTGCCGGGCATCATCCTGATCCACACCATCTTCGGCATGCCGGTGATGACGCTGCTGTTCCGTAACTACTACGCTGCGCTGCCGCTGGAACTGTTCAAGGCGGCGCGTATCGACGGCGGCGGTTTCTGGCGCATCTTCCTGCAGTTGATGCTGCCGATGTCGACCCCGGTGATCGTGGTCGCGGCCATCATGCAGGTGACGGGCATCTGGAACGACTTCCTGCTGGGCCTTGTGTTTGCGGGCTCCGAGCATCTGCCGATGACAGTCCAGCTGAACAACATCATCAACACCACCACCGGCGAGCGCCTGTACAACGTGAACATGGCGGCGACCATTCTGACTTCGGTCGTGCCGCTGGCGCTCTACTTCATTTCAGGCCGCTGGTTCGTGCGCGGCATCGCCTCTGGCGCGGTTAAAGGATAAACATGTCTAACGTAGCTATTCGTAATTTGCAGATCCAGCTGGGCGGCAACAAGGTGATCGAGTCGCTCAACCTCGATGTGAAGGCAGGGGAGTTCGTGGTGTTGCTCGGGCCTTCGGGCTGCGGCAAGTCCACGCTGCTGCACAGTATCGCGGGCCTGATCGACACCAGCGCCGGCCAGATCGAAATCGGCGGCAAGGACATGACCTGGGCCGATCCCAAGGATCGCGGCATCGCGCTGGTGTTCCAGTCCTATGCGCTGTACCCGACCATGAACGTGGAAGCGAATATGTCCTTCGGCCTGCGCATCAGCGGCACGCCGAAGGCGGAAATCACGCGCCGCGTCACGCGCGCTTCGGACATGCTGCAACTGGGACCGCTGTTGAAGCGCAAGCCGGCCAACCTGTCGGGCGGTCAGCGCCAGCGCGTGGCGATCGGCCGCGCCATCGTGCGCGAAGCGGACGTGATGCTGTTCGACGAACCGCTGTCCAACCTGGACGCCAAGCTGCGCACGGAACTGCGCCGCGAATTGAAGCAGCTGCACAAGCAGCTCGGCGCCACCATGATCTACGTCACCCACGACCAGGTCGAGGCGATGACCCTGGCCGAGCGCATGGCCGTGATGAAGGGCGGCGTGGTGCAGCAGTTCGACACGCCGGACGTGATCTACAACACGCCGGCCAACCTGTTCGTCGCCACCTTCCTCGGTTCGCCGGGCATGAATTTGTTCACCGGGACGCTAGAGCAGCAGGGCGCGAAAACCATCTTCAGCAACGAGCATGTGTCGGTCGACGTGACCGGCTATCCCTTCAAGCAGCCGCCCACCGGCAAGCACGCCTGCGTGCTCGGCGTGCGGCCTGAAGACATCGACGTCGGCCATGGTGACGGCGTCGGTCAGGCGGTGCGCGCATCGGTTTCGCTGGTCGAAGCCATGGGTGCGCACCGCGTAGTGTGGCTGGACTTCCACGGCACGCAGGTTGCGGGCATCGTGCAGGACCAGCAGCAGATCGACAGCGGGAAGGACATCAGCTTCGCTATCCGACCCAATCGCATTTCCCTGTTTGACGGGGCCAGCGAACAGCGGCTCTAAAAAATCCGGGGTCAGGTCCTCCATTGCTACACGGTCTCTGCTGTAGCTGTGGCTACAGCAGAGACCGTGTAGCAATGGAGGACCTGACCCCGGATAAAAAACCGTAGTTAACTCAACACCGGGCCTGCCAAGGCATGGCCCGACGCACCCGTGCGTCTGGCGGTGGAACCGGTTCCACTTGAAGAAACGAGGAGACAGCAATGAAAAAAACCATATTGGCATTGAGTGTTGCGCAGATCGCGCTGACCTGCGGCGCGGCCTACGCGCAGCAAACGGCAGCGGCCGAAGCACCGGCGGCATCGTCGGACAACGTCGAGAAAATCATCATCACCGCCACCCGCCGCGACACGCTGGTGCAGGACACGCCGCTGGCCATCACCGCCTACACGCAGGACACGTTGGCCAATAACCAGGTCAAGGACCTGGCCAGCATGACCGCCATGGTGCCTAGCCTGGTGGTGGAGCCGCACAGCGATTCGGGCGGCGTGCACGTCTACATGCGCGGCGTCGGTTCGGCCAATCACACGGAGCTGGGCGATCCGGCGGTGGCGTTCTATGTGGACGGCATCTATGTGCCGCGTCCACAAGGCGCCACGGCGCTGATGTACGACCTGAATCACGTCGAGGTGGCGCGCGGCCCTCAGGGCACGCTGAACGGCCGCAATTCGACGGCGGGCGCGGTCAACCTGGTGTCGGGCGCACCGAGCACGCAGAAGGTCTTCGGCTCGGCCAGCGTGGTGGTGGGCGATTACCACCGCCTGCAAACCCAGGCCATGATCAACATCCCGCTCAGCGACGACATCGCGCTGCGCGTGGCCGCCATCAAGGACCAGCATGACGGCTACGTCGACTTCCTGAAAGGCTCCAACGTCTCGCCGGGCACGCACAAGTACGGCGCCGGCAACCAGCAAGGCGCGCGCGCCTCGCTGCTGTGGAAGTTCACGCCCGACCTGAAGGCCACCTTCATCGCCGACTACTACAGCGACACCGGCGCCGGCAACATCTACCTGGCGGCAGAACCGAAAGCGGGGCAAGATCTGCGCTCGGCGCTGATCGACACGCCGGGGACGCTGGACCAATCCATCATCACCGCCAAGGGCAAGGTGCAATGGCGTCCGGTCGAAGGCATCGAAGCGCAGTACCTGGGTGCGTGGAGCCGCCTGAAACGCAGCAACGCCAGCGATGCGGATGCCGGCTTCTATCCAGGCTTCAAAGCGGAAAACCGCACCGAGTGGGGCCAGTTCGACAGCCTGTCGAACGAGCTGCAAGTGCGTTCGGATTCCGAAGCGGCGCTGCAATGGGTGGGCGGCCTGTTCTTCTTCCGCGAGAAAAACAAGATCCGCTTCGACATCGACCGCAGCCAGATCTCCGAAGCGATGCTGGCGCAGAGCATCGCCTCCGGCAGCGTGATCTTCGTGCAGCCGACGGTGGGCCAGTATGCGTCGGCCATGTCCTTCATCCAGGGCAACCGCCAACTGCATTCCAAGGCGGCGTTCGCGCAAGCCAGCTATGAGCTCGACCCGATGTGGAAACTGACCGCCGGCGCGCGCTACACCAAGGATCACAAATACGATATCGGTGGCCAGAACTGGGCCTGCCCGAACTGGCCGGACAACGCGCCGCGTGGCGCAGCGCTGACGCCGGGCCAGATCGCGCAACTGGTGACTCCGGGCGTGGGCACCATCAACACCCACAACATCGGACCGGGCGGCGTGGTGAACCAGTCCACCTGCGGCAATACCTACGGCGACAACACCGCCGACCTGGCGTATGGCCAAGGCACCTACCTGGGCCGCGTGGAGTACAAGGTATCGAAGGACATCCTGACCTTCGCCTCGGTCACCACCGGCTTCCACTCGCCGGCGATTGGCGACGGCGGCGCCACCACCAAGCCTGAAAAACTGACCAGCTACGAATTCGGCTTCAAGTCCGACCTGCTGGACCGCCAGCTGTCGCTGAACATCGACGCCTTCTGGATGAAGTACAAGGACAAGCTGGAATCGCAGGTGGTCAACAACACGCTGCAAAACTTCAACGCGGCCGGCGCCTCGGTGAAGGGTGTGGAAGCGGAATGGGCATGGCGTCCGACCAGCGTGGACCGCTTCAGCGGCAACGCCACCTGGCTGAAAGCGCGCTATGACGACTTCCTGTCCTGCGACGTGGACGCGGCGCGCGCCAACGGACTATCGTGCGGCACCACGGCGCCGACGGTCAATGTCGGCGGCAGCGTGCTGAAACACGCACCGACGTTTGCCTCGACGCTGATGTACGAGCATGACTTCGACACCGGCAAGGGCCGCATCACGCCGCGCATCTCGGCGCACTACGAAACCAAATCGTTCGTCGGTTCGGGCGCGTTCGCCAACGATGTGCCGGGCCACCCAGGCGTGAAGATGCAGGACGCATACACCACGCTGGACCTGAGCATCCGCTACGAGCCGCGCGGCAAGGCCTACACGGCCGAGTTGTTCGTCAACAACGCCACGGACAAGGAAGTGAAGTACGACGCCATCGAAGTCTGCACGCAAGTCGGCGCGCCATGCCAGCCGAAGCAGCAGATCTGGGCCGCGTATTACAACAATCCTCGCACCTTGGGCGCGCGCGTGTCGATGAAGTTCTAAGTCTTCTGTTGTTGTAGGGGGTAGTGATTTCGGGCTGGCGGCTCCCCTCGCCAGCCCTTTTTTTTATAGCAGGGTGGGATTGCGCTGCCAGATGGTGAAGCACAGCGCTCCGGCGAAGCTGACCCAGGCGATGTAGGGCAGCATCAATGCGCCCGCCAGGCGATCGCGACGGTAGAACGCGGTCATCGTGGCGGCGATCAGCAGCCACAGCGCGACGATGCAGGCGAAGGCCCAGGCCCCTTGGTGCCAGGCGAAGAACAGCCAGCTCCACAGCGCGTTGAGCACCAGCTGGATCAGATACAGGCGCACGGCCGGCGCGGCCGGCAGGGCGGTGCTGCGGACGGCACGCCAGGCGGCCACCGCCATCAGCAAGTACAGCACGGTCCAGGCGGGGCCGAACAGCCAGGTGGGCGGCGCCCAGGATGGCTGATCGAGCTGCGCATAAAATTCCGGGGCCTGGGTGGAGCCCATGGCGCCTATGGCGGCAACGGCGGCTGTCAGGGCGATCCAGCCGAGCAGGGAGAACAGGGAATGGAAGGAACGTTTTGGGTTCATGTCGGTTTCAGCAAGTGGGTAAACAAGGCAAAGCGCGCACGGTAGGGCAACCATCGTAGCAGTTTGACCACCAGCGTGAAGCGCTTCGGGAAATGGATTTCGAATTTGCCGGCGCTCAGGCCGCCATGGATGGCATGCGCCGCTTCCTGTGGCGTCTGCAGCGCCGGCATGGTGAAGGCGTTCTTGGCGGTCAGTTCGGTCCGCACGAAGCCGGGATTGATCAGGTACACGTCCAGGCCGCGCGGGTGCAGGTCGGAGTAGAGCAGTTCCGCCAGGTTGATCAGCGCCGCTTTGCTGGGGCCGTAGACGCTGGCGTTCGGCAGTCCCATGTAGCCGGCCACGCTGGCAACGATGGCGATGCCGCCGCTGCCGCGCGTCAGCATGTCCGGCAGCACCGTCGCCAGCCCGGTGTAGACGCTGCCGAGATTGACGGCCAGCGTGTGCGCCGCGCCGTCCGCCGTGACTTCCCAGCTGCGTTCCGGCAGGTAGTCGGCGGCGCAAAATACGATCAGGTCGATGCCGCCGATCTGCGCGCAGATGTCGCGGTAGCGCTCCTTCCAGCCTTCGCGGTAGAGGATGTCGAGCGGCGCCACGATGGCTTGCGGATGGCCAGCAGCCACCGCTTCCAGCTGCGCGATGCGGCGGGCCGACAGCACCACCTGCGCGCCGGCCTCCAGCAGTTGCACGGCCAGCGCCGCGCCGATGCCGCTGGAGGCGCCGATCAGCCAGATGCGCCGGCCGCGCCAGTCTCTGACAGGATGGTTCAAGGTGCGCATGGCGGGCTCCCGGCCTCAGGCTTTTTGCAACAGGAATTGGACTACGTCGGTGCGGCCTTCGTCGAACGCCGCCTCGCAGTAGGCGAAGTACAGGTGCCAGATGCGCAGGAAGTGCTCATCGAAGCCTTGCTCGGTTAGCTGATGGCGCGTGACGCGGCATTGCGCATCCCAGCGGCGCAGCGTTTCCGCATAGTCGGGGCCGAACGCGTGCGCTTCCAGCGGCTGCAGTCCGGCGCGCGCGGCGTGCTGTTCGAAGCGCTCGACACTGGGCAGCATGCCGCCGGGGAAGATGTACTGCTGGATGAAGTCGGTACTGCTGCGGTAGCGCTCGAAGTGCTGCTCGCCGATGGTGATGCTTTGCACCAGCGCCTGGCCACCCGGTTTGAGCCGCACCGCCACGGTCTGGAAATACTGCGGCCAGTATTGCTCGCCCACGGCTTCGAACATTTCGATCGAGACGATGGCGTCGTACTGGCCGTCGAGGTCGCGGTAGTCGCGCAACTCCAGCTGCACGCGGTCGCCCAGGCCACCGTCACGGATGCGCTGTTGCGCAATCTCCAACTGCGATGGCGAGATCGTCACGCCGTGCACCTGGATGCCCTGGCGCGCGGCCTGCTCGGCAAAGCCACCCCAGCCGCAGCCGATTTCCAGCACGCGCTGGCCCGGCTTGAGTTGCAGCGTGTCGATGATGCGTTGGTATTTGCGGCGCTGCGCTTCCTGCAGCGGCAGGTTGTAATCGCCTTCGAACAGCGCGCTGGAATAGGTCCAGCTCGGGTCCAGCCACAGCTTGTAAAAGGCGTTGCCGATGTCGTAGTGAGCGTGGATGTTGCGCTGGCTGCCTTTGCGCGTGTTCGGCCGCAGCCAGTGGCGCAGACGATACCAGGCTCGGGCCAGCGCGCCGCCGAATACCAGGCGGTCCAGCGCCGCCTCATTGCGCAGGGCCAGTCGCAGCAGGGCGGTCAGGTCCGGCGTGTCGATCCAGCCGGCGGACCAGGCTTCGGCAAAACCGATGTCGCCGGCGCGCAGGATGCGCTGGCATGCGCGCCAGTCGTGCACCTGCAGCGTGGCGCCGGCCGTATCGTGGGCATTGCCGAACACCATGCGCGCGCCGTCCGGTGCGATCAGCTCCAGGTGGCCGACGCGGATATTGTTGAGCAGTTTGAGAAACCAGCGCGCGCCGGTGGGCGCTGTCGAGAACTGGGTGGTCAAGGTGCGGTTCATTGTGCGGTCTCCTGGTGCACGGTGGTCTGGGTAAGCGGTGCGGCTGGCTTGCTGAAGAAGGGGACGCGCTTCAGCCACAGCCGCAGCGCCTGCCAGTGAATGCGGGCGACGATGCCGACCCCCAGCAGCGGGTAGCGGCACAGCGCGCCGACGATGGCGCGGTCGGTCATCGGCGCCGGATGGCCGCTGACGGCGGTGCGCAGCAGCAGGCCGTCGTTGTCGTGGTAGTCGATGCCGATGCTGTGGCTGGCGCCGCCGAGCCGGAAGCGGAAGCGATAGTGGCCTTGCACTTCGCAGAACGGCGACACGTGCATCTGCTTGACGGCGGCCACGCTCATGCCGTCATCGATGCGCAGCAGGTAGCGGTGGGTTTCGCCGAAGGTGTTGTTGACTTCGGCCAGCACGGCGGCCAGCCGGCCGTCGGCCGCATGGCATTGCCAGAAGTTGACCGGGTTGAAGACGTAGCCGGCCACGCGCGGAAAGGTTTGCAGCCAGATTTCGCCGTCGGCGGTGATGCCGTGTTCACGCAGCAGGGCGCGCATCCACAATTCCAGGCTGGAGCCGTCGCGCGGGCCGTAGTCGCGGCGGCGGATGGCCAGCGGCCGCCAGCGGTCCACGCCGAACCAGCGCGAGTTGCATTCGTCCAGCCGCGCCAGGTTCAGGCGCACGTAGAACAGGGGATAGACGAAGCGGTGCAACGCCGGCCGCAGGCGCGCGTGCACCACGTGGCCGTGCACCAGCTGGGCCGGGGATTGGGCCGGTTTCATGGCAGCGTGGCCCAGGCTGGTGCAACGCCGAATGCGGCGGCGATGCGCAGCGCCGATTTCAGGCCGTCTTCATGGAAGCCATAGCCCGTCCAGGCGCCAGCGTACCAGGTGCCGTTGACGCCCTGGATCTGCTGCAATTGCTGCTGCGCCTGGATCGCGCCCTGGTCCATGATCGGGTGGTCGTACTCGAATTTCGCCAGCACCTTGGCGGCGTCGGGCGGCACGTGGGGATTGAGCGTCACCACCACCGGGGTTTCGAACGGCAGCGCCTGCAACTGGTTGAGCCAGTAGCTGACGCAAACCGGGCGGCCTCCCGATGTGCTGGCGCCCGAGAGGTAGTTCCACGCCGACCACACCTTGCGGCGGCGCGGCAGCAGCTTCGCGTCCGTGTGCAGGTAGGCGGTGTTGGGCTGGTAGCGCAAGCCGCCGAGGATCGAACGTTCGGCCAGGCTGACATCCTTGAGCAGCGACAGCGTGGTCGGCGCATGGGTGGCGAACACCACGGCGTCGAAGGTTTCGCTGTCGAGTCCGCTATCGACCTGCAGCGTGCCGTCGGCATTGCGCCACACGCCGCGCACCGGCGTGCGCAGGCGGCAATCGGGCAACACGGCGGCGATTTTTTCGACGTAGTTGCGTGCGCCGCCGGCCACCGTGCGCCATTGCGGCCGATTGTTTACTTGCAGCAGCGCGTGGTTCAGGCAGAAACGCAGGAAGGTCGCGGCCGGGAAGTTGAGGATGTCGTTCGGCGCGCTGGACCAGATGGCCGCCGCCATCGGCAGCAGGTAGGCGTCACGGAAGCGCGCGCTGTAGCGCTGTTGTTCCAGCAGTTGGCCCAGCGTGGCGCCGCTCTGCATGGCCTGTTCAAGAAAGCGCTCCGCATTGCGATTGAAATGCAAAATATCCCACAGCATGCGCAGGAAAGACGGGCTGCCGAGGTTGCTGCGCTGGGCGAACACGCTGTCGAGATTGGTGCCGGCCCATTCCAGCGCGCCATCATCCATCGACACCGCGAACGACATGTCGCTGGCGATGCTGGCCACGTTCAGTTCATCGAACAGCGCGATCAGGTTGGGGTAGGTGAGTTCGTTATAAACCAGGAAGCCGGTATCGACGCCATGGGTGCGGCCTTCCAGCGCGACGTCCACGGTATTGGTATGGCCGCCCAGGTAGGTGCCGGCCTCGAACAGCACCACATCGTGGGCGCGGCTGAGGAAGTAGGCACTGGCCAGGCCGGAGATGCCGGCGCCGACGATGGCTATACGTTGACGTTTCTGATTCATAGGGTGATGATGAGAATGTTTAACTGGTGTGCTAATATTACTACCGTCCAATAAGAAAAGCTACTAATCAGTAGCGAAAATTGACCAATGAGTATTTTTCCAAAATTAAGCTTTAAAAATCAAGCCTTTAAGCTGCGGGAGCACGCGATACTGGACGCCGCGACTGCGGTGCTCAGCACCAAAGGTTATGATTTAATGACCATGGATGACGTGGCCGGTGCGGTTGGCATCTCCAAGCCCAGCCTGTACAAGCACTTCAAATCGAAGGAGGAGCTGGTGGGCGAGGCGCTGATCCGCCTGCTGGACGGCGCGCTCGATTACGTCGCCGCCATCGACCCGGCGCTGGGACCGGTGGAGAAGCTGTCGGCGCTGCTGGAGTGGGCGCTGCGGGTGCGGCTGGATGGCGGCCTGCCGTTCCTGCCCTCCACCAGCCCGCATGTGCGCGAGATGTTGATGCGCAATTTGAAGTACATGATGAAGGTGCTGAAGCTGAACCGGCAACTGGAAGCGCTGGTCAAGCAGGGCCAGGAGCAGGGCCTGCTGAACCGCGAGCTGCCGACGGATGTGATTCTGTTCAGCTATTACGCGCGCACCTGCGATCCGGCGGTCGAGTATTTGCAGACCTTCAGCAAGATGACAACCGACGATATCGTCCGCCACATGCTGAAAGTGTCGTTTGAAGGTTTTTCGGTGAAGGAATGACTATGCAGGCAGCAGTACAGTTTGAGCAGCCGGGCATCGCCACGCTGCTGGCGGACATGGACGAGGCGGCTCTCAATACCCTGGATTTCGGCGTGATCGGCTTCGACCACGAGCACCGGGTGCTGCGTTACAACAGCTTCGAGTCGCAGGCTGCCGGGCTGCGTCCCGAGCGCGTGCTGGACCAGGATTTGTTTACCGTGGTGGCGCCGTGTATGAACAATTTCCTGGTGGCCCAGCGCTTCGTGGATGCGCGCGAGGCCGGCGAGCCGCTCGACGACATCATCAACTACGTGCTGACCTTGCGCATGCGGCCGACCAAGGTCAAGCTGCGGCTGGTATCGGCGCCATCGGCGGCGCTGTCCTACGTGCTGGTGCACCGGCTATGAGCGGCGCTACCTGCGCCGCCGTGCAGCCGCCGCATCCGGATGCGGAAGAGTACGAAGCCCTGCTGCAGTTCCTGTACATGGCGCCGGTGGGCCTGGTGCAACTCAGCAGCGACGGCAGCATCCTCATGCTCAACCCGCTCTCGGCCCAGCTGCTGATGCCGCTCAGCCGCGACGGCGAGCTGACCAATCTGTTCGAGGCGCTGGCCCAAGTGGCGCCGGACCTGCGCCAGCTGTGTGCCGCCTACACCGAACCCAGCGGCCAGGTGTGCGACGCCACGCGTTTGTTCCTGCACGCCGACAATGTCGGCGGCGGACCGCAGGTGTTGTCGCTCAGCTTGTTGAAGCTCGATGACGCGCGCCTGATGGCGGTGCTCAGCGATATAACCGTGCAGGACCGGCGCGAGCGCCAGCTGCGCAACACCGACGCCTGGCTGAACGCCATCATGACCAATATCGCCGACTATGCGCTGGCCAGCCTGGACCGGCACGGTCGCATCGAATCGTGGAACGAAAGCATCGGCCGCGTGACCGGCTACGATGCGGCGGTGGTGGGACAGCCGTATGCGCTGTTCTATCCGGACGACGCCACCACGCCCGCGCAGCAGGCCGACCGCCTGCGCGAAGCCGACGAGAACGGCTGGACGCTGGACGAAGGCTTGCGCCGTCGCGCCGACGGCAGTCAGTTCTGGGGCAGCGCCATGATTTCGCCGCTGCCGGGCCGGGTCGAGGAAGATAGCGGCGAGCCGGCTTATTGCATGATCATCCGCGACATCTCGGATAAGCGTGAAATCAGCCAGAGCCTGCGCCAGGCCGCCTACTGCGACCACCTGACCGGCCTGTTTAACCGGCGCGCTTTCTTCGAGGCGGCCGACGTGGAGCTGGCGCGGCGCAAGAAAACGCCCCGGCCGGTGGCGCTGATCATGCTCGATGCCGACCATTTCAAGGGCATCAACGACACTTACGGCCATCCGGCCGGCGATGAAGTGCTGCGCCAGCTGGCTGCGGCCATGCGCGGCGTGTGCCGCCAGGTCGACGTGCTGGCCCGCATCGGCGGCGAGGAATTCGCCGTGCTGTTGCCATCGGTGGACCTGGACGACACCATGGCCGTGGCCGAACGCTTGCGCGCCCAGGTGCAACAGGCGCCGGCGGTGTACGAGCAGCAGCAGATTGCCTACACGGTCAGCATTGGCGTGGCCATGATGGACGACGACGTGACCGGCTTCGACGGCCTGCTCACCCGTGCCGACCAGGCTTTGTACTTGGCCAAGCGCAGCGGCCGCAACCAGGTGGCCTGCTGGCGTCCCGGCTTGGCCGAAGGAGGGCGCTGAATGCAGCCCGACACCGACACCGCGTATGAAACCCTGATCCAGTTCCTGTACCGGGCGCCGGTGGCGTTGATCCAGCTGCAGCACAACGGCGAAATCGAGATGCTCAATCCGATGGCCTCGCAGCTGCTGATGCCACTGGCGCCGGACGGCGACTTGCTCAACCTGTTCGAGGTGCTGCAGCCATATGCGCCGGACCTGGCGCAGCAGTGCGCCGCTTTCCAGGGAGCGCATGGCGTGGTGTGCGAGGGCCGGCGCATCGTGCTGGCCGCCACCGACAAGGGACCGTCGGTGCTGTCGCTGAACCTGCTCAAGGTCGATGCGCAGCGGCTGATGGCGGTGCTGCTGGACGCCACCCACGAGGTGATGCGCGAGCAGCGCACGCTGGCCAGTCGCCTGGCCAGCGCCGCGCGGGTCGATCCGTTGACGCAGCTGCCCAACCGCAGCCGGGCGCTGGAGCTGTTGCAGGACATGCTGCAGCGCGCCGTGCCGAACGACCACTGCGCGGTGATGTTCCTGAATCTCGACCGCTTCAAGCAAATCAACGACACCTTCGGCAACGACGTCGGCGACCAGGTGATGATGCTGGTGGCAGAGCGGCTGCGCAGCACCGTGCGCGCCAGCAGTCGCCCGCCGGGCCAGCCGCACAGCACCGAGATCGCGGCGCGCGTGGGCGGCGACGAATTCGCCGTGCTGCTCGACGGCCTGCCGCAGCGCGACACCGCCGAACGCATCGCGGCGCGCCTGCTGGACCGGCTGAGCAAACCCTATCAGGTCGGTGAATACGAGTTGTCCTGCACCTTCAGCATCGGCATCGTGGCGCTTGGAATGGAGGCCGAGCCGCAGCAGGCCGACGACGTGTTGCGCGACGCCGCCATCGCCATGCGCGCGGCCAAGGCCGGCGGCGGCAACCAGTTTGCCGCGTTCGCGCGCGAGATGCGCGAACAGGCGATCTGGCGCGGTGGCATGGAGGCCGACCTGCGTAGCGGCATCGAGCGTGGCGAATTGTTTACCGTGTATCAGCCGGTGGTGGGCCTGCTGCCGGACGGCGGCATCGACCGCAGCGCCGGCGTGGAGGCGCTGGTGCGCTGGAACCATCCGCTGCGCGGCGTGGTCGGGCCGGTTGAGTTCATCGGCGTGGCCGAGGATTGCGGCTTGATCGGCGCCATCGGCGAGCAGGTGCTGGCCATGGCCTGTGCCGATTTCGCCCGCTGGCAGCGGCAATTGGGCGAGCGCGCGCCGCGCCTGCTGGCGGTCAACCTGTCGCGCGCGCAGCTGAACCAGGACGGCTTGTGCGAGCGGGTCGGAGCGATTTTGGCCGCCAACGGCATGGCGCCCGAACAGCTGCAGCTGGAAATCACCGAGAGCCTGGCGGCGCAGGGCACGGATATCCAGTCGCAGCTGCTGGGGTTAAAGGGGCTGGGCGTGAAGCTGGCGCTGGACGATTTCGGCACCGGCTACTCATCGTTATCGAGTCTTCATCTGCTGCCGGTCGATACGGTGAAGATCGACCGCTCCTTCATTACGCTGGCCGCCACCAGCAAGCATCACGAGGTGCTGATCGAGGCCACGGTGAAGGTGGCGCGCAGCCTGGGCATGAATACGGTGGCCGAGGGCATCGAAACGCAGCAGCAGGCCGCCGTGGTGGCGGAGCAGGGCTGCGACAAGGGGCAAGGATATCTGTACAGCCGGCCGATTTCCGGCGCCGCCATCGAGGAATGGCTGAGCGCTCCGGACTAGGCGCTTTTGTGTAGCCGCTACTGCGGCGGCGCCACCGAGCCGCGCATGGTGACGGACACCGGGAACTCGCGCGAGATCTGGTGGTGGGTGCCGTAGCACAGGTTGAGCAGCCAGCGCACCGCGTTCTGCGTCAGCTGCTGCATCGGGATGTGCACCGAGGTCAGGCCCGGCGACGAGAACTCGGCCGAGTAGTCATCGTCATAGCCGACGATGGACACTTCCTGCGGCACGCGCACGCCGGCGCGGTGGAAGCAGGACATCGAGCCGATCGCCATTTCATCGTTGGCGCAGAACAGGCCCGTGAAATGGCGGCCTTCGTTGAGCAACTGCTGCGCCGCGCTGAAACCGCCTTCGCGCGAGAAGTCCGATGGAATCATGCGCACCGCGTCGCGCGCGATGCCCTGGCGTTCCAGCTCGTCGAAGAAACCGCGCAAGCGCTCCTGGTTGTCCGAGGTGCCGGCCGGGCCGGAGATCACGGCCAGTTGGCGATGGCCGGCGTCGAGCAGGGTGCGCGCGGCCAGTTCGCCGCCGTGGTAGTGGTCCGGGCAGAAGGACGATGCCTCCAGCGTTTCGCTGCGGCGGTTTAGGAAGGCCATCTTCGGATGCATTTTGTGCAGCATCTGCATGTCTTCATCGAGCAGGTCGTGGCCCAGCACCACGATGCCGTCGCAATCGCGGCCGATCAGGAACTTCACCGCTTCGATGGCTTCCTCGCGCGGCGTGCCGTCGCCGCAGCCGGTGGCGACCACCACGTGGCGGCGCATGGCGCGCAGTTCGATGTCGGTTTGTTTGAGGATGGTGCCGTAGTAGGCGCCGAAGAAGGAGGGCGCGAAAATACCGATCATGCCCAGCGACTGCGCCGACAGCGAGCGGCCGATGGAGGAAGGGCGGAAGTTCAGTTGTTCGATTGCGGCCTGGACCTTTTTCATCGCTTCGGCCGATACCGGTCCGGCGCCGGAAATGGCGCGCGATGCTGTCGACATGCCTACACCCGCAAGCATTGCGACGTCTTTCAGTGTTGCCACACAATCTCCTCTAGCAAAGGGCGTTAAGCCACTATCGTAACATGGTATAATCGTCGATTGCTCGTAATCTTTGTGACGTATAAAGCAACCAATCATGCAATCGCAACCACTCTCCCGTATTCCCCAGCCAGCCGCCGGCGCGCCAGCACCGAAAGTGGGCTTTGTATCGCTCGGCTGCCCTAAAGCGCTGGTCGACTCCGAACAGATCCTGACCCAGCTCCGTGCTGAAGGTTACGAAACCGCCAAATCGTATGACGGCGCCGATCTGGTGATCGTCAATACCTGCGGCTTCATCGACGCCGCCGTGCAGGAATCGCTGGACGCCATCGGCGAAGCGCTGGCCGAAAACGGTAAAGTGATTGTGACCGGCTGCCTCGGCGCCAAGAAGGATGCCGACGGCTCGGACCTGATCACCAAGATCCACCCCAAGGTGCTGGCCGTGACCGGCCCGCACGCGCTGGCGGAAGTGATGGACTCGGTCCACTTCCACCTGCCTAAGCCGCATGAGCCGTTCATCGACCTGATTCCGCCGCAGGGCATCAAGCTGACGCCGAAGCATTACGCCTACCTGAAGATTTCGGAAGGCTGCAACCACCGCTGCTCGTTCTGCATCATTCCGTCGATGCGCGGCGACCTGGTGTCGCGTCCTATCGGCGAACTGCTGCTGGAAGCGGAGAACCTGTTCAAGTCGGGCGTGAAGGAATTGCTGGTGATCTCGCAGGACACCTCGGCCTACGGCGTGGACGTCAAGTTCCGCACCGGTTTCTGGAACGGCCGTCCGATCAAGACCCACATGACGCAGCTGATGGAAGCGCTGGGCGAACTGGCCAAGTCCTACGGCGCCTGGGTGCGCATGCACTACGTTTATCCGTACCCGCACGTCGACCAGGTGATTCCACTGATGGGCGAGCACGTGCTGCCGTACCTGGACATCCCGATGCAGCACGCGCATCCCGATGTGCTGAAGCGCATGAAGCGTCCGGCCAGCGGCGAGAAGAACCTGGACCGCATCCTGGCCTGGCGCAAAATGAATCCGGACCTGACCATCCGTTCGACCTTCATCGCCGGTTTCCCAGGCGAGACCGAAGAGGAATTCGAATACCTGCTGGACTTCCTCCGGGAAGCGCAGATCGACCGCCTGGGTTGCTTCGCCTACTCGCCGGTGGAAGGCGCCACCGCCAACGAACTGGCCAATCCGGTACCGGAAGCAGTGCGCGAAGAACGTCGCGGCCGCGTGATGCTGCTGCAGGAAGAAATCTCGAAAGCGCGCCTGAAAGCGAAAGTCGGCAAGACCGTGCGCGTGCTGATCGATGAAGTCAATCGTACCGGCGGCGTAGGCCGCTCGGCAGCCGACGCGCCGGAAATCGACGGCGTGGTGTACGTCAAGCCGCCGTACGAACCGCACAAGAAACTGGTGGTCGGTCAGTTCGTTGATGTGAAAATTACGACATCGGATGCACATGACCTGTGGGGCGAGGCGCTTTAAGCGTTTCTTCCACTATAATAAAGGCGAACTAGCGTAACGGCAGTTCGCCTTTTTTGTTAGATGATGTGCTTATGCCTGACTTGAAATTCCCGGCGGTGCTTGCCGCTTGCTTGTTGGTAGGCGCGCTGGCGCGGCCCGCTGCGGTTTCCGCAGCCGAGGCGCCCGTCATGCTGGAAGAAATGACCAGCACCGAACTGCGTGCGCGCATCGACGGCGGGGCCACCACCGCCATCATTCCCATCGGCGGCACCGAGCAAAGCGGTCCCTTTATCGCGCTGGGCAAGCACAATGTGCGCGCCGCCGTGCTGGCGCGGATGATCGCGCAAAAGCTGGACAACGCCGTGGTCGCGCCGGTGGTGGCTTACGTCCCGGAAGGCAGTATCACGCCGCCGGCCGGCCATATGAAGTTTGCCGGCACCTTGTCCATCCCCGAGTCCACGTTTGAAGACCTGCTGTTCGCCACCGGCCAGAGCCTGCGCCAGCACGGCTTCCGCCACGTCGTCTTCGTCGGCGACCATGGCGGTTACCAGAAAAGCGAAACGCGCGTGGCGCAGCGCCTGAACAAGGCCTGGGCCAAGGATGGCAAGGCCGGTGCGCTGGCCTTGCTGGCCTATTACGACGTCACGCAGGAAGGGTATATCACCGATCTTGAAAAGCGCGGCTACAGCAAGGCCGAAATCGGCCTGCATGCCGGCCTGGCCGACGCCGCGCTGATGCTGGCCACCGACAAATCCCTGGTGCGTGCCGAGGCGCTGGCGCGCGGTCCCGCGCCCACCGTCAACGATGGCGTGCGCGGAGACGCGCGCCGCGCCACTGCCGAATTGGGCAAGCTTGGCGTGCAGCGCATCGTCGATACCTCGGTTGCCGCTATTTCCGCATTTGCGGCGCATGGAGCGCCGTCCACTTTGAGTAAAGAACCCAAATGAAAACTAATCATATGGTTTATGCGGCCCTGGCCGCCGCCGGTCTGATCGCAACGGGCGGCCTGATGGCCGCCGCGAGTTCGCCGGCCAAGACGGTCGCCGCCGCCGCCGCTGCCGCAACCGCAGCGGCTTCGACTCCGGTCAGCGTGTATGCCGGCATCGCACCGGCGAATATGAGCCCATCCGTGCGCGACCATTTGCAGCGCATCTATGTGCCCAACCTGCGCTCCAACGATGTCTACGTGATCGACCCGGAGACGATGAAGGTGGTCGACAAGTTCAAGGTAGGCGTCGGCCCGCAGCACGTGGTGCCGTCGCACGACCTGCAGACGCTGTGGGTGGCGAACAACGCCGAGCGCACTAACAAAGGCAGCCTGACGCCGATCGATCCGCGCACCGGCAAGCCGGGCACGCAGGTGGCGGTGGAAGATCCCTACAATATGTACTTCTCGCCGGACGGTAAATCGGCCATCGTGGTAGCGGAGGCTTTGCACCGCCTGGATTTCCGCGATCCGAAGACCATGGCCGTGCAGTACGCCATCGACGTGCCGGAATGCGGCGGCATCAACCATGCCGACTTTTCGCCTGACGGCCGCTACGCCATGTTCACCTGCGAATTCAGCGGCTCGGTGGCGCGCATCGATCTGCAGACGCGCAAGGTCGAAGGCTATCTGAAGCTGTCGATGCCGGCCACGCGCTTCTCGGAGAAAGATCCGATCGACCAGCTGCTGGCCAATGAGGTGTGCAGCAAGAAGAAGGGCATGCCGCAGGATATCCGCGTTTCGCCGGACGGCAAGCGTTACTACATCGCCGACATGGACGCCGACGGCGTGCACATTGTGGATTCGGCCAGCTTCACCAAGGTCGGCTTCATTCCGACCGGCGTCGGCGCGCACGGCTTGTATCCAAGTCGCGACGGCACCAAGCTGTATGTGGCCAATCGCGGCACGCACAAGATCCACGGCAAGCCGAAAGGCAAAGGCCGCGTGACGGTGATCGACTTCGCCACCGAAAAAGTGGTGGCGCAATGGGCGATTCCAGGCGGCGGCAGCCCGGACATGGGCAACGTCAGCGCCGATGGCAAATACCTGTGGTTGTCCGGCCGCTTCGACGACCGCGTGTACCGCATCGACACCAGCAACGGCGACGTGCAGCAGATCAAGGTCGGCCAGGAGCCGCACGGCCTGACCGTGTGGCCGCAACCGGGGCGCTACTCGCTGGGCCACACCGGCAATATGCGCTGATGACGATGGTAAAAAAATCTCCGCAAACGGCGCTGATCCACACCGACTACAAGGCGCCTGAAGGTTTCGAGGCGTTCCCGGTCGGTATCCATCACGCCTCCACGGTGCTGTTCAAGAATGTGGCGGCCATGCGCTCGGGCGACTGGAAAGACAAGAACGCCTATACCTACGGGCTGCACGGCACACCGACCACTTTTACGCTGGAAGCGCGGCTGGCTGAAATCGAAGACGGCAAGCACTGCCTGCTGGCGCCGAGCGGCCTGGCGGCCATCGCCATGGTCGATTTCGCGGTGCTTAAGTCGGGCGACGATGTGCTGTTGCCGGATAACGTCTACAACCCGAACCGCGAGCTGGGACGCTGGCTGTCGGCTGACTACGGCATCACCGCGCGCTACTACGATCCGCTGATCGGTGAGGGCATCGCGGCGCTGATCCAGCCGAATACAAAGCTGATCTGGACCGAGGCACCGGGTTCGGTGTCGATGGAAGTGCCGGACCTGCCGGCCATCTGCAAGGTGGCGCACGAACACGGCGTGCTGGTGGCGCTGGATAACACCTGGGCCGCCGGCCTGGCGCTGCGCGGTTTCGACCTGGGCGTGGACATCATCATGCAGGCGCTGACCAAGTACCAGTCGGGCGGTTCGGATATGCTGATGGGCGCAGTGATCACGCGCGACCGCGAACTGCACGACCGCATCAGCCTTGCGCATATGCGGCTCGGCATGGGCGTGGGCGCGGACGATGCCTATCTGGTGTCGCGCGGTTTGCCGACCATGCGCCTGCGCTTCGACGCGCACGACGCGGCGGCGCGCAAGCTGGCGGCCTGGCTGCAAACGCGGCCCGAAATCACGCGGGTACTGCATCCGGCGTTTCCGGATTGCCCCGGCCACGAGATATGGAAGCGCGACTTCAGCGGCGCCGGCGGTTTGTTCTCGGTGATCTTCGACGAGCGTTTTACCGAAGCGCAGACCGACCGTTTTGTCGATGCGCTCAAGCTGTTCAAGATCGGTTATAGCTGGGGCGGCGCCAACAGCCTGGTGATGCCTTACCGCATACAACATATGCGCAAGAACTGGACTGACAAGGGCATCCTGGTGCGCTTCAACGTCGGCCTGGAAGACGTTCAGGATTTAATCGCCGATATCGAGCGGGCATTTGAGGAAATGGCATGAGCAAGTTCTGGAGCAAAGTCGTACACGGTTTAACCCCTTACACGCCGGGCGAGCAGGTGCAGATGCCCGGCCTGGTCAAACTGAACACCAACGAAAATCCCTACGGTCCATCGCCCAAGGCGATCGCCGCGATGCAGGCCGCCGCCGGCGATGGACTGCGCAAGTATTCCGATCCGTCCAACGCGGCGTTGAAGGACGCGGTGGCGCGCCGTTTCGGCCTCACGCGCGAGCAGGTCTTCGTCGGCAATAGCTCGGACGAGGTGCTCGCGCATACCTTCCATGCTTTGCTCAAGCATGATTTGCCGCTGCTGGCGCCCGATATCAGCTACAGCTTCTACCCGACTTATTGCAGCCTGTATGGCATCGAGTGCGTGCAGGTGCCGCTGAACGAGCGCTTCGAGATCGATGTGGCGGACTATGAGCAGCCGTGCGGCGCCATCATCCTCGCCAATCCGAATGCGCCGACCGGCATCGGCCTGCCGCTGGCGCAGATCGAGGCGCTGGTGGCGGCGCATCCGGAGCAGGTGGTGGTGATCGATGAAGCCTATGTGGACTTCGGCGGCGAGAGCGCTGCCGCGCTGCTGGGCCGTTACGACAATCTGCTGGTGATCCAGACGCTGTCCAAATCGCGCTCGCTGGCCGGCCTGCGCGTGGGCTTTGCGCTCGGCCATCCGGACCTGATCGCGGGCCTGGAGCGGGTAAAGAACAGCTTCAATTGCTATCCGCTGGGCCAGGTCCAGCAGGCCGGCGCGGTGGCGGCGCTGGACGATGTGGCGTACACCGAGCAGACCTCGCAGGCGATCATCGCCAGCCGCGCGTGGCTGGTGGCGGAGTTGCAGGCGCTGGGCTTCGAGGTGCTGCCGTCGCAGGCCAACTTCGTCTTCACGCGTCATCCGCAGCACGATGGCGCGCAACTGGCCAAGGCCTTGCGCGAGCGCGCCATCCTCGTGCGCCACTTTACCGCTGCGCGCATCGATCAGTTCCTGCGCATCTCGATCGGCACGGACGAAGAGTGCGGCAAATTGGTCGACGCACTGAAAGCCATTTTGTCCTGAACAACGTTCTGTTATACTGTATATAAATACAGTGTATCGGAGCGCACATATGGAGTTGACGGACAAGCTGGAGATCCTGGCGGATGCGGCCAAATACGACGCATCCTGCGCCAGCAGCGGGGCGCCGAAGCGCAACTCCATCGGCAAGGACGGCTTTGGCGCCACCACCGGCATGGGCATCTGCCACAGCTACACGCCGGATGGCCGCTGCGTGTCGCTGCTGAAGGTTTTGCTGACCAATTACTGCCTGTACGATTGCCAGTATTGCGTGAATCGCCGCACGTCCAACGTGCCGCGTGCGCGCTTCACCGTGGCGGAGGTGGTCAAGCTGACCACCGATTTCTATCTCCGCAATTACATCGATGGGCTGTTCCTCAGCTCGGGGATTATCCAGTCGGCCGACTACACCATGGAGCAGCTGGTGCAGGTGGCGCGCGAGCTGCGCGAGGTGCATCAGTTCCGCGGCTATATCCATTTGAAGACGATACCGGACGCCGATCCTGCGCTGATCGCGGCGGCGGGGCGTTATGCCGATCGCTTGAGCGTGAACATCGAGTTGCCGACGCAGGACAGCGTGCAGAAGCTGGCGCCGGAGAAGAGCGTCCATACCATCAAGCTGGCCATGGGTTCGATTCGCCGCAAGCTGGATGAAAAGGCCGAGGAGCCGAAGTCGCCGCGCTTCGCGCCGGCCGGGCAGAGCACGCAGATGATTGTCGGCGCGGATGCCAGCGATGACCAGCAGATCCTGTCCACCGCCGAGACGCTGTATGGCAGCTATAAGCTGAAGCGCGTGTACTACTCGGCTTTCAGTCCGATTCCGCAAAGTCCCAAGAGCGTGCCCCTGGCGCCGCCGCCGATGATGCGCGAGCACCGGCTGTATCAGGCCGATTTCCTGTTGCGCAGTTATGGCTTCCAGGCCAGCGAGCTGCTGCCGGCGAGCGGCGGCAATCTGGCGCTCGACATTGATCCCAAGCTGGCGTGGGCGCTGGAGCATCGCGAGCATTTTCCGTTGGATTTGAATCGCGCCGAGCCGCACATGATTGCACGGGTGCCGGGCATCGGCTTGCGCAATGCGCAGCGCATTGTGGAGCTGCGGCGTTTGCGGCAGGTGCGGTATGCGGATTTGTCGCGCCTGCGCTGCAGCATGAAGAAGATTTCGCCGTTCATCATTACGGCGGATTATTTTCCTGCACGTGACGCCAGTCCGTCCGAGCATCTGCGCCGGTCGATGGCCGAGGCGCCGCAGCAAATGAATCTGTGGCCGGAGCTGCAGGCGGCATGATGCGCAAGGTAGTGCGCTCGTTTGATGAGTGGCGTGAGGCCGCCCGCGAACTAATCGCGCGCCGAGTAGCGCCGGAATTTGTAGAATGGGCTTCCAACGAGGAGGAGGGCGACCTGTTCTCGGCCGCCGTCGAGTCGCCGGCCGGCGCCGCTGCTGCGCCGCTTGGCGACGCCGCTGAGCCGCCGGCTGCCGTCCCCGCGCCAGTCCTGCGCCTGCCGCGCGAGCTGATGGAGATGTTGGCCAGTGCGGCATGCTTCAGCGCTGTAGACCGCTGGGCCTTTTTGTACAAAATCATCTGGCGCTGGCACCTCGGCGAACGCGATGTGGTGTCGGCCGCCGACCAGGACGGCGCGCGGCTCTACGCAATGGTAAAAGCCGTGCACCGCGAGGAGCACGATATGCACGCTTACGTACGCTTCCGCGAACGCAAGGAGGACGACGGTGCACCGCGCTTCGTCGCCTGGTTCGAACCGACGCACGACGTCCTGCCGCAAGTGGCGCGGCACTTCGCCCGCCGCATGGGCAAAACCACCTGGATGATCGCCACGCCCAGTGCCGCCGTGCTGTGGGACGGCGAACACCTGCACGACGCCCCATCCCTGCTGCGCAGCGCCGCCGACATCGAAGACGCCGGCGAAGCGCTGTGGCTCACCTACTACCGCAGCATTTTCAACCCCGCGCGCCTGAACGCCGACCTGCTGCGCAGCCATATCCCGTCACGCTTCTGGAAAAACCTGCCGGAAGGCGCCATCGTGCCAGCCATGATCAGCGCCGCCGCCAACGGCGAACGCCGCACCGGCCAGACCGGCACCGTGGGCCGCCGCGACGGCGCCACCACTATCATGGTAACGGCCGAACGCGCGCAACCGCAGCGCGATGAGCCGGACTCGCTCGACCAGTGCCGCCGCTGCGAACTATGGCGCAACGCCACACAAGCCGTGCCTGGCGTCGGCCCCAAGCACGCCCGCATCATGCTGGTGGGCGAACAGCCCGGCGATCAGGAAGACCTGCAAGGCCTGCCGTTCGTCGGCCCGGCCGGCGCGGTGCTGGACCGCGCGCTGGCCGAAGCCGGCGTGGCGCGCGACAAGGTCTACCTGACCAACGCCGTCAAGCATTTCAAATGGGAGCTGCGCGGCAAGCGCCGCCTGCACAAGACGCCTGCGCAGCGCGAAATCTCCGCATGTCATGTGTGGCTGGAAGAGGAGCTGGCGCGGGTCAAACCGGAGGTGGTGGTGGCGCTGGGCGCCACCGCATTGAAGTCGGTACTGAAGAACGGCAGCGCGACGATGAGCGCCGTGATGGACGCGCCGTTCGAGTATGAAGGGCGCTGGGTGATCGCGGTGTATCACCCGTCCTACGTGCTGCGCGCGCCCGATGAGGAAAGCAGGCAGCAGGCCTACGAGGTGATCGTCGCAGGCCTGCGCCAGGCGCTGAAGTTTACACCGGCGCCGGCTCGTTCCGGTTGATGCGGCTGACGCCGACGATCAGGCGATACGCCTTCCACAGCCAGGCACCGATCCAGATCACCCAGGCGATCGGAATGCCGATGAAGGTCATGAAGAACACCGCGCCCACCACCATCCAGATGATGTACCACCAGAACGAGCGGATCATCCACGAGTGGTGGCTGTGGACGAAGGTGCCTTCTGTGCTGGGCCGCTGCAGGTAGTTGAGCACCAGCGGAATGATCGAGAACGCGCCCAGCGAGAACACGAAGCTGACCGCGTGAATAATGTACAGCCACCACGCGGTGGTCTTTGCCGATTCCAGGCGGCCATCGAGTATTAATTCTTGCGACATGATTTCTCCTTGTTTACGTTTGATATCAGTATAACTATCCTACGGCGGGCGCGTCGCACAGTGTCCGCCGCAGAAAGGCGGTGACGTCGGCGAAGAATTCGGGCTGGATGGCTTCGCGGTCGAAGCCTTCCGGGTCTTGCGACGGCTTGAAGTTCGGCCGCGTCATCTCGGGCGGGAACTTGCTCATGAAGGCGAAGTGGCCGGCGCCGACAATGTCCTTGTGCTCGACCAGCGCTGGATCGCCTACGCCTTCGATGATCTTGTTGGCGTGTTCGATCGGCGTGACCTCGTCCTGCTCGCCGGTGCGCATCAGGATCGGCAGGTTCACCGGCCGCAGCGAGCCGGCGATGAACCAGAACGTGGCGGGATTCAGCAGCACCAGCGCGTGGATGCGCGGATCTGGCGTGACCGGCACCTGTTCCGGCGGCGCATTTGAGTCCTTGCGTTCATACGGTCCGCTCCAGGCGATGGCGCCGGCGGCCGCCAGCGCGGTGTAGCCGCCGATGGAGTGGCCGATGACGGCGACGTTGGCGCCGGCCTCGTTGCTGGCGATGTGCGGCCCGAGCACGGCGTCGGCCAGCGCCGCGTCGATGGTCAGCGTGATGTGGCGCGGGCGGTTGGCCAGGTTGGCGGCGGTGCCGGCCAGCGTGTTGTCCAGCCGCGTGTTGCCGGTGTGCGCGGGCAGGGCCACCATGAAGCCTGCCAGCGCCAGATGCTTGGCCAACTGGCGATAGGCCCACGGCGTGCCGGAATGACCGTGCGAGATCACCACCAGCGGATACTTGCCCACGGCGGGCGGCGCATCCAGCGCCACCTCCAGCGAGTAAGGGCCGAACTGCTCAAGCTTTTCCTCGCCCACGGCGGGATACAGGAAAGCCAGCGGCACCAGCGCGCCCTGTACCGCGTCATTCACATTCGCCAGGCGGCAGCCACAACGTGATGTCATTCCTTCTCCTGAATCGTTAAAATGCAAGCATGTTGATTATATAAGGAGACGCGTCATGGCCAAGCCGATATCGGTGCTGTTTGTCTGCATGGGGAATATCTGCCGCTCGCCGACGGCCGAAGGCGTGTTCCGTCACCGCGTGGCGGCGGCGGGGCTTGAACACCGATTCCTCATCGATTCGGCCGGCACGCACGGCTACCACGTCGGCCATCCGCCCGATGCACGCTCGATGGAGTATGCCATCAAGCGTGGTTACGACCTGTCGGCGCAGCGCTCGCGCAAGGTCAGTCAGCAGGATTTCGAGGAATTCGACCATGTGCTGGCCATGGACCATGACAATCTTGAGTTGCTGAAGGCTGCCTGTCCGCCGCAGCACCGGCACAAACTGGCCCTCATGATGTCGCATGCAAGCCGCAGCGGCTCGGATGTGGTGCCCGATCCCTACTACGGCGGCCCGCAGGGCTTCGACCAGGTGCTGGACTATATCGAAGACGCCACAGATGGGCTAATCGCTGCGCTCAGCGGCAAAAAGATCGGTTAGTATTAAGGTACGAAAGCATGGGAGAGCATCTTGAAAGAGCCCGGCATACCTGAGAACGAGGCGCTTCGGCTGGCAACGTTGCAGTCGTTGAATGTCCTCGATACGCCGCCCGAAGAGCGGTTCGACCGCGTCACCCGGATGGCCAAGCGCATGTTCCGCGTGCCGACGGTATTGGTCAGCATCGTTGACGAAAACCGCCAGTGGTTCAAGTCGGCCCAGGGCCTCGACGCCTGTGAAACGCCGCGCAATATCTCTTTCTGCGGGCACGCCATCCTGGGCGACGACATCTTCCTGATTCAAAATGCGCTTGCCGACGTGCGCTTCGCCGACAACCCGCTGGTGGCTGGCGACCCGAATATCCGTTTTTACGCCGGCTGCCCGTTGCGCGCCGCCGGCGGCGTCAAGGTCGGCACGCTGTGCCTGATCGACAGCGTGCCGCGCGAGTTCGACCAGGACGACGCCATCGCCCTGCGCGACCTGGCCGCCATGGTGGAGGATGAGCTGAGCGCCTTCCAGGCCTCCACCACCGATGAATTGACCCGGATCTCCAACCGGCGCGGCTTCCTGCAACTGGCGCGTTACGGCCTGGATTTCTGCGTGCGCCATCAGCAGCCCGCTGCGCTGGCGTTTATCGACCTCGATCGCTTCAAGCCGATCAACGACAACTTCGGGCACGCGGAAGGCGACCGCGCGCTGGCGGCGTTCGCCGAGGTGATGGGCGCGAGTTTCCGCCGCACGGATTTGTTTGCGCGACTGGGCGGAGATGAATTCGTGGTGCTGCTCACCGGCGCCACGAGGAGCGATGCGCTGGAAGTGCTGGAGAAGTTCGGCGTCCAGCTGGACACCTACAACACGCAGGCCAATCGCGGCTACCGCTTGCAGTTTTCCTGCGGCGTTGTGGAGTTCGACCCGGCCGCGCCGCAAAGCCTGGATGAACTACTGGCCGCCGGCGACGCGCACATGTACGCGATCAAGGCGGCCAAGAAGGAGATGCACTAGTTACGTCAGCAGCGGCAGGATGCCATCGAGGCCGACAAAGTTGAGCGCCACGTTGGCCTGCTCGCGCACCACCGGCTTGGCGCGGAAGGCCACCGACATGCCCGAGATGCCCATCATTTTCAGGTCGTTGGCGCCGTCACCCATCACAATCGCCTGCGACGGCGAGATGCCCAGTTCCTTGCACACGCGCTCCACGGTGCGCTTCTTCTCTTCCGCATCGACGATGCCGCCGACCACCTTGCCGGTCAGCTTGCCGTCGACGATTTCCAGCTGGTTGGCGTGGGTATAGTCGAGGTTCAGGCGCTTTTTCAGGCGTTCTGTGAAGTAGGTGAAGCCGCCCGACACCAGCAGCGTTTTCAAGCCGGCCGCCTGCACCGCCTTGAGCATGGTTTCCGCGCCCGGCGACAGCTGCAGGCGCTCTTCATACACGCGCTCCAGCGCCGAGGCGTCCAGGCCTTGCAGCAGCGCTACGCGGCGCTTCAGGCTTTCCGAAAAATCCAGTTCGCCGCGCATGGCCGCTTCGGTGATTTCGGATACCTGCGGCTTGAGGCCCTGCATGTCGGCGATTTCGTCGATGCACTCGATGGTGATCAGGGTCGAGTCCATGTCCATGGCCACCAGCTTGTACTCGCTCATCTTGTGCAGGCCGATGGAGTAGGTAGCGTCCAGCTGCGCGCCCTGCGCCGCCACTTCGATGGTCTGGCGCAGCGCCGGCGAAAAAGCGATGCCTTCGCAGCGCACGGCGCGGTCGCTCAGCCAGGTCAGATTGGCCGATGCGGTCAGTGCGCTGATGCGTTCAAGGCGTGCCTTGCAATCGTCCGCGCCTTGCAGCACGAGGTTCATGGCGGTTTTTGCGTTGGTCATTGGCGTAGAAGTAGTTAAGTAAGTTGTTTGATTGCGGCCTTGATCTGCGCTACGCGCGCGGGCAGGTCCGGCATGGCGACAGTGATCTTCAGCTTGTCCTGGCCATTCAGCTTGATCTGGCGGTTCTTCTGGATCAGCTCAATGATGCGCATCGGGTCGATCGGCGGCTTGGGCATGAACTGCAGGCTGGCCGCTTCGGTATGCGCGTCGATCTTGATGATGCCCACCGTCTTGGCGGCGATGCGCAGGCGGTGCGTTTCGATCAGCGCCTTCACCGGGTCCGGCAGCTTGCCGAAGCGGTCGATCAGCTCTTCCTGCATGTCGTCGATCTTGTCCTGCGAGGCGCAGTTGGCCATGCGCTTGTAGATCGACAGCCGCTCGTGAACGTCGCCGCAGAAGTCGGCCGGCAGCAGCGCCGGCACGTGCAGGTTGATCTCGGTGGTGGTGGCCAGCGGCGCCGCCAGATCCGGCTCCTTGCCGGCCTTGAGCGAGCGCACCGCTTCGTTGAGCATGTCGGAATACAGCTGGAAGCCGATCTCGGTCATCTCGCCGGACTGGTTGTCGCCCAATACTTCGCCGGCGCCGCGTATCTCCAGGTCGTGCATGGCCAGGTAGAAACCGGAGCCCAGTTCTTCCATCTGCTGAATGGCGTCCAGGCGGCGCTGCGCCTGTTTGGTCAGCGACTGCACGTCGTGCACCAGCAGGTAGGCGTAAGCCTGGTGGTGCGAACGGCCGACGCGGCCGCGCAGCTGGTGCAACTGCGCCAGGCCGAACTTGTCGGCGCGGTGCATGATGATGGTGTTCGCGGTCGGCACGTCGATGCCGGTTTCGATAATCGTGGTGCACAGCAGGATGTTGAAGCGCTGGGCCACGAAGTCGCGCATCACTTTTTCCAGGTCGCGCTCGTGCATCTGGCCGTGGGCGACGCCGATGCGCGCCTCCGGCAGCAGTTCGCTCAACATGGCAAAGCGGTTCTGGATGGTCTCCACTTCGTTGTGCAGGAAGTAGACCTGGCCGCCGCGCTTGAGCTCACGCAGGCAGGCCTCGCGGATGATGGACTCGGCCTCGCCGCGCACGAAGGTCTTGATGGCCAGGCGCTTTTGCGGCGCGGTGGCGATCACGGAGAAATCGCGCAGGCCTTCCAGCGCCATGCCCAGCGTGCGCGGGATCGGCGTGGCGGTCAGCGTCAGCACGTCAACTTCGGCGCGCAGCGATTTCAGGGTTTCCTTCTGGCGTACGCCGAAACGGTGTTCCTCGTCGATGATGACCAGGCCGAGACGCGTGAATTTCACGTCGTCCGACAGCAGTTTGTGGGTGCCGATGATGATGTCGAGCGTGCCATCGGCCATGCCCTTGATCGCTTGCGCGATCTCTTTGCCGGTGCGGAAGCGCGACATTTCGGCGATGCGCACCGGCCAATCCGCAAAGCGGTCGGCGAAGGTTTGCGCGTGCTGCTCGGCCAGCAGCGTGGTCGGCGCCAGGATGGCGACCTGCTTGCCGCCCATGACGGCGATGAAGGCGGCGCGCAACGCCACTTCGGTCTTGCCGAAGCCGACGTCGCCGCACACCAGGCGGTCCATCGGCTTCCCCGAGGTCATGTCGCGCACCACGTTGTTGATGGCCTCCTGCTGGTCCGGCGTTTCTTCGAAGCCGAAGCTGTCGGCGAAGCGTTCGTAGTCGTGCGCCGAATATTCAAACGCGTGGCCCTGGCGCAGGGCGCGGCGGGCGTAGAGGTTGAGCAGTTCGGCGGCGGTGTCGCGCACCTGTTCGGCGGCCTTGCGTTTGGCTTTTTCCCACTGGCCGGAGCCGAGCGTGTGCAGCGGCGCGTCGTCCGGCGAGGCGCCGGAGTAGCGCGAGATCACATGCAGCTGCGAGACCGGCACATACAGCTTGGTCTCTTTGGCATATTCCAGATGCAGGAACTCGGTGTCGCCTTCGCCCAGGTCCATGCTGGTCAAGCCCATGTAGCGGCCGATGCCGTGGTTGACGTGCACCACCGGGTCGCCGATCTTCAGTTCCGACAGGTCGCGCACCATCGACTCAACTTGCGTGACGGCTTCCTGCTTTTTCTTGCCGACGCGGCGGCCGGAGCCGGCATACAGCTCGGTCTCGGTGATGAAAATCAGGCGCGCGCCATCGACCGCCAGTTCAAAGCCGGCGTGCAGCGGCGCCACGCCCAGGGCCAGCTTGGCGTCGGAGGCGGCAAAGCCGTCGTAGCCTTCCACCGGCGCCAGCGCCAAGTGGTATTCGTTGAAGTACTGCTGCAGCGTTTCGCGGCGGCCGTTGGATTCGGCGCAGATCATCACGCGGCTGCCGGACTGCATCAGGTAGGCCCGCAGATTGGTCAGCGGGTCTTCCAGGTGGCGGTTGACGGCGATGTCGGGCACCGGCGCGGACAGCTCGGAAGCGCCGGCGTCCGGGTTGTTGCGGATGGCGATCTGCGGATACGGCTTGGCCATGACGAAAAACTGTTCGTCCGACAGGAACAGCTCTTCCGGCGCCATGATGGGTCGCTCGCGGTCGGCCTTGATGAAGCGGTAGCGCGACGCTGTGTCGGTCCAGAAGCGCTTGATGGCCGCTTCGATGTCGCCGATGGTGGCCACCACCGCGCCTTGCGGCAGGTAGTCGAACAGCGTGGCGGTCTGCTCGAAGAACAGGGGCAGGTAGTATTCGATACCGGCAGAGGCGATGCCGGCGCCGATGTCTTTATAGATCACCGCGCGCGATGGATCGCCTTCGAAATGTTCGCGCCAGCGGCTGCGGAAGGCGGTGCGTGCCGCTTCGTCCATCGGGAACTCGCGGCCCGGCAGCAAACGTACCTGCTTGACCGGGTACAGCGAGCGCTGGGTGTCGGCGTCGAAGGTGCGGATGGTTTCGATGGTGTCGCCGAACAGGTCGAGGCGGTACGGCAGCGCGGAACCCATCGGGAACAGGTCGATCAAGCCGCCGCGCACCGAGTATTCGCCGGGCGACATCACCTGCGTGACATGGGTGTAGCCGGCCAGCGTCAGCTGGGACTTGAGTTGTGCTTCGTCCAGCGACTCGCCCTGCTGGAAGAAGAAGGTGTAGGCGGCCAGGAAGGACGGCGGCGCCATGCGCACCAGCGCGGTGGTGGCCGGCACCAGCATGACGTCGCACTGGCCACTGGAGATTTCGTGCAGCGTCGCCAGGCGCTCGGACACCAGGTCCTGGTGCGGCGAGAAGGCGTCGTAGGGCAGGGTTTCCCAGTCGGGCAGCAGGTGGCAGCGCAGCTGCTCGCCGCCGAACCACGGGATTTCATCGCGCAGGCGCTGGGCGTCGCTAGCGTTGGCCACCACGATGGCCAGCATCTGGCCGCGCGACTTCAGTTCGAGCGCGATTTGCGCCAGGGCGTAAGCGTCCGCAGAGCCGTGCAGCGCGGGCAGGGCAAAGCGATTGCCAGGTTTGGGGATGGATTTAGTTAAGGCTGACGACACAAGATACATTCAACGGTTATCCAGGTGCCACATTATACGCGGCGCCGCTAAATTCGGGGTCAGGTCTGACAATCGGACATTTCGCGCGCGAAATGTCCGATTGTCAGACCTGACCCCGAATTTAGCGGTTGGCGATGCCGAATGGGATGTGCACCATAGGGATATTCCCGGCCGGCGACTTCAGGTGGCTTAGCTGGTCGTCGAAGAACATGTGCGGCTTGAAGATGCCCAGCACCCGCGCTTTTTCCATCCCGCCCAGGAAGAAGGTTTCGTTGGCCGAGACGCCCCAGCTTTTCAGCGTGGTCACCACCCGCTCGTGCGCCGGCGCGCTGCGCGCCGTGATGATGGCGATGCGCAGGATCTTTTTGTAGGCCGGGTCGGCGCGCTGGGCATCTTCCTCCATCTGCTGCATCAGCGACAGCTTGCGGAACAGGTCCGCCAGCGGCCCCGGCTGGTGCGGAATGGCGGCGCGCGCGGTTTCGTGGGCGTGGAATTCGTCGACGTCGTTGTTGCGCTTGAAGACGGTTTCCGATTCGTCGTCGGCGATCACGCCGTCGAAGTCGAAGGCGATGCGCAGTTCGCCGTCGGCGTCGTCGTCCTCGGTGCGCGAGGGCAGCACCAGGCCGGCCGGGAAGTTGGCGGCCAGCGCCTTGCGCACGTCTTCCTCGTTGGCGCTCAGAAACAGTGAGGTGTTGAAGGCCGGCAGATAGGTGTAGGGCGCGCCGCCGGTCAGGAAGCAGGCGCGCGAGATGTCCAGGCCGTAGTGCGCGATCGAGTTCATCACGCGCAGCCCGGTTTCCGGCGAGTTGCGCGAAAACAGCACCACTTCCACCGGCGATGCCTGCGGGTGATGCTTGTTGATGCTGAGGAAGCGGCGGATGAAGGGGAAGGCGACGCCCTTGCCGAGCACGGTGCCGATCTGCTGTTCCTGGTATTCACGGTAGGCTTCGGCCCCGCTTTCCAGGTAGACCTGGTGCGAGGCGGTCAGGTCAAACAGGGCGCTGGAGGCGATGCCGATCACCAGTTTGTGCTCGATAGGATAGGCCATGGCGCTGTGGTTCTCTATGCGTAGTCTGCGAAGAGCATTACTTTACCCGATACGCAGTCGCCGCGAGCGCGCGATTGATTTCTTTTCTGCAATTTACCCATTGCCTCGCCGCAGGCACTGCGCTACATTGATAGCTCCTCACGATGGATGCTGGCGTGCTCAATCCCGACACTCTTTTGCTGGTTCAAATTTGCGTGACGCTGCTGACCACGGCGTTGCTGGTGGCTTCCGCCTGTTACACCGACAGCCCGCCCGAGCAGCGCTGGTGGGCGGCCGGCAATGTGGCGGCCTCGGCCGGCATGGTGATGTGCAATATGGGGAGCTTGCCGGCGCTGGTCAGCAGCATCCTCGGCTACGGAGTGATCGCCTTCGGGCTGGGTCTGGTGTTGCGCGGCCTGCGCGTGTATTGCGCCAGTACCTTGTCCTGGACGAATATCGCCATCATCACCGGCATTGCGCTCGTCATCAGCGCCTATTACACGCTGGTGGCGCCGAGCCTGCGCGCGCGGCTGTGTTTCAGCGGGTTCTATTTCGGCCTGCTCAACTGGTTGTGCGCGGCCGCCATCCTGCGCCGCCGCAGCTGGCGCGTGTCGGGCATCGCGGCGGGCGGCTTCCTGCTGCTGGGCCTTGCGTTGTTTTTGCGCGGCATGCACCTGCTGGCGCAGTCCGGGCCGGCCGACGAGGCCAGCTCGCTGATCATCGGCCTGAGCGCGCTGGTGGTGCCGCTGGCGCAGATGTGCATCGCCTTTGGCCTGATCCTGATGGTGATGTGGCGCTACGCCGAACGCCTGCGGCGCCTGTCCACGCTCGATGCGCTGACCGGGGCGCTCAACCGCGCCGGCCTGGAGATGCAGGGCAAGCGCACCGGCCTGCGCGCCCAGCGCAGCGGCCGCAGCCTGTCGGTGATCATGATCGACGTCGACTATTTCAAGGTCATCAACGATACCTACGGCCACCCGGTGGGCGACGAGGTGCTGCGCCATCTGGCGCGCCTGCTGCGGCTGGAACTGCGTCCGCACGACCTGATGGCGCGTTTCGGCGGCGAGGAGTTCGTGCTGGTGCTCGACGGCGTCGATCACGCGCAGGCCCTGAGCGTGGCCGAGCGCCTGCGCGCCCGCATCGAATATGAAATGGTCGAGCTCGACAAGCTGACGGTGCGCTACACGGCCAGCATGGGCGTGGTCTGCTCGGACCAGCACGATTACGACCTGATCCGCCTGATCTCGGCCGGCGACGCCGCCATGTACGAAGCCAAACGGGCCGGACGCAACCGCGTCATGGCAGGCTGAAGTGTGCACATCGCGCCACAACGTGAAAAAATCTGATTGACGCCGGCATGGCCGCAGCCGCATATTAGTTGCAAATAGTCAATACTCACCAAAATTCACAATTGATCTGCGACGGGGTGCGAGATGTTCAAGAATTTACTGATCAAGTGGAAGCTGGCGACGTTGGTCATCATCATGATGGTGGCGCTGCTGGTGGTCGGGGCGGCCGGTTATCGCGGCATCGCCAAGGTGGGTGGCGCGGTCGATGAAATCGGCGTGGTGCGGCTGCCTTCGATTCAGGGCCTGCTGGTCATGAGCGAGGGCCAGACCGCAGTCTCGGCCGCCAATCTGTTTGCCGGCACCTATGCCAGCAATAGCCAGGGCCAGGCCAAGCTGACCGAGGCGCTGGAGATGCGCAAGAAGGCCTGGGCCAACATCGAGAAGGGCTGGAAGCGCTACGAGCCGCTGCCGCAAACGCCGGAAGAAACCGTGATGTGGAAGCAGTTCACCGGCGAATGGGCCGCGTGGAAGGCGGCCGACGAGAAGATCGGCGTCACCATCGCCGCGCTGGCTGGCAACAGCGACGAAGCCAGGCAGAAGGAATTGTTCGACATCTTCCACCAGCAGTACAACGCGTCGCGCCCGCTGTTCCAGGCGGCCGAAACCTCGCTGATGAAGATCGAGCGCCTGAACGAAGGCATTTCCGAGGACAGCGTGAAGGACGGCCAGGCGGCCGTCACCAGCGCCGAGTGGGCCATGGTGACGGCGGCGCTGATCGCCGCGCTGGTGGCCATCGGCTGCGCGGCCTACATCACCGCCGCCATCACCACCCCGATTAATGAAGCGGTGAGGGTGGCGCGCACGGTGGCCTCGGGCGACCTGACCAGCCATATCGAAGTGACGACCAAAGAGGAAACCGGCCAGTTGCTGGGCGCGCTCAAGGACATGAACGACAGCCTGATCCGCATCGTCGGCCAGGTGCGCAGCGGCACCGACACCATCGCCACGGCGTCGTCGGAAATCGCCAGCGGCAACCTGGACCTGTCGCAGCGCACCGAGGAGCAGGCCAGTTCCCTGGAAGAGACGGCGTCGTCGATGGAAGAGTTGACCAGCACCGTGCGCCAGAATGCCGACAATGCCCGCCAGGCCAATACGCTGGCGGCGTCGGCTTCCGGCGTGGCGCAGCGCGGCGGCGATGTGGTGGCGCGCGTGGTGCAGACCATGGATTCGATCAACGCCTCGTCGGCCAAGATTGTGGACATTATTGCCGTGATCGACGGCATCGCGTTCCAGACCAACATCCTGGCGCTGAACGCGGCGGTGGAAGCGGCCCGTGCCGGCGAGCAGGGTCGTGGCTTTGCGGTGGTGGCCGGCGAAGTGCGCACGCTGGCGCAGCGCTCGGCGGCGGCGGCCAAGGAAATCAAGGAGCTGATCGGCGATTCGGTGGACAAGGTCGGCGCCGGCAGCAAGCTGGTGGAAGAGGCCGGCCAGACCATGGGCGAGATCGTCAGCAGCGTGGCGCGGGTGACCGACATCATGGGCGAGATCAGCATGGCGACGCAGGAGCAGAGCACCGGCATCGACCAGATCAATATGGCGGTGGGACAGATGGATACGGTGACGCAGCAGAATGCGGCGCTGGTGGAACAGGCGGCTGCGGCGGCGGCCTCGCTGCAGGAGCAGGCGGCCGGGCTGGCGGAGGTGGTGAGCGTGTTCCGCATCGAGCAGTCGGCGCTGCCGCGCAGCCAGCCGATGGCGGTGCGCAAGACCGCCATGGCCTCGGCGGCCCCGGCACGCGCGGTGACGGCCGCGCCACGCCCGGCGTTGAAGGCGGCGCCGGCCAAGGCATCGACCAAGGCGCCATCGAAGCAGATGGCGTCGGCGGCATCGTCGGACGATTGGGAAGAGTTCTAACCAACAATAAAGTAAGCCACTATCTGGCGTAGCAGTACGGTAAGGCAGCCTCCGGGCTGCCTTTTTTTATATGCCGCCTTATGTGCCGCAATTGCTGGAGGCGGCCTGGCCTTTGAAGCGCGCTTCGATCCAGTCCGGCAGCAGGCCGGCGGCGGCGGCCACCACCGAGATGTGGTCGAGTCCGGCGAATTCCTGGTATTGCACCGCCGATCCGGCCTTGCACAGCGCGCTGCGTTCACGCTGGGTCAGCGGCGTGGGCGTGGTGGTGTCGAGCGATCCCTGGAAGATGGCGAACGGCATGCTGCCTCGGGGCGTGAAGTTGTCCACCGCCGTCATGGCGTTCCACCAGGTGGAGCCGGAGGACAGCGCGCCGGCCACGTAGGCGTCCTTGACGCTGGCCGCCGTGCTCCACACGTCGAAGCAGCCGCCCGCCAGCGCCGGCAGTTGCTCCATGCCTTCCGGCCTCAGGAAGTCGCGGTACTTCAGGTCGGGAAAGTAGGCCTGGATGCCGGGCAGGGTGGAGATTACGTAGCCGGCGTTGTCGGGCGTGGCCATCGAGTTCAAGGTGAGATCCTTGATGCGCACGGCAGGGGCCACCAGCGCCGCGCCCAGGCCGGTGAATTCCGGCGCGTAGCTGGCGGCGATGTTTTCGCTCCACATGGTGGTCTGGCCGCCTTGCGACCAGCCGTACATGACGTAGCGTTTGGACGGTTTGGCGTCGCTGAATTTCTGCGCCACGCGCAGCATGTCGAGCGAGGCGCGGGCATTGGGTTGGCCGGCCATGTAGTAGGCCGGGCCGGGCAGGCCGAGGCCGGGATAGTCGCTCATGACGACGATGTAGCCCTTGGCCAGCAGGGCCGGCATGGCGGGCACGCGGTCGTGGCCTTGTTCCACGCTGTTGCGGCGCGAGGGTGCGCAGGCGTCGGCCAGGCCGGCGGTTTCGTGGTTCCACAGGACGACGTCGCGCGGGCCGCGGGCGGCGGTGCTGGGCACGTAGATTTCGCCGGATACGTAGGTCAGCTTGCCGGGCTGGATTTCCGAGACGTAGATCACATTCCAGCCTTTGGCGCCGGCGGGAGCGTCGCTGCGCGGCTGGATCTGGTAGATGTCGCCGGCCTTGGCCGTGGCGGGCGGCGCGGTGCTGATGTCCCAGAAGTCGGTGCCGAGGTTGACTTCCTTGTAGGGCGGGATGGTGGCGGCACCGGCCAGGGCGGTGCCGCAGGCCAGCGCCAGGGCGAATGCGTATCGTTGGGTCTTGCTGAATAGTGTCATGTAGGGTTTCCGCTGTCGTTGTAGGTGATAAATATCAAGTTGCTTGATATGATCGATCTTACTGTCTGCATGGCCGCTTGCGGCCCTCCTCAAATGCAGGGTATAGAGAGAATGCGATGGCACAGCAATATCCTTGGGTGACGGGCGTGGGTGGCGAGGCGCAGCTGCCGGCGTCGTTTTATCAGTCGTTCAGCGGCGGCTTGCTGGAGATGGGCGCCTTGATGCGGCGCTCCGGGCCGGAGGCGTTTTTGCATGAGACCTTGCTGGTGTTGAAGCGCTTCATCGGTTTCGATGCGGCGTGGTGGGGCGAGGTGCATCCCGGCGCTGCGGGCGTGGCGCCGCGCAACGTGCTGCACGCGAGCATCGGTTTGCGCGCTTCCTTTGCCGAGGAGTGGAACCGGCTGGTCGCGGCCGATGACGGTTTCGCGCGGGCTTCGATGAGCGGGCTGGGCACGGTGTTCCGCGCCAGCGGCGACGGTGGTGAGGCGGGCGAGGCCGGCGACGTTGCGCCGGAGATGGTCGATTTCGTCGAACGCCACGGCTTGAACACGGTCATGGCGACCACGCTGGAGTTGCCGGGCAGCGGCTTGCTGTTCTTTGTGTGCCTGTATCGTCACTGCCCGCGCTCGGCGTTCAGCGATGTGGAGAGCTTGTTGTTCGAGGAGTTCACGCAGCATATGCTGCAGGCGTGGCAGTACCGGCTGGCCGATTTGCAGGCCACGGCCAGCGCGGCCTCGCTTGATGGCATGGCGATCGCGGACCTGGACGGGCGGCTGCATTATGTCGGCGCGCGCGTCGGCGAGGTGCTGGCGCGGCAGGGCGGCGATTGGCAGGGGACGGTGTTGCCGCCGTTGTTGACGGCGGCGTTGGAGCGGCTGCCGTGCAGCCTGGTGGCGGGCGGCGCCAAGCTGGTGCTGGAGCGGAATGGCGGCCTGGTGGCGATCGTGCTGGCGGACGGCGGCGACCGGCGCGCGCTGATGTCGCCGAGGGAGTTGAGTGCGGCGCTGCTGTATGCGCGCGGCCAGTCGTACAAGGAAATCGCCCGTGTGATGGGCCTGTCGCCGTCGACCGTGCGCACCTACCTGCGCAACGCGTATGGCAGCCTTGGCGTCTCCAATAAAATCGAACTCGCCACCGCGCTGGCGCACCGCTGAGATATATCAATAGCGTGGTGCGGCGTGATGCTAGCTTGAGAGCTCGTCTACAGGAGAGTGATCATGCCAGGCGCCATTGAAGAACAGAGAGTTGAGGACTCTGGAAGAAATTCCTATGATGTGCGTATACGCGCATTGGAGACCAACGTGGCCGTGATATCCAACAGCTTTGCCACCAAGGATGATGTTCAAGCCCTTCGTGCGGAAATGCACGCCGGGCACGAACGTATCCTGACGCTGATCTATGAAACCAAGATCGAACTCCTCGACCGCATGAACAAACAGGGCGAGGAGCTTCAGGGGGCCATGGCTAAGCAGCGTGAGGAGTTTTACGCGGCCCTGGCAACGCAGCGGGAGGACTTTTATACGGCTTTGGCCAAGCAGCGAGAAGACTTTCACACGGCGTTGGCCAAGCAACGGGAAGACTTTTACACGGCGTTAGCTGAGACCAAGCTTGATTTGCACAAGGCTTTGATGGGTCACCTGTGGAAGCTGTATGGCTTTGCGTCCCTGATGCTCGGCGGTGTGTATTTCATTGCGCGCTATGTGCATTGACCTTGTGTGGAAGACGCTGCGCTATAATCGTTGCAAAAATAAACTACAGGGACAACCTTGCCTGCGCGATTCGACTTCCAACAGTTTCAGGCGGTGACACCGCTCGACGGTGTCAATATCTGGGCATATCTGCTCGACCGTTATGCCGACCGCATCACCGTCAAGCGCCGCAAGCCGGCGCTGGAGAACCTCGAAAAAATCTTCAACGCGACTTTCAAGCTGGCCAACGACGTCGGCTTCCGCGCCATGAACCTGCGCGACCTGTGCGGCGAGACGGGGCTGTCGATGGGCGGCCTGTATGGCTACATCAGCAGCAAGGACCAGCTGGCCGAGATGATCGAAGACGTGGTGCGCCACGCCACGCTGGAAGTGCCCAAGATGTATGTCGACATGGACGATCCGCTGGACCGCCTGGAGGCGCTGATCCGCGCTTCGATCTACGTGTCCGAAATACTGCAGCCGTGGTTTTATTTCGTCTTCATGGATTCGCGCGTGCTGCAGGCGGAACAGCGCAGCACGGCCAAGGAGTCGGAGATGTATGTGCAGGCGCTGTTCGCCGACGTCATCGCCACCATTCCCGAGCTGCCGGCGGCCAGCCCGGATCTGATCGCCGCGCATCTGATGGCGATGTTCCAGGATTGGTATGTCAAGCGCTGGAAGTACCGCGCCGCCGATATCGATCCGGATCGCTTCGCCGACAGCGCCGTGCGCATGATGCGCGGCTATCTGACCGCCGTCGTTCCCGCGTAAGCGGGAATCCATACGCGGCATGGGTTCCCGCTTACGCGGGAACGACCTGCTAGCGACCCGGGCCGGCCGGGACCGGCTTGATGTTTTCGGCGCCCGGTGCGCCCGGAGCGCCCGGTGGCGGCGTGGCGGGCGTCGCCGGGGCGACCGGCATGCCCGGCTCGACGTTTTCGGCGCCGGCCGGTTCCTCTTCCATGTCCAGCGAACGGCGCGCGGCGTCGCCGGTGAATTCGTCGAACAGCCATTCGCCGTCGACCTGGGTCAGCCCGGTCGGCACCGGACGTTCCTGCGCCGGACGGCTCTGCATCGCCACCTTCATGTAGTCGATCCAGATCGGCAGCGCCACGGTGGCGCCGAACTCCTTGCCGCCCAGCGATTTGGAATCGTCGTAACCCATCCACGATACCGCCACGATGCCGCCGCCGTAGCCGGCGAACCAGCCGTCGACCGCATCGCTGGAGGTGCCGGTCTTGCCGGCCAGGTCGGGACGACCCAGGCGCGCCACGGCGCCGCCGGTGCCGCTGCGCGTGACTTCGCGCATCATCGAATCCATCACGTAGGCGTTGCGCGGATCGAGCACGCGGGCCTCGTCCGGCAGCGTGCTGCGCGGCTTGGCTTCCTGGATGACCTTGCCGTCGCCGTCGACGATCCTGGCGATCAGGTAGGGCTCGACCGAGTAGCCGCCATTGGCGAACACCGAGTAGGCGCCGGCCAGTTGCGCCGGCGTGACCGAGCCGGTGCCCAGCGCCAGGGTCAGGTTCTTCGGATGCTTGGCCAGGTCCAGGCCGAACTTGCCCAGGTAGCCGTGCGCATACGGCACGGTGATGGCGCGCAGGATGCGCACCGAGACCACGTTCTTCGATTCCGACAGCGCGCGGCGCATGGTGATCGGGCCGTCGTACTTGCCGTCGTCGTTGCGCGGGCTCCAGGCTTCGTTGCCGGTTTCTGCGCCGGTCAGCGAGAGTGGTACGTCGTTGAGCAGGGTCAGCGGCGAGAAGCCGCGCTCCAGCGCAGCCGAGTAGATGAACGGTTTCATCGAGGAGCCGGGCTGGCGCCAGGCCTGCGTCACGTGGTTGAACTTCTGCAGGTTATAGTCGAAGCCGCCCACCATGGCGTGGTAGGCGCCGGTCACCGAGTCCAGCGAGACGAAGGCGGCCGCCACCAGCGGCACCTGTGTCACCACCCATTTGCCTTTGTCGCCCTGCATGATGCGGATCACCGCGCCCGGACGCACGCGCAGCTTGTCCTTGGCCTTATCGCCCAGGGCGCCGGCCACCAGGCGCAGACCGTCGCCGCTGATGGTGATTTCCTCGCCGGCCGGATTCTGCACCTTGATCTCTTTCGGGCCGGCTTCCAGCACCACCGCCGGGATCAGGCCGTCGCTGCGCGGCAGGCGCTGCATGGCTTCCTCGACGGCGTCGTCGCGCTCTTCCTCGCCGGAAGGCAGGGTGATGAAGGCTTCCGGACCGCGATAGCCGTGGCGCTGGTCGTAGTTCATGACGTTGCGGCGCATCGATTCGTAGGCCGCCTTCTGGTCGGCCTTGAGGATGGTGGTGTAGACGCTGATGCCCTTGGTGTACGAATCTTCCTTGAACTGGGCGTACACCGTCTGGCGCGCCAGCTCGGCCACGTATTCGGCGTGGACGTCGAATTCCTGGCCCTTGCGGCTGATGTGCAGCGTCTGCTTGAGGGCTTTCTGGTACTGGGCCTCGGTGATGTAGTCGAGCTCGCGCATCGAACGCAGCACCACCTGCTGGCGCTGCTTGGCGCGTTTCGGATTGACGGCCGGGTTGTGGCGCGCGGGATTTTGCGGCAGGCCGGCCAGCATCGCCATCTCGGCCACGTCCAGCTCCTTGAGCGGCTTGCCGAAGTAGGCCTGCGAGGCGGCGCCGAAGCCGAACGAGCGCTGGCCCAGGTAGATCTGGTTCATGTACAGCTCGAGGATTTCATCCTTGCTCAGCGTGGCTTCGATTTTCAGGGCCAGCATCACTTCGGTGATCTTGCGGCTGAAGAATTTGTCGCGGGTCAGGAAGAAGTTGCGCGCCACCTGCATGGTGATGGTGGAGCCGCCCTGGCGCAGCGCGCCGCCCAGATTGGCCTTGGCCGCGCCCAGCGCGCGCACCCAGTCGATGCCGTTGTGCTCGTAGAAGCGCTTGTCCTCGATCGCCAGCACCGACTTCTTCATCAGGTCGGGAATGTCCTTGATCGGCACGAAGTCGCGGTGTTCCTCGCCGAATTCGCCGATCAGGGCGTTGTCGGCGGTGTAGATGCGCAACGGGATTTTCGGACGGTAGTCGGTCACCGTCTCCAGCGAAGGCAGGTTGGGGGCGACGACCAGCAGCATGTAGGCCAGCAGCAGGCCGCCGCCGATCAGGGCGGCCGCGCCGGCGCCGATGGCGGCGCGGATGGCGTTGCGGCGGTTGATCCAGGCGGGCAGGGTAGGGCGGGAGGTTGTCAAAACTTCATCTCTCGGTTGCACAAGTATGGGCGATTATAGATCAAGCCTATTGTTACTTGCCGTCACTTGTCGTAACGTACAGGTATACAGCTCCAAAGGGACCATATGGCGGAACCGCAGCACACTCTCGATTGCGATGTCCTGATCATCGGCGGCGGCATCAATGGCGCCGGCATCGCCCGTGATGCGGCGGGACGCGGGCTGTCGGTGGTGCTGTGCGAGAAGGATGATCTGGCGGCGCACACCTCGTCCGCCTCGACCAAGTTGATCCACGGAGGCCTGCGCTATCTGGAGTATTACGAGTTCAACCTGGTGCGCAAGGCGCTGATCGAGCGCGAGGTGTTATTGCGCGCGGCGCCGCACATCATGTGGCCGCTGCGCTTCGTGATGCCGCACGCCCGGGGGCAGCGGCCGGCGCTGCTGATCCGCGCCGGGCTGTTCCTCTACGATATGTTGGCGCGGCGCGAGCTGTTGCCGGCCTCGGCGGGCATCAATCTGCGCAGCCATGTGGCGGGCCAGCCGCTCAAACCCGAGTTCGAGCGCGGCTTCGTGTATTCGGACGGCTGGGTGGACGACGCCCGGCTGGTGGTGCTGAACGCCATCGACGCCTGCGAAAAAGGCGCCACCATCCTGACCCAGGCCGTGTGCACCAAGCTCGAACGCAAGACGGCCGACTGGGAAGCCACGCTGTTCAAGCCGAGCTGCGGCCATATCCGCGTCAACGCGCGCTATGTGGTGAACGCGGCCGGGCCGTGGACCGCCAGCCTGCTGCACGCGGCGCTGCCGGCCAAGGGCAGCGGCCACCTGCGGCTGATCAAGGGCAGCCACATCGTGGTCAAGCGCATCTTCGAGCATGACCACGCCTACATCTTCCAGCACCCGGACGGGCGCATCGTGTTCGCCATCCCGTATGAGCAAGACTTCACGCTGATCGGCACCACCGATCTCGACTACCAGGGCGACGCCGGCCAGGTCGCCATCAGCGAGGACGAGATCGCCTACCTGTGCCAGCTGGCCAGCCAGTATTTCACCCAGCCCATCGTGCCGGCCGACGTGGTGTGGACCTATTCGGGCGTGCGCCCGCTGGTGGAGGACGGTGCCGACGCCAAGGCCGTGACGCGCGATTACCGGCTGGAAATCGATGACGGCGGCCCGCCGATCTTGTCTGTGTTCGGCGGCAAGATCACCACCTTCCGCAAGCTGGCCGAAGAGGCGGTCGACCACATCGCCAAGGCGCTGGACAACCGCCACGGCGGCTGGACCCAGAACGCCTGCCTGCCGGGCGGCGACCTGTTCGGCGCCGAGCCGCAGAACCGTTCGGTGCTGGAATTCGACGCCTGGCTGGGCGCACAGGTCGCCCGCTACAGCGGCCTGCCGCCGGCGCTGATCGCCCGCTACTGCCGCACCTACGGCACCCGCATCCACACGCTGCTGGCCGATCGCACCGACGCCGCCTCCATGGGCGAGGAAATCGCGCCCGGCCTGTACGCCACCGAAGTGGAATACCTGCGCCGCTACGAATGGGCGCGCAGCGCCCAGGACATCCTCTGGCGCCGCACCAAGCTCGGCCTCCACCTGCCGCCGGGCACGGCCGACCTGCTGCAACAGTGGCTCAATGCCCATCCGATGAAGTAATGAAAAACGGCGCCCGAGGGCGCCGTTTGAGTTGATGCGGGCGGGGATTACTTCACGCCGTGCATCAGTTTCTGGATCAGCGGGGCGACCAGGAACAGCAGCACGCCGCCGATGGTCAGGATCCAGAAGCCCTGGGTGTAGGCCGACAGCGCGGTCACCACCGACATGCCGCTTTCGCCGCTGGCGTGCGAGGCGAAGATGCCCGACAGGTTGTTGCCGATGCCGGTCGAGAGGAACCAGCCGCCCATGCCCAGGCCCACCAGGCGCGTCGGCGCCAGCTTGGTCACCATCGACAGGCCGATCGGCGACAGGCACAGCTCACCCACCGATTGGATCACGTAGACCATGAACAGGGTCCAGAACGGGATCTTGCTGTCGGCGCCGACCAGCGAGGACAGCGAGAACCACAGCAGGCCGAAGGCGCCGGCGTTGAACAGGATGCCGAGGCCGAATTTGCGCGGGATCGACGGGTTGCCGTTGCGCTTGGCCAGCCACACCCAGGTCGCCGCCACGAGCGGCGCGCAGACGATGATGGCGATCGAGTTGACGGTCTGGAACCAGGCGGTCGGGAAGGTCCAACCGCCGAAGTCGCGGCGCACGATGTTGTCGGCCAGGAAGGTGAACGAGCTGCCCGCCTGTTCGAAGAACATCCAGAACATGATGTTGAAGGTGAAGATCACCATCATGGCGATGACCTTGTCGCGCGCCACCTTGCCGTTGCGGAAGCCTTCCACCAGCAGCATCACGGCCAGCGCCAGGAACAGCGCGGTCAGCACCAGTTGCAGGGTGTTGGCGCCGACCGCCAGCAGGGCGTAGGCGACCGGGATCACGGCCAGGCAGCCCAGGCAGACGTAGACCACGCGGGCCATGCTGCCGCCGTCGGTGGCCGGGGCGCCGATGCCCTTGAGCTGGGCGCGGCCGATGTAGAACCACACCAGGCTGATCAGCATGCCGACGCCAGCGGCCATGAACACCACCTTGTACGATGGCATGCCGTCCACGCCGAAGACCTGTTCGGCCAGGATCTGGGTCAGCACCGGGGCGATCAGGGCGCCGGTGTTGATGCCCATGTAGAAGATGGTGAAGCCGGAATCACGGCGCGGGTCGGCCACCGAGTACAGCTTGCCGACCATGGTCGAGATGTTCGGTTTGAACAGCCCGTTACCGACGATGATGGTGGCCAGGCCGAACTTGAAGATGGTGTCGTCCGGGACGGCGATGGCGAACAGGCCGATGGCCATGAACACGGCGCCGACCAGGATCGAGCGCTGGTAGCCGAGCACGCGGTCGGCCACGTAGCCGCCGAACAGCGCGGCCGCATACACCAGCGCCAGGTAGGAGCCGTACAGGGCGCTGGCGGTTTGCTGGCCCGACGGGTCGCCGCCGAAGAACTGGGCCACGATGTAGAGCACCAGGGCCCACCGTATGCCGTAGAACGCGAAGCGTTCCCAGAACTCGGTCATGAACAACATCCACAGCGGGGCCGGGTGGCCCATGATCTGCTTAAATTCCGGAATCGCGGCTTCCGTAGGTTGGGTGGTCGCACCGCTCATGCGGCTTCTCCTGTAATTATGTATGGTCTATAGGAATCGGCCTCCCTTGTGGGGAGGCCAAATTGGGCGCCATTTTAATCTACAAAACGCCGTCGCCAAACTTTTTGATCGCCTTCCTGCAAAAGCGTGACATTTATGTTAATAATTGCAGCACACAAATCTTCTACTTGTCGTATATTGGTGGCGCAAGCCCCTGGAAACTGAATAGGATTTATGCATCATGGAACATGACGTTGTCGATACCCTGATTTCGCCCGAAGGACAGCTGGAAATTCTTTCGAAGGCGGAAGTGAACAAGCTGCTCGATACTAGCCAGGGCGGCCTTTATAACGTCTTCCGCAAATGCGCACTGGCCGTGCTCAATTGCGGCAGCACTATCGACGATGGAAAGGAATTGCTGGAACGGTATCAATCGTTTGACATCAGCATCGTGCAGCGCGAGCGCGGCATCAAGCTCGATATCAAGGGCGCGCCGGCCATCGCTTTTGTCGACGGCAAGATGATCAAGGGTATCCACGAGCACTTGTTCGCGGTGCTGCGCGATATCATTTTCGTCAGCAACGAGGTGACCGATAATCCGAAGTTCGACTTGGGCAAGACCGAGGGCATCACCGATGCCGTGTTCCACATCCTGCGCAACGCCGGCGTGCTGAAGCCGATGCTGACGCCGAACCTGGTGGTGTGCTGGGGCGGCCACTCGATCAACCGCGAGGAATACAATTATTCGAAGAAGGTGGGCTACGAGATGGGCCTGCGCGATCTCGACATCTGCACCGGCTGCGGCCCGGGCGCGATGAAGGGGCCGATGAAGGGCGCCACCATCGGCCACGCCAAGCAGCGCCTGCATCGCGGCCGCTACCTGGGCATCACCGAGCCGGGCATCATCGCGGCCGAGTCGCCTAACCCCATCGTCAACGAGCTGGTCATCATGCCCGACATCGAGAAGCGCCTGGAAGCGTTTGTGCGCACCGGCCACGGCATCGTGGTGTTCCCGGGCGGCGCCGGCACGGCCGAGGAGATCCTGTACATCCTCGGCATCCTGCTGCATCCCGACAACGCCGACATCCCGTTCCCGCTGCTGTTCACCGGCCCGGAGACGGCGCGCGAGTACTTCGTGCAGATCAACCAGTTCATCCACGATACGCTGGGACCGGAGGCGCAAAGCCGCTACAAGATCATCATCGACGATCCGGAACTGGTGGCGCGCGAGATGCAGGCCGGGATCAAGGCGGTGCGCGAGTTCCGCAAGTCGCGCAGCGATGCCTATTATTACAACTGGGGCTTGAAGATCGACACCGAGTTCCAGCGCCCGTTCCCGCCGACGCACGAGAACATGCGCAACCTGAGCCTGCACAAGAACCAGCCAGTGCACCTGCTGGCGGCCCACCTGCGGCGCGCCTTTTCGGGCGTGGTGGCGGGCAATGTGAAGGAGGAGGGCATCCGCGCCATCGAGCAGTTCGGCCACTTCGAGATCCATGGCGACAAGGCCATCATGGGGCCGATGGATGCGCTGCTGGCGTCCTTCGTGGCGCAGCACCGCATGAAGCTGGCCGGCAAGCCGTACACGCCGTGCTACCGCGTGGTTCAATGATGGTGTCTTGAAGTAGCAACGGAATGGCAGGAAACGTAGTTGCATTAATGAAATTATTGTTTCCTCCATTCTAAAGAATGGTGACGTTTCGTCATCCTCGGCGTAAGCTTATACAGGCTTTCATCTTGGAGAACCGGTTACCGTGCTTGACTTCGTTGCGCAAAAACTGATCCCGCCGCAAACGGCCGGCGTGCTGATGGCGCGTCCCGACGTGCTGGCCAGGCTGGCCCAGGCCGGCGGCCACCGCATCGTGCTGTTGCGGGCCCCGGCCGGCTACGGCAAGACGTCCGTGCTGCGGCTGCTGCACGCCGGCCTGGCGGCGGCCGACGCCCCGGTGGCCTGGCTGACCTTCGACCAGGCCGACCGCGATCCGGCGTGTCTGCTGCTGAGTCTGCGCGCCGCCCTGCTGGGACCGGGCGCCGACGTCGATCCCGGCGCCCCGCTGGCGGCCGTGGCGCCGCGCCTGAACGCCACCGCCGTGCGCCACCTGTTCCTGGACGACGTCGAGCACCTCGACGAGGGCGCGATCCGCCTGCTGCTGTCGGTGATCGTCGAGGTGTTGCCGCCCGACCTGCGGGTCTACCTGGGCAGCCGCGGCCTGCACCAGGTCAGCGTGGCCCAGCTCAAGGCGCGTCAGGTGCTGCTGGAGTTGAACCTGGAAAGCCTGCGCTTCGTGCCGGCCGAAACCGAAATCTATCTGCGCCAGTCCCACCTGTTCCTGACCGACGACCGCATCCGCTGGCTGCACCAGGCCACCGAAGGCTGGCCGGCGGCGATCGAGCTGCTGGTGCTGGCCTGGAAGCGCATCCAGAGCCACGCCGATGCGCTGCCCGACCTGCACGGCACGGAGGACCTGAGCGATTACCTGGCCGAGGAAGTGCTGCGCGCGCAACCGGACGAGCTGCAGGCCTTCCTGATCGCCACCGCGCCGCTGCAGTCGTTCTGCGTGGAGCTGGCCGACGCCGTGCGCGGCAGCGACGACAGCCGCGAGCTGATCGCCCGCGTGCGGCTGTCGGGCCTGCCGATCCAGCCGATCGGCGAGCACTGGTTTCGCTACCACCCGCTGTTTTCCGGCCATATCGTGCGCCATCGGCTGCCGGCTGGCGCGGCGCGCGCCCGGGTGTACCAGCGCGCGGCGCAGTGGCTGGCCGCGCACGACCGGGGCCTGGACGCCTTCGATTGCTACATCAAGGCCGGCCAGCATGAACGGGCGGCCGACGTGTTCGAAACGCTGGCCGAGACGCTGTTGGTGCGGGCCCAGTTTCCCAGCGTGACGCGCTGCTGCGACCAGTTGCCCGACGCCTTGTTGCGGCGTCGCCCGCACATCACGCGCACCTTGCTGGTAGCGCTAACCTATTCGCCGCGCCACGACGACGCGGCGCGCTGGATGGAGTATTTCCGCGAACAGGCCGCCGTGGACGGCGCCGATCCGCTGTATGGCGACTGCCAGCGCGCCTTCGAGCCGGTGCAGGCCTTCCTGGACGGCGACGTCGGGCGCGGCATCCGCCTGGCCGAGCTTTATTGGCCGGCGCAGCAACAGGCCCGCCCCTACGAGCGCGGCGTGCTGGCCACCACTTGCGCCTGCGCCTACCTGGTGCGCGGCATGCTGCCGCAGGCGGTGCAGATGCTGATCGAGGCGCGCCGCACCTGCGCCCAGTCGGGCAGCCTGACGACGATGGCGGTGGTGGTGTACCTGCAAGCCTATCTGGACGCCATGCAGGGCCGCTTCACGGCCGCGCTCGACCAGATGACGCAGATCGAGCATTTGCAGCAACAGCACAGCACCACCATCCCGGCGGCCTTCCTGTACCGCTACAGCGCCGGCCTGTTCCTGATGGTGATGTATGAGTGCAACCGCATCGACGAGGCGCAAGAGCGCATGAAGTTCGCGCGCGGCATGTCCGGCATCGGCCTGCCGTGGGATACCATGGCCGGCGTGCAGGTGACGCAGGCCAGGCTGATGGCCTTGCAGCACGGTGCGCCGGCCGCCAAGCGCTGGCTCGAATGCGAGATCATGCGGGCGCGCAAGCAGGCCACGCCGCGCTTGCGGGCGGCGCTTGAAGCCGAGTTGTCGCGGCTGGTGGTGCTGGGCGGGAACCGCGCCGGCATCGCCGGTTATGCCGCGCTGCTGAACGCCGATCCGGCCGAGGCCTGCGTCGATGACGAGGGCGGCGGGCCGCTGCCGGCCTGGATGTTTTCCAGCCAGGAGATCGACGGCGCCGGCATCGCGCAGGTGCGTCTGGCGCTGGCCGCCGGCCGCACGCAGGCGGCGCAAGCGCGGCTGCGGCGCCTGCTCAAGCAGGCCGAGGACGGCGGCCGGCGCTGGCGCGCCATCAAGCTGCGGGTGCTGCTGGCGCTGGCCGCCGCGCGCGCCGGCGACGAGCCCGAAGCGGTGGCGCGCATGGCGCTGGCGCTGGAGCACGGTGCGCAATGCGGCATGGTGCGCACCTTCCTGGACGAGGGCGAAGGCGTGCTGCGCCTGCTGGAGTTGTTGTGCGTGGCGCCGCCGTCGCCGCTGAGCAGCCTCGCCACGGCGCATCTGAATATGTTGCTGGCGTGCGGCGCCGGCGCCGGTGGCAACGGCCGGCTGCCGCACGCCGAGCTGACGGCGGCCGAGCGCAGCCTGCTGGAGCTGGTGGCGCAGGGACAGAGCAACCGCGAGGTGGCGGCCAGCCTGGGCTTGTCGATCAACACGGTGAAGTGGCATATGGCGCAGATCTTCAGCAAGTTCGGCGTGGCCAACCGCGTGCAGGCGGTCAACCTGGCGCGCCAGGCCGGCCTGCTCGGCGTGGCGCGCGGCCGCTGACGCCGTATCAGTTGGCCGGCTTGCGCTGGCCCGGCGCCGCCACCAGGGCGGCGTTGAAGCGGGCGATCAACTGGTCTTCGACGCGCTTGCTGCACATCAGGTGGCGTGCGTAGCCGGGCGGCATGTCGCGGAACGGGATCACCATGCTCTCGGTATCGCTGTTGGCGTAGTGGCGCAGGTAGTACTGGATTTCCTCGATGGGCGCAAAAGTGATCTGCGCGCGGCCGACTTCGATCATCTTCAATACCTGCGGCATGTCGGCATGGGTTTCCTGGCGCCGGGCGCGCATGGTACTGATTTCGCGGTCCAGGTAGTCGCCGTAGACAAAACCGGTCTTCAGCAGCACGGTCACGCGCGGATCGGCCAACAGCGCACGCACGGTGATGTCGCGCGGCAGCCGGATCTGCGGTCCGGCAAAACCGGCCCACGGGCTGTCGTGCGAGACCGGGCTGCTGAACTTGGTGAAGCGCAGGCGCTCCGGCGTTTTGTACCATCCCACCGAACACACGCGTTCCTGATTGGCTTTCAGGCGCACCATCTGGCGCACGGCCGGCACTTCCTTCCAGAACACCTCGATGCCGGCCTTGCGGAAGGCGTCCAGCGTGGGCTTGACGGCGATGCCGCTGATCGTGCCGTCGGCTTGCACCATCAGGTAGGGCGGGCGCTGCACGATCTGCAGTTCCAGCGGCTCGAAAGGCGCGGCTGGCGCGTCGGCCGGCCGCATGGCCAGCCAGGCCAACGCCAGCGTCGATATCAACAGCGGCAGCGGCGCCGGGGAGCGGTGCTTCATGACAGGATGCGTTTCGCGGCGGGGATGCGCACGACGGCGCGTGCCAGCAGGAAGCTGAGGACGATGCCGGCGCCGCCCGCGATCAGGAAGCGGACGCCGTTGTTGAGCGGCGCGTCCAGCAATAGCAGGCCAAGCGCGGTGACCACCGGCGGATGCACCAGGCACGCGGCATAGGCGGACTCGCTCCACCAGCGCCACGCCGGCGACGGCGACGCGCGCTGCGGCGTGCTGCGGAAGCGGTACAGCAGGTCGAGGATCAGCCCCCAGGCCAGCAGCGGTTCCCACAATGCATACCCTAGCGAGGCCCAGCCGCCCCGGTACGCCATCGCCACGTCGCCATGACTGTCGGCATAGGCGCAGGTGGCGCCGGCATACAGGCACAGCACCGGGATGGCCAGCGCCGCGATGATGCACCATGGCCGCAGGTCGTCGGCGCTGATGCGTTCCAGCCAGCGGCTGCGCGCCAGCGAGGTGCCGGCGAAGAACAGCAGGCAGGCGCTGGCCAGGCTGCCGGTTTCCAGGTCCGGCAGCGCCGGCAACTGCAGCGGCCCGCCCAGCCGCAGCACGAACGCCAGGCCCGCGCAGCACGCGGCCATTGCGAGCAGGGCGGCGAAGCCCGGCGCGCGCGGCGTGCGCAGCCGCAGTTTGAGGCGGCGTGCCTGCACCCGCCACAGCGCATACAGGGTGGACAGCAACAACAGCGCCAACAAGTACCAGCAAGGCCCCAGGTCGAACAGTTCGACGTTGTCGCGGCGCCGGGCCAGCGCCGCCGTCAGCGGACCGAGCACCACACCATACAGCAGCAGCGGCACGCCGAGCCGCAGCAGACGGTCGCGCAGGAATACGCGCCAGCCCTTGCGGGCGCAGGCGGCTGGCGTGAAGTAGCCGCTGAGCAGAAACACGCAAGCCGGCAGGAACGCCTGGTTGACCGTGGTGAAGAAGGTCAGCGGCACCTGCATCGCGGCGTCGCCGGCGGGGACGCGCAAGTACCACACGCCCGGTGCGCCGAACATCACGGCGCAATGGTGGAGGATGAATAGCCCGGTCAGCAGGACGCGGAGGTGGTCGAAGAATGCGATGGAGTGATGAGAACGGCGGATCATGTCGGGCAGTTTATTGAGCGACGCCGGGACGGCGTGGCTAGGTTGCAAATGGTAGGAGGGCGCGCGGCCAGCGGCACCATTCCAAAGAATGGAAACCCTAAAATTTGCACAATGTTGATTACATCTGTTGCCGATTCGGCGCATTTGCCGCCACCATTCTTTGGAATGGTGACAGCGGCGGCCGGCGTCGGCATCATGCGTCTCTATATTCCTGCAGGAGAAGATGTAATGCCTAACGAACGGGCGCTGTCGCCCTTGCCCGGCACGTTGAAAAAGCTGGGCGCCATCACTGCGATTCGCGACACCCAGTTGGTCGAACAGAGTTTGCTGCGCACCCTGGCGCCTATCCTCGGCGTGCTGGAGACCTCGCTGTACCGCATCAATGCGCAGCACCAGATTACCCACATCCTGCACCACTCGCGCACGGGCACGCGCGACTGCTATGGCGCCGAGCGCATTTCCGAACGCATCGATGCGATCCGCAACGAGACCAATATTCCCGAGCACATCGGCCTGTTGATCGACAACGTGCGCCTGCTGGGGCAGACCTGCAACCGGTCCGGCCCCAACGGCCTGATGTTCTGCTATCCGCTACGCAGCGGCGAGCAGCAGTGCGGCTACCTGATCTTCGAACGCCGGCGCCTGCTGACGGCGGTGGAGGATGCGGTGGTGACCGGCGTGCTGCAGGTGTATTCGAATTATTACGCGCTGCTGGACTCCAGCCAGCGCGACCGCCTGACCGGCCTGCACAACCGCTATGCAATGGAAATCAGCCTGGACCGCCTGTGGGAGGAGTTGTCGACGCAGTTGCCGCCGGCGGCCAACACGCCGGCGCCGGTGCTGGCCGCGCGCGACTGTTACTGGCTGGGCGTGCTGGATATCGACCACTTCAAGAAGATTAATGACCAGTTCGGGCATGTGATCGGCGACGAGATCCTGCTGCTGGTGTCGCGCGTGCTGGGCAAGACCTTGCGCCGCACCGACCTGCTGTTCCGCTACGGCGGCGAGGAGTTCATCGCCATCGTCGAGGCGCGCGACCTGCAGACGGCGGTGCAGTTGTTCGAGCGCTTGCGCAAGGCGGTGGAGTCGTATCGCTATCCTCAGGTGGGCCGCATCACGCTGAGCGGCGGTTTCAGCATGATCTCCACCACGGTGCTGCCAAAGTCAGTGCTGGAGCGCGCCGACCGCGCCATGTACGAAGCCAAGAAAGCCGGCCGCAACTGCGTGTTCCACTATCACACCCTGCTGAAAGAGGGCGTGCTGGAGGAACTGGAGTCGGGCAGCATCACCCTTTTCTGAGTCACTCTTGGCTCAACTCCCACGGCCGCGCCGAAATGCGCGGCCGTTTTTTTGAGGGTATGCATAGGGGAGCCATTTTCTTCCCCCTGTGGTAAACGTTCTTTTTCCAGTTCTTTTTTGTTCTTTTTTCCTCTTTTTTGAACTCCTTTATTTTTTGGAGGTCTAAAAAGGAGAAAAAAGAACAAAAGAGAGGAGAGAAAAGAATGTTTACCACAATGAGTCTGCAGCTACCCACCCATATCCTGCTCGAACTAGTTGACCAATTAAAACGTCGCGGCGGCACGCAGGACCTGTCTGAGGCCATCACCGGCGCGGTGCAATTCTGGCTGGCCGATCAAAAGAAGCAACCGAAGACTGGCGATCCCAACGGCCTGCACGGCTATCAATGGAAATGCCTCTTCCTGCCGGAAGGGACAGTGCTGCGCTCATGGAGCTATGGCGAGCACAACTATGCTTGTGTCGAAGGTGACCATATCATCCATCAAGGCAAAGAAGTCTCGCCCAATCAGTTTGCCCGCTCCTTCGCCCGCACCAACCGCAATGCGTGGGACGACTTGTTTATACGCCGCCCGGGGGACAAGCAATTCAAGCTGGCCTGCGTGCTGCGCAAAGAGATTTTGCGGGAGCAGGAAGCGCTGGCAAGGATACCCGCGCAGCCTATCGCCATCACGGCTACTACAGCAGTACCAATAGTCCCTGAGAGGCTGCCTGTCGAGCCAGCGCCGCTTACCGTATTATCCTCCACGCCACCGATTGAGCAGCGTGACACTTCGCAACGAGAAGACTGGACACTGCCCGAACGTCGAAAATGGCGTATCCGCCTTGAAGATATTGCATTCGATTAGAAATAAACTCGTCCGAAAAGCGTCTATGTCGATTTTTAAAATTATAACGATTTAAAAATCACTGTTCTTTAAGGAGTTGGAGATATGTTTTTCCTGAATTTCTATTTTCCCATGCAGCTTTGATGTGCGCAGTGAGAGCCGGTATATCACTTTCGAGCGATGATCTCTAGAGATTAGGACTATACTCCCAAACTCTTAACATGCTGTCCACATCAAAGATCTGCCCGGTACCTTCTGCGCGTATCAATGCAACAGGCTTATCAAAGGCCATACGCATTCCTAATTCAAATAATACGTTAGGATTGTGGTCAGTAAGATCTGCTACAACCAGATCTGCATTTAATAGATCATTGACGATAGTTGCTTGAATAATATCCGAACCCTCCTTCCGTGCAGTCTCGACCTTAAAGCCTGCATCGACACCAGCTGGAGTTATAAGTGCATTTAAAACTTCGCTAAAAAAACCTTTTGGCCAGTTTCCGCTTTTTTCACTGAAGGGGAGTGCAACAAATATTCTTAATTTAGTGGCTTTCAACGGACTGGCTAGAGTAATAACAGCCCCAGTATTTGAGGCATCGCCAGTTTTCTTCGGGGTGGATGGTAGGCCAGTAAGTTCGGAGAAATCTCCAAATTTTTGTATATAGCGGCAATTTTCTTGAAAAAGTCGATGGAAATCTTCGTGGAATTCGGAGTGTAATCCGAACTCGGATGTTAAAGTATTTCCGAGATATTTTAACTCTGGTAAGGTCGAGCCTTTGTAATGGTTGTAAACATCTTTAAAAATAGGGATATTAAAGAAAGCTTTTTGAAGGCTTTCTTTCTCTTCGTCGGAGTTTCCCGCGTATACGAATTGCCGTCCAATTTGGCCGAGAGATATTTTTGCGGTATCCCGTGTTCCTTCCGTGAGGCCATAGTCACGCGCGCTAGTGGCTAAATAAAAGAAAGAACTAGATTTTTCACTCCTGTCCATTGACTGGGCTACATCGGATGGGCGCCAAGGATTTCCTCCGTTGAGTTCTTTGATTTTCTGAGGAATAACAATAGCTTCTTCGATTGTCACAGTGGGAAACGGGCGTTTTGGCCTTATTGCTTTTTCCGGTGAAGGTTTTTTCTTGCTATGGTTTTTTTGGCTGCAGCAGGTTTTCTAGATTTTGGCGATCTTGCAGAAGTCGAGAGCACTTTGCTCTTGCTGGAAACGACTTTCTTGGCAGCCGAAGGTGGCGTAACAACAGGGGCGTCTAAAGTTTGTTGGTCTTTTTCCTCGTTCTGCATAAAAGCCCCTTATCAAGTTTTTTGTTAAATATTCCAAATTGATTTCAGAAAATTCCTTGACAAGGATAGTTGTTTCTTTAAGAATATTCAACTTATAGTCGTAAAAAAGCCGCTCATACCTAGGCAGAGCGGCGGTCGATGAAACGGCGTTGCGTAGATTAATCTTCGCGGCGCAGGTGCGGGAACAGCAGCACGTCGCGGATGTTCGGCGAGTCGGTGATGATCATCATCAGGCGATCGATGCCGATGCCGCAACCGCCGGCCGGCGGCATGCCGTATTCCAGTGCGCGGATGTAGTCGGCGTCGTAGAACATCGCCTCTTCATCGCCCGCATCCTTGGCCGCAACCTGCGACAGGAAACGTGCCGACTGGTCTTCGGCATCGTTCAGCTCCGAGAAGCCGTTGGCGATCTCGCGACCGACCATGAACAGTTCGAAGCGCTCGGTGATGCCTTCACGCGTATCGGAAGCGCGGGCCAGCGGCGACACTTCCACCGGGTAGTCGATGATATAGGTCGGTTCCCACAGCTGCGCTTCGGCGGTTTCTTCGAACAGCGCCAGTTGCAGTGCGCCCAAACCTGCGGTGGCGAATGGCTTGACGCCGAACTTCAGCAGTTCCTTCTTGATGAATTCCGCATCCGTCAGCTGCTCCGGCGTGTAGCCCGGTGCGTACTTGTTGATCGCGTCAACGATGGTCAGGCGATGGAATGGCTTGGCCAGATCCAGCCCGCGGCCGCCGTAGGTCAGCGTCGCGGTGCCGTGCGCGTCGATCGCGGCCTGGCGGATGATGGCTTCGGTGAAGTCCATCAGCCAGTGGTAGTCGGTGTAGGCCGCGTAGAATTCCATCATCGTGAATTCTGGATTGTGACGAACCGACACGCCTTCGTTGCGGAAGTTGCGGTTGATCTCGAACACGCGGTCAAAGCCGCCGACCACCAGACGCTTCAGGTACAGCTCCGGCGCGATACGCAGGAACATCTGCATGTCCAGCGCGTTGTGGTGGGTGATGAAAGGCTTGGCCGCCGCGCCGCCTGGAATGGCGTGCAGCATCGGCGTTTCCACTTCCATGAACTCGTTCTTTTCCATGAAACGGCGCATCGATGAAATCGCGGCGGTACGCGCCTTGAAGGTGCGGCGCGTCTCTTCGTTCATGATCAGGTCCACGTAGCGCTGGCGGTACTTGGTTTCCTGGTCGGCCAGGCCGTGGAACTTGTCCGGCAGCGGGCGCAGCGACTTGGTGATCAAGCGCAGTTCGGTGACCTTGATGGTCAGCTCATCGGTCTTGGTCTTGAACAGCGTGCCGACCACGCCCAGGATGTCGCCCAGGTCGTAGTGGTGCAGCGCGGCCATGGCGGCTTCGCCGGTCAGGTCCAGCGTGGCGTAGATCTGGATGCGGCCGTCGGCTTTCGGGCCCGAGGCATCCTGCAGCGTGGCGAAAGCGGCCTTCTTGCCGGCTTCGCGCTTCAACATCATGCGGCCTGCCAGCTTGACGGTGACCGGAGCGGCTTCTAGATCTTCGCGCGACTTCTCGCCGTATTGCGCGTGCAGGTCGGCGGCCTTGTGTTCAGGTTTGAAGTCGTTCGGGAAGGCGACGCCTTGTTCGCGGATGGCGGCCAGCTTGGCGCGGCGTTCCGCAATGATTTTGTTCTCGTCAGGCGCTGCTGCTTGTTCTTGAAGATCCGTAGTCATGGTCTTTACTTATGTTGAGGTGATGATTAATTGGTGGCGGAGGCGAACAGTTCGTCCACATCCAGCTCGCTGAAATCGCTGACGACAGCAATCACATTGTCGAATTCCTTGAACGCTTCAGCCGGCAAAGTGGTTGTCAGCACCACTGCGCGCATGCCGGCGCGGCGGGCCGCTTCCACGCCCAGCGGCGCGTCTTCGAACACGATGCTGTTGACGGGCAGGGCGCCGGCACGCTCGGCCGCCAGCAGGAACACGTCCGGATTCGGCTTGCCGCGCGCCACATCGGCGGCGCCGGCGATGGCGTGGAACTCCTTGCGCAGGTCCAGGCCGTCGAGCGTGAAGTCGATGTTCTCGTTCGGTGCGGCGGTGGCCACGGCCAGCTTGATGCCGGCCGCCTTGGCGCGCGCGATGAAGTCGACGAAGCCGGTGGTCGGCGCCAGGTGCGGCGCGTACATCTCGCGGTACAGCTCTTCCTTCTCGAAGTCGAGTGCCGCGCTTTCTGCCTTGGTCAAATGCGCGCCCATATAGGTGCTCATGATTTCATGGCCCTGGCGGCCGGCCGTGTTGCGGAAGAATTCATCCGCATCGACCGTATGGCCGCGACGCTGGAAAAACTCCAGCCACGATTTCACGTGAAAGGACATGTTGTCGACGATGGTGCCGTCCATGTCGAAGATGAATGCACGATCGGTCATTAGACGCCTTGTTTGAGCGAAGCAGAGATGAAGTCGTCGATGTCGCCGTCCAGCACACCCTTGGTGTTGCCGGTTTCGAAGTTGGTGCGCAAGTCTTTGATGCGCGACTGATCCAGCACGTACGAACGGATCTGGTGGCCCCAGCCGACGTCGGTCTTGGAGTCTTCCAGCTTCTGCTGCTCGCTCATGCGCTTGCGCAGTTCCATCTCGTACAGCTTAGCCTTCAGCATTTCCATCGCCTCAGCCTTGTTGCGGTGCTGCGAACGGTCATTCTGGCACTGAACCACGATGCCGGACGGGCCGTGGGTCAAACGCACTGCGGAGTCGGTTTTATTAATGTGCTGACCACCGGCGCCGGACGCGCGATAGGTATCGATGCGCAGGTCGGCCGGATTGATCTCGATGTCGATCGAATCATCGACTTCCGGATACACGAACAGCGACACGAATGAGGTGTGGCGGCCGCCGGCAGAGTCGAACGGCGACTTGCGCACCAGGCGGTGCACGCCGGTTTCGGTGCGCAGGAAGCCGTAGGCGTATTCGCCTTCCACCTTCAGGGTGGCGGTCTTGATGCCGGCCACCTCGCCGTCGGACTGTTCCAGGATCTCGACCTTGAAGCCTTTGCGCTCGCTATAGCGCAGGTACTGGCGCAGCAGCATGGAAGCCCAATCCTGGGCTTCGGTGCCGCCGGCGCCGGCCTGGATGTCGACGAAGCAGTTGTTCGGGTCCATCGGATTGCTGAACATGCGGCGGAATTCCATGCCTTCGATGACCTTGCGGACGTCTTCCGCATCGACGATCAGCGCTTCCAGCGTGTCGTCGTCGCCTTCTTCCTTGGCCATGTCGACCAGGTCGGCCATGTCCTTCAGGTCGGCGTTGGCCTTGGTCAGCGCGTCGACGACGGCTTCCAGCGATTTCTTTTCCTTGCCCAGTTCCTGGGCTTTCTTCGGATCGTTCCAGACGGCTGGATCTTCCAGCTCGCCGTTTACTTGTTCGAGCTTGTCGACTTTGCGATCGAAGTCAAAGATACCTCCGAAGTTCGGCTTCGCGCGTGGTCAGATCGGCGAGCAGGGAGGTAAGGGCGTTGATGCGTTCGGCTTCCATGGTTTTCTTCTTTTCTAAGGCTGAAATCAAACCTTGGATTATACCGTAAGCGGCTACGCTCTCCCAGCGCCGCGCGGCGGCAAGCGGATCGGGCGCGTAAAGCTGCCGTTTTAGCTATGAAAGGTATACAATATTGCGGCCTGTAACTTCATTTTGCTGTCCATGCGTCTTGCCCACCGTGCCTATCTTGCCGTGCCCGCCTTGTTGACCGCCTGCGCCTCCGTGCCGCAAGGCGGCCTCGGCGCGGCCCCGGCCGGCGCGGAGGCCACGCTGGCGCTGCTGGAGACCAGCGACCTGCACGCCAATGTGCTGAGTTATGATTATTACAAGCTGCAAGCCGATCCCTCCATCGGCCTGGAGCGCACCGCCACCCTGATCCGCCAGGCCCGCGCCGAATACCCGAACAATCTGTTGCTCGACAACGGCGACGCCCTGCAAGGCACGGCGCTGGCCGACTACCAGGCATTGGTCAAGCCGGTGGGCTGCGGCCAGACCGTGGCCATTTATAAAGCCATGAACCAGCTGGGTGTGGATGGCGCCGGCGTCGGCAACCACGAATTCAACTACGGCCTGGCCTACCTGAACCAGGTCACCGGCAGCCGCTTCGACGTCGACGGCGTGGCCGCCGATGCCCATGCCGCTCCCTGCGCCGGCCCGAACTTTCCCATCGTGCTGGCGAATATCTACAGCGTGAAGACCAGGCAGCCGCTGTTCGCCCCATACCGCATCCTGACGCGCCGGATCGCCGCCACCGGCCCGGACGGCAAGCCGCTGACGGCCACCATCAAGGTCGGCATCATCGGCTTCGCGCCGCCGGGCGTGCTGTCGTGGGACAAGGCATGGCTGGAAGGGAAGGTCTACGCCGAGGGCGTGCGCGAGTCGGCGCAGAAGTACATCCCGCAAATGCGCGCAGAGGGCGCCGACCTGGTGGTGGCGATCTCGCACGCCGGCATCGACGGCGCACCGTACACGCCGCAGATGGAAAACGCCAACTACTACCTGGCCCAGGTGCCCGGCATCGACGCCATGCTGACGGGCCACGCGCACCTGCCGTTCCCGAATCCGGCCAGTACGCTGGCGGCGTTCAACCTGCCCGGCGTGGACAAGGTCAAGGGCACGGTGCACGGCGTGCCGACGGTGATGGCCAACCTGTGGGGCAAGCACCTGGGCGTGATCGGCCTGCGCCTGAAGTACGACGGCAAGCGCTGGCTGGTCGATAAAGACCGCACCACGGTCGAAGCACGCGCCATCCAGAATCCGGACCGCAGCTATGTGGCCGCCGATCCCGCCATCGGCGCGCTGGTCGCCGACGAGCACGCGGCCACCATCGGCTACGTCAAGACACCGGTCGGCACCAGCGATTTCCGCATGAGCAGCTACTTTGCCGACGTCGGCGACGTCACCGCCATTGAACTGGTCAACCAGGCGCAGACGGCCTACGTGCAAGACTACGTCAAGGCCAACCTGCCGCAATACGCGGCGCTGCCGGTGCTGTCGATGGCGTCGCCGTTCAAGACCGGCGCCGCCGGCGTGGCCGACTACACCGACGTCAAGCCCGGCGCGGTGGCGCTCAACAACGCCGCCGACCTGTATCTGTACCCGAACGCGCTGCACGCGGTGAAGATCGACGGCGCCGGCCTGAAAGCCTGGCTGGAAAAATCGGCCGAACGTTTCAACCGCATCGACCCGGCCAGCAGTGCGCCGCAGGAACTGGTCAACACCGCCTTCGCCGGCTATAACTTCGACATGCTGACCAGCGCCGACGTCAGCTATCGCATCGACGTCACGCAGCCTGTCGGCCAGCGCATCGTCGATCTGCACTATAAAGGTGCGCCGCTGTCGCCGGCGCAGGAATTCCTGGTCGCGACCAATAACTACCGCGCAAGCGGCGGCGGCAACTTCCCCGGCCTGGACGGCGGCAAGACCGTGGTGGCCGCGCCGGACTCCAGCCGCGACGTGCTGATCGCCTACATCCAGAAGACCAAGCAACTGAGCCGCGCCCGCAACGGCGCCGCCCGCAGCTGGCGTTTCGCGCCGGTGGCAGCCAAGGGGGCGGTGGTGTTCCACGCCGCGCCCGGCCTGATGGACTTGGCGCGCGATGCCGGCCTGGCCGGCGTGACGCAACTGAAAACGGACGATGGCGGCGGCAAAGGCTTTGCCCTGTACGCCATCGACTTGAGCAAATGAAGCGCGCGCGCCCAGCCATCTTCACCGGCATCGCCACCGCTGCGGCCACGGCCGCCGCCATTGCGGTCGCCGTCGTCGGCCTGACGCTGCCCGGCGTCGCTTCGGCCGGTCCGGTCGAGGAGGGCCGCCTGTGCCTGCGCGGCTCGGAAGGCGTGCCGGCCAACCTGCCGCGCGCCTTTGAACTGTTCAGCGGCGCCGCCAAAAAGGGCGACGCGCAGGCGGCCTACTACCTGGGCATGATGTACCGCAACGGCATGGCCGTCGCGCGCGACCTCAAGGCCGCCGCGCACTGGCTGCAGTTCGCCGCCAACCGCCAGAACCCGGCCGCCATGTTCACGCTGGCCAAGCTGCACCTGAGCGGCGAGGGCGTCAAGCGCGACGAGCAGGCCGCGCGCCGCTGGATCGAAAAAGCGGCCGACCTGGAATATCCGGAAGCCGTGATGGCCATGGCCATCGGCCTGCGCGACGGCTCCATGGGCTTCGAGCGCAATGAAGCGCTGGCCGAAACCCAGCTGCGCTTCGCCAACCGCGCCCTCAAACACGCCACCCCAGGCATGTAATCCTTACGGCCTGCTTACACGGGCGAAGCCGCGTCGCTTGCGGTGCACAGCCCTTGCTGCAACGCCGCACAGCTATCTGTTGCTGATGATGTTCTACTAACCTACAATGTTTTTCCGATGGGGTGAGTTTTTCACCATAAAACCACTATAAAAACGTTGTACGCGTTGCACAACAACACAGGAGATAGCACATGGATTTCAAATTGAAATTGCTGGTTGCAGGTCTGGTACTCGGTTTCTCGGCTTCCTCGCAGGCGGCTGATCCCATCAAGATCGGCGTGTCCGGTCCCTTCACCGGCGGCTCCGCGCCGATGGGCGTTTCGATGCGCGACGGCGTCAAGCTGGCCGTGGCCGACATCAACGCCAAGGGCGGCATCCTGGGCCGCCAGATCCAGCTGGTCGAACGCGACGACGAAGCCAAGCCGGAACGCGGCGTGCAGATCGCGCAGGAACTGATCAACAAGGAAAAAGTCGTCGCCACCGTCGGCTACATCAACACCGGCGTGGCGCTGGCCTCGCAGCGCTTCTACCAGGACGCCAAGATCCCGGTCATGAACAACGTCGCCACCGGCTCCATCATCACCAAGCAGTTCGCCGATCAGCCGGAGAACTACATCTTCCGCAACTCCGCCAACGACCAGATCCAGTCGCACATGATCATCAAGGAAGCGGTCGACAATCGCAAGTTCAAGAAGGTCGCCATCCTGGCCGACTCCACCAACTACGGCCAATTGGGCCGCGAAGACCTGGAAAAAGCCCTGGCCGAGAAAAGCATGAAGGCCGTCGCCATCGAGAAGTACAACATCAAGGACGTCGACATGACGGCCCAGCTGTTGAAAGCCAAGCAGGCCGGCGCCGAAGTGGTGCTCACCTACGGCATCGGCCCCGAACTGGCGCAGATCGCCAACGGCATGGAAAAACTGGGCTGGAAAGTACCGCTGATCGGAAGTTGGACCCTGTCGATGGCCAACTTCATCGACAACGCCGGCAAGAACGGCAACGGCACCCGCATGCCGCAGACCTTCATCCAGGACGCCAACACGCCCAAGCGCAAGGCCTTCATCGACGCCTACGCCAAGGCCTACAACCCGCCGCAGGGCCGCATGCCGTCGCCGGTATCGGCCGCGCAGGGCTACGACTCGATCTACCTGCTGGCTGCGGCCATCAAGCAGGCCGGCAGCACCGACGGCCCGAAAGTCAAAGCCGCGCTGGAAAACCTGAGCGAGAAAGTGGAAGGCGTGGTCACCACCTACGCCAAACCGTACAGCAAGGATGACCACGAGGCCATCAACGCCGAGATCACCGTCTTCGGCGAAGTCAAGGACGGCAAAGTGGTCCTGGCCAAGTAAGGCTGTCGAAATTGCGCGCCACAATGGCCAGGTTTGTTGAACAAGCCTGGCCATTTTCTTGTCGGGGAAAATATGGAAATTCTATTGCAACTGGTGTTCAGCGGCATCGCGCTGGGCATGATCTACGCGGTGATCGCCTTCGGCTACCAGCTCACCTTCGCGACGTCCGGCACGCTCAACTTCGGCCAGGGCGAATCGCTGATGCTGGGCGCCCTGGTCGGACTTAGCCTGGTGGGCACCATCCACGGCGGCCCTTACATGAGCTACCTCTTGATGATCCCCCTGGTGCTGGTGTTCGGCGCGCTGCAGGGCATGTTCGTCGAATGGATAGGCGTGCGGCCGGCGATCAAGATCAAATCCGAATTCGGCTGGATCATGTCCACCATCGCGCTGGCCATCATCTTCAAGAACGTGGCCGAGAACATCTGGGGCAAGGACGATTTGACCTTCCCGTCGCCGTTGTCGTCGGCGCCGATCGAAATCCTCGGCGCCAACGTGCAGCCGATGCAGATCGCGGTGGTGGTGGGCGCGCTGGCCATCATGGCGGCGGTAGAAATCTTCAACCGCAAATCGATCTACGGCAAGGCCGTGGTGGCCACCGCCAACGACCGCGACGCGGCGGGCCTGATGGGCATCAACACCGGCATGGTCATCACGTTTTCGTATGCGCTGTCGTCCGCCGTCGCAGCCTTCGCCGGCGTGCTGGTGGCGCCGCTGACGCTGACCGGCGCCACCATGGGCGCCTCGCTCGGCCTGAAGGCGTTCGCGGTGGCCATCATCGGCGGCCTGACCTCGGGCGTGGGCGCCATCGTCGGCGGGCTGATACTGGGCATCGTCGAAACCACGGCCGGCTACTACATCTCCACCGGGTACAAGGACGTACCGGGCTTGCTGCTGCTGTTGCTGGTGCTGGCGGTCAAGCCGTCCGGCCTGTTCGGCAAAGCCGCCATCAAAAAGGTCTGACCCATGAAGAAATCCATCGTTGCGGCAAGCGTAGTGGGGCTGGCGGTACTGGCGCTGTACCCGGTGCTGATCCCGAATCCCTACTACATCCATTTGTTCGAAACCATCCTGATCTACGCCATCCTGCTGTTCGGGCTCGACATCGTGGTCGGCTACACCGGGCAGGTGTCGCTTGGGCATGCGGGCCTGTTCGGCATCGGCTCGTATGTGACGGGCGTGCTGGTGTTCAAGGTGGCGGCGCCGTTCTGGGTGGCGATACCGGCATCGGTGATCGGCGCAGCCATCTTCGGCGCCATCCTGGCGCTGCCGGCGCTGCGCGTCACCGGACCTTACCTGGCGATGGTCACGCTGGCCTTCGGCACCATCATCCAGATTCTCATTAATGAGATGACCTTCCTCACCGAAGGGCCGATGGGCATCAAGGTCTCCAAGCCGCTGCTGTTCGGGCAGAAGCTCAGTGAAGTCGAGTACTACTACATGGTCGCCGCGCTGATGGTGGTGTCGCTGGTGGTGGTGCACCGCATCCTCAAATCCAACCTGGGGCGCGCGTTCGAAGCGCTGCGCGACAGCCCGATCGCCTCCGACTGCATGGGCGTATCGGTGTACCGCTACAAGGTGTACGCCTTCATCATCAGCGCCGGATTCGCCGGGCTGGCGGGCAGCTTGTATGCGTACTCGGAAGAGTACATCAACCCCAGCGCCTACACCTTCGAACTGACCATCCTGTTCCTGCTGGCGGTGATCATGGGCGGCCGCAAGACCCGTTCGGGCGCACTGATCGGCGCCATGATCGTGGTCATGCTACCCAGCCTGCTGGCCGATATCGAATTGTTCCGCCAGATCGCGGTGGCCGCCGCCGTGCTGGGCGTGATCGGCGCCGCCTTGGCGATCGCCCGCAAGCGCTCCACGCCGCGCGATGTGCTGGTGCCGCTGATCGCCACTATCGGCATGGCGGCGTTCTCCTTCAAACTGGAGAACATCGTCGACTGGCGCTTGACCGTCTTCGGCTTGATGACGCTGTTCGTGGTCTACTACCTGCAGGACGGCATCGTCGGCTTCCTGCTGGGCCTGATGGGACGCGCAACGGTGCACGCCAAGGCGGTGCAGGCCAGCGGCGCCGAACCCTTCCCGCGCGCGCAAGGCGGCAAGAACGGCGACAGCCTGCTCAACGTCGAGCAGATCCTGATGCAATTCGGCGGCCTGAAAGCGCTGAACCAGGTGGACCTGAACGTGATCCAGGGCTCGGTGCACGGCCTGATCGGACCGAATGGCTCGGGCAAAAGCACCATGATGAACGTGCTGACCGGGATCTACAAACCGACGGCGGGCAAGGTGGCTTTTTCCGGCGCGGTGATCTCCGGCCGCACGCCATCCGAAATCGCGCTGGGCGGCGTGGCGCGCACCTTCCAGAACGTGCAGCTGTTCGGCGAAATGACGGCGACCGAAAACGTCCTGGTCGGCCTGCACAACACCTTCAAATCGAACGTGCTGGACGTGATGCTGCAAACGCCGCGCTACAAGCGCGAGGAAAAGTCCGCGCGCGAGCGGGCCGCCAGCATCCTGGAATTCGTCGGCCTGTCCGACCTGGCCGACGAAGAAGCTCGCAACCTCCCATATGGCAAACAGCGCCTGCTGGAGATCGGCCGCGCGCTGGGCCTCAGCCCGCGTTTGCTGCTGCTCGACGAACCGGCGGCCGGCCTGACCGCGCCGGACATCAAGGAACTGATGGCCATCATCCGCAAGATCCGCGACCACGGCATCACCATCATCCTGATCGAGCACCACATGGACGTGGTGATGGCGTTGTCGGACACGGTGACGGTGCTGGACTTCGGCCAGAAGATCGCCGAAGGCAAACCGGCGGCGGTGCAAAGCGACCCGAAAGTGATCGAAGCGTATTTGGGCGGCAGCAGCGAAGAACACGGCGGGACCAAAGCGCCGGCGGCGCACTAACGAGGACACGACATGCTAACGATCTCCAATCTGCACGCCGCTTACGGCAAAGTCGAAGTCCTGCACGGTATCTCGCTGGACGTCCCGAAAGGGAAGCTGGTCACGCTGATCGGCTCCAACGGCGCCGGCAAGACCACCACCATGCGCGCCATCTCCGGCATGATCAAGCCCAAAGGCGGCAAGGTCACGCTGGACGGCAAGGACATCACCGGCTACGACTCGCACAAAATCGCGCGCGCCGGGCTGGCGCACTCGCCGGAAGGGCGGCGCGTGTTCGCCTCGATGAGCGTCACGGATAACCTGCTGCTGGGCGCCTTCCCCCGCTTCACGCGCGCGCGGCCGAAAGGCGACATCAAGCACGACCTGGAAAAAGCCCTGGAGCTGTTCCCGCGATTGAAGGAACGCCAAACGCAGCTGGCCGGCACGCTCTCCGGCGGCGAACAGCAAATGCTGGCAATGGCGCGCGCGGTGATGCTCAATCCCGACGTGGTGCTGCTGGACGAGCCGTCGATGGGTCTGGCCCCGATCCTGGTGGAAGAAGTGTTCCGCATCATCCAGCGCTTGAAGTCGGAAGGCGTAACGATGCTGCTGGTCGAACAATTCGCCGCCGCCGCACTGAACGTCGCCGACTACGGCTACGTGCTGGAAAACGGCAGCATCTCCGTCCACGGCCCCGCCGAAAGCCTGAAAACCGACCCCAAAGTCATCGCCGCCTACCTCGGTGGCCATTAAATTCGGGGTCAGTTCCGACATTCGGACATTTCATCGCGCGCGATATTTTTTAATGGCGCGGCCGACGGTTTTGGCGGATAGGCCGAAATGGGCGGCGATCTGCTCCATCGTGTAAGCGGTGGAGGCGAAGGCGCGGGCCATCGCCTCGTCACGGCCGGCGGACTGGCTGACGTAGTCTTCGAGGGAGAGCGCCAGCGCACGGCGCTGCTGCCGGGCTACTGTTTTATGCTGTTGAGCATGTTCCGGGCGCCGCATGCTGGCGACGAATGCATCATCGCCCAGAATGAGTTGATGTCTTGTGTTGGCTAGCGGACTGGCGGCCCCGATTCCTTGGATCACAAATTGGCGGTACGCCGCAATGGCATCCGCCGGGGCTGCGCCGAAGATGCTCAATGTGGAGTTGATGTCCAGCCATGGCGGCGGCGTATGTATGCCGACAATGTAGGGATAGCTGCTCCACGGCCATTCTTCGGGCAGATCGACCATCCTGGCGCGCACCGGATTGAGCACCACATAGCGCGTGAGCTCCAGCAAATATGGGTGTTGCTGCACCAGTACACAGTGATACCTCCCCTGGAACAGATGCCCGACAACATTATGCCGGCGATTGAAATATTGGGAATACAAGCCATTCAACTGCTGCATGCCTCGAGATAAATTGCCATCCACGGTTTCCACCACAAGATGATAGTGATTACTCATCTGGCAAAATCCGTGAATCACAAAGTTATATTGTGAGCATACCTCGCCCAATATCGACAGCCACACGAGACGATCACTATGGTCGACATAGATCACCGCCTGTCGATCGCCTCGAGAGCTTACGTGATAAAGTGCACCGGGAAATTGTAGTCGAATAGGGCGGCTCATTAGTGCATTCTAGCGATGCTGATTGCGATGCGAATGCGCCAGCTCAAGGAGTAAACGCACAATATGGATGGGGTCGTGTCCGAATGTCGGAACTGACCCCGAATGATGAGGTGGCTATGGATACGCGGTTGGGGCAGGGCACGTGGAATATGGGCGAGAAGGCGTCGCGCAGGCAGGAGGAGGTGCGGGCCTTGCAGTTGGGGCTCGATCTCGGCATGACGCTGATCGATACTGCGGAGATGTATGGCGAGGGCGGCGCGGAGGAGGTGGTGGGCGAGGCCATCGCCGGGCGGCGCGATGAGGCTTTTGTCGTCAGCAAGGTCTATCCGCACAACGCCAGCTTCGACGGCGTGCAGGCGGCTTGCGAACGCAGCTTGCGGCGCTTGAAGGTCGATGCCATCGATCTGTATCTGCTGCACTGGCAGGGCCATCACCCGCTGGCCGAGACCTTCGACGGTTTCGAGGCGCTGAAGAAGGCCGGCAAGATCAAGGCCTACGGCGTCAGCAACTTCGATCTGGAAAACATGCAGGAGGCGATGACCTACGGCGCCCCCGCCACCAACCAGGTGCTGTATAACCTAATGAAACGCGGGATCGAGTTCGATCTGCTGCCGTGGGCGCGCGCCCAGGGCTTGCCGATCATGGCGTACTCGCCGCTCGAAACGCACGGCCGCGAACAGGCCGCGCTGCTGGAAAATCCCGGCCTCAAGGCCGTCGCCGATGCGCATGGCGCGACACAGGCGCAGATCGCGCTGGCCTGGGTGCTGCACCAGGATGGCGTGATCGCTATCCCCAAGGCCGTCGATCCTGTACACTTGCGCGCCAACCGCGCTGCGGCTGATCTCCGGCTGTCCGCCGACGATCTGGCCGCTTTGGACCAAGCATTCCCGCCGCCGCGCCGCCGTCGCGCGCTGGATATGCGTTAAATGAAAAATTGTTATGCTAAATCGACTCAAGCAGCTGTTCTCCCCTAAAGATATCAGCGGCCACACGCTGCTCAACGCCTACTGCACCGTGGCCGATGCGCCCAAGCCGGACTTTCCGCACACCGTCAACGGCCGCCGCGACCTGACCAGCGCCGAACTGTCATCGCACCTGAACGGCATGATGCACCTGCTGGCCGGACAGGCCAAGGGCGGCATGACGCGCACCCGCTATCACGTGATTCGCCACCTGCAACGCGTGCAGCAGCATGTGAGCTTTGCCGTCGATCCCGCCGATCTGCCGGCCTTCCACGCCTGGGCCGAAGCGGCCAACGCCATCGTCTTCATGGAAGATGGCAGTGTGCGCGATCCGCAGGGACGCGTGCTGTTGTCGGTCACCGGTGATGGTGATGCCAAGGCGGTGGTGCCGTATCCGCCGCAAGCCTGGCAGCGCAAGGCGCGCACCGACGAACAACTGGCCGCGCGCGGAGTCACCGTGCCGGCCGACCTGCCGCCGCTGGTCTCCGAGCCCGAGCTGCGCCTGCGCGCGCCGGAGGACATCCTGCGCCGCATGCTGGCCTTGTTCGTGGTCGCCATCCGCGCCGAGTCGCTGAACAGCAAAACGCCGATCACGGTCGCCGACCTGCAGCAGCGCTTCCCGCCGGCCTTCGCCAACCTGACCGACGCCGAACGGGCCTTCCTCGCGCAGGAAGCGCCGTCGGAGCAGGAGATCACGCAATTCCTGTGGCGCTATGAGGCCATCCTGGTGCTGCAATGGGCGCTCGGCCTGCAGGACGCGCTGCCGTTCGCCGATGCGATCTGCGACGTGTCGTCGATCTCCAGCACCGTCATTGATCGCGGCACCGAGGGCCTGCGCAAGCAGCCGGTCGCCCGTTCCGGTACCGAGATTCTCGATGCGCTGGACCTGCATTACCGCCTGCACTGGGCCAGCCGCCAGGCCATCCTGAAGAAAACGCCGGTCCCCGCCGACCTGAATGACGGCGTGCTGCAGGAGCGCCATCTGGCCCTGAACTGGCTGGTGCGCTTCGAAGACCGCGAGTGGGATGATGTCGATACGCCAACCTGAGTAGTGTGGGTTGGCGCACGGAGCTCCAAGGCGAGCCGGACTATGCTGTTCCTATCGAAGCCCACTCAAGGAGCACGGATATGAGCAGCAAACGCATCTCGGCCGCCGTACTGGTGGCTATGCTAGTCGTGGCCGGCGCAGCTTCGGCGCAGAACCGCCATGACAACGATCGCCACGATCGTCACGACAACGACCGTGACCGCTATAGCCAGGATCGCCGCAACGACCGCAATGATTATCGCCAGGACGACGACCGTGGCCGCGACCATGATCGTGGCGCCGGTCCGCGCCACAACCTGCACAAGGGCAGCCGCCTGCCGCCGGAATATCGCAACCGCCAGTACGTGGTCGATAACTGGCGCGCGCACCGCCTGAGCGCTCCGCCGCGCGGCTACCACTGGGTGCAAACCGGCGGCGACTACGTGCTAGTCGCCATCACCACCGGCATCATCGCCAGTCTCCTGCTCAGCAATTAAGCTAATATGCTGGATAGTCCAAACTATCCAGCATATTTTATGAGCCTGCAATCCGTACGCGAATTCTTCAACGCCCGCGACATCCAACTTCCCATCATCGAAACCGACGCCAGCACCGCCACCGTGGCGCTGGCGGCGGAAGCGCACGGCGTGGAGCCGGGCCGCATCGCCAAGACGCTGGCCTTTCGCGTGGCTGGCGATCAGGTGATCCTGCTGGTCGCCAGCGGCATCGCGCGCGTCGACAACCGCAAGTTCAAGGAAGCTTTCGGCAAAGGCAAGATGCTGGGCGCTGACGAAGTGGTCGCCCTGACCAGCCATCCGGTCGGCGGCGTGTGCCCATTCGGCCTGCCGCAGCCACTGCCGATTTATCTCGATCACTCGCTGAATAACTTCGACGAAGTGCTGCCGGCCGCCGGTTCCATCAACAGCGCGATTCGCATCACGCCGGCGTTGCTAGCATCCGTAACGCAAGGGCAGTGGGTAGACGTCTGCTAGCTGGCTTGCTACGATAGGCCTTTTGCAGATCGGGAGCGCGGGATGAAACGTAAGTTGGCGATGTTGACGATGGCAGCGGCTGTATCAACGGCGCATGCCGCCGTGGAGCGCATTCAAGTAGTTGAACGTGTGCCGTTCGCTCCCGGCGTGACATTCGGCGAATACGGCGCCTACGAGAAGATACGCGGCATCGCTTATTATGCGCTCGATCCCAAGGCCGCCGCCAATGCTTCCATCGTCGATCTGAAGCGCGCGCCGCGCGACAAGCAGGGCCGCGTGCTGTTCTCCAGCGAGTTCGTGCTGTTGCGCCCAACCGGCGCGCAACCGAGCACGCTGCTTTACGATGTGAACAATCGCGGCAACATCGCCATCCTCGGGCAGGTCAATGGCCGCAGCCCGGTCAACAACGATCCGACCACTGCGGTCGATGCGGGTGATGGCTTCCTGATGCGCCATGGCTTCTCGCTGTTGTTCTCCGCTTGGACCTGGGACGTGGCGCCCACCACCGCCACCGGCGGCCGTCCGCTGGTGTTCGCGCCGCCCGTGGCCAAAGGCGTCAAGGGCAAGGTGCAAAATGAATTCACCGTTAACGCGCCGACCGATGTCGTCACCTACGCCGGCATGCGCGGACTGACCTACGAGCCGGCCACCCCCAACGATCCACACGCCCAGTTGACCGAACGCGCGCGCCAGGGCGACAAGCGTAAGCCGATTCCGCGCAGCGCCTGGCGCTTCGTCGCGCCCGAGCTGAAGGGCGGCCCTGGCCGCGTGCAACTCGAAGGCGGCTTCAAGCCCGATACGATCTACGAGATCACCTACGTGGCGAAAGACCCTTACGTCACCGGCGCCGGCCTGGCTGGCATCCGTGATTTGCTGTCCTACTTCCGCGACCATCCGTTCGAAGGCGCGGCTGCGCCGCGCAATGTGCTGATGTTCGGTATCAGTCAATCGGGCCGCGTGATCGGCCGCATGATGACCGATGGCCTCAACGTCGATGAAGGTGGCAAGCTGGCGTTCAGCGGCGCGTATCTGCAAGTCCCTGGTGCCGGCGGCTCGGCGGGCTTCAACAGCCGCTTCGCACAGCCGACGCGCCATCCGTCGATGATGGAGGAGCATGAGTATCCGGCCGACGCCTTCCCGTTCACCAGCATGCCCACGCGCGATCCGGCCACCGGCAAAACCGCATCCACGCTGGACAAGGCGCGCGACAAGCAAGGCAACCTGCCCAAGCTGATTTACGCGAACACCTCCACCGAATTCTGGAATCGCGGCGCATCGCTGATCGGCACGACGCCCGACGGCGAGCGCGATGCCGCGCCGGCCGCGAATGTGCGTCTCTACGGCTTCATGGGCGCGCAGCACTACGTCGGCCGCTCCAACAAGCGCGCGCCGTTCACCGCATGCGTCTCCACCAGCGACCACTATCTGCCGATGCGTGCCCTGATCGTGGCGTTGGACGACTGGACTACGCAAGGCAAGCAGCCGCCGGCCAGCGCCTACCCGCAGCTGTCGGACGGCTCGCTGACCACGGTGGCCGACTACCGCGCCATCTTCCCGAAAGGTTTCGGCCTCACGCCGCCGGAACAGAACCTGCGCGAGCCGCGCCTGAACTTCGGCCCGCGCTTCGCCAAGCAAGGCATCGCCGACATGGTCCCGCCCAAGCACGGCGACGACTATGAGACCCGTGTGCCTGCGCCGGACTCCGACGGCAACGACAAGGGCGGCGTGCGCCTGGTGGAACTGCAAGCGCCGCTTGGCACGCACACCGGCTGGAACCTGCGCGCGCCCGACACCGGCTTCGCCTGGGCCACCTCGCGCTTCGACGGCAGCTTCGTGCCGTTCGCCCGCACCGAAGCCGAGCGCCTGGCCGCAGGCGATCCGCGTGCCAGCCTGGAAGCGCGCTACGCCAACCGCGACGCCTACGCGGCCGCCGTGCGCGCCGCCGCCGACCAGCAAGTGGCCGTCGGCCTGCTGCTGGCGGAGGACGTGGAACGCGCCATGACGCAGAACCTCGGCCTGTACGACCGCATCCTGGCCCGCGATCCGGCCGACCAGGGCTGCGACTACCTGTTCGCCAAATGAAGACGCTACTCATCAAGAACGCGCGCGTGCTGGTCACCATGGACGATGCGCGCCGCGAGATCGCCGACGGTGCGGTCTACATTCGCGGCAATGTGATCGAGCAGGTGGGCACCACCAGCGAGCTCGCCGCGCTGGCCGCAGGCGCGGACGAGGTGATCGACGCCGCCGGCCACGTGGTGATGCCAGGCCTGGTCAACACCCACCACCACATGTACCAAAGCCTGACGCGCGCCATTCCCGCCGCGCAGAACGGCGAGCTATTCAACTGGCTGACCAACCTCTATCCACTGTGGGCCGGCCTCACCGCCGAGATGGTGCACGTCTCCACGCTGACGGCGATGGCGGAACTGATCCTGTCCGGCTGCACCACCAGCAGTGACCACCTCTACATCTACCCGAACGACTGCAAGCTCGATGACAGCATCGAAGCGGCGCAAAAGATCGGCATGCGTTTCCACGCCTCGCGCGGCTCGATGAGCGTGGGCCAGTCGAAAGGCGGACTGCCGCCGGACCGCGTGGTGGAAGAGGAGGGCGCCATCCTCAAGGACACGCAGCGCCTGATCGAAACCTACAACGACGCCGGCCGCCACGCCATGCAGCGTATCGTGGTGGCGCCATGCTCGCCGTTCTCGGTATCGCGGGATCTGATGAAGGAATCGGCCGGCATGGCGCGCAGCTACGGCGTGTCGCTGCACACGCACCTGGCGGAAAACGTCAACGACATCGCCTACAGCCGCGAAAAGTTCAACATGACGCCGGCCCAATACGCCGAGGATTGCGGTTGGGTGGGGCCGGATGTATGGCATGCCCATTGCGTGCAGCTGGACGACGACGGCATCTATTTATTCGCCCGCACCGGCACCGGCATCGCGCACTGCCCATGCTCGAACATGCGGCTGGCTTCCGGCATTGCGCCGATCCGAAAGATGCTCGATCACGGCGTATCGGTGGGTTTGGGTGTGGATGGCAGCGCCTCCAACGACGCTGGCCACATGATGGGAGAAGTACGCCAGGCCATGCTGCTGCAACGCGTTGGCTTTGGCCCGGATGCGATGACGGCGCGACAGGCGCTCGAAGTGGCGACGCTGGGCGGCGCCAAGGTACTGAACCGAGACGACATCGGCGCCATCAAGCCGGGCATGTCGGCGGACATCGTCATGTTCCGGCTGGACGGCATCGGCATGGCCGGCGCGCTGCATGATCCGGTGGCGGCGCTGGTGTTCTGCACGCCGCCGAATGTCGCCTATAGCATCATCAACGGCAAGGTGGTGGTGCGCGACGGCCAGCTCCAGACCATCGATCTGCCTCTGGTGATCGAGCGCCACAACGCGCTGGCGATGTCTTTAGTTTAAGGCTTTCTGTTCCTGCACCAGGATGAAAGGGCTGACCACGCAGGCCCACAGCTCGGCGTTGGTTTCCAGCCAGCCTTGCGCCTGCTGGTCGCTGGCCTTGGCCAGGAGGCCGGAATTCATCCACTGGCTGATGTTGGCCTTGTCGTCGTGCGACACTCGCACGGCCACGTCGACCAGGTCGAGCGAGTTGGCGACCCACACCACATTCCCTTGTGCGAAATGCTTGAGCAACTCGGCCCACGGCAGGCGTGCCGTTTCGCGGTTGATCTTGGCGCGGAGTTCGATATCTTTTTCTGGTTTGGTTTGCATATTAAATAATTTCTATCTTCGGTACAGGGCTTCCCTGCCATGTTAACCGATAGGCCGCGCCTTTGCGAACATTGCCCACCAGCGCAGGCCGGAAGCAGGCCAGGTTGATGCCGCCCGCGCGCCGCACGCTCGGGTAGATCACGCCCAGCGAGCCGCCGTCCAGCAGGCGCTCGGCCAGCGTTTGCGAGGCGACGTAGCTGTCCGGCGCCAGGCAGGCTTCGTAGCGCGCCTGCCCGCGCAGGTCGTGGAAGGTGGCGGTGAAGTCGGCCAGCATGCATTGGTACTGCACGCTGTCGTCGAAGCGGTTGATTTCCGCGTACTCCACGGCTTTGTGGAAGCAGATCTCCGCCAGCGCCGTCTCGGCGTCGAAGGCGCAGTACCACGCGCCACGGCGGCCGTCGTTGAAGCGGCTGCCTTCGGGACGGGCGTAGGTAAAGGCCGCGTTCACGATGCGGAAGTTCGGCACGCCGAACACCAGTTCATCGACATTGATGCCGGCCGAGCCGCCGTTCTGCGTGCGCAGGCGGGCGTTGGTGGCGTTATCGAGATCGAACAGGTCGCGCAGATGATCGTCGCTGTCGGCCAGCGGCGCCAGCACGGAATCCTCCACGTCCGCGAAGCGGGAGGGCAGCAGACGGCAGGTGTCGAACTGGCGCAGCGTGGTTAAAGGCGGAACGAGACTGACCGGCACTTACAGACCTCCGCGCCGGGCGTCCAGCAACTGGCGCACGGTTTGCATGGCGAGCAGGCCGCCGCCCAGCATATAGGCCAGCGGCGTGCGGCCTTCGAAGATCTGGTTGTTGTTGGGCAGGCTGATCCATTCATCGGCGAGTTTGTCGCCGTAGATGATGTGCAGCGCCTTGTAGATGCCCAGCAGGTAGGAGATGCGCGTGATGCAATCGACCTCCAGCGTGCGTTCCGGGTTCTTTTTCCAGTCGTAGTAGGCGCTGTTGGACAGGCCGCCGAGCAACTGGCGCGCGTCTTCATCGCGTACTTTCCAGGTGGCGACCAGCTTGAAAAAGCCCTTCAGGGCCGACTTGGACAAGCGCTCGCGCTCGGCTTTGGCGTTCAGATCCACCATGACGGTGGGCTCGAAGCGGCTGCGGGGGTAGGCGTAGGTAAGCATAAATCCTCCGGTAATGGATTATTTATACTCCGTTTTCGGATAAAAGGCAATCGTGTTAGTATTTCTGGGTCTATAAAACAGGGGAGACGGCGATGAAATGGATGGCTTTTCCGCTGGCCGCGCTGCTGGCCGCCGGGGCGCACGCGGCGCCCGTGTTCACCGGCATACAGGAGGAGGTCGCCAACGTCGAGCGCGCCTTCGCCGCCACCATGAAGGCGCGCGACCATACGGCGTTTGTCAGTTTCCTATCGGAAGAGGCGATTTTCGAGAGCGGCGCGCGCGCCCAGCGCGGCAAGGCGGCGGTGGCGCAGGGCTGGACCCAATTCTTCGCCAAGCCTGATGCGCCGTTTTCGTGGGAGCCCGATCAGGTGGAAGTGCTGGCCTCCGGCACGCTGGCGCGCACTTCGGGGCCGGTGTATTCCCCGGACGGCAAGTTGATCGCCCGCTTCAACTCCGTCTGGCGGCTGGAAGCGCCCAAGACCTGGCGCATCGTCTTCGACGCCGGCAGCGAGGTGTGCCGCTAGGAGGCAGCCGTGCAGGCGAAGCCGTGGCCGGCGCGGCCGTTTTCCTTGATCTCGTACATGGCCCGGTCGGCGGCATGCATCAGCATGCTCAGGTCGGCGCCGTCCTGCGGGACACAGGCGATACCGATGCTGGCCGACACGCTGAGAGCGCTGCCCTGGTAGGGGACCGGCAGGGAAATCAGGTCGATCAGCTTGCCGGCCTGGGCCGCCAGCACCTTGCTGTCGGGTGCATGGGCCAACAAGATCACAAACTCGTCGCCGCCGAGCCGCGCGACCACGCCTTGCGCGTCGACTTCCGCCCGCAAACGTTCTGCAACGACCTTCAGCACTTGATCGCCTGCCGCATGGCCGTGCTGGTCGTTGACGGGCTTGAATTTGTCGAGGTCGATCAACAGCAGCGCCGCGCTGCCGCCACGGTTGAGGGTGCGCGCCGCGTAATGCGCCCACCCGGCGCGGTTGAACACTCCGGTCAAGGGATCGGTGCGCGCCGTTTTCGCCAGCTGCTTGGCGCGTCTCCCCAACTCGCCGTTCTGCTGGCGGATGCTGCGGATGCGGCTGCCCAGCGCAATGATGAAGACGATGATTTCAAACAGCGAACCAATCTGCAACGCCTCGTAATGGAAGGGGAACTGGACGATGCCATTGTTGTTGAGCGTGGTGCAGATCGCGGCGAGAAACAAGGTGGAGATGCCAGTGATGTACCACGCCGCCGGCGTGAAGCCGCGCCGCAGCGCGATGATCGCCCCGGCAAACATTAACAGCGGGCCGGCAACCGACAACAACTGGGTAAGGGCAAGCGATGCCGAGAATTGCCCGCAGATAGCCAATGCGACCGAAATACTGGCCAGCGGCATCAGTGCCAGCATGCACCAATTGAGCCTGGGGGCAAACTTCTGCAGTTCGAGGAAGCCGCGGCCGAACATGCCGGCGAAGGCAATCCAGAGTGCGGGTGCGGCACCCAGGACGATCGGGATGAGCCCGGCGTGGTTGTCCAGCACATAGTGGCCGAGATGGCCGTTGATGCCGCTGAGCGTGAGCAGGGCGAACAGGCACGAGAGAAAGTTGTAAAAATAGAGCGACTCGTCGAAGATCCACAACAGCACGAGGTTGTAGAAGATCATGCCGATGAACAGGCCATAGCAAATGCCGTTGAACATCGAGTGCCGTTGTTCCGCATGACCGAATTGCACCGGCTCCCATGCCATGAAGCTGTAGTACTCGGCAAAATCCGAGGTCGTCCTGATGAAGATGGTGTAGTCGCCGGGCTGCGCCAGCGCGAAGCGGAAATTGAAGCGGTCTGAATTCAACCAGCGCGTGCCCGCAGCTTGTGCATAGCCCTGGATCGACGGCGGTGCGAGCATCGCGCCGTTGCCGCTGTATGGCCCATACACGTCGAAGGTGCGCAGGGCCGTGTTGGTGGAGTCGATCAGCCATTCGCCCGTTTGCTCCGTCTGGCGTATCCTGATTTTGAACCAGCGGGCGTGGTTGTCCAGGCCGGCCTGTTGGACCGCCCCGGGCGGGATCGAAAAACGGTGGTCGACCGCGCCCGACAGCATGTCGGCAATAACCAGCGTGCCCTCCGGGTCCTCAAGAAATCCGACCTTTCCGGCAAGCGCGACGCCAGCGGGGCTGGCGGACAAGGGCACGGCAGGAATGGACGCCGTGTGAGCCGTCCCCACGCCGCACAACAAAAAGCCGGCAAGCGCGACAAAGCGCAGGGTGTGGAATAAGGTAGAAATCTCCTGCTCCCTTTAGAGAGGTCGGGGGCCGCTCCTTGTACTGCAGAGCAATTAACGCTTCGAGTGTACTGACCGCAACCGCGTGGAGCGGTTGTGCTTAAGCAACAACTCGAGGTTTATTTGGCGACCTGGAGCATTTACGCCGGCTCGGCGTGCTCCACCAGCAGCTGTACCTTGGTGACCCCGTTGTATTCGTTGGCGTCGAGGCGGAAGGCGACGCGGGCGCGGTCGCCCATGGCGTCGGTGTGGCCGAACCAGATGGCGTCGTAGCGGGCGCCGTTCTTTTCCAGCAGCAGCTTGAGGTGGCGCTCTTTCAGGATGCGCTGGCTGACCACGCGGAACTCGTCGCAGAACACCGGCGGCGCGAAGCCTTGGCCCCACACCTGGTCCGCCATAAGCTCAATGAAGGCGGTGGTGTAGTAGGCGTCTTCCAGCGGGCCGTCGGTTTCGATCACGCGTTCCAGCTGCTGCTTGCTCAGCCATGCGCGGCCGACTTCCTCGAAGGCTGCGGCAAAGGCGTCGAAGGCGTCGGCGCGCAGGGTCAGGCCGGCGGCCATGGCGTGGCCGCCGAATTTGTCGATCAGCGTCGGCGCTTTTTTGTACACCAGGTCCAGCGCGTCGCGCAGGTGGAAGCCGGGGATCGAGCGCCCCGAACCCTTGATCCAGCCGTCCGCGCCCGGCGCGAAGGTGATGGTCGGGCGGTAGAATTTTTCCTTCAGGCGCGAGGCGACGATGCCGATCACGCCCTGGTGCCAGGTGTCGTCGAACACGCAGATGGTGCTGCTCTCGGCCGGCTCGAAGGCGTCCAGGTGCAGCAGGGCCGCGTCCTGCATGTCGGCTTCGATCTCGCGGCGCTTCAAATTGATGTCGTTGAGCTGCTGCGCCAGTTGCCAGGCGCGGTCCGGATCGTCGGTGATCAGGCACTCGATCCCGAGCGACATGTCTTCCAGCCGGCCGGCCGCGTTCAGGCGCGGGCCGAGCGCGAAGCCGAGGTCGAACGGGTTGGCGCTGCGCGCTTCGCGGCCCGCCACCCGGAACAGGGCGGCCACGCCGACGTGCATGCGGCCGGCGCGCATGCGCTTCAGGCCTTGCGCCACCAGGATGCGGTTGTTGGCGTCCAGCCGCACCACGTCGGCCACCGTACCCAGCGCCACCAGGTCGAGCAGGTTGTCCAGCTTGGGCTGCGGCTGGGTTTCGTAGGCGCCGCGCTTGCGCAATTCGGCGCGCAGGGCCAGCAGCACGTAGAACATGACGCCGACGCCGGCGATATGCTTGCTCGGGAAGCCGCATTCCGGCTGGTTCGGGTTGACGATCACGCGCGCGGCAGGCAGCACGTCGGCCGGCAAGTGATGGTCGGTCACCACCACTTCGATGCCGCGCCGGTTGGCTTCGGCCACGCCGTCGATGCTGGCGATGCCGTTGTCGACGGTGATGATGATGTCCGGGCGCTTTTCGCGCGCCGTCAGTTCGACGATTTCCGGCGTCAGGCCGTAGCCGTACTCGAAGCGGTTGGGCACGATGAAGTCGATGTCGGCGCCCATGGCGCGCAGCCCGCGCAGGGCGACCGCGCAGGCGGTGGCGCCGTCGCAGTCGTAGTCGGCGACGATGACCATGCGCTTGGCGGCGGCGATGGAGTCGGCCAGGAAGACGGCGGCGGCGTCGATGTGCAGCAGGCCAGATGGCGGAATCATGGCCGCCAGTTCGCTCGACAGCTCTTTCGGGTCGGTCAGCCCGCGCGCGGCGTACAGTCGCGCTAGCACGGGGTGGATGCCGTTCTGGCGCAGCATTTCGGATTCGCGGAACGGGAAGGGACGGGTGGCGATACGGGTCATGGTTGCTTCAGCAGGGGAGTCAGGGACGGCTTGCGCCAGAATTTGCGTTGCGCCAGCGCGCTGCTGCTGACCGAGGTCCAGCCGTTGCGGTGACTGAGGATCAGGTGCAGGCGCGACACGCGGCCGGCCTTCAGTGCGGCCAGCAGCGGCGCCAGCCACTCTTGCTCGATGCGCTGCATGCGCGCCAGCCAGTCGGCCCAGTCGCCCACTTGCGCCGGCGCGATCAGGTCCGCCACCATGGCGGCGCCGGGGGTGGCGATCAGCTGTTCTACACCGGATAGCGGCGCGGCGGACAGCGCGTTCATCCAATTCGCGCCGCCGGCGATGGCGACGCGGCCGCCGGCCGCCGCCGGGCCGGAACCGCCCCACAGCCAGCATGAATTCACCGCCTGCAGGCCGCGCGCCTGGCGTGCCTGGTTGATCGGATGTTCGTGCCACAGCATCTGGATTTCGTTCTGCAGCTTGCGGAAGGCGCGCGCATGAGCGCCTTCGGGCAGCCAGTCGCTCATGCTCTGGGTGCAGGTGGCGTCCGGCGAGGCGGTCCGCATGTCGGCCCAGTCGTCGGCGCGCATGAACCACAGGCCCGGCGCGCCGTGCAGCAAGGGCTTGCCGATTTCTTCGCAATACGGTCGGGCGATCTCGTACAGCCCGCGCGATTCGGCCTCGCTCAGTTGCAGGCCGCGCAGGTCCGACAGCAGCATGTGGGTGCGCGAGATCTGCACGTGGGCCGGTTGCAGCAGGAACCAGTGACCCTGGGACGCTTCAGCCGCCAGGCCGCAGCCGCGCATCACGGCGCCGGCCAGCGGTGCCCCGGTGTCCGGACGGTCCGGCGCGCTGGCCAGGCCGAGCTCGTGCGCCAGCCAGGCCTCGTGCGGCAGCACGCGGCTTTCGTTGTCGTAAGCATGGTATTGCAAGCTCGTATGTCGGGCCAGCAACGCGGCCCAGGCCGGCGTTTTCAAGGCGCGGACCAGGTCTTTTGCCAACTCGGGCGGGGGCAGGCCGAAGGGCAATGCGAGGGTGATTTCAGTCATCCCGAGATTGTAGGCCATCCCGAAGTTGAGCGAGATATTTCTTTGGGGTAACTAGAATTACGAAATTGCCACAAAAGAGAAAAATTATTAATTCTTTTCGGAAAAAATTAGCTATAATTGCGACAACTTACATGTTTTAACGGCATCACTCAAGCCTCTTGTGATGACGACTGCTTCAGCTGTCACCGCCTACCTAGACCACGTAGCGACCGTGCCGGCCTAATTGATAATTCCAAAAAAACTACTTTTGAAGGCCTAGCATGAGCGCTCCCATTATTGTCACCAGCATTCACATTTGTGAAGATACTTATGGTACTTTCGACATCCGCGACATCCTGACTGCCGCAGGCTACGATAGCAGCGCCAACCCCTTGAAGATCGCCACGATGTCGGTGGTGTTGCCGAATAACACCGTCACGACCAAGGACACGGCGCTGTTCGGCAAGATCGATGGCGACACGATCTACGTCAATCCGGGTGCCTGGGCTACCCATTACAACGGCCAATTCGGCACTTTCGAGTTTGTGGTGGAAACCGTCGGGAAAAGCAGCAACAGCATCTCGCTGACCCTGCAGGTCATCGTCGACCCGGTCAACGATGCACCGACCGGCGCCAACAAGACCTTCACCCTCGGCAACGGCGCTCCCGTGGCGCTGGCGCAGAGCGATTTCGGCTTCGTCGACGCGGTTGAGCACGACGCCTTCCAGTCGGTGATCATCACCTCGCTGCCGACCGCCGGCCAACTGACCGTGAACGGCGTGGCCGTGGCCGTGGGCGCGGAAATCTCCGCCGCCGACATCGCCGCCGGCAAGCTGGCGTTCGAGCCTAGCCAAAGCGCCTCGGGTTCCTTCGACATCGGCTTTAAAGTGCGCGATGCGGGCGGCATGGTCGGCTGCGGCGCCGCCGACACCAGCGCCACCCCGAACTACCTGACCTTCAAGGTCCCGCCGGCCCAGCTGGGCGATTTCGTCTGGGAAGACAGCAACGGCAACGGCGTGCAGGACGCAGGCGAAGCAGGCGTCGCCGGCGTGACCGTTGAGCTGAAAGCCGCCGACGGCCACGTGGTCGCCAGCACCACCACCGATGCCAGCGGCGCCTACCACTTCGACGTCGACGCCGGCACCTATTCGGTCAGCGTCAAGGCGCCGGCCGGCTACGCTGCCGCGCCGCAGGGCCAGGGCGGCAACAGCGCCACCGATAGCGATATCGACGCCAACGGCAACACTGGCGCCATTGCGCTGACGCCAGGCAGCAGCAACAACACCGTCGATGCGGGCCTGTATCGTCCAGTCTCGCTGGGCGACACCGTCTGGTACGACACCAACCGCAACGGCGTGCAGGACGGCGGCGAAGCGGGCGTGGCCGGCGTGAAAGTCACGCTGCTGGACGCCAACGGCAACCCTGTGGCCGGCGCAACCGCCACCACCGACGCCAGCGGCCACTACCAGTTCAGCAACCTGAAGCCGGGCAGCTACAGCGTGCAGTTCGACAAGACCACCCTGCCGGCAGCTTACGACTTCACCGGCGCCGGCCAGGGCGGCAATGCCGCCGCCGATTCCGATGCCGACACCGTCACCGGCAAGACCGGTCAGGTCACGCTCAATTCGGGTGAGAGCAACCAGACCCTGGACGCCGGCATCATCGTGCGCCAGGCCACCGTGGGCGACCGCGTGTGGGAAGACAGCAACGGCAACGGCGTGCAGGACGGCGGCGAGCTGGGCGTGGACGGCGCCACCGTCTCGCTCAAGGATAGCAGCGGCAACGTGGTCGGCACCGTGGTTACCCACGACGGCGGCCAGTACAGCTTCACCGTCGATCCGGGCACCTACACGGTGTCGGTGGCGCCGCCGGCCGGCTATGCCTTTACCGATGCAGGCAAGGGCGCCAACGGCGCGCTCGACAGCGACGTCAACGCCAGCGGCGAAGTCAGCGTCACGCTGGGCGCGGACGAGCACAATGCCAACATCGACGCCGGCGTGTATCGTCCGGCTTCGTTGAGCCAGATCGTCTGGTTCGACGCCGACCGCGACGGCCGCCTGAACAACGGCGAAGCCGGCGCCGCAGGCGTCAAGGTCATCTTGCTCGATGCGAACGGCAATGCGGTCGATGGCGCGGTTGCCGTCACCGACGCCAACGGTCACTACCAGTTCACCGGCCTGCGTCCAGGCACCTACAGCGTGCAGTTCGACAAGAGCAGCCTGCCGGAAGGCTACAACTTCACCACCGCCGCCCAAGGCGGTCCAGGCGGCGCCGGTTCGGACGCCGACACCGGCACCGGCAAAACCACGCAAGTCACGCTGGCTTCGGGCGACGACCTGACCCTGCGCGCCGGCCTGGTGATCCAGCAAGCCACGCTGGGCGACCGCGTGTGGGAAGACAAGAACGGCAACGGCGTGCAGGATGCCGGTGAAGCCGGCATCGTCGGCGTCAAGGTCGACCTGAAGGACGCCAACGGCAACGTGGTCAAGACCACCACCACCGGCGTCGATGGCAAGTACAGCTTCACCGTCGATCCGGGCAAGTACTCGATCTCGGTCACCGCACCAAGCGGCATGACGGCCACCGGCCAGCACGGCGGCGCCGATGGCGTGGACAGCGACATCGACACCAACGGCCAGAGCGATCAAGTGACGCTGAGCCCAGGCCAGGTCAACAACAACGTCGATGCCGGCTTCTACAAAGCCGCCACCCTGGGCGACCGCGTGTGGCTGGACACCAACCGCAACGGCGTGCAGGACAGCGGCGAAACCGGTGTGGCCGGCGTCAAAGTGCAGCTGCTCGACGCCAACGGCAACGCGGTGGCCGGCGCCAGCACCACCACCGACGCCAACGGCAACTACAGCTTCACCAATCTCAAGCCCGGCACTTACAGCGTGCAGTTCGACAAGGACTCGCTGCCGGCCAACCACGTGTTCACCGACAAAGACCTGGGCGGCAACGACGCCAAGGATTCGGACGCCGACACCGTCACCGGCAAGAGCGCGCAAGTGACCCTGGCCTCGGGCGACGTCAACAACGACCTGGACGCCGGCATCGTGGTGGTTCAGGCCAAGCTGGGCGACACCGTGTGGGAAGACAAGAACGGCAACGGCGTGCAGGATACCGGTGAAACCGGCATCGCGGGCGTGACCGTGCAGCTGAAAAACGCCAGCGGCCAGGTGGTGCAGACCACCACCACGGCAGCCGACGGTAAATACAGTTTCACCGCCGATCCTGGCAGCTACACCGTGTCGGTGAGCGCGCCGGCCGGCTACAACTTCACCGGCCAGGATTTGGGCGGCGACGATGCCAAGGACAGCGATTTCAACGCCAGCGGCCAGAGCGCCAGCGTGGTGCTGAACGCCGGCGACAACAACACCAGCATCGACGCCGGCCTGTACAAGTCGGCATCGGTGGGCGACCGTGTCTGGCTCGACACCAACAAGAACGGCATCCAGGACAGCGGCGAAGCCGGCCTGGGCGGCGTGAAAGTGAAGCTGCTGGACGCGGCCGGCAACCAGGTCGGCGCCAGCGCCACCACCGATGCCAACGGCAACTATCTGTTCAGCAACCTGAAGCCGGGCACCTATACCGTGGTGTTCGACAAGGCCTCGCTGCCTGAAGGCATGGTATTCACCACCGCCAACCAGGGCACCGACGACGCCAAGGATTCCGACGTCAGCGCCGCCGGCGTATCGCACACCTTCACCCTGGCCTCCGGCCAGGTCGACAAGTCGGTTGACGCCGGCGTGCTGGCTGCCGCCACCATCGGCGACCGCGTGTGGATCGACAAGAACGGCAACGGCCTGCAGGACAGCGACGAAAGCGGCAAGTCCGGCGTAACCGTGGAACTGAAGGACAACACCGGCAAGGTCGTCAAGACCACCACCACCGACAGCAACGGCAACTATAAATTCTCGGTCGAGGCAGGCACCTATTCGGTCAACGTCAAGGCGCCGAGCGGTTACTACACCACCAGCCAGAATGTCGGCACCAACGACGCCATCGACAGCAATGCCGACAGCAACGGCAACCTGGGCAGCGTCACCGTGGCGGCCGGCCAGAACGTCACCAATATGGACGCCGGCCTGTACCAGAAAGCCCTCATCGGCGACAAGGTCTGGTGCGACCTGAACGGCGACGGCCTGCAGCAGTCCAACGAAGGCGGCGTATGCGGCGTCAAAGTCACGCTGCTCAATGAAAAAGGCGCGGTAGTGGCCACCGACGTTACCGATGCCAACGGCGAATACTCGTTTGCCAACGTGGCGCCGGGCAAGTACTCGGTCAAGTTCAGCGCAGTGGACGGCTACCAGTTCACCAAGCAGGACGTGGGCAGCGACGACGCCAAGGATTCCGACGCCGACGCCACCGGCCTGACCGCGCAGTTCACGGTCACTTCCGGCCAGGTCGACAAGACCCATGACGCCGGCATCGTCAAGCTGGGCAGCATCGGCGACAAGGTCTGGGAAGACAGCAACTACAACGGCATCCAGGACAGCGGCGAGAAGGGCGTCGATGGCGTCACCGTCAAGCTGTACGACGCGACCACCGGCGCGCTGAAGGAGACCACCGTCACCAAGGACGGCGGCAAGTACCTGTTCGATGATCTGGCGGCCGGCAACTACAAGGTCGAAGTGGTCAACAGCAGCGGCTGGTTCTTCACCAAGTCCGGCCAAGGCAACGACACCAACGATTCCGACATCACCACGGTGTCGGGCAGCAGCGGCAAGACCGGCAGCATCTCGCTGGGCCTGGGCCAGAACATCACTACCGAAGACGCCGGCATCTACCGCAAGGCCAGCCTCGGCGACAAGGTTTGGCGCGACGCCAACCACAACGGCGTGCAGGATACGGGCGAAGAGGGCATCGCCGGCATCAGCGTGTCGCTGTTCGACGCGGTGACCGGTAAGCAGCTCGGCTCGACCGTCAAGACCGACAGCAACGGCAACTACAAGTTCGTCGACCTGACGCCGGGTAACTACTACCTGCAGTTCGACAAGACCGACGTCAAGATGTACTTCCAGTCGGACAAGGCCACCTACAACATGAGCAACTGGAAGTGGGGCGTCAAGAACACCGGCACCAACGATGCGATCGACTCCGACGTGGCCGGCGACGGCAAGGCGCTGACCAACGTCACCAAGACCGACACCATCACGCTGACCTCGGGCAAGAACGACATGAGCTGGGATGCCACCATCACGCCGATCGCGATCGATCTGAACGGCGACGGCATCCACACCATCGCCCGTGACGACATGACCGGCAGCTTCGACCTGCTGGGCACCGGCAAGGCGATCCAGTCCGGCTGGCTTTCCAAAGGCGACGGTTTCCTGGCGATCGACAGCAACGGCAACGGCAGCATCGACGACATCAGCGAGCTGTTCGGCGGCGCCAGCAAGGGTTCGGGCTTCGCCAAGCTGGCCAGCTACGACAGCAACGGCGACGGCGTGGTCAACGCCAGCGACGCCCAGTTCAGCAGCCTGCGCATCTGGCAGGACGCCAACAGCAACGGCAAGACCGATGCCGGCGAGTTGATCAGCCTGGCGCAGGCCGGCGTGGTCAGCCTGAACGTCGGCTACACCGAGCTGCCGTTCCTGGACGAGAACAACAACCTGCACCTGGAGCGCAGCAGTGTTGTGCTGAGCAACGGCAAGGTGGCCGACATGACCGACGTGTACTTCAACGTCGCGGCGGCCGATGCGGCGGCGGCGGGCGTAACGGCCCCCACCATCGCCGATTTGTTGCAGGGCGTGACTCCGGCCGTCGAGCTGGTGGCGCAATGTGCGGTAGAAACAGCGATTTACGCTTAATTCACATTCATTTTTAAAACGAGAAAACACATCATGAACATCAAATTCGCACTCAAAGCCGTCGCTGTTGCCGCCACCCTGATCTTCTCCGGCGCCAGCCACGCCATCGACTACAACCCGGCCGAAGTGGGCATGATCTTCGACGCCGCCAACACGCCGCTGCTGAAACCAATGGCGCCGGGCGTGCAATTGGTCGAGGTTTTCACCCTCTCGGGCACCTCGGCGGGGACCGATATCCTGGCGTTCTGCATCGAGCCAAAGGTTGATCAGCAACCGCTGACCACCTACACCGAGGACAAGAATGCGAGCCTGCCGACCTGGTTCTCGAACAAAGGTTTGGCCGACCACAGCGCCGCAGTCAAGAAGCTGTTCAATAGCTCGTACGCCAGCCTGTTCACCGGTACCACCGATGAAATGAGCACCAAGCGCCTCGGCTTCGCGCTGGCGCTGTGGGATGTGGTGGCGGATGACGGCAACATCTACGGCGGCACTGGCCAAGCGTTCAGCGCGGACCTGGACGATGATATCGTCAAAGCTGCAGACGTCATGCTGCACGCCGCGCCGACCAGCGCACAGTACAGCTACTCGATCTACGCCGGCACCTCGTCGGCTGGCGCTTCGCAGAACCTGATCTCGGTATCGGCCGTGCCGGAAGCCGATACCTGGGCCATGCTGCTGGTTGGCCTGGGCATGGTCGGCTTCATGGGCCGCCGCAAGTCGGACAAAAGCGCCAAGTTTGAGGCTTAATACCTTCTGATCCTTATGTCAAAAGCCGCGCCGCGCAGCCAAGCTGCCCGGCGCGGCTTTTTTATGGCTGAGTTAGGCGTTTCACCCATGAAATCGCGTTTATATGGCACACTTCGGGCTTATCGAGTTTGATCCCCTCCGGAGCCCATGAGTATTATCAAGAATCTGCCGTTCGAATGGCTGGTCGGCCTGCGCTACACGCGGGCCGGCAAGCGCAGCGGACGCAATAGCTTTATCTCCTTCATCTCGCTGATTTCCATGGCCGGCATCGGCCTCGGCGTGGCGGCGCTGATCGTCGTGCTCTCGGTGATGAACGGCTTCCAGAAGGAAGTCACGGACCGCATGCTGTCGGTGCTGGCCCACGTCGAGATCTTCGACGGCCGTGGCGCCATGCCGGACTGGCGCGAGGCCGCCGCCGCCGCGCGCAAGAACCCGGAAGTGATCGGCACCGCGCCGTTCGCCGAAACCCAGGGCATGCTGATCCGCGACGACGTGCTGCGTCCCGCCATCATCCGCGGCGTGCTGCCGGAAGAAGAACCGAAGGTCTCGGACGTCGCCAAGCAGACCAAGCGCGGCAGCTTCAATGCGCTGCAGCCGGGTGCGTACAACATCGTGCTGGGCATCGAGCTGGCGCGCACCTTGCGCGTGAACCTCGGCGAGAAAGTCACACTGGCGCTGGCCCAGGGCCAGCCGACGCCGGCCGGCGTTCTGCCGCGCCTGCGCTCGTTCAACGTGGTCGGCATCTTCGAGGCCGGCCACAACGAGTTCGACTCGGCCCTGGCCTTCGTGCACCTGACTGACGCCGAAAAGCTGCTGCGCATCGACGCTCCGGCCGGCCTGCGCCTGCGCCTGAGCGATATGCACCGCGCGCCGCAAGTGGCGCAAGACCTCAAGCAGTCGATGGCGGGCGACCTGTTCGTGCGCGACTGGTCCAAGCTCAACGCCAACTGGTTCGCCGCCGTCCAGACCGAAAAGCGCATGATGTTCATCATCCTGACGCTGATCATCGCGGTGGCCGCCTTCAACCTGGTGTCGACGCTGGTGATGACGGTGACCGACAAGCAGGCCGACATCGCCATCCTGCGCACGCTGGGCGCCTCGCCGCGCTCGATCATGAAAATCTTCATGATCCAGGGCGCGCTGGTGGGCATCCTCGGCACCTTCATCGGCGTCGCGCTGGGCGTGCTGGTGGCGCTGAACATCGACGTCATCGTGCCGTTTATCGAACATTTATTGGGAGTGCAGTTCTTGTCCAAGGATATTTACTACATCAGCAGCGTGCCGTCGGACCTGCGCTGGCCGGATGTATTCAAGATCGGCGGCGTGGCCGTGGTGCTGGCCTTCGTCGCCACGCTGTACCCAAGCTGGTGGGCCGCCCGCGTGAAACCTGCGGAGGCGCTGCGCTATGAGTAATCTGCAACCTGTCGTCCTGTCCTGCCGCAACCTCGGCAAGACCTTCACCCAGGGCGCGTATTCGGTCAAGGTGCTGGCCGGCATCGATATCGATGTGCGGCGCGGCGAGCGCGTGGCCATCGTCGGCGCTTCCGGTTCCGGCAAGTCGACCCTGTTGCACCTGCTGGGCGGACTCGATACGCCGAGCAGCGGCAGCGTGACCCTGCTGGAGAAGGACTTCGCCAGCCTGAGCGAAACCGCGCGCGGCGACCTGCGCAACGCTTCGCTGGGCTTCGTCTACCAGTTCCACCACCTGCTGCCGGAATTCAGCGCGCTCGACAACGTCGCCATGCCGCTGATGATCCGCCGCGTCAAGCGCAGCGAAGCGACCTCGGTGGCGCAGCAGATCCTGCAGCGCGTCAACCTCGGTAAGCGCGTGTCGCACGTGCCGGGCGAGTTGTCGGGCGGCGAGCGTCAACGCGTGGCGCTGGCGCGCGCACTGGTCACGCAGCCGGCCTGCGTGCTGGCCGATGAACCGACCGGCAACCTCGACACCGCCACCGCGCAGCAGATCTTCGACCTGATGCTGGAGCTGTCGCGCACGCTGGGCACGGCGTTCGTGATCGTCACCCACGACATCGAACTGGCCCGCCGCTGCGACCGCGTGCTGCGCATGACCGAGCAGGGACTGCAGCCGGACGTGGTGTAAGCCGATGTGGATCGACACCCATTGCCATCTCGACGCCCACGAATTCGGCAACGAATCCGTGTCGCAGGCGGCGCTGGCCAAGGCGCAGGGTGTCGGCATGATCGTGATCCCGGCGGTGGAGACGGCCAACTTTCCCATTGTCGCGCAACTGGCGGCCGGCGTCGACAACGCCTGCTACGCGCTGGGCATCCACCCGATCTACGTGCCCCATGCCGCCGAGGACGACCTGCGCGTGCTGCGCGAGCAGGTCGCCGCCGCCATGGCCGACCCGCGTTTCGTGGCGCTGGGCGAGATTGGCCTCGACTTCTTCATTCCCATGCTGACCGAACCGGCCATGCGTGAGAAGCAAATCCATTTTTTCCGCGAACAGCTGAAAATCGCCCGCGAGTTCGAGCTGCCGGTGCTGATGCACGTGCGCCGCTCGCAGGACGTGGTGCTCAAGCACGTGCGCCAGATCCGTCCCAACGGCGGCATCGCCCACGCCTTCAACGGCAGCGAGCAGCAGGCGAGGGCTTATATCGATCTCGGTTTCAAACTCGGTTTCGGCGGAGCGATGACTTTTACGCGTGCCTTGCAGATCCGCCGTCTGGCGGCCGAACTGCCGCTGGAGGCCATCGTCCTGGAAACCGACGCGCCGGACATCTCGCCGGCCTGGGTCCATCCGGGCCGCAACAGCCCCGACCAGATTCCGCGCATCGGCGCCGTGCTGGCCGAATTGCGCGGCATGACGGTGGAACAGGTGGCCGCAGCCACCAGCGCCAACGCCCGCGCCGCGCTGCCGCGCATGGCTGTGGAATTGTAATTTCCACAAAGAATCTGCATCCAATTGTAGAGTTTCCATAGATGTTGTTTGGATAACAGTGCATAATCCAAAATCTTGACATCACTACAATGGAGAGCGGCATGAAATCATACGTACTCAACAACACCGCCGCAGTGCTGCTGCTGGTCCCTGTGCTTGGCTTCGCCGAGCCCAGCGAAGTATCCGAACGCGTGATCGACGTGCCCAAGTGCGCGGCGCCGTCGGCCCGCGTGGTGTTCACCGAATTCAAATGCAAGTCGGCGGACTGCTCGTCCGGCGCCGGCCAGCAGGACCCGCGCCAGTACCGTTGGTGGGAGCGTTCCGGCAATGTGTCGCAACCAAGCTACACCGGCGTGGGCACCGGCATGACCGAAATGCTGGCCACGGCGCTGACCCAGACCGGTTGCTTCGACGTGCAGGAACGCGCCGAGCTGGACGAGATCAACAAGGAACTGGCCCTGGTCGGCAAGAAGGTCGAGGCCGAAGCGGCCGACTACATGATCACCGGTTCGATCACCTCGCTGGGCTTCGAACAGAGCTCGACCGGCCTGGGCGGCGCCAGCTTCCTGCGCGGCCCGTTGGCCCTGCTGGCCGGCGCGGTCGACTTCAAGAAGTCCAAGGTGCACATGAACATGGATATCCGCGTGGTGGACGTCAAGCGCGCCAAGATCATCGCCTCCAAGACCTTCCAGGCCAACAACGAGAAGAACGGCTTCGGCATTTCGGCCATGGGCTGGGGCGGCGGCACGGCGTTGGGCGGCAGCCACGCCAGCATCAGCGGTTCGCCACTGGAGGAGGTGGCGCGCGACCTGCTGGTGAAGTCCACCGCCTTCCTGACCGAGACCATCGCGGCCAAGAACATCACTGAGCACGTGGCGGTGAAAGCGACCGACGTGCGACCGAAATAAACGTTTAACCCGGCAAGACGTTGCAAATACGCCGCAGGCCTGTCACCGCAAGGTGCAGCCCTGCGGCGTTGGTTTTGGGGCGCTACAGCATGCGCGATACTTAAAACAATATCGAACAGCGAAAAAAAACGATTGGATTGGGTGTTGCGATCTCCATAAGATGAATTGAGCGGTATTAAAACTGCATCAAGAAAAACTAAACAAAGGGAGACACCATGCACGACAAATCCATCCGCATTGCGGCCGTATGCGCACGTCCACTTTATTTGAAAATGTCCGTTGCCGCGCTCTTGGGCGCCGGCGTGCTCAGCAGCGCATCGGTGTGGGCGCAAGCGGCCGCCGACGCGACGGCGCCGGCCGACACGACCGTGGTCGTCACCGGCGTCAAGGCATCGCTGATCAAGAGTCTGGCGATCAAGCGCACCAGCGACCAGGTCGTGGAATCGGTGGTGGCCGAAGACATCGGCAAACTGCCCGATAACAATGTCGTCGAAGCGCTGCAGCGCATCACGGGCGTACAGGTGACCAACCGCGCCGGCGGCGAAGTCGGCACCTTGTCGATTCGCGGCCTGCCCGACGTCCAAACCACCTGGAACGGCCGCAATATCTTCACGGCGTCCGGCACGCAGGTCGCGCTGCAAGACATTCCTTCGACCCTGGTGCGCCAGATCGACGTCTACAAAACGCGCGATGCCAGCCAACTGGACACCGGCATTGCCGGCCAGGTGGACGTCAAGTCGCTGCGGCCATTCGATTTCAAAGGCCCGAAAGTGTCGCTGTCGGCGCGTGAAACCTATCTCGAGCCTGCGAAAAAGGCGAACCCGCAGCTTAGCGCCATGTTCAGCAACCGTTGGGACACCGGCATCGGCGAAGTCGGCGCCCTGGTCAATCTGTCGGCCAGCGAGACGAAGTACCGCAATGAGAGCGTGACGCCGGGCGCCATGGTGCCTTTCACCAGCCCGAATGCCGCCGAAGTGCCGCCAGGTTACACGCCTTTGCAGCGCATCTTCGACAACAATATATGGGCGCCTGGTACCCATACCGGCTTGCCGATGGCAGCCGGCTCGACGCTGAATTTCGGCGGCAAGGCTTATCCTTATTATTTGGCGCGCGACGCCGTGTTCCAGAGCGATCTGCAGGGCAAGCGCGAGCGTCCCGCCGCCACCGTCGCCTTGCAGTGGAAACCGGACAGCGATACGGTCTACACCTTCGAATCGATGTACAACGGTTATCGTGACAAGGCCTTCAACCAGTTGCTGTTCAGCTTTGTCGACTGGTGGGGCGACCTCGGCAGCAACCCTGCGAGCACGATTACGACGTATCCAGGAACCAACGTCATCAAGAGCCGTAAGGTCAACAACGTCTATGGCTTCAACAGCGGCGACTACACCACGTCGGCAACCGATTCCTATGTTTATGCCCTGAACGGCAAGTGGAACATTGGCGACCGCCTGAAGCTGGAAGGTGACCTGTCCTACCAAACCAGTACCTTCCACTCGGAATTCACGGCCACCCGGATCGATCGCGTCGCACCGTCGATCAACGTCGACTTCAACGCCGGCGGCGGCAACACGGCCTTCCACTTCAATAACGATGCCGATCTGACCGACGCGACCAAGTGGAATGTGGCGCAGTTCTACGATAACGCCAACCGCAACAAGGGCAGTGCCGCGACGGCCAATCTGTCGGGCGTCTACGATGCCGACTGGGGCGCGCTGGAGACGATCCACTTCGGCGTGCGCTTCGACGATCGCAAGGCGTCCGAGGCCAACCGGACCCAATCGGGCACCTTGAACCGCAACCTCGCCTCGCTGGGGCCGGAGTATTCCTCCACCAATTCGAACTTCGGCACCGACATCTCGGACGTCCCGCGCTCATGGGTGGAACCCAACGCCTACTACATCCGCGACCATATCGACGACTGGCGCAAGATGTTCAGCTCGACCGATGCGAACTTCCTGACCACCGACAAACTGCGCCTGCAGAAGACGTTCGGGGTCGAAGAAAAGACCAGCAACCTGTTCCTGATGGGGAACGCCAAAACCGAGCTGTTCGGCCATCGCCTGCGCGGCAATTTCGGCGCGCGTTACGTCAAGGTCGATACCGACATGACCTTCTACAAGGTTGATGCGACCACCAAGGCTGTCACGGCCTCCAGTGCCAGCAAGTCGACCAGCAAGGTCCTGCCTAGCATGACCCTGATTTACGACCCGGCCCAGGATGTGGTGCTGCGCGCTAACTACGGCGAAACCCTGCGCCGTCCGAACTTCGGTGATCTGAATCCGGTCCTGCAGCTCGGTGACGACGTGTCGAAGGTGGGTTATGGCTCGGGCAGCGGCGGCAATCCTGACCTGAAACCGACGCGCTCCAAAAACCTGGATCTGACGGCCGAGTGGTACTTCCAGAAGGACAGCGCACTGTACGGCACGGCGTTCAAGCGCAAGATCGACGGTTTGGTTGTTGGTTTGCGTCGCAAGGTGCACGTGGATCCGGCGAACGACCCGTTCCGCAACTCGACCTCGGGCGGCGACCATACCAACGGCTATGACTACGTCATCAACTCGCCGGTCAACGCCTCCGACGGCACGATCAGTGGCGCCGAGCTCGGCTTGATCTACTTCCCGAAAGGGTTGCCGAGCCTGCTGGACGGTCTGGGCTTCCAGGGCAGCTTTACGAAGCTCACCTCGTCGCAGAACGTGCCTGAGGCAAATGATGCCGGCGACATCGTCGCGCAGTTGAAGACACCGTTCTTCGGCGTGTCCGACCGCTCTTACAACGCCACCCTGGCCTACGAAAAGGGTCCGCTCAGCACGCGCTTGTCCTATGTCTGGCGCTCCGGCTTCCTGGCTAGCAACGAAGCCGCGTTGTTCGCCAATCCGATCGGTATCTGGCGTCATCCGGAGAAGAGCGTGGACATGCAAGTCTCGTACAAAATCAACGACAACATGTCGGTCGATATCAGTGGCGTCAACCTGACCAACGAGATGCAGCAGCAGTACTACCACTTCGGCAATGCGGGTAATGCGCAAGTGACCAATTTCGGTACGCTCCAGATCGGACGTTCGGTCTCAGTGGGTTTGCGCTGGAAGATGTAAGCTGAAAAGCAAGCGGCACCTGTAAAGCTGGCAGACCGCTGCAGTCAGGGTCGGACCCTCCGGGTCCGACCCTTTCGTTTTGGGGTCTAGTGACCGCTGACCGCCTTGGTCATTTCAGTCGTAGCAATCGCGGCAGCCTCCTGCTGCGCGCCTACCAGATTTGTGAACGCACGCTGCTGAATCGACGCAGCATTTTCCGCCAGCGCCGTCATGCACGACTGCGACGCCTCAATCCACGCCCGCGTAGCGTGCTCCTGAATGATCCTCGCCGAGCTGGTCCACAACTCATGACTGTTGTGCTCAAACGCGCGCTGATAGACGCCGAATATCTGATCCCACATCCCGCCCGAAGTGGCCGTGGCTGGAACAGTGAATTGGGTGAAATTGGGGAAGGGCAGCATGGCATTACCTCTCGGAAAGTGGTTGATAGGCGGGGTTGTGCAGCGCACAGGCGAGTATAGGCCGCAGACCGAAAGGGGGGCGTTCTCTAGCGTGGATGGATAGGCTGCATTTGATGTGTGTCAAACGGCGCATTGCGTGAGCGTGTCGCCGTTTTTTGTTTGCGTAGTATCGCTGCTGGGGAGGCGACGCTATGCGGATGGTTTTGATAGGCTTGGCGATAGGGGCGGCGTGCCTGCAGTTGCAGGCGGCCTTGCCGTCGCCGGTCGTCATGGTCGTGGCGGTGGCGCTTTTGCTACCTGCGCTGATTGTTGGAGTCAGGCTTGCGTCGCGCACGGCGCCCGGCGTGCGCGTGGCGGCAGGTCTGTTGTGTGGCGCGGCGATCGGTTTTCTGTGGGCCGCGTGGCTTGCGCACCGCGCACTGGCGCCGGAATTGGCGCTGGCAGATGAAGGGCGCGATCTGAAGATCGTCGGTACCATCGATAATCTGCCGTACCGCTTTGCGCAAGGCGTGCGGTTTAATTTTGCGGTGGAGCAGGCCGACGGCGTGGTGCCGCCGAGGATTGCGTTGTCGTGGTACTCGGGCTATCGCGAGCAGGTCAGCGTGGTGCCGGATGTGCGGCCGGGCGAGCGTTGGCAGCTCACTGTGCGCTTGCAACGGCCGCATGGGAACGCCAATCCCTACGGTTTCGATTACGAGGCGTGGCTGCTGGAGCAGGGCGTGCGTGCCACCGGCTATGTGCGGGTCGCGCGGGACAATCGTCGTGTGGATAGCTTTGTGTTCAGCGTCGGGAATGTGGTCGAGCATAGCCGCGCGCTGCTTCGAGATCGCATTCTGGCCGCGCTGCCGGGCAAGCCTTATGCCGGCGTGATCGTGGCCCTGGTCGTCGGCGATCAGCGCGGCATCGATCAGGCGGATTGGCAGGTGTTCAACCGCACCGGCATCGGTCATTTGATTTCGATCTCAGGATTGCATATCACGATGGTGGCGGGCCTGTTCGCGTGGGCCGCGTTCTCCCTGTGGCGCTGGTCGTTCTTCACGCGCGCGCAACTGCCTTTGCTGCTGCCGGCGCAGAAAGTGGCGGCGCTGGCCGGGGCGGGTGTGGCGCTGCTATACGTGCTGCTGGCCGGTTTCGGCGTGCCGGCGCAGCGCACCTTGTACATGCTGATAGTGGTGGCCGCCGCGCTGTGGTTCAACCGCCTGACCAGCATCTCGCATGTGCTGTGCACCGCGCTGGGCGTGGTGGTGGTGATGGATCCGTGGGCGGTGCTGTGGCCGGGTTTCTGGCTGTCGTTCGGCGCGGTCGCCATTATTTTGTATGCGACCGTTGGACGCACCACGCCGCAGGAGGCCCGTCCCGTAGCACCGGGCATGCCGCATGTTCCTGTGCAGCCGACACGCCGCGAGCGTATGGCGCTGGCCTTGCGCGTTGGAGCCCACACGCAGTACGTGGTGACGCTGGGACTGGTGCCGATCACCATGCTGCTGTTCGGCCAGGTGTCGGTGGTCAGTCCGCTTGCGAACGCGGTGGCGATTCCGTTGATTAGCCTTGTGGTCACGCCGCTTGCGCTGGTGGGCAGCATGCTGCCGCAGATGCTGGCCATGCCGCTGCTGGTGTGCGCGCATGCGTTGGTGGAAGGGTTGGCGCTTTGCCTGCAATGGTTCAGCGGCATGCGCTACGCGGTGTGGAGCGCGCCGGTGCCGCCGTTCTGGTTGTTCTGCTGGGCGATGTTCGGCACCATCTGGCTGCTGGCGCCGCGTGGATGGCCGGCGCGCTGGCTGGGCCTCGCGGCCTGGATTCCATTGCTGGCCGCCGAGCCGGCGCATCCGGCGCCAGGCCGCATGACCGTCACCGCCTTTGACGTCGGGCAGGGCATGGCGCTGTTGATCGAGACCAGCGGCCATCGCTTGCTCTACGACACCGGCCCCGCCTACACGCCTGAATCGAATGCCGGCAGCCGCGTCGTTCTGCCTTATTTGCGGGCGCGCGGCATTGCTACGCTCGATGGCATGGTCATTTCTCACAGCGATGCCGATCATGCCGGCGGCGCGCTGTCGGTGCTCGACGGCGTAGCTACCGGCTGGGTGCTATCGTCGCTTCCGCCGCAGCACGCCATCGCGCGCGCCGCTCGTCAGCATGTGCCTTGCGCGGCAGGGCAGCACTGGATCTGGGACGGCGTGCGCTTCGAGATGCTGCATCCGCAGGCGGCCAGCTACGCCAACCATGCGCTCAAGCCCAACGCGCGCACCTGCGCGCTGAAGATCACCGCCAACGGCAAATCCATCCTGCTGGCCGGTGATATCGAGGCCGAACAGGAGGCGCAACTGCTTGAAAGCGGAGCGCCAGCCTTGCGCGCGGACGTGCTGCTGGCGCCGCACCACGGCAGCGGCACCAGTTCGACCCGCGAGTTCCTGCTGGCCGTCCGTCCGCAGGCGGCGATCTTCCAGGTCGGTCATCGCAACCGTTACCGCCATCCCAAGAAAGAGGTCTACGACCGCTACGGCGCCATGCACATCCGCCGCTACCGTACCGACCAGGCTGGCGCGTTGACGCTGGAATTCGACGAAACCATACGAATTTCCAGCTACCGCCAGACCCACGCCCGCTATTGGCAGGCAGCGCGCCTGGACGGCAACCAGGGCGATAATTAGAGCGTTTCCACCAGTCTCCGAGGTGCTGTCCCATTACAATGGGGAAAATAACCATACGGAGACCGCTTGTGAGCAAGCCCAAGCTGCATTTCGCCCACGCCAATAGTTACCCGGCGGGCGTATATCGACAATTCTTCGCGACGCTGTCCGAGCACTTCGACATCCAGTCGCTCGACATGCACGCGCACAATCCGCAGTATCCGGTCAGCGATGGCTGGCCGCACCTGGTGGATGAGTACATCAACGAACTGACCAAGCGTTACAACGAGCCGGTGATCCTGGTCGGCCATTCCCTGGGCGGTATGCTGAGCATGATGGTGGCGCACAAGCGTCCGGACCTGGTGCGCTGCGTGGTGATGCTGGACGCGCCGGTGGTCGGCGGCTGGCGCGCCTTCGCCTGGCGCATGATCAAGCAGCTCGGCCGCGCCTACAGCGTGCCGCCGGCCAAGTTCTCCATCCGCCGCCGCAATGTCTGGCCAGACGCGCAGGCCGCGCACGACCATTTCGCCGTCAAGGACATTTTTGCCGCCTGGGCGCCGGGCGTGCTGGCCGATTACATGGACAGCGGCCTGAAGCCGCATCCGGACGGCGTGCAGCTGCGCTTCACGCGCGAAAACGAAACCGCCGTCTATGCCACCTTGCCGCATCACCTGCCACAATTGCTGCGCAAGGGCACGCCGGTGCCGATCGGCTTCATCGGAGGCGACAATTCCTGGGAGACCAGCCAGGCCGGCCACCAGTACACCCAGGCGCTGGTCGGCCGCCATTTCCGCATCCTGCCCGGCGGCCATCTGTTCCCCATGGAGACGCCGGCCGCCGCCGCCGAGGCGACCAAGGAAATGATCATGGAACTGTTATCCGTGCAATCTGGTAAAAAAGTTCTTAAAAATGAAGCGATAGCGTAAAATCCGGGGCATTGTGCAACTTTAGGAATGCCTTGCGATGACGATTAAAAGCGATAAATGGATACGCCGGATGGCGGAGCAGCATGGGATGATCGAACCGTTCTTTCCGGACCAGGTACGCCAGGAGGATGGCCGCAAGGTGATTTCCTACGGTACCTCGTCGTACGGCTACGACATTCGTTGTGCCGATGAGTTCAAGGTGTTCACCAACATCAACAGCACCATCGTCGATCCGAAGAATTTCGATTCGAATTCCTTCGTGGACATCAAGAGCGATGTCTGCATCATCCCGCCGAATTCGTTCGCGCTGGCCCGCACCGTGGAATACTTCCGCATTCCGCGCAGCGTGCTGACGGTTTGTCTGGGCAAGTCGACCTACGCCCGTTGCGGCATCATCGTCAACGTCACGCCGTTCGAGCCGGAATGGGAAGGTTATGTGACCCTGGAGTTCTCCAACACCACGCCGCTGCCGGCCAAGATCTATGCCGGCGAAGGCTGCGCGCAGGTGCTGTTCTTTGAGAGCGATGAAGTGTGCGACGTGTCGTACAAGGACCGCAACGGCAAGTACCAGGGCCAGAGCGGCGTGACCCTGCCAAAAGCGTAATTAAAGTGCCGGTCAGCGTTTGACCGGCAAGATCATTTCCACACAGAGGCCGCCACCGGCACGGTTGCTGGCCTTGATGCTGCCGCCGTGCGCTTCGATCACATGCTGGGCGATCGCCAGGCCGAGGCCGTGGCCTTCCGTGCTGGCGTTGCTGGAGCGGAAGAAGGGCTGGAAGATGGTGTCCAGGTCGGCCGGCGCCACGCCCGGTCCCCGGTCGAGCACGCGGATAATCAGTTGTTTCGCATCCGGCAGCGCGCGCGCCTGCAATTGCACTTCGCCGCCTTCCGGGCTGTGCTTGATGGCGTTGCGCACCACGTTTTCTATCGCGCGGCCCAGCAGATCGGCCTGGCCGATCAGCCCTACATCCGCTTCACCTTCCTGCACCACGGTGCGCTGCTGGCTGGCTGCTTCGTAGCGGGCGTCGTCGGCGATCTGATCCAGCAGGTCGGCCATGCTGATTTCTTCCTGGCTGGCGCGGATGGCGCCGGCTTCCAGACGCGCCAGCGTCAGCAGCTCTCCCACCAATTTATCCATGCGCACACTTTCACGTTCGATGCGCTCCATCGATGCGCTCCATTTTTCCGGCTGCTGGTGCGCCAGGCCGATGGCTGCCTGCAGGCGGGCCAGTGGCGAGCGTAGTTCGTGCGAGACGTCATGTAGCAGGCGGGTCTGGCCGTCGATCAGGCTGCGCAGGCGGGCGGTCATGCGGTCGAAGTCGCGGCCCAGGTCGTTGAGTTCGGTGCCGCTTTTGCCGCTTCGGCCACTCTCCTTGGCGAAGCGTGGCGCCAGGTCGCCGTTGGCGGCGGCGTCGAAGGCTTGCCGCAGTGCGCGGATGGGGCGTGAGAAGTACCATGCCAGCAATACCGAGAACAGCAGGCTGGCCAGGGTGGCGGCGGCGATCGGCAGCCACGGTCCCATCGGCTGGAAGCGCGGCCCCCACGGGCGGTCGCCCATGTTGCGGCGGTCGTCCATGCCCGGGCCGTCCGGCCCGGCGCCGGACTGCGGGCCTGCACCCGGGCCGAAGCCGGGAGCAGCGCCATCCGGCTGCGCGCCGGGTGGACCTGGGGGCGGGCGGTTGCCGCGCCGGTCGTCCGCGCCTTGCAGCACCGAGGCGGCCGTCATCGCCATCTGCGCACCGCCGCCCAGATTGGCCAGCAGCGGACGGTCCCCTTCGAGTCCGCGCTGGCGCTCGCCCGACGGCAGGAACAGCAGATAGCGCTTGCCGTCGTCGCCCTCCATCTGGCGCACCACGCGGCGCCGGCCGTCGTCCTTCAAGCGCACGCGCGACTCCTGCAAGGCCTGCGCGCTGACGATGCGGCCCAGCAGCTCGTGTCCCTGCTCATCGACCGCATACACGCGGTGCCGCTCCATATTCTCCAGCATGCGCTGCAAGGCCTTCACACCGCCAAACTCCAGCGTCGAGGCTGCCGCGTTGATGGCCATCTCGGCCGGCGGGCTGGTGTCCAGCGTGACCTGCTGGTTACTCTGCTGACTGCGATTTTTCCACCAGATAGCGCCGCCGATGCCCACCGTCGCGGTGAGCTGCGCCAGCAGGATGGACAGGAAAAACTTCCAGAACAAACGGCCCAAGTCTTACTCCTTGATGAGCTGGTAGCCCAGGCGGTACACGGTTTGCAGGCAGGAGCGGCCGTCGGCGATGGTGCCCAGCTTGTGGCGCAGCGAGCTCAGGTGCACGTCGATATTGCGGTCGAAGCGCGCTAGCGGACGGCCCAGGCCTTGTTCCGACAAGGTGTTCTTGCTGACCGGACGGCCGGCGTTACGTGCCAACACCTCCAGCAGATTGAATTCGGTACTGGTCAGTTCCAGCTTGCCGCCGGCCCAGGTGGCGCGGCGTTGCTCCGGCCACATCACCAGCTGGCCGACCGTGATGGCGGCCTGCTGGCTGTTGTCGGTCGGCACGCTTTGCGCGCGACGCAAGATGGCGCGGATGCGCGCGGTCAGCTCGCGCGGCGTGCAGGGCTTGGCCACATAATCGTCGGCGCCCAGTTCCAGGCCGACGATGCGGTCGGTGTCGTCGCCCCGGCCGGTCAGCATCAGGATCGGTAGTTGGCTGTTGGTGCGGATGCGGCGCAGCGTTTCCAGGCCGTTCATGCGCGGCATCATTACATCCAGGATGGCGATGGCGTACAGGCCGCTGGCGGCGGCGGCGGTTCCGGCCTCGCCGTCGTGCACGGCTTTGACTTCAAAGCCCTCCTGTTCCAGGTATTCCTTGAACATGCCCACCAGTTCGATGTCGTCGTCTATCAGCAGTACTTTGCTCTTCATTGCAGCGATTTTCATTGGATACAGATTGCCCATCATATCAGGCCGGAACCGCTAGGCGCGGTGCTTTTACCCGGTTTTACAAGCTCTTTCCGTGCGGAATTTGAATGTCAGAACGGCATCTTTACGCGAATTTACGTTGCCCTAACGCCACTTAACACGGGTGGCGCAGAGAATGATGTCTCACTACCAACCAAGGATAACTCGCATGAAAACATCAAAAGCTAGCGTACGCAATATCCTGCTGGCCTCCATTCTGGCGCTGCCGCTGTTTGCCATGGGCGCCGCCGCTGCGGAAGACATGGACGGCGGGCAGCCGTCGTCGTCGCACGGCGAACGCGGTCCGCGCGGCCCCGAGCATGATGGTCCGCCGCCGTTCGGTGGCCCGCAGCGCGGCGGTCCGGACCACGGTCCGGATCGCGGCCCCGGCTTCGGTCCCGGCCGTGCGCCATTCCTGCGCGGCGTCGAGCTGAGCGACGCGCAGCAAGACAAGGTGTTCGCCATTCTGCACGCGGAAGCGCCTTACCTGCGCGAGCAGTCCAAGGCAGCGGCCAAAGCCCGCGAGGCGCTGCGCGCGCAGGCCGATGCCGACAAGTACGACGATGCCAAAGCCTCCGCGCTGGCCAAGGAGGTGGCTACGGCGGAGGCCAACATCGCCCTGCAGCACGTGCGCACGCAGCAGAAACTGCTGGCCGTGCTGACGCCGGAGCAGCGCAAGCAGCAAGCGGAAGATCGGCCGCGTCAGCGTCCGTAATCGTTGTTCCAACCTTTTAGCGGAGAACCGTATGTCAATCAGCGCCCTGAGTTCCACCAGCGCCGCCAGCGCGCTCAGTTTCCTGAGCCGTTTGAGCAGTACCAACAGCGCCAGTAGTGCCGCCAGCACGAACAGCACGAGCAGTACCGACCGCGTGCGTCCACCGCCACCGAAAGACGGCGGCGGTTTTGCCGACGCCATTGCCGAGGCCCTCGCCTCGATCGGCATCAGCGATGTCGGCACCGATAGCAGCAGCGCTTCCGGCGCATCGGCCACGGCCGAGTCCACCGATGGCAGCACCGACGCCAACGACGTGGCCGCAGCGCTCGGCAGCTTCCTGCAAAGCCTGATGGGCGCGCTGCACGCGCAACACAGCGACAACGCCGAAGCGCCGCCGCCATACGGCGAGCAGCAGGGCGGGGCGGGCGGGCCGGGCAAACTGGAGTCCGACCTGCAAAGCCTGATCGCCGAGGTCAGCGCAGGCACGTCCTCCAGCGCAACGGACGGCAGCGAGAGTGCCGACGCCGTCGATCAGCTGGAGAGCGCGTTCGCCAATCTGTTGGACAAGTTGGGCGCTGGCACCGACGCCAGCAGTGCCGACGCCACGGACAGCACCGGCACCGACGCCGCGTCCAAGCTGGCGGCCTTCCTGCAAGCGCTGTCGGCCAAGGTCGGCGGCAACGGCGCTAGCGGCAACCTGGTCAACACCACCGTTTAACCGCAATCCCGTAGCACCCGGCGCCGTGGTACGTATGCGCGGCGCCGGCTTTCTCACCCAAGCAGGAGTAGGTATGGAAATTCATGACGATCACGAACACAGCCTGGAGGCCGACCTCACGGCCATGCTCAACCTGAACACCGACCGGCGCCAGACGTTGCGCTGGCTGCTGGCCGGCGCCTCGGCGCTGCCGGTGCTCGGCTGCGGCGGCGGCTCAGGCAGCGACAGCGCCACTACGGCCGCGACTACCACAACGACCACCGGCACCACCGGCACCACGACGACGACGCCTACGACTGGTACGTCCACCACGCCAACCACCGGCTCGTGCTCGGTCATTCCGGAAGAAACGGGCGGCCCGTATCCGGCCGACGGCACCAACAGCAATAGCAGCGGGGTAGTGAATGTGCTGACGCAATCGGGCGTGGTGCGCAGCGACATCCGCAGCAGCTTCGGCAGCGCCAGCGGTACGGCGGCAGGCGTGCCGCTGACCATCAAGCTGCAGATCGTCAACGCCAACAACAACTGCGCCGCGCTGGCCAACGCCGCCGTCTACCTGTGGCATTGCGACCGCGATGGCAACTACTCGCTGTACTCCAGCGGCGTCACCAACCAGAATTACCTGCGCGGCGTGCAGCAAACCGACAGCAGCGGCAACCTGACCTTCACCACGATCTATCCGGGCTGCTACTCGGGCCGCGTGCCGCACGTGCACTTCGAAGTGTACGCCTCGCTGGCCAAGGCCAGCAGCGCCTCCAACCGCATCCGCACCTCGCAGTTCACCTTCCCTGTGGCGACCAGCAACGAGGTGTACGCCACCACCGGCTACAGCGCCAGCGTGCGCAATATGGCGGCGATCAGCTTCAGCAGCGACAACGTCTTCAGCGACGGCTACTCGCTGCAGATGTCGGCCATCACCGGCAACGCCACCGATGGTTATGTGGCGACGCTGGTGGTGGCGGTGTCTGCTTAAACGGCGTTCATGAAGCCGAGGTTGCGGGTGTTGAAGTTGACGATGTTTGGGAAAACATCCGCAATCTCGGTCGCCGACAGGCCGAACCAGGCGGCCAGGGTGGCACCGTATTGATCGACCGACGTGGTAGGCAGCAGTGCGCCCCCGCCGATATCGAGGGCGTGGCCGAGGCCGGTGACCGGGTAGCTGCCATACATATTGCCGCCCTTGACCGCGCCGCCGACGATGAAGTGATGCGAGCCCCAGCCGTGGTCGGTTCCGTCGCCATTGCTGGTGAAGGTGCGGCCAAAGTCGGAGGCGGTAAACAGCGTCACTTGTTTGCGCAGGTCGGTGCCTTGAAGCGAGGCCAGCATGGTATTGAAGTACTCGATGCCATGTGACAGCTGTGCCAGCAAAGCGGCCTGGCGGGCAATCTGATCGTCATGCGTGTCAAACGATGGCAATGCCACGTAAAACACCTGGCGTTTGAGGCCCAGCGCATTGCGCGCACCCATGACACGCAGCACGGTCTGCAACTGCACCGCCAGTGGATTGACCTCAGTCTTGCCGGTCACGGGATTGAGGTACGGCGTGGGATCGGGGACCCCGCCGGCACCCGCCGCGAGCATGACACCGCTGAGCTGGGCTTGCGCCGTTATGGCATGGTTGAGCGCATCGGTGTAGGTGTTTTGGAATGCCGTGCCGCCGCTTGCGGCAGCGACGGACAGCAGCGGATTAGTGCCGTTTTGGGCCCGGTACAGCGTGCCCGCAGCATTGCGGATGGGCATCGCACCAGCCGATACCAACTGATATTGCCGGATTTGTTTGCCAGACAACAGCAGCGCCTTGCCAGCCACGGAAATCGACGCAAAGGTCGGCGCGGAATTGGCCGAGGCAAGCAAATCGAGCATGCGACCGCCCCATCCGTAGGAGGCGCCTTCCGGTTGGAAGGCCTGCCAGGCCGACGACTGGTCGTTGTGCGAGAACAGCTTGACCGGCAGCGGCACGGCGCCGCTCGCGTACTGCGCTTTGGTGGTTGGCTGCACCAGCGTGCCGACATTCGCCAGCACGGCGGCATTGCCACTGTCAAACAGGCGCTTGAGCCCACCGAGACTGGAGTGCAGCGCAAATGTACGCCCATCCTGTGGCAGCAGCGGTTTAATCGGCAACACGCCGCCGGCCGCGCTCGGCCCCGGCAGCACGATGTTCTGCGCGTCGGGGGTCGTGCGAATGCGTACGTAGTCATTCCACGAGGTACTGTCGGTCGCCAGCACCGTATTGTGGCCATCGTTGCCGCCATGCATGAACAGGCAGACCAAGGCTTTATAATCGGTCGCGGTGGCGGCGGCAGCGGTGCTCATCGCCGCCAGATTCATCGTGAACGGCAGCGCCGTGCTGCCGGTGGCGGCCAGCAAGCTGTTCATGAAGCGGCGTCGCGATGGATTGATATCATTCATGGTCGGCTCCTTAGTGTTGAATTACATATTCAGGCGAAATCATCGCCAGGTAAATCGCGATGTAGACGCGGTTCAGTCGGGCTTCGGAGATCAGTTCAGGACTCGTTGCTGTCGTATAAGGAATGGGCGTCGCATTAATTGCCGTAATGATCTGATTGCGCAATCCGCTTGACATCGTACCGTTCAGAACCAGCAGGTTGATGCGGTCGGCCAGCTTTTCCGGCTGGTTCACCAGGGACAATTCCGCAACATAGTCGGCCTGGAGCTCACGCCCACCACCCATGCCATACTGAATGGCTACCTGAATGAAGTTGAGGTAGCCGATCACTTCAGGATCGGTCAGCAATTGCATCTCCGGCGCGACCTTGCTTGCCGAGGAGACTGCGGTGCCCGGCGGCACATAGTCAGGACGGTAGAAGTTGAACACGGATGGCGAACGGAACGGCGTATAGCCAAGGGACTGCAGCGGATCGTCGGTATTGCCGACCAAGTACATGCCGCTTGGCGATTTCACCTTGAATGCGCGCATCCAGTTAGCGGTTCGGATGACCGGTTCACGCATCTTCTCACGCCCCTCAAATGTGCTGGCGCGCGCCTCCGGGTCCAGCAGCACCGCCATGATGACGGCCTTCATGTCGCCACGTACACCGTTGCCGTTGTTATTGAATGCGGCGGCGACCCGTGAAATATAGGCAGGCGTCGGATTGCTGCTGACGAAATGCTGAATCAAGCGGCGGCCGATGAACGGCCCGACATTCGGATGGTTGAACAGTGTGTCGAGCGCAACCTTCATATCAGCCTCGCCCGTGGTGGCGCCACTGATGGTCTTGCCGAGGAAGCGTTTCTCCGACGTGGAGTGGACCCATTGGTAGTTTTGCATGGGCTTCCAATCCCGGTCCGGATCCGGTACGCCACCCAGAAAGCGCGCGGTGCTGGTGTCGGGGCCGGCCCAGCTCCAGCCGGTGAACACCTTGGCCAATCCGGCCACGTCCTCGGAGGTGTAGGTTTCAATAGGCTTGCCGTTCGCGAGCTTCTGCGTGCCGTCCTGATTCAACTGGTAGAGACCAATGGTCATCAGTTGCATGATTTCTCGGGCGAAGTTTTGGTCAGGCGCGCGGGTATCGCTTTCCTTCTGGTTGCGAAGGAAACTCAGATAAATACCCATCATCGGATGATGAGCGACACCGTCCAGGATCTGGCGGAAATTGCCGAAAGCATTTTGGCCGAGCATGTCATAGTAGGATGCACCCCCGCGCGGCAGGCCGGAAATGCTGCCGTCGAACGACACCACGAAAATTTGCGACAGTGCGTACTGCATTCGCTGACGGAGCTGATCGGGACCGGTGATTACCTGTTTCCAGAACGAATTATAGAAATCGGTCGTGATCAAGCGCGTGCCTGCTGGCTTCGTGGCCAGCCATGCCTCCATTTGCATGCGGTGGAGCGCCTGTGGTTTGCGGAACTGGCGATCGAACCAGGTGGCGTAGCCGACCGTCACAACTTCTTCAATGGCACCATCGGATGGGCCGAAGGTGGCCTGAGCCAGAAACTGCGATGCCGCCGAAGGTGTGACAGCAGTTTCGGTGGCCGTGGTGGTCATGCCGGTCCCACTGACGATTTCAGCGGCGGTGAGCGTGCCAGTCCCGGAAGAGGCGCCCCCCATCTTGGTGCGCAGGGCCTGCGGTGCATCGGCGATCGCGGCGGCATTGTCATCGGGGCTTTGCGACGAACCTCCGCAGGCGGCCAGAGCGGTCAGTAAGGCGGCGGATAAGATTGTGCGAATGTGGATGTGCATCAATGATTCCCAGTGGAATTACAGGAACCGCAATTTTAGGGACATTACTTCTACGAAGAAACCGTCAATTTAGGGCCGAATTGTAAAATTTTCTTATTGGAAATATTTTACAGTTGAGTTAGCTGAAGTTGAGCGACGTTAGCCGATCTGTTTCCACCCGAAAACCAAAATTAATTTCTGATATGTTGCGTTTACCACGCATAAAATCGTAGTATTTTGATATTTACGATATTTAATTTGCTATTTGTCCGATTTTTAGGCAGTAAAAAAGCGGCCGGAGCCGCTTTTTGATGGAGCCAAGCTAACTTACTTCACGCAATCCACGAAGTAGCCGCGCTTGCCATCGACCTCGCGCTTGACCAGGCCGTGGACGTCGGTCTCGAAGCCCGGGAAGCGTTCGTTGAAGTCGCGTGCGAAGCGCAGGTAGTCAACGATGGTCTTGTTGAAGCGCTCGCCCGGGATCAGCAGCGGAATGCCCGGTGGATACGGCGTCAGCAGGATCGAGGTGATGCGGCCTTCCAGCTCATCAATGGCCACGCGCTCGATTTCGCGGTGCGCCATCTTGGCGAAGGCGTCCGACGGCTTCATGGCGGGCACCATGTCCGACAGGTACATCTCGGTGGTCAGGCGCGCCACGTCGTAGGCCTTGTAGAAATCGTGGATCTGCTGGCACAGGTCGCGCAGGCCCATTTTTTCGTAGGTCGGATTGGCGGCCGCGAATTCCGGCAGGATGCGCCACATCGGCTGGTTCTTGTCGTAGTCGTCCTTGAACTGTTGCAGTGCGGTCAGCAGCGTGTTCCAGCGGCCCTTGGTGATGCCGATGGTGAACATGATGAAGAACGAGTACAGGCCGCACTTCTCGATGATCACGCCGTGTTCGGCCAGGTACTTGGTGACGATGGACGCCGGAATGCCGGTCTCGTCGAACTTGCCGTCCAGCGACAGGCCCGGGTTGACGATGGTGGCCTTGATCGGGTCCAGCATGTTGAAGCCCGGCGCCAGCTTGCCGAAGCCGTGCCAGTCGTCTTCCGCCTTGATGATCCAGTCTTCGCGGGTGCCGATGCCTTCTTCGGCGAACGAGTTCGGGCCCCACACCTTGAACCACCAGTCTTTGCCCCACTCGGCGTCGATCTTCTTCATGGCGCGGCGGAAGTCCAGCGCTTCCAGAATGGACTCTTCCACCAGGGCGGTGCCGCCCGGCGCTTCCATCATGGCCGCAGCGACGTCGCACGAGGCGATGATCGAGTATTGCGGCGAGGTCGAGGTGTGCATCAGGTAAGCCTCGTTGAAGGCGTCCTGGTCCAGCTTGACGGTTTCCGACTCACGCACCAGCACTTGCGAGGCCTGCGACAGGCCGGCCAGCAGCTTGTGGGTCGATTGCGTCGAGAAGATCATCGACTCCTTGGCGCGCGGGCGGTCCTTGCCGATCGCGTGCATGTTCTTGTAGAAGTCGTGGAAGGTGGCGTGCGGCAGCCAGGCTTCGTCGAAGTGCAGGGTGTCGATCTGGCCGTCCAGCATTTCGCGCAGGGTTTCCACGTTGTAGACCACGCCGTCGTAGGTCGACTGGGTGATGGTCAGGATGCGTGGCTTCTTGTTCACGGCTTCACGTGCGAACGGATTCGCCTCGATCTTGCGCATGATGCTTTCCATCGTGAACTCTTCCAGCGGAATCGGACCGATGATGCCGAGGTGGTTACGGGTAGGCATCAGGAACACCGGAATCGCGCCGCACATGATGATCGAGTGCAGGATGGATTTGTGGCAGTTGCGGTCCACCACGACGATGTCGCCCGGCGCCACGGTCGAGTGCCAGACCATCTTGTTCGAGGTCGAGGTGCCGTTGGTGACGAAATAGCAATGGTCGGCGTTGAAGATGCGCGCGGCGTTGCGTTCGGACTTGGCGACCGGGCCGGTGTGATCCAGCAGCTGGCCCAGCTCTTCGACGGCGTTGCAGACGTCGGCGCGCAGCATGTTTTCACCGAAGAACTGGTGGAACATCTGGCCGATCGGCGATTTCAGGAACGCCACGCCGCCCGAGTGGCCGGGGCAGTGCCAGGAGTAGGAGCCGTCGTTGGCGTACTCGACCAGCGCGCGGAAGAACGGCGGCGCCAGGCCGTCCAGGTAGGACTTGGCTTCGCGGATGATGTGGCGGGCCACGAATTCCGGGGTGTCCTCGAACATGTGGATGAAGCCGTGCAGTTCGCGCAGGATATCGTTGGGGATGTGGCGCGAAGTGCGGGTTTCGCCGTACAGGTAGATCGGGATGTCGGCGTTCTTGTAGCGGATTTCTTCGACGAAGGCGCGCAGCGACTTCAGCGCGGTGTCGGTCTCTTCCACCGAACCGGCGCCGAATTCCTCGTCGTCGATCGACAGGACGAAGGCCGAGGCGCGCGATTGCTGCTGGGCGAACTGGGACAGGTCGCCGTAGCTGGTCACGCCCACCACTTCCATGCCTTCTTTTTCCATTGCATCGGCCAGGGCGCGAATGCCCAGGCCGGACGTGTTCTCGGAACGGAAATCCTCGTCAATGATGACGATGGGGAAACGAAATTTCATGCATGTCTCCAAAAAAGCAAGCCGCCCCTGACCAGTGTGGAGGGGCGGACTAGGGCGCGACCAAGGTGGCCGCAAAAAATAAGAACGGGATTCTCGCAGAAATAGCGGCTCTGCGGGAAAAAAATTATCGTAACAGAATGCCTGACAGGAATGACACCCTTGTTACAACGGTGCCATGCTATTCAGTAAATATTACTTAGTGGGCAGCAAACCAGGCCATGGCGCCCAGCACCAGGCCGACACCGGCCACGCCGTAGGCCAGGCCCATCATCCACTTCTTGCGGGTCAGCAGGGTGATGGCGGCCAGCGAGATGGCGATCTGCTCGGCGGTGGTGGCCAGCGCCCACTGGTGGTGCTTGTGCATGGCTTCGTCCGACTTGTGGTTCCACTCTTTAGAGGACTCTTCCCACTTCTCGGCTTCCTTCTTGATGTCTTCCTTTTCGGCCTTGTAGCGGGCCACTTCGGCCTCGTAGCGCTTGGGATCGACCCCGGGCAGGGTCATGACCAGCTCGGCCAGGTTCTGCTTGGAGGACTTGGCCTGGTAATAATTCCAGCTGTTGGCGGCCTGGGTCTTGTCGATGGCCGCATTGTTCTTGAACAGCGCCGCCTCGTTCTGCGTGGCGCCGCCGAGGTAGCCGAACGCCGCGCCGACGGTGGCGAGGATGGCCGTCATCACGGCGATGTTGTTGGAGAAGCCGTCGTTGCCGTGGGCGGCGTGTTCGACCGCGTGGTCGTGTGGTCCGTGTACGTGGAAGCCTTGGCCAGACATATGGGTATCCTTAAAACTTAGGCCTTGCGGCGCAGTGTAACAAAAGCGTAGTGCAAACCGGATGTCTCGGAAGTATGCTCTTCGCGGGCGGTTTCCTGCCACGCGGTAGCGTCGATCTCCGGGAAGAAGGCATCGCAGTCGAAGGTGTGGGCGATTTGCGTAATAATCAACTGGTCGGCCAGTTGCATGGATTGCTGGTAGATCTCGGCGCCGCCGATGACGAAGCCCTCGGCGCCGTCCAGCAGCGCGATGGCGGCCTCGATGGAACCGACCGTCTCGACGCCGTCATGCCGCCACTCGGCGTTGCGGGTGATGACGATATTGCGGCGGTTCGGCAGCGGCCGGCCTATCGAATCAAAGGTTTTGCGGCCCATGATGATCGGATGGCCGGTGGTCAGCCGCTTGAAATGCGCCAGATCCTCCGGCAGTTTCCACGGCAAGGTGTTATTGATGCCGATGCCGCGCTGGGCGTCGGTGGCGACGATGATGGTCAGAGTGCTCATAGCTTTTCATTGTAGAAGGCCAGCAGGTGGTCCGCCAGTGCTTGCGGGGCTTCCAGCGGGATCATGTGGCCGGTGCCTTCGGTCAGCATGTGGAGCTGGGCCGTGGCGTTGTAGGTAGTGAATTCACGCACGTCGTCGGCGGCGACCAGTTTGTCCTGTTCGGAGGCGACGATCATGACCGGGCAACGCAGCTCGCCGGTGCGGCGCATCAGGTCGGGGCGTTCGATGGTGGTGCGGAATTGGGTCAGCAGCACGTCCTTGCCCAGTTCCACCGCCATCTGCTGGATGACGTCGACGATGGCCGGATCGTCCATGTGCTCGGGCGCGAGGATTTCGCGCAGGCGCATTTGCGTCATGCCGGTGTACTGGTTCTTTTCCAGCAGCGGGATGATGCGCAGGCGCGTGGCCTTTTCCTTTTCCTGCAGGCCCTTGGCGGAACTGGCGATGATGACCAGCGAGTTCACACGCTCCGGATTGGCCAGAGCGAATTCCACCGCTAGGTAGGCGCCCAGCGAGAAGGCGACCAGGTTGGCCTTCGGCGCCGCGTGCGCGGAGATCAGTTCCTGCATCTGCTCGCGCGAGCGGGCCTTGTGCAGCGGAACGTGGTTGAATTCGAAGCCGTCGCCCAGCAGCGGCAGCAATCGGCCCCACATGCGTTCATCGCACAGGGTGCCGGGCACAAAATCCAGTCGCATCATACTGCCATGGCTGCGGTAATCGGCGCGTGGTGTTGGTAGCCTTCCAGCGCGAAGTCGGTCGGTTCGATTTTTTCGAGCCATTCCGGTTCGTACTTGCCGGTTTGCGCGAAGGCGGGCACGCGGTCCGAGATGGTCAGCTGCGGCAGCGGGAACGGCTCGCGCTTGAGCTGCTCCTGCACCATGTCCATGTGGTTTTCGTAGATGTGGGCGTCGCCGATGAAGTAGGTGAACCAGCGCGGCGTGTAGCCGGTCAGGCGGCCCACCAGGTGCATCAGCGCGGCGCCTTCCGCCAGGTTGAACGGCGTGCCGAGACCGAGGTCGTTCGAACGCACGTAGAGGCACATCGACAGTTCCTTGGTGGCCGGATTCGGGATGAACTGATACAGCAGGTGGCAGGCCGGCAGGGCGACGGCGTCCAGCACGGCCGGGTTCCAGCCGTGGAACAGGATGCGGCGGCTGCCCGGATTATTGACGATGGTGTCCAGGCATTCGCGCAACTGGTCGATGGCTTTGTAGAGCAGAACTTTCTTGACGCCGTTTTCTTCAATCGGCGCGACCACGGTGAAACCGTTCTTTTGCGCGCTGGCCAGTTGGGCTTCCTGATCGGCGTCGATGACTTTGTAGCCGGGCCATTGGCGCCACTGCACGCCGTAGACCGGGCCCAGATCGTCGGTGCCCAGTCGGTAGGGATTGTCCAGCCATTGCTGGTTTTCGTTGGCGTTCTGGTCCCAGACTTTGCAACCGAGCGCGCGGAAGTCGGCGGCGCTGCGGGAGGCGCGCAGGAAGGCGCACAGTTCACCAACCACGGATTTGAATGCCAGCTTCTTGGTCGTCACTGCGGGAAAACCTTTGGTCAGGTCGAAGCGCATCATCGCGCCCGGCACGCTCAGCGTGCGGATGCCGGTGCGGTTGTCCTGCCAGCTGCCGGTGTCGATGACGGTCTGGATCAATTCCTGGTATTGCTGCATTCAGTTCTCCAACAGGGGGGTGTCGCTCAAAAGACGGGTATTTTAGCAGGAGGGCCGGGCGTTCGCCTGCCTCTCAGCGCGGGCCGGACCGGGATTTGCGACCGGCCGGCTTGGCTGCCGCGCGGCCTTCGGTGCGCGCCTGCGACTTGGCGCCCCGGCCGTTGGTCACCACCACCGCGCCTTTCGGTGCAGCAGGGCCGCGTGAACCGCCGCCAGGGCCGCGCGGATTTTCGCCAGCGTTGCGTGAGGCGCCGCCCGCTGCGCTATTTCCTCGGCTGCGTGGTCCGCCATCCACGCCAGGGGCGGGCGCGCGGCGTGCTGCTGCTGGGTCTTTTGCCGGTGCGCGTTCGCGCGGCGCGGACTTTGCCGGCTTTTCAGGCGGCGTGTAAACGCCGAGCGATTCGCTGCCGCCGGCCGGCCGCGCGGCCTTCTTGTCGGCGGCGGGCGCTTTCGCCACAGGCGGCGCACCGGCAGGGCGCTTGGCTGCGTTGGGTGCAGGGCCTTTGCGCGCCGGCGCGGCTGTGCCACGGGCCGCGGTTTCCGGCACGCGGTGATCGGCCTCGAAGCCCGGTTCCTCGTAGCGCGGAATCGCCTGGCGCGTCAGCGTCTCGATCGCGCGCAGCATGTCCACTTCGTCCGCGCACACCAGCGAGATCGCCTCGCCGGCCATGCCCGCACGGCCGGTGCGGCCGATACGGTGAATATAATCCTCGGCCACCGACGGCAAATCAAAGTTCACCACCTGCGGCAGCGCCTCGATATCGAGGCCGCGCGCCGCCACGTCGGTCGCGATCAGCAGCCGCACTTCCTTGCGCTTGAAGCGCTCCAGCGCGCGCAGGCGGGCCGGCTGCGTCTTGTCGCCGTGGATGGCGTCGGCGGTCACGCCATGCTCCAGCAAAGTCTTGACCAAGGCCTCCGCACCCTTGCGCGTTTTGACGAACACCAGCGCCTGTATCCAACCCAGCTTGTTCAACAGATGCAGGAACAGCTCCGGCTTGCGGCACTTGTCGGTCGGGATCAGCCACTGCTTGACGCTCTTGGTCGCGGTATTAGCCGCCGCCACCTGAATGGCCACCGGATCTTTCAACATGCCGTTGGCCAGCTTGCGGATCTCATCCGAGAACGTGGCCGAGAACATCAAGGTCTGGCGCTGCTTCGGCAACGCCTCCAGCAGAATATCCAGATCGCGCTCGAAGCCGAGGTCCAGCATGCGGTCCGCCTCGTCCAGCACCAGCGTTTGCAGCAACTCGAAGCTGATCACGCCCTGATCGTGCAAGTCGATCAGGCGGCCCGGCGTCGCCACCAGCACATCCAGACCCTTGCGCAGCTTGGCGATCTGCGGATCGATCGGCACGCCGCCATAGGCCACGGCGCTGCGTAGCGGCAGATTGCTGCCATAGCTGCGGAAGCTCTCATATACCTGTTCGGCCAGTTCCCGCGTCGGCACCAGCACCAGCGCGCGAATGCACAGCGGCGCGGTCGCACCCTCCATCGTCAGCCGATGCAGGATGGGCAGCGCAAAGCCGGCGGTCTTGCCGGTGCCGGTCTGGGCGGCGGCCATCACGTCGCGGCCCGCCAGCACGGCTGGAATGGCCTGCTTCTGGACCGGCGTGGGCTGCTTGTAGCCCAGCGCGTCCAGCGTGCGCAGTAAAGGATCGATCAGGCCGAGTGCGTGGAATGTCATGATGTGGTCAGTCAAACGAAAAGGGGCGCAGTGTAGCCGGTTTGTCCGGCAACCGCGAAATTAGTTGGTCAGCGCGTCCGACCACAGGGCAAGAATCTCGCGCAGGCGCTGGTCCGCCATGTTGAGCAGATTGTCGCCGACGTACAGCTCCACCGAACAGCGATCCGGCAAGGCCGCGTGATTGGCGCCGTTGAACAGCCACACGCCGTGTTGTTCGGCGAAGCGGCTGCGTATCTCAAGCGCGCGCTCGCGGCCCACCGGCAAATGCAGATGCAGCATATTGGCTTGCGGCTGCGCCGGATTCGGCACCAGCAGCGGGTAATCGCGCAGCGCTTCATACAGCCACTGCGTGCGCTTGAAGTAGGCCGGCATGGCATTCAGCCGCGCATCGAACTGCATGGCGGCGGCCACCACGTAGGGCGTGCGCTGATAGACGTTGCCGCCCTGGCGGCGATACCATTCCTGTGCCTTGGCGACGAACGCCGCGCTGCCGGCCAGCATGGCGCCGCCCATGCCGCCTATTCCTTTGTACAGCGACACGTAAACGCTGTCGAAACCCGCTGCGATCTCGCCGGCCGTATGGCCGTAAGCGGCGGCGGTCTCCCACAGGCGCGCGCCGTCCATGTGCAGATGGATGCCTTGCTCGCGGCAGTAGGCCTTGATGGCCGCCAGCTCGTCCCAGCTCGGGCACTGGCCACCGATTTCGCGCGCCGGCAGTTCCAGCGACGCCGCGCCGAGACGGTCCGGGATGGCTTGCAGGTCGTCCAGCGTCCACACCCGGTGCGGATCGCCGATCTGCAGCGCGTGGAAATGATCGAACAGCTGGTGATTGCCGCGTTCATGCTTGAGGATGTGCGATGTCGGATGCAGCGCCACCAGCTTGCTGCCGCGTTCCGCGCAGGCGGTGCGCAGCGCCGTCGCCTGCGTCATGGTGCCGGTGATGCAGAACACCGCCGCCTCGAAGCCCAGCAGGCGCGCGATCTTCTGTTCGAATTCCTGTATCAGCGCGCCGCTGCCGTAGACGTCATGCGTCACGCCGCGTCCCTCGCACCAGTCGCCCATGGCCGTAAACAGCTCGGCGGGCGAGGGCGCGCGGTGACCCGGCAGGTGGGTGCGGCAGCTTTGCTTCAGTTCTGCGTCGGTCATGGCGTGCTCCTGAAAGATACGCTCAATGCTCCACGTGCACGTTGTGGAACTGCAGCGCCGCCAGATTGGCGTAGATGCCGCCCAGCGCCACCAGCGATTTGTGCGTGCCCGTTTCAACGATTTTACCGTCTTCCATGACGATGATGCGGTCGGCACGCTGCACGGTCGCCAGGCGGTGGGCGATGATGACGGTGGTGCGGCCAACCATGGCCGCTTCCAGCGCCTTTTGCACCAGGCGTTCGGATTCGGCGTCGAGCGCGCTGGTGGCTTCGTCCAGCAGCAGTAACGGCGGATTTTTCAGCAGCGCGCGGGCGATGGCGATGCGCTGACGCTGTCCGCCCGACAGGCGCACGCCGCGCTCGCCGAGGAAGGAGTGATAACCCTGCGGCAGTTTCTCGATGAATTCATGTGCCGCAGCCAGCTTGGCGACAGCGATCACTTCTTCATCGGTGGCGCCGGCGCGGCCGTAGCGGATGTTTTCCATGGCGTTGGCCGAGAAGATCACCGTATCCTGCGGCACGATGCCGATGGCGTCGCGCAGGGTGTGCAGGTCGAGCTGGGTGATGTCGACGCCATCGAGCTTGATGCTGCCGGCCTGCGGATCGTAGAAGCGCAGGAACAGCTGGAACAGTGTGGTCTTGCCGGCGCCCGAAGGGCCGACCACAGCCACCGTTTCGCCGGGCTGGATGTCCAGCGCCAGATGGCTCAGCGCCTCGGTCTCGGGACGCGAAGGATAGGAGAAGACGACGTCGTTCAGCGACAGCGCCGCGCCATTGGCGGCACGCGGCGGCAGCGCCAGCGGCTTGGCCGGTGACTGGATCTTCGACTTCACCGACATCAGCTCCAGCAGGCGTTCGGTGGCGCCGGCGGCGCGTTGCGCTTCGCCCATCACCTCGGACAGCGCGCCGATGGCGCCGGCCACGATGGATGCGTACAGGATGAACTGGCCGAGATCACCGCCGGTCATCTGGCCCGAAATCACGGCGTGCGCGCCCAGCCACAGCACGAAGACGATGGCGCCGAACACCAGCACGATGGCCAGCATGGTGAGGAAGGCGCGCGCTCGGATGCGGCGCATGGCGGTCTGGAAGGCGCCTTCGACCGAGCCGCCGAAGCGCGTCGACTCGATCTTTTCATGCGTGAAGGCCTGCACCGTCGGCATGGCGTTGAGGATTTCGCCAGCCATGGCCGAGGCGTCGGCTACGCGGTCCTGCGAGTCGCGCGACAGGGTACGCACTTTGCGGCCGAACATCACGATCGGCAGCACGGTCAGAACCAGCAGGCCGATGATGATGGCCGACAGCCTTGGGCTGGTCACGAACAGCATCACCAGGCCGCCGATGAACAGCAGCATATTGCGCAGCGCCATGGAGATGCTGGTGCCGACCACGGATTGAATCAAGGTAGTGTCGGTGGTGATGCGCGACAGGACTTCGCCGGTCTGTGTGGTTTCGAAAAACTCCGGGCTTTGCGTGACCACGTGCTTGTACACGGCGGTGCGGATGTCGGCGGTGACGCGCTCGCCGAGCCAGGACACGGTGTAGAAACGCGCCGCCGTCGCCAGCGCCAGGATGGTGGCGAGGCCGAACAGCGCCAGGAACACCAGGTCCACGTGCTGGATGCTGTTGACGCCAGCGCTGCCGAAACCGAGGTCAATCATCTGTTTGAACGCGGCGGGGATCGCCAGCGTGGCGCCGGCGGCCACCAGCAGGGCGATGCCGGCGAGCGCGAACTGGCGCTTGTACGGCACCAGGAAGGGCAGCAGCCCACGCAGGGTGGCGATGCTGCCTTTTTTGAGTTCACGGGATGCGGTCGGAGCGGCGGCGGACTGCGTACTGGCGGTGGTGCTGTTGGTCATTGTGTGGCTACGGTTTCGATTGATTCTAATGTGGACGTTTGGTGCAGCTTTTTATTGTTATCTACAGTTTCATTGGTCGTACATAGCCGGTCATCTCCAGGTAGGCGTGTCCGGCCGGCTTGCCGTCGCGGCTCAGCGTTACCGCGCCTTCCCAGTACACGGCGCCGGTCGACCGGCGCGAATCGAGCTCCTGGTCGTCCTGCAAAGGCACGATGTCCCACACGGTGTTGCCGGTGGTGAGCTGGGTCGCAACGGGATACTCGGCATTGGTGCGGGGCGAACGCCACCGCCTTTGCGGGGTAAATTTGACCTGGTCCGGCGAGAACTGCGTGATCTTACCGGAAGCATCGCGCCATGTCGCGTGCGCCCATAGTGTAGCACCTGTCTTGCTGCGGACTTGGAAAGCCATCAACGCGCCGCCGTCGGCCAGGTTGGCGCCGATCCAGTCCCACCCGGTGGTGTCGGCGTCGAGGGAGTCGGTCGACCATTCGTGGTCCAGCCACGCGGTGCCGCTGACGGCCATGGGCTTGCCGGCGCGCGTGATGCTGCCGCTGACCTGCAACTGCGGCTCGCTGTAGTAATAGCTGCTGTTGTTGGGGCGCGGGCCTTTGCGCGAATAGCCATTCTGGCCCTGCAGCAGCACCGGTTGCGATGGTGCTAGTTTGATATCGAAGGCGAATTGCGGGGCATCGACGTGGATGGCGTAGCTGCCGTCGGCGGCGCGCACCATGTGCCAGTCTTCCAGCTTGACGTTGGTGTCGCCCTGCCTGGCGTAGGACAGGCCGAAGCCTTCGCGCGCGCTGCGCTGGTCGTGCAGCAGCTTGCCGTTGGCCGGGTCGGACAGGGCGGCGTGGCCGATGATCAGCTGCTTCGGCGCGAATTGGCTTGGATTGGCGCGGTCATGGCCGCTGCCGCTGCGGAAGAAGGTGACCTGGAAGCCGAGCGGCTTGCCGCCCGGCGTGTTGAGCCAGCCGGTGACGTACCACCATTCGGTTTTGTAGTCGGGATGCGCGCCGTAGTCTTTAGGGAAGGCGAGCGTGGCGCCGGACTGCAGCGGCATCACCGCCTGGTATTGCGGTCCGGCGGCGTGGGCGGCGGCCGACAGCAGCGAAAGCAGAATATACAGAAAACGTAACATCACCAGTCCTCCCTGACGGCGCGGATCGGCCCACCGGACAACGACTGGCGGCCGGCCAGCAGCGCGGTGAGCGCGGCGGCGGCCAGCAGCAGGCTGGCCACAGCGCCCAGCAGCGGCCAAGGCAAATGCAGCTGCATGGTCCAGTGGAACGATTGCGGATTGACGACGAATACCAAGATCAAACTGATCACCCATCCCAGCACAAAGCCGGTGGCGATGCCGAGCGCCGTCAGCGAGCCGCCTTCAATCGCCAATATCGCCAGCACCTGCCGGCGTGTGACGCCAACGTGGCGCAGCATGCCGAATTCCTTGGCCCGCGCCAGTGTCTGCGCCGAGAAGGTGGCTGCCACGCCAAACAGGCCGATGACGATGGCGATCGCCTCCAGCAGATAGGTGATGGCGAAACTGCGGTCGAATATCTTCATGCTCATGGCGCGGATCTCGGAGGGTTCGCTGGCGTCCAGCGTGGCGGCGAACGGCAGGCGCTTCAAGGCCGCGATGGTATCTTCGGCCTTGGCCTGCGGCTTGAGCGTCAGGGCGACGCCGCTGGCGTCGGTGTCGCCGGTGATGGCCCGGTAGTCGCTCAGCTGCATCTGGATGGTGCCGGTCGGCCGCGCGTAGTCGCGCCACACGCCGGCCACCTGGAAGGCATGCATCGCGCCGTTGAGCGGCAGTTCGATGCGTTGTCCGACCGCCATGCCGTACAAATCCACCATCGCTTCCGAAATCCACACCGGCTGTGCGCCACGCTGCGGCGCGCGCGCTTCGCCGACGATGGCCAATGTGCGGCCAGGATCGGCGGCGTCGACATTGCGCGCCATGAGTGTGACCGGCGGCCGCGCTGAAGCCAACGACACGGAGCGCGTGCGCAGGAAATCGGCGTGTGCCACGCCGGGCAATGCGGCCAGCGCCGCCTGTTCCTGCGGGCGCAGGCCGGCCGTCACGCCGCCGGTGGCGGTACCGACATAGATATCGGCCGGCAGGATGTGCAGCAGCCAGTCGTCCAGCGACACGCGGAAGCTGGCGACCATGATGGCCATCGCCACCATCAGGCTGAAACTCGACAGCACGCCGCCCAGCGCGATGCCGGCCTGGCTGGACGCATTGGCCAGCCGCGACAGGGTGAGCGTCATGACGGCCGAGGCGCCGGGCTTGTGTGCGGTGGCGGCGCTCCAGCGCCGGTGCGCGTAGCGAAATACGATGGAGGCCAGGCGCGGCATCAAGCCGATGGCGCCAATCAGCAGCAGTGCGATCGACAGATAGCCGAACAGCGGCAGCTCGAACACAGGCGGTGCTTGCGACAGCAGCGCGGCCAGCGCCATCAGCGCCAGTGGCGGCCAGGTACGCGACAGTCCCGATATCGCCGCCTCCTCGGTGCCCGACTTGAGCGCCACGGCCGGCTTGGCGCGCGCGGCGTCCAGCGCCGGGGCCGCGCAACCCAGCAACGCGACCGCTACGCCGAGCGCGAAGTAGACTGTGGCCGCCACCGGCGTGAAATGCACTTGCGGGCGCACGCCGGAGAAGAAGCCCGCGCCTAGGTCGGCGCCCATGAAATGCAGCGCGGCGGCGGCCATGCCGTAGCCGGCGGCGATGCCCAGCGCGGAACCGGCCACGCCCAGGCACAAGCCTTCGATCAGGATCTGGCGCAGCAGGTGGCGGCGGTCCATGCCCAGCACGCGCAGCAGTGCGAACTGGCTGCGGCGGCGGATCACCGACAGCGCCTGCGTGGAGAACACGAGGAAGGCGCCGGTAAACAGCGCCACCAGCGCGAGCACGGTGAGGTTGACGCGGTAGGCGCGGCTCATGCCTTCGTTGCGGTTGTTCTGTTCTTCGTCATTCGGCTGGTTGACGCGGAAGCGGCCGGGATACTGGCGTTGCAGGTCCTGTTGTAGTTGCGTCTTGAAGAAGTCGCGATTGACGCCGTCGCGCAGTTTGAGGTCGATGCGGGAGAGCTGGCCGAGTTTTTCGAAGCGCCATTGCGCGGCGCCGATGTCCATCACAGCGATGCGCTGGCCGGCGCGCGCGCCAGGCAGCGACCCGGCGATGCGCAGCGTCAGTGCACCGGTGCCGACTTGCAGCGTGACCATGTCGTCCTTCGGCTGCAGCCATTGTTGGGCGGCGGCAGAGAGGAACAGGGCGTCGTCGGCCAAGGTGTCTGCTATGCGGTCTTCGGCCGGCACGCCGATCAGGTCCGGCGCCACGAAGCCGGCGCGAAAGGCGTCGATGCCGATGATTTTCAGTGCGGTCTGCCGGCCTGGCACGGAGGCGTCGAATTCCAGCACGGGCGAGGCGACCACCACGCCTTCGCGCTGCGCCAGCGTCGGGTAGATGGCTTCGTCGAAAAACGGCTCGGTGCCGCGCACCTGGATATCGGCCACGCCGGACAGGCTTTTCACGGCCGCCGAGAACTCGTTGAAGGCCGCTGCGTTAATCAGGTGGATGGCAAAGCCGAGCGAGATGCCGACCGCGATGGCCGCTATCGCCACCAAAGCCCGCACCGGATGCGCGCGCCATTCGCCCAACAGCAGCCAGCGCGAAAGACGGCGCATCGATGCGGATGACATCAGCGCGGACACTCCAGCGCCATGGCTTCGCCGGCGCGGTGGGCGCGCAAGCGCGCTGGTTCGGTGGCTTGTCCAGTGGCGCGGCGGGCGTCTTCGTCGGCCCAGCGTTTCTTGAGTTTGAGCTGGTCGCACTTCTTGCGCTGCACGGCGGCGGTCTTGGCGGCGCTGGCCGCTTCGCGTTCTTCGCGTTCCTCCCGCTTCAGGCGCGCCTTTTCCAGCATATCGGCTTGCTTTTGCTGCTTGCGCAGCGCGGCGCCGGCCGCCGGATCGGGCGCCGGCGCGGCGGGCGTGGACAGCGTCGCCTCCTGCGTGCCGGTGGGGCACGGCGCATCGCTGTAACTGACCTTGCCGTCGGCCGTGCATTTGTAGACCGCGCCAACCAGCATCGCAACGATCAGGATATTCATCTCAACCTCGCTCATAGGACTTTACCGGGATTCATAATACCCAGCGGATCCAATGCCGCTTTGATGGCTCGCATCATGTTGAGTTCTACCGCCGATTTGTAGTGCGCCAGCTCATCGCGCTTCAAAGCGCCGATGCCATGTTCCGCCGAAATCGAGCCACCGAAGGCGACCACGCTGTCGTGCACAAGGCGGTTGACCTGTTCCTGGTTTGCGAGGAAGTCCTCGTTGGAGATCCCGGCCGGTGGCGCGACATTGAAGTGCAGGTTACCATCGCCCAGATGGCCGAAGCAGACCAACTGGCAGCCGGGGAAGGCCGACTCCAGCTGCGGCGCGGTCACGGCGATGAAGTCCGCGATGCGCGACACCGGCAGCGAAATATCATGCTTGATGTTCTTGCCAGCCTTGGCCTGTGCCAGCGGGATATGCTCGCGCAGCTGCCACAGGCGGGCCGATTGCGCCACCGAAGTCGCCACCACCGCATCGCCGATCACATGGCGCTCCAGCGCCGCGCCGATCGAACGTTCCAGCAGGCCGACCGCATGCGCTTCCGACTCGGAGCTGGACAATTCCAGCAAAACGAATTGGGTATGCGGCTCGCTGAACGGTTGCGCCAACTGCGGGAACTGCTGCGCCACCAGCTCCAGGCAGTAGCGCGACATCAGTTCGAAACCGGTCAGGCTGGAGCCACAATGATCCTGCATCAGCACCAGCAGCTGTTGCGCATGAGCGGGCGAGGGTAGCGCCGCCAGCGCAGTGATGCTGGCCTTGGGCTGCGGGTACAGCTTGAGCACCGCGCCGGTGATGATGCCCAGCGTGCCTTCCGCGCCGATGAACAGGTCGCGCAGATCGTAGCCGGTATTGTCCTTGCGCAGGCCGCGCAAGCCGCTCCAGATCTCGCCCTGCGGCGTGACGACCTCCAACCCCAAACACAGTTCGCGGGTATTCCCGTAACGCAGAACCGCCGTGCCGCCGGCATTGGTCGACAGGTTGCCGCCGATGGTGCAGCTGCCTTCGGCCGCCAGCGACAGGGGAAACAGGCAGTCCGCCGCAGCGGCGGCCTGCTGGATCTGTTGCAGGATGCAGCCGGCATCCACCGTCATGGTGCGGTTGACCGGATCGACTTGGCGCACGCTGTTCAGCCGCGCCAGCGACAGCACCACCTGCGCGCCGCTGGCATCGGGCACGCTGCCCAGCACCAGTCCCGTATTGCCGCCTTGCGGCACCAGCGCCACGCGGTGCTCGGCGCAAGCGCGCATTAATGTCGCCACTTCCTCCACCGAGCCGGGACGCAGCACCGCCAGCGCGCGGCCGGTAAAGCGTCCGCGCCAATCGGTGAGGAAGGGCGCCATGTCCGCCGCTGCGTCCAGCACATGGGCGGCGCCGACGACGCTGCGGCATTGCGTGAGAAAGTCCATTATTTGACCGTGTTAACCTTGACCTTGTCGAGCAACTCCTTGGCCAGCTTCCTGGCGGCGCGCTTGTACGGCCGCAGATACAGCACGGCGCACACGAAGTACACGCAGACCACCGCCGCCTCGCCCCAACCGAGCCATGCCGACAGGTTGCCGATGTCGCTCCAGCCGCGCACTACGCCTTCGGTGAAGTACAGCAGGATCATCATCGAGGTCCACTGCAGCGTGTAGATATCGCGCTTGTAGACGCCGTACAGCGGCAGCAGCAGCGGCGCGGCCTTCAGCACCAGCCACGAGCCGCCCGGCTTCAAGGGCGCCAGTACCATCTCCCACAGCACGCACAAGATAATCAGCGTCACCAGGCTGCCGATCGCGCCCCAGTGAAAATATTTTTGCATTGTGGTTTCCATGGCGCCTGTCCGTGCTTATGCGTTAAGTTTGACTGCGGTTTCCGCCAGCCGCTTGCCCAGGGCGATGGCCAGCCGCTTCTCGTCTTCGGTGAAGACCTTCTTGCCATCGAGGCCGGACCAGTGGCTGGCGCCGTAGGGCGTGCCGCCGCTGGCGGTGGTCATCAGTTCGGGATGGGTGTACGGCAGGCCAAGCACCATCAGGCCGTGATGGAACAGCGGGATCATCATCGACAGCAGCGTCGATTCCTGGCCGCCGTGCAGGCTGCCGGTGGAGGTGAATACGCAGGCCGGCTTGCCCGCCAGCGCGCCGGACAGCCATTGGCTGGCGGTGCCGTCCCAGAAATACTTCATGGCCGAGGCCATATTGCCGAAGCGGGTGGGCGAGCCGACCGCGATGCCGGCGCACTCGGTCAGGTCATCCAGCTCGACATATGGGGCGCCGTCGGCCGGCACGTCCGGCTCGGTGGCCTCGGCCACGCTGGACACGGCCGGCACGGTGCGCAGGCGCGCATCGCAGCCCGGCACACTTTCGATGCCCTGGGCGATCAGCTCGGCCAGTTTGCGCGTGGCGCCATGGCGCGAGTAAAACAGTACAAGAATAGTCAGAGAGTTCATCGGCGTTATTATAGGGTGCTTTAGCGGCTGGCATCATTGCCACTGTTGTAATACACGCTGTAACTGTAAGATATCGCCCATGATCGAAAAGTACATCCACTGGTTTATCCAATATATCTCCCGCAGCTGTAAAAGCGGCTGGGAGACGGCGCGGTCCCTGACCTGGCCCGAAGTGCGCGACCTGTTCCTGTTCGCCCATCGCCGCCTGCGCGAGGAGAGCCTGCCGCAGGTGGCCGGCAGCCTGACCTTCACCACCGTGTTTGCGATGGTGCCGCTGTTGACCATCGCGCTTGCCATCTTCACCACGTTTCCGCTGTTCGCCACCTTCCGCCAGTCGCTGGAAGCGTACTTCGTGTCGAGCGTGATGCCGAAGTCGGTGTCCAGCACGATCCTGAATTACCTTACCATGTTCGCCTCCAAGGCCTCGCGGCTGTCGGCGGTGGGCGCGGTCACGCTGACCTTCACCTCGATCGCGATGATGAGTCTCATCGAGCGCGTGTTCAACCGCATCTGGCGCGTGCGCGGCCAGCGCAGCCTGACCAAGCGGATACTGGTCTACTGGGCCTTGATCACGCTCGGCCCCTTGCTGATCGGCGTTTCGCTTACCTTGTCGTCGCAGGTGTTCATGGCCACCAGCGATTTGGTGGGCCATGTGCCGGTGCTCGGTGCGCTGATCTACACGGCGCTGTCGCTGGCGCTGACCACGGCCACTTTCACGCTGTTGTACGTGGCCGTGCCGAACCGCGACGTCGACTGGCGCGACGCGGCCTGGGGCGGCCTGGTGGCCGGCCTGGCGTTCGAGCTGGCCAAGCGCGGCTTCTCGGTCTTCATCACCCAGTTCCCGACGTACTCCAAGATCTACGGCGCGCTGGCGGCGGTGCCGCTGTTCCTGCTGTGGATCTACCTGTCATGGCTGATTACCCTGTTCGGCGCCTTGCTGGTGGCCGCGCTGCCGGTGGTGAAATACGAACGCTGGTGGCACGAGGCGCAGCCGGGCGGTGAATTCGTCGACGCCATGGCCATCCTCAAGGTGCTGCACGTGGCCTGCAAATGCGGCGACACGGCGCTGGTCAGCGCCGCCCAGATCCGCTCCCGCACGCGGCTGGGCTTCGATGAAATGGACAATCTGCTCGAGCGCATGATGGCCGAAGGCTGGGTGGGACGGGTGCCGGTGGCCGCGCCGCCGCGCGTCCAGTGGGGCAAGCGCGTGAGCGAGGGCGATCATTGGGTCATCCTCGCCAACGTCGACAAACTCACGCTGGCCGAGGTTTATCGCCTGTTCGTGTTCACCGGTGCGCCGGTCAACGCCGGCGTGATCGCCGATGGTGACGATGAGCGCGACCGGCAGGCCGCGCGCGAAGCGGCTTCGCTGGCGCGGGAAGTGGAAACCGCCGTCGAGTCGGGCCTGGGCAAGACCCTGGCCGACCATTTCGGCCCTATCGACTGTCGCTAGAGCCGATCATAAAGTTCAGCAGGTTGGCGTTGACCGCCTCCGGCTGCTCGGTCATCAGCGCGTGGCCGCTGGCCAGGGTGATGGTGTGGGCGTTGGCGATGCTGGTGCTCAGGTGCGAGGCCGATTTCGGCGGCGTCATCACATCGTTGGCGCCGAAGATGAACAGGGTGGGGCAGGCCACCAGCGAGGCTGCGGCGTCGCCGCCGGCATAGCTGTTGCAGGCCGCGAGATCGGTGTGGAGCAGCTGCTTGCCCGCCATGGTCAGCATCAGCTGGCGCAGCGCTTCGGTATCGGCATAGCCGGGACTGTGCGACCACTTGGTGACCATGTCGATGGCGCGCGCTTCGTCGCTGCGCGCCGTCTCCAGCAGAGCATCCGCCACTTTCATCGGATAGGTGGCGCCCAGCAGCGCCAGATGCGTGACGCGTTGCGGCGCCTTGGCCGCCGCCTCCAGCGCGATCAGGGCGCCCATGCTGTGGCCCACCAGCGCCGCTTGCGTTACCCCGGCCGTATCGAGCGTCGTCAGCACCCAGTCGGCCATGGCGGCGACGCTGTCCAGCGCGGGGCCGGGCGTGGCGCCGTGGCTCGGCAGGTCCAGCGCCAGCACCTCGTGCCCGTGTTCCGCGAACCAGCGGCTTTGGGCCGCCCAGACGCGATGGTCGTTGAGCGCACCGTGTATGAAAACCACCAGCATAACCGTCTCCTTTTTGTCCCCATCCTACCGCGAATCGTGGCTTGGCAACAGCACGACAACAATGTTATGTTTTGCTTATCCGTACCGCTGGCTTTTTTGCCGGGCATAGGCTACATTCGGTACAAGGCTAGAACAACTACAACTCCCATTCACAGCGCTTATATCAGCGGACAGGACGGCCCAAATGAAAGTCTCCGAAATTCTCCAGGTTAAAGGCTCTATCCTTTACACCATCTCCCCCGATCAACCGCTGGCGGACGCCGCCAACACCATGGCGGAAAAAGACATCGGCTCGCTGGTCGTCATGGAATTTGGCGATCTGGTCGGCATGCTGACCTTCCGTGAAGTGCTGCGCGCGCTGCACGAAAACCAAGGCAATGTCGGCGCCGGCACCGTGCGCAAGCACATGGAAGACCATCCGATCACCGTGACGCCCGACACCGACGTCAACGAAGTGCGCCGCATCATGCTGGAAAAGCACGCGCGCTACCTGCCGGTGATGAACGCCAAGACCATCCTCGGCGTGATCTCGTTCTACGACGTCGCCCGCGCCGTGCTGGAAGCGCAGAGCTTCGAGAACCGCATGCTGAAAGCCTACATCCGCGACTGGCCGGCCGAAGCCGAGCAGGCCGCGACTGATTAATTCCTCAGGGGAATTTAAAAAGGCCACGAGCGCTTGCGTTCGTGGCCTTTTTTGTTACGCGAACACCAGGTCCGCTGCCGAGAGGGTGGTGACGCCGGTCAACGTGACCAGCTGGGTCAGCTCTGCGGCGCTCACCCCGGCATCCGTGCCGTTAGACGTGAACAGGTAGAGCGTGGTGGTGGTGCCGCTGTGCAGCGCGAACAGGGCTTTGTCGCCCACGCCGTAGGCGCTGGCGGCCGAACCGATGGCCGTGGCTGCGGCGCCGGCGCTCATGGTCGCGATGTTCTGCGTCAGGATCACCAGTTCCGCATCGCTGGCGAAGCCGCCGGTGCTTGCCTGCACCACGGCGTTGTCCAGCGTCAGGTCGCCGTTGCCGATGCCGAACACGTCTTGGCTCAGCGACAGCTTGTCGCTGGCGCTGACGAAGTCGGTCACCGTATCCACGCCGACCTTGGAATCCAGCACGATGGTATCGGCGCCGTTGCCGCCGGTGATGGTGTCGTTGCCGTCGCCGCCGTTCAGCACATCGTCGCCGTCGCCGCCCAGCAGCTTGTCGTTGCCGGCGTTGCCAGTAAGCACGTCGTTGCCGCCCAGGCCGTTGAGGATGTCGTTGCCGCCACCGCCGGTGATGCTGTTGGCCAGGATGTTGCCGTTGCCGGTAAAGGTGGTGGCGCCGTTGAACACCAGGTCATCCACCTCGGACGACAGGCTGTAGCTGTTGATGCCCTTGACTGTGACCAGGTCGCGGCCGCCGCCGGCCAGTTCGGTGATGACGTCGCCGGTGTTGTCGACCACATAGCTGTCGTCGCCGCTGCCGCCGATCAGTTTGTCGGCGCCAGCGCCGCCGTCCAGTGTATCCGCGCCGGCCCCGCCGGAGAGCGTATTGGCGGCGCCGTTGCCGGTCAATACGTTGTCCAGGGCGTTGCCGGTGAGGTTGACGGCGATGCCGGCCGCCGCCGTCACGGTGGCGTTTTCCAGGTACTCGCCCAGGACGAACTCGCCGGCCTTGGTGTAGGCCACTTGCACAAAGTCGCTGCCAGCGCCGGCCTCTTCGACGATCACGTCGCCGCTTTGGTCGATGGTGTACGTGTCGTCGCCCAGGCCGCCCGCCATGGTGTCCGCGCCCGCGCCGCCGTTGATATTGTCGTTGCCGCTGGTGCCGGTCAGGTTGTCGCTGAGCGGGCTGGCGGAATTGGCGTTGACATCGGCCAGCGTCTTGCTGTCATCGGCAAAGATGAACTGCTCGACATTGCGTACCGTGATGCTTTCCTTCGTGACATTGTTGACCAGCACGGTGTCGGTCGCGCTGGAGCGGCTGCGCGCGTAGTCGCTGAAATTACCCAGCAGGGTCAGCGTATCGACGCCGTTGCCGCCGTCGGCCAGGTCGCTGCCGGTGCCCACGTCCAGCTGGTCGGCGCCTTCACCGCCGAGCAACGTGTCGTTACCGGCGCCGCCGGACAGAATGTCGTCGCCGCTCAGACCGCTCAGGCTATCGTTGCCGGCGCCGCCGGCGATGCTGTTGCCGAGGTCGTTGCCGCTGCCGGCGAATCCGCCGGCGCCGGTGAACAACAGGTCTTCCACGTTGGCGGTCAGCGTGTACTTCGCCAAGGTCGTTTCCACCCGGTCCTGGCCTTGGCCGGCCAGTTCGGTGATGAGGTCGCCGGCGTTGTCCACCAAGTAGAGATCGTCGTCGAGGCCGCCCAGCAGTTTGTCGGCGCCCGCGCCGCCGTCGAGCGTGTCGTTGCCCGCGCCGCCGGTCAAGGTGTTGGCGGCGCCGTTACCGGTCAGCAGGTTGTCCAGCGCGTTGCCGCTCAGGTTGACGGCGATGCCGGCCGCTGCCGTCACCGTCGCGTTCTCGACGTTGTCGCCCAGCGCGAAGGTGTCGGCCTTGGTATAGGCCACCAGCACCAGATCCAGGCCGCCGTCAGCCAGTTCGATGACCCGGTCGCCACTCTGATCCACCGTGTATTTGTCATCGCCCAGGCCGCCGGACATCTGGTCGGCGCCGCTCCCGCCGATGAGGTGGTCGTCGCCGTCCGAGCCGAACAGGCTGTCGTCGCCGAGGCTGGCGATGTTGTAGATCATATCGGCCAGCGGCTTGTCGCCGTCGATAAACCGGAACATTTCCACGCCGCGCACGGTGATGCTTTCCTTGGTGATGGCGTTGGTCAGCACCAGGTCGGTCGCGTTGGGACGGCTGCGCATGTAGTCGCTGAAGTTGCCCAGCAAGGTGAGGGTGTCGCGGCCGGTGCCACCGTCGATCAGGTCGACGCCGCCGTTGCCGCCCAGGGTGTCGTCGCCGGCCAGGCCGCTCAAGGTGTCGTTGCCGGCGCCGCCGCCGAGGTTGTTGCCCAGCTCATTGCCCGTGCCGCTGAAGGCCATGCTGCCGGCATACTGCAGATGCTCGACGTTGGCGCCCAGCGTGTATTTCACCAGCGTGGTCTCGACCCGGTCGGCGCCCTGGCCGGCCAGCTCGGTGATCACGTCGCCGGTGTTGTCCACTTTGTAGGTATCGTTACCGAGGCCGCCTATCAATTTATCGGCGCCGGCGCCGCCATCCAACGTATCGTTGCCGAGGCCGCCGGTCAGGGTGTTGACGGCGGCGTTGCCGGTCAGTGCATTGTCGAGCGCATTGCCGGTCAGGTTGACGGCGATCATGGCGGCCGCCGTGACGGTGGCGTGCTCCAGGTTGGCCGCCAGGGTGTAGGTGGCGGCCTTGGTCAAGCCGATTTTCGCCAGATCATCGCCGCCATTTTCGGCTTCCACGATGACGTCGTTGGCGTCGTCCACCAGGTAGGTGTCGTTGCCGTCGCCCCCGCTCATGTTGTCGGCACCCAGCCCGCCGTCCATCAGGTCGTCGCCGCTGCCGCCGCGCATGAAGTCGTTGCCCACGCTCTTGATGTTGAGCTGCACGTCTTGCATCGACATCAGCGTGCCGTTGAAATTGACGAATTCCACCCCGCGCAACGTCAGGCTCTCGCCGCTGGCGGCGTCGACCAGCACGGTGTCGGTGGCGTTCGGGCGGGTCACGGTGTAGGCGCTGAAGTCGGCCAGCGCGATGGCGGTGTCGCTGCCGGCGCCGCCATCCAGGAGGTTGGCGCCGATGCCGCCGTCGAGCAGGTCGTCGCCATCGCCGCCCAGCAACGAGTCATTGCCGACACCCCCGGACAGCGTGTCGTTGCCGGCCAGGCCGGACAGGGTGTCGGCGCCGAGGCCGCCTTCAATCCGGTTGGCCAGCGCGTTGCCGGTGGCGTTGAAAACGCCATTGCCGGGGCCGGACAGGTTTTCCACGTTGGCCGCCAGCGTGTAGGTCGACAGCGTGGTGCGCACGCTGTCGATGCCTTCGTTGAGGCCTTCGACGATGGTGTCGCCCGCGTTGTCGACGCGGTATTCATCGTCGCCGACGCCGCCGATCAGTTGGTCCGCGCCCGCGCCGCCGTCGAGCGTGTCGTTGCCGGCGCCGCCGCTCAGGATGTTGGCGGCGGCGTTGCCGGTGATCTGGTTGGCCAGTTCATTGCCCGTGACGTTCACGGCCACCGTGGCGGCCGCCGTCACCAGCGCGTTTTCCACGTTGCCGGCCAGGGCGTAAGCGGCGGCGCTCTTGAATGCCAGCTCGACCGTGTCCATGCCTTCGCCGGCCACTTCCTTGACCGTGTCCTTGACGTTGTCGATCACGTAGCGGTCGTTGCCGGCGCCGCCGGTCATGACATCGGCGCCGGCCAGGCCGTCGATGCTGTCGTCGCCGTCGGTGCCGTTCAGGTAGTCGTCGCCGTCGCTGATCTGGTTCAGCAACAGCGTCGCGATGTCGCACGTTGCGTCGGCGAACACCACGGTTTCTATGCCCTTGAGGCTGACGATCTCGCCGCGGATGCTGTTGCTCAGGGTGACCACGCCATTCACGCGCGAGAGCGTGTAGTGGTCGATCTGGCCGGCCAGCTGCACAGTGTCATCGCCGTCGCCGCCGTCGATGGTATCGGCGCCACCGCCACCTGTCAGGGTGTCGTTGCCGGCGCCGCCGACCAGCAGGTCATTGCCGCTGGCGCCGCTGATGCGGTTGGCAAGGTCGTTGCCGGTGCCGGCGAAGCCGCTGCCACCGGTGTAGCGCAGATGCTCAACGCCGCTGGTCAGCGCATATTTCGCCAGCGTGGTTTCCACCGTGTCCATGCCTTCGCCGGCCAGTTCGGTGACCGTGTCGCCGGCGTTGTCGACCAGATACAGGTCGTCGCCTTTGCCGCCGGCCAGCTTGTCGGCGGCGGCGCCACCGTCGAGCGTGTCGTTGCCGGCACCGCCGTTGAGGACGTTGGCGACGCCATTGCCGCCGAGGTAGTTGTTGAGTTCGTTGCCGGTCAGGCTGCCGGCTCCCGCCGTGGTTGTCAGGACGGCCGTTTCGACGTTGGCCGCCAGGGTGTAGGCCGCGTTGGCGTAGGTCACCTGTACCGTGTCGTTGCCGCCATTGTCCGCTTCCACAACGCGGTCGCCGGCGCCGCGCACGAAGTAGACGTCGTCGCCGCCCAGTCCGGTCAGGATGTCGCTGCCGCCGTTGCCGTCGAAGGTGTCGTTGCCGGCGCCGCCGGTGAGCAGGTTGCCGCCGGCGTTGCCTGTTGCGTAAAAATCGCGATCACCGGTGTATTGCAGGGCTTCGAGGTTGGCCGCCAGCGTGTAGCCGTCTCGCGCGGTTCGTACGGTGTCCATGCCGCCATTGGCCAGCTCGGTGATGGTGACGTTGCCCTCATCGAGGAGGTAGAGGTCGTCGCCGGCGCCGCCGATCAGGGTGTCGTCGCCGCCGCCGCTGGCCAGGGTGTCATCGCCGGCACCCGCCTCGATCCGGTTGGCCTCGTAGTCGCCCTCGAGCAGATCGCTGCCGAGCGTGCCGTACAGGTCGCCGCGCCAATCGGCTACCAGCGATCTGCCGGCAAAGTTGGCGCTCGTGACGTCGCCAACCTTGATGTTATCCAGCGTCAGCACAGTGCGCAGCGCGTAGTCGCTGCCGCTGCCATCGATGTCCAGCTGTACCAGCACGTTCGCGCCTTGCTGGACCAGCTTGAGATAGCCCGCTTTGATGGGGTCGAGCAGCGCCAAGGGGGTGACGTCGAACGCTTGCAGCGCATCGGTCAAGGCCAGTTTGTCGCCGCCGGCGCCGGTGGCAAAGTCGTTGATGTGAATATTGGCGCCCGCCGTCATGCCATCGATGCTGTAGCTGTCGGTGTCGGCGCCGCCGCTGAAATTGAACCGCAGACTGCCTGTATAGCCGCCTTTAATCAGGACGAGATCGTTGCCGTCACCGCCATCGAAGCGTACGTTGCCGCTATAGTTCGCGCTGGCGAACACCCATAGCGTGTCATTGCCGGCGCCGCCCACGAGGAGTTGGTTGCCGCCGCCGCCCACGGTGAAGTCATCGTCGCCGTCCCCGCCCTCGGCACTGTTGTTTCCTTCGCCGACGAGGAAGCTGTCGTTTCCTGCGCCGCCGGACAACTGGTTGTTGCCAGCGCCGCCGTCGAGATAGTCATGGCCGCTGGCGCCGGTCAAGGTGTCGTTACCGTTGCCGCCGTGAAGCACGCTGCCGCTCTGCTCCGGGCTGGTCCCACCGGCCACCAGCAAGTCATCGCCGTCCTGGCCGTTCAAGATGTCGTTGCCGCCGTTGCCATGGATGGTATCGTTGAAGTAACCGCCCGTGATGGTCTCGCCAGCCGTGGTGCCTTCCAACAGCACGCCCGGCACGATAGGTCCCTTGGGATTGGCGCCCACCATGTTTTGCGCCGTCAGGTCGGATAAGTTGACGTTACGCATTAGTACAGCCATGTAGCCGTCGCTTGGTCCGCGGAACAAGTTGAATTCCAGCCGCACGTCGGCACCGCTCTGCACCAAGCGCAGGTAGCCAAGCTCCGGATCGAGCGGATTGCCGCCGGTGTAGCCGAAGCCGGCCGCTATGCTCATCAACAGGGTGACGTCGAGCACGTCGCCGCCATCCCCGGCGGTGAAGTCGCTGATTTCGAAGTAGGCACCGCTGTTGAAGTACAGGCTTCCGAATACCGAATAAGTGTCGCGGCCGGCGCCGCCGGTAAGCACCGCGTTGACGCCGGTGCCGCCCAAGTACACCATGAAGTTGTCGTTGCCGCCATCGCCCTGGGCGTGACTTACGCGCCCGTTATCAAATTGCGACAGTTCAAAATAGTCGTCGCCGGCGCCGCCTTCCAAGGTCTCGTTCCCCTTGCCGGTGCTGCTATAGAGCGTGTCGTTGCCGGCGCCGCCCTGCAACAGGTCGCGGCCGCTATCACCGCGCAGTACGTCGTTGCCGGCGCCGCCGATCAAGGTGTCGTTGCCACTGCCGCCGCTCAAGGTATCGCCGTCCGTTCCGGCTTGCAGCAGGTCGTCGCCGCCGTTCCCGTACAGGTGATTTTTGCCGGACAATGCCACCAACGTGTCATTGAAGACACCGCCGGTAAGGTCCACATCAGACGCGACGGCGTGCTGGGCGGCGGAACTGATGGCGTTGCCATCCGGACGGAGGCCGTTGACGAAGTTGTCGGCGCCGAGGCTGCTTGCCAGCACGTTTTTCAGCGTCAGCACCGTGACGAAGGGATAACTGGCGTCGGCTTCGCCGAGATAGCGGATCTGCACCAGCGTATCGGCGCCGCTTTGCTGCAGGCGCAGGAAGCTGTTGCCGCTGGCGAAAGGATTACCGCCGTCAAACGCGGTCAGATTGCGGAGGATGGGCACCAGGTCAATTTGGTCGCCGCCGGCGCCTGGCGTGAAGTCGTTGACGGTCAGGTTGAATTTTCGGCCGTTGGGGTAGTTCATGCTATACCCGTCGCCGCCAGGCTGGTAGACGTCGCTACCGGCGCCACCGCTGACCAGGGCCAGGCCCGTGGTGCCGGCGTTGTACACAAACAGGTCGTTACCGTCGCCGCCTTCCAGGGTATCCTGGTCTGTCCCGGCGTCGCTGCCGATGACAAAGCGGTCACCGCCTGCGCCGCCTTGCAGTAGATCGTTGCCGGCTCCGCCCTCCAGGGTGTCGTCGCCGTCGTCGCCGGTCAGTTGATCGTTGCCGTCGCCGCCGCGCAGGTCGTCGTTGGCGCTGCCGCCATGCAGGGTGTCGTGGCCGCTCCCGCCGTCGAGTAGGTCGCCGCGTCTGTCAGGGTCGCCGCTGCCGCCTTGCAGCAGGTCGTTGCCGCCGCCGCCATACAGGAAGTTGGCGCCGCTGGTGGCGGTCAACGTGTCATCGAAGTTGCCACCGAGTAGCGTCGTTTGAGTATCGCTGGTCGTCAGGCTGATGCCGACGATGCCCGAGCCATCGGGCTTGAGGCCCCCGACAAAGTTGTCGGGGGTCAGGCTGGCCTTGTCGACATTGTTCAGCGTCAGCACCGTCTGGTAGACGCTGTTGGGGTAAGCTGCGCCGCCGGCGCTGATTTGCAGCACCGTGTTGGCGCCCACCTGCTGCAGCCGCGCATAGGCCAGCTCGGCGCTGAATGGATTGCCGCCTTTGTAGGTGGTGCTGTAGCTCAGGATTTGACCCAGATCGATCTGGTCGCCGCCGGCGCCGACCGCGAAGTCCGTGACCCACATGTTCAGCGCGCCGAGGCCGGCAGAGGCCGTGCCGTTGGGCTGGTAGATATCGCGTCCGGCGCCGCCGGTGGCGATGCTACTGGGATCGCCGGTTTTGCTGTAGATGAAGGTGTCGTCGCCGTCACCGCCGTCCAGGTAATCGAGGCCGCCGCCGGAGGTGGTCAGGGTATCGTTGCCGGCGCCGCCTTGCAGCGTGTCATTGCCGTCGCCGCCGTCGAGCTGGTCGTTTCCGCCGCCGCCGCTGAGGACGTCATTGCCGCTACCGCCGCTGAGGCGGTCCGCGGCCGCCGCGCCGTTCAGGGTGTCGTTGCCGCTGCCACCGTAAAGGCCGTCACCCATGCCCTGGGCGTTGCCGGCCCCCGCTTGCAGCAAGTCGTCGCCGCCGAAGCCGTTCAGGTAGTGGACGCCGGATGCGGCGCTCAGCTGATCGTTGAAACTGGTGCCATTCAGGTCGCGCTCGGTGGCCGTGGCCACTACGCCGATGACCGGCGAGCCGTCGGTTTTCAGGCCGCCGACGAAATTATCAGCGGTAAGGGTGCTGGCCGCCGTGTTTTTCAGCGTCAGCACGGTGACGAAGCCGGCGGCGCTGCCGGCGCCGTCGCGGTCGAGCTGGATCTTGGCGTCGGCGCCGTCCTGGACCACACGCAGGAAGCCGTTGGCGGCGCTGAAGGGGTTGCCGTCGTTGTACTTGGTGCTGCGCGACAGTTGCGACATCATGTCGATCAGGTCGCCGTTCGGGCCGGCCGCGAAATCCAGGACAGTGAGTGCGGCCGGCAGATCGTAGCTCGCATCGGGGCGATAGGTATCGCGGCCGCTGCCGCCGGTGGCTTGCGCTGCCGTCGAGCCGGAGTAAATGATCAGATCGTCGCCGGCGTCGCCGAACAGCGAGTCGTCGCCGCCGTTGTTGTGGTACAGGCGGTCATTGCCGTCGCCCCCGTGCAGCAGGTTGGCGCCGCCCCAGTCGCTCAGCACATCGTTGCCGGCGCCGCCGTTGAGGGTGTCGTCGCCATAGCCGCCTTCCAACTGCTCGTTGCCGGCGCCGCCATTGATGACATCGTCGCCACCTTGGCCATACAGAAAATTGTCGAACCCATTGCCGTTGATGGTGTCATTGAACGCAGCGCCGTAGTAGCTGTGCGCGTAGCTGTCGTCTGCAGTGATGATGTCGCCGGCGATGGCCGCGCCGTCGGGGCCCCAGGCGCCGACAAAATTCGCGCTGGTCAAGTCGCTGGCGGTGACGTTTTTCAGGATAAAAATGGTCTGCGGGGGGCCGCTGTAATACGACAGGCCGCGCACCTCGGTGTCATTGCCAACCTGTACCAGCTTGAGTTGCCCATTGGCAAATGGATTGCCGCCGTGGTAACCGTTGTAGTCGCTTGGGGTGACGCGATAGATATTGCGCAGATCGAAACGGTCGCCGCCGGCCCCGGCCGTGAAATCGGTGATCGTCATGGCGATATAGCTGGCGCCGAAGCCGACTGCGTAGGTGTCGATGCCGGTGCCGCCGGTCACTTCGGGCGGCTTGACCATCGCCCACTGCATGAAACTGAGGTTAATCGTGTCGTCGCCGGCCCCGGCGTCAATTTTGACTGCGGTGCTGCCTGGAAGATTGGCAGCGTAATTGTAGTTCAAATTGAAGGTGTCGTTGCCGTTGCCACCAATCAGGGTATCAAGGCCGCTGTCGTCGTTGATGTTGAAAACGTCTTTGCCATCGCCACCGTCCAGCAGGTCGTTGCCGGCGCCGCCGTCCAGGGTGTCATCGCCAGCCTTGCCGTTGATGGTGTCGTTGCCGCTGCTGCCGACCAAACTGTCGTTGCCGGATGTTCCTTGATAAATACCCACAGATCTTATCCTAAGATTACAAATGTAAAGAAGGATAACATGCAACTAGTGTAGTCATTCTATCAATTTCTCACTTTTTGTTACAAATGTGAGGATACACTCTACAAATGAAAAAGCCGCGACGTGCGCGGCTTTTTAACGGCGGGAGAGGGGGTTACGCCGCGCCCTCCAGCGCATCGTTGCTGAGCCAGCCATTCAGCGCGCTGGCCGTCATCGGGCGGGCGAACAGGAAGCCTTGGGCCAGCGGGCAGCCCAGCGCTTGCAGGATCTGCGCCTGGCGCTCGTCCTCCACGCCTTCGGCGATCACCGCCAAGCCCAGGTTGCGGCCCAGCTGGATCACCATTTCGGCGATGCTGCTGCCGCGCGCCGAGCCGGTGATTTCGGTGACGAAGGCGCGGTCGATCTTGAGGCGGTCGATCTGCAGCCGCTGCAGGTAGGACAGCGACGAGAAGCCGGTGCCGAAGTCGTCGATGGCGATGCTGACGCCGGTCTGCTTGATCTGCCCCAGCATCTTGATCAGCATGTCCGGCTCTTCCATGGCCATCGATTCGGTAATCTCCAGTTCGATGTTCTGCGGCGGCGCGCCGGTGTCTTCCAGCGCTTTGCGCAGCGTGTCGAGGAAGTGCGGGTGGCGGAACTGCACCTGCGAGACGTTGATCGACATCATGAAGTCGTGGTGGCCGGCCTTGCGCAGGTCGACCAGCTCGCGGCAGGCGGTGCGCATCACCCATTCGCCGAGGTCGATGATCAGGCCCGAATATTCGGCGATCGGGATGAAGCGGTCGGGCGAGATGAACTTGCCGTCCGGCGTCTGCCAGCGCAGCAGCGCCTCGGCGCCCATCGGCCGGCGCGTGGCCAGGTCGATCTGCGGCTGGTACACCACGAACAGCTGGTTCTGCCCGAACGCCGTGCGCAGCGCATGCATCATGCGCACCCGTTCGCGGATCTCCACGCCCATCGAGCGCGAGAAGTAGAAGTGGCCGGCGCGCTGCTGGGTCTTGGCGCGTTTGAGGGCGATGTCGGCATCTTTCAGCGCGTCGGCGCCGCTGCCTTCGTGCTCGCACAGGCGCACCAGGCCCAGCGTCGCCGACAGCTGCACGTCCTGGCCGTCGATGCTGAACGGGCGCTGGAATAGCGCCAGGATATTGCCTGGATTGACCTGCGACGAGTCGCCCAGCACACAGAAAATATCGCCGCCGATGCGGGCCACGGTCAGCTGGCCGCCCAGCTCGGTTTGCAGGCGGCCGGCGACCGACACCAGCAGCGTGTCGCCGAACTGGTGGCCGAGCGCGTCGTTGGTTTCGGCAAAGTGGTCGAGGTCGACCAGCGACAGGGTGGCGTCTTCGCGCGCCGGACCGGACAGCGTGGCGTCGAGGATCTCCACCAGGCGGGTGCGGTTGGGCAGCTTGGACAGCTGGTCGTAGAACGCCGCGTTGTGCAGGTGGGAGACCAGTTCGACGTTGTCCAGCCCGACCGCGACGTTGCTGCAGAAAACCTCCAGCAGGCGCTCGTCGATCTCGGTGGTGGCGCGCTTGAGTTCGAGGAAGGCGACGAAATCGCGGCTGGCCTTCCCGGCGAAGTAGAGCGTAGTGTAGTCCGGGCCGTAGACGTTGCGGCGCTGCGCCAGCGCCTGTTCCAGCGCCTCGTGGATGCGCTGGTCTTCGCGCACGGTCAGGGTGATGTTGTCGAGGTGGCGGTAGGTGCCGGCGGTGGCCATCACCATCAGTTCGTGGCAGCCGTCGGCCGGGCATTCCTGCACGCACAGCACGCCGTTGGCCTCCTGGCCCAGCAGGTCGGCGATCTGGGTCAGCACGCCGGCGGCGAAATTCTGCACGCCGTGCAAGGTCATCAGCTGGGTGCTGGCCTGGACGATCTGGTTCAGGCCGCGCCGGCTGTCGTTGATCTTGCGGATCTGCTCGTAGGAGCGGATGGCCGAGGTCACCGTGGTGAACAGCTTGATGCGGGTCAGCTCGGACTTGGTCTTGTAGTCGTTGATGTCGAAGTCGCGGATGGCGTCGATTTCCGGCGCATAGCCGGGCTGGCCGGTGCGCAGGATGATGCGCACGTCGTGCAGCTTCAGCGTTTCGCGGATGTAGCGCACCAGGTGCAGGCCGGCGTCATCCTGTTCCATGACGACGTCGAGCAGGATGACGGCGATCTCCGTCTCATGCTTGAGCAGTTCGCGCGCCTGGCCGGCCGAATACGCATGCACGAATTCGAGCGGGCGGTGCTGCATGTCGAGGTTGCCGAGCGCGAACGTGGTGGTCGAGTGGACGTCTTCATCGTCGTCGATGATCATGACCCGCCACACATTGCGCGTGCGCGTCGCCGCAGGCGTCGCCGGATGCTCTTCTAAGAATACCAAATCGTCTTGATCATCCTTGGATAGCTCAAGGGGTGTGACCGGTGGGGGCATGTGTAGCTTCTCCAGATTACTCGGTGTTCTTGCGTTTAAGTATATAGCGAATTGTCAAAAGGAATGCACTTTTCCACTGCTTTCAGCCGCCTTGCCGCAAACTTGTATCAAATGAATGATATTTTACCTAGAGTAACTTGCCTTGTGGAAATTATTATGTGGGCAGGACGTCATGGGGCGTCGGCTGGTAGAATAAGGAACTTTCCCCATTTTTCCGAAGATTCTTTTCCTATGTCCGGCAATACTTTTGGCAAATTGTTTTCCGTAACTACGTTTGGTGAGTCGCACGGTCCTGCGATTGGTTGTGTGATCGATGGCTGCCCACCGGGACTACCTTTGTCGGAAGCGGATATCCAGCCGGAGCTGGACCGTCGCAAACCGGGCACATCGCGCCACGTGACCCAGCGCCAGGAATCGGATACGGTGGAGATCCTGTCCGGCGTGTACCAGGGTGTGACCACCGGCACGCCGATTGCGCTGCTGATCCGCAATGAAGACCAGCGCAGCAAGGACTACGGCAACATCGCCGAAAGTTTCCGCCCCGGTCATGCAGACTACACCTACTGGCATAAATACGGCGTCCGCGATCCGCGCGGCGGCGGCCGCTCGTCGGCGCGCCTGACCGCGCCGGTGGTGGGCGCGGCGGCGATCGCCAAGAAGTGGTTGTTCCAGCAGTACGGCACGGTGTTCAAGGGCTGCATGAGCCAGCTCGGCGACATCGTGGTGCCGTTCCAGGACTGGAGCCACGTGCCGGACAACCCGTTCTTCGCGGCCACCGGCGATGCCGCCGTGATCGCCGGCATGGAAAACTATATGGATGAGCTGCGCAAGGCCGGCGACTCGATCGGCGCCCGCATCGATGTGGTGGCGCAGAATATCCCGGTGGGCCTGGGTCAGCCGATCTACGACAAGCTCGACGCCGACATCGCCTACGCCATGATGGGCATCAACGCTGTCAAGGGCGTGGAAATCGGCGCCGGCTTCAAGTCGGTGGCGCAGAAGGGCACCGAGCACGGCGACCCGCTGACGCCGCAGGGCTTCGTCGGCAACAACGCCGGCGGCGTGCTGGGCGGTATTTCTACCGGCCAGGACATCACGGTGTCGATCGCCATCAAGCCGACCTCGTCGATCCGCAGCCCGCGGCCGTCGATCGACAAGGCCGGCAATCCGGTGTCGGTGGAAACCTTCGGCCGCCACGATCCGTGCGTCGGCATCCGCGCCACGCCGATCGCCGAGGCCATGCTGGCCCTGGTGCTGATCGACCACGCGCTGATGCATCGCGCCCAGTGCGGCGACGTCAAGGTGTCCACCCCCAACATCGAACTGTAAGTGCCGGCGCAGGCTTTCAGCTTCGCCTTATTCCTCTTCTGCTACTACGCGCACGCCGGCACCTGGAGCACCTACGCGACGCTGTACTTCGCCGACAAGGGCATGACGGTGGCGCAGATCGGCGTGCTGATGTCGATGATCCAGGTGCTGCGCATCGTCGGCCCCAATGTCTGGGGCTACGTCGCCGACCATTACGACCGCCGCGTGCTGGTGCTGCGCGTGGCCGGCTTCGCCGCGCTGGTGGGATTTTCGGGCTTCTTCTTCGGCAGCACCTTCGGCCACTTCATGCTGGCCATGGTCATCCTCAACCTGTTCACCAGCGGCCAGGCGCCGATCTGCGAAGCGTTGATGCTGTCCGAGATGAAGGGCGACCTGACCTACTATGGCCGTATCCGCATGTGGGGTTCGATCGGCTTCATCGTCTCTGTCACGCTGGCATCGCTCGCGCTGGAACACTACGGCATCATCACGCTGCCTTGGGTGGCGGCGGCGCTGCTGGTGGCGACCATCGCCGCCGCCTTCCGCCTGCGCGACGTGCCGCGCCGCGCGCACAAGGAAGCGCCGCCGGCCTTGCTGTCGCTGCTGCGCCGGCGCGAGGTGATCGCCTTTTTCGCCTCCACCGCGCTGATGGTGGCCGCGCATACCTCGCTCTACACCTTCTACTCGCTGTACCTGGAGCGCAGCGGCTACAGCAAGACCGTGATCGGCGCCATGTGGTCGCTGGGCGTGCTGGCCGAGGTGCTGCTGTTCTATTTCCAGGCGCCGCTGTTCCGGCGCTGGGGCGCGATGCGCATGATGTACCTGGCGCTGGGCGTGGCGGCGGCGCGCTTCCTGATGATCGGCTTCGGCTCGCACATCCTGTGGCTGCTGATCGCGGCGCAGCTGATGCACGCGCTGACCTTCGCGCTGCACCACTCCTCGTCCGTGATGTCGCTGCAGCGCTGGTTCTCCGGGCCGTTGCAGGCGCGCGGGCAGGCGCTGTACATGAGCATCTCCTACGGCATCGGCGGATCGCTGGGCGGCCTGTTTCTGGCGCAGTGGTGGGAGAGGGCGGGCGCCGAGTCGGTGTACTACGTGGCCTCGGCGCTGGTGCTGCTATCGGCGCTGGCCGCCATGATGTCGTTCCGCTGGCAGCAGCGCGATAGCCACTGATTCGTTTAGCGCGCTACCGCTTCCGGCACCACGCCGTGGCGCCGTTCCACCGCCCGCATGACCATGGCGCGCATGTCGTTCAGCAGCGCGAATTCGGTGGCGCTGAGCGAGATCGGCGGGAAGGAATCGTCCCAGTCGCCGTACAGGAAGCCGGCCGGCTGGCCGTTGGACGACAGCGGCAGGATCACGAAACTGCGCGCCTCGGACAGGGAATTCTTCCACCACAAAGGCAGCTTGGCGGCGAACTTGGCGTCGCGCGCGTTCTCGATGAAGATCACGCGGTCGCTGTTGAGCGCAGCGTGGAACACGTTCGGTTCGTAGGCGTCGTCGAAGGTCATCGACGGCAGCAGCTCGCGCGTGCCGTCGCCGAAGCTGATTTTGGCCGCGTACTGGCCGTCCTTGCGGTTGCGGACAAACGCCACGGCGCGAGAAAAGTCCAGGCCCTTGTACACCGTCTCCAGCGCGATCTGCACCATCTGGCCGGGACTGGCCGTATCGAGCACGTCGCGCATGTCGGCTAGGCCGCTGAGCAGGATCTTGTTGCCGGCGGCGCGCTGGCGCGTCTTGGCCAGCGCCTTGGCGCGGCGTTCGGCCGGGCGCGACAGCGGCGCGATGGTCAGGTCGTTGGCCGCCACCACCTTGGCCTGCTCGATGGCGTGCATCAGGTTGGGCGCGTCCACGCCCAGCATGCCGGCATAGCTTTCGGCCAGTTGCTTCACTTTTTCGGCGCCTTCGGCGTCGTCGTGCCACAGCGATTCGGCGCAGCTGGCGGCCATGGTGGACAGGCCGGCGATCCAGTCGGCGGGCGTGACTTCCGCGCCGGGTTCGGCTGGCGCCACGGTGCGCATGCCGTTCACCAGCGACGACGGCAAACCCCAGTGCAGGGCGGCCGCGTGGCCGATTTCTTCCAGGCTGAGGCCCAGCAGGTCCGGCGCGGCTTCCTCTTCCGAGCGCGAAGTCTGGGTCGCCAGGCGTTGCAGCTCGTGCCAGCGGTCCGGCATGTAAAAGGTCAGCATCATGCGGCCCAGCGTGTGCAGCATCGAGCACACCACGGCCTCTTCGCCGTGACGGCTTTCGGCGGTGTAGGCGATCTGCTGCGCCACGATCCCGGCCAGCACCGCTTTTTCCATTTCGATGTGGGCGATGTTGGTGTCGGTGGAAGTGGCGGCCAGCTCCTCGATCAGCTTCAGGCCGAGCGCCAGGTGGCCGATCGCTTCCGTGCCCAGCACCAGCACCGCTTTCGACACGGTGTTCACATGCTGGCCGAAGGCCGAGTACATGCCGCTATTGGCCAGCCGCAGGACTTTTTGCGTCAGCACGGGATCGGACAGCACCGTGCGGGTCATATTGAATTCCTGCTCATCCTCGCCGCGCATGGCGCCGAGGATGGCGGTGATGGCCTTGGCGAAGCCCGGCATGTCGCCGCGCCGGCGCGTGCAGTCGCCCAGATCCGCCAGGGTCTTGTTGCCGAGCGCCGTCGCGGCTTTGTAGCTGCCGATCATTGCGCCACCTGTCGCAACTCCGCCGGCACCATCTTGGCGTGGATGCTTTCCTTGAGCGCGGCCAGCGCCACGTTGGCGGCCATCGGCTTGCCGGTCAGGTAGCCCTGGATGTATTGGCAGCCGCGCTGGTCAAGGTATTGCAGTTGTTCTTCAGTCTCCACGCCTTCGGCCACCACCGACAGATTCAGGTGCTTGGCCAGGTCCAGCACGGCGTTGCAGATGGCGCCGTCCTTCTGCGAACCGGGCAGGTCGCGGATGAAGGTGCGGTCGATTTTCAGGACCGAGATCGGGAAGCGTTTGAGATAGGCGAGCGAGGAATAGCCGGTGCCGAAATCGTCGATGGCGATGCGGGCCTTACGTTCGGCCATTTTGGACAGGATGGACTCGGCATGCACCGGGTCGATCATCAGCGTGCCTTCTGTAATTTCTAAAACCAATTGCTCACCAAGTAGGCCGGAGAAAGCAATTGCATCGTCCAGCACATCCAGAAATTTATCGTTGCGGAATTGTCGCGGGCTGATATTAACAGACATGTACAAGCTGCGCTTGGCCACTTCTTCAAATTGTTTCAGCTGCACACAGGCCGCTTTCAGGGCCCAGGCGCCGAGCAGGTTAATCAGCCCGTTGGTCTCGGCGATGGGGATGAAGCGTGCCGGCGGCACCATGCCCAGCGTCGGGTGCTTCCAGCGCATCAGCGTCTCGAAGCCCTGGATTTCGCGCGTGGAGGCGTCGACGATGGGCTGGTAGTACAGCTGGAACTCGCCCTCGCGCACCGCCTGGAACATGGCGGCTTCCAGCGAAATGTCGTGCTGCGGCGGGCCGGATTGGGCGGGGCTGTAGACCACGGCGCGCGCCTTGCCGGTTTCCTTGGCGCGCGACATGGCGGCATCGGCCAGCGCCAGCAGGCGGATTTCGTCTTCCGCGTGCTCCGGATAGACGGCCACGCCGACCGAGGCGCCGACGTAAATCGTGTGGCTCTCGATTTCGAACGGCGACTGCAGGGTGGCGATCAGGCGGCCGGTGACCAGCTTGATCTGCGCTTCGGTAGCGGTACCAGGCAAGATCGCCACAAATTCGTCGCCGCCCACGCGCGCCAGGGTGTCGCTGTCGCGCAGGGTCTTGCGCAGGCGCTGGGCGGCCATGCGCAGCATGGCGTCGCCGATCGGATGGCCGAGGCCATCGTTGACTTTCTTGAAACCGTCCAGGCCCACCGTGGCGACCGAGAAGCCCTGGCCGGAGCGGCGCGCGTTGGCGATCACCATGCGGATACGGTCGGACAGCAGCAGGCGGTTGGGCAGTTCGGTCAGCGCGTCGTGCGTGGCCATGTGGCGCAGGCGCTCTTCGGTGGCATGCTGCACCGTCATGTCGCGGCCCACCACCAGCAGTTCCAGCGCGCCGTCGGCGTTGTCGTAGGCGGAGATGCGCAGTTCGTGCCAGATCTCGATGTCGGTAGTCTTGATGCGCGCTTCGAGCAGCTTGGTGCTGCGCGACTCGCTTACTTCGGTCAGCGCGGCCGCCAAAGCGGCCTGGTCGGTGTCCGCCACCAGCATGGCGATGGCGCTGCCGGCCAGCGGCGCGGCGGCGCCGATGCGGGCACTGGCGCGTCGGCTGGCGAACAACAGCTGGCCTGGGGGCGTGAGGCGAAAGACGACATCGCCAGCCTCTTCCATGAGGTTATCCAATTCATGACGCGGCTGGGATGAAACGCTGGTTGGCATCGCGAAAACTATTCTTTCAAATAAGCGAAACTATGCATGTAACAATTAAACTGGGTGAATCTTGCAAAAGCATAACGAAATGTATCACTGATGGGCGGCAAATTACATGAAAAAAGACAACATTACAGCGTCTTTTTGAGAAATCTCTTGAGATGTGGAAAAAAACCGCTTTTCAGAGGGGGGAGCTGCCTTTTTGATGGGCTTTATTGATAGCTGTTTGACAAAAATATCGGCTCTCGATGCACAGCGCATTGGCGAAATCCACGCGCAATCCTTCGACCATGGCGCACAGCACGGCCTCGGCCGCTGGTGCTGCACCGGCGGCGCGCTGGCGCAGCCGCGCTGGCGCGATTTGTAGCAACGCTCGCACAGGCGCTGCATCCATGCCGCCACCGGGCAGTTGGTAGTTTTTGGTCTCCCACGGCTGAACCGCGCCGACGCTGGTGTCGCGGACGACGTCCGCAAGTTCGGTTTCATCGGCCACGACTGCGTGCACCAACCCGGCTTGCAGCGCCTGCGCCGCGTTCAGTCGCGCGCCTTCGAGCAGCAACGGCATGGCGGCCTGGACGCCGGTCAGGCGCACGGTGCGGGCGATCTCGCCGGCCACCGGCGCCAGGCCCATGAGCACTTGCGGCAGGCTGAGATGCGTATCCGCCAGGGCGATGCGGCGGTGGCAGGCCAGTGCCAGGCCGAGGGCGTGGCCGCCGACGTCGCCGCGCAGCGTGGCGGTCACCGGCACGCCCATGCCTTCCAGCCGGCACAGCAGGGCGTTGTAAGACGCCAGCATGTGCATGCAGTCGGCCGCCTGCGCCGGCGTCAGCGCCATCAGGTGTTCCAGTTCGTGGCTGGGATCGGCGGCGTTGGCGTCGAAGCCGATCAGGATGGCGCCGAGGTCAGGGTGGCGTGACTCCAGCTGGTCGAGCAGGTCGTCCAGTTCGCGCTGGAATAGCCGGCTCAGCGGATTGATGCTGCGCGCCGCCAGCAGCACCGTGATGGTGTCGCCGTTGTGCTGGGTGGTGATCATGCCCGCACCCGTTCGATGATGGTGGCGATGCCCATGCCGCCGCCGACGCACATGGTGACCATGCCGCGCCGCAGCCCGCGCAGCTCCAGTTCATCGAGCAGGGTGCCGAGCAGCATGCAGCCGGTGGCGCCCAGCGGATGGCCGAGGGCGATGGCGCCGCCGTTGACGTTGACCTTGTCTTCCGGGATCGCCAGCTCGTGCATGAAGCGCAGCACCACGGAGGCGAAGGCTTCGTTCACTTCATACAGGTCGATGTCGCCGGCGCGCAGTCCCGCCAACTTGAGCGCCTTGCGGGCCGCCGGCGCCGGGCCGGTCAGCATGATGGTGGGCTCGCTGCCGGTGATGGCGGCGGCAACGATGCGCGCGCGCGGCGGCAGGCCGATGCGCGCGCCGGCCGCCTGGCTGCCGATCAAGGCCAGCGCGGCGCCGTCCACGATGCCGGAGGAATTGCCGGCGGTGTGCAGGTGCGCGATCTGTTGCAACTGTGGATATTTACGCAGCGCCAAGCTGTCGAAGCCCAGCTTGCCCATGGCGGCGAACGCCGGTTGCAGGCTTTCCAGCACCTCCATGGTGGTGGCGGGCTTGATGAATTCGTCTTCGTCCAGGATGGTCACGCCGTTCTGGTCGCGCACCGGCACGATGGAGCGGAAGCGGCCGGCAGCGCGCGCGGCGGCGGCCTTGTGCTGCGAGCGCAGCGCGAAGGCGTCCAGCTGTTCGCGCTGGTAGCCGTCGAGCGTGGCGATCAGGTCGGCGCCTATGCCTTGCGGCACGAAGTCGGTCTTGAGGCTGGTCTCGGGGTCCAAGGTCCAGGCGCCGCCGTCCGAGCCCATGGGCACGCGCGACATCGATTCGATGCCGCCGGCCACCACCAGCTCTTCCCAGCCGGAGCGCACCTTCTGCGCCGCCAGGTTGACCGCGTCCAGGCCGGAGGCGCAAAACCGGTTGAGCTGCACGCCCGCCACTTTCCAGTCCCAGCCGGCGGCCAGGGCGGCGATCTTGGCGATGTCCGCGCCTTGCTCGCCGATGGGCGTGACGCAGCCCAGCACCACGTCGTCGACCAGCCCGGTATCGAGCTGGTGGCGCTGCTGGAGTTCCTGCATCAGGCCGGTAAGCAGCGAGATCGGCTTGACGCTGTGCAGGCTGCCATCCTGTTTGCCCTTGCCGCGTGGGGTGCGGATGGCATCATAAATATAGGCGTCGGTCATGCGAACTCCGTTCTGATAAGCGTTTATGATAAAGGTGATTGTTCAAGAAAATCAAAAACAGCGGTTTGAACGGAGACAAGATGCAGCCATTCGATACCCACGAAGTGCGCAATACTGTTGCGCCGTTTGCCAATATCAATCTGTACGCGGCCGATCCGGCCTTGCGGGAAGCTCTGTTGCGCGAGGGCGCCGGCGACGCGGAGGCCTCGCTGCATGCACTGGGCGCCGAGCTGGGCAAGGCCGAAACGCTGGACCTGGCGCGCCTGGCCAACCGCCACACGCCCCGGCTCGACAACTACGACCGCGAAGGCCACCGCATTGACGAAGTGGAATTCCATCCCGCTTGGCACAGCCTGATGGCGCTGATGATCGGCCACGGCACGCATTCCTCGCCGTGGCAGTGCGGCCCTGGCGCGCAGGTGGCGCGGGCGGCGCGTTACCTGCTGTTTGGCCAGGTTGAAAATGGCGCGCAATGCCCGGTCACCATGACCTATGCCTCGGTGCCGGCGTTGAAGCAGGCGCCGCGCATCGCCGCCAAATGGCTGCCCAAGATCCTTTCCAACGAATACGACCCGCGCTCGCTGCCGATCGAGCAAAAGCGCGGCGCCATCATCGGCATGGGCATGACCGAGAAGCAGGGCGGTTCCGACGTGCGCGCCAACACCACCCGCGCCGATCCGCTGCCGCCGACCGAGGCGCGCACGCTGTTCGGCGAGGAGGGTGAGGACGTGTTTCGCATCGTCGGCCACAAATGGTTCTTCTCGGCGCCGCAAAGCGATGCGCACCTGATCCTGGCGCAGACCGACGACGCCGGCAGCGCCGGCCTGTCGTGCTTCTTCCTGCCGCGCTACCTGCCCAACGGCGAGCGCAATGCCATCCGCGTGCAGCGGCTCAAGGACAAACTGGGCAACCGCTCGAACGCCTCCTCGGAAGTGGAGTTCACCGGCGCCTACGGCTGGCTGATCGGCAAGCAGGGGCGCGGCATTCCCACCATCTTGGAGATGGGCGGCCACACCCGGCTCGACTGCGTGCTGGGCAGCGCCGGCACCATGCGCGCGGCGCTGACCCACGCATTGCACCATGCGCGCCGTCGCGTGGCCTTCGGCCGTCCGCTGGCCGAGCAGCCGCTGATGCAGAACGTGCTGGCCGACCTGGCGCTGGAGTCGGAAGCGGCCACCGTGCTGGCGATGCGCCTGGCGCGTTGCTTCGACGAATCCCACGACCCGGCCCAGGCCATGCTGGCGCGCATCCTGACGCCGGCCGGCAAGTACTGGGTCTGCAAGCGCGGCCCGGCCTTCGGCGCCGAGGCCATGGAAGTCATCGGCGGCAGCGGCTACGTCGAAGAGAGCCCGCTGGCGCGGCTGTACCGTGAGCTGCCGGTCAATTCGATCTGGGAAGGCTCGGGCAATGTGATGTGCCTGGACCTGCTGCGCGCCTTCGCCAAATCGCCGGAAGCGCGCGAGGCGCTGGCGACCGAACTGGCGCTGGCCGGCAATGCCGACGTGTTCTTCGTGGCCTACAAGACCACGCTGCTGGCCGATCTGGCGCAAGGGCAACTCGACGAATTCGGCGCCCGCGTGCTGGCCGAGCGGGTGGTGCTGGCGGTGCAGGCGGCGCTGCTGCTGCGCCACGCACCGCCTTTTGTGTCGTCGGCGTTCATGGCCTCGCGCCTCAAGCGCGAGCCGGGCGGCGCCTTCGGCCGCCTACCGCCGGGCGTGGACTGCGCGGCCATTTTGGACAGGGCTCTGGTAGAGCCGGCCTAGTATAATGAGGCAATCAATCGCCCAATCGCTAATAAGAGCACACTCAATGAAACAAGACCCGCGTTTTCCTAACCTCTTCATCACCGACCATCCGCTGATCCAGCACAAGCTGAGCCACATGCGCGCCAAGGATACGTCGACCCGTACCTTCCGCGACCTGCTCAAGGAAATCACGCTGCTGATGGGTTACGAAATCACCCGCGACCTGCCGCTGACCACCCGCACCATCGAAACGCCGCTGATGACCATCGACGCGCCGGTGATCGCCGGCCGCAAGCTGGCCATCGTGCCGATCCTGCGCGCCGGCATCGGCATGAGCGACGGCCTGCTCGACCTGGTGCCTTCGGCCCGCGTCGGCCACATCGGCGTGTTCCGCGATCCCGAGACCCACCAGCCGGTGGAATACCTGGTGCGCCTGCCGGACACCGTCGAACGCACCTTCATCCTGTGCGACCCGATGGTTGCCACCGGCAATTCGGCCGTGCACGCCGTCGACGTGCTGAAAAAGCGTGGCGTCACCGACGAGCAAATCATCTTCCTGGCGCTGGTGGCCGCGCCGGAAGGCATCGAAGTGTTCCAGAAAGCGCATCCGGGCGTGAAAATCTACTGCGCCTCGCTGGATTCGCACCTGAACGACCACGCCTACATCGTGCCGGGCCTGGGCGACGCCGGCGACCGCATCTTCGGCACCAAGTAATGGCAACCCCGGTCGATCCCGATTTCCGCGCGCGGCTGGCGGCGCTGAACGACAAGTTCGCCGCCACCGTGCCCGGCACGCTGGACAAGATCCGCGCCGCGCTCGATCGCTGCGTGGCGGACGAACATCCGTCGCCGGCGGCGCTGCACGAGCTGCACGAAGTGCTGCACGGTGTGGCGGGTTCGGCCGGCACTTTCGGCTTTGCCGTGTTCGGCCGCGAAGCGCGCCGCATCGAGCAGATGGTGCGCGCCGTGCTGGAGACGCAAACCGGCTGGGCTCCGGTCGTGCCTGAAGTCAAGAAGCTGCTGTTGTGGGCGAGCCGCAACGCCAAGGCCACCGAATACGATTAGCGCGCGCTTGATCTAGCTCAAAGCATGTATGATTTGTTTGTCTATAGTGACAAATACACCCGGTTCAACGAGTGATTACCAAAAAAAGCGACGCTTTGCATTTATTTTCATGAAAACGTGCTTTTCTCTCGTAATTGGGTATAATGCGGGATCGTTTAGATTCAAGAGTAGTACAGATTGTCTTTCTTGCCTCAAAAACGATATCACGGGCGCAAGCCCAAATTAACTGTGAAATAGGAATTGTAATGGCAACTGGTATCGTAAAATGGTTCAATGATTCGAAGGGTTTCGGCTTTATCACCCCTGACGAAGGCGGCGAAGATCTGTTCGCTCACTTCTCGGCGATTCAGTCGGCTGGCTTCAAGTCGCTGCAAGAGAACCAACGTGTTTCCTTCGAAGTAACCGCTGGCCCTAAAGGCAAGCAAGCTTCGAACATTCAGCCAATCTAATACGCTGGATCTAACGATCAAGAAATCCTCGGAATCCGAGGATTTTTTTTTGCCTGTACCTTTTAGACCTCTACCTTTAAATTTTCTTGCGCCAATAATCCGGCTGTGCATAGGTGTGACGCAGAAAATCGACAAACGCCCGCACCCTCAGCGGTAAATGGCGGCGCTGCGCAAACACCGCATAAATATCGCTGCCCGGCGCCGAATAACCGTCCAGCACGGTTTGTAATCTGCCTGCCGCAATCGCACTGCCCACTTCCCACATCGAACGCCACGCCAGCCCCTTGCCGGCCAGCGCCCACTCGTGCAGCACCTGGCCGTCGTTGCAGGCCATATTGCCGTTGACCTTCAGCACCACATTCTTGTCGTCCTCGCGGAAGGTCCAGCCGCGCTGGCTGCCTTCGCTGCTGATCGCCAGGCAGTTGTGCTTGGCCAGATCGGCCAGGGTTTCCGGTATGCCGTGGCGCTTCAGGTAGCCCGGCGAGCCGACCACCACGCGTTCATTGTCGGCCAGCTTGACGCTGACCAGGCTGGAATCGGACAGGCTGGCGATGCGGATCGCCACGTCGATGCCTTCGCCGACGATGTCGACCACGCGGTCGCTCATGTTCAGCGTGACCGTCACGTCGCGGTGCTCGGCCAGGAAAGAGGGCAGCAACGGCGCCACGTGCTGGCGTCCGAAGCCGGCCGGGGCCGAGATCATCAAGTGCCCTGTGGCGTGCGCGCTACGCTCGGACACCGCCGATTCCGCTTCTTCCAACTCCGCCAGGATGCGTTGGCAATCTTCCAGGAAGGCCGCGCCCTCATCGGTGAGGGCCAGCTTGCGCGTGGTGCGTTGCAGCAGCTTGACGCCCAGGCGGGCCTCCAGCGCATCGAGCCGGCGTCCTATCATCGCCGGGGCGATGCCCTCGGCGCGGGCTGCCGCCGACAGGCTGCCTTTGGCGACCACCTCAACGAAAGTGGAAATTTGTCTGAACTGCCCCATGAATACCTGTCTCCGTCACTTTTTACAAAAACGCATAGATGAAGTGATTTTTAGTCTTGTTTGCATAACTAACGATTGAATATACTTTAAAACACTGGCGCGTGTAACTGAGCCCACATACTAAAAACACTGCACTGCAACAAGCATATAATTAGCTGATTCGTTGACATTCTTTTACGGAGACCTCCCATGACGCAATCCACCATCACCCTGCCAGAAGGCATGCAAATCACTGGCGACATCAAGCCGGGCTACGAAACCATCCTGGTGCCCGAGGCACTGGCGCTGGTGGCCAAGCTGAGCCGCGAGTTCGAAGCACGCCGCCAACAACTGCTGGCCGTGCGCGTGGAGCGCGCCAAGCGCCTGGACGCCGGCGAACGCCCGGACTTCCTGGCCGACACCGCACACATCCGTAACGGCGACTGGAAAATAGCGCCGATTCCAAAGGCCCTGGAATGCCGTCGCGTGGAAATTACCGGCCCGGTCGAACGCAAGATGGTCCTCAATGCCCTGAACTCGGGCGCCGACAGCTACATGACCGACTTTGAAGATTCGAACTCGCCAAGCTGGGACAACCAGATCACCGGCCAGATCAACATGAAGGACGCGGTGCGCGGCACCATCGCCCTGGAGCAGAACGGCAAGTCGTACAAGCTGAACGACAAAGTCGCCACCCTGGTGGTGCGTCCGCGCGGCTGGCACCTCGATGAAAAACATGTGCTGGTGGACGGCAAGCGCGTCTCCGGCGGCATCTTCGACTTCGCGCTGTTCATGTTTCACAACGCCAAGGAACAGATCGCACGCGGCGCCGGCCCGTTCTTCTACCTGCCGAAAATGGAATCGCACCTGGAAGCGCGCCTGTGGAACGACATCTTCGTGATGACGCAGAACGAGCTGGGCCTGCCGCAGGGCACCATCAAGGCCACCGTGCTGATCGAGACCATTCTGGCCGCGTTCGAGATGGACGAAATCCTGTACGAACTGCGCGAACACAGCTCGGGCCTGAATGCCGGCCGCTGGGATTACATCTTCTCCTGCATCAAGAAATTCAAGCTGGATAAGGACTTCTGCCTGGCCGACCGCGCCAAGGTTACCATGACCGCGCCGTTCATGCGCTCGTATGCGCTGCTGCTGTTGAAGACCTGCCACAAGCGCAACGCACCGGCCATCGGTGGCATGGCCGCGCTGATTCCGATCAAGAACGATCCGGAGAAAAACGACATCGCCATGGGCGGCGTGCGCAACGACAAGGCGCGCGATGCCACCGACGGCTACGACGGCGGTTGGGTGGCGCACCCAGGGCTGGTGGAGCTGGCCATGGCCGAGTTCAAGAAGGTGTTGGGCGACAAGCCGAACCAGATCGACAAGCAGCGCCTGGACGTGGAAGTGCATGCCGAACAGTTGCTGGACTTCAAACCGGAAACGCCGATCACGGAAGCGGGCCTGCGCTACAACATCAACGTCGGCATCCACTATCTGGGCAGCTGGCTGAACGGCAACGGCTGCGTGCCGATCCACAACCTGATGGAAGATGCGGCCACGGCCGAGATCAGCCGCTCGCAAGTGTGGCAGTGGATCCGTTCGACCAAGGGCGTGCTGGACGACGGCCGCAAGGTCACCGCCGACATGGTGCGCGCGATGATTCCGGAAGAACTGGCGAAGGTCAAAGAGACCGCACCGGACGGCAACACGCCAGCCTATCCACGCGCGGCGCAGATCTTCGAAGAGATGTCGACCTCGGAATCGTTCGAAGAATTCCTGACGCTGCCGCTGTACGAAGAAATCTAAGGCATCGTCGCTCCCGCGCAAGCGGGAGCCCATGCTGACTATGGATTCCCGCGTCCGCGGGAGTCATTTCGCCCAGTGGGCGAAATGACGCGCGTTGCTAAAGCGGGCCGACGTGCGTTGTTAAAAGTCGTTCTTCCACAAACGCAGCGCGGTGAAGGTCGCCAACGGCGTATCGATGCGATCGAGACGCCCGGCTTGCACCAGCTGCTGCGCAATCGCCGGCTCGCGGTATCGCAGGAAGGGGTTGGTCGCCTTCTCCAGGCCGATGTTGCTGGGCACGGTGGGCACGTCGTGCTCGCGCTTGTCGGTCTCCACCTTCACCCGCTCCTGCAGCGCAACATTATCCGGCTCCACCACGCGCGCAAAGCGCAGGTTGGACAGCGTGTACTCGTGCGCGCAATACACCAGCGTATCGTCCGGCAGCGCGGCCAGCTTGCCGAGCGAGCTGATCATCTGCGCCGGCGTGCCTTCGAATAGGCGGCCGCAACCGCCGGCAAATAGCGTATCGCCGCAGAACAGCCAGGTCGGCGCATCGCCGCTCGCCTCGCGCACATAGGCGATGTGGCCCATGGTGTGGCCCGGCACATCAAGCACGCTCAGCTTCAGCGCCAGTCCCGGCACATCAATGGTCTTGCCTTCGCCGACCGGCAGCGTCACGGCGTCGATGGTCTCGTTGCGCGGGCCGAAAACGGGAACCTGATAATGCTGTAATAATTCAGGGACGCCGCCGATATGGTCAGCATGGTGATGGGTGAGTAAAATGGCGGTGAGCTTCAGGCCATGTTCTTTCAGTGCCGCCAGAATGGGTTTGGCGTCGCCGGGGTCGACTACTGCGGCATGTGTGCCATCATGTATCAACCACAGGTAGTTGTCGCGGAATGCCGGTACCGTTAAAACAGTGAGAGCTTGAGTAGAAGATATGGTCATTGGATCGCTAAAGGCTAAGCATGGATAAGGCGGGATCAGAGAAATCCATTATAGCGCTGGAAGGCTGGCTGCAAACGCCCGCAGGTGTGTACATGCGTGCGTGGGAACAAAGCTGTCTCGATAATTTAACAGCCGATATCTTCGGCTACAACGCCGTGCAGATCGGCATGCCTGAAATTGATGCACTGGCCGCCAGCCGCATGCCGTACAAGCTGCTGGCCGACCGCAAGACACGCGCCGTGCGCGACAACCTGCGCGCCGTCAACGTCACGCTCGACTACACCGAATTGCCGTTCGCCTCGCAAAGCGTGGACCTCATCGTGCTGCCGCACGTGCTGGAATTTTCCACCGATCCGCACCAGGTGCTGCGCGAAGTCGAACGCGTGCTGATACCGGAAGGGCAGGTCGTCATCTGTGGCTTCAACCCGGCCAGCCTGTGGGGCGCGCGCCATGTGCTGCGGCGCGTCGGCGGCACCTCTTTCCTGCCGCGAACGGAGGAGCTGATTTCCATGCCGCGCATGAAAGACTGGTTAAAATTGCTGAACATGAGCGCCAGCCAGAGCCACTTCGGCTGCTACGCGCCGGCCTGTCGCACAGAAAAATGGCTGCAACGCTACACCTTCATGGATAATGCCGGGTCGCGCTGGTGGCCGTACTTCGGCGGCGTGTACATCATACAAGCAGTCAAGCGCGTGAAAGGCATGCGCTTGATCGGTCCGGCATGGACCAAAAAAACGGCCAACGCCCAGGTGGGCGTGCCGGTAACAAACAAACAACGGGAACAGCAGGATGGATAAGGTTGAAATTTTTACCGACGGCGCATGCAAGGGCAATCCGGGCCTGGGCGGTTGGGGCGCATTGCTGGTGGCCGAGGGCGCCGAGAAGGAAATCTGCGGCGGCGCGCGCGATACCACCAACAACCGCATGGAATTGCAGGCGGTGATCGAGGCGCTGACCGTGCTCAAGCGTCCGTGCACGGTGGTGCTGCACACCGACAGCCAGTATGTTCAAAAAGGCATCAGTGAGTGGATCCACGGCTGGAAAGCGCGCGGCTGGAAAACCGCCAGCAAAGAGCCGGTCAAGAACGAAGACTTGTGGAAGGCGCTCGACGCCGCGCAGCAAATGCACACGGTCGAATGGCGCTGGGTGCGCGGCCACAATGGTCATCCTGGCAACGAACGCGCCGACATGTTGGCCAATCGCGGCGTGGAAGTGGCGCGCGCCCGCTGATATACTGCTCGCTGAAATTAATAACGGAACACTATGCGCCAAATCGTACTCGATACTGAAACCACCGGTATCAACCCCAAGCTGGGCAACCGCATCCTGGAAATCGGCTGCGTGGAGCTGTTCGAGCGCAAGCTGACCGGCAACAACCTGCACTTCTACATCAATCCGGAGCGCGAATCGGAAGAGGGCGCGCTGAACGTCCACGGCCTGACCACCGAGTTCCTGAGCGACAAGCCCAAGTTCCGCGAAGTCGTCGAACAGCTGCGCGAATACATCCAGGGCGCCGAAGTCATCATCCACAATGCGCCGTTTGACTTGGGCTTTTTGAATCACGAGTTCAAGCTGCTGAACCTGCCGGATTTCAGCAGCCACATCGGCGGCGTGATCGACACGCTGGTGCAGGCCAAGGAACTCCATCCAGGCAAGCGCAACTCGCTGGACGCGCTGTGCGACCGCTACGGCATCTCCAACTCGCACCGCAAGCTGCACGGCGCGCTGCTGGATGCGGAACTGCTGGCCGACGTCTACCTGGCCATGACGCGCGGGCAGAACAGCCTGGGCATGGACGTGGAAGAGGAAGTGGTCAACATCGGCGAACTGCTGGCGCCGGTGGCCATGGCCGAGATCATCTTCGTGCCGGCTTCGGAAGCCGAGCTGGCCGAACACGCCGCCACGCTGGCCGGCCTGGACAAGGCGGTGAAGGGCCAGTGCATCTGGACCGCATCGCTGAATCCGCCAGCGCCACCGGCAGCGGCATAAAGCTCAGTCTATCGCCGACTCGATAATGGTCGTCAACAGCTTGCCGTAGTAGGCGATCTTTTCCAGCGTCACATAAGCGTAGCCCACCAGCAGTCCGCGCCGCACCGGCGTGGACTGGTAGTAGGTCGACAGCGCGTTGACACGGATGCCCGAACCGGCGGCCAGCTTGCTCAGCGCCACATCGTCCACATAGTCGGGCAATTCCAACACCAGGTGCAGCCCCGATTCTTCGCTGGAAATCGTCACCTTGGCGCTGACCCGTGCACTCATGTGCCGGGACAGCGTGCGGTGCAAGGCTTCGCGCCGCGAGCCATAAATCTGGCGGATTTTGCGCAGATGGGTGGCGAAATGGCCTTGCGAGATAAACTCGGCCAGCGCCGCCTGCACCATCAACTGTCCCGGGCGGTGTAAATCGTATAAAGCGTTCTTGAACGGCGTCACCAGTGCCGGCGGCAGCACCAGGTAGCCGATCTTGATGCCAGGGTAGAGCACCTTGGAAAACGTCCCCATGTAGACCACGCGGTTGTCGCTGTCGAGCCCCTGCAGCGCCGCCAGCGGGCGACCGGTGTAGCGGAATTCGCTGTCGTAATCGTCTTCCAATATCCAGGCTTGCTGTCGCGCTGCGAATTCCAGCAGCTCCAGTCGTCGCGCCAGGCTCATCACCGCGCCGGTCGGGTACTGGTGCGACGGCGTCACGTAGATCAGTCGCGGCGACGGCGTGGTTTCATCGGCCGGCGGCGCTAGGCCGTCCTTGTCCACCGCCACCGGCCGCAAGGCCAGGCCGGACGCTTCAAACACCCGGCGCGCGGCCCAGTAGCCGGGATCCTCCACCCACACCGTATCCCCCACATCCGCCAGCATGTGCGCGCACAGATCCAGCGACTGCTGGGTTCCCGCCGTCACGACCACCTGTTCCATGGTCACCTTCACCGAGCGCGACAAACGCAGGTAAGCGGTGATCGCCTGTCGCAGCGGCAGGTAGCCGCCCGTATCGCCGTAATCAAGCAGCTCGGAATGCATGTCGCGCCAGACGCGGTTTTGCAGGCTTTGCCACAGCTTGGTGGGAAAGCCGGAAAAATCCGCCTCGCCAGGCGCGAACGGTTCGATCTCGAAACGCGGGCCGGCCGCTACCGCGCTGACCGCTTCACCGCGCCGCGATACCGGCGGCGACGGCACGGCAGCCTCCTTGGTCGCGGCGGAAGCCTGATGACTCATCAATTCCCGCAGATCGGCCACATACGTGCCGCTGCCGCGCGAGCTGGTGACAAAGCCTTCGGCGGTCAGCTGTTCGTAGGCGGCAATCACCGTGTTGCGCGCCACCGACAAATTTTTTCCCAGATCGCGGCTGGAGGGCAGCTTGCTGCCGGGCGCCAGCTGCTGTTTATGGATGGCCTCCTTGGCCGCTTCATACAGCCGGCGCTGGTCTGGCAGGCGCGGATGAAAGTCATGCTGGCTCAGATAGCCAGCGAGCAAATCAGAAACGGGAGATAAATTTTCCAAGTGGTTCCTCAAAAAACAGAAAAGTGGAACTATTCATAAGCCAAATTAGCTTATATGCTCTTTGTCATGCAGCGGTAATAATCAATTTTACCTCTTATGCCCAGACTGGTGCGTGCAGTGCACCATTTTGGAGTGGAAAAATAATGCACCAAAGTGGCTCCAAAAGAATAGGCTAATTATACCAATGTCTAAACCAACTGTAATTCTTCCGGCTTGCTCGCAAAAGATTGGCCATCATCTGCAACATACGGTCCAGTTTAAATATGTGGCGGCGGTGGTCAATGGCGCCGACTGCGCGCCGCTGATCCTGCCGGCCATCGGCGCCGCGACGGATTACTCGGCCGTGCTCTCCGCCTGCCACGGCATCCTGCTGACCGGCTCGCCATCGAATGTGCATCCAAGCCATTACGGCCAGCAGGTGCTGGATGACAGCCTGCCGCAGGACGCCGCCCGCGACGCCACCATCTTTCCGCTGATCCGCAAGGCGCTGGCGCGCGGCCTGCCTTTGCTGGCGATCTGCCGTGGCTTCCAGGAATTGAATGTTGCGCTCGGCGGCAGCCTGCATCAGGCGGTGCACGCCGTGCCGGGCATGACGGACCATCGGGAAGACAAGGCAGCCAGCCTGGAGCAGCAATATGCCGCCGCCCATCCTGTGCGTGTGGCGGCGGACGGCAGGCTGGCACAGATCCTGGGCAGCAACCACGACCTGCCAGTCAATTCCCTGCACGGCCAAGGCGTGGACCAGTTGGCGCCGGGACTGGCGGTCGAAGCGACGGCGCCCGACGGACTGGTGGAAGCCTACTCGGTGCGCAACGCGCCCGGCTTCACCCTGGCCGTGCAATGGCATCCGGAATGGCGCATCAGCGAGAACCCGGCCTCGCTGCGCATCTTCCAGGCCTTCGGCGACGCGTGCCGCGCCTACCAACACCTCAGCATCAATCAAGAAAGCTAATTATGGCAATACGCGAGAACTTTACTTACACCGACATGGACGTGTGGCTGAACGATAAGCGCGTCACGGAAATCGAGTGTCTGGTGCCCGACCTGACCGGCGTGGCCCGCGGCAAGATCCTGCCGCGCGGTAAATTCACGCAGGAGCGCGGCATGCGCATCCCGGAGGCCGTGCTCGGCATGACCGTCACCGGCAATTATCCGACCGAGGATGGCGGCTACGACCGCGCCATCTCCAGCACCGATCGCGACATGATACTGAAAGCCGACCCGACCACCATCACCATGGTGCCGTGGGCCAGCGATCCGACTGCGCAAGTGATCCACGACTGCTATTTTTCCGATGGCCGCCTGGTCGATTTCGCACCGCGTTCGGTGTTGCGCCGGGTGCTCAAGCTGTATCAGGACAAGGGCTGGAAGCCGGTGGTGGCGCCGGAACTGGAATTCTATCTGACTGCCAAGAACGTCGATCCGGACCTGCCTTTGCGCCCGCCGGTGGGCCGCAGCGGCCGTGCCGAAACCAGCCGCCAGGTTTACAGCATCGACGCGGTGAACGAATTCGATCCACTGTTCGAGGACATCTACGATTACTGCGAATTGATGAATCTCGACGTGGACACGCTGATCCACGAAATCGGCGCCGGCCAGATGGAAATCAACTTCCTGCACGGCGATCCGCTGGGTCTGGCCGATAAAGTGTTCTTCTTCAAGCGCACGCTGCGCGAGGCCGCGCTCAAGCACGATATGTACGCCACCTTCATGGCCAAGCCGATGGCGGGCGAGCCGGGTTCGGCCATGCACGTGCACCAAAGCGTGGTCGATGCCAAGACCGGCAAGAACATCTTCAGCAACGCCGATGGCTCGGCCGCATCCATCTTCAAGCACTACATCGGCGGCCTGCAGCGCTACATGCCGTCGGCGATGGCGATCGTGGCGCCGTATGTGAACTCGTATCGCCGCATCGTGCGCCACACGGCGGCGCCGATCAACATTCAGTGGGGCATGGACAATCGCACCGTCGGCTTCCGTGTGCCGGAATCCGGTGTGCAGGACCGCCGCGTCGAGAACCGCATCATCGGCGCCGATGCTAATCCTTATCTGGCCCTGGCGGTCACGCTGGCCTGCGGCTACCTGGGCATGGTCGAGGCATTGGAGCCGTCGCCGATGACCACCGGCAGCGCCTACGACCTGAAATTCGAACTGCCGCAAGGCCTGCCGGAAGCGCTGAAAGTGCTGCGCGGCGAGGACAAATTGCGCGCTGTGCTGGGCGACCGCTTCATTGACGTCTACTCCGCCATCAAGGATCTGGAGCATCAGGAGTTCATGACCGTCATCAGTCCGTGGGAGCGCGAGCACCTGCTGCTGCACGTTTAAGGAGACCAGACATGAACAATTTCGATACCCAAACCATTCAAAAGCTGGACACCGCGCACTATATCCATCCGTTCACCGACCACAAGGCACTGGGCGAGAAAGGCGCGCGCGTGATCGTGCGCGGCGAGGACATCTACCTGTGGGATTCCGAGGGCAAGCGGCTCATCGACGGCATGTCCGGCCTGTGGTGTGTCAACGCCGGCTATGGCCGCACCAGCATCTCGAAAGCGGTATACGAGCAGATGGAGACGCTGCCGTTCTACAACAGCTTCTTCAACACCACCAATGTGCCGGCCGTGAAACTGGCCGCCAAGCTGGCCGAACTGGCGCCGCCAGGATTCAAGCACGTGTTCTTCACCGGTTCCGGCTCGGAATCGAACGACACCAATGTGCGCATGGTGCGGCGCTATTGGGATGTGCTGGGTCAGCCGCAACGCCACACCATCATCAGCCGCCACAACGGCTATCACGGCAGCACCATGGCCGGCGCTTCGCTGAGCGGCATGTCCGCCATGCATGAGCAGGGTGGATTGCCGATTCCTGGCATCGTCCACATCGGCCAGCCGAATTATGTGACGGCCGGGCAGGGCATGAGCCCTGACGAATTCGGCTTGGTGGCGGCCGGCTGGCTGGAAGAGAAGATCCTTGAAATCGGCGCCGACAAGGTGGCCGCTTTCATCGGCGAGCCGGTACAGGGCGCGGGCGGCGTGATTATTCCGCCACCCACCTATTGGCCCGAGATCCAGCGCATCTGCGACAAGTACGGCATTTTGCTGATCGCCGATGAGGTCATTACCGGTTTCTGCCGCCTGGGCAGCTGGTTCGCGTCTGAACTGTTCGGCATCCGCCCGGACCTGATCACTTTCGCCAAGGGCGTGACCTCCGGCTATGTGCCGCTGGGCGGCGTGCTGGTGGGCGAGCGCGTGGCGCGGGTGCTGATCGAGCAGGGCGGCGAGTTCAATCACGGCTTCACCTATTCCGGCCACCCGGTGGCCTGCGCGGCGGCGCTGGAAAACCTGCACATCATCGAAACCGAAAACCTGGTGGCACAGGTGCGCGATGACACCGGCCCGTATCTGCAAACGCGCTTCGCCAAGCTGGCCGGCCATCCGCTGGTCGGCTATGCCGACAGCCTGGGTTTCGTGGCCGGCCTCAACCTAGTCAAGCGCAAGGGAGCCAAGGTGCACGACAACGTGGCTTTCGATCCCGAGCTGGGCGTGGGCATGGTGTGCCGTGGCCATCTGTTCGGCAACGGCATGCTGATGCGCGCTGTCGGCGACCGCATGATCATCGCGCCACCGCTCACCACCACCCGCGCCCAGATCGACGAGATGGTGGAAAAAATTAAACACTGCCTGGACCTGACCCTGGCGGATCTGCGGGAACGCGGCTGGATGGAGAACGCACAATGAGCAACAACCTGTGGCATGCGCGCGCCGCCGCGCTGAAGATCGATGGCCGCGCCGTCATCGATGGCGAGCGCCGCTGGGCCGTAGCCGGGCGCCGCTTTCAGAACGCGTCGCCAGTTGACGGACGCCACCTGTGCGAAGTGGCGCGCTGCGACGCCGGCGATGTCGATGCCGCCGTAGCCGCCGCCCGCAGCGCCTTCGAAGACCGGCGCTGGGCCGGCCAGGCCCCGGCCGCACGCAAACGCGTGCTGGTGAAATTCGCCGATCTGCTGGAGCAGCACGGCGAGGAACTGGCCCTGCTGGAAACCCTGGACATGGGCAAACCGATCAAGAACAGCCTGAGCGTGGACGTCAAGTCGAGCGCCAACTGCCTGCGCTGGTATGGCGAGGCCATCGACAAGATTTACGACGAGATCGCGCCCACCGCCGACAGCAGCCTGGCCCTCATCACGCGTGAACCGGTGGGCGTGGTAGCCGCCATCGTGCCGTGGAACTATCCCATGCTGATGGCCGCGTGGAAGATCGCCCCGGCCCTGGCCGCCGGTAACAGCGTGGTGCTGAAACCCTCCGAGAAGTCGCCGCTGACGGCGCTGCGCCTGGCGGAAATCGCCATCGAAGCGGGTTTGCCTGCCGGCGTGCTGAACGTGGTGCCGGGCTACGGCGATGAAGCCGGCGCCGCACTGGCGCTGCACATGGATGTCGACTGCATCGGCTTCACCGGCTCCACCGGCGTTGGCCGCCAGATCTTGCAAATGGCCGGCCGCTCCAACCTGAAGCGTGCCTGGACCGAGCTTGGCGGCAAGTCGGCCAACATCGTCTGCGCCGATTGCCCGGACCTGGACGCGGCGGTGGCTGCCGCCGTCGGCTCCATCTATTACAACCAGGGCGAAAGCTGCAACGCTCCGTCGCGCCTGTTCCTGGAAGAGTCGATCAAGCAACGCTTCCTGGAAAAAGCGCTGGCGCTGCTGCCGTCGTACGCACCCGGCGATCCGCTGGACGAGGCCACCACGGTCGGCGCCATCGTCGATGCCCGCCAGATGGACACCGTGCTGGGCTACATCGATGCCGGCAAAACCGAAGGCGCAAGCTTGCTGGCCGGCGGTCGCCGCGTGCGCAGCGAGTCCGGCGGCTTCTACATCGAACCGACCTTGTTCGACGAGGTGAGCGGCGACATGCGCATCGCACGGGAAGAGATCTTCGGCCCGGTGCTGTCGGTGTTCCGCTTCACCGACGTGCACCAGGCGGTACGCGAGGCCAACGCCAGTCCGTACGGCTTGCAGGCGGCCGTCTGGACGGCCGACCTGAGCAAGGCGATCCAGGTGTCGCGCGCGCTGCGCGCCGGCACCGTGCACGTCAACCAATACAACGACGACGACATCACGGTGCCGTTCGGCGGCTACAAGCAATCCGGTAACGGGCGCGACAAGTCATTGCACGCCCTGGACAAATACAGCGAGCTGAAAACCACCTGGATACAGATCGGTTGAGGCAAGCCAGCGGTAATAGCTTTACACGTCAGGCATGCGGTTGGTGCCATTTTTCGCAGTACAACTATCTTGATGGTGGATGTTCATATGAAATGCCCTAAAAATCGCCTTAGCTACGCAGTAGCAGTCGCCTGTGCCGCGATTGCCTCGCAAGCCAATGCCCAGCAGACCCCAGCCGCAGAGGGGGCCGACAGTCCCGCTGTCAGCGCGGCGGCCAGCCCGGCGGCGGCGCGCAATTCGGACCAGTTGCAGACGGTCATGGTGACCGCGACCAAGCGCAAGGAAGACTCCAGCAAGGTCGCCACCAGTATTTCCGTGATCGGCGGCGACGACCTGACCGCACAGCACTTGTCCACGTTTGCCGACGTGACCCGCGCCGTGCCGAATATTGCCTTCACCAGCGGTTCCGGCGGCAACACCGGCAACGGCGCCGGTCTGTCGAATATTTCGATGCGCGGCATCAGCTCGGTTTCGGGCGCCGCGACCGTCGGCATCTACCTGGACGACGTCTCCATGTCCATCAGCAACGTCTATTCGATGGGCAGCGCCGAGCCCAAGTTCTTCGACCTCGACCACGTGGAAGTCTTGCGCGGTCCGCAGGGCACGCTGTACGGCGCCAGCTCCATGGGCGGCACCATCAAGTTCATCGGCAACCAGCCCAACATCAAGGAGCGCGAAGCCTCGGTGTACTCGGAATTCTCCAAGACCCAGGACGGCGCCAACAACTACCTGGCCAACGCGGTCGTTAATGAGCCGCTGATACCTGGCGAGCTGGCCCTGCGCATCGGCGTGCAGACCGCGCGCAACGGCGGCTTCATCGATCAGGTCGACCGCGAGACCGGCGCCCCGGTCAGTTCCGATATCAACAACGAGAAATCCAGCGTGCTGCGCCTCGCCATGAAATGGCAGCCGACCAAGGATCTGTCGATCACGCCGTCGCTGTTCTATCAGAAGGTCAAGACCGGCAACACCGACGTGTCGTATTTGGCGCTACCAAACGGCAAGCCGCTGCCCAACAACCAGGCCGCCAAGTCGGTGATGGAACCGGGCAACGACCGTCTGGTGGTGCCCAGCCTGACCGTCAACTACGCGACCGACATCGGCGACATCACCTCGGTGACCAGCTACTACGAGCGCAAATTCAGCCGCGTTCAGGATGCTTCGGCCATTTCGGCCTTGGGCCTGGCCACGCGCATCACCGATCCGGCGCTGGCGTTAGCCATTACCAAGCTGCCGGCGGCGGTGTATCTGGATAACCAGGTGCACCAGGTATCGCAGGAGCTGCGCATCACTTCCAAGCCGTATGACGCCGCCGTTTCGCCTTGGACCTGGATTACCGGCGTGTATGCCTCGCGCCTGCGGACCGACATTGCCGACAATGAGCCTGTGTTCGGCCTGAACGCAGCCTTCAAGGCGGCCGGCCTGAGCCCGACCGATCCGAATGTGGTGATCTTCCCGGTCTCGCTTGGCTTCCCCGGCGACAGCACGTACTACGGCAACGCCAACGGCTTCGATAAGCAGTACTCGGTGTTTGGCGAGGCCAACTACTACTTCTCGCCGACTTTGCACGCCACGGTCGGCCTGCGCTACGTGAAAGCGACCACCTCGCTGCACCAGCTGGGTTCGCTATTCTTCAATAATCACCTGGATGGACGCGATGGCTTCGACGAGTCCACCGAGAGCGTGACCGGCTCGAAATCCACGCCGAAGTTCGCAGTCACGTGGGAAGCCGATCCCACCAATACCTTGTACGCATCGGCCTCCCAGGGCTTCCGCCTGGGCGGTGTGAATGTGCCGATTCCTGAGCAGCTGTGCGGCTTGAGCGCGCCCACCCCGACCAGCTACCGCTCGGACAGCCTGTGGAGCTACGAGGCCGGCAACAAATCCCGCTTCCTCAACAACCGGCTGTCGATCAACGCCTCGGCCTTCTACGTGCAGTGGAAGGACTTGCAGCAGCAGGTGTTCGTGGAATGCGGCTTCGCCTACAACAACAACGCCGGCAAAGCCACCAGCTATGGCGCGGAAGTGGAAGTCCAGGCCAAGCCGGTACGTAGCGTGGTGTTGACCTTCGGCGGCGGCGTGACCCATGCAACGCTGGACGACAGCGACGGCGAGGCCGCCGGCCTGCCGGGCGCGGTGAAGGGCGCCAATATCCCCGGCGTGCCGAAATTCACCGCTTCGGTATCGGCGCAATACAACTTCAACCTGTCCAGCGACGTATACGGTTTTGTGCGTGCGGCCAGCCGCTGGACCGGCAGCAGCAACGGCGGCTATAGCATCCTGCCCCGCTCGATCCCGAATCCTGACTACCACCGTCCCGCCTACAATCTGGTGGACGCCAGCGCCGGGCTGAGCTGGGGTAATCTGGACTTTACCGTGTTCGCCCAGAACCTGGCCAACAACCAGAAGCTGATTCAGCGTCCGGTGGTGCAGTCCGCCGCCAGCCTCGGTTATCGCCTGACGCCGCGCACCATCGGCATCAGCCTGGCAGGCAAGCTGTAAAGAGCAGGCCGCCGCCGGCAATTCAGGCGGCGGCCGTTGTGGTGCTTTAGATCGGATGTAGAAAGATGTCACACATGATTTTGTTTTCAGAGCGATCAGTCGCGGTGCAGCAGGACTGGCCAGCGGCGGATAGAAAAGTGTCGGGCGATCCGCTGCGCTCGACCTGGAATTTTTTCGACAGCGCCAACGGGGATATGTCGGCCGGTATCTGGCGCAGTGAGCCGGGCAGCTGGAAGGTGGTTTTCGGCCCGCAGGAAGACGAGTTTTTCTACGTTACGCAGGGGCGCTGCCGCGTCATCGACGCGCAGGGTGGAGCCAAGGAAGTGGTCGCCGGGGATGCGCTGCTGATACCGGGTGGTTTTACGGGCGTGTTTGAAGTGCTGGAACCGCTGGAAAAATACTATGTCATTGTCGATCGCAGTGTGCGTACCTGAAGGGGGATAGAAGCATGTTGAAGATTTATGGAATGCTGGCCGCGCTGTTGTCCATATCGGCCCTGGCGGTCGCCGCGCCGGAAGAGAAGGTACTGAATATCTACAATTGGTCCAACTACATCGCCGCCGACACGGTCAAGAACTTTGAGAAGGAAACCGGCATCAAGGTGCGCTACGACGTGTTCGACACCAACGAGGTGCTGCACGCCAAGCTGGTGGCCGGCCACACCGGCTACGACGTGGTGGTGCCGTCCGAGGTGTGGGCCAATGTGCAGATCCAGTCCGGCCTGTTGAAAACGCTCGACAAGAGCAAGCTGCCCAACCTCGCCAATATGGACCCGCTGATCCAGCAAGCCGTCGCTAAAATCGATCCGTCCAATGCGCACCTGGTGACCTGGCTATGGGGCTACACCACGGTCGGCATCAACGTGAAGAAGGTCAAGGCCGCGCTGGGCGACCTGGCCATGCCGGCCAATGTATGGGATCTGGTGTTCGATCCGCGCTATATGGCCAAGCTGAAGTCGTGCGGCGTGTCTTTCATGGATTCGCCCTCGGAGATTTTCGCGCCGGCCCTGCAGTACTTGGGCAAAGACCCGTATTCAAATTCGCAGGCGGATTACCAGGCCGCGCTGAAGATGTTGAAGGCGGTGCGGCCGAACATCACGCTGTTCAGCTCTTCCGGCTATATCAACGACATGGCGAATGGCGGCATCTGCGTCGCGCTGGGCTGGTCGGGCGACATCAATATCGCCCGCCGCCGCGCGCTGGACGCAAAAAACGGCGTCGAGATCGAAGCCTTGATCCCGGCCGCCGGCCCGATCATGTTCTTCGACACCATGGCCATTCCAGCCGATGCGCCGCATCCGCAAAACGCGCTGCTGTGGATGAACTACATCATGCGTCCGGAAGTGCATGCATCCATCACCAACGCTGTGTTCTACGCCAATCCAAACATCGCCAGCACGCGCTACGTGGACAAAAACATCATCGAGAACAAAACCATCTTCCTCGGCGACGCGGATAAAAAACGCCTGGTGGCGCCGCTGCCGGTGACGACGGCGACCCGCCGCTTCATGGCGCGCATGTACACGCAATTTAAAACAGGTTTGTAAGCCATGGCATCTACATCTTCAATCAATATCAAGGCCGACAAGGGCCGGCCGTTCCTGCAGATTTCGAATCTGGTCAAGGAATTTGGCGGCGTGACGGCGGTGGACAACGTGTCGCTCTCCATCGGCATGGGCGAGATCTTCGCCTTGCTCGGCAGCTCGGGCTGCGGCAAATCGACCTTGCTGCGCATGCTGGCCGGGTTCGAGTCGCCCACCGCCGGCCAGATTTATCTGAACGGGCAGGAGATATCGGCCATGCCGCCGTATCAGCGGCCGATCAATATGATGTTCCAGTCCTACGCGCTGTTCCCGCACCTGTCGGTATGGGAGAACATCGCCTTCGGCCTGCGCCGCGCCGGCATGGCCAAGGAGGAAATGGCCGAACGCGTGGAGCAGATGCTGGCGCTGGTGCAGTTGTCACCCTATGGCAAACGCCGCCCGCACCAGTTGTCCGGCGGGCAGCAGCAGCGCGTGGCGCTGGCGCGCAGCCTGGCCAAGCGCCCGCAGTTGCTGCTGCTGGATGAACCGCTGGCGGCGCTGGATAAAAAACTGCGCGAGCGCACCCAGTTGGAACTGGTGGATATCGTCGAACAGGTCGGCGTCACCTGCGTGCTGGTCACGCACGACCAGGAAGAGGCCATGACCATGGCGTCGCGCATCGCCGTCATGAGTCAGGGCGTGATCCGCCAGACCGGCAAGCCGGAGGAGGTGTACGAGTCGCCCAACTGCCGCTTCGTCGCCGATTTTATCGGCAACGTCAATCTGTTCGAAGGCAGGGTGGTGGAGGACGAGACCGACCACGTGGTGGTGGAGGCGGCCGAATGCCGCTTCTACGTCGGCCACGGCATCAGCGGCACGGTGGACATGGAGGTGGCGGTGGCGATCCGTCCCGAGAAGATTGCCATCGGCACGGAGACGCCGGCCACGCCGCACAACTGGGTGCGCGGCGAGATCGTCGAACTGGCGTACCTGGGCAGCTACACCGTCTACCACCTGCGCCTGGCCAATGGCGCGCTGCTCAAGGCCATCGCCATCAACGCCGCGCGCCACGCCGAGTTCCATCCGCAGCGCGGCGATCGGGTGGTCGCGTCCTGGAGCGATGACGCCATGGTGGTGCTGACCCAATGAGGCTCTCCATGATCAAGCATAACCCTGCCAGCGGCCGGCGCCTGGTGCTGGGCATCCCTTACACCTGGCTGTTTTTCAGTTCATTGGTGCCGTTCTTCATTGTGCTGAAACTGAGCGTGGCACAGGGAGAGATGAGTAATCCCTTCGGCACGCTGTTCAGCTACGTCGATGGCGCGCTGCTGTTGAAGGTCAACCTGGGCAACTACCTGTTCCTGTTCCAGGACGAGCTGTATCTGGCGGCTTATCTGAACTCGGTCAAGTACGCCTTCCTGACCATGGCCTGCTGCCTGGTCATCGCCTATCCGTTCGCGTATTTCATGGCGCGCGCCAAGCCGGCCAGCCGGCCGGTGCTGATGATGCTGGTGATGCTGCCGTTCTGGACTTCTTTCCTGCTGCGTATCTATGCGTGGAAGGGCATGCTGACCAACGAAGGTGTGGTCAACCACGCCTTGCTGGCCGCCGGATTGATCGACGAGCCGCTGCGCATGATGAACACCCAGTTCTCGCTGATGATCGGCATGGTGTACACCTATCTGCCGTTCATGATCCTGCCGCTGTACGCCAATCTGTCGAAGATGGACGTCCGCTTCATCGAGGCTGCCGCCGATCTGGGCGCGACGCCGCTGGCGGCCTTCTGGCGCGTGACGATACCGCTGTCCCGCAGCGGCATCATCGCCGGCTGCGTGCTGGTGTTCGTGCCTTGCGTGGGCGAATTCGTGATCCCGGACCTGCTGGGTGGTCCGGAGACGCTGATGATAGGCCACGTGCTGTGGGACGAGTTCTTCACCAATAACGACTGGCCGATGGCGTCCGCCGTGACGGTGGTGTTGATCCTGCTGATCCTGGTGCCGATGGGGATCTACAACCGTTCGCAGGCCGAGCAGCCGGGAGGCCGCGCATGAAGCCGCATTCCTGGTTTGGCCGTAGCTGGCTGATGACGGTGTACGCCTTCCTGTACCTCCCCATCCTGGTGCTGATCGTATTTTCGTTTAACAGCTCGGCGCAGGACATGACCTGGCGCGGCTTTACCTGGCATTGGTATCAGGCGCTGTCCCAGGACGAGGAGATCATCGCCGGCTTCAAGTTGTCGCTGCAGGTGGCGACCATGTCGGCCACCTGCTCGGTGCTGCTGGGGACTTTTGCCGGCTTCGTGCTCAATCACTACCGGCGTTTCCGTGGCCGCGCCCTGTTCATGGGCATGGCCAGCGCGCCGCTGGTGATGCCGGAGGTGATCATCGGCCTGTCGCTGCTGTTGATGCTGGTGTCGCTGGAACAGCTGTTCGGCTTTCCGCCGCGCGGCATGCTGACGGTGCTGATCGGGCACACCGTGCTGGGCATGGCTTACGCCACCGTGGTGATCCAGGCGCGGCTCGGCGAGATCAGTACCAGCTTGAGCGAGGCGGCCATGGACCTGGGCTGCCGTCCGCACCAGGTATTCACCAAGGTGACGCTGCCGAACATCACCCAGAGCCTGGCCTCGGCGTGGCTGCTGACCTTCACGCTGTCACTGGACGACGTGGTGGTGTCGGCCTTCCTGACCGGTCCCGGTTATTCGACCATGCCCATCGTGATCTTTTCGCGGGCACGGCTGGGCCTCGATCCGCGTGTGAACGCGCTGGCCACGTTGACCATTCTGGTGGTCGGCATCGGCGTGGTGCTGTCCGGCCTGTGGATGGCGCGCGCCGAGCGGTTGCGCCGCAAGCAGGCGGCGTCCGCAACTTCGTTTAAATAGAGAGAACCATGGTAGAGAATCACAAAGACGAAAAGTTACGGGCCAATTCCTATTACGAGGCCACGGTTACACGCGAACCGGCATCGGCGGCCTTGCAGGGGGCGCAGCATGCCGACGTCTGCGTCATCGGCGCCGGCTTCGCGGGCCTGTCGGCGGCACTGGAGCTGGTGGAGCGTGGATATTCGGTGATCGTGCTGGAAGCCCAATCGGTGGGGTGGGGCGCATCGGGACGCAATGGCGGCCAGGCGATCGTCGGCTACGCCAGCGACACGGCGATTGAACATCAATTCGATCGCGCCGATGCACGCCGCATGTGGCAAATGTCGGTCGAGGGCATGAACCTGCTGCGCCAGCGCATCGGCCAATACAGCATCGATTGCGAATACACGCCGGGTTTCCTGAGCGCGGCCATCAGCGCCAAAAAGGCGCGCTCGCTGGAACAGTGGACCGCACATTTGCAAAGCGCCTACGATTATCCCATGCAGACCGTCTCCGCCGCCGACATGCCGAAGTGGATCGCCAGCGAGCGCTTTGTCGGTGGCGCTTTTGATCCCAATTCCGGCCATCTGCATCCGCTGAAATACTGTCTAGGCCTGGCGACGGCCGCACGCTCGGTCGGCGTGCGCATCTTCGAGCACTCCGCCGTGACGCGGGTTGCGCGCGGCGTCAAGCCGTTGGTGCATACGGGGCGGGGCAGCGTGAGCTGCGATTTCGTGGTCATGGCGGGCAACGTCTACCTCAATGAATACGGGGAGAGTGTGGCGCCGGAGCTGGACAAGCGCATCATGCCGGTGGGGACTTACATCATCGCCACCGAGCCGATGGTCCCGGCGCGCGCCGATGCGCTGGTGGCCCAGCGGGCCGCCGTGTGCGACACCAATTTTGTGCTCGACTACTTCCGTCCTACGGCCGACCATCGCATGCTGTTCGGCGGCCGTGTGAGTTACAGCACCGTTACGCCACCCAATCTGGTGAGCAGCATGCGTAAGCGGATGCTGGCGGTGTTCCCGCAACTGGCCGATCTGAACGTGTCCCACGCGTGGGGCGGTTTTGTCGACATCACCATGAACCGAGCGCCGGACTTCGGCCGGCTGGACGCCAATCTCTATTACCTGCAAGGCTTCTCCGGACATGGCGTGGCGCTGGCGGGACTGGCGGGGAAACTGGTGGCGGAAGCGATTATCGGCCAGGCCGAGCGCTTCGACCTGGTGGGGAAAATATCGCACCGAGCCTTCCCCGGCGGCCCCTTGCTGCGCACGCCGGCGCTGGTGACGGGCATGATGTACTACCACTTGCGCGATCTTCTGGAAATCTAAACCGAAAGGTGTTTATGCAGCTGATGAAAATAGTAACGATGGTGATGCTGGCCTGCGGCGCGCTCGCGGCCCAAGCGGACACCGTAACGCCTGCGACGCTGGTGCTGGTCAAGGGCAAGGTCCAGACCATGGACGAGCGGCGCTCGCAGGCGCAGTCGGTGGCGGTGCGCGGCAATCTCATTGTCGCCGTGGGGAGCGATGCGGAAATCGCGGCCTACATCGGTCCCGCGACCCGCGTGATCGATTTGCAGGGCAAGAGCCTGCTGCCGGGCTTTATCGACGGCCACGTTCATCCGGCGCTGGGTTCGGAAAGGCTGGGCAAGTGCAGCGTCGGCGGCGCAGCGATGAGCGTCGCGGAAATCGCGGACTACGTGCGCGCGCACTGCCCGGACGAGCTGCATCCTGCCTCGCCCGATAAATGGATAGAAGTGGTCAACGTCAATCCCGCCAACTTCGTCGCCACCGCGCGCGATCTGGACAAGATCAGCAGCACCCAGCCGGTCATCCTGGGCGGGGCGGATGCCCATACCTCGTGGGTCAACAGCGTCGCCCTGCGCATTGCGAAGATCGGCGACGACACCAGGAATCCCACCTCCGGCGAAATCGAGCGCGATGCCCAGGGCCACGCCACCGGTTTTTTGAAAGACACGGCGCAGGATCTGGTCACCAACGCCATGCCCAAGCCGGCCATGGCTGATCGCCTGCGCAAATTGAATGAGGCGCTGACGCTGCTGCGATCGAAAGGCGTCACCTCGGTGCAGGATGCCCTGGCCACAGAAGATGCGTTGGACCTGTACGACAGCCTGGAACAAAGCGATCAACTGAAAATGCGCGTGCGCGCCATGTTGGCTTCCAGCGTGGTGGATGACGAAACGGAGTACCGCCGCCTGTTCGCGCTGCGCAGCCGTTTCAGCGGCCATCGCTGGATTCGCGCCGACGGTGTCAAGATCCTGTCGGACGGCGTGATCGAATATCCGACCCAAACGGCGGCCATGCTGCATCCCTACCTCGACGGCAAGGGGCATCCCGGCGCCAGTTCCGGTGGCCGCTTCTTTGAAGTGCCGGTGCTGAACCGTTATGTGGCGCGCCTGGACAAGGAAGGCTTCACCGTCTTTGTGCACTCGATCGGCGACTACACCACCCATGCCGCACTCAACGCCTTCGAGGCCGCGCGCAAGAAGAACGGCTGGCCCGACAACCGCCACGCCATCACGCACCTGCAGATTGTCGACAAGGCCGACTTCCCGCGTTTCGCCAAGCTTGGCGTCTACGCCAACATGCAGTTGTTCTGGGCTTTGCCGTCGGAGTATTCGGTGGAGGCATTGAAGCCTTACATCTCGGCCGAAAACTTCCGCTACATGTATCCGGCGGCGAGCCTGAAAGCGGCCGGCGCCACCATCTACGGCGGCAGCGACTGGCCGGTAGACGCCATGCCGGGCGACCCGATGCCTAATACGCCGCTGTCGGCCACCCAGACCGGCCTGCTGCGCATGGACCTGGAGCCGGAGTCCAAACACAAGGGCGAAGTGCTGAACGCGGCCGAACGCCTGGACCTGGACACCATGCTGGCCGCTTACACCATCACCGCCGCCAAGGCGATGAAGCAGGAACACACCACCGGTTCGATCGAAGTGGGCAAGCTGGCGGACCTGGTGGTGCTGGACAGTGACGTGAAGGCGGCGCCGCCGGCGTCGCTGTCCGCGATCAAAGTGCGCTACACCATCCTCGATGGCACGGTGGTGTACGAATTACCCGAATTGGATAAAAAGGATAAGTAAGCATCATGGATAACAATAGCAACGCCGGTATCGGCGCGTCGCTCAGGACGGACGCGGAATGGCTCGATCCTTATTGGATGCCATTCACCGGCAACCGGGATTTCAAGAAAAACCCTCGCATGATCATCGCCGCCAAGGGCAGCTACTACGTCGCGGCCGATGGCCGGCGGATTTTCGACGGCTTGTCCGGCCTGTGGTGCAGCGGCCTGGGACATTGCCGCGACGAGATCAGCGCCGCCGTCAGCCGCCAGATGTCGACGCTGGATTATTCGCCTGCGTTCCAGTTCTCGCATCCGCTGGCCTTCCAGCTGGCGAATAAACTCAAGGAGCTGACGCCGGAAGGATTGGATCATGTGTTCTTCACCGGCTCCGGTTCGGAGTCGGTGGAGACCGTGCTGAAAATGGCGCGCGCCTATTGGCGCCTGAAAGGCCAGCCAGGCAAAACCCTGCTGATCGGCCGCGAGAAGGGCTATCACGGCGTCAATTTCGGCGGCATTTCAGTGGGCGGACTGTCTGCCAACCGCAAGCTGTTCGGCCAGGGCATCGCCGCCGACCATTTGCCGCACACGCTGGGTGCGACGCCTGCGTTCACCAAGGGCATGCCGGAAACCGGCGCCGAACTGGCGGACCGCTTGCTGGATTTGATCGCGCTGCATGATGCGTCCAATATCGCGGCTGTCATCGTCGAGCCGTTTTCCGGATCGGCCGGCGTCATTATTCCGCCGCACGGCTATCTGCAACGCTTGCGCGATATTTGCGACGCACACGATATCTTGCTGATCTTCGACGAAGTGATTACGGGCTTCGGCCGCGCCGGCGCCTTCACCGGCGCTGAAAAGTTCGGCGTGACGCCGGACATGATGACGGTGGCGAAGCAAATCACCAACGGCACCCAGCCGCTGGGCGCCGTGCTGTCAAAACGCGAGATTTACGACACTTTCATGTCGGCGGGCGGTCCTGAGTATCTGCTGGAGTTCCCGCACGGGTACACCTACTCGGCGCATCCGGTGGGCTGCGCCGCAGGCTTGGCCGCGCTGGACATCCTGTGCCGCGAAAATATGATCGAGCGTGTGAACGCTTTAGCGCCGTATTTTGAAAAAGCGGTACACGGTTTGAGGGGCATTCAAAACATCGCCGACATCCGCAACTTCGGTCTGGCGGCGGGTCTGACCATCGCCCCGGTTCCCGGGCAGCCGGCGTTACGGCCGTATCAGATCGCGATGAAGTGCTGGGAAAAAGGATTCTACGTGCGCTACGGCGGCGACACCATCCAACTGGCGCCGCCTTTCACCTCCACCGAAGCCGAAATCGATTTGCTGATCAACGCCCTGGGCGAAGCCATACTTGCTACACCTTAAAGAGGATATCTTCATGAGTCATTCTGTCACCGTCGGCCACTTCCTGGGCGGACTGAAAGCCGAAGGCGGCGAGCGCCGCCAAAGCATCTACAATCCCGCGCGCGGCGCGGTTACCGGCTCCGTCGTCCTGGCCGACCAGGCCACCGTGGAACTGGCGATCGTCACCGCACAGGAAGCGTATCCGGCGTGGAGCAAAACTTCGCCGGCAAAACGCGCCCAGGTCATGAACCGCTTGGCGCGCCTGCTGGAACGCGAAGCGGACAAGATCTGCGCGCTGATCACCGCCGAACATGGCAAGGTGCTGGCCGATGCGCTGGGCGAACTGCAACGCGGTATCGAGAACGTTGAATATGCGGGCTATGTGCCGGAACTGCTGAAGGGCGAACATAGTAAAAACGTCGGTCCCGCCATCGACAGCTGGAGCGAATTTCAGCCTTTGGGCGTGGTGGCCGGCATTACGCCGTTTAACTTTCCGGCCATGGTGCCGTTGTGGATGTGGCCCATGGCGGTCGCCTGCGGCAATACCTTTGTGCTGAAGCCTTCCGAGCGCGTGCCGTCGGCTTCCATTTTCATCGCCGAACTGGCGCTGGAGGCGGGCTTGCCACCCGGCGTGCTGAATGTGGTCAACGGTGATCGCGAGGCGGTTGAGATCTTGCTGACGGATCGCCGCGTCAAGGCGGTCAGCTTCGTCGGTTCGACGCCGATTGCGGAACGCATCTACACGACGGGCAGCGCGAACGGCAAGCGTGTGCAGGCGCTGGGCGGCGCCAAGAACCACGCCATCGTTATGCCGGATGCGGACATCGTCAACACCGTACGTGCGCTGATGGGCGCTGCGTATGGCTCCTGTGGGGAGCGCTGCATGGCGATTCCGCTGGTGGTGGCGGTGGGCGACGGCACCGCCGACGCCCTGGTCTCCGCGCTGAAAACGGAAATCGCCGCGATGCGCGTTGGTCCGGGCACCGATGCCGGCAGCGACATGGGGCCGTTGATCAGCAAGGAGCATCTGGCCCGCGTGCGCGGCTACATCGACCTGGGCGTGAAAGAGGGCGCGCAACTGCTAGTGGACGGCCGCTCGGTGCAGGTTGCCGGACACGAGGAGGGCTACTTCCTTGGCCCTACGCTGTTCGACCATGTGACGCCGGAGATGGTCATCTACAAAGAAGAGATCTTCGGCCCGGTGCTCGGCATTGTTCGCGTGCGTACCCTGGAAGAAGCTTGCGCCTTGGTCGACGCGCATGAATATGGCAACGGCACCTGCATCTTCACCCGCGATGGCGAAGCGGCGCGCTTCTTTACCGATACGATCCAGGTTGGTATGGTGGGCGTGAATGTGCCGCTGCCGGTGCCGGTTGCCTCGCATTCGTTTGGCGGCTGGAAGCGCTCCTTGTTTGGCGATCTATCGATTTATGGGCCGGATGCGGTGCGTTTCTACACCAAGCGCAAGACCATCACACAGCGCTGGCCTGGCCGCGCCGTTAGCGAGGGGACGGCTTTCAGCTTCCCGTCACACCGATAGAGATAGGAGTCCGGTTTTGAAAATGCAACGAGCCAATGATGAGCAGTCGCTGCGCGATTTTTTCAAGTGGCATGGGATCGATCAGGTGGAGTGTCTGTTTGCCGACATCACCGGCTATCCACGCGGGAAGCTGATGCCGGCCGAAAGCTTCGCCACCGGCGCGGAATTGCGCATCGCCCAGGCGATTCCGATGCAGGCGGTGACCGGGGAATACTCCTGCGATCCGCTGTTTCCGGACGCCGACCCGGACGTGCGGCTGGTGCCTGATTACGCTTCCTTGCGCGTGGCGCCGTGGTCCTCCAGCCCGCGCGCGATGGTGATCCACGATTGTGTAGAGCTGAATGGCGATGTGTGCCAGTTCTCGGCCCGTTCCATCCTGCGCAAGGTGCTGGACGCATATCGGGAACACGGCTTGACGGCTGTGGTGGCGCCCGAGATTGAGTTCTATCTCACTGCGGCGAACACAGACCCGCGCGATCCCTTGACGCCGCCGGTGGCGCGAGGCGGCAGGGCGGAGGCGGGGCAGTCGGCATACAGCCTTAATATGCTCAACGAGCTGGCGCCATTCTGGGACGAGTTCCGCCTCGCCCTCGACCAGCTGGGCATCAACTCGGATACGTGGATCCATGAATCGGGCGTGTCGCAGTACGAGATCAATCTGGTGCATGGCGACGCGATGGACGTGGCCGACCAGGCTTTCCTGTTCAAGTACGCCGCCAAGGAAATCGCGCTGAAGCACGGTCTCAACGCCGTCTTCATGGCCAAGCCGATTGCCGGCCAGCCGGGCAATTCCATGCACATTCATCAAAGCGTGGTGGATGGCGAGGGTAAGAACATCTTCAGTAATCCGGACGGCAGCGAGAGTGCGCGCTTCCGCCATTTCATCGGCGGCCTGCAGCAATATATTCCGGAGATGATGCCGGTGTTCGCCCCGTTCGTGAATTCCTATCGTCGCTTTGTGGCCGGCACGCAGGCGCCGGTCAACCTGCATTGGGGTTACGACAATCGTACCGCAGGGCTGCGCATACCGATTAGCGGGCCGGCCGCACGGCGCGTGGAAAACCGCATCGCCGGCGCGGATGCGAATCCCTATCTGGCGATTGCCGCCACTTTGGCGGCCGGACTGGCAGGCATCAAGGAGTCGCTGTCGCCAACCGGTGAGGCCAGCGGCAACTGCGCCGACCTGTCCCAGGACCTGGCGCACGACTTTGCGAGCGCAAACAAGAAAATGGCGGACAGCGCCGCCGTCCGGCAGTTGCTGGGCGCGGAGTTTGTCGCCGGCTTCACGGCGGTCAAGGCGCTGGAGTATGCGGACTTCATGGCCGAGATCAGCGCCTGGGAACGTCGCTACCTGCTGCCACAGGCATAAATCATTTCATTTCAATCCGAGGAAAACATGAGTTTCAAACGATCTTTGATTTCGGCCACGGTGATCATGGCGACGCTGCTGGCCAGCGGCTACTCCAGCGGTAAAGCGGCATCCGACAAACCTTGCGCGCTATGCGCCGTCACCGAGTCCGGCGTGGCCGAAGGCTTCAAGGAAGGTTCCGTCGTAGCGTTCAAGGGCATTCCGTATGCCGCAGCCCCGGTGGGCGAATTACGCTTCCGCCCACCGCAGCCGGCCGCGAAATGGGAGGGAAAATTTGCCGCGACCAGGTTCAGCGCCGTCTGCCCGCAGGTAACCGACCCGCTGGAATACTATCCGGACCCGGCGCGCGTCGAGATTGACAAAGTCACCGGAGAAAAAATCGAACTGCATGAGAATGAGGATTGCCTGCGGGTGAACGTCTGGACTCCGGCTGTCGACGCCAAAAAGCGTCCGGTGATGGTGTTCATTCACGGCGGCGCTTTCGTGGTCGGCGGCGCCAGCGAACTTTATACCGGCAAGCATCTGGCAAAGCGGGACGTGGTGGTGGTGAGCCTGAACTACCGTCTGGGCCTGTTTGGCTTCATGGAGCTGGGCGGCATCGACCCGCAATACGCCGGCAGCGGCAACAACGGCACGCGCGACCAGATCGCCGCCTTGCAATGGGTGAAGCGCAACGTGGCCGCGTTTGGGGGCGACCCGGACAACGTCACCGTGTTTGGCGAATCGGCGGGCAGTGCTTCCGTCATCACCTTGCTGGCGACGCCCGAGCCGACGAAGCTGTTTCACCGCGCCATTGGACAAAGCGGCGGCGCGAACCTGGTCCACACCCGCGAGCGCGCGCTTTCGTATGCAGAAGGCATCGTCAACTCCGGGCCGCTGAAGACCATGCCGCAACTGCTGGCCGCCAGCACCGGTGAATTGCTGAAGCAGCAGGAGGCCGCATTCCACTCGCTGCCCAACGGCGACGAACTGTTCGCACCTTTCGTCGATGGTCAACTGGTGGTCGATAATCCGCTCCAGCGCATCAGCGACGGCAATGTGCGGGGCGTGGATTTGATGGTCGGCGCGAACCAGAACGAAATGAATTACTGGAGCCTGTACGACAGCAAACTGCGCAATCCCTTCGCGCAGGAAACCGACCTCGGTCCCGCAGCGCCGTTCATCAGCAAGGAAACCGTGGCCAAGGTCGAGCAAACCCTGGGCATCGCGAGCCTGGACGCCTACTATGCCGCCCAGCTCAACACCAAGGATGAGTTGTCGATCCGCCAGGCCCAAAACGACGACTTCGTCATGATACGGCCAATGACGCAGGTCGCCGAACGCCAGAGCAAGCTCAACCCGCGCACCTATGTCTACCGCTTCCAGTGGACCATGCCTTCCAAATATCTCGATCCCCAAACGCCGGTCCTGGGCGCGATCCACGCGTTGGAGCTGCCGTTTGTATTCGGCACGCGCATGTTTGAGTGGGTTCCGGGCGGGAAGGCCCTGGAGAAAACGGCCCAGGTGGATGAGCGCCGCCTGGCCAACCAGATGATGGACGCCTGGACCAACTTCGCCCGCAACGGCGATCCGAATGGCCCAACCGTGCCACGCTGGGCGCCATATGACAGCACGCAGCGCCAGACCATGTTGTGGAAGTCCAAATCCAGCACCCAGCCGGACCCGGACGCCGCCCGTCGCAGCGTATGGGAGCCAGTGTTGCCATAGCCCTTCCATTTTTCCGAGGCAGCCGCTATAATACGCCTCGTTCGGGAGGTTAGCTCAGGGGTAGAGCACTGCATTCACACTGCAGGGGTCGCAAGTTCGAAACTTGCACTTCCCACCAGAATTTGTAAGAAAATCAAAAAAGCCTACACAGATGTGTAGGCTTTTTGCGTTCTGGCTAATCATGCCGGCCGCCACCGACGAGCAACAACAATAGTTTTTCTCCGGCGCGCTCGTAGTAGACGCGGTAGCCGGGGTCATAATCAATACGTAGCTGCCAAAGCGAATCTTTCCATGTGGAAATGTCCGTGATATATTGCTCTGTTGTCCGGAATACGGATAGTGTTGCTCTCATATCAGACCATCATCGCCATGCCCCAGCCAAACGTTAGCCGCTCAACGCCTGCTCCCGTCGGATTCCGATCCTTCCAAGCCTTGCTGCGCCGGGCGAAAGTGTTGCTGGTCTTGTTGCTTGCGCTGACTGCTGCACTGTTGGTGTGGCACCAATTCGGAATGACGAGGGTCATCGAACTCAATTCGTTCGCCGTCAATGTGAAGGTGGAAGACGACCGGAGCAATGGCGGGGCGTCCATCGCCACGGTGGGGCGCGGCAAGGATATCGAATTCCGATGCCAGCTCATCGCCAAGTCCCAATGGCCATATTGCAAAATACTATTCGACCTCGATCCCAAAGGGAAAGGGATCGATCTCTCCGAATTCGAAAGTATCGTGGCGGAGGTCCAGTTCCGTGGCAAGAAGGCGGGCAAGATAGGCTTCGTCGTGGTCAATCGGGAAGACGGGCTGACTCAGGAGGCGCGCTGGGAAACCTACAAAGTTAACCAGATCGACGGCATCGACATCTCGTCGAATGTTCCGTTCACGATTCCCCTGCGCTGGTTCGCCGTGCCGCAATGGTGGAAGGACATGGCAAAGCCACCCATGGAGCACTCGTTCGTGAACTTTGACAGCGCGACGCGCGTCGAAATATTGACGAGCGGTGGCGTTGCGGAGGATCAGGTTCTCGTGATTCATTCCCTGCGCCTTGTCGGCAAGCAAATCAGCCGCTCGACTTTGCTCGGCATAATCGCCGCCGCCTGGATCGCGTTTGCCATTGCCGCACTCGGTGTCGCCAACGCCATGCTGCGGGTGCGCTTGCGGTCGAGCGCCAAGCAGGTGTCGCTGCTGGCGCAGGTGAACAAGGCGCTGGAGCTGGAAGCCAGGGAGTTGGTGGAGCAGGCCCACACCGATCCCTTGACCGGTGTGTTCAACCGGCAGGGGCTGAGGGCCGAGTTGATGAACACCTCATCGCTGCTGGCAGCGCCGATGACGGCGATCTTCATCGACATCGATCACTTCAAGAAGATCAACGACGAGCAGGGGCATGCGATTGGCGATGAAGTACTGCGCCAGTTCGCCGCGGTCATCGCATCGCATATCCGGTCTTCCGACCGTCTGGTCCGTTGGGGCGGCGAAGAGTTCCTCATGGTCTGCCCGCTCACCGACGAGTTGCGGGCATCGGGCCTCGCGGAGCAGTTGCGTACCGTCCTGCATCACCAGTCATGGCCGATGGGAGTTCGGGTCACCGCATCCTTCGGCGTTGCGCAACACCAGGAAGACAGCGAGATCACCGCCGTTATCCAGGCGGCGGACGCGCAACTCTACCGAGCCAAGCGCCAGGGACGGGATCAAGTGTGTGCTGCCAGCATGAATACCTGAGATCCGTAACCGCAGTGCATCGCTACCGGGCGACGCCGCTGGTGGTCAGCGTCACCGGGGCGATGGTGCCGTCCGCATTGAACTCCAGCCGCTCGATCGCCAGTTGGCGGTGGTTGCCGTCGCTCTCACCCAGCGGCCGGCGGTGATAGGCGATATACCACTCGTCGGTCCCGGGAATGTTGACGATCGAGTGATGGCCGGCGCCGGTCGCGACCCGGCTGTCCTGCTGCAGGATCTTGCCGATTCGTTTGAAGGGTCCGAGCGGCGAGTCGCTCATGGCGTAGGCCACGCTGTAGTCGGGGCCGGTCCATTCGCCTTCCGACCACATCATGTAGTACGTGCCCTTGCGCTTGGCCATGAATGGGCCTTCGACATACGCCGGGTCCGGCGTGATTTCCTTGTAGCGCGTGCCGTCCGGGAAGGGCACGACGCTGAGCAGGTCCGCCGCCAGCTTGACCACGTTCATGTGGCGCCAGCCGCCGTAGTACATGTAGAACTGCCCGTCGTCATCCTTGAACACCATCTGGTCGATCGGCTGAGCGCCGTTGTGGATCGCGCCGATCAAAGGCTTGCCCAGGGCATCCTTGAACGGCCCTTCAGGACGTGCGCTGACCGCGACCCCGATACCCCCAAGCTGGTCATTGGTTTTGATGTCGTTGGCGCCGAAGAATAGGTAGTACTTGCCGTTGTGCTCGACCGCCGAGGGCGCCCACACGGCGTAGGCGGCCCAGCTGACGTTTTCGACGTCGAGCACGCGCGGGTGTTTGGTCCAGTGCACCAGATCGGTCGATGAAAACGCATCCATGAAGCTCTGCTTGAGGAATGGCGCCCAGATCAAGTCCTTGCGGGCGCGCATGCGCTCCTGCTCCGGCGTGAACCTGCCGCCTTGCACCGCCGTACCGTCGTCTGCGGAGTAGGTCGGATAAATCCAGTACCGACCCTCGAAAATGCGGATTTCAGGATCGGCATACCAGCCGGGTACGATGGGATTTCCAGCCGGTGCGCTCGAACTGCCCGCAAGCGAGACGAAGATGAGCGCGCTGCGCGCCAGGCGGGACAGGAAGGTTTTCATCAAGCGGCGATATCGTTGAAATTCCGACCATTGTATGCGCAAGGACCATTGCGATGCGCTTGGCCACGACATACAATTGCGGCCGTTGGGCCATCTTGCCCGCATTCGAACAAGGAAAATAATGAGTCTGCCGCAATATATTACGATTAACGGAACGTCTTATGCGTCGCAAAACCTGAGCGAGGCCGCCAAAGCGCAGGCGGTGAATGTGCAGGTGGTCGATGCGGAACTGGCGCGTCTGCAGCAGCAAATCGCGATCGCCCAGACCGCGCGCAACGCCTACGTCGCCGCGCTGATTGAATCGGTCAAGGGCAAAGGCAAAGCGGACGCCGCAGAAAAGCCAAAGAAAGCAGTCGCGGCCGAAAAGCCGAAGAAAGTAGTTGCTGCCGAAAAGCCGAAGAAAGCTGTCGCTGCGGAAAAGCCGAAGGCGCCGCGCAAGCCTAAAGCCGCTGTGGCTGAAGCAAAATAAGCACCCGCCGCCTCAAATAGCCTGCGCTCCGACGCGCAGGCTAGTCCCACCTTCCTGTTGCAGCTTCGAGATACGCCCGGCCTGTTCGAACACGCTGCGCGCGGTCAGATTGAGGCCGGAAATCGGCATCTCCGCCGCCCGCAACGCATCCACCAGCCACGAATTGCAATTGTTGAACAGACTGTAGTTGCCCGTCGCCTGGTAAAACCGGTCGGGATTGGTTTGCTGCTTGCCCAGATAGATGGGCTTGCCGTCGCGGTCGGCGGCGATGCTGCGATCGATGTACGCCACCAGCTGTTGTAAGCCGCGCTCCGTGATGGCCAGCGCGATGACGTCGGCCGCTGTCGCACCGAGCGGCGGGTTGGTATCCCTGCCACCGACCTGCAAGGCCGGGTAGTCGGACGCGACCAGGGCCTTGACCGCCTTCGACCAGGGCGGCTGCTCCGCCACGAAATACTCGCCGTCGCCCCAGCCCACCACGACATATTTGTGGTCGCGGAAATCGGTCCCCAGCTTGGCGCTGCGGGCCAGCAGGGCAGGGCCATCGAGCAGCAGCGCGGTGTGCCAGCCGTACTGCACGACGTAGATGGTGTGCGGTGTTGCGGCCACAGGCAGATCCGCGCGGCTGGGGACGCCCGCGCAGCCGGTTTGCAGTACAAAAAACGCGAGGATGGCAAGTTGCTGGACGATCGATCTCATTTCACTCGGAGGCGGGGCAGGTGCTGTAAGAGCGGCAATTTTACAGCAAGCATCCCCGACCAAGCCGGCGCGGCCAAAGCTCAGTCGAGCAGCTTGCTGAGTTGGTTGACCAGGTCCACCTGCCGCACGAATCCGCCCTTGCCGAGGATGCTTTTCAATTGCGTGCGCACGGTGTTGATCGAGATGTTGCGCAGCAGGGCGATCTGTTCGCTCTGATGGCCTTCCAGCAGCAGTTGCAGCACCTGTTGTTCGGCACGCGTATAGCCGTACAGTTCGGCGATGCGGGCAAGCATTTCGGCGCGATTGTCGGCCGGCAGGTGCAGCAGCAAGACATAGCGCAACTCGGGGAATGGACCGAGTCCCGTTGGCGCATCCACCGGCATCGGGATCAGATCCGCCTTGAGGAGTTGATTTTTCTCCGCCCAGAACAGCACCAGCCGCGTGGCCGCACCGCTATCACGGCAGTACGCCATGGCGTCGTGCAGGGAGGGCGCGGAGCGGCTGCCCAGCTGGCGCAATTGCTTGCCCGTGGTCTTGAGCAGCTCGCCGCCGTTGGCGATCAGCTCGTCGGCGGCCTGGTTGGTCTGGACGATATGGCACTGCGCATCCAGCATCAGCCAGGCGGCGCCAGGCATCGCCGACACCAGGCGCTGGACTTCGCTGCGGTATTTCAGGGACGCGATTTCATGCGCCATGCGCACGGCGCGCTGGATGTGGGGCAGCAGCTGCTTGAGCATCTGCACATCCTGCGGACGGAAGTCCTCCCGGCCCGCATCGCGATACCAGCACAGATTGGTAAACGGCAGGCCGCCCGCCTCGGAACCGTCGAATAGCACCGAGCCGAGCATGGAACCCATGCCGCTGCGCTTGCCGAATTCATTGTGGAAGCGGCTGCGTTCCTGTTCCCTGGCGGGCACCAGGTCCGAGCCGCGTAGCACGACATTCCGCTTCATCAGTCCGCGCCGGCCGGCCTCCAGCGCCCAGATATCTTCCTTGTACCAGTAGGCGCGAAAATCATCGACGGTGGTGCTGGCGATATTGTGGCTGATGAGAACGGACTCGGGCGAACTTGCAGAGTGCGTGGAAAACATGAAGGAAGCGTTGGCATCGAACATCGCCCCCAGCTCGGCCATGAGCTGGTTCGTGCCGTTGGCGGTGAGTGCATGTGCGTAAATGCTGCTGACGATGTCCGTAGGCTGCATGACTTCTCCATGTTTGCTCCGATTTTACCGCGAGTCAATGTAGCTGCGCCATCCTCCATGGTGGGAGATATCCTCCGCGCCCTGCAGCGCCAGGGCGTCACAGGCAAAGCCCTGGACCGTCGCGCCGTCTTCCAACTTGATAGTCGCGATGCCCAGCGGCCACGGAATCAGCGCCACGAAACTGCCGTACTGGGCCGCCGGCATTTCCCAGACCTCGACGGCGATCGCGCTGCCTTGGCCGGGCGCCACGCGGACCATGCCGGGCTTGGGCGGCGTGGTGCCGGGCAGGGCGTACAGGCGGTATTCCGCTGCGGTGCGGGTGGCGGCCACCAGCGCCGCGCCGCGTTCGGTGAGTTGTCCGTTGAGCGGCATGCCCGACAGATGCGCGCCCACTACGGCGACGCGCACCATCGGCGTAGGCGCCGGGCTCTCCAGCAGCGCCATCGGCGCCGGCAGCGGCTGGCCTGTGGCGCCCATGGCCAGGCCGGTGGCATGGTGGTAGCGTTGCCCCAGATCGGCCAAGCGCAGGTCGGCGCCGCACGGGGCGATCAAGGTCACGCCGAACGGCAGGCCGTCGGCGCGTATGCTGCTCGGCACTGAAATGGCGGCGTAGTCCAGCAGGTTGACGAAGTTGGTGTAGGCGCCCAGGTTGCGGTTGAGCGCCACCGGATCGGCCTGCATCGCTTCGATGGTGTAGTGGGTGGGTGCGGTAGGCACCAGCAGCAGGTCGATATCGTTCCACATCGGCGCCACGCGCTGCGCCAGTGCGCGCAGGCGCAGTTGCGCATCGACCAGGTCGGCGGCGCTATAGCGGCGGCCGGCGGACAGGATGGTACGCACCGGCTCGACGATGTCGGCTTCATTCGTACCGACGAAGCCGCGCAGCGCCGCATAGCGCTCGGCCACCAGCGCGCTGTCGTACAACAGGCCGGCCGCTTCCGCCAGCGGCGCGTAGGCGATGCGGACCTGGACGCCGCCCAGCGCCGTCAAGCGCGCGACCGCTTCATCGAAGGCCGCCGCCGCTGCCGTATCGCCGAAGAAGTTCAGCACGTCCGGCACGCCGAAGCGGACGCGTGCGGGAAACGGCGTCTGATCCAGCTGCAAGCGGCGCGAGTACGGATCGGCGGCATCGTAGCCGTGCGCCGCTTTCAACACCTGCACCGCCGTGGCGACGGTGCGGGCGAAGATGGAGACGCAGTCGGCGCTGGGCGCGGCCGGCACCACGCCGCGTGCGCTCAGCAGCCCGCGCGACGGCTTGATGCCGACGATGTTGTTCAAGCCGGCCGGCACGCGGCCAGAGCCAGCGGTGTCCGTGCCGAGCGAAAAATCGACCTGCCCGGTGGCCACCGCGTAGGCCGAGCCGGAGCTGGAACCGCCGCTGACGTACAGTGGATTAAAGCTGTTGGGCACGGCGCCATACGGCGAGCGTGTGCCGTTCAAGCCGCACGCGAACTGGTCGAGGTTGGTCTTGCCGGCCACGCTGGCGCCGGCCGTCAGCAGCCGTTCCACCACGTGGGCGTGTTGCGCCGGCGTGTAGGCGTAAGCCGGGCAGGCTGCGGTGGTCGGCACGCCGGCCACGTCGATGTTGTCCTTGACGGCGAAACGCAGGCCGGCCAGCGGCAGCTTGACGGACGCGGGGGCGTCAGTGCCGAGCGGCGTGTCCAGCCGGGTAATCCATGCCGCCTGTGCGGTATTGGCGTGTTGTGTCATAAGAGGTCTCCGGTTCAGAAGCCGTAGCTGATGGCCGCCAACACCTGGTTTTTCTGGCGCACGCCGAAGCGGTTGTCGCCGCCTAGGATACCTTGCAGGTTCCAGGTGACGCCGGTTTCGCCGATCGGCTGGCTGACGCCGATAATCAGGTGGCGGAAGCCGCCCGAGCTGGGCGCACCGCCGGGCAGGCAACCGTTGTCGAAGAAGCTCTGGCCGGCCGCGCAGGCCACGCCCAGCGCGGTGTCGCGCGAGCCGAGGAATTTGCCTTGTTTCTGATACGTGTAGTAGCCGAGCGAGGCGCTCAGCGTCATCGCATACGGCAGGGGCTGGGCGAAGTTCAGTGTCCAGTAGGTATCGCCCTGGTTGCCCCAGATGACGTCGTTGAGCAGGGTCTGCGCGCCCAGCGTGAACTGGCCGTAGCCGACCGCCAGCTTGGTCTCCAGCGCATCCGAATGCTTGCCGTTCAGGTACACGTAGCCGGTGGCGCCGATGGTGTAGGTGAACTCGCCGGCCTTGCCGTTGTAGCCGCCGTACAGATCGTTCTCCACCGATTTCTTGCGCTGGAAGTCCATGATGTCGCGGTTGCTGTACGACTCGCCCAGGCGCTGGTAGGAGTAATTGACCATGCTGCCGAAGTAGCCGGCGTAGAAGCCCGATGGATGCGACCAGTCGGCGCCCCATTGCAGCGCGGCGCGGTCCGACTCCGGCGCGTCGGCGCCGGCATTGCCCAGCGGTGTGCCGGGTCCGTAGGTCTCGGTGATGCCGCGCAGGACGTAGCGGCTGACCAGGTCGACGTGGCCGGTCCAGCTGGGCGCATCGGCGGCATCGGCGGCGAAAGCGGCAGGGGTACAGGCGAGGGTAGCAGCAACGGTGGTGGCAACAGCGGTGGCAACAGCGATATGACGATGGAACATGGAGATCTCCTTTTAGTCTGCTACGTGAGGTTTGAAAATGGCGATGCGTTGGCCGGCGTTCACCGGCGTGCCCTTGGCCACCAGCCAGTCGGTCACCACGCCGGAGGCGCGCGCCCGGAGCGAAATTTCCATCTTCATGGATTCAAAGATGGCGATGGCGTCGCCGCTGACGAGCGCCTGGCCCGGTTCGGCGAGAATCTGCCAGACGCTGCCCGGCACTTCGGCGGTCAAGTATTCGCTGCCGTGCGGCAGTTCGGCGGCCGCGCCGTCGTCGGCCGCCGCTTCCTCGCCGACAAAGTCGGCCTGGCCGTTGGCGATCCAGCGTTCACGCTCGGCGTGGAAGGCCGCCTGCTGGCGTTCCTTGAACACGCCGATGGCGTCGTTCTCGCGCGCCAGGAAGCGGTTGTAGTCGGCCAGCGAGAAGGTGGTTTCCTCGATGCGGATGTCGAAGCGGCCCAGCGGGAAGTCCTGACGATGGCGCAGCAGCTGCTGTTCGCTGACTTCGTAGAAGCGGATCTGGTCGAACAGCCGCAGCAGCCATGGATGGCCGTCGCGGAAGCTGTCGGTCTGGCGATAGCGGTTCCACATCTGCACCGTGCGGCCGACGAACTGGTAGCCGCCGGGGCCTTCCATGCCATACACGCACATATAGGCGCCGCCGATGCCGACCGCGTTTTCCGGCGTCCAGGTGCGGGCCGGGTTGTACTTGGTGGTCACCAGGCGATGGCGTGGATCGACCGGCGTGGCTACCGGCGCACCCAGATACACGTCGCCCAGGCCCAGTACCATGTAGCTGGCGCCGAACACCACGTCGTACACGTCCTGTTCGCTGGCCAGGCCGTTGATGCGGCGGATGAATTCGATATTGCTCGGGCACCAGGGCGCGTCCGGCCGCACGGTGGTCTGGTATTTCTGGATCGCCAGCCGGGTTTGCGAGTCGTTCCACGCCAGCGGCAGGTGCACGATGCGCGACGGCACCACGATGGCGTCGACCGACGGCGCGTCGCGCTGCAGCGCGTCGATCAGGCGGATCAGCTCAGTCGGTGGCAGGCGCCGATGGTCGAAGTGGATCTGCAGCGAGCGGATGCCGGGCGTAAGGTCGATTACGCCGGGCAGGGCGGCTTGTTCGATGGCCTGCATCAGCGCGTGCACCTTGAAGCGCAGCGTGATGTCGAGGACCATGTCGCCGAATTCCGCCAGCAGGTAATCGTCGCCGGCGCGGCGGTACAGCACCGGCGTGCCGTCGCTGTAGATACCCTGGCCGGCGATGGCGGGGCAGGTGTCGCCTTCGGTGCTTTGTTGCGGCGCCAGCAGCGGTACGGGAGCGGCGGTGTTGTCGAAAGTGCTTTCCAGCGCCGTGCGCATGGCGGCCGCCTGGTCCGGCGTCACGCGGATAAAGCGCACCTTGTCGCCCGGCTTCAGCTGGCCCATCTTCCACAGGTCCGCTGAGACGATGACGGCGGGGCAGACGAAACCGCCCAGGCTGGGGCCGTCCGGGCCCAGGATCACCGGCATGTCGCCGGTGAAGTCGATCGAGCCGATGGCGTAGGCGTTGTCGTGGATGTTGGAGGGATGCAGGCCGGCCTCGCCGCCATCGGTGCGCGCCCAGCGCGGCTTGGGACCGTTCAGGCGCACGCCGGTGCGGCTGGAATTGAAGTGGACTTCCCAGTCGGTGCCGAAGAACATGGCGATGTCGTCGTCGGTGAAGAAGTCAGGGGCGCCGTGCGGCCCGTAATGCACCGCGATCTCCCAGCGGTGCCTGTATTGCGGCGCGTCGCTCGCCGCCAGCACGGCAGGCAGCGCCGGCAACGCCACCTGCGGCGCCGGTTGCACCGGCCGCACCGGCGTGGCATGGCTGCCGTGCAGCTTTAGCACATCGCCGCTGCGCAGCGCGCGGCCGCCGTGGCCGCCGAAGTTACCGAGTGTGAAGGTGGCGCGGCTGCCCAGGTATGCCGGCGTATCGAAACCGCCGCTGACGGCCAGGTAAGCGCGCAAGCCCGCGCCCTTGATGCCGGCCAGGCGCAAGGTATCCCCGGCCTGAACGCTATGCGCTTGCCAGTTTGCCAGCTGGCGCACGCCGTCGCTGCCGGTCAGCACGGCCTGCATGTCGGCGCCGCTCAGCGCGATCTGGCTGGTGCAGTTGAAGCGCAGCGTCGCGCCCTGCAAAGTCATCTCCATGCTGGCTGCCGCCACGTCATTACCCAGCAAATGGTTGGCGTAGCGGTGCGCATACGCATCCATCGGCCCCGAAGGCGGAATGCCCACCGCCCACAGCCCAACGCGGCCCGGATAGTCCTGCAAGGTGGTTTGAATGCCGCCATCCAGCACGTCGATGGTGCGCGGCTGGTACGGCATGGCCGCCAAAAACTGCGTGGTCTGCCGGCCCTGCTCGAACAATGGATAGGCCAGGATGGTGCCGAGATAAGCCAGATTGGTCTCGATGCCGTCGATGCGCGTGTCATCCAGCGCCGTGCGCAGCGTGGCAATGGACGCCTCGCGCGTGTCGCTCTTCACCAGCAGCTTGGCCACCAGCGGATCGTAATACGGGCTGACGGTGACGCCGCGTTCGACCCAGGTGTCCACGCGCAGCTGCGGCGCGAAACGCACTTCGGTCAACACGCCGGACGATGGCTGGAAATTCTTGGCCGGATCTTCGGCATAGACGCGCAACTGCATCGCATGGCCGCCGCTGCGCAAGCTGTCCTGCGGCGGCAGCTCGAAGCCGTCGCCGGCCGCGCATATCATCCACTCGACCAGGTCGACGCCGAACACCAGCTCCGTCACGCCGTGTTCCACCTGCAAACGGGTATTCACTTCCAGGAAGTAGAATTCGCCGCTGTCGGCATCCAGCACATATTCCACCGTGCCGGCGGACAGATAGCTGATGGAGCGCGCCAGCCGCACGGCGGTATCGGCCAGCGCCGCGCGGGTGGCCTCGCTCAATCCCGGCGCCGGCGTTTCCTCGATCACTTTCTGATGACGGCGCTGCACCGAGCAATCGCGCTCGCCGAGCGACACCACATTGCCACGCCCGTCGCCAAAGATCTGCACCTCCACGTGGCGCGCATGGCGGACGAATTTTTCCAGATACATGCCGCTGTTCTTGAAGTTATTCTCGGACAGGTGCTTCACCGAGGCGTAGGCCGACTTCAGCTCCTCCACGTCGGCGCACAGGCGCATGCCAATGCCGCCGCCGCCGGCGGTACTTTTCAGCATGACCGGATAGCCGATGGCGGCCGCCTGGTCCAGCGCCGCGCTCAGGTCCGGCAGCAGGCCGGTGCCGGGCAGCAGCGGCACCTGCGCCTGCTGGGCCAGCGCGCGCGCCGTGTGTTTCAGGCCGAACTCGCGCATCTGGCTGGGTCGCGGTCCGATGAAGCTGATGCCGGCGTCGGCGCAGGCTTCGGCAAAACCGGCGTTCTCACTCATGAAACCGTAGCCTGGATGGATTGCTTGCGCACCGGTGCTGCGCGCGGCCGCCAGCACCGCGTCGGCGTTCAGGTAACTGTCGCTGGCGGCCGCCGGTCCCACGCACACCGCTTCATCCGCCAGGCGCACGTGCAGCGATTCCAGGTCCGCCTCGGAATAGATGGCGACGGTCTTGATGCCCATCTTGCGCGCCGTGCGGATGACGCGGCAGGCGATCTCGCCACGGTTGGCGATCAATATCTTGGTGAACATCGGTTATCCCTCCCAGATCACGAAGCGCACGGGCGTCGGGTTGTAGGCGTTGCAGGGGTTGTTCAGCTGCGGGCAGTTGGACACCAGCACCAGCACGTCCATCTCGGCGCGCATTTCGACGTACTTGCCGGGCGCGGACAGGCCGTCCTCGAAGGTCAGGCCGCCTTCCGGCGTAACCGGCACGTTCATGAAGAAGTTGATGTTGGGCGCCAGGTCGCGCTTGCCCATGCCGCAGTCGAGCCGCGCCAGCGCCAGCAGGAAATTATCGCGGCAGCTGTGCATATACTTCTTGTCCGCCGCGTAGCGCACGCTGTTGCTCTCGGCGGCGCAGGCGCCGCCCAGCGTATCGTGGCGGCCGCAGGTATCGGCGACGATGGTCAGCATGGCGTTGCCGCGATTCGAGCGCAGCACCGAGCCGGCGCCGAGGTAGATGCCTCCCTGGCGCTGCACGGTGTCGGCCGCGCTGTAGCTTTCCGAGGTGTCGTGGGCGTTGTAGAACAGCGTGTCGACCGCCTGGTTGCCTTCCAGGTCGATGATGCGGAAGATCTGGCCGCGCTTGATGGTGTGCGTCCACGGTTCGCCGGCGGCGTGCACGTGGTCGAAGACGGCGTGGGCGGGATCGAGGGTGCTGGTGTGCAGTGCTTGCATGGTGGTTTCCTAGCGGTAGGCGAGTTCGGTGTTGGCATAGCCGCGCTGGTTTTCAGCGCAGGACAGGCGGCAGTGGTCGGCGGGACCGGCCACGCCCGAATGCCAGGCGACGATGGCGACGCCGCCCGGTGCATACATCGGCGACGGCGACAAGGGATGCGGCGCGGTCGATAGCACCACCAAGGTGTCCATCTCGAAGCGCAGCTCGACATAGCCGCCGGCGCTGGAGTGGTCCGGCGCGTACTGGAAGCGTCCGTCCTGGTCCACGCCGACTTTCGAGAACAGGTTCAGGCTGGGCATCAGGTCGCGCCAGCCCAGGCCCCATTTACCCAGTTCGACCAACAGGCTGTCCTTGGCGTTGCGGTACATGCCGTTGCGTAGTTCCTGGTAGCGCCCCTCGCCGTATTTTTCCCGGACCTGGGCGGCGTCGGAAAAGCCGCACAGCGGATCGTGCCAGCCGACCGTGTCGCTGGTGATGGCGGCCAGGATGCGGCCCATGTCCGAGTACAGCACATGGCCGGTGGTGAGGTGGGCGGTATGCTGGGCTTTCAGCGTGTCCGGCAGGTTGAGACGCTCCAGCCGCTCGTCGGCGCGGTACAGCAGCAGCGACAGGTTGGCGCCGCCTTGCAGGTCGATGAAGCGCAGCGTGGTGCCGCGCTGGACGCGGAACGACAGGTGGCTGCCGCCGGGCACGTCTTCGCTCCACAGCAGGCTGGCCAGGTCGATGTGCGGGGTTTTAATTTCCATGATGATGCTCCGTCAGTTTTTTGAGTTGTTCAAGATCGGTCTTCATGCCGGAGGTTTCGCGGATGCGGTCGAGGATCTGGCGTTTCAGTTCGGTGAACTCGGGCGCCAGCTTCAGATCCTGGTGGCGCTCGGCGCCGAACGGCACCTCGAACACGGAGTCGACGCGGCCGGGGCGCGGCGCCATCACCACCACGCGCTGTCCCAGGTAAATCGCTTCCTCGACGTCGTGGGTGACGAAGACCACGGTGGTTTTTTCCAGCAGGTAGAGGTAGCGCATCAGGTCGTGCATGACTTCGCGCGTCTGCGCATCGAGCGCGCCGAAGGGCTCGTCCATCAGCAGCACGTCGGGCCGCACCATGAGCGCGCGGGCGATGGCCACGCGCTGCTGCATGCCGCCCGACAGTTCCGAGGGATAGGCGTTGCGCACGTGCTCCAGCCCCATCAGCGAGATCAGGGCGTCGGCCCGGCCCGAGGCGCGCTCGACGTCGGCCGAGGTGGTGTCCTTGCGGTGGAACTTCAGCTTGCGGCAGAAGCGGATATTGCCGGCCACGGTCAGCCATGGATACAGGCTGTAGCTCTGGAACACCATGGCGCGATCCGGTCCCGGTCCATCGACTGGCTTGCCGTTGCAGCTGATGCTGCCCACCGCGTATTCCTCCAGACCGCCCAGGGTGCGCAGCAGGGTCGACTTGCCGCAGCCCGAAGCGCCGACCAGCGTGACGAATTCACCGGCGGCGATGTCGAGGTCGATATTGCTCAGCGCCTGGGTGCGGCGCGCGCCGTGGCCGTAGTGCTTGTCCAGTGCGCGGATGCTGATTTTGTTGGCGTTGTTGTTCATGGTTCAGGTCCGCAGGTGATGCCAGTGGAAGGCGCGCCGATGCAGCCAGCGGAAGGCTTGGTCGGTCAGCAGGCCCGCCAGGCCGATCAGCAGGATGCCGGCGAAGATCTTGTCGGTCTGCAGGAAACGCTGCGCCTTGAGGATGGAGAAGCCCAGGCCGGAATTGGCCGCCACCAGTTCCGCCACCACCAGGTAGGTCCACGACAGGCCCATCATGGCGCGCAGCGTGTCGAACATGGCGGGCCAGGCGGCCGGTATCAGCACGTGCTGGATGACTTCCTCGTTGGTGGCGCCCATGGTCCGTGCCGCTTCGATCGGCGCCGACGGAATGCGCATGATGTCGCCGGCGATCAGCAGGATCATCTGGCAGAAGGTGCCGATGAAAATCACCGCCACCTTGGCGCTTTCGTCGATGCCGACCCACAGCATGATCAGCGGGATGAAGGCCACCGCCGGCAAATAGCGGCTGAAGTCGATCACCGGTTCCAGCAGCGCGCGCGCCGGTGGAAAGGCGCCCAGCAGCACGCCCAGCGGCAGGGCGAACAGCACGGACAACGCGAAGCCGCCATACACCCGGGCGATGCTGATGCCGACGTCGCCCAGCAGGTCGTCTTCCAGCGCCCAGCCGTGCGCGCTGGCCGCCACCTGCCGTATGGTGGGCAGGAACACGGCGTCGACCCAGCCGTTGCTGGAGATGGCGATCCAGAGGACGCAGGGCAGCAGGAAGCCCAGCGCGGCCAGCGTCATCAGGGAGCCGGCGGGCAGTTCGCCGCCCACCGCCCACGGCGAGCGCCGGTTGCGCACGCGCGGGGGCGCCTCCGCTGCAGCGGGATGGTCGTTCATATTCGACATGGGAACCTCTTATTTTTTCTGGGCGTCGAGCAGCAGGGAGTTGTCGATGCCGGCGGCGAAATCGACCTTGCCTTCCACCAGCTTGTTCGCGCTGAGGAACTGGTGGATGGCGGGGCCGACCGCCGTCAGGGACTTGGGATTGGCCGGGTCCATCGCCTCCAGGTTGTCGGCCGCGTTGAAGAAACGCGTGCCGGGCATGAACACCTGGTACTCGGCCGGCTTCATGCTGACCACCTTGGACATGATCTTCAGCGCCTCGGCCGGCTGGGTGCGGATGAATTCCTCGGTGTCGAACCAGGCCTTGATCATGCCCACCAGTTCGGCGCGCTTGGCCTTGTTGGACAGCGCGTTCTCGTGCGCCACCAGCAGGTCCGGCACCAGCCCCGGCATGTCCTTGGAGGTGAACAGGGCGCGGCCCTTGCCGCTGGTTTCAATCCGCGACACCCACGGATTCCACACCACGGCGGCATCGGTGCGGCCCGACATGAAGGCGGCGGCCGCATCGCCGGCGGACAGGTTGACGATCTTGACGTCGCGGATCGACAGGCCGTTGCGGTTCAAGGCGTTGGCCAGCACGAAGTGCGAAATGCTAAATTGCTCCAGCGCGATCGACTTGCCCTTGAGGTCGGCGATGCTGCGGATTTTCGGCCCGACCATCAGGGCGTCGTTGCCGGCCGAGTTGTCGTTGACCAGGATGGTCTTGAGCTTGATCTTCTTGGCCAGCGGCGTCATGGTGTCGGACCAGGTTTGCGAATTGGCGTCCAGCTGGCCGGTGGAGAGCGCGGAGATGGAATCGCTATAGTTGGCAAACCAGACCAGCTTGACCTTGGCGCCGTGCGCGGTGAAGAAGCCTTTTTGATCGGCCACGTACCAGGCCACCCAGCCCGGCCAATCGGAGACGCCCACCTTCACTTCGGCGCTTGCCGGTGCAAGCGAACCGATGGTCAATGCTGCGCACAGAAGGGAAGAGACGACGTTGCGCAGAACGCGCGGAGAAAAGCGATATCGCATGAGCATACCTCCGAAGAAAATTAAAAGGACGAGAGGCGAGCATCACATTGCTAGTGTGACGACCTCCCGGGCTTTTATCCCTCCGTGGAGCTCCGAACCAAACTGCGTTCGAAGCCGGATGCTCTCGGTCCAGACATCGCGACTGCGATCGGAACCCTAGCGTCCATGCTCAAGAAGCGCTTACTGGCAAATTCTGCCGCGCCTCTCGCTTGCTTTTTATTAAGCAGATTGCGTGCCAGACGGAAGACCGCGATTTTGCGTGCTGGTGGCGCGCTGGCGGCAGACAGCGGCGCAATATGCCGCGCTGACGCGCACCGTATGCGTGCATTGCGCACCGTGCGGGTGCGCCAGGCAACGATCAGCCTTACAGCGTCCGCCAGTTAAAACGCACGCCGTCGCTGCCGTCGGGGATGGGGCCGGGACTGTCGGCGATCAGCGCGCCGGTTTGCGGATGGATGCGCAGGTAGAAATTGGTCTGCAGCGATAGCAGCAGCAGTTCGCCGGTCGGTGTTTCCATCCACTGGAAGCTTTGCGCCAGGCCGGGCCGGGTGACCTGCAGCGTGGCGCCGCCATCCGGGCCGACGCTCAGGAAGCTGTCGCCGGCTTGCAGGGCGACGCGGCCCAGGCCCAGCTCGCGCACCGTGAAGTTGAGCGGCTGCGCCGGCGCGCGGCCGACGGCGGCGCGCAACTGGATGGCTTGTTCATAAGGGATAGGCCGCATCAGGCCGCGCGGATGGGGCTGCTGGACCTCGATGCTGTCGAAGTCGGCCGCGCCGCCGTTCTGGTTGCCGGTGTTGTAGTTGAACAGCGCGTAACGCACGCCCTGGAAGGTGGTCAGCTGGAAGATCATGGTGAACGGCTCGCCGATGCTCTGGTAGTTACGGCCGTCGGTGGAATAGCTGAAGCGCGCCTTCTCGGTCAGGAAATCGCATTCGGCGCGCAGCCACAGGCGCGTGGCCTTGACCGCCACGCGCACGGTGCGGTTGCGGGCCTGGTCGAAAAGGGCCAGCGACAGCTTGCCGTCGCTGCGCTCCACTCCCAGCGCGGCGTAGGGCAGGTTGAGCAGGGCCAGGCCGGCGACGTCGTTGTCCTGCAGTCCCGCCGCATCCAGCACCACCGTGGGGGAGGACATCGGCCCGATGGCGCGCTGGGTCAGCGTATTGCGCGCTTCCCAGAACGAGGCCGCAGGCATGGAGCGCAGGCGCAGGAAACCGGGCCGCTCGCTGAGCGACCAGCGGTCCTCGACCGGCACGTGGTTCCATTGCCAGAGCGGCTTGAGCGCCGGTTCGGAAAAATCGTCGTCGCGTTCGAACGGCACTTTCACCTGCTGCCGTTCCGCCGTGCGCGGCTTGACCCAGGTACGCGGATTGCGTCCCGGATTGCCGGGCAGGCCGAAGTAGGGCCAGCCGTCTTTCCAGGTGACCGGCGCCAGGCTGAGGAGGCGGCCGACCGAGTTATAGTCCATCATCGAAAAGCCCCACCATTCGCCGGCCTCGGTCAGCACGATGCCGCCCTGGTGCATGGCGGTGCCGTCGCGCGAGGCCGGATTCGGTGGGCTCACATCGAACGGATATTCCTTGTTGTTCAAGCGGTAGCCGCGCACCAGGCCGAAGCCTTCGTCCTTGCTGATGGCCTGATTGACTTCGTACGGCCCGTACACGTTGTCGGCGCGCGCCGCCGGCATGCGGAACCCGCCGGCGTAGTTGGCGCTGAGGATGAAGTATCTGCCGCCGATCTTGTAGAAGTGCGCGCCTTCGCCCATGCCGTCGGTTTTTGAGAACAGCACTTTCTCGGTGCCGGGCACGATGTCCAGCAAGTCGTCGGTGAGCTGGGCGATGTGCATGTCCTGGTGACCCCAGACGGCATAGGCCTTGTTGTCGTCATCGAACAGCACCGACAGGTCGTGCAGGCTGCGCTTCATTTCCCAATGCGCCCACGGCCCGCGCGGATTGATGGCGGAGTAGACTTGCGTGGCGCGTCCGTTCACATTGGTGAAGATGTAGAACACGCCGTTGCGGTAGCGCAGGCTCGGCGCCCAGATGCCCTGGCCGTAAATGTTCTTGCCGCCTTCAAGCCGGTAGGCCGGGCCGAAGTCGAGGCGGTCGGCGGCGTAGCTGAGGAACTCCCAGTTGACCATGTCCTTGGAGCGCAGCAGCGGCAGGCCGGGCATGGCGTGCATGGTGGTGCCGGTGAGGTAGAACCATTCGTTCACGCGGATCAGGTCAGGATCGGAGAACTCGTCGTAGAACAGGGGATTGGTGAAAGTGCCGTCGCCGTTGTCCGGCGTCCAGGTACGGACCGGCGGCTCGGCTTGCGCCGGCGCCGTGAGCAACACCGTAATGAGGGCAACCATCATCGCCACCTGGATTTTCATCGCATCTCCCGTTATTTGGCTTGCAGCGTCACGGTGGCCGGCGTCAAGCCCTCCGCCGTGGCGCGCACCACGATGCTACCGGATTGTCCCCGCTTGGCCCGCACAATCGCCAGGCACAGGCCGTTGAACGCGGCACGTTCCGGCGACCGGAACGATTCCATATTGGTCGGGTCGCCGTTGTCGGTGGCCACCAGTTCGCCGGGGCCTTCGACCGTAAAGCGGATGCGCTGGTCGGCGCGCGGTGCGGTCACGCCGTTGGCGTCGGTCACCCGCACGCTGATGAAGGACAGGTCGCGGCCATCTGCGGCGATGACGTTGCGGTCGGCGCCGGCCTGCACCACGGCCGCCGCCTGCGCGGTCTTCACCGAGGAGCGCGCCCATTCCTTGCCGTCCTTGTAGGCTACCACGCTGATCTCGCCCGGCTCGTACACCACGTAATCCCAGCGCAGGCGGTATTCGTAGGGCGCCTTCTTGATGCGTCCCTGCGATTTGCCGTTGACGAACAGCTCCGCCTCGTCGCCGGAGGTGAACAGGTGTACCGGCGTGACCTGGCCCACGCGCTCCGGCCAGCTCCAATGCGGCAGCAGGTGCGCCAGCGGCAGATCCGGCCGCCAGCGCGACTGGTACAGATAGTAGCGGTCCTTGGGGAAGCCGGCCAGGTCGATGATGCCGGAGTAGGAACTGCGCGCGCCGTAGTAGGGCGTGGGCTCGCCCAGATAGTCCCAGCCGGTCCAGACGAATTCGCCCGCCACGTAGGGGTTCTGGTCCTGCGCCGCCCAGGAGCGGTCGGCCGAGGTGCCGAAATCGGCGGCGAACAATTCATAGGAACTGACGTGCTGGCGTTGTGGATCGCCGCCCACGCCGGGCCGCACAGGCGCGCTGTTCACGCCCGGCACCGGGAACTGGTATTCGCCACGGCTGCTAAGCGCCGAAGCGCTTTCGGTCGACACGATCATCTTGTCCGGGAGCTTCTGGTGGAAGGCCGGGAACTGGCCGGGAAATGCGCGAATGCCAGCGCCTTGATAATTCAGGCCGATGATGTCCAGCGTGGCCGGCATCGGCATGTCGGCCTTGGCGTAGTTCATGGCGTTGGTGACGGGACGCGTGGGATCTTCGCGATGCGCGATCTCCACCAGCTTGGCGCTGAGGGCCGCACCGGCGTCGCCGGCGTACTGTTCGCCCACCTCATTCCCCACGCTCCAGATAATCACCGACGGATGATTGCGGTCGCGCCGCAGCATGGCGCGCAAATCGCGCTCGTGCCACTCGGGGAAGATCTGGTGGAAGTCCTGGTCGGTCTTCTTGCGCTCCCACGAATCGAACACTTCGTCCAGCACCAGGATGCCCATGCGGTCGGTCAGTTCCAGCAGTTCCGGCGCGGGCGGGTTGTGGCTCGTGCGCACGGCGTTGGCGCCCATGGTTTGCAGGATCTGCAACTGGCGTTCGGCGGCGCGCATGTTGAAGGCGGCGCCCAGCGCGCCGAGATCGTGATGGTTGTTGACGCCGTTGATCATGATCTTCTCGCCGTTGACGAACAGCCCGCGCTCCGCATCGAAGCGCAACGAACGGATGCCGAACGGCGTTTCGTAGCTGTCCACGGTCTTGCCATCGCGGCTGACGGTGGTGACGGCGAGGTAGCGGTGCGGACGCTGTTGCGGCAGCGGTCCCCACAGGCGCGGTTGCGTGATGCGCGCGGCAGCGTTGACCGTGGCGCTGGAGCGTGCCGCAACAGTCACGCGCTGCGCCGGCAGCGTGGCGACCGCGCTGCCGGTGCGCTTGCCGTCATCGTCCAGGGCGTACAGGCGGGTGGTGATTTCCGTCGTGGCGGCGCTGCCGCCGTCGTTGTCCACGGTGACGGCGAGTTCAACCTGCGCCGCTTCGCGTGAGACTTCCGGGGTGCGCACCACCGTGCCCCAATGTGCCACGTGCACCGGATCGCTGACGGTGAGCCAGACGTTGCGATACAGGCCGGCGCCCGGATACCAGCGCGCCGAGTCGGGCGGATTGTCGAGCCGGATCGCCAGCCGGTTGGCGCCGCCCGGTTTGGCGTATGGCGTCAGGTCGAGGCGGAAGGAGTTGTAGCCGTAGGGCCAGGAGCCGACCAGCTTGTCGTTGAGCCATACGCTGGCGTGCGACATGGCGCCGTCGATGTCGAGGAAGATGGACTTGCCCTTGTCGCCGGCCGGAATAGCGATGTCCTTGCGATACCACACCGGTCCCCAAGTGGTGAGCCGGCCCATGCCGCCGTGCGGCCCGCTGGTCAGGAACGGGCCTTCGATGGCCCAGTCGTGCGGCAGCGTGACGGCGCGTTGCGGGCCGGCTTCGACACCCGGTGCGGTGCTGTCGTCGCGCTGGAAGCGCCAGCCGTCGTTGATGGATTGGCGGCCGGCGTGGGCGCAAACGGGAAGCAGGGCGAGGGCGAGCGAGCCCGCGACTAGCCATCGATGGATGCGGTAGGTCTTCAACGTGTCTCCTTTTTATTGAATTTATGATAGCGCAATCATTACGAGTTGTCAGTTAAAATGGTTACGCCTATCAACCATGGAAGAAAAGATGCCAGCACCCCCAGTCACATTGATCGACGTCGCCAAGGCGGCTGGCGTGTCGCCGATTACCGTCTCGCGCGCGCTCAATGAGCCGCAGCTGGTGCGGCCGGTGACGCTGGCCAAGGTGCAGGAGGCGGTCAAGCGCACCGGTTACGTGAAGAACATGCTGGCCGGCGGGCTGGCGTCGAGCCGCAGCAAACTGGTGGCGCTGGTGCTGCCGACCATCTCGACGCAGACCTTCGCCGACATGGTGCAGGGCGCAACCGACCGCCTGACGGCCGCCGGTTACCAGCTGCTGCTCGGTATCGTGGGTTATGAAACCTGGCGCGAGGAAGTGCTGGTCGAGACGATCCTGAGCCGGCGTCCGGACGGCGTGATCCTCACCGGCTCACTCCACACCGACAATACGCGTCAACGCCTGCTGCAAATCGGCACACCTGTGGTGGAAACCTGGGACATGACGCCGCATCCCATCGACATGGTGATCGGCTTCTCGCACGAGGAAGTCGGCCGCGCCTGCGCCAGGCATTTGCTGGCGCAGGGCTATCGCCGCTTCGGCATGCTGACCGCCAGCGATCCGCGCGCCGGCCAGCGCACGCAAGGCTTCCAGGCCGAGCTGGCGCAGTACGGCGTGACCGTGGTCAGTGCGCGCCAGGTGCCGGCGCCGGGCGCCTTGCCGCAGGGCCGTCTTGGCGCCATCGCGCTGCTGGATGAACATCCGGAGCTTGACGCGATCTACTGCAGTTCGGACACGCTGGCCCACGGCGTCCTGATTGAAGCGCAAAGCCGTGGCCTGCGGGTGCCGCAGGATCTGGCCATCATGGGCTTCGGCGATTTGAATTTTTCCGAGTACACGAATCCGCCGCTGTCCACCGTCAAGGTTGACGGCGCGAAGATCGGCGCGATGTCGGCGCAGGCCTTGCTTGACCGCCTGGGCGGCGACCTGACCGCCGCGCGCATCGTCAACACCGGCTTCGAACTGATGCAGCGCGGCAGTACCTAGAGTTCCGGCAGCCGGCCGCGCAGGTCGGCGGCGCGTTCGCGCAATGCGGCCAGCGCGCCTGCATCCATGCGCCGCAGCTGCTGGTAGACCATGCCGAGACGGTGGTTGCCGGCCAGTTGATCGCGATTGCGGTCGAAGAAATCCCAGTACAGCGCGTTGTACGGGCAGGCGCGTTCGCCCAGCCTGGCCTTCTTGTCGTAGTGGCAGCCCTTGCAATAATCGCTCATGCGGTCGATGTAGGCGGCGCTGGAGACATAAGGCTTGGTGGCCAGCAGGCCGCCATCGGCATACTGGCTCATGCCCAGCGTGTTCGGCAACTCCACCCATTCGAAGGCGTCGATGTAGACGCCCAGATACCAGCGATGCAGTTCCTGCGGCGACAGCCCCGCCAGCAGCGAGAAATTCCCGATCACCATCAGCCGGTTGATATGGTGGCTGTGCGCGTGCTCCAGCGATTGGCCGATAGCAGCGGCGACGCAGCGCATGCGCGTGCGGCCATCCCAGAACCACGACGGCAAAGGCGAGTGGTGGTCGAATGCATTCAACTCGTCGTAGCCAGGCATGCGGTGCCAATACACGCCGCGCACGTACTCGCGCCAGCCGAGGATCTGGCGGATAAAGCCTTCGGCCGATGCCAGCGGCACGGCGCCTTCGCCGAGCGCCGCTTCCACGCGCGCCACCACGGTGCGCGGCGATAGCATCTTGACGTTCATGGCGAACGACAGCAGCGAGTGGAACAGGCGCCAGGCCTTGACGCTCATCGCATCCTGGAAGCGGCCGAAGTGGGGCAGTGCCTGCTCCACGAAGCGCTCCAGCTGCTGCAAGGCTTCCTCCTGATTCAGCGGCCATGCGAACTGCGACGCGTTGGCCTCGCCGAAGCTGGCGGCACCGGAGGCCTGGATGGTTGCCCACAGCGCGCTGTGATCGTGACGGCCGCGCAGGTCGGCCGGTTCCCAGGGTATGCCGGGCCATGCTTCGCGGTTGTCCTGGTCGAAGTTCCATTGGCCGCCTGCGGGCTTGCCGGTGGCGGACATCAGCACGCCGTGGCGGGTGCGCATGCGGCGGTAGAACTGCTCCATCAGCCAGTGCTCTTTGCCGGCGAAGATCTTTGCCGCTTCGTCGCGGGAGGTGTAGAAATGTTCGGTGTCGTCCATTTCGGCCGGGATCGACAGGCCGGTGGCGTAGGCGGCCAGTTGCTGGTCCAGCCGCCATTCGTCGGGAGCCTGCCAGGCGAATTCAGTGGCGCTATAGTGCGCCAGCAGTTCATCCAGGTTGGCGGGGATGGCGTGGCGGTTGGCGGGATCGTCGATGGTCAGGTAGTGCACGCGGTGGCCGCCGTCGCGCAGGCGCTGCGCGAAGTCGCGCATGGCGGCGAAGATGGCGATGATCTTCTGCGCGTGGTGCAGCACGTAGTCGGTTTCCTGACGCACTTCCATCATCACGAATACCACGTTGTCATGCGGCGCAGAGAACCAGCTGTGTTGCGGGTTGAGCTGGTCTCCGAGGACTAGCTTGAGTTTCATTTCGCCAGCGGTGCGGAGACGCCGTCCACGCCCACCAATCCGAGGATAGTCAGCATCACGTTCTGCGGGCCGGTATGGGCATTGCGCGCCGACCACCACTCGAGTTTTTCCGAGTGGTAGCCGCCGGAGCTGCCGCCGCCGGACATGGTAATCGCCGGCACGCCGAGGCTCATTGGCAGGTTGGCGTCGGTGGAGTGCGCGCTGTCCAGTAGCGCCGGGCGGCCTTGCACCGTGGCCGCCGCCAGCGCGGTCTTGACGATGAGCGCGTCCTTGCCCATCTGGCCGGCCGGGCGGTCGCCGATCAGCGTCAGCTCGGCGGAGATGGCGTTGGTGGCGCTGGCGTTCCAGCGCTGGTTGGTGTCGGCCACGCCTTGCTGGATGGCGTTCTTGATTTGCTGCTCGACCTTGGCCAGCACCGCCGCATCGGCGGAGCGGATATCGATCAGCATCGAGCTTTCGGCGGAAATGCTGTTCACCGATTGACCGCCTTGCACCACGCCGACATTGAACGTTACCTTGGGTTGCGACGGGACGCGGATATCGTCGATGCGGGCGATGACGCGGCCGGCGGCGTGCACCGCCGACGGCAGGCCGAAGCCTTCGTAGCTATGGCCGCCGGGGCCGCGTATGGTGGCCTTGAAGCGGCGGCTGCCGGTGCCGATGTAGGTGACCGGATCGCCGTCCGCGCCCAGCGCCGGTTCCAGGCCGACGAAAGCCTTGATGTCCTTGCGTTGGCTGAACAGATGCTTCACACCTTTCAGGTCGCCCAGTCCTTCCTCGCCGACGTTGGCGACGAACAGCACGTCGCCCACGGTACGGATGCGCGCGTCGCGCAGGGCGTGGGCCACGGCCAGCATGGCGGCCAGGGAGCGGGCGTTGTCGGCGATGCCGGGCGAGTAGTAGCGGCCATCCTTTTCGCGTACGGTCAGGTCGGTGCCGGCCGGGTACACCGTGTCCAGGTGTGCGGCCAGCACCACGAGCGGGCCTTTGCCGCTGCCACGATACATGCCCAGCACATTGCCGGCGCCGTCCAGTTGCACGTCTTGCAGGCCGGCGGCTTTCAGGCGTTCCGCATAATCGCGGGCGCGTACACCTTCAGCGAAGGTGGGGGCGGGAATGGCGTTGATGGCCAGCGTGTTGGCGGTGGTGGTGGCTTCGTTCTTTTCGAGGTAGGCCAGCGCCTGTTTCACGGCCGGCTGCGCGGCGATGCGCGCCATGTCCTGTTCCTGTGCGTGGGCTGGCAAGGCAGCGTAGGCTGCGCCGATGGCGAGGCTGAGTAGCAAGTGCTTCATGGTGCTCCGGAGGTTGGGGAGAGGCCGGCGATCAGGGCCTGGAGCGCGTCCACGTCCACCGGTTTGACGAAATAATGATCGAAGCCGGCTGCGTGCGCAAGTTCACGGTCTTCGCGGCGGCCGTAGCCGGTGACCGCCACCAGGGTGGCGTGCTGCGTCTGCGGCAGCGCGCGCAGGCCGCGCGCCAGGTCATAGCCGCTGAGGTCCGGCAGGCCGATGTCGAGTAGGCACAGTTGCGGTGACTTGGCCTGCGCCAGTTCCAGCGCTTCCAGCGCCGTATGCGCCGCGCTGACGTAGTGGCCGCTGCCTTCGAGCAGCAGTTGCAGCGTTTGCGCGGCATCGAAGTTGTCGTCCACCACGAGGACGCGCAAGCTGGGCGCGGGAGCGGCGCCGGCCCCCGTCGGCGTGCCATGCGGCGTAATGTGCGACGTGTTTTGCGACGTAATGTACTGCGCCGTGTGCAGCGCTGCCTGCTGCGCCGACGCCAGCTGCGCGGACGGCGGCTCCAGTGGCTCCAACGGCGCGATGGCGGGCAGGGTGATCGTGAACGTGGTGCCTTGCTGGTCGCCGTCGCTGTCCACGGCTACGCAGCCGCCGTGCAGCTCCACCAACGACTTCACGAGCGCCAGGCCGAGTCCCAGCCCGCCTTGCGAGCGGTCCGAGTTGCGGTCGGCCTGCGCGAACAATTCAAACACATGGCTGCGCAGTTCCGGCGACATGCCGATGCCGTTGTCGCTGACCACCAGCTTCACGTTGCCGCCATCGCCGTGCGCGGTCAGCTTGATGGCGCCGCCCGCAGGCGTGTATTTGGTGGCGTTGTTGAGCACATTGGCCAGCACCTGCACCAGCCGCTTGTGATCGCCGTTGACGGCCAGCGGATAGGACGGCAGCACCACGTCAAAATGATGCTGACGCGAGCGGATCAGCGGTTCGACCTGTTCCACCGCATCGGCCACGATCTTCTTGACGTCGAGCGGCGCGCGGGTGAGCGTGATCAGCCCGCGCGTCACGCGCGAAACGTCCAGCAAGTCGTCCACCAGCCGCGTCATGTGATGCACCTGGCGCACGATGATGCCGGCCGTGCGCTTGACCGCCGTTTCGTTGGCGTGACCGCTCTGCAGCAGCTGCGCGCCGGCGCTGATCGGCGCCAGCGGGTTGCGCAGTTCGTGGGCCAGCATGGCGAGGAATTCATCCTTGCGGCGGTCGGCGTCGCGCAGCTGGCTTTCGGCCTTCAGGTGCTGCTGTTCCTTCTCCTGCAGCGCCTCGGCCATGGCGTCCAGAGCGCGCGCCAGTTCGCTGATTTCTTCCTTGCCGTAGGTGATGCCGCTGCGCGCCTCCAGCGTGCCGGAGGCGATGCGGTTGGCGGTCGTGGCCAGCAGCTTCACGCGGCGCAGCACCAGCACGTCGCCGACGAACCACGCGGCCAGCAGCGCCAGGCCGATCGTCGCGGCCAGGGCCAACAGGTCCAGCATCTGGTCATGGCGCGCACTGGCGGTGATTTCGTCGGCCGGGATGCCGATGGTGACGGTGTAATCGGACAGGCCGTTGTTGCCGACGCGGGCGAAGCGGTGCAGACGCTCGACGCCGTCCGGGCCGGTCAGCAGCACCGGCTTGCCCGGTTCGGCCGCCATGGCGTTGCGCATTTCGGGCGATACCATCTTGCCGAACCAATCCTGGGGGGCGGGCTTGCGCGAGATGATCTTGCCTTCGGAGTCGGTGGTCAGCAGCAGGGAGCCGGGCGGCAGCTGGATGTCGGCCACAAAGCGGTCCAGCCGGGTCAGGTCGAGCGCGGCGAAGACCACGGCCTGCACCCGTTCCTCGTCGTCCAGCACCGGATACGTGAGGTTGACGGTGTGCTTCTGGATGACGCGGCCGAACACGTAGCCGCCGGCCACGAAGCGGCGCAGGTGGACGGCGCGGCGGAAGTGGGAGCGGTCGGCCAGGTTGACGGGCGCCTTCGATGGCACCGCGCTGCAGGTGACGTCGCCGTTGAGCTGGATCAGGCCGAGGTTGACGTAGTCGGGATTCTGGCGCTGGATATTCGCCAGCAGCCGGCTGCACTGGGCCTGGTCGCCCAGCAGGTCCGGGATGCTGGCCAGGTCGCGCAGGATCTGACGTGCGCCGGCTATCGACTGCGCCTCGTTGGCGGCCGCCAGATTGGTCAGGCGCTGCAGGTTGTCTTCTGCGGTTTCGACCGCGTGGGCGCGTTCGCGCGCGCCGTTGACGAAGGTCATCACCGTGATCGGCGCGATGGCCAGCAATACCAGCAGCACGAGTCGGCTGCGCAGGCTATTGAGCTGGAAAAGCAAGAAGGCCATGCGCGTGGGTTGATTCTTTGGAGAAAAGTTTATTTTACTTTAAATCACTCGATGCGCAAGGGAATACCCTGGGCAATCGTGCGCTCCCGGCGGTGGCTCTGGTATCCTACTGGAGTTAACTAACGAGGATTTTATGCAGTTTACAAGAAAAGCAGTTTGCCAGGCGCTTGCGCTGGCCTTTATCGGCGCTCTGGGCGCCGCCACCGCGCAGGCGGAAGACATCATCAAGATCGGTCACGTTGCCGCTACCTCCGGCCCGATCGCCCACCTGGGCAAGGACAATGAAAACGGTGCGCGCATGGCGGTCGAGCAGCTTAACGCCAAGGGTGTGGTCATCGGCGGCAAGAAGTACAAGATCGTGATGCAGGCCGAAGACGACGCTGCCGATCCGAAGCAGGCCACCACGGTCGCGCAGAAGCTGGTGGACGCCAAGGTGCAGGGCGTGATCGGTCACGAAACCTCGGGCACGTCGATTCCGGCCTCGCGCATTTATTACGACGCCGGCATCCCGCAGATCACGCCGTCGGCCAGTTCGCCGCAGTACACGCGCCAGCGCTACAACACCACCTTCCGCAACATCGCCAACGACGAGCAGCTCGGTCCTGCGCTGGCGCGCTACGCCATGCAGAACATGCAGGCCAAGCGCATCGCGGTGGTGGACGACCGCACGGCCTACGGCAAAGGTCTGGTCGATGAATTCAGCAAGACGGTCAAGCGCAGCGGCGCGGCCAGCGGTGCGAGCATCGTCTCGACCCAGTACACCAACGACAAGGCCACCGACATGACGGCCATCCTGACCGCCATCAAGGCCACCAAGCCGGACCTGATCTTCTTCGGCGGCATGGACGCCGTGGCCGCGCCGATGCTGCGCCAGATGAAGCAGTTGGGCTTCCCGATCAAGTTCATGGGGGGCGACGGCATGTGCTCCGACTCGGTGCCGCGTCTGGCGGGCGAGGGCATGAGCGATGGTCAGGTGATTTGCGCGGAGGCGGGCGGGGTCGAGCCGTCGCAGGAAAAAGGCATGGCCGACTTCCGCATGGCGTACAAGAAGAAGTACGGCATCGAAGTGCAGACCTACGCGCCGTACACCTACGACGCGCTGATGACCATGGTGGCGGCGATGCAGCAGGCGGGTTCGCCCGATCCGGTGAAGTATCTGCCGGTGCTGGCCAAGATCAAATACAAGGGGGTGACCGGCACCATCGCCTTCGACGCCCGTGGCGACGTGCAGGACGGCGTGCTCACCATCTTCACCTTCAAAGATGGCAAGCGCCAGAAGCTGACTGTGATGAAGTAATCGTCCTGCTGCCAGGCCCTTAGGCGCCTGGTGGCGGGCCGCCGGCGCCTGGGCCTGGGCCGCCTGGGCCGCCCGGACGCTGGCCCCAGCCGCCTTCTTCTTTTTCGCCCGAGCTGCTGGCGCCGCCGAAGCGGTACGACAGGCCCAGGTAGAACACGCGGCCGTCGAAGCGGCGGGTGCTGGTCTCACGCAGCGTGGCGCTGTTGATGACGGTTTCCATCTTGTTGGTGTTGAACAGGTCGGTCACATTGGCCACCATGGTCAGCTGCGGCGTCACCGTGTGGCGCCAGCTCAGGTTGACCGTGCGGTTCGGCGAGCGGTAGCCCTGGCCCGACAAGGTCTTGCCCATCATTTGCAGCGCCATCTGGATCTGGTTGGCGGCGTCGTACTGATAGTTGAGGCGTGCGCGGCCGCTCAGCGAATTGGCGGTGCGCGTCACCAGCGTGCCGGTGTCGTCATAGCTGCGCTGCTGCGAACGCGCCAGGTTGCCGCTGGTGTTGAGCGTGAGCGACGGCGCCAGCTTGCCGCTGACCGTGAATTCCAGGCCGCTCGAATGGCTGCCCTGGCCATTGGCCTTGGTGGTCAGCAGCACGTTCGGCGCCACGAAGTAGCGGTAGTCGACGATGGCGTCGGTGTCGCGGCGGTAGTAGCCGCGCAGATTGGTTTCCAGTCCACCGAACTTGGTTTCGTAGCCGACTTCAAACGAATCGGTCTTGGTCGGCTTCAAATTCGGGTTACCCGACGAGACGTTGAATTCGTCGCGATAGGTCACGTACGGATTCAGGTCGTTGGCGTTCGGGCGGCGAATCCGGCGCGCGTAGGCGAAGCGCATGTTCGCGGTGTCGGTCGCCTTGTAGGTGGCGAAGAAACTAGGTATATAGTTTATATAATTATTGTTGGCCTTGACGCCGCCGGTGATCTGATCGATGTCCATCTCGGTGTATTCGGCGCGCAGGCCGGCCAGCGCACCCCAGCGCTCGTTCAGGCGCATCTGGTAGGTGCCGTACAGCGCGTACACGGTTTCGTCCAGCTCGTAGGCGTTGGTGCGGCCGGCGTTGACCCTGGCCACGCCGGTGACCGGATCGATGTCGGTGTACAGCGTATCGAAACTGCTGTTGTTGGAGGCCACCTTGTAGCCCGCCTTGGCGGTGCCGCCCCACAGCGGGCGCTCGTAGTCGCCGGTGAAGTCGATGATTCGGGTGTCGTTTTCGCTGTGCTGGTGGGCGCGCGTGTCGAAGACGTTGGGGTTGGCGTAGTCGTTGGTGTAGTCGCTGGTGTTCTCGTTTTCCGAAGTCGATACGCGCAGGTCGATCTTCAACGTTTCGCCCGGCAGTTCGCCCTTGTGGTCATAGCGGCCGCCCCAGCTGAAGTTCTTGCTGTCGCCGTTGCGCAGGGTGCTGCGCAGGTAGTCGTTGGCCGGCGTGGTGCTGGTGGCGCCGTTGTTGTAGCGGTCGGTGCCGCGCTGGTCGTTGCCACGGCCGTTGTAGTTGGCGCTGCCGGTCAGGGTGTCGGTCTGGTTCAGGTTGTAGCTGACCTGGCCGTTCAGCCCGACCATGTCGTTCAGGCCGCGCCCGACCGATTTCTGGCTGCTGTGCACGAATTCGCCGGTGTTCGGGTCGAGGCGGTCGCGGCTGACGTCGGCCACCGAGTTGCGGCCGTCGTGGCGCACGTTGGCGCTGCCCTGGAAGCCCCAGGCGCCTTCGTTGTAGGTGCCGTTGACGGCGCTGTTGTAGCGGCCGGCGGTGCCGGCGTTGCCGTTGACGGTGGCGAAGCCGCCCGGCTTGCGGTTGCGGCGCATCACCAGGTTCAGGATGGGACCGCCGCCCGCTTCATTGCCGAACTGCGCGCCCGGATTGTTGATCACTTCCACCGACTCGATGTCGTCGGCGGCCATGGCCTGCAGCGCGGCGCCACGGTTATCGCCTTGCAGCATGGCCGAAGGCTTGCCGTCCACCATGATCTGCACATTGCTGCTGCCGCGCAGCGTCACGCTGCCGTCCGGATCCACAGCCACCGAGGGCACGTTGTTGAGGGCGTCTGCGGCGGTGCCGTTGGTGCTGGAGACGTCCGACTTCACATCGTAGACCTGGCGGTCGATGCGGTTGGTCGGGCGCTCGGCGGACACAGTCACTTCCGGCACGACGGCTGTCGTTTCCTTGGCCTTGATGGCGGTGGCTGGCTTGGGAGCTGGCTTTTCGGGAGTGGCGGTTTGGGCGTAAGCTGGCAGAATGGCGCTGCCGGTCAGGCAGCAGGTAAGCAGGATCTTTTGCATGGTATCGACGGGGCGCCGTCAAGGTACGGTAGAGTTGCCATTATACCAGTGCAAAATATGGCAAAAAACGGCATTTACTCTACTTTACTTTAGCTTTACATAGGTACTTTCTTCGATAAGTACAGGATCGACCATGCGAATTATTCGGAGTATCTGGGCGTTAAAAAGCCCCGACTGGCGGAGCGTCATGTGATCTATTTCTTTTCCGCAGGCTTGTCATCTCTGGTGCTAACAGCCTTTTGCGCGTCAAGTCGTTCTTGAATTTGCTTCAGCAGGACGGCGGTCTCTTCAGTTTGCCTTTTGATGTCAGTCTGGGCTGCCGCAGTGTTCTTGCCCGACTCAAACGAAGCAAGCATGTTTGAGAGGACTGTCGCATTGAAGGCTGCCACGCCTAGGACAATTGCCAGGACGGTACTTACCGCTGTAATGATAATCGTCGACTTCAGACTTTTCATTTCCGCACTGCTGCGGTCCGCATTGTGTTTGATCTCGCTGCGAACCTGCGCGGAGTCCGATTCCATTCTCGTCAAGCGCTCTTCAAGCCGTTTGGCGCTTTCTTCCTGTCGCCCCAAGTACCCGTCAATACTCGCCTGAATGGCTGCAACTCTACCATCCATCTTCACTCCGATAGTTTCAAGTTTTGCGTCGATTTCTTCGCGGGTAGGAGTGCTCATGGATTGATCTTCTTCGTTTGGGCTTAGATTGTCAACAACCGCGTCATCCACCACAGACGTCTTGGCTGCCTCTGCAAGTTGATCGTCAAGAGCGGCCATGTCGACGTCATACTGCTGACGCAAAGCAGCCTTCTTGCCTTCCAGTAAGTGCCGATTCTTTTTTCATCGTGAATTTCTTTCGATAACTCGGCATCGGCCGAGATCAAGAGTGTATTGAGGTGATCAACCAGTTGAACAAAACCTACTGGCGCTTGATCTTGTGTATACGGGGCGCCAGTCGTCGTGGTTGATTCCCCTGTTTTTGTTTCGCTCATTCTCGACTCGCTACTGGTTAGTTATTTTTATGGATCCCCGATGGGGACACCTTGATAAGTGCCCAGGTAGCGCACATCGGACCTGCGGGATTTAAAATCCAGGCCCGCTCCCTCGCGTATCGAATGGTGCGCGAGCTGATTTTGGCGCGCTTGATCTTCTAAGTCTACATCCAATTCCCGGCGCCACCATGCCCGGAGCACGTCCCTCGCCGGCTCATGCTAAAGCGGTAGCTGCCATCCCGGCACTTCGCGGTGGCGCCGGCCGGCACCTTGCCGTCGACGCGCTTCGCTGGCGAGGAGGAGGGCGGCAATCAGGCGGTGCGTACTGAGATGCCTTTGTAAGTCATTGAGTTGTAAGGTGCTCAATAGTCGGCCATGATGGGGGCGAATCAGCGCGAGAATCAAACTAACTGTATGATCGATTGGAGAATTTTAGATCCTCATTTGCTTTACATAGGGAGAACAAGGCATGGCACGGGGCACGGCGCATATCGGCAAGGACACATACACCACGCAAATCGAGGTCGGCGGCCACGCCCTGACCGGCGACGAACCAGCGCGCAATGGCGGCAGCGGCGCGGGCCCTGCGCCGTACGACTATTTGCTGGCCGGGCTCGGCGCCTGCACCGCCATCACCATGCGCATGTACGCCGACCGCAAGCAGTGGCCGGTCGACGCGGTCGACGTGACCCTGCACCTGACCCATGGCGACGACGGCGCCATGGTGGTCCTGCGCACGCTTGCCATCCACGGCGCGGTGGATGCCGCGCAAATGGCCCGCATGGCCGAAATCGCCGAGAAAACGCCGGTGACGCTGACCCTCAAGGCCGCCATGCGCATCGATACGGTTCTGGCCTGAAGCGTTAAGTTTTTTTCATCTCCCCCGGAACCCGGCGCGGCAGTACTCGGTCTAACTGAGGCAAGTTGAGCCGTTTGACTATTCCTGGGGGATAACATGAACCTGATGAAATATCTGGCGGGGCTGATGGCGGTCGCCAATTTCGCCTTGCTGGCTGCCTACGAATCGGTGGCCGATACCGGTTGGCAGGACCGCAGCGTGCTGGTCGACAGCCTTGTCGCGCCGGTGCGGGGGCGCTTCGGCTTCCGCTATGTGGTTGATGACACCAGTTTGAACGGCCACTACGTCGGCATCGATGCGGTCAGCATCAACGCGATTCCGGAGCCCGTCACCGTGGCGCTGATCTGCCTCGGCGCGGTTGGGCTGCTGAGCCGCCGGTTGCGCCCGCGCCGGCTGCTGGCTGCCGGCGCCCTGGCTACCGGCGCCCTGGCCGCGCAAGCCGGCACGCCGGACACTGCCAGCGGCGTCATGAGCTTCCCGCACGTCCAGGTCCAGGTCCAGCCGGTCGCGCCATCGGCGCCGGGGCAGGACGGCTTCATGGCCTACAAGGACCCCGTCACCGGCAAGCTCACCGGCCCCGATCCACAGCAGGCGGCCTTGCTCACCGCCGCCGCACGCACCCAGATGCCCATCATGCGGCCGCTGCCGCCCAAGCCGCAGCCGTCGCACGGCGGCATCAGCCTGATGCTGGACGAGCGCCATGCGCGGTACGCCGTCGCCCGCAAGGCCGCCGACGGCAGCATTGCTGAAAGCTGCGTGCCCGAGGCCCAGGCACAGGGAGAGCGGCCATGAAAAACCTGCTGGCCGCGATCGCGCCCGCCATGGCCGCCGTGCTGTTCAGCTCCGTCAGCTGGGCCGCCGCCACCATCACCATCGTCAACGGTGACCCGGCCGGCGTCGGCTTCAACGATCCCGCGCCGGTGACGCAGGTCGGCGGCAACCTCGGCACCACGCTCGGCACGCAGCGCCTGAACGCCTTCCAGGCCGCCGCCAGCAAGTGGGGCGAAACGCTGGACAGCAGCGTGCCGATCCGCGTGCTGGCCACCTGGGAAGCCTTGCCCTGCACCGAAAGCGCCGCCGTGCTCGGCAGCGCCGGCGCGCTGGAGGTGTTCGCCGACTTCCCCGGCGCACCGCAGCGCAACGCCTGGTTCAGCAAGGCCGAGACCAACAAGCTGCTCGGTCTCGACACCGATCCCGACACGCCCGATATCCGCGCGCGCTTCAACGTCAACCTGGGCCAGCCCGGCTGTTTCACCGGCTCGCCGTTCTACCTCGGTCTCGACAACAACCACGGACCGAATACCGACCTGGTCACCGTGCTGCTGCACGAGTTCGCACATGGCCTGGGCTTCCAGACCTACACCGACGACCAGACCGGCGAACTGCTGGCCGGCGTGCCCAGCATCTGGGACTACTTCCTGCTCGACGCCAGCACCGGCAAGGTGTGGAAGGACATGAACAAGGCCGAGCGCGCCGCCTCGGCCGTCAAGTCGGGCAAGCTGGTATGGACCGGGGTGCAGGTCAACAATGCCGCGCAAACCGTGCTGCAGGCGGGCACGCCCATCCTCACCATCCTGTCGCCGCCGCGGGTGGCCGGCGTGATCCAGATCGGCACGGCCGCCTTCGGTCCATCGCTGGGCACACCGGGCCTGACCGGCGAGGTGATGCCGGTGGTCGATACGCCGCCAGACCTGGGGCGGGCCTGCGCGCCGCTGTCGCCGCTCAATGCGCGCGCCGTCCAGGGCAGGATCGCGCTGCTCGATCGCGGCGTCTGCACCTTTGTGGTCAAGGTCCTCAACGTGCAGGATGCCGGCGCCATCGGCGCGATTGTCGTGGACAACGTGGCCGGTGCGCCGCCGCCGGGGCTGGGCGGCAGCGAGCCGCGCATCGTGATACCGGCCGTGCGCATCACGCTGGAAGACGGCCTGGTGCTCAAGCAGGAGCTGGCGAAACGCACGCGCACGCACTCGGGCATGTTTGCCAACCTGGGGGTGAACCTGGGCGTGCGGGCGGGGACCGATGTGCTGGGCAGGGTGCTGATGTATGCGCCGCGCCCGAACCAGCCCGGCTCCTCGGTGTCGCACTACGACACCAGCGCCACGCCCAACCAGCTCATGGAGCCGGCCATCAATGCCGACCTGACGCACGGAGTCAAGCCGCCCTACGACCTGACTTTGCCGCTGTTGAAGGATATCGGCTGGTAGGGAGGCTCAGGCCGGGGCCGTGGTGACGTAGTCGAAAATGCGGTCGGCGCAGGCTTCGGAAATGGCGGTGAAGCGCGCGCCGTTGCGGTAGCGGCCGTGAGTGCCGATGACGGCGCTGTGCAGCACCGTCAGTGTGATCTCGTTGCGGATGGCGCTGCCGGGAAAACAGAAATTCAGCACGAACTGTTCGTGCGGAGTAATCGCGTGGTCGCTGACGAAGGCCACGCCCATGCGCGAGATATCGATGATCTGCGCGGGGGCGGTGGTCCTGCCATGAATATCGGTAATGTAGGCGTCGACCTGCAGCAGCCGTCGCACATGCTCTCGTCTCGGGTCCATCGTTTTTTCGGATAGCCGCTAAAAGCCGTAGTATGACAGAGCCGTGTGTTGGCGTACATACGGGCATGATCTTCCTTGATACGTTAGCAGCATGACTACACCACTCAATAAACAAGTCGACCGCCTGCTGCGCAAGGTGTTCGGCATCGAAGCGCTGCGCGACGGCCAGCGGCGCGTCATCGACAGCGTGCTGGCCGGCCGCGATACCCTGGCCGTTATGCCCACCGGCAGCGGCAAGTCGCTGTGCTACCAGGTGCCTGCGCGCTTGCGTAAAGGCCTGACGGTGGTGGTCTCACCGTTGATCTCGCTGATGAAGGACCAGGCGGAAAAGCTGGAGGAGGTCGGCATCGCCAGCGCCGCGCAAATCAACAGCAGCCTGTCGCGCAGCGATGAGCGCGAGGCGCTGCAGTCCATCGAAAGCGAAGACAAGGATATCGTCTTCTGCACGCCTGAACGACTGGCCATGCCGGAGTTCCAGGAACTGCTGCGGCAAACCAGCGTCGGCCTGCTGGTGATCGATGAAGCGCACTGTATCTCGCAGTGGGGCCACGATTTCCGTCCGGCCTACATGGAAATCGGCGCCGCGCTGGCGGTGCTGGATCAGCCGCAAGTGCTGGCCCTGACCGCCACCGCCACCGAGGACGTAATCGACGACATCCGCAAGCAGCTGGCGCGTCCTGGGCTGCGCGTGGTGAACACCGGCATCTACCGATCCAATCTGCAATATCGCGTGCGCCAGGTGACCAATCCGGATGAAAAATACGCGGTGATGCTGGAGCTGGTCCAAGCGACGGAAGGCGTCGGCATCGTGTACGCCGCCACCGTCAAGGCGGCCAAGGAAGCGTATCAAATGCTGCTCGATGCCGGCGAAAGCGTCACGCTCTATCACGGCCGCCTGAAAGCGGCCGAGCGCAGCGAGAACCAGAACCTGTTCATGAGCGGCGAACGGCGCGTGATGGTGGCCACCAACGCCTTCGGCATGGGCATCGACAAGAGCGACACCCGCTTCGTGATCCACCTGCAGGTGCCGGGCAATCTGGAAGCCTACTACCAGGAGTCCGGCCGGGCAGGGCGCGACGGCGAAGACGCCGAATGCACGCTGCTCTACTACCACGACGACACGCGCCTGCAAAAATTCTTCCTCATGAAGAGCAAGGCGCCGGACGACAAGCATGAACTCGACCGCGAGAAGCTGGAACGCATGATCGGCTACGCGCAAAGCGGCTTTTGCCGCTGGAAGCTGCTGCTCGATTATTTCGACGACCCACTGCCGGGTTTCGAGCGCTGCTGCCGTTGCGACAATTGCCTGTCGCCGCCCGTCATCTCAGGGGAGGACTTCGAACAGCAGCAGCTGGGTGACCTGCGACTTGCTGAAGTTGTCGTCGGAGATCAGCACCAGGCTGGCGTGGCCGTTGGCTAAACGTGGGCCGAGCGACATGCCTTCCAGGTTGTCGACGATGGGCAGGTTCAGGCTACCGAGATCGAGCACCAGGCGCTTCTTCACTAGCTGGTAGCTGGCGTCCTTCAAACTGACCAGGTGCTGGATGTCGGTCGCGCCGGTGGTGTCGATTTCGAATATCCGCACGTAGTCCTTGTACTTGCCGTCGTCGGCCTGCACGCCGGCGCGCTCCATCACCAGCATACGCTTGTCGCTCAGGCACACCAGTTCCGAAATGCCGTTGTCGGCGTACTTGCCTTTGCCCGGCGCGGCGGCGATGCGCTCCAGCGGGTAGGCGTATTGGCCCAGTAGCTTGCCGTCGCGGCTGAAATGGCTGATGCGGTTGACCGCGCCGCGTTCAGGGCTCGGTTCCGGCCCGTCCTGATACATCGGACCTTCCAGCGAGACCCACAGGCTGCGGCCATCCGGCGTAAAGCTGAAGCCCTCGAAACCTTGGTTGTTGCGCGGCCCGGAGAGGTGCTCCTTCGAGACGGTGAACATCGGCGGCAGCGGCAGCGACCAGAGGTAGCTGCCGTCGCGCGCGGCGCGGCGGATGAACGGCGACAGCGACAGTTCGACGTCGCCTTCGCTGGCGTACCAGATGCTGCCGTCCAGCGGATCGACGCGCACCGCTTCCAGGTCCGGCACCACGCCGCCGCTGCGCTTGTATTCATCCTTGGACGGGTAGGCGCGGCCGTCCGGTTGCAGCAGCGTGGTCACGCCGGTCAGCTGCAGCGGCGCGATAGACTGCGCATCGATCGACAGCTTGGCCCGGTAGTAGCGGGCAGGATTGATTTGCGAGCGGTCGTCGGAGATGATGACCCATTCGTCGTTGGCGGCGTCGTAGTCGATGCCGGACAGGCCGCCCACCTGGGTATCCTTGAACGGCATACGCCATGGCAGGCGCTGTTCGCCGACGAAGCGCAGGCTGCTGATGGTGAGGTCTGGATTGACTGGAGGGCGGGCGGTGAACGGCGCGCAGGCGCTGAGCGTCAGCGCGCAGGCGAGGGTGACGAGGGCTTTTTGCATCAGGACTTGAGTACCGTTCCGGCGAAGGTGTTTGCGTTTGCACATCTTAACACGCTAGAATACGGCCCATGCGTCGCCGACTACCCCTTGTTCATGTGTTTCTGTCATTGCTGCTGCTCTTCACGCAGCAGCTCGGGGTAGCGCACGTCTATACGCACTGGCTCGGCGTCGAACAGCAGAATGTCCGACTGAGCGACGAAGACCAGGCCGAGCACCGCAAGCGCCTAGCCGTCGACAAGATTTGCGCGGAGTGTGTGTCGGTGGCCCAGATGGGCGCCGTCATCACCAGTTCGCCGCTCACGCTGGCCATCTCCACCCTCAGCACCGGCCCGATCACCATCGAGGCCACGCAGGCCGCTTGCGAGCGGACCATCTGCGTCTTCCAGTCCCGTGCGCCCCCTCTGGCGTGACACCCGAAATCCGTTCTGAATTTTGAGTTTTTCGCCGCCGCGCGCCCGCATTCGGGCCGTGGTGCGCGTTCGTCACCCATATCGCTAGAGGTTTTACATGACTATCCAACGCACGCTGCTGGCCGGCGCCATTCTGTCCGCCTATTCTTCGCTGGCCTTCGCCCAGACCGCCGTAGTTCCACAAGTTGTCGTAACGGCTAACCCGTTTGGCAACACCGCCAACGACCAGATTCTCGCGCCGGCCAAGGTGCTGGCCGGGGATGAGCTGCGCGACAAATCCGGCAGCTCGCTGGGCGAAACGCTCTCGCAGGAGTTGGGCGTATCGGCGTCGGCGTTTGGCGCCGGCGCTTCGCGTCCTATCATTCGCGGCATGGAAGGCGCCCGCGTCAAGATGCTGGAGAATGGCATGGCCGTCTCCGACGTCTCGGGCCTGTCCAACGACCACGCTGTGGCGGCCGAAGGCGCCACAGCGCAGCAGATCGAAATCCTGCGCGGCCCGGCCGCGCTGTTGTACGGCTCGGGCGCCATCGGCGGCTTGGTCAACGTCGTCAACGAACGTATTCCGACCGCGCTGGAACCCAAGCTCACCGGACAACTGGAAGCACGTGGCAGCACGGTCGATAACGGCCGCAATGCTTCCGGCACCCTGGACGGTTCGGTCGATCATCTGGCCTGGCACGTCGACGGTAACTTCCGCAATGCCGACGACTACAAGATTCCAGGCAACCGCGTGCTGAACGATCCCGATTCGGCCTCCGGCCGCCTGCCACATTCGGACACGCGCTCGCGCAGCGTCGGCGTGGGCGGTTCGTACATCGACAACTGGGGTTTCGTTGGCGTTTCCGTTTCGCACCTGAGCAATCTGTACGGCATTCCGAGCGACGAAGGCTCGAAGATCGACCAGAAGCAGACCCGCTACGACATCGACAGCCTGGTGAAGGCGCCGCTGCAAGGCTTTGAGACCTTCAAGTTCAAGGCCGGCTACACCGACTACGAGCACGCCGAAATCGGCGAGGACGGCCTGCCCGCAGTGCAGTTCAAGAACCGCTCGCTGGAAACGCGCTTCGAACTGACGCACAAGCCGGTGGCCGGCTGGCACGGCACCTTCGGCGTGCAGACTGAGAACACCAACTTCTCGGCACTGAGCGCGGAGGGCGGTCCGGACACCGTGCCGGTCACCCGTTCCACTTCCAACGCTGCTTTCCTGGTCGAGGAAACCGACTTCGGCCCGGTCAAGTTCAACGCCGGCGGTCGCGTGGAGCGCGTCAAACGCGAGCCGGTGACGGGAGTGGACCGTTCGTTCAACCTGCAATCGGCGTCGGTGGGCGGCATGTGGCCGTTCGTGCACGGTTATGCGCTGGGCGCGACCTTGTCCTATGCGCAGCGCGCGCCGTCGACCGAGGAGCTGTATTCGAGCGGCCCGCACGACGCCACCGTGACCTTCGACATCGGCAACGCCGATTTCAAGAAGGAGACCTCGCGTAACATCGAAGTCAACGTCCAGAAGACCATGGGCCTGGTGCGCTGGAAGGCCAACGTCTTCCGCAACAAGGTGAGTGACTTCATCTACGGCCATATCACCGGCAACCTGCTCGATGCAGAGGGCAATCCGGGTGACGAACTGCGCGAGCGCATCTTCGAACAGGCCGACGCCACGGTGCAGGGCGCGGAAGCGGAGCTGGAATACAACCCGACCGGCTCCGGCTGGTCCGGCCGCCTGTTCGCCGACACCTCGCATGGCAAGCTGGATCGCGGCGGCAGCCTGCCGCTGCAACCGGCCACGCGCGTCGGCATCAGCACCGCGTACAAGATGGGTGACTGGCGTGCCGGCCTGTCGCTGGTGCACGCGCAGGCGCAGGACCGTCTGGCTTCGTTCGAAACCAGTGACACGCCGAGCTACAACCAGGTCAACGCCAACGTCTCGTACACGCAGAAATTGGGCAATTACGATCTGACCTGGTTCCTGCTGGCCAAGAACCTGACCAACGACGAGATCCGCGTATCGACTTCGGTGCTGAAGGATATCTCGCCGCTGCCGGGCCGTAACGTGGTGTTCGGCGTGCGCGCGAAGTTCTAAAGAAGTTTGTCAGACGTGAAGGCTGTCGAGGATGGCGGCCTTCAGATGGGCGGCGTCGGTGTCGCCGCGCTTGCGCGGTGCCGGGCCGGGATGGAACTCGGTCAGGCCGCCGTCCAGCAAGACCACGCGGTCGCTCAGGTAGAGCGCTTCGTCGATGTCGTGCGTTACCAGCAGCACCGTGAGCTTGTGTTCATGGGCGACCTTCAGCAGTAGGTCCTGTAGCTTCATGCGGGTGAAGGCGTCGACGGCGGAGAAGGGTTCGTCCAGCAGCAGCACGCGCGGCTGCGTGAACAGGCCACGCGCAATGGCGGCGCGTTGCGCTTGTCCGCCGGAGAGTTGTTTGGGCAGTGCGTCGGCATGTTCGTGCAGGCCGACTTCGGAGAGCAGGCGTGTGACCAGCCGTTGTGCGTTCTGCGCGTTGTCGCCGCCGTTGAAGGCGACGTTCTGCGCCACTGTCAGCCACGGGAACAGGCGCGGCTCCTGGAAGATGAAGCCGATGTCGCCGCTCACGCCGTGCAAGACGGTTCCGCCCAGTTTCACTTCGCCGCTGAAATGGCGGTCCAGTCCCGAGGCGATGGCCAACAAGCTGCTTTTGCCGCAGCCGCTGGCGCCGATCAGGCTGACGATTTCGCCTTCCTGCAAGCGCAGACCGACGTCCCTCAGGACGGTGCGCGCGCCGTAGCGCTTTTCTTTAACGTGGATGTCGAGTGCGATGGTCATGATGGGTTATGCATAGCTGTCGCGCCATGCCAGGCTGCGTTTTTCAATGACGGCCATCAGCGTGTCGCTGATTTTGCCGAGGATGGCCAGCAGCGCGATGGCCGCGAGGACGATGTCGGCGCGACTGGTTTCGCGGCCGTCCGAAAGTAAGTAGCCGAGACCCTTGCTGGCGGCGATTAATTCGGCCGCCACCATGAACATCCACGCCAGACTGAGGCCGTTGCGCAAGCCGGTCAGAATGGCCGGCAACGCGGCCGGCAGCAGCACGCGCCGGGTCAGTGCGATATTCGATAGTTGATATAGCCGTGCGACTTCGATCAGCTTGCGGTCCACGCCGCGTATGCCGGAGGCCACGCCCATGTAGATGGGGAAGAAGGCGCCGATGGCGATCAATACGATCTTTGGCGCTTCGTCGATGCCGAGCCAGAGCAGCAGCAGCGGCACCCACGCCAGCGAGGGAATCGCGCGCAGCGCCTGGAAGGTGGGGTCGAGGATGGCTTCGGCGTGGCGGCTAAGGCCGACGGCGGCGCCCAGCACAATTGCCAGCAAAGCGCCGCTGGCGAAACCAGCGGCCACGCGCAGCGTGCTGGCGCCGATATGTCCCAGTAGTCCTTGTGCGCCAAGGTCGCGCAGCGTTTCAATGATTTGCGTCGGCGGCGGCAGCATGTGCGCGGGAATCAGGCCGCCACGCACGGAAAATTCAATCGCCAGCAGCGCCGTCACGGGCAGCAGCAAGGCAAGCAAGAGCCGACGCGCGCGCTGACCGTTCTTTGTGCCGGGGCCGGCGCCGCCGTGCGGAGCCGCCTTGGCGTCCGCGTCGGCGTTGGCATCGGCACGCTTGCGGCGCAGCGCCGAGACCAGCTTAGCTTGTGCGGCGCTGGCCGCGTGCGCCAGTTCCGCCGCATCGGCGGCGGAGGGCGCATCGACGCGAGCTGCAAGTTGGCTGCTCATGCCCGCCGCTCCTAGCCGCGCGTGATGTACGGTTGCGCGAAGCGGGTATCCACCAGCTCCGAGATCGCGCGACCGAGGTCCACGTCCGCCTTGACCAGCGCTTCATCTTTCAGAATCGGCGCGGCCACCTGCAAGGCCTGCACATGCTCGCTGCCCGGCTGCGGATTGCTGAAGTCACTGCGCAGCTTCACCTGCAGCAGCGCCACCGACAACGACACCTTGGCCTCTTCAGACAAAATCTTGGCCGCCTCGCTCGGATTGGCGCGTATCCATGCGCGTGCTTTCTCATACGCTTTGATCACGCGCGCCACCTCGGCCGGCCGCGTCGCCAGGAAGTCCTCGCGCACGTTCAGGAAACCGTAGGTATTGAACGCGACGTTCCGGTAGATCAGCTTCGAGCCGCTTTCCAATTCGCTGGCGGCCATGTGCGGATCGAGGCCCGCCCACGCATCCACCTTGCCTTGTTCCAGCGCCGCGCGACCGTCCGCATGCTGCAAGCTGACATGCTCGATATCGCTGCGTTTCAAGCCGGCGGTCTTCAGGGACCGCAGCAGGAACAGATATGGATCGGTGCCCTTGGTAGCCGCGACCTTCTTGCCCTTTAAATCGGCCAGCGTGTGGATATTGGAATCCTTGCGCACCACCAGCGCGGTCCATTCCGGACGCGAGAATATATAGGGAGTCTTGATAGGATTGCCGTTGGCCTTGGCCAGCAGCGCAGCCAGACCGGCCGAGGAGCCGATATCGATACTGTTCGCGTTCAGGTATTCCAGCGCGCGATTGCTGCCCGCGCTCAGCACCCAGCGTATCTGCACGCCGTCGGCCTTGAAATCCTCTTCGAGCCAGCCGAAGCGACGCAGCACCAGGCTGGCGGGCGAGTAGTAGGCGTAGTCGAGGCGCAGCTCCTTGAGCGGAGCCGCGACCACCAGCGATACGGGAGAAAAGCCGGCAACGGCGGCGCTACCGGCCGCCAGTTTCAACAGGGTTCTGCGCTTCATGTTTTCCTTGGAGTGAGGCATTGATGCATAAAGTATTGCATCGACGCCCACCGAGGTACACGAATAAATCCTGCTTTACATAGTTGAAAACCGCATCAAGCCAGTGCTTCGGCAGGACCGAAGAACTCGTAGTAGGTCTGCGACGATGGCACGCCCAACTCCACCAGATGCGACTTGACGGCCTTCATGAACGGCGTCGGACCGAGGAAGTAAGCTTCCACGTCGCGCGTTACCGGCATCCACTTGGCCAACTGCTCCGGATTCAGATAGCCGGTGGCATGCGGTTGCGGCGCTTCGGCGTCGGCCACTTCGTAGCAGTAGAATCGCTGCAGCTGCGGGTGCTTCACGGCCAGCGCGTCGATGTGATCGCGGAAGGCGTGCACACCGGCGTGGCGCGCGGCGTGGATGAAGTGCACCGGACGGTTGCTGGTCAGCGCCGCCGTCAGCATGGCCAGGGTAGGCGTGATGCCCACACCGCCGCTGATCAGCACCAGCGGCTTGTCGCTGTCGGCCAGCACGAAGTCGCCCGATGGCGGGAACAGCTCGATGCTGTCGCCGACGTTGACCTGGTCGTGCAGGTAGTTCGACACCAGGCCGCCGGCTTCGCGCTTCACGCTGATGCGGTAGCTTAGCCCATTGGCGGCGGCCGACAACGAGTACTGGCGGCGCTGCGGATTGCCGTTCACATCGACGTTGACGCCGATGTATTGGCCAGGCTTGTGTGCCGCGACCTTGCCGCCGTCGGCCGGCTCCAGCACGAACGAAGTGATCTCGTCGCTTTCCGGCGTCTTCAAGGAGACTTTGAATTCGCGGCCGCCGCGCCAGCCGCCTTCGGCCTGCTCGTTTGCCTGATAAATGTTTTCCTCAGCGCCGATCAGGATCTGCGCCAGCTGGCCGTAGGCCGCGCCCCAGGCTTCGATCACGGCGTCGGTGGCCACTTCCTCGCCCAGTACTTCGCGGATCGCCTTCAGCAGCGCGCCGCCGACGATAGGGTAATGCTCCGGCTGGATCTGCAGCGACACGTGCTTGTTGATGATGGTGTTGACCAGCGGGCCAAGCTTCTCCAGCTTCTCGATATTCTTTGCATACATGAGCACTGCATTGGCCAGGGCGCGCTGCTGCGTGCCTTCGGTCTGGTTGGCCTGGTTGAACAGCGGCTTCACTTCCGGATGGTCGCGGAACAGCGATTTGTAGAAGTGGCGGGTCAGGGCTTCGCCGCCTTGTTCCAGAATCGGCACGGTGGCGGTGATGATGGCTTTGTGTTCGGTGCTCAGCATGATGGATCTCGGTTTCTATGAAGTTTCGACGTAAAGAAGTATATCATATGAATGTTTAGGCGTGCACGAGGCGCCGCCAAAATTTTGGCGGCGCAGCCGACTAGCTTATAAATCGAATTTCAGTTCCGCGACGTAGGTGCGCTGCGGGTAGGGATGGAAGTTCCAGTATTGGTAGTTGTTCAGGTTATCGACGCCCAGCGCCATGCTCCATTGCTGGTTGAAGCGATAGCGCAGGCGTGCATCGGCCGTGAAGTATTTGCTGGAGCCCTGGTAGGCGAAACCGTTGATGTCGGAATTGTCCAACGTCGTGAACTGCTTGCCGCTGTAGCGGGCCGCCAGCGTCACCGAAAGCTGATCGTTGACCGCATAGCTGGCGACGCCGCTTGCGCGCCACTTCGGTATGCGCGGCTGCCATTTTCCGACGCTGGCCGGCGCCTTGTCGTTGCGGATGATCTTCGAGTCGGTCCACGTCACGCTGGAGCTCAGGTCCAGGCCGAACACCTTGGCCGCATACGAGACTTCCAGGCCCTTGGTGCGGATCAGGTCCACGTTCTGGATATTGGTCACCATCGGCAGCACCAGCACATTGGTCTGCGAATACAGCGCGTCGCTGGTGCGTTCGCCGAAGGCGGTCAGGCGCAGGTAGCCGTCGGCCAGTTTGCGTTCGCCGCTCAGCTCCGTGGTCCATGATCTTTCCGGCTTCAGGTTAGGATCGTTGTTGGCCAACTGGCCGGAGGCATTGACGCCGCCCTGATACAACTCGGACACTGTCGGCATGCGCACGGCGCGGCCCAGCGACGCTTTCAGCACCCAGTCCTCGCTGGCCTGATACGCCAGCGCCGCCTTCGGCGAGACGTAGTTCTCGCTGCGCTCGGCGTGCGGCGCTCCCTTCGAAGCTGTGACGGTGTAGCCATCGTGCGCGTGCCAGTGCTCGAAGCGTGCGCCCAGCACGGTCTTCCACTGCGGCGCGAACTTCCATGTGTCCTGCGCATACAGGCTGTTGGTCTCGGTCTTGCCGGCGAAGCGCGAGGTCGGGTCGCCGACCGGCGTGCCGTTGATCCAGTCGCTGGTTGGCGTTTCGGCGCTGCTTAGTTTATATGCCTCGCGCTGATAGCCGAATTCCGCTATGTGCGCAGCGTCCGGCCGCCAGACGCCTTTTGCGGACAAGGTATTCCAGCCGGTGCCGCCCTGGTTCACCAGGCGTCCCTTGCCGCCGTTAAGCGCCGCCGGCAGTGCGACGGTCGCGGCGCGCAGCTGGTCCTTGTCGTAGTCGTACACGCTGGCCGCCAACTCCCAGTCGAAGGCGCCCTTGGTGTTGGTCTTCAAGGTCAGGCCGTGCATGATGTGCTGCAGGTCTTCGTTCGACAGGTTGAAATCGGTCTGGCCCAGCGTGTAACTGCGGCCATCGATGTTGATCGCGCCGCTGTAGACCGGCTGTCCGGCCGCATCGCGCAGATAGGTGGCGGGACGGCCCTCGGACTCATTGCGCCACAGGCCGAAGGTATAGGTGGCGCGCATCGTCGGCGAAAAGTCATACGCCAGCTTGGCTTTGATCTGGTCCTGCACCGTGTGGTACTGGGTGCCCGCGCCAAGCAGATACCAAGGGTTGTTGTTGCGATCGACGCCGGCCACCGCGCCGCTCACCGGCGTGCCGGCATTGCCGGCGATGGCCGCGCTGATCAAACGGGTAGGGAAGGTGAGCGGCTGGCCTTCGCTGTCGGTGCGGCTCACATCCACAAACCAGGACCATGCGCCGTGACGGTCGCCCAGTGCGAAGCTGCCTTGCCGACCCTCGTATTTGTCATCGGTGCGATACAGCTTGAAGGCTTGGTGCGTGAGGGTCAGCTTGGCGTGCGCCTCGAACTGCGTCGGCATGCGGGTGACGTAGTCGACCACCGCGCCGACCGAGTTGCCGCCGTAGGCTGCGGAAAACGGCCCATACAGCACATCGACCCGTTCGATTTCTTCCGGCGAGACCATGCCCCAGCGCGGCGCGAAGGTGGCGCCGTTGCCCAGGTAGTTGGACAGCAGGATGCCATCGGCATAGACCATCGAGCGCGCGCTGTTGCCCGTGCCCGAGGCGCGGGTGGACAGCACCGCGTGATTGTAGTCGCCGATATAGCGCTTGCGCACCAGGAGGCTGGGCAGGTATTTCAGCGCGTCCTCGGCGTCGGTGGCGTTGATATCGCGCTCGATATCGGCCTTGGTGATGCCTTCGATGGTGGTGGGGATCTGCGTCGGCAGCGAAGTAGGGCGGTTGCCGGTGATGGTGACGGTGCCCAGCTGATGCAGCTGAGGTTCTTCGGCATGGGCCGAGGCAAAGGCGGCAAGCAGCGCCAATGCCAATGGAGACATGGAGGTTTTCATGGTATTCCTGATGATGCGATAGATGGCCGCCGTCCCCGATACAGGGACAACGGATGAAGAGCCAACGATCAGGAAATAGCGGGCGGCCCGCGCGGGCTGGCGGCACGCCAGGTGTGCAGCGGCTGCGGCGCCGCGTAGAACAGAGGAGGATAGAAATCGTGGCCGCCGATGACGGCGAAACCGGCCAGCGTGTGCGGCGGCAGCGCCGGCGAACCGCCGTGGGTGGCGCAATACGGGCAATGCTCCATGCCGTGCATGATGCTGTCCGGCGTTTTCTTGGTGAAGCCGTCGGCCGTGCACATCTCCGTCAGCGCGGCGGGCGTGGACGCGGCCAGCGCGTGCGACACCGTTGGCGCCAGCGCGGCAAACATGACGGCCAGCATGGCGATCCATAAATGCAGCGTTTGACGTTTGAGATTCTTAAGCATTCATCAATTATAAGGCAAGCATGGATTTCGATGCCAGGGCTTGGAAAATGAGAATGAGAAGTGTTATCATTAATGTCGTTCCAAATAACAAGCTTTATTCATATGTCTGAATTTAAACTCACCGCCCTGGCTGCCGCCGTTTCCGTACTTTTCGCGTCCGCCGCGCAGGCCCAAACCGATGATGCGCCGATGGAAACGATCCAGGTATCCGGCAGCTGGCTGGGCTCCGGGCTGCAAAACAGCGTCAAGAATTTTGCCGGCGCGCGCACGGTGGTGGACAAGGAAGACATCGCCGAAAGCGGCGCGGCCAATATCGGCGACGTGCTGCGCCGGATTCCGGGCGTGCAATCGTCCGACAATTCGGGCACGGCCGGCAGCGCCATTTCGCTGAACATTGGCGTGCGCGGCCTGACCGGACGCTATTCGCCGCGTTCGACCGTGCTGCTGGATGGCATTCCGCTGGCGGTGGCGCCGTACGGCCAGCCGCAGCTGTCGTTCGCGCCGGTCAGCCTGAACAACATCGAATCGATCGACGTGGTGCGCGGCGGCGGCGCGGTGCGCTACGGCCCGCAGAACGTCGGCGGCATCATCAACTTCCGCAGCCGCACGATCCCGCAAGGCGAGGGCGTGAGCGGCGATGCGACCGTGCGCTACAACGACTTCGGCGAAGGCGGCAGCAACCGCCAGTACAGCGCCTTTGTCGGCGGCACGGCCAGCAACGGCCTGGGCGTGGCGTTGATGTACTCGGGCATGGAAGGATCGGAATGGCGCGCAGGCAGCGATGAAAAGGTCAACGACGTGGCCGTGAAATTCCGCTATCCGCTCACCGCCAGCAGCGAGGTGTACGGCAAGGTCAGCTACTACGACGTCACATCGCGCACGCCGGGAGGACTGACGGTGGCGCAATACAACGCCGACCCGTATCAGAACACCCGGCCGAGCGACTTCTGGAGCGGCGACCGCAAGGGCGTCGACCTCGGCTACCTAAACACCATCTCGGTCACGCAGGAATTCGAGATCAAGGCTTACTACAACGAGAGCTTCCGCCAGAGCGCGCTGATCAACGCGGCCAAGACCCAAGTCACCTGGCAGCCGCGCAACTACCGCGTCACCGGCATTGAACCGCGCTACACGCAGCGTTTCAGCGTGGGCGGGCTGACGCACGACGTCACGGCGGGCTATCGCTACCTGCGTGAGCGCGGCGACGACAACAGCTACCTCCAGACCGTGGCGAGCGGCGCCAATGGCGTCACCACCACCTTCATCAACAGCACCGACGCGCACTCGGTCTACATCGACGACCGCATCGCCTTGGGTGCATGGCGCATCACGCCGGGTGTGCGTTACGAGAAAATCTCGTCGACGCGCGACGACCTCGCCGCCAAATCGCACTTCGAGACCGACAACAACAAGGCGCTGCCATCGCTGAACGTGGCCTACATGGTGAATCCGGCGCTGACGGTGTTCGCCAACTACACCACTTCGTTCGGCTCGGTGCAGAACACGCAGCTGAACTCGCAAACGCCGGACAATCCGCTCAAGCCGGAAGAGGCGAAAACGGCCGAACTGGGCGCGCGCTGGAAAACCGGCGCGGTCAGCGCGGAAGCGACGCTGTTCAAGCTCAAGTTCGACAACCAGATTGTACAAGTGCCGGGCATCACGCCGGCGACCTTCCGCAACATCGGCGCCACCAGCCACGAGGGCATCGAAACCGCCGCCGACTATAGCTTCGACGAAGCGAGCGCGCTGGGGGGGCTGAACCTCTATGTCAACTACACCTACACCAAGGCGATCCAGGAGTCGGGCGCGACGGCGGGGCTGGACGTGCCGTTCTACGCGCGCCACACCGACACCATCGGCGCGCGCTACCGCGTGGGCGCGTGGACGGCCAATGTATCGAGCACGCACCAGACCAAACAGTATTCCGACACGGCCAACACCGTAGCGGAAACAGCCAACGGCGGCACCGGCGTGGTGCCAGGCTTCCGCGTCTGGAACGCGCAACTGTCCTGGAAGCAAGCGGCCTATGAAGTGTCGGCAGGCGTCAACAACATCGCCGACAAGCGCTACTACACCCGCAACGTCGACGGCAACGCCGGCCGCATGGCCGCCGCGCCCCGTACCGCCTACCTGCAACTCCGCGTCTCCTACTAAGGGGGGACGTAGGACTAAGATGACATTTTGCAATGTTCGTAGCCTACATAGGACTACAGGGTGGTCCTATACCGCTGAAATGGCTGCCTCGATATAGTGTCTACATCAACTAGACAGACACTTACCGAGGCAAACCATGAACGCTATGCACACTTCCCCAGCCGCTTCCCAGTCCATCAGCCTGATTGGCGCCCAGCAGAACGATTTGCTGCGTGCTCTTTCCCGTGATGACCTGCTGGCCCTGTTCAGCAATCTGGATCTGGTGACGCTGCCCGAAGGGAAGCATCTGTTTGACTACGGTGACACTGTCGAGTACACCTACTTCCCCACCAACGCCATCATCTCCCTCCAGTATGTAATGGAAGACGGCGCCACGACCGAGATCGCCGTTGTCGGTCGCGAAGGTGTGGTTGGCGTGGCCCTGCATCCAACCGAGCGCGCCAGCTACGCCGCCGTGGTGCAGACCGCCGGTTATGGCTATCGCCTGAAAACCTCGGTGCTGCGTGAAGTGTTCTACACCGGCGGCCCTCTGGCTCAACAGCTGATGCGCTACACCAGCATGATGTTCGCCCAACTGGCGCAAAGCGTGGCCGGCAGCCGTCATACCAGCATCGAGCAGAAACTTTGCCGCTGGCTGCTGGAACGCCTGGACCGTTCCCTGTCCAACGAATTGAAAGTGACGCAGGAAATGATCGCCAATATGCTGGGCGTGCGTCGTGAAAGCATCACCGGCGCGGCCGGCAAGCTGTCTCAGGAAGGTTTGATTGCCTATCGCCGCGGTTGTGTGACGGTGCTGGACCGCGATGGCATGGAACGTCGCGCAGGCAGCTGCTACCAAGGCCGCGTGAACAATTCGGCTCCGGCCCAGGCACGCTACGCAGCGTAATTAATGCAGAACGCGGGAGGGCGGCTGAATCAGGAAGCCCCCAAACGCCGGTGGCGCAGGGTGGCGGGCAGCCAGGTCTTGATCCAGCTTGCGCTGCACCAGCTTGTGCCAGGCGCTGGCCCAGCGGGCCGCCAGTTCGGATTCTTCGGCCGAACGCGCGTACAGCGTTCTTTCCACGGCGATTTTCTGACGTTGCAGGGCGTAGCTGGCGGATATCAAGGTAGTCATGGCGTAGTTTGACTGGATGGGTTGATCGATAAGGCAGTGCCATTGTGCCGCCAGACCCCGCTCCTGAATGTGCGCCAGTTCACCCATAACGACGAGAATTCGAACTCAGCCGTGTAAAATAGACGCGCTGTTGCATTTTTGCACCGTTTCTTGCCGGACTTTTCCCTACATGTGGTGTTCCCAATTTTCTAAAAACGCATTGGCTGGCCTGACCACGTCGTTTGCGCTGGTCCCCGAATGCATCGCTTTTGCGCTGGTGGCGCACCTGAATCCGCTGACCGGCCTGTATGGCGCGTTCTTCATCTGCACGCTGACCGCCATTTTTGGCGGCCGTCCCGGCATGATTTCCGGCGCGGCCGGGTCGATGGCGGTGGTGATCGTGGCCCTGGTGGCCCAGCACGGCCTGCAGTATTTCCTGGCGACGGTGGTGCTCAGCGGGCTGATCATGCTGTTATTTGGCGTGTTGCGGCTCGGTAAACTGGTCAGCATGGTGCCGCATCCGGTGATGCTCGGTTTCGTCAACGGGCTGGCGATCGTGATCGCCTGGTCCCAACTCCAGCATTTCAAGCTGAATGGCGCCTGGCTGCAGGGGACCGCACTGGTCTGGATGTGCGGCCTGGTGCTGCTGACCATGGCCATCGTCTATCTGCTGCCGCGCCTGACCAAGGCGCTGCCGCCGGCGCTGGTGGCCATCGTCGGCGTCGGCCTGGTGTCGGAGGCGCTGCATCTGCCGGTGCACACGCTGGGCGACATGGCGCGCATCGCCGGCGGCCTGCCGGTGTTTGCCTTGCCCGAAGTGCCGATGACGCTGGAAACCTTGCACATCATTTTCCCCTACGCCGCGCTGATGGCGGTGGTCGGCCTGCTGGAAACGCTGCTGACCTTTAATCTCACCGATGAAATCACCGAAACGCGCGGCGTGCCGAATCGCGAGTGCGTGGCGCTGGGCGTGGCCAACGTGACTTCCGGCCTGTTCGGTGGCATGGGCGGTTGCGCGATGATCGGACAGACCATGATCAACCTGAGTTCCGGTGGCCGCACGCGCGTTTCGGGTGCGGTCAGCGGGATAATGATATTACTGTTTATACTGTTTTTGTCGCCGCTGATCGAACGCATTCCGCTGGCGGCGCTGGTGGGTGTGATGTTCGTGGTGGCGCAGCAGACCTTTGCCTGGAGTTCCTTGCAGGTGCTGGGCAAGGTGCCGCGTCATGACGCCTTGCTGATCGTCGCGGTGACGGCGATTACGGTGGCGACCGACTTGGCGACGGCGGTACTGTGCGGCATCGTGATGGCGGCGCTGAGCTTCGCCTGGCGCCATGCACGCGAGATCCGCGCGGACGTGGCGACGGTGGAAGACGCCAAGATCTACACGACGCACGGTACGCTGTTCTTCGCTTCCATCGCCCGGTTCAACGATCTGTTCGATCCGCAGGGCGATCCGCAACAGGTGGTGCTCGATTGCCGCCACATGCGCCTTGCGGATCATTCCGCCGTGGTGGCGGTCGCCACGTTGAGCGAACGCTACGCCAGGGCCGGCAAGGTGCTGCAAGTGCAGCACCTGTCCAAACGCTGCGCAACGCTGCTGCAACGCTCGGGCGTGATGGCTACGGTATGAAATCCTGATCGGGTATCTGATCGACCGTATAAGGATTGTTGGTCGGGAAACTGTCTAGCAGCATCAGCGTTTCCAATGCCCAGATTCCCAATCGGGCTGGGCCAGCGTGTGCATGAGGCGCCTCCAAAAGCTTGAGCGTAAACCGATCTTACGCCCGGCCTTTGAGGCGAATCAAGTGTGCCGGCCCAGTGGTGTTACTTGCCTTCCAGCGCAGCGATGGCGGCCGCCACGCCGGCGCCATAGGCCGGATCGGCCTGGGTGCAGTTGTAGATGTGACGCTCCTGCACCGGCTTCGACACGCCGTGGATGGCGCGCGCCGTGTTTTCGAACAGCAGCTGCTTCTTCTCCGTCGTCAACAGGCGGAACAGATTGCCCGGCTGCGAGTAGTAGTCGGTGTCCACGCGGTGGTTCCAGTGATCTGCCGCGCCCTCCAGCGACAGCGGCGGTTCCTTGAACTGCGGGCTTTCCTGCCACTCGCCACGGCTGTTCGGCTCATACGGCGTGCTGCCGCCTTCGTTCGGCAAGACGCGCATGGCGCCGTCGCGGTGGTAGCTGTGGAACGGGCACTTCGGCGCATTCACCGGAATCTGGTGATGGTTCACGCCCAGGCGATAGCGCGCCGCATCGCCGTACGAGAACAGCCGCGACTGCAGCATCTTGTCCGGCGAGAAGCTCACGCCCGGCACCACGTTGGCCGGCGAGAAGGCCGATTGCTCCACCTCCGCATGGTAGTTCTCCGGATTGCGGTTCAGCTCCAGGATGCCGACGTCGATCAGCGGGTAGTCCTTATGCGGCCAGACCTTGGTCAGGTCGAACGGGTGGTACGGCACTTTGGACGCGTCGTCTTCCGGCATGATCTGCACCGCCAGCTTCCAGCTCGGGAATTCATTGCGTTCGATGGCGTCGAACAGGTCGCGCTGCGAGCTTTCGCGGTCGGCGCCAACCAGCGCGGCCGCCTCGGCATCGCTCAGGTTATCGATGCCTTGCTGGCAGACGAAGTGGAACTTCACCCAGAAGCGTTCATTGCCTGGGCTGATGAAGCTGTAGGTGTGGCTGCCGAAGCCGTGCATGTGGCGGTAACCTTTCGGAATGCCGCGATCGCTCATGACGATGGTGACCTGGTGCAGCGCTTCCGGCAGCAGGGTCCAGAAGTCCCAGTTGTTCTCGGGGTTGCGCAGGTTGGTCTTCGGATCGCGCTTGACCACGTGGTTCAGGTCCGGGAATTTCAGCGGATCGCGGAAGAAGAACACCGGCGTGTTGTTGCCGACGATGTCCCAGTTGCCTTGCTCGGTGTAGAACTTGATGGCGAAGCCGCGAATATCGCGCTCGGCATCGGCCGCGCCGCGTTCGCCGGCCACGGTCGAGAAGCGCGCGAAGACATCGGTCTTCTTGCCCACTTCCGAGAACAGCGCCGCGCGCGTGTACTTGCTGATGTCGTTGGTGACGGTGAAGGTGCCGTAGGCGCCCGAGCCCTTGGCGTGCATGCGGCGCTCGGGGATGACTTCACGCGCGAAATGGGCCAGCTTTTCCAGGTGCCACACATCTTGCAGCAGCACCGGACCGCGCGGACCTGCGGTCTGGGTATTCTGGTTGTCGACGACTGGCGCACCAGCGGCAGTAGTGAGATTTTTCATGAAACTTCCTTCGCCTGATTTGGGATGAATGGAAACTTCCAGCATAACTACTACTACAACTTTTTACCGCTCTCAAAAGTGAGAGCGGAATGTAAAAACGCCCGGCGGTAAGGCCGGGCGTTTTATCTTACATCAGTTTTTCAAGCAGAAATTATTTGCTTGGATAAACGATAACGTCACGACGGTCGTTGGCGCGTGCTGCGTCGTCGGTACCGGTGGCTTTTTCTTTACCGAAGCTGACGGCTTCCATCTGACCTTCTTTCACGCCTTGTACTTTCAGGGCGGTGATCAGGGCTTGCGCGCGCTTCTGGCCCAGGGCCAGGTTGTACTCGGCGCCGCCGCGGTCATCGGTGTAGCCTTCGACTTTGACTGCAACGTTAGGGTTTGCGGCCAGGAATTTGGCGTGATCGGCAACCAGGGTGTCGAATTCAGGCTTGACGTTGTACTTGTCGAAGTCGAAGAACACGGTGCGGTTTTTGTAGATCGAGCTGTTTGGATCCAGGTACGCTGGCAGTGGAGCAGCAACTGGTGCTGGTACTGGAGCGGCTACTGGAGCTGGCGCAGGTGCAGCAACTGGCGCTGGCGCCGGTGCAGGGGTTGGTGCAGGTGCTGGGGTCGAGCAGGCGCTCAGCAGAGCGATGGTGCAGGCTGCCAGCAGGATTTTGGTATTTGCTTTCATCGTAAAACTCCCGAATTGGTTTTGTTTGTGGGACACATGAGGACACACGAGGGTGTGAGGCTGTACCTCCAGCCGCGAGCAGTATTATATAAGCGTTTCCCTAAGAAATATTGGTGCAATGCATTATTTCGCATTATTTTTTCAGCCAAGCGCTAAAAGGTTTCAAATCGGTATCACTTTCGACATACCAGGCCCGCCGCGCGATGTCGAATTTGGCGCCAAGCGCCTTGACTTGGTCCTTTTCATGGAAGCTGGCGGTCAAATACAGGCGCGCAGCGGGCGCCGGGGCGGGCGCCGCCAGATTGCGCTCCAGCGCCGCGTCGGCCGCTGCTGAAGATTTAGGCAAGCGCATCTGCGCGATAAAGCTGCTGCGCTGGGCCGCGTCGTTGGGCGAGAGCAGGGTCAGGCGGGCGCGGGCGCGGGTGGCGGCCACATAAAACAGGTTTTCCTCCTCGCGCCGGGGTTGCATCGGATGCGGAAACTCGCCGTCTTGCAGGAAAGGCAAGATGACGTGGTCGAATTCCTTGCCCTTGGCGTTGGCCGCGCATTCGATCAGCACCGACTTGCGGTCGCGCTTGCGGCGGATGAAGGCTTCGCGCGCGTTCATCGCGCTCCAGAATTCCTGCAAGCTCTGGCCCGAGGCGGCGGCCGCTTCCAGCAGGCTGGCGATGGATTTATTGATCACGCCGGCATCGTAGGCGCGCACGAAGATGCGGCGCGCGGTGGCGGCCAGCTGCACGCGCTCGCACAGTTCGGTCAGCACGGCAGCGGCCGGCGTCGCCGGGTCCACGGCGGACAGCCATTCCAGGGCGGCGATCACGGCGCGCTTGGTCGCTTCGCTGGCGACGTCGCGGTAGCTCGGCTCGACGCCGTCGCGGCGCTCGTCCTCGATCATGAACAATTCGCCCAGCAGGTCCGGGCTTTTCATGATCTGCTGCTTGAAGTTGTCCATGCTGCGCGCCGAAAACTTCATTTCGCTGAAAGCCACCATGGCGTCGACGATGGCGCCGCGCACCTGTTCCGATTTGACGGCGCCAAAGTCGCGCAGCGCAATCGCCAGCAGGCCGCGCAGGAACAGGATCTCGTCGCGCTGCAGGTAGCCGGCCATGGGCGGCGTGCGGTAGTCGATGTCGGCTTCAACCAGGGCGTTTTCAATCGCCATCGACTGATGGCGGTCGCGAATCAGGATGGCGCAGCCGTCCAGGTCGTAGCCGTCGCGCTTCCAGTCGCGGATCGCGAACACCACGCGCTGCGCGCATTCGGCCGCGCTGTCGTAGTGGCCGTGCTGGATCTCGGTGCGCAGCGGCAGCTGCGAGGAGATGGTCTTTTGCTTGAACTCGGCCATGGCGCCGGCCAGGTGCGGGCCGTGGCGCCAGGTTTGCGTCAGCGGGTAGCGCTGCAGCTTGGGGAAGCGTTCGGCGAAGCGGCGCTGCAGGTATTCATCGCTGGCGCCCAGCTTGGCGTGGATCACCTGGTCCTTGTCGCCGGCGCCGACGAAGTAGCATTGCGGCCGGTCGATCAGGGCGTCGAGGATGCGGAACGCCGCTTCGTTCAGGTCGTGCAGCTCGTCGCACAGCACCAGGCGGTAGTCCGGGAACTGCTCGGCCAGGCGGCCGCCGCCGTGCAGGTTGCAGGCCAAGTCGTAGGTGGCGTCGAAGGGGCCGCGAAATACCGCGCCGGCGCCGCCGTCGAGACGCAAGCGCTCGTATTCCAGCGTGGTCAGGTAGTCGGTCAGCGGCACGCCCAGCACTTCGGCCGCTTCCTCCGGCGCCATGAACTCGACGTCGCTGTCGAGCGCCATGGTGGCTTTCAGGCCCAGCTGCACTTCCAGGAACTGGCTCAGCGCCAGGCTGTGGGTGTGTAGTTCGAGTCCGTCCACGTGGCCGGCGTAGCGCTCGGCGGTGCGGTCCATGGCTCGCAGCGCGTAGCCTTTCAGCGCGCGAACTTCGCGGCACTGGCGCACGTCGTCGCCGTCCACCAGGTCCATCATCCAGGCGGCGAAGTCCTCGAAACTCAGCACCGCCAGGCGTTCGACCAGCGTCGACGGCACGCCCACCTCCAGCAGACGGCGGCGCAGCACGTCGCGCGCCTCGGGCGTGAAAGTCAGGGCCAGGATCTGTTCCGGCGGCAGCTTGCGCGCCAGCGCCTCGCCGATGCGCAAGGCCAGCGTGGTGGTCTTGGCGGCGCCGGCGTTGGCGTCGATCAGGACGACCTTGTTCTGCGCCAGCTGGATGGTGGTCTGTTCGGCGGTCGGGATCAGGCCTTGCGGGGTGAAGCGTGGGGAATTCGGATTGGGCTGGTTCATCCGCTACATTATAGCGACCGGCAGCGACAAGCCGGTAGCGGCGCGGGCAGGCGCCAGATTGGCTGCGACCGGCGTCAGGCGCGCGGTGGCGCCTTCGATGAACTGGGCGCTGAACACCCGTCTTTCGGTCTCGGTGTCATGCTGGGCGATGCGGGCGCACAGCAGGTCGGCCGCCGCCGCCGCCATCTTCGGCATCGGCTGGCGCAGCGTGGTGAGGTTGTAGCTGATCCAGTTGGACGGCTCCACCGCATCGAAACCGGCCACCGACAGCTGGCCCGGCACATCGATGCCCAGCTCGTGGCGGGCGTAGTCCAGGCAGCCGATGGCCATGACGTCGCTGCCGCAGATGATGGCGTCCGGTACGCCGCCCAGCTGGGCGATGATGGCCTTCAGGCCAAGCGCGCCGCTGCGGTAATCGTATTGGCCCGGCACCACGATCGGCGCCGGCAGGCCCAGCTCGGCAATGCGCTCGCAGGCGCCGCGCCGGCGTTCGCTGGCGACGCTGGAATCCATATTGCCGCCGATGATGCCGAACTGGCGATGGCCGGCCGCCGCCAGGCGCGAGGCCAGCATGCGGCCCGCGTCCAAATGGTCGCAGGAGACGGTGTTGACGGCGTGGTCGCGCAGGATGCGGTTGAACAACACCAGCGGCACGCGCCGGCGGTCGAATTCGGCAATGTGCTCGGGCGAGAGGCGGGCGGCGGCGATCACGCCGTCGACCTGGTATTGCCACACGTCGGCCAGCGCGCTGTCGACATCGGCCTCGCGCGCCAGGGTGAACAGCAGCACGCGCTTGCCGCGCGCCGTCATCTGCTGGCTCAACTCGGCCAGCATCTCGGGATAGTACAGATTGGCCTGGTTGGTGATAATCAGTGCCACCATATTGGAGCGGCGCGTAATCAGGCTGCGGGCGGCGGCATTGGGGATGTAGTCGAGCAGGGTGGCGGCTTGCATCACCCGTGCATACGTGGTCTTGGAAACGCTGGCGCCGGGCTTGAAGCAGCGCGACACGGCCGATTGCGAGACGCCCGCCACCAGCGCCACGTCGTAGGAGGTGACGCGCCGGTTCTCGCTGGCGATCACGGCCTTCATCTCGGTCGCGCAGTGCTCAACTGTCAGCTTGGATTTGCTCATCGTCTCTATCGGCGCACAGCCGGCGGCTGGCATTCTTATCGGGTAACCTAGAATAATTTAAAAACTTACCCCTTGGCAACAAGTATCGCATTTCTGCAAAGAAATATCCTCCAGCTTGTGGCTATGTTGCAATTTTCCCTGCGATGCGGCTTTTTCTGATAGCATGTCGCCCCTTTAGCTGAACTGAAGTGAAGAGGAAGGGGCGATATGGCCATTGCTTGCGGCGTTGATTTTGGCACGTCCAATTCCACCGTTGGCTGGGTACGTCCCGGCCATCCGGTGATGCTGGGACTGGAGGACGGCAAGACCACCTTGCCGTCGGTGATCTTCTTCAATGCGGACGACGACGAGGTCACCTACGGCCGCGCCGCGCTGGGCGAATACCTGGCCGGCTACGAGGGGCGCCTGATGCGTTCCATGAAAAGCCTGCTGGGCACCAGCCTGATTGACGGCCAGACCGAGGTCGGCGGCCGCGCGCTGCCGTTCCGCATGCTGCTGGCCCAGTACATCGGCGAGCTCAAGCGCCGCGCCGAGCGTGCCGCCGGCCGCGAGTTCAGTTCGGCCGTGTTTGGCCGCCCGGTCCATTTCATCGACGACAGCAAGGAAAACGACCAGCTGGCCGAAGACACCCTGGCCGAAGTGGCGCGCTCGGTCGGCTTCAAGGACATCGCCTTCCAGTTCGAGCCGATCGCCGCCGCCTTCGACTACGAGTCGCAGATCGACCGCGAAGAGCTGGTGCTGATCGCCGACATCGGCGGCGGTACGTCCGACTTCTCGCTGGTGCGCCTGTCGCCCGAACGCGCCAAAAAGGCCGAACGCCGTGACGACATCCTGGCCAACGGCGGCGTCCACATCGGCGGCACCGACTTCGATAAATACCTGAGCCTGTCGTCCATCATGCCGCTGCTGGGCTATGGCAGCCGCCTGCGCAACAACAGCGAAGTGCCGTCCAGTTACTTCTTCAACCTGGCCACCTGGCACACCATCAACCAGGTCTACACCAAGAAAATGTGGACCCAGCTGTCCGACCTGCTGCGCGATTCGGCCGAACAGGAAAAGCTGGGCCGCCTGCAACGCCTGATCGACGAGCGCGCCGGCCACTGGCTGGCGATGAAGGCGGAAGAGGGCAAGATCGCCCTGTCGGCCGACCCGCGCGTCCAGCTGAACCTGGATCGCCTGGCGCCGCCGGTGGTGCTCGATCTGAACCGCGACCAGTTCGACGGCGCCATCGACCACCTGGTGGGCTCGGTGGAAACCACCGTCAACGATCTGTTGCGCGACGCCGGCGTGCAAGCGTCCGACGTCGACACGGTATTCTTCACCGGCGGCTCCAGCGGCGTGCTCAAGCTGCGCGAGCGCATCGGCGCGCTGGTGCCGGCCGCGCGCAAGGTCGAAGGCGACCTGTTTGGCAGCATCGGCGCCGGCCTGGCGCTCGATGCGGTACGCAAGTTCGGCTAACTCGGATCAAGGACACCATGCTCGACCAACCCATCGTCATGCTCGACTTCGAGACCACCGGCCTCTCGCCCGCCATGGGCGACCGCATCACCGAGGTGGCGGCGCTGCGCATCGTCGGCGGCGAGGTGGTCGAACGCTACGTCTCGCTGGTCAATTGCGGCGTGCGCATTCCGTCCTTCATCACCGGCCTGACCGGCATCACGCAAGCCATGGTGGACCGCGCGCCGTCGGCGGCGGAAGTGGTGCCGCAGCTGCTGGACTTCATCGGCAGCGACGCGCTGTCGGCCCACAACGCCAGCTTCGACGATAAATTCCTGCGCGCCGAGGCGGCCCAGCTCGACCTGACGCCGCGCCACGCCTCGCTGGTGTGCTCGCTCAAGCTGTCGCGTCGCGTATTCCCCACACTGGGCAGCTACAAGCTGGGCCAGTTGTCGAGCGCGCTCGGCATCAAGTTCCGCAGCGCCGCCCACCGGGCCGAGGCCGACGCCGAGGTGGCCGCGCAACTGCTGATTCACATCGGCCGCCACCTGCGCGCCAGCTACGGCATCGACCAGGTCGACACCGATCTGTTGGTGGCCGTCAACAAGCTGGCCGCCGCCAAAGTCCCGCAGTTTCTGCAAAAGCGATCAGGACAGTAAACGATTGCAAGTCATCACGGGCGCGTTTGAGCGCGCGCAAATCCCGCCGGGATCTGCGTTTTACACTTTCATCAAGATTGTTAAACATTTGATCAGAGGTGTGCCGTGAAAAAACATTGTGCGGCCCAGGAGGGCCTGGACACTTACCGCTGGTTTCTGGCGGCCGCCGAGCGCGGCGACGCCTACGCGCAATTCAACCTGGGCCGCATGTACAAGAGCGGCGACGATGGCGTGGCGCGCGATGAACGGCAAGCCTTCCGCTGGATGAGCAAGGCGGCCCAGCAGGGCCTGGCCTATGCGCAAAACCAGCTCGGCGTGATGTTCTACTACGGGCGCGGCATCGAGGCCGACGACGACATGGCGCTGTACTGGTTCCGCTGCGCGGCCCGTCAGGGCGAAGCCTCGGGCCAGCAGAATCTCGGACAAATGTACCGTCAGGGACGCGGCGTCACGCCCAACGATGAAATCGCCCACGCCTGGTTCTGCCGCGCCGCCGAGCAGGGCCTGGCCAGCGCCCAGACCCTGCTCGGCGAAGCCTATGCGGAAGGGCGTGGCGTGCTGCGCAGCTACGCCATGGCGCGCGCCTGGTATCGCAAGGCCGCGCTGCAAAACGACGCCCATGCGCAGTTGCGGCTGGGCCTGATGTACAAGCACGGCTGCGGCGTGGCGCGCAACGAGGCGCAGGCGGTGGCCTGGTTCCGGCAGGCCGCCGGGCAGGATGTGGCGATGGCCCAGCGCCTGGTCGGCGTGGCCTATGCCGAAGGCCTGGGCGTGAAGGCCGATCCGCAGCGGGCGGTGTCGTGGCTGTTGCGGGCGGCCGAGCAGGACGATGTCGACGCCCAGTTCAACCTGGCGGTGCTGCTGTCGCACGGCAAGGGCGTGCAGCGCGATGAAGACGTGGCGCTGGTCTGGTATCGGCGAGCGGCCGAGGCCGGCCATGCGCTGGCCCAGTACAATCTCGGCGGCATGTATGCGCGCGGACGCGGCGTCGAGCGCGACGAACGCCTGGCGCTGGAATGGTATCGGCTGGCGGCCGAGCAGGGCACGGCCAGCGCGCAGTTCAACCTGGCGCAGATGTATGCCAACGGCCACGGCGTGAACCGCGACGATACGCTGGCGGCAGCCTGGTACCGCAGCGCCGCCGAGCAGGGCGACGCCGGCGCCCAGAACAACCTCGGCGTGATGTACGCCAACGGCCTGGGCGTGGAGCGCGACGAGGCGCAGGCGCTGCACTGGTACCGCAAGGCCGCCGAACAGGGCCACCCGCTGGCCCGCTACAACCTGGGCATGGCCGGGCAGCCGGACTGACGCAGCTTCAGTTGCCCGGCGGCTGGCGGCGGTCCAGGAACAGGCTGTTGCCGTGGATTTTCTTGGCTTGCTTCTTCGATTCCGCCGCCGCCGTGGCGATCTGGTGGTGGCTGTGATACTGGTGCGGCTCGACGCGGATCGCGCCCACCGACAAGCTCATCACGGAATAAAACACTTTCCGGCCCTGGCGGTCCTCGCTCAGGTAGCCGCCGCGCTCGCGGTCCTCGGTGCTGTAGAAGTCCATCACGTGGCGGCTGAACGCTTCCAGCACGTGCTGGCAGCGCTGCTCCCAATCCTCGCTCTGGAACAACACCATGAAGTCGTCGCCGCCGATGTGGCCGACAAAATCGCGGTCGGGATCGCAATGGCTGGCCAGCAGGTTGCCGGTCAGCTGGATCACGTCGTCGCCGCGCCGGTAGCCGTAGGCGTCGTTGAACGGCTTGAAGTGGTCGAGATCGAAATAGCAGACCCAGAAACGCGTGCCGCTCTCCAGCAGGCGGTCGATGTGTTCGGTGATCGGCACGTTGCCCGGCAACTGGGTCAGCGGATTGGCGTAGCGCGCGGCCTTGATCTGCAGCTGCGTGATTTCGCGCATCAGGTCGTGCCCGGTGCCCATGCCGGCGTAGCGGCCTTGCTCGGTGATGATGAAACCATTGAACAGGTGGTGGGCGGCGGCTTGCGCCATGCGGAAGCTCAGCTCCTGCAGGCTGGTGCTGCGGTCGGCGATCAGCGGATTGGCATCCATGAACTGGCGGCAGGATTTCTTGCCATATAGTTCACGCTCGTAGGGCCGGGCGAAATGTTCGATCATCACGAAGCGGCTGATCAGGCCCAGCGGCACGCCATCGTCCACCACCGGAATGATCATCAGTTCCGGCGCGTGCTGGAAAATCGCGTACACCTCGTTGTTGTTCATGGTGGACGGCACCGCCGTCACCGGGTGCAGCAGCTTGGCGATGGTGGCGCGCTGATCGATGCCGCGCTGCGGATAGACGGCCACGCCGTTGCGCGCCAACGTCTTGACCACTTCGGCCGGCGCCGTGCGGGCCGGAGTCGGGTGCGGACGGCCGAGGTGGTAGCCCTGGCCGTAGGCCACGCCGACATCGCGCAGCACCAGCAGTTCGGCCTGGGTTTCGATGCCTTCGGCGATCACGCGGGTGTTGGATTTTTCAGCGATTTCCTGGATCGAGCGCACGAATTGCAGCTTCACCGGGTCGTGGTTGATGCCCTGGATGAAGTGCATGTCGATCTTGACGAACTCCGGCCGCAGCTCGGACCACAGGCGCAGGCTGGAAAAGCCTTCGCCGAGGTCGTCGATGGCGATCTGGAAGCCCATCTGGCGGTAATGCAGCACCGCTTCGCGCATCAGGTCGTAGTCGTAGGTGGGCTGGTTTTCGGTCAGCTCGATGATCACCCGTTCCGGGTTGATGCCGAGCTGATGAATGACTTCCAGCGTTTCGCCATGGCGCGCGTCGCGTTGCAGCAGCGACTCCGGGCTGACGTTGAGGAACAACTTGCCCGGCAGGCCCAGCTCGGCAAAGCGCTCCAGCACCACCTTGCGGCACAGGTGTTCGACCTCGACCGTGAGATCGTTGGTGCGCGCCGTCTTGAACAGGTTCATGGGCGCGTGCAAGGGGCTGTCGGACGGACCGCGTATCAAGCCCTCGTAGGCGATGATTTCGCCCGTTTGCATGTGTACAATGGGCTGGAACAGCGCGCTGAGCTGGCGGCGTGCCAGGATGTCGAGCAGATGCGCGCGCAAGATGGCCTCCTCATCCTCTTCCCGAGGTTGCAGATAAGTGATGGTGGCGCCGGCGGCCGGCTTGAGTACTGAATTCACAATGAATCGCTTGCCAAAGTTGCGTTTAACTGTGCGATCATAAAGTTCATTTGTGACGGCGTGATGAATTCTGGAAACATTTTGCCCGTGACTGGTATTACAATACAGTGTCACCTCTACTGAGATCAGGATACCCATGCTCCGTTCCGTCAGCCGTTCCGTCATTGCCTGCGGCACCTTCTTGAGCGCGGCCGCCGGCGCCACCGGCATCGCGGTGCAGGTGCAGGACGCCAGCGGCAAGGTGCTGCCCGACACCGTGATTTACGTCGAACCGGAAGGCGCGGCGCCGGCCGCCAAGTCGGCACCCGCCGTGCAGATCGAGCAGAAGGGCCTGAAATTCATGCCGCTGGTGACCGTGGTGCAGGTCGGCGCCACCATCAATTTCCCCAACAACGACAAGGTGCGCCATCACATCTATTCGTTTTCGCCGGCCCACAAGTTCGACCAGAAGCTGTATTCCGGCCAGGCCGCCTCGCCGCAGGTGTTCGACAAGGCCGGCACGGTTGTGCTCGGCTGCAACATCCATGACAAGATGATCGCCTATGTCAGGATCGTCGACACGCCGTACTACGCCAAGACCGACGGTTCCGGCGCCGCCCGCATCGAGCTGCCGGCCGGCGGCAAGTACGTGGTCAAGGCCTGGCACTACAACACGGTGGGCGGCGCCACCCCGGAGCAGACGCTGACGGTGAAGGCCGGCAACGACCTGGCCACCGCCATCTTCAAATTGCCCATGAAGCCGGTGGTGGTGGACGATGCCGCGCTTTGACCGCGATCAGCTGAAAAAGCAGTTCAGCTTTCGCAGCATCGAAAGCCGGATCGTCACGCTGTTCCTGGTGTTGATCGTGGCGGTGCAGGTGGTGGGCCTGGTGGTGATCCAGCGCGGCATCGAAAGCAATGCGCGCGCGGCCATCAGCGCGGAACTCAACAACGGCACCAAGGTGTTCCGGCGCCTGCTGGAACAGAATGCGCAAAGCCTGCGTTTCGGCGCGCGGCTGCTGGCGCGCGACACCGCGTTCGTGGCGGCCATCGGCAACAACGATGAAAGCGACCGCGCCACCATCGAATCGGCGCTGGCCAACAGCGGGCGCCGCATCAAGGCCTCGCTGTCGATGCTGATCGGCGACGACCGCAGCATCAGCGCCACCACCAATCCCGCGCAGTCGAAGGGGCTGGAGAAAATGGCGCTGTCGATGCTGGACGCGGCCGAAGCGGCCGATGGCGCCATCGGCATCGCCATCGTCGACGACCGGCCGTTCCAGATCGTCGCCATGCCGATCAAGGCGCCGATCACCATCGGCTGGATTGTGATGACCTTCCCGATCGACCGCCAGCTGGCCAACGAGATGCGCGAGGTCAGCTCGCTGCAAACCTCGGTGCTGACGCGCGATCGACAGGGCAGCTGGCTGCCGGTCGGCTCGACCTTCGTCGGGCCGTCGGCCCAGACCGTGGTCGACCAGCTGCAGGCCTTGCCTCAGGCGCCCACCGGGCCGTTCGACATGGTGGTGGAAACCACCCAGTACAGCGCGCGCCTGATGACCATCGGCGAGGATGGCGGCCAGACCGCCAGCGTGCTGCTGGCGCGCTCGTTCGACGAGGCCACGGCCGACTACCGCCGCCTGGAGCAGTGGCTGATCGGCCTGACGCTGGGCGGCATCTTCGCTTCGGCGCTGGCCATCGTGTTCACCGCCAAGCGCATCGCCCAGCCGATCAGCCAATTGGTGGTCACGGCCAAGCGGCTGGAGGAGGGCGACTACAAGGTCGTCATCGACAGCCGGCGCGAAGATGAAATCGGCCAGCTGGCGCACGCCTTCGACGCCATGCGCGAAGGTATCGCCAAGCGCGAACAGGAAATCCGCCGGCTGGCGTACTGGGACACGCTGACCAACCTGCCGAACCGCGCGCAGTTCGTGCTGCTGCTGAACGATGCCCTGCACGAAGCACGCCGGCGCGAAGAGGCGCTGTTCGTGCTGATGATGGACCTGGACCGCTTCAAGCACGTCAACGACGTCATGGGCCACAGCTTCGGCGATGCGCTGCTGCGCCAGGTGGCCGGCCGCCTGCAGCTGCTGCTGGCCAACCGCCGGCAATCGTCGGCGCAGGTGGCGCGCCTGGGCGGCGACGAATTCGCCGTGCTGCTGCCGGCCACGAATATCGATGCGGCGCAGCTGATGGCGGCCGAGATCCTGCAGGCGCTGGAGACGCCGCTGTCGCTGGAAGACCAGATGGTGGACATCGGCGCGGGCCTCGGCATCGCCGGCTATCCGGCGCACGCCGACGATGGCGAAACGCTATTGAGCATGGCCGAAGTGGCGATGTACGCCGCCAAACAGCGCAACGACGGCGCCGTGGTGTACGACGCGGTGATGGACAAATCCAGCGCCAAGAGTTTGTCGCTGCTGACGGAGCTGCGCAACGCCATCGAGCGCGACGAGTTCCGCCTGCACGTGCAGCCCAAGATTTCGCTGCAGACCGGGCGCGTGGTCGGCATGGAGTCGCTGGTGCGCTGGGCGCATCCGGAGCGCGGCAATGTCTTCCCCGACGAGTTCATTCCGTTCGCCGAGCAGACCGGCTTTATCCGCATCCTGACGCGCTGGGTGATGGAGAAGTCGGCCGAGTTGTGCCGCGAGCTGGCCAGCAAGGGCCATCACCTGAAGGTGTCGGTCAACCTGTCCACGCGCGACCTGCTGGACCAGGACTTGCCGGCCAAGTTCGCCGACCTGCTGGCCCGCCACAAGCTGACGCCCGGTTCCTTCTGCCTGGAGATCACCGAGAGCGCCATCATGGACGATCCGGTGCGCGCGCAGAACACGCTGGAGCGTCTGAGCGCCATGGGCCTGGATTTGTCGATCGACGATTTCGGCACCGGCTATTCGTCGCTGGCCTACCTCAAGCGCCTGCCGGTGAATGAACTGAAAATCGACAAGTCTTTCGTGCTGAATATGGAGAAGGACGAAGGCGACACCAAGATCGTGCGCTCGACCATCGACCTTGGCCACAACATGGGCCTGCGCGTGGTAGCCGAAGGGATCGAGAGCGAAGCCGTATGGCGTTTGCTGGCGGAGCTGGGCTGCGACCAGGGCCAGGGCTACTTCATGAGTCGTCCGATACCGGGCGACCAGCTGATCCCGTGGCTTGAGAAGTGGCGCGCGCCGATCGCCATCGGCGCACAGGCCGATGCGGCGGTGGACGTGAGCTACGCCAAATAAAAATCGTCTTTGTTTTTCAGCTAACGTGTCATATTTGTCATGCTTCACGTTATGATCTGTATTCCTGATGAACCTTACACGGATACGGATCACCTATGCAACGACATGCACTCCTGGCCTCCCTCATCTTCGCCCAATCGGCGGCGTTCGCGCAAAGCGCACCAAGCTGCCCGGCACCGGGCGCACCCATGAACTACCCGGTCACGCGCACGGTCGACCAGCAGGACAACTACCACGGCACCGTCATCGCCGATCCGTATCGCTGGCTGGAAGACGCCAACAGCGCCGAGACCAAGGAGTGGGTGGAGGCGCAGAACAAGCTCACGCAAGGCTACCTGTCGCAGATCCCCGGCCGCGAAGCGATCAAGTCACGCCTGACCAAGCTGTGGAACTTCGAGCGCTTCAGCGTGCCGTTCAAGGAAGGCGGCCGCTATTTCTACAGCCGTAACGACGGCCTGCAGAACCAGGCGGTCCTGTACACCATGAAGACCTTGGCCGACGTGCCGCGTCTGCTACTCGATCCGAACACCCTGGCCGCCGACGGCACCGTGGCGCTGGCCGGACTGGCGGTCAGCCCGAACGGCAAGTTCCTCGCCTACAGCACCGCCGCCTCGGGTTCGGACTGGAACGAGATCAAGGTGCGCGACATCGAGAGCGGCAAGGACGTCGAGGACCACATCAAGTGGGTCAAGTTCTCGCGCACCGCGTGGCTGCAAGACGGCTCCGGTTTCTTCTACAGCCGCTACGACGCGCCGCAGGAAGCCACCAAGCTGGCCGACGTCAACTACTTCCAGAAGCTGTACTTCCACAAACTGGGCACGCCGCAAAGCGCGGACGTGCTGGTGTACGACCGTCCGGACCACAAGGACTGGGGCTTCAGCGCCGAAGTCACGCAGGACGGCCGCTTCCTGGTCATCAGCGCTTCGCAAGGCACGGAGAACAAGAACCGCGTGTTTTACAAGGACTTGAGCAAGAAGGATGCGAAAGTGGTCGGCTTGCTGGAAGACTTCGACGCCGCCTATGATTTCGTCGGCAACGACGGCCCGGTCTTCCTGTTCCGCACCGAGCGCAATGCGCCGCGCGGCCGCATCGTCAGCATCGACACCCGCAAGCCGGGTGTGCTGAACTGGAAGCAGATCGTCCCGGAGAGCAGCAGCACCATGGTCTCGGCGTCGCTGGTGAACAACCAGCTGATCGTCGATTACCTGAGCGACGCGCACAGCCTGGTCAAGGTCTACGACCTGAAAGGCAAGGCCCTGCACGACATCGAACTGCCGGGCCTGGGCACGGCCAGTGGCTTCAGCGGCAAGCGCGCGGATACCGAAACCTTCTACGCCTACACCAGCTTCACCAGCCCGACCATCATCTACCGCCACGACCTGAAGGCCAACAAGAGCAGCGTGTACCGCCAGCCGAAAGTGGACTTCGATCCTAGCGCGTTTGAAACCCGCCAGGAATTCTTCACCTCGCGCGACGGCACCAAGGTGCCGATGTTCATCGTCGCCAAGAAGGGCCTGAAGCTCGATGGCAGCAACCCGACCTACCTGTACGGCTACGGCGGTTTCAATGTCTCGCTGACGCCGGCCTTCTCGGTGGCCAACCTGGCGTGGCTGGAAATGGGCGGCGTGTACGTGATGGCCAATCTGCGCGGCGGCGGCGAGTACGGCGAATCGTGGCACGCGGCCGGCACCAAGCTGCAGAAGCAGAACGTGTTCGACGACTTCATCGGCGCGGCCGAATGGCTGGTGGCGCACAAGGTGACGTCGCCTGCCAAGCTGGCCATCGGCGGCGGCAGCAACGGCGGCCTGCTGGTCGGCGCGGCCATGACGCAGCGCCCGGAGCTGTTCGCGGCGGCGATTCCGCAAGTGGGCGTGATGGACATGCTGCGCTTCCATAAATTCACCATCGGCTGGGCCTGGACTTCGGACTACGGTTCGTCCGACAACGCCGACGAGTTCAAGGCGCTGGTCAAGTACTCGCCGTTGCACAACCTGAAGAAGGGCGCGTGCTACCCGGCCACCATGATCACCACCGCCGATCACGACGACCGCGTGGTGCCGGCCCACAGCTTCAAGTTCGCCGCCACCGCGCAGGCCGACCAGGTCCAGGGCGGTGCGCCTATCCTGATCCGCATCGACAGCAAGGCGGGCCACGGCGCCGGCAAGCCGACCACCAAGCAGATCGAGGAAGTGGCCGACCGCTGGGGCTTCCTGAGCCGCGCGCTGCAAATGGACGGCGGCGACGCCGCCAAAGCAGCAGGCCAGCCATGATGCGCGCGCCGACCGCTGCACCGCTGCTGCTCGCACTTTTGATGTCCGGCGCCGCACCGGTGGCGCTGGCCGCCGGCGCGGATCAGCCAACGCCGGCCGCGCCCACGCCGCCCATCAAGCAGATCGCTGACGCCACGCGCGGCCTGCAATCGCAGCCGGGCTTTATCGACGTCTGGCGCGATACGGACAAGGGCAGGGTGTTGCTGTCGGTCGGCGCGCTGGATCAACCGTTCCTGCTGGCGAGTTCCTTGCCGTATGCGCTGGGTTCCAACGACGTGGGCCTGGACCGCGCGCAGTCCGGCGAAATGCGCATGGTCCATTTTGAAAAACACGGCAACAAGCTGTTCCTGGTGCAGGAGAACACCAACTACGTCGCCAACTCCGCCGACCGCGACGAGCGCGCGGCCGTGCGCGAGTCGTTCTCCAACTCGGTGCTGTGGTCGGGCGAGATCATCGCCGGCGACAAGGAGCGCCAGTTGGTGGACTTCTCCAGCTTCCTGCTGGCCGACCGCCACGGCATCGCCGCGCGGCTGGCCGCCACCAAGCAGGGCCAGTACGCCGTCGATCCATCGCGCAGCGCGGTGCTGGCGGCCGAAGCCAAGGCCTTTCCGGACAATGTGGAACTGGAGGCGCTGCTGACCTTCGCCGGTCCGGGACAGGCCGAATTCGTGCGCCAGGTGGGAGCCGATCCGGCCAGCCTGTCGATGCGCCAGCGTATCAGCATGGTGCGCCTGCCGGCCTTCGACGCCGCCAGCGGCTGGCAGCCGCGCGCCTATCATCCGTACTCCGGCGGCTTCGACACCAGCTACTACGACTTCGCCACGCCGCTCGCCAGCAGCATCGACGTGCACTGGCAGGTGCGCCACAAGCTGGAAAAGACCGACCCATCGGCCGCCGTCAGCACGGTGAAGAAACCGATCGTCTACTACGTGGACCGGGGCGCACCGGAGCCGGTGCGCTCGGCGCTGATCCAGGGCGCGTCGTGGTGGGCCGGCGCCTTCGAGAAGGCCGGCTACAAGGATGCCTACCGCGTCGAACTGCTGCCGGAAGGCGTGGACGCACTGGACATCCGCTACAACGTCATCAGCTGGGTGCATCGCGCCACGCGCGGCTGGTCCTACGGAAATGCGTTGAGCGATCCGCGCACCGGCCAGATCCTGCGCGGCGCCGTTACGCTCGGTTCGCAGCGTGTGCGCCAGGACATCCTGATCGCCGAAGCGCTGCTGGCTCCTTACGGCAAAGCCGGCGCCACCGACAAGCACAAGCTGGCGGAGCAAATGGCGCTGGCGCGCTTGCGTCAGCTGTCGGCGCACGAAGTCGGCCACACGCTGGGCTTCGCGCATAACTTCGCCGCCAGTCGCATCGGCACGGGCAACGGCTCGGTGATGGATTATCCGCATCCCATCCTCAAGTTGAATGCGCAGGGCGAGGTTGACCTGAACAACGCCTACGGCGTTGGCGTCGGTCCGTGGGACGACTACATCGTCAACTACATCTACGGCGATTTCGGCGGCGGCGCGCAGGAGCAGGCCGCGCTGGCCAAGCTGCGCGGCGAGGCGCGCGCGGCCGGCATGCTGTATTCCAGCGACCAGGACGACCGCACGCCGGGCGCCAGCCATCCGGACGGCCTGCTGTGGGACTTCGGCCCGGATACGCTGAAGACCTGGGACCAGCTGGGCGCAGTGCGCCAGCGCGCCCTGCAAACCTTCTCGGTCGATGTGTTGCCGGACGCGCGCCAGATCGGCGAGCTGGAAGCGCGCCTGGTGCCGGTCTACCTGTTGCAGCGTTATCAGGGCGAAGCGGTGGCGCGCCTGATCGGCGGCGGCGACTTCGATTACACCAGCGCCGGCGACGTCAAGGCGGGCATCGCCAAGGCCGGCGTCAAAGCCACGCCGGCCGACGTGCAGCGTCAGGCGCTGAACCGCCTGACCGACAGCCTGCGCGCCGAATACCTCGCCTTGCCGGCCAACGTGCTCGATATCCTGACGCCGCCGGCATCCGGTTATGGCCGCAGCCGCGAGTACTTCGAGACGCGCATGGAATCGGTGTTCGACGCCTTCTCGATCGCCGAAGCGGGCGCCGCGCAAACCGCCGGCTTCCTGCTGGACGCCGCGCGCATCAACCGCCTGGCGTGGCAGCACGCGCGCGATGCCAAACAACCGGGCGTGCAGGAAGCGCTGACGCAGCTGCTGCAGAAAACCTGGAAGCGCGATGCCGTGCCGGCCTCAGTGATCGGCGGCGAGGCGGTGCAACTGGCGGCCAACTGGGTAGTGGCCGACAGCCTGCTCAACCTGCTGGACGGCGGCAAGCTGCATCCGCAGGTGGCGGCCGAAGTGCGGCAGTCCGCGCGCGAGCTGGCGCAGTGGCTGCAAAAGAATCCGGGCAAGAGTGTGACCGCCGACAGCCGCAAGCAAGCGGCCGAGTTGATCGCTTCCTACCTGGCCGATCCGCGCAGCGTCAAGCTGCGTGGCGCACCTCCGGTGCCGCCCGGCGCACCAATTTAGCGCCTCAAATTGGTGCGTCTGTGGCGATGGCCGTCGGACGCACCACTGACGCACCAACATGAAACTACATTAAAATCAGCAACTTAAGATTTTGCACCAAATTGGAACGGAAATTGCTTTCCATGTTAGTTCTTTATTTGATGTGCTTTATTTTGGGGAGTGATTTTGATGTCTGGACACAAAGACGGCGCGGATGCCTTGTTCATCCTGCTCGGCGCCATCATGATTTTGGCGATGCATGCGGGTTTTGCTTTCCTTGAATTAGGCACGGTACGTAAAAAGAACCAGGTCAACGCGTTGGTGAAAATTCTGGTGGATTTTGCCGTTTCCACCATTGCCTATTTCTTCGTCGGCTACAGCATCGCCTACGGCATCAATTTCTTCTCCTCGGCCGACGTACTGGCCGCCAAAAACGGCTATGAGCTGGTCAAGTTCTTCTTCCTGCTGACCTTTGCGGCCGCCATCCCGGCCATCATTTCGGGCGGCATCGCCGAGCGGGCCAAGTTCCATCCGCAGACCGTGGCCACCGCCTTGCTGGTCGGCCTGGTCTATCCCTTCTTTGAAGGCATCGTCTGGAACAACCGTTTCGGCGTGCAGGAATGGCTGGCGCAAGCCTTCGGCGCCGGCTTCCACGACTTTGCCGGTTCGGTGGTGGTGCACGCGGTGGGTGGCTGGATCGCGTTGCCGGCGGTACTGCTGCTGGGCGCGCGGCGTGGCCGCTACATGAAGAACGGCGCCATCGCCGCCCATCCGCCATCGTCGATTCCATTCCTGGCGCTGGGCGCATGGATTCTGACGGTGGGCTGGTTCGGCTTCAACGTCATGAGCGCGCAGGCGCTGGACAAGATGAACGGCCTGGTGGCGGTCAATTCGCTGATGGCGATGGTGGGCGGCACGCTGGTGGCGCTGATGATGGGCAAGAACGACCCCGGCTTCGCCTACAACGGCCCGCTGGCGGGCCTGGTGGCGGTGTGCGCCGGGTCGGACCTGATGCATCCGCTGGGCGCGCTGGTGACGGGCGGCTTGGCCGGCGCCATCTTCGTCTGGATGTTCACCCTGGCGCAAAACAAATGGAAGATCGACGATGTGCTGGGCGTCTGGCCGTTGCACGGCCTGTGCGGCGCCTGGGGCGGCATTGCCGCCGGCATCTTCGGCCACAAGGAGTTGGGGGGCGTGGGCGGCGTATCGCTGCTGTCGCAATTGGTGGGCACGGCGATGGGCATCACGGTCGCCCTGATCGGCGGTTACGCCGTCTACGGCCTGCTGAAAGCCACCATGGGCCTGCGCCTCGACCCGGAAGAGGAATTCCAGGGCGCCGACCTGTCCATTCATCGCATCAGCTCCACGCCTGAGCGCGAGGCGAACTGGTAAATCTTAACGGTGTATCACCACCAGCACGGCTTTCGCTTCCGTTTTGCCAACATTGCGTATGATGTGCTGCTGGTCGCCTGGGTAGCGCGCCGTGCTGCCCAGCTTGACCTTCTTCTTGCTGGTTCCCACTTCCACTTCCACTGAGCCGTGCAACAGCGTCAGGTGCTCCTGCGCGCCCGGATCGTGTCCCTGCGAGGCCAGTTCGCCGCCCGGCGACAGCGTCAATTCATACCACTCATATTTACTTGCCAGCTCCAGCGGCCCCAGGATGCGCAGCACATAGCCCGCATGCAGGCCGGGCAGGGTGGGGATTTCGTGCGCCTCGATCACCCGGATGGTCTCGGTCTGGCGCTCGCCGGTGGCCAGCAATTCGCCGATCTGCACGCCCAGGGCGTTGGCTAAACGCCACGTGATGGCGATGGTCGGATTCGCCTTTTCGCGCTCGATTTGCGATAGCATGGATTTGGAAACGCCGGCGATGCGCGACAAATCCTCCAGGGTCAGGCCACGGGCCAGGCGCAGTCGCTGCAGCGCGGCGCCGACTTCTGGTGGCGCATTGTTGGGTACAGGTGTTTTCATTGTTTGGGTTGCGGAGTTCACTGGATCGCTATAAAATTCAATATATCGAATTTGAATTCGACATAACGAATTTCGCATAAGGTGGCGGAATCGTATCACATACAAGGACCATCATGAGCAATCAACAACAAACCTTCTACAGCGGCCTCCAGCAAACCCTGGATCAACTGCGTGAACAGGGCCTGTACAAGCCGGAGCGCGTACTGGCGTCCCGTCAGGGCGCGGAAGTGGTGAGCGAAGATGGTCGAATGCTGATTAATATGTGCGCCAACAACTACCTGGGCCTGTCGGGCGAGGAATGGGTGGCGCAGGCCTCGATCGACGCCACCGAAAAATACGGCTACGGCCTGTCGTCGGTGCGCTTCATCTGCGGCACCCAGACCGTGCACAAGCAACTGGAGCAGGCCATCTCCAAGTTCCTCGGCACCGAAGACACCATCCTGTACGCGGCGGCTTTCGACGCCAACGGCGGCGTGTTCGAGCCGCTGTTCGACGAGAACGACGCCATCATCTCCGATGCGCTGAACCACGCGTCGATCATCGACGGCATCCGCCTGTGCAAGGCCGCGCGCTTCCGCTATGCCCACAACGACATGGCCGACCTGGAGAAGCAACTGGAGGCCGCCGCCGACAAACGCCACAAGATCATCGTCACCGATGGCGTGTTCTCGATGGACGGCACCATCGCCCAACTGGACAAAATCGTTGAACTGGCCGAGAAGTACGGCGCGCTGGTGATGATCGACGAATGCCACGCCTCCGGCTTCATGGGCCAGACCGGCCGCGGCACGCACGAGCACCACAACGTGGTCGGCAAGATCGACATCATCACCGGCACGCTGGGCAAGGCCCTGGGCGGCGCCATGGGCGGCTTCACCTCCGGCCGCAAGGAAGTGATCGAGATGCTGCGTCAGAAGTCGCGTCCCTATCTGTTCTCCAACACGCTGGCGCCATCGATCGCCGGCGCCTCGCTGGCGGTGCTGCAGCAACTGTCGCTGTCGACCGAGCTGCGCGACCGCCTGCATGAAAACACCGCCTTCTTCCGCAAGGAGATCGAGCGTATCGGCTTCACCATCAAGCCGGGTACGCACCCTGTTGTTCCTGTCATGTTGTTCGATGCGCCGGTGGCGCAGAAGTTCGCCGCCCGCATGTATGAACTGGGCGTGCTGCTTAGTGGTTTCTTCTACCCGGTGGTGCCGATGGGCCAGGCGCGCGTGCGCGTCCAGCTGTCCGCCGCACACACCCGCGCGCAGCTGGAGACCGTGCTCAAGGCATTCGAACAAGCCGGCCGCGAACTCGGCCTGCTGAAGAACTAAAACATGAAAATCGTCAGGAACAATCAAATGGAACAACAAAAAATTCTGGTCATCGGCGCCAACGGCCAAATCGGCAGCGAACTGGTGGAAGCATTGGCCGCGCAGCACGGTGCGCAAAACGTCATCGCCAGCGATGTCAGCCCGACCAACCTGTATAACGCCGCCCGCTACACCACGCTCAATGTGCTCGACAAGCAGGCCTTGTCCACGCTGGTGACCGACGAAGGCATCACCCAGGTGTACCAGCTGGCGGCCATGCTGTCGGCCACCGGCGAAGCGGCGCCGCTGAAGGCCTGGAGCCTGAACATGGACGGCCTGCTGAACATCTTGGAAGTGGCGCGCGAGCGCGGCGTCATCGGCAAGCCGCTGAAGGTGTTTTGGCCTTCGTCGATCGCGGCCTTCGGCCCGAACACGCCGGCCGTCGATACGCCGCAGCTGACGGTGATGGACCCGACCACCATCTACGGCATCAGCAAGCTGGCCGGCGAGCGCCTGTGCGAATACTATTTCCTGAAATACGGCGTCGACGTGCGTTCGATCCGCTACCCCGGCATCATCAGCTTCAAGTCGCCTCCGGGCGGCGGCACCACCGACTACGCGATCGCCATTTTCCACTCGGCGCTGCGCGGCGAGCGTTATGAATGCTTCCTCGGCCCGCAAACCACGCTGCCGATGATCTACATGCCCGACGCCATCCGCGCCACCATCGAATTGATGGACGCGCCGACGGAACTGGTGAAAGTGCGTTCCTCGTACAACGTGGCCGGCGTTTCCTTCAATCCGGAACAGCTGGCGGCGGCCATCGCCTCCAAGCTGCCGGACTTCAAGATCGCCTACAAGCCGGATAGCCGCCAGGCCATCGCCGACACCTGGCCGCAAAGCCTGGACGACAGCACCGCAAGCGCCGACTGGGGCTGGAAAGCCCGCATCGGCGTCGATGAAATGGTCACCGACATGCTGGCCAACGTCGACGTCAGCCTGGGCAAGGCCGCCTGATGGACATGAGCGTCTTCGATCTGTTCAAGATCGGCATCGGCCCATCGAGCTCCCATACCGTGGGCCCGATGGTGGCGGCACGCCGCTTCCTGCTCGATAACGCGCCGCTGGACGAGGTGGCCGAGGTCAAGGCCGAGCTTTACGGCTCGCTGGCCTTGACCGGCATCGGCCACGCCACCGACAAGGCGGTGCTGCTTGGCCTGATGGGCGAAACGCCGCAGGACGTGGTGCCCACCAGCGTCGATACGCAGCTGGCCGAGGCGGAAGCGGCCGGCCAACTGCAGCTGCTGGGCGCGCACGCCGTGCCGTTCAAGCGCGGCACGCATCTGGTGTTCCACATGGCCGAATCGCTGCCCGAGCACCCGAACGGCATGCGCTTCACGCTGACCCGCAAGGACGGTTCCAGCGTCAGCAAGGTGTACTACTCGGTGGGCGGTGGCTTCATCCGCGAAGAGGGCGAGGTGCCGGTTGCCGCCGCCGATGTCGTGGTCGTGCCTTACCCGTTCGGCACCATGGACGAACTGCTGGCGCACGGCGTGCGCAGCGGCCTGACCATCCCGCAAATGCTGCGCGCGAACGAGTGCGTCCGCATGGGCGACGATGCGCTCAATGCCGGCCTGGATAAAATCTGGAACGTCATGCGTGACTGCATCGCGCACGGCCTCGATACGCCGGGCCAGCTGCCGGGCGGCTTGAACGTCAAGCGCCGCGCCGCCGGCTTGTGGTCGCAGGCCAGCACGCCGCAGGTCAACAGCCTGCCGCACGACGCCATGCACCAGGTCAGCCTGTACGCGATGGCGGTCAACGAGGAAAACGCCGCCGGCGGCCGCGTGGTCACCGCGCCGACCAACGGCGCGGCCGGCATCATTCCGGCGGTGCTGCGCTACTACGCGGAAGACTGCAAGCCGAGCGACCCGGTCACCGGTGTGCGCGACTTCATGCTGACGGCGGCCGCCATCGGCATGCTGTGCAAGCGCAACGCCTCGATCTCCGGTGCGGAAATCGGCTGTCAGGGCGAGGTGGGTGTGGCTTGCGCCATGGCCGCCGCCGGCCTGGTGGCGGCGCTGGGCGGTAGCAATGGCCAGATCGAGAACGCCGCCGAAATCGGTATCGAGCACCATCTGGGCATGACCTGCGATCCTATCGGCGGCTTGGTGCAGATCCCCTGCATCGAGCGTAACGGCATGGGCGCGGTCAAGGCCATCACGGCCGCCTCGCTGGCGTTAAAGGGTGACGGCACCCATTTCGTCAGTCTCGACGAAGTGATCGAAACCATGCGCCAGACCGGCGCCGACATGCAGGCCAAGTACAAGGAAACCTCGTTGGGTGGCCTGGCGATACACGTCATTACCGTCAATCACGCTGCTTGCTGAGTAGCGTTTCAAATTCCGGCGCGGGCAGGGGCTTGCTGAAATGGTAGCCCTGCATTTCATCGCATAGCTGCTCGCGCAGGAAGTCCAGCTGTTCCACCGTCTCCACGCCTTCCGCAATCGTCGTCAGCCCCAGGCTGCGCGCCATGTTGATGATGGCGCTGACGATGGCCTTGTCCTCGGCGTCGGTGCTGATGTCGCGCACGAAGGATTGGTCGATCTTCAGCTTGTAGACCTTGAACTTCTTCAGGTGGCTGAGCGACGAGAAGCCGGTGCCGAAATCGTCGATCGACATGCGGATGCCACGGTCGTGCAGATGGTTCATGGTGGCGATGGCGCCCTGCGGGTCCTGCACCGCCACACCTTCGGTCAATTCCAGTTCCAGATACTCGGGCGGCAGGCTTTCCTCGTACAGGATCTGCGCCACTTTCGCCGGCAGGTCGGCGGCGCGGAATTGCGCGGCCGAGAGATTCACCGCCATCACCAGCGGCGGCAGGCCCGCTTCCAGCCATATGCGCGCCTGGCGCACGGCCTGGCGCAGCACCCAGTCGCCGATCGGGATAATCAGGCCGCTTTCCTCGGCGGCGGGAATGAATTCGGCGGGCGACACCACGCCCAGCTCCGGCGTGTGCCAGCGCAGCAGCGCCTCGGCGCCGATGATGCGTCCCGTCTTCAGCGATACCTGCGGCTGGTACACCACGTGCATCTGCTCGCGCTCCAGCGCGTAGCGCAGCGCGTTCACCAGTTGCAGGTGACGCTCGGCGTGCTGCTGCATGGCGGCGGTGAAGAAGCGGAAGTCGTGGCGTCCGGCGCGCTTGACCTGGTACATGGCGGCGTCGGCGCGTTGCAGCAGGGTCTCCACGTCCTGGCCGTCGTCCGGATACACGGCGATGCCGATCGAGGCCGAAACGCGCAGCTCGTGCTTGCCGACGCTGTAGGAATTGCCGGTCAGGTCGAGCACCTTGCGCGCCACGTCGCTGGCTTCGCCGCTGCCCAGGTTGCGCAGCACGAAAATGAATTCGTCGCCGCCCAGGCGGGCCACCATGTCACCGTCGCGCAGGCAGCTGGTCAGGCGCAGCGCCAGTTCGGACAGCAGGGCGTCGCCCACCGTGTGGCCGAGCGAATCGTTGATGTCCTTGAAATGGTCGAGGTCCAGCATCATCACCGTGGCCGGCGTGCGGCTGGTACGGGCCTGCTCCAGCATGTGGCGCGCGCGCTCGTGCAACTGCGAGCGGTTCGGCAGGCCGGTCAGCACATCGTAATGCGCCAGGTAGTGCACGCGCTGGTCGGTTTGCTGGCGCATCGCCTCGCGCTCGAAGTTCTTCAGCGCGAATTCGATATCGAGCGTCATTTCCAGCAGCAGCTCGCGCACGTCGTGGTCGAAGGCGTCGACGGCGCTGGAATAGGGCGCAAAGAAGCCGATGATGTCGCCGTTGCGGCGCAGCGGTATCGCGGCCGACGAGGCCCAGCCATGGCGCGCACCGTGCACATGCCAGTGCAGCGTTTCCGGCGCGTGCTGGTAGTCCTGGCACCAATAGGGCTGGCCGCTGCGGTAGGCCAGGCCGATCGGTCCGCGTCCCTGCGGCGTCGACGCGTCCAGCGAGACTTCGAGCTGGTCCAGATAGTCAATGCCGCCGCCATGCGCGGCGGCCACCTTGATGCGGCCGTTGTCCGGGTCGATCAGTCCTATCCACGCCATCTGCATGCCGCCGTAGCTCACCACGTCGCGGCAGATGCGTTCGAACAGCTCGGCCTCGGTATGGCTGTGCACAATCGCCTGGTTGCATTGGCTGAGCGCCGAATACAGGCGGCTGACGCGCTGCGTACGCTCCATCGCCTGGTTGCGCTCCGCGTCCAGGCGGCGCTTGCCGCGCCAGACCATCAGCACCAGAACCACGGCGCTGAGCATGAAGGCGACGCGCGCGAGAATCGCGTCGAGCGCGGTGTCCTTCACCAGCATCCGGGTGCGCAGGTCCATGCTGTCGTTGACCTGGCCGATGGGGCGCATGATGGCGGCCTTGGCGTCGTGGTAGGCAACGTCGTACAGCATGGCGGCGGCGCGCGCCGGGTCGCCGCCGGCGGTGCGCAGGTCCATGGCGGCGACTTCGACGTTGGCCAGCTTGTCCGATTCCTGTTTGGCGGCGCTCAGCAACGCCAGTTCTTCCGGCGCCAGCTGCGCTTCGCGCAGCAGTTGCATCAGCGGCACGATGGCCTGGCCGGCGCGCGGCCGCTGGCCGCTGGCCGGCACCAGGTCCCAATACACATTTTCATACCCCTGCGGGCGCGGCGCCCGGCCGTCGCGGATGGCGCGGATTTCCTCGTAGTGCTTGCGGTATTGTGGCTCGCCGGTGGCCACGTAGGTACGCGCCATGCGGCTCAGGTCATCGGATGACTGGCGCAGTTCGTCCACCAGGTTGTGCGAGACGTAGCGCAGCTCGTTGGCGTGATCGATGCGCTTTTCGGTCCAGACGTAGACCATGAACGCCGCCGTGACCAGCAGCATGGTGCCGAAACAGGCCCACAGAAAGCTGTCATATTTGGGTTGCGGGAGGTGGGCGTGCGGCTTCATTATGTTGTACGACGAGCGATAAGTACGCCATTATATATGGCTTGTGGCGCGCGCCAGCCAGCAATGCCGTGGATGGGGATGACCATAAAACAACGTGAATTTCACGGGAAAGCGTGAGGCGCACTATAATAGCCGCTCGCCTTTGTACCGTTCTGCAGCTCAACTGGAATTCTTTCTCATTTATGCAATACGTGTCTACCCGCGCCGCGTCGTCGGCTGCCGCTTCGTCCTCCCAACAATTTTCCGATATTCTGCTGGGCGGCCTTGCCGCTGACGGCGGTCTGTTCCTGCCTGCTGAATACCCGCAGGTGAGCGGCGCGGAGCTGGACGCATGGCGCCAGCTGTCCTACGCCGACCTGGCGTTCGAGATCCTGAAGAAGTTCGCCACCGACATTCCGGGAGCCGACCTGCGCGCGCTGACCGCCAAGACCTACACCAAGGAAGTCTACAAAAACGTCCGCCAGGGCGAAAAAGCCAGCCAGATCACGCCGCTGCGCGTGCTGGAAGAGCACGACAACGGTGCCAAGCTGGTGCTGCAGGCGCTGTCCAACGGCCCGACGCTGGCGTTCAAGGACATGGCCATGCAATTGCTGGGCAACCTGTTCGAATACGCGCTGGCCAAGCAAAACGCTGAACTGAACATCTTCGGCGCCACCTCGGGCGACACCGGCAGCGCCGCCGAATACGCGATGCGCGGCAAGAAAGGCATCCGTGTCTTCATGCTGTCGCCGCACAAGAAAATGAGCGCCTTCCAGACCGCGCAGATGTTCAGCCTTCAGGATTCGAACATCTACAACATCGCCATCGAAGGCGTGTTCGACGACGCCCAGGACATGGTCAAAGCCGTGTCCAACGATCTCGAATTCAAGGCCCGCCATAAAATCGGCACCGTCAATTCGATCAACTGGGCGCGCGTGGTGGCCCAGGTGGTGTACTACTTCCGTGGCTACCTGGCGGCCACCACCTCGAATGACCAGAAAGTGTCGTTCACGGTCCCGTCGGGGAACTTCGGCAATATCTGCGCCGGCCATATCGCCCGCATGATGGGCCTGCCGATCGACAAGCTGGTGGCCGCCACCAACGAAAACGACGTGCTCGATGAGTTCTTCCGCTCCGGCGTGTACCGCGTGCGCAAGTCGGCCGAGACCTATCACACCAGCAGCCCGTCGATGGACATCTCGAAAGCCTCCAACTTCGAGCGCTTCATCTACGACCTGGTGGGCCGCGACAGCGACCGCACCCGCGCGCTGTTCCAGAAAGTCGACACCCACGGCGGCTTCGACCTGTCCGGTAAGCCGGGCAGCGACGGCGACGAGTTCAAGCTGGTGGCCAACTACGGCTTCAAGTCGGGCAAGTCGACCCACGACGACCGCGTCAACACCATCCGCGACGTGGCCGACGATTACGACGTCGTGATCGACACCCACACCGCCGACGGCATCAAGGTGGCCAAAGAGAACCTGGAACCGGGCGTGACGATGATCGTGCTGGAAACCGCGCTGGCGGCCAAGTTCAACGAAACCATCCTGGAAGCGCTGGGCATGGACGCCGAACGTCCGGAAGGCTTCGAGAACATCGAAGAGCTGCCGCAGAAGTTCGTGGTCATGAAGCCCGATGTCGACGCCATGAAGGCGTACATCGCCGCCAACACGGGGCTGTAATCATGCTGGCCGTCCGCGAAGCGCTCGACCTGATGCTGTCCGCCGCGCGGCCGGTGGCGCACACCGAAGTGATACCGACGCTGTCGGCCAATGGCCGCGTGCTGGCCGCTGCGCAGGTATCGGGCATGAACGTGCCCGGCGCGGACAATACGCAGATGGACGGCTACGCGGTGCGCGCCGCCGATTGCGCCGGCGGCAACGCTGTGCTGACGGTGTCGCAGCGCATCCCGGCCGGCCATGTCGGCCAGCCTTTGCAACCGGGGACTGCGGCGCGCATTTTTACGGGCGCGATGATCCCCGAGGGCGCGGACGCCGTCGTCATGCAGGAGCAATGCACGCTGGCGGGCGATCAGGTCACCATCAACCACGCGCCCAAGTCGGGCGAGTGGATCCGCCGCGCCGGCGAGGACATCACCAGCGGCAGCGTGATCCTGCCTGCCGGCGCGCGCCTGCGCAGCCAGGAACTGGGACTGGCCGCATCGGTTGGCTTGGCCGAACTGCCGGTCCGCCGCAAGCTGCGCGTTGCCGTATTCTTTACCGGCGACGAGCTGGCCATGCCGGGCGAGCCTTTGGCGCCGGGCGCCATCTACAATTCCAACCGCTTTACGCTGCGCGCGCTGCTGGAAAACCTGGGCTGCGAGATCAGCGATTTCGGCATCGTGCCGGATACGCTGGAGGCCACGCGTTCGGTGCTGCGCGAGTCGGCGCAGGGCCATGACCTGATCATCACTTCCGGCGGCGTGTCGGTCGGTGAAGAGGATCACATCAAGCCTGCGGTGGAAGCGGAGGGCAAGCTGAATATGTGGCAGATCGCCGTCAAGCCGGGCAAGCCGCTGGCCTTCGGCGAAGTGCGCGACGCTTTCTTTGTCGGCCTGCCGGGAAATCCGGTGTCGAGCTTCGTCACCTTCCTGATGTTCGTGCGTCCCTTCATTTTGCGCCTGCAGGGCGTGGAAGGTCCGATCGCGCCGCGCGGCTACGCAATGCGCGCCGATTTCGACTGGCCGAAAGCCGACAAGCGCAATGAGTTCCTGCGCGCCCGCATCAACGCAGCCGGCGGCGTGGAACTGTTCCGCAACCAGAGTTCCGGCGTGCTGACGTCGACCGTGTGGGGCGATGGCGTGATCGATAATCCGCCTGGCACCACCATCGCTTCCGGCGACATGGTGCGCTTCATCCCGTTCAACGAGTTACTTTACTGATGACGATTACCGTTAAATTTTTCGCCAGCGTGCGCGAAGCGGTGGGCGCTTCGTCGGAGTCGCTGGCCTTGCCGGACGGCGTGGCCACGGTGGGCGCGCTGCGCGAGCATCTGGCCGCGCGCGGCGATGCGTGGCGCGAAGCGCTGGGCAATCCAGCCTTGCGCATGGCGTACAATCAGGTGATGTGCGGCGCCGATACCGCGCTGGCGGACGGCGCCGAGGTGGCGTTTTTCCCGCCGGTCACCGGCGGCTAGGTGGATTTCTTTTCCTTGCCTTTGCTGCCCACGTCGTTGCAAACGCGGCAATCCAGGGCGGCACGGTAGCGGCGCCATGCCGTGAAGTTGAAGATGGCGGCCGCGAACAGCGCCCATGCCAAAGCGCTCAGATAATCCACCGGCGCGGTGGAACCTTTGAACCATTCCACGGCGGCCAGGATAGCGAACAGCGGCACGGCTGCCTGCAGGTAGCGCTTAATCCAGAACATTGCACCCATTGTCTCTCCCTTGTTTTTAATATGGACCCAGCATGCAGTCTAGTTTGACACCTTTTCGCGTCGCCGTCATCGGCGGCGGGCCCGCTGGTTTGATGGCCGCGCAGGATCTGGCGCAGGCGGGCGTTCAGGTGGACCTGTATGACGCCATGGCCTCGGTCGGCCGCAAGTTCCTGCTGGCCGGCCGCAGCGGCATGAATATCACGCACGCCGAGGCCTACGAGGATTTCGTCGGCCGTTACGGCGACAGCGCCGCGCCCTTGCGGCCCATGCTGGACGCCTTCGGCCCGCAGGCCGTGCGCGATTGGGTGCATGGACTGGGCCTGGAGACTTTCGTCGGCACCTCGGGACGCGTGTTTCCGACCGATATGAAGGCGGCGCCGCTGTTGCGCGCCTGGGTGCACCGCCTGCGCGAAAGCGGTGTGCGCTTCCATACGCGGCACCGCTGGCTGGGCTGGCAGGGCGATGCGCTACTTTTCAGCGCACCTGGCGAGGATGACAAGCCGGCCGAACACCTGGTGCAGGCGGACGCCGTGATCCTGGCGCTGGGCGGAGCGAGCTGGGCGCGTCTCGGTTCGGACGGCGCCTGGATGCCGCTGCTGGCGGCGCGCGGCATCGAAGTGGCGCCGCTGGTGCCGGCCAACTGCGGCTTCGACGTCGACTGGAGCGAGCATTTCAGCAGCCGCCACGCCGGTGAGCCGTTGATGACGGTAGCCGTGATCGCGCGCGATGCGCAGGGCAGGGAGATGCGCAAGCAGGGCCAGTTCGTGGTGACGCAGGGCGGCATCGAGGGCAGCCTGATTTACGCCTTGTCGGCGCCATTGCGCAACCAGATCGCGGCAGACGGCCATACCACCATCTGGCTCGACCTGCTGCCGGACCTGACGGCCGAACGCGTGGCCGATGAAGTGAGCCGGCCGCGCGGCGCGCGTTCGCTATCCAGCCATCTGCAAAGCCGTTTGGGCATCAAGGGCGTTAAGGCCGGCTTGCTGCGCGAGTGCCTGAGCAAAGATCAATTCGCCGACGAGGCGCAACTGGCGCAGGCCATCAAGCGCCTGCCGGTGCGCCTTCAGCGCGCGCGTCCCATCGACGAGGCGATCAGCAGCGCCGGCGGCGTGCGTTGGGATGCGTTGGAGGGAACGATGCTGAAGGCCGCGCCGGGCGTGTTCGTGGCCGGCGAGATGGTCGATTGGGAAGCGCCGACCGGCGGTTACCTGCTGACCGCCTGCTTCGCCGGCGGCGCGGCCGCCGCCCGCGACGTGCTGGCTTGGCGCGTGGGACTCACTCCCAGGTAACTTCGCCGGAACCGGTGCGGTGGACGTTGCGCTGGTCCGGGTTGCCCAGCACGCGGATATCGCCGCTGCCTTGCAAGGTCAGATCGGCCGACTGCTTGGCAAAGACGTGGGTGGTGCCCGAGCCCTTGAGGTTGACGGTGACCTTGTCCGAGGCCAGGTGGCGCGCATTCAGGTCGCCCGAGCCGGTCAGGTCGGCGGTCAGCGTCTTGCAGCTGCCGGAGGCGCTGATCTCACCCGAACCGACCATTTCCAGTGCCACGTTTTCGCTGCTGCCGGCGTTCAGATTCAGGTTGCCGCTGCCGTGCGCGCCGGCGTTCAGCTCGCGATAGCGGCCGTTGAAGTTGACATTGCCCGAGCCATGCAACTGCAGCTCCAGCTTTTCGCCATTGAAACCCGACACCTTGGTGTCGCCGCTGGTGTGCACCGTCAGCTCTTCCAGCGACGGCAGCACCAGCTCCACCTGCAGGCGATGGCGCGGATTGAGCAGCATGCCCTTGGTGCCGATGTGCAGTTCGCGGCCGTCCTGGATGGTTTCGATATTGGCCAGCGAGCGCTGCTCGCCGCGCACCTTGAGCGTGGCGGTCTGGCCCTGGGTCAGTATCAGGTCGATCGGGCCGTTCAGTTCCACCACGGTGGCCATGGCGTCGATCTTGCGGGTCTCCGTGCCCAGCGAGCGGCCGGCCACGCTGGTCGGGCTGCTGCTGCCGTAGGCCTTGAGCATGCTGTAGGTCACGCCGATCAGCACGAACGACAGCACCAGCAGGCCCGCTCCAATTTTCAACAATGCGCGCATCATCATGTCCTCAAGCTTCCTAGCGTCCGCGCAGCAGCGAGGCGTTCATCGCGGCGTAGCGTTTCAGGCCGATCACGGTATAGCGGGTCAGCACCACGCTGATCAGGCACAGGCCGATGCCGCCCAAAATCAGTCCGAGTCCGATCAGGGACTGGGTGGTGCGCGCGCCGCTGTCGAAATCGGTGGTGATGTGGACGTCGCCGGCCGCCACGGCTTCGGCGCGGTTGAGCAGCTTGCCGCTGCGGCTCAGTCCTTCGTCGTCGGCCGGCTGCGCGCCCGGATCGTCTTTGTTGACCTGCACGCCCATGTTATTGATCGAGACGCGCCAGCCCTGGGCTTCTTCCTCGTCTTCGGCCGAGGCGAAATGAGCGTCGGTGAATTCCATGATGTGGCGCAGCGGACCTTCCAGCGCCAGTTCGTTCTGGCCCGACAGGCCGCTGGCCGTCAGCGCCACGCCGCCGATGTAAAAAGCGAAGGCGGACAGGTAGACCGCGCCCAGCAGGCTGGCGTAGACCATGGCCGGAATCACCATGAACAGGTTGAAGATCGCCAGGCCGATGAAGGACACCATCACCCGCGCCAGGTTGAACGGGGTTTTCTTTTGCTCGAAGGCGTTCAGGTGGGCGTTGGCGCGCAAGGTCATGGCGATTTTGCGCGGCTCGTCGAGTTCCTTGTAAACCTCGGCCTCGCTGCGGCCGGCCACCAGGCCGTCGATATAGCGTTGCTCGTAGTAGGCCAGGGTCTTGGCCACCGTTTCCGGTGGCAGACCTTGCATTGCCTGCTTGAGCGCGTCGAGATATTCCTGCTTCGTCATGATGTCAGTCTTCCAATATTTCTTCTAGTCCAAGGCAATATAAGCCTTTGCCGATGTTGTGACTGTACGCAAGCGCTTGTCCAGCCGCCATGGGCATGTGACAGGCTGCATAAATCGCGGAACAGGCGACCAAAAAGCACTACTGGACGGCGCTCCTTTTCAGCAGGGCGGCGGCGGCTACGCCGCTGCGGACGGCCGACTCCAGCGTGGCGGGGTAGTCGCCGGCGGTGTAGTCGCCGGCCAGGAATAGTCCGGGCAGGGGCGTGGCGTTGCCTGGTCGCACCAATCCGGGGACGCTGGCGTAGGTGGCGCGCTTCTCGGTAATCACCTTGAACCAGGCCGGGCGGCCCAGTTCCGGACGCTGGAACACCACCGCCAGTTGCACCGCCACGGCTTCGGCCAGCAACTCCTGCGGCTGGGCCGAGGCCGGGCCGGAAGCGCTGATGATCACCGCCAGCAGGCCGGCCTGGCGCGCGTCGAGCTGGCTGCGGTCGAACACGAACTGGCCGTAGTGATGGTTGAACGGGTCGTCCAGCAGGGCGTAGAACGGCAGGTCGAGGCGGGTGGCGGCGTCGTATTGCAGGTAGACGGTGGTGATGGCTTCCGGCTCGAAGGCGGTCAGCTGGCCGCACAGGGCGGTGGTGTCGCTGTCGGGAATGTCGTGCAGCAGGGTGGCGGCCTGGCTGGCGCCGGTGGCCAGCACCACGCCGCCGAAATACGTGCTCCAGGTGCCGCCGACGGCCGCGCCGCTGATGTCCAGCTGCCACAGCCGGCCTTCGATCGAACGCAGCGCGTTGACCTTGGCGCCGCCGCGCGCATTGCCGCCATGCGCTTCGACGTAGCGCGCCGCCGCTTCCGGGAACAGCGCGCTGAGGTCGGCGCGCGGCAGCAGCATGTCGGAGGCGCGGCGCTTTGCCCCCAGGCTGTCGCGCAGCACGTTGAGGAAGACTTGGGCCGAGGCGCGTTCTGGCGGCGTGTTCAGGGCGGCCAGGCACAGCGGCCGCCACATCAGCTGGATCAGGCGCGGTGTCTGGTCGAAGCGCTCCAGCAGTTCGCTCACGGTGCAGTCGTTCTGCAGGCGCCAGCCCATCCAGCGCGCGGTGCTGGAAAAGCGGGCGAGGCTGAGTTTGTCTTCGCGGTTCAGGCCCTTGGCCCGCAGCAGGGCGGCGGCCAGGTGCAGCGGCGCCGGCAGCGGCAGCGCGGGCGCGGCGAAGTCCATGCCGCCGGTGCCAGGCGGGTAGCGCATTTGCAGCGGCAGCGTCAGGATCGCCTGTTGGGTATCGACGCCCGCCAGTTTCATCAGGCGCAGGGTTTCGCTGTAGGCGCCCAGCAGGATGTGCTGGCCGTTGTCGAGCTGTTTGCGGTCGGTTTCGACGCGGCGGGCGCGGCCGCCCAGGGTACGGCCGGCTTCCAGCAGGGTGACTTTGTAGCCGGCGCGCGCCAGTTCGACGGCGGCGGCGCAGCCGGCCCAGCCGGCGCCGACCACCGCGATGGAGCGCGCCACCAGGCCGGTGTCGGCGTGGCCGCGTTTGTCCGCCGGGGTGCCGGCAACGTCCGGGTCAGCCACGGATATAGGTCTTCCACGCCAGCCAGAGCTTGCGGATGGGCGTGAGCGAGATGCGGTGTTCCAGCACGTGGTAGCCGTCGGCTTCCACTTCGGTCAGCAAGGTGCGGTAGATGGCGGCCATCATCAGGCCGGGACGCTGGGCGCGACGGTCTTCCTTGGGCAGTAGGGCGTAGGCTTCGTCGTAGGCGCTTTGGGCGCGGGCGATCTGGAAGGCCATCAGCTTTTCGAACTTTTCGCTGTGCTTGACGTTCAGGATCTCGGCGGCGGTCACGTTAAACTGTTGCAGTTCGTTGATCGGCAGGTAGATGCGGCCTTTGCGCGCGTCTTCGCCGACGTCGCGGATGATGTTGGTCAGCTGGAAGGCGTGGCCGAGCTTTTCCGCGAACTGCAGGGTTTGCGGATTGGTCACGCCGAAGATGCTGGCCGACAGGATGCCGACCACGCTGGCCACGTGCCAGCAGTATTTGCTGAGGGCGGCGTAGTCGAGGTAGCGGGTCTGGTTCAGATCCATTTCCATGCCGTCGATGATGGCTTGCAGGTGTTCTTCCTTCAGGTTGTAAACCTGAAGGTGGGGCTGCAGCGCCTGCGTGACTGGGTGGGTCTGCTGGCCGGCGTACATATTGTTGATTTCCTTGCGCCACCATGCCAGCTTGATGCGGGCGATCGATTCATCGGTGCATTCGTCGACGGTGTCATCCACTTCGCGGCAAAAGGCGTACAGGGCAGTAATGGCGCGGCGACGCTCCGGCGGCAGGAACAGGAAGCTGTAGTAGAAACTGGAGCCGCTTTGTGCGGTCTTTTGCTGGCAGTAGTCGTCGGGGGACATGGATAAAAAAGCAATGATCTGTTCGAAGCCGCTATTCTATAGGAAGGGCGAAGGACGTGGTCTGCAACTTAAGCCCATTTGGGGATACAATATGTTACCTTTTCAGGAGATCGTTCCCGTATGAAGTCGCAGATCGTTGCCGCCTTGATCGTCATTCCAGCCTTGGCTGGGTGTGAGGGCGCGTCTGTGGAAAATGCGGCGCCGATGAAAACGGCCACGTATTACACCCAGAATTTGAATGAGGCGCACGAGGTGGCCAGCCGCTGCAGGGCGCTCGATGCGCAGAAGCAGCGCACCTTGAGCGCGGGCAACTATCAGGAGTGGCAGATTTCCAACGAGGGCGTGAATTGCCAGACGGCGCTGTCGGTGTCGGAAGCGGCCTCGCTGCGCGAGTTCGTGCTGAAACAATCCAAGCCGCAATCCCCGGTCGCCGCACCGAAAGCCGGGTCGCCATCCTCAGCCGTGCCCGCCTCCCAGGAGCGCACGGAACAAAAAGTCATTTCCTCCCAGACGCTCGCTCCTGTTTGATCCTTTCGAGTTCGGCGCTGATTTGTTTTTGTAGCGCGTCATTCGCTTCGATTTGCTTGCTGACTTGTGTCAGCTTCTGATCCGTCTCGAACGCTTGCTTTCTGATATCGCTCTGCCATTGACCGGTTTGTTTGCCGGATTCGAAGGAGGCCATCATGTTGGAGAGCAGGGCGGCGTTGAATCCTGCCATGCAGAGGATGATGGCAATCACGGAGCTGATGCCGGTGATGATAATCGTCCCTTTGAGATTGGTGATCGACGTCACCGCGTCGCGTAGCCCTTGTTCCAGGCGTTCGAAGCGGATGTCGTGGGCGTCGAGGCGCGCGACGATCACGTCCAGCTTGCCGAGGACGGCGGCAATCTGAACGTTGCGCAGCGCTTCTTCTCGCAGTAGCTTCGCGTCAATTTCTTCGCGGGAAATATCGGCCATGGCGGCGCTCCGGGGATGCAGGTTTTTCAGTATAGACCTGGCATCGGCGCCGTCAATTGATGGCGCTCAAGCGGTGCGTGGCACGGCTTTCAGTTGCTTTTTCATGCGCACGGCGGCCCAGAAAATGGCCAGCCAGTCGCGCTTGGTCAGTTTGGGACGGTGCAGGAAGACATCGTATTCGGCCGCTTCGATGGCGTCCAGGATGCGCAGGCCGCCTTGCACCACCATCCTCAGTTCGAAGCCGATGCGACCCGGCAGGCGCAGGGCCAGCGGCGCACCGCTCAGCATCAGCTGGCGGGCGCGTTCCACCTCGAAGCGCATTAATGAACGCCAGCGCGGCCGCGCACTCGCGTGGTCCAGCGCCGCCGGCGAAATCGCGTAGCGGTTCAAATCTTCCAGCGGAATATAGACGCGCTCCTTGTGCTGGTCGATCGCCACGTCCTGCAGGAAGTTGATCAACTGCAGCGCCGTGCAGATGGCGTCCGAGTCGCGCACATTGTCCTCATCCGCCGCGCCATACAGGTACAACATCATGAAGCCCACCGGATTGGCCGAGCGCGCGCAATAGTCGAGCAGCGCCTCGTAGGTCTGGTAGCGCGACACCGTCACATCCTGCTTGAAGGCCGACAGCAGCTCATACAGCGGCTTGAGCGGCATCTGATATTCGCGCACCACCTGCGCCAGCCGTTCGAACATCGGCTGGTGATCGGTCGCACCCTGTGCGATGCGGTCCAGCGCCGTCTCGTAGGCGTTCAGCGCCGCCAGGCGTTCTTCCGGCGTAGCATCGCCTTCATCGGCCAGATCGTCGGCGCTGCGGGCAAAGGCGTAAATGGCTTCCACCGCCGGACGCAAACGGTTCGGCAGCAAAATGGAGGCGACAGGGAAGTTTTCGTAGTGATCGACCGGCATAAACGGACAGAACGGCAGGGGCCGGATTGTATAAGGGTTTCCAGCACGTAATAGTAGAGGGAACTTGAAATAAGAGCAAGGCTCAATTAATGACGCTCAAGTCATTTGCAAAAATCGTTGTTGAGCATATAATCAATAAATAACCTGTCAGTCATTTAAAGGAAGCTGTCGTGTCTACTCTCAAGAATGTGCTGGTCGCCGCCACGGCGCTGGCCCTGCTGGGCGCTTGTTCCAAACAGGCCGAGAAAACTGAAGATGTCCGCCCGGTCCGCGCGATCACGCTGGTCAGCAGCGATATCGATGTGAATGCCGAATTTTCCGGCGAGGTGCGCGCTCGCGTCGAGTCGCGCCTCGGCTTCCGGGTCGGCGGCAAGATTGTCAGCCGCAAGGTTGATGCCGGCACGCTGGTCAAGAAAGGCCAGGTGCTGATGCAGCTCGATCCGCAGGATTTGCAACTGTCGCAAGCCCAGGCGCTGGCCAATTTGCGCGCCGCCGAAACCAACCGCGACCTGGCCAAGGCCGATCTGAAGCGCTACCAGGAACTGGTCAGCAAGAGCTTCGTCAGCCAGTCGGTGCTGGACGCCAAGGAATCCACCTTCAAAGCCGCGCAGGCAAACGTCGATGCCGCGCAGGCAGGATACCGTGGCCAGTCCAACCAGGCCGGCTACGCCTCGCTGGTGTCGGACGTCGATGGCGTGGTAACGGCAGTCGACGCCGAAGTGGGGCAGGTGGTGACCCCCGGCACGCCGGTGGTGCGCGTGGCCAAGTCGGGCGAGAAGGAAATTGTCATCGGCATCCCCGAAGACAAGGTCGACACGCTGCGCCGCATCGCGGACGTGCACGTGCGCCTGTGGGCCGATCCGAAGACCGTGGCGGTCGGCAAGATCCGTGAAATTTCGCCGGTGGCCGACCCATCCACCCGCACCTACACCGTGAAGGTGGTGATTCCGGATTCGCTGGCGGAAGCCAAGCTGGGCATGACGGCGGTGGTGCAGTTCGCCTCCAAGACGGCGACGCCGCAGATCAAAGTGCCGCTGACCGCGCTGTTTTATGAAAAGTCCGCGACCTCGGTGTGGGTGGTGGAAAACGGCGCCGTCAAGCTGGTGCCGGTCACCATCGGCGGCGTGGCGGGCAACGACATCGTGCTGGCCAGCGGTGTGAAGGCGGGCCAGACCGTGGTCACGGCCGGCGTCAATCTGCTCAAGCCGGGGCAGAAGGTGAAGATTCTCGGGAACGACCTGCCGAAGGCCGCCAAATGAAGGAAGGATTCAATCTCTCACGCTGGGCGCTGGAACACATTCCACTGACCCGCTACCTGATCGCGGTGCTGCTCATCGGCGGCGCGCTCAGCTATTCCAACCTGGGTCAGGATGAAGATCCGCCGTTCACCTTCCGCGCGATGGTGGTACGGGCCAACTGGCCGGGTGCGACCTCGCTGCAAATGGCCGAACAGGTCACCGACAAGCTGGAGAAAAAGCTCCAGGAAACGCCCGATATCGACGAGATATCCAGCTATTCCAAGCCGGGCGAGACCACTATCATCCTCAAGCTGCGCGAGTCGGCGGCGCCCAAGGAAGTGGCGCAGTCCTGGTACCAGGTGCGCAAAAAGATCGGCGACATCCGCGGCACTTTGCCGCCTGGCGTGCAGGGACCGTTCTTCAACGATGAATTCGGCGACACCTACGGTTCCATCTTCGCGCTGTCCGGCGACGGCTTCACCTATGCCGAGATGAAGGACTACGCCGACTTCGTGCGCCAGCAACTGCTGGGCGTGCCGCTGGTATCCAAGGTCGAGCTGTTCGGCGTGCAGGACGAGAAGATCAACATCGAGTTCTCGCACAAGAAATTCGCCCAGCTGGGCGTGCCGTTCGAGGCCATCGTCAACCAGATCGCCACCCAGAACTCGGTCGAAGCCACCGGCGTGCTGGTCACGCCGACCGACAACCTGCAAGTACGGGTAACCGGCGCCCTGAAGACCGTCAAGGATCTGGAAGAGCTGGAACTGCGCGCCAACGGCACCACCTTCCGCCTGGGCGACTTCGCCACCATCAAGCGCGAATACCAGGACCCGCCGGGCAACAAGATGCGCTTCAACGGCAAGGAAGTGATCGGCCTGGGCGTATCGATGGAAAAGGGCGGCAATATCATCCAGCTTGGCAAGCACATGGAGAAAACCGTGCGCGAGATGAAGGCCAAGCTGCCGGTCGGCATCGAGCTGGAGCGCGTGTCGGACCAGCCGGAAGCGGTGAAAGCTTCGGTGGGCGAGTTCGTGCATACCTTGATCGAGGCCGTGCTGATCGTGCTGGCCGTCAGCTTCGTGGCGCTGGGCCTGCACACCAAGCCCAAGCTGCGGCTGGATGTGCGTCCGGGCATGGTGGTGGCGCTGAGCATACCGCTGGTGCTGTCGGTCACCTTCCTGTTCATGCGCATGCTGAACATCGACTTGCACAAGATCTCGCTGGGCGCGCTGATTATCGCCCTGGGCCTGCTGGTGGACGACGCCATCATCGCCGTGGAAATGATGGTGCGCAAGATGGAGGAGGGCATGTCGCGCTTCGACGCCGCCACCTATGCCTATACATCCACCGCGATTCCGATGTTGACCGGTACCTTGATCACGGTGGCGGGCTTCCTGCCGATCGGCCTGGCCAAATCGGCGGCGGGGGAGTACACCTTCTCGCTGTTCTCGGTGAATGCGTTGGCCTTGGTGATTTCGTGGGTGGTAGCGGTGACTTTTACGCCGTATCTCGGCTACGTGCTGCTCAAGGTCAAGCCGCACGGCGCGGGCGGCGGCGAGCATGAATTGTTCGATACGCCAGGCTTTCGCAAGTTCCGCGCACTGGTCAACTGGTGCGTCGAATACCGCTGGATCACCATCGGCGCCACGCTGTTGGTGTTTGCGCTGGGCGTGTACGGCTTCAAGTTCATTGAGAAGCAGTTCTTCCCGGATTCCAGCCGTCCCGAGCTGATGGTGGAGTTGTGGACGCCAGAAGGCACCACATTTGCTGCCAACGAGGCGCAGGTGAAAAAGTTCGAAGCCTTCATCCGCAAGCAGGACGGCGTGGTCAGCGTCACCAGCTACGTGGGCACCGGCTCGCCGCGCTTCTACCTGCCGCTGGACCAGATTTTCCCGCAGACCAACGTCTCGCAAATCGTGGTGCTGCCGAAAGACCTGAAAGCGCGTTCGGCGCTGCGCGACAAGATTGTCGACGTCTTCAAGCATGATTTCCCGGAAGTGCGCGGCCGCGTCAAGCTGCTGCCGAACGGGCCGCCGGTGCCGTATCCGGTGCAATTCCGCGTCACCGGCACCGAGGTGGACAAGGTGCGGGCGATCGCCGACCAGGTCAAGGACATCATGCGCGCCAATCCGAATACGCTGGGCGTGAATGACAACTGGAACGAGTCGATCAAGGTGCTGCGCCTGGACCTGGACCAGGACAAGATGCGCGCCCTGGGCGTGACCTCGCAAACGGTGATGCGCGCGGCCAACACCATCCTGTCCGGCACCACCATCGGCCAGTTCCGCGAAGGCATCAAGCTGATCGATATCCAGATCCGCCAGCCGATCGAGGAACGCGCCACCATCTCGGTGCTGAACGACACGAATATCCCGACCGCCAGCGGCAAGTCGGTGCCGATCAGCCAACTGGCGCGGGCGCATTTCGTCTGGGAGCCGGGCGTGGTGTGGCGCGAAGGGCGCGACTGGGCCATCACCGTGCAGTCGGATGTGGTCGACAACATCCAGGGGCCAACCGTCTCGGGCCAGATCGAACCGCAACTGAAGGCGCTGCGCGACGCGTTGCCGGCTGGTTACGCCATCACCGTCAAGGGAGCGGCGTCAGACAGCGGCGCGGCGGAAGCCTCGATCGCGGCCAACCTGCCGCTGGCAATCTTCATTATCTTCACGCTGCTGATGCTGCAATTGCACAGCTTCTCGCGTTCGCTGCTGGTATTCCTGACCGGGCCGCTGGGCGTGGCGGGGGCGGCGATGGCGCTGTTGCTGCTGGGGCGTCCGCTGGGCTTTGTGGCCAACCTGGGCATCATCGCGCTGTTCGGCATGATCATCCGCAACTCGGTGATCCTGGTCGACCAGATCGAGCAGGACATCAAGGCAGGCCACGATCCCTGGACCGCGATCGTCGAATCGGCGGTGCGCCGCTGCCGGCCGATCATCCTGACGGCCGCCGCCGCCGCGCTGGCGATGATCCCGCTATCGCGCTCGGTGTTCTGGGGACCGATGGCGGTCGCCATCATGGGCGGCCTGATTCTGGCCACGGCGCTCACGCTATTGTTCCTGCCGGCGCTGTATGCGGCGTGGTTTAGAGTGAAAAAGCCCATAAAATAGGCAAAAATATGCAAAAAACAGCGGAATGTTGGCGGCATAGTAAAAATCGTCACATTTCGCTGAAAAACCCGTTAGAATACCGCGTTGAAGTTGAAAGCTCCTGCGTAAAAAGAGCGGGAATAGGGCGACCGTTTTCACTTACGGGTCGCCCTTTGCTTTTGTGCAAACAAGCCGCGAGGATGGCGAAATTGGTAGACGCACCAGGTTTAGGTCCTGACGCCAGCAATGGTGTGGGGGTTCGAGTCCCCCTCCTCGCACCAACTGTATTTCTTATTTTTTGGACGATTTTTACATGGCAACTGCAGTCGAAACCTTGGGCAAACTCGAACGTCGTATCACGATCTCCTTTCCGCTGACCGAAGTCCGCGCTGAAGTTGAGAAGCGCCTGAAAGTGCAAGCCAAAACGGCTAAGGCACCAGGCTTCCGTCCGGGTAAAGTTCCTCTGAAAATGGTCGCAGCACAATACGGTTATCAAATCGAGACCGAAGTGCTGAACGATAAAGTTGGCCGCGCTTTCAACGACGCCGCAAACGAAGCCCAACTGCGCGTAGCGGGCTATCCGAACATCGAACCGAAGCAGGAATCGCCAGCCGGCGTACTGTCCTTCGATGCGACCTTCGAAATCTACCCGGAAGTCGTCATCGGCGACCTGACCACCGTGGAAATCGAAACCGTCAAAGCCGACGTCAGCGATGCTGAAATCGACAAGACCATCGACATCCTGCGCAAGCAACGTGTGCACTTCCACACCAAGGGTGAAGCCGGTGAGCACGGCGACGGCGGCGAGCCAGTGGCCGCCAACGGCGACCGCGTGACCGTCGACTTCGTCGGCTCGATCGACGGCGTTGAATTCCCAGGCGGCAAAGCTGAAGGCTATGCCTTCGTGCTGGGCGAAGGCCGCATGCTGCCGGAATTCGAAGCAGCGACCGTCGGCCTGAAAGTCGGCGAAGCCAAGACCTTCCCACTGGCCTTCCCAGAGGACTACCATGGTAAAGACGTGGCCGGCAAAACCGCCTCGTTCACCATCACCCTGCAAAAGCTGGAGTGGGCGCACCTGCCGGAAGTCGATGCTGAATTCGCCAAATCGCTGGGCGTGGCCGATGGCGACGTTGCCAAAATGCGCGACGACATCAAAGTCAACCTGGAACGTGAAGTCGCTGGCCGCGTGAAAGCACGCAACAAAGAAGCCGTGATGGACACCCTGGTCAAGACCGCCACCCTGGACGTGCCGAAGTCACTGGTTGCCCAAGACACCGAGCGTCTGGCCGAAATGACCCGTCAGGACATGGCGCAGCGCGGCATGAACGTCAAGGACGTGCCATTCCCACCAGAACTGTTCGCAGAAAAAGCCGAGCGTCGCGTACGCCTGGGCCTAATCCTGTCGCAACTGGTCGGCGAAAACAACCTGCAAGCCCAGCCTGAACAAGTCAAAGCCCAGATCGAAGACTTCGCCCAAAGCTACGAAGATCCACGTGAAGTGCTGAAGTACTACTACAGCGACCGTCGTCGTCTGGCGGAAGTCGAAGCCCTTGTATTGGAAGAAAACGTCGTCAACTACGTCCTGGGCCTGTCGAAGACTTCGTCCAAGGCCATCGCCTTTGACGAACTGATGGGAAGCAACGCACAAGCGTAATTCAGTTTGGGCCGGATGATGTATTATTTACTCACCCGGCCTTAATAGCTGCTTCACAAGGAAATAGAATGACTGGTATGAACCGAAATCCGGCGCTGGACACCGAAATGCTCGGCCTGGTGCCGATGGTGGTGGAACAAAGCGGTCGCGGCGAGCGCTCTTACGACATCTACTCGCGTCTGCTGAAGGAACGTATTATCTTCATGGTCGGTCCGGTCAACGACCAGATGGCCAATCTGGTGGTCGCCCAGCTGCTGTTCCTGGAAAGCGAAAATCCAGACAAGGACATCTCGCTGTACATCAATTCGCCTGGTGGTTCGGTTTCGGCCGGCCTGGCGATCTACGACACCATGCAGTTCATCAAGCCGGACGTGTCGACGCTGTGCACCGGCATCGCCGCCTCCATGGGCGCGTTCCTGCTGGCCGCCGGCGCCAAGGGCAAGCGTTTCTCGCTGCCGAACTCGCGCATCATGATTCACCAGCCGTCGGGCGGCTCGCAGGGCATGGCTTCGGACATCGAAATCCAGGCCAAGGAAATCCTGTACCTGCGCCACCGTCTGAACTCGATCATGGCCGAGCGCAGCGGTCAAACCGTCGAACAGATCGCCAAGGACACCGACCGCGATCGCTTCATGTCGGCGGAAGAAGCGGTAGAGTACGGCCTGATCGACAAAATGTTGACCAACCGGGCTTGATGCTTCCCTCGCGGCATCGCTAGAAAAAACGCTCGGGCGATTAATCGTTCGGGCGTTTCGTTTTTATTTCGGGTAGCATGTCACTGTAGGCCGGGTTTCCGGACCGCATTGCACTGATTACTTGCTTCCTGTAACCAAAGAAAACTGCCCATGTCTGACAAAAAATCCTCCAGCGGCGAAAAACTTCTGTACTGCTCGTTCTGCGGCAAAAGCCAGCACGAGGTGAAGAAACTCATCGCCGGCCCATCGGTCTTCATCTGCGATGAGTGCATCGACCTGTGCAATGACATCATCCGCGACGAAACCTCGGCCATCGAGTCGGTGACGGGCGCCAAGTCGGACCTGCCGACCCCGCACGAAATCAAGGACTTGCTGGACCAGTACGTCATCGGCCAGCAAACCGCCAAACGCATCCTGTCGGTGGCCGTGTACAACCACTACAAGCGCCTCAAGCACCTGGGCAAGAAGGACGAAGTCGAACTGGCCAAGTCCAACATCCTGCTGGTCGGTCCTACCGGCTCGGGCAAGACCCTGCTGGCGCAGACCCTGGCGCGCATGCTGAACGTGCCGTTCGTGATCGCCGACGCCACCACCCTGACCGAAGCCGGTTACGTGGGTGAGGACGTAGAGAATATCATCCAGAAACTGTTGCAAAGTTGCAACTACGACGTCGACAAGGCGCAGCGCGGCATTGTCTATATTGACGAGATCGACAAGATCTCGCGCAAGTCGGACAACCCGTCGATCACGCGCGACGTGTCGGGCGAGGGCGTGCAGCAGGCGCTGTTGAAACTGATCGAGGGCACCATGGCCTCGGTGCCGCCACAAGGCGGCCGCAAGCATCCTAACCAGGACTTCGTGCAGATCGACACCACCAACATCATGTTCATTTGCGGCGGCGCCTTCGACGGCCTGGCCAAGGTGATCGAGAACCGTTCGGAGAAATCCGGCATCGGTTTCGGCGCTTCGGTGAAGAGCAAGTCGGAACGCGCGGTCAGCGACGTGCTGCAGGAAGCGGAACCGGAAGATCTGATCAAGTTCGGCCTGATCCCTGAGCTGGTGGGCCGTCTGCCGGTGGTGGCCACCCTGGCCGAGCTGACCGAGGAAGCCCTGATCCAGATTCTGGTCGAGCCGAAGAACGCCCTGGTCAAGCAATACGCCAAGCTGCTGGAGATGGAAGGCGCGGAACTGGAAATCCGTCCGGCCGGCTTGCATGCGATCGCCAAGAAGGCATTGGCGCGCAAGACCGGCGCACGCGGCCTGCGTTCGATCCTGGAACACGCGCTGCTCGATACGATGTATGAGCTGCCAAATGAAACCAATGTTACTAAAGTGGTTATTGATGAGAATACCATCACCAGTGGTGCCAAGCCATTATTGATTTATCAGGAACAGGCCAAAGCCTCTGGTGAGAATTAAATAACTTGTGCACACTTGTCCCGCTCGACAGCAAAATTCATTTCGCATCCGTGGGGCAAGGCGGTACAATCAAAACCAATAAAAGAATCAGGCTTCATTCGGAAAGCCACTCGTGACTCCCAGTCACGCGTGGCTTTTTTATTTGATTTTTTTAGAGTGGACTCGCTTCATTGAAAAACATTCTTTTATATGAGGAATTATTTCTTGTAGGTCGGTCTTGTGATTTGGCAAAACAGCGCCCACATCATAATCACGCTTTCACATAAGGTACGCCATGACAACTTCCAAATTAACTGAGCAAACTCAACTGCCGTTATTGCCACTGCGGGACGTCGTCGTATTTCCGCATATGGTGATACCGCTGTTCGTAGGGCGCCCAAAATCGATCAAGGCGCTGGAAGCCGCTATGGAGCAGGGCAAGAGCATCATGCTTGCCGCGCAAAAAGCCGCTGCCAAGGACGAACCTTCTGCCTCCGATATCTACGAGATCGGCTGCGTAGCCAATATTCTGCAAATGCTGAAGCTGCCCGACGGCACCGTGAAGGTGCTGGTCGAAGGCGCCCAGCGTGCGCGCATCAACAAAATCACCGACGCGCCGACGCACTTCGTGGCCGATCTGACGCCGCTCGATTCCGAGCTGGGCGACGATTCGGAAATCGAAGCCATGCGCCGCGCCATCGTTCAGCAGTTCGACCAGTACGTCAAACTGAACAAGAAAATCCCGCCTGAGATCCTGGCGTCGCTGTCGGGCATCGACGACGCCGGCCGCCTGGCCGATACCGTGGCCGCGCACCTGCCGCTGAAGCTGGAGCAGAAACAGGTGATCCTGGAGATCTTCAGCGTCGCCAAGCGCCTGGAGCATCTGCTGGGCCAGCTGGAAGGCGAACTGGACATCCTGCAGGTCGAGAAGCGCATCCGTGGCCGCGTCAAGCGCCAGATGGAGAAGTCGCAGCGCGAGTACTACCTGAACGAGCAGGTCAAGGCCATCCAGAAGGAACTGGGCGAGGGCGAAGACGGCGCTGACCTGGACGAGCTGGAGAAAAAGGTCGCCCTGGCCAAGATGCCGAAAGAGGCATTGGACAAGGCTACCGCAGAGCTGAAAAAGCTGAAGCTGATGTCGCCGATGTCGGCCGAAGCCACCGTGGTGCGCAACTACATCGACACCCTGGTCAGCCTGCCTTGGAAGAAAAAATCCAAGGTCAACAACGATCTGACCAATGCCGAGAAAGTCCTGGAAGGCGACCACTATGGCCTGGACAAGGTCAAGGAACGCATCCTGGAATACCTCGCAGTGCAACAGCGCGTCGACAAGCTGAAAGCGCCGATCCTGTGCTTCGTTGGTCCTCCAGGCGTGGGTAAAACCTCGCTCGGCCAGTCGATCGCCCGCGCCACCAACCGCAAGTTCGTGCGCATGGCGCTCGGCGGCGTGCGTGACGAAGCCGAGATCCGTGGTCACCGTCGTACCTACATTGGCTCGATGCCGGGCAAGGTGCTGCAATCGCTGGCGAAAGTCGGCGTGCGCAACCCGCTGTTCCTGCTCGACGAGATCGACAAGATGGGTGCGGACTTCCGCGGCGATCCATCGTCGGCCCTGCTGGAGGTGCTGGATCCTGAACAGAACCACACCTTCTCTGACCACTACATCGAGGTCGACTTCGACCTGTCGGATGTGATGTTCGTGGCGACCTCGAACTCGTACAACATCCCGCCGGCGCTGCTCGACCGCATGGAAGTGATCCGCCTGTCGGGTTACACCGAGGACGAGAAGACCAGCATCGCCCAGCGCTACCTGCTGCCTAAGCAGATCAAGAACAACGGCCTCAAAGAGGACGAGATCTCGGTCAGCGAAGCAACGGTGCGCGACATCGTGCGCTACTATACCCGTGAAGCGGGCGTGCGTTCGCTGGAACGCGAAGTGTCGAAGATCTGCCGCAAGGTGGTCAAGATGCTGCTGCTGAAGAAGTCGGACAAGAAAGTGATCGTCACGCCGAAAAACCTGGACAAGTTCCTGGGCGTGCGCCGCTACGACTTTGGCGTGGCCGAGAAAGAGAACCAGATCGGCCAGGTGGTCGGCCTGGCATGGACCGAGGTGGGCGGTGATCTGCTGACCATCGAAGCCGTGCAAATGCCGGGCAAGGGCGGTGTGATCCGCACCGGCACTCTGGGCGACGTGATGAAAGAGTCGATCGAAGCAGCCCGCACCGTGGTGCGCAGCCGCGCCAATCGCCTCGGCATCAAGAACGAAGTGTTCGAGAAGAGCGACATCCACATCCACGTGCCGGAAGGTGCGACGCCGAAGGACGGCCCGTCCGCCGGCGCCGCCATGACGGTGGCGATGGTGTCGGTGTTCACCGGCATCCCGGTGCGCGCCGACGTGGCGATGACCGGCGAGATCACGCTGCGCGGCGAAGTATTGCCGATCGGCGGCTTGAAGGAAAAACTGCTGGCGGCCCAGCGCGGTGGCATCAAGACCGTGCTGATCCCCGAGCAGAACGTCAAGGATCTGGCCGACATTCCGGACAATGTCAAAAACAAACTGGAGATCGTACCGGTGCGTTGGATCGATAAAGTGCTGGAAATCGCGCTGGAACGCCAGCCGGAACCACTGGTGGAAACCGCTCCGGTGGAGGCCGTCGCGGCCGCCGCGACCAAGACCGATGGTCAGGGCGAAGTGGTAAAACACTAACTTTTTAGTGGCATGTAGTTTGAAACAGGCGCTTATATAGCGCCTGTTTTGTTATTTTTACCTATTTTTCTATTGTGCAGCCTTGACACCAAGGTGGGCTGGCTTGTTTAATACGGCCTGAAATTTTTCTGTTTCCGTGTTTTAAGCGGAAACAACGATATAACCTATGTGACGGGGAATTGCTTTGAATAAGACTGAATTGATCGACCATATCGCCACCACCGCTGATATTTCGAAAGCGGCTGCTGCCCGTGCGCTGGACGCAGTAATCGACGGCGTCACCACCACCCTGCAGAAAAACGACAGCGTGACCCTGGTCGGCTTCGGCACCTTCACCGTGAGCGAACGCGCTGCCCGTACCGGCCGCAATCCGCGCACCAAAGAAGAGATCGTTATTGAAGCAGCCAAGGTTCCTAAATTTAAAGCTGGTAAAGCTTTGAAAGATGCTGTAAACTAACGGACTTCGGCGAGCAGCACAGGTAATTCAGCTGCTCATCGCGGCAAACGGGCGGTTAGCTCAGTTGGTAGAGCGGAGCCCTTACAAGGCTTAGGTCGGGAGTTCGAGCCTCTCACCGCCCACCAAGATGTTTGAAAAAACATGTTTGCCAAACAGTAAGTATTAAAGTAAAATGTAGCACCTTGTATTTTGCTGGAGCGGTAGTTCAGTTGGTTAGAATACCGGCCTGTCACGCCGGGGGTCGCGGGTTCGAGTCCCGTCCGCTCCGCCAACAAAATACAAAACGACGTAGTAGCAATACCGTTTAGGAGCGGTAGTTCAGTTGGTTAGAATACCGGCCTGTCACGCCGGGGGTCGCGGGTTCGAGTCCCGTCCGCTCCGCCAGAATATAAAACCCCGCAGCTTGCATAAAGCTGCGGGGTTTTTCGTTTATATCGCCCGAGATTCAAAAATATATCACCTACGGCAACATTTATTGATGAGCGTGTTCCGGAAGGAAAAATCAATCACACTAGGCAACAAATGCTGCTAAGATGGCAATTCAGTTGTTCCTAGGTAAATAAAAAAAGGGGGGATCATGTTCGTCAAACAAATCGCAATCGCCGCAGCCCTGCTGTGTGCTTCGTCGGCGCAAGCCGCCACCATATTCTCGGATAACTTCGACAACGACGTGCTGGCGCTCAACTCCACCAGCTTCCTGGGCGGCTGGACGGTTTCCGGCGGCGGCACGGTCGACACCATTGGCCCCGGCCTGTACGACGTCTTCCCGCTAAACGGCCACTACATCGACCTGGATGGCTCGAACGGTGCCACCGGCCTGTTCAGCAAGAGTTTTGTTGCCACTGCAGGCACGACCTATACCGCCACCTTCCAGCTGGCCGGCAATCACCGCGGCTATGGGGACGATACCGTGGCAGTCAACTTTGGCTCCGCGAGCGGCAGCTACACGCTGTCCAGCGGCGACGCATTCGGCAGCCACACCCTGACCTTCACTGCTGTCACCAACAGTGCGTTTAGCCTGAGTTTCAAGAACAGCGGCGGCGATTACGTTGGCGGTCTGCTGGACAATGTATCGGTGACCGCCGTGCCGGAACCGACTACCTACGCCATGCTGTTGGCCGGCCTGGGCTTGATGGGCGCGGTTGCGCGCCGTCGTCGCAACGGCTGATCTGCAACATGGCCGTTTTGCCAAGGATGGCCCTTGCTATGACGGGGTGTGCACTGTAAAATCCGGCAACCGGAATTGGCGAACGCGAGTTCGCCTTTTTTGTATGTGCAAGCCCCATCAATCCGAATTGGCAGACCATGTTTGAATTTATTCGTACCCACCAACGCTTGATGCAGATTTTCCTGGCCATCATCATCGTGCCATCGTTTGCATTTGTCGGTATCGGCAGTTACAAGAGCTTCGGCGACGACGCCGGTACCATCGCCAAGATCGACGGCAAGCCGCTGACCCAGCTGGAATTCGACAACGCCGTCCGTAATCAACTCGACAGCTATCGCCAGCGCCTGGGCGCGCAGTTCGACCAGAAAATGTTCGACACGCCCGAGTTCAAGCAAAACGTGCTGGACCAGCTGATCGCGCAGCGCGCGATCGCCGCCGAGGTCGTCCACGCCAACCTGAGCGTCTCCGATGCCCAGCTGCAGAAGGTCATCGTCGACCAGTTCGGCGGCCCGGCCGGTTTCAATATGGACAACTACAAGCAGGCGCTGGCCGCCCAAGGCATGCGTCCGACCGATTACGACGCCCGCATGCGCCGTGAACTGGTGCTGCAACAGCTGGCCACCGCCGTCGAAGGCACCGGCTTCGCGCCGCGCACCGTCGCCAAGACGCTGTCGGACATCGCCGCGCAGGAACGCGAAGTGCAGGAACTGCTGCTGCCGGTCAGCGAGTTCGTGCCGCAGGTCAAAGTCACCGACGAGATGGTCAAAGCCTTCTACGACAAGAACGCCAAGTTCTTCGAAGTGCCGGAGCAGGCCAAGATCGAATACGTGGTCTTCAACGCCGACGTCGTGGCCAGCCAGGTCAGCGTGACCGACGCCGAAGTGTCGGACTACTACGCCAAGAACTCGGCCCAGTTCACCACGCCGGAAAGCCGCCGCGCCAGCCACGTGCTGATCACCGTGAAAAAAGGCGCGAGCTCGGCTGACACCGCCGCCGCCAAGGCCAAGGCCGACGCCATTGTCGCCGAGCTGCGCAAGACGCCTGCCGATTTCGCCAAGGTCGCCAAGGCCAAGTCGGAAGATCCTGGTTCGGCCGAGCAGGGCGGCGATCTGGGCGTGATCGAAAAAGGCACGCTGGTCGCGCCGGTCGAAAACGCCATCGCCAAGCTCAAGCAGGGCGAGATCAGCGATCCAGTCCAGTCGGAATTCGGTTTCCACGTGCTGACCGTGACCGAACTCAAGCCAGCCGTGGTCAAACCACTGGAACTGGTGAAAGCCGACGTGGCCGACCTGCTGAAAAAGCAGAAAGCCTCGAAAAAGTATGCGGAAATGGCCGAAGCCTTCACCAACACCGTCTACGAACAGGCTGACAGCCTGAAGCCGGTGGCCGACAAGCTGGGCCTGAAGATCGAAACCGCCGCTGGCGTTTCGCGCAATCCTTCGCCGATGGCTGCCGCCGCGCCGTACAACAACGCCAAGTTCCTGGCCGCGCTGTTCTCGAATGAGTCGCTGAGCAACAAGCGCAACACTGAAGCGGTGGAAACCGCGCCGAGCACCCTGGTGGCCGGCCGCATCGTCGAGTTCAAGCCTGCCAGCAAGCGTCCGCTGGCTGAAGTCGATGCGCAGATCCGTCAGCGCGTGACCATCGAAGAAGCGGCCAAGCTGGCCGCCAAGGCTGGTGAAGAGAAGCTGGCTGCGTTCAAGAAATCGGGCGATGCAACCGGCTTCGGCGCCGCCAAGCTGGTGTCGCGCGCCAAGGTTGAAGGCATCAACGGCCTGGCCATGCAGTCGATCATGAAGGCCGACGTCAGCAAGCTGCCGGCCTACGTCGGTGTCGACGTGCCGGGCATGGGTTACGGCCTGTACCGCATCGGCAAGGTGCAGCAGCCAGCCCAGCTGGATGAAGCACAGCGCAAGCAGGAAGCCGAACAGATCGGCACCATCGTGGCGCAGCAGGAGATGGCTCAGTACCTTGAGCTGCTCAAGCAAAAAGCCAAGGTGAAGATCCTCAAGCCGATTGCCAGCGCAACCGTGACTGAAGTGAAATAAAAGAAAGGCCGCTCACATCGAGCGGCCTTTTTTACATGGCGAGCAGTTGTCGCGCGGCGGTCGCGAAGGCCTCGGCGTCGATATCGTCCAGATGCAGCGGCAGCGCCTGGCCGTAGCGGACGAAGTTGCGGTCGATCGAGCGCAGATAGGCGGGATCGTAGTGCTGGGCCAGCAGTTCATCGACCAGCTCGGGCATGCGGCCGGCTTGCGACATGGCTTGCCAGTGCGCGATCTTTTCCTTGCCGTGCAGCTGGGTCAGGTGCTCCAGCTGCGTATTCAGCGACTCCGGGCTGACCAGGAAATGCTGGTAGTCCTCCATCAGCAGGCGCACGCGGTCCTGGCGCGACAGCGTCAGCGCGATGCAGTCCGCGCCGCGCATGGTTTCCATCAGCGCCGCCGGCACGCGCACGTTGCCGACCTTTTTGCTTTCCGCCTCCACAAACACCGGCCGCGCCGGATCGAAGCGGCGCAGCACGTCCCACGCCATGGTCTCAAAGGCCTTCTGGCTCGGCTGCGGCTGGCTGGGCAGGTGGCCCAGCACCGAGCCCCGATGCGCGGCCAGCAGCTCCAGGTCCAGCACTTGCGCGCCTTGCGCGGCCAGCACCTCCAGCAGGCGGCTCTTGCCGCTGCCGGTGGTGCCGCACACCACTTTAAAATTCAGTTGCGGCGCATGTTCCAGCGCCGCGTTGACGTGCTGGCGGAAGGCCTTGTAGCCGCCGTCCAGCTGCACCACCGGCCAGCCGATCTTGGCCAGGATATGCGCCATCGAACCGCTGCGGTTGCCGCCGCGCCAGCAGTAGACCAGCGGGCGCCACTCGCGCGGCTTGTCTATCCACAGCGTTTCCACGTAATGCGCGATATTGCGGGCGACCAGCGCCGCGCCCAGCTTCTTGGCCTCGAACGAGCCGATCTGCTTGTACATGGTGCCGACTCGGATGCGCTGCTCGTCATCGAGCACCGGCGCGTTGATGGCGCCGGGCAGGTGATCGAGCGCGAACTCGCCCGGACTGCGGGCGTCGATGATGGCGTCAAAGGTATCGAGCTGCGCGAGCACCTGGTCGATGCTCAGTATTTCAGGGTACTTCATTTGGCCTTGATGGTTTTTTGCAGGGTGGGCCAGATATTGGCAAGAATGATGGAATGCGCCTCGGCCAGCGGGTGCAGGCGGTCGGGCTGGAACAGCTGCGGCTGGTCGGCCACGCCGTCCAGCATGAAGGGCACCAGTGGCGCCTTGATGTCCTTGCTCAACGTGCCATACATGGCGAAGAACTTGTCGGCGTAGTCGCGGCCGTAGTTGGGTGGCATGCGCATGCCGATCAGCATCACCTTGGCGTCGGCCTTGGCTGCGGCGTCGCTCATGGCGCGCAGATTGGAGTGGGCGGCGGCCACCGGCAGGCCGCGCAGGCCGTCGTTGGCGCCCAGTTCGATCACCACCAGGTCGGGCTTGTACTTGCTCAGCAAGGCGGGCAGGCGCGTGCGGCCGCCGCTGGTGGTCTCGCCGCTGACGCTGGCGTTCACCAGCACCGCATCGATATTGTTTTGCTTGAGTTTGCGCTCGGCCAGTGCGACCCAGCCGGTGCCGCGCGCCAGGCCATATTCGGCCGACAAACTATCTCCGAGCACAAGCACGGTTTTTGGTGCAGAATAGGCGCTCGCCGCTGCCGACAGCAGGAGCAGGGCGGCCAGGGCCTTACCCGATAAACGATTTAATAGACTCAGCATGCCAGATTTCCCTAATGCATCAACACATTTCATCCCGGATGGTCCGGCGTTAGCGTCCCCGGCGGCTACGCCGGCGGCGGTGGCGGCGCAATCGGCGATCGTGGTCAGTGGTCTGGCCAAGCGCGTTGCCGACGCCAGCGGCGAACTGACGATTTTGCACGAGGTGGATTTTACCGTGCAAAAGGCCGAGACGCTGGCGATAGTTGGCGCCTCGGGTTCGGGCAAGTCGACGCTGCTGGGCTTGTTGGCCGGGCTGGACACGCCCAGTGCCGGCACCGTGGTGCTCGACGGCGTCGATATTTACGCCTTGGACGAGGATGGCCGGGCGGCGCTGCGCATGGCAAAGCTGGGCTTTGTGTTCCAGTCCTTCCAGCTGCTGGCGCACCTGACGGCGCTGGAAAACGTCATGCTGCCGCTGGAACTGGCCGGCGTGGCGCAAGCGCGTGAGCGGGCCGAAGCGATGCTGGCGCGGGTCGGCCTGTCGAGTCGCCTGAAACATTATCCGAAATATCTATCGGGCGGCGAGCAGCAACGCGTCGCGCTGGCGCGCGCCTTTGTCACCGAGCCGCCGCTGCTGTTTGCCGACGAGCCGACCGGCAGCCTGGACGCCGCCACCGGCGAAGCGGTGATCCAGCTCATGTTCGAGCTCAACCGCCAACACGGCTCGACGCTGGTCCTGGTCACCCACGATCAAGCCATGGCCGCCCGCTGCCGCCGCACCATCACCATCGCCGCCGGCCGCCTCATCTAAATCCGGGGTCAGGTCCTCCATTGCTACACGGGCTGTACCGTAGCGACCGCTACGGTACAGCCCGTGTAGCAATGGAGGACCTGACCCCGAAGTTTTAGCGGGTGTGGTGTTGGACCATGCGGTTCAGGGCCACGCGGATCGCGGGGATGAGTTCGGCGGCGGTGAGGCCGATCGGGCCGGCGCCTTCGGTCACCAGTACATCGGCCGCCATGCCGTGCAGCCAGACCGCCGCCAGCGCCGCTTCCCACTGTGGCCAGCCTTGCGCCAGCAGCGCGCCGCATAGGCCCGCCAGCACGTCGCCCGTGCCGGCCGTGGCCAGCGCCGGATTGCCGGTGGTGTTGATGACCGCGTCGCCACTCGGCGCGGCTATGACCGTTCCCGATCCCTTCAAGATGACCACAGCGTGCAGCCGCTTCGCCAGCGTGCGCGCGGCGGCCAGGCGGTCGGCCTGCACCGCGCCTATCGTCGTGCCCAGCAGGCGTGCCGCTTCCAGCGGATGCGGTGTCAGCACCACCGCCGCCGGCCGCTGCGCCAACGCCGTTTGCAGGGACGGATTGGCCGCCAGCAGGTTGAGGGCGTCGGCGTCGGCCAGCAGCGCGCTGCCGCAGCCGATGGCGCGCGCCAGCAATTCGTGTGCTGCCGCCGAGTTGCCCAGGCCGGGACCGATGACCAGCGTCGCCAGGCTGAGGTCGAAGTCGCCGGCGCTGCGGCACATCAATTCCGGCTGGCCGGGATCGCTGGCCAGCGCTTCTTCCGGAAACAACGCGTAGACCCGCCCGGCGCCGCTGTTGAGCGCAGCCCGCGCCGCCAGGATGGGCGCGCCGCTCATGCCGCGCGCGCCGCCGATCACCGCCACGTTGCCGTAACTGCCCTTGTGCGAGTTGTGACGCCGCGCGCGCAGATGGCGTGCAAAGAATTTAACGTCGTTCAAATGCAGCTGAGATGGCGCGTAGTGGCCGGCGTCGACGTCTAGCCGCGCCACGTCCACCAGCCCCGCGTAGTCGCGGCCGTCGCAGGTGTGCAGGCCCGGCTTGTTGCCGATGAAGGTGAGCGTGTGCGTGGCGTGGATGGCGATCCCGTCCGGCCCAACCACGGCGCCGCTGTCCGCGTCCATCCCGCTGGGGACGTCCAGCGCCAGCACGTTGCAGCGCAGCTGGTTGATGGCTTCCGCCAGCGCGCGGAATTCGCCGTCAAGCGGGCGCTTCAGGCCGATGCCGAACAGGCCGTCCACCACCAGATGCCATTCCGCGCCGCCGATGTCGGCGTCACCCCATTCGCGGAAGCGGGCGTCGCTGACCTTGGCGCGCTGCAGCGCCGCCTCGCGCTCGGGCGAAGCTGCGCCGGTCGGCGCGAAGTGAACCAGCGTGACGTGCGCGCCGGTGTACGAGATGTGAGCCGCCGCCTCCAGCGCGTCGCCGCCGTTGTCGCCCGGCCCGGCCAGCACCAGCACGCGCGCCTGCGTGGTGGCGAAGGGCAGCAGGTCGAGCGCGGCGTTGGCTGCGGCCTGGCCGGCGCGCTGCATCAGCGCACCCGGTGGCAGCACGGCGGCTGCGGCGCGCTCGATGGCGCGGATCTCGGCGACGGAGTAGAGGGGATTCATGGTGCTATTTTATCATCGATATTTCTGCGTGCACCGCTGGTGTGCGGGCCGTCGGCGGCACTACAATAGACGCATCACAACGAGGCGAGGCACGGCATGGATTGGCAATTCTGGATAGACCGCGGCGGTACGTTCACCGACATCGTGGCGCGCGCGCCCGACGGCCGGCTACGCACGCTCAAGCTGCTGTCCGAGAATCCGGAGCACTACGCCGATGCGGCCATCGCCGGCATCCGCCAACTGATGGGCGTGGCCAAGGGCAAGCCGATTCCGGTGGCGCAAATTGGCGCCGTCAAGATGGGCACCACGGTGGCCACCAACGCGCTGCTTGAACGCAAGGGCGAGCCGACCGCGCTGGCCATCACGCGCGGCTTCCGCGACGCGCTGCGCATCGCCTACCAGAACCGTCCGCGCCTGTTCGACCGCCACATCGTGCTGCCCGAGCTGTTGTACAGCCACGTGATCGAGATCGACGAGCGCGTCGGCGCGCACGGCGATACCGTGACGGCGCTCGACCTGACGGCCGCGCGCGCCGGCCTGGCGCAAGCCTACGACATGGGGCTGCGCTCGCTGGCGGTGGTGTTCATGCATGGCTACCGCTATCATGCGCACGAAAGCCGCGTGGCCGACCTGGCGCGCGAGATGGGTTTCACGCAGGTGTCGGTGTCGCACGAAATCAGCCCGATGATGAAGCTGGTGGCGCGCGGCGACACCACCGTGGTCGATGCCTACCTGTCGCCGATCCTGCGCCGCTATGTCGACCAGGTGGCGCACGAGCTGCCGGGTGTGAACCTGCAGTTCATGCAGTCCAACGGCGGCCTGACCGATGCGCGCGCCTTCCAGGGCAAGGACTCCATCCTCAGCGGCCCGGCCGGCGGCATCGTCGGCATGGTCCGCGCCAGCAAGCTGGCCGGCTTTGAAAAGGTGATCGGCTTCGACATGGGCGGCACCTCGACCGACGTGTCGCACTACTCGGGCGAATTCGAGCGCGTGTTTGAAACGCAGGTGGCCGGCGTGCGCATGCGCGCGCCGATGATGAGCATCCACACGGTGGCGGCGGGCGGCGGTTCGGTGCTGCATTTCGACGGCAGCCGTTATCGCGTCGGCCCGGACAGCGCGGGCGCCAATCCCGGCCCGGCCAGCTACCGGCGCGGCGGACCGTTGGCGGTCACCGACTGCAACGTCATGCTGGGCAAGATCCAGCCCGCCCACTTCCCGCAGCTGTTCGGCGCGGACGGCAAGCAGGCGCTGGACGCGGCCACGGTGCGCGATCGCTTTACCGAGATGGCCGAGCAGATCGCCGCCGCCACCGGCAAGGAAACCGCGCCGGAGCAGGTGGCCGAAGGCTTCCTCGATATCGCGGTCGGCAATATGGCCAACGCCATCAAGCAGATTTCCGTGCAGCGCGGCCATGACGTCACCGAATACGCGCTCACCAGCTTTGGCGGCGCCGGCGGCCAGCACGCCTGCCTGGTGGCCGATGCGCTGGGCATGAAGACGGTGTTCGTCCATTCGCTGGCCGGCGTGATGTCGGCCTACGGCATGGGTCTGGCCGACCAGACGGCGATGCGTGAAGCGGCGGTCGAGATCCGTCTGAACGCCGCCGCCCACGCCGACCTGGAAGCTCGCCTGCACGCGCTGGGCCGCCAGGCGCGCGCCGACCTGCATCACCAACAGGTGGAAGACCAGCGCATCACGCTGATCCGCCGCGTGCACCTGCGCTACGAAGGCACGGACACCGCGCTGATCGTGCTGTTCGATACGGTCGAGAGCATGCAGGACCAGTTCGAAGCCGCCTACCGCAAGCGCTATTCCTTCCTGATGCAGTCGCGCGCGCTGATCGTGGAGGCGGTGTCGGTGGAGGCGGTGGGCAAGTCCGATGCGCCGGCCGAATCGGTGGTGCCGGCCGCGCGCCGCGTCTCAGGCCTGATGCCGCACGCGGTGGTGCCGATGTACACCGGTGGCACGTGGCGCCAGACCGGCTTGTACCAGCGCTCAACCACGCGCATCGGCGATGTGATCAAAGGTCCGGCCATCATCGCCGAAGCCAACGCCACCACCATCGTGGAAACCGGCTGGCAGGCCGAGGTCTCGCTGCACGACCACCTGGTGCTGAAACGCTTGGCCGCGCTGCCGGAACGGCGTGCCATCGGCACCACGGCCGATCCGGTGATGCTGGAGATCTTCAACAACCTGTTCATGTCGATCGCCGAGCAAATGGGGCTGCGGCTGCAGAACACGGCGTATTCGGTCAATATCAAGGAACGGCTGGACTTCAGCTGCGCCATCTTCGACGCCGACGGCAACCTGATCGCCAACGCGCCGCACATGCCGGTGCACCTGGGCTCCATGGGTGAGAGTATCAAGACCGTGATGCGCGAGAACGCCGGCCGCATGCGCCCAGGTGATGTCTTCATGCTCAACGATCCCTACAACGGCGGCACGCACTTGCCGGACGTGACGGTGATTACGCCGGTGTTCGACGAAGCCGATCAACGCATCCTGTTCTACGTCGGCTCGCGCGGCCACCACGCCGACATCGGCGGCACCACGCCAGGCTCGATGCCGCCGGATTCGCGCGTGATCGAAGAAGAGGGCGTGCTGATCAACAACTTCAAGCTGGTCGATGGCGGTCGGCTGTTGGAGGCGGAGACGCGCGTGCTGCTGGCGAGCGCACGCCATCCGGCCCGCAATCCCGACCAGAACATGGCCGATCTGCGCGCGCAGGTCGCCGCCAACCAGAAGGGCGTGGATGAACTGCGCAAGATGGTGGCGCACTTCGGCCTGGAAGTGGTGCAGGCCTACATGGGCCACGTGCAGGACAACGCCGAGGAAGCGGTGCGCCGCGTGATCTCGGCACTGAAGGACGGCGCCTTCACGCTGCCGCTCGATAACGGCGCGCAGATCCAGGTAGCGGTACGCGTGGACCAGGCGGCGCGCAGCGCGGAGATCGACTTCAGCGGCACCTCGGCGCAGCTGGAGAACAACTTCAACGCGCCGTCGGCCGTGTGCATGGCGGCCGTGCTGTACGTGTTCCGCACGTTGGTGGACGACGAGATCCCGCTCAACGCCGGCTGCCTCAAGCCGCTGAAGGTGATCATCCCGCAGGGCTCGATGTTGAATCCCGTGTATCCGGCCTCGGTCGTTTCCGGCAATGTGGAGACGTCCACCTGCATCACCAACGCGCTGTTCGGCGCGCTAGGCGTGATGGCGGCGGCGCAGGGCACCATGAACAACTTCACCTTCGGCAACGAGAAATATCAGTACTACGAAACCATCAGCGGCGGCTCCGGCGCCGGCGAGGGCTTCGACGGCACGAGCGTGGTGCAGACCAATATGACCAACTCGCGCCTGACCGATCCCGAGATCCTGGAATTCCGCTTCCCGGTGCGGCTCGACAGCTACGAGATCCGGCAGGGCAGCGGCGGCGCCGGGCGCTGGCACGGCGGCAATGGCGGCGTGCGCAAGGTGCGTTTCCTGGAGCCGATGACGGCGGCCATCCTGTCCAACAACCGCATCCATGCGCCGTTCGGCATGGCCGGCGGCGAGCCGGGGGCGCTGGGCCGCAACAGTGTGCAGCGCGCGGACGGTAGCGTCGAGGTACTGGGCCACATCGGCAAGACCGATATGCAACCTGGCGATGTGTTCATCATCGAGACGCCGGGCGGTGGTGGCTTTGGTCCGTCAATTTAAGTTGACAGTCCGGTGTTCGTCAATTAAAGTTGACGCATGACCGCTCTCCATCAACTGACGATTCCTGACGAACCCGGCGACGCCATGGCGGCGGCGCTGGCCTTGCGCGATCTGGCCGACCAGATCGAGCGCAAGGCCGTCAGGCGGGCGCTGGACGACGGCTGGACCTGGGCCCAGATCGCTGAAGCGCTTGGCGTCAGCAAGCAGGCCGCCCACAAAAAGCATGCAGCGAATCTGGCGCGCGGCTGACCGGAGATGAACGATGTTTGCAAAACTCAAGCAGCGCTGGCAAGACACGCGCACCATCATGGCCCTGTCGCTGGATGCGGAAAAGCGCGCCTTGCAGGAAGGGCGGCAGCACCCGGGCGCTGAGCACTACACATTGGCTGCGCTCGATTTGCCGGATGGCAGCGCGCGCCGCGTATTCGCGCGCATCGGCGCTGATCCCGAAGCCTATCGCGCCGCGCTCAGCAATCGCCACGCCGCCGCGCTCGGGGCGATCGGGCTACACGATGCTGCCGCGCTGGCGGCCGCCGCAGCGGAGGCAACCGGGCCGGGCGCCGCCTCGACCAGCGCCTGGCCGGGCGACAGTGACGCCATGCCGCCAGCGAAGCCGGCCATACTGTTCGATGCCCAATCTTCCGGCCAGGCGCTGATGCAAAGCCTGCCCGAGTTGCAGCGCCGTTTGCCAGCACCGTTGTGCGGTGCGCATGTGTTGCTGGCCACCGCATCGATGGCGCACAGTGCCGCCGGCCGCGCCTTCAAGGCCATCGGCATCGATCCACAGGCGCTGGGCAGCGCCGCCGAAGCCGAGCTGCGCGCGGCCATGCCTTCCTGATAATAGTCGAGCCAGACGATACCCGTAGTGCCGGAATCCGCTACCCTGGATTCCCGGCTTGTCCAGGCGGCAACTGCCGACGTACAGTCAGGTTTTTCAGCGGCCCGGAGAGCACACCATGCGAACAATTTTGAACATCTTGCAGAGCCACAGCTCGCCGCGCGCCGCCATTCTGTCTTCCTTCGGCCTGTGCGGCTTGTATTTCGCCTCCTGGTACATCATCAGCCACTATCTTTCCGCCGGTCTGGTCGGCTTCTAAATCATGCGCATACGCCTGCTGTCCGCACTTTGCCTGACGCTTCACCTGACTTCCGCATTCGCCCAGACCGAGGCGCCGCCCGCCGACGCGCCTGCGACCGAGGAAGCCGTGCCGGAAACCATCCTGCTGGTAGGCCAGCGTCCCGGCCCTGGCCTGTGGAAGGTCAGCAAGGGCGACCATGTGTTGTGGGTGTTCGGCACCTACTCGCCGCTGCCGCAGAAAATGGAATGGCGCTCGCAGGAAGTGGAGCGCATCCTGGCGCAGACGCAGGAATACCTGTCGCCGCCGGGCGCCCACGCCAGTGTCGGCTTCTTTCGTGGCCTGACGCTGCTGCCCAGCCTGATCGGCCTGAAGAAAAATCCCGATGGCGCCAGCTTGCGCGACGTGCTGCCAGCCGATGTGTACACTCGCTGGCAACCGCTGAAAACCAAATACCTCGGCGAAAACGACGACATCGAACGCGAACGGCCGATCTTCGCCGCCGAAGCGCTGTACGAAGCCGGCTTGAAGCAGGCCGGCCTGTCCAAAGGCTACGAAGTGGAAAAGAAACTGTTCGCCATCGCCAAGGAGCGCAAGATCAAGCTGACCGAGACCGCCGTCAAGTTGGAGATCGACAACGCCAGCAAGATGGTGAAAGACTTCAAGAAGTCGCAGATTGCCGACGCCGCCTGCCTGGACAAGACACTGTCACGGCTGGAAAGCGACATCGGCGCCATGCGTGTGCGCGCCAACGCCTGGGCCAAGGGTGACCTGGACGCGATCCGCAAGCTCAGCTATCCCGATCAGGAGCAGGAATGCGGGGACGCCATGCGCAATGCCGACTTCGTCAAGACCGCACCGGGCTTCCAGAATGTCAAGGAGCGCATCCGCGAGGCCTGGCTGGCCGCCGCCGAGAAGGCGCTGGACGCCAACGCCAGCAGCTTCGCCACGCTGCGCCTGACCAATATCTTCGGTCCGGAAAACTATCTGGCGGCGCTCAAGAACAAGGGCTATCAGGTCGACAGCCCGGAATAAAAAACGTCATTCCGCCCATTGGGCGAAATGACTTCCCGCAAAGGCGGGAATCCATGATTCGCCGGGCAAGCCACTCGGTATGGGTTCCCGCCTTCGCGGGAACGACGACTAGGCCACCGCCGAGATACCGTATTTGCGCTGGGTGTACTGATACTGCGCCATCAGCGCTTCCAGCGCCGGATGATCGGGATCCAGTCGGCGCATGCGTTCGATCAGGAACTGGCATTGCTCCGCCAGCGGCGCCTCCCAGCCCAGATCGTCGAGCTGCTTGAGCATCGCCCCCGTCGCCGCCGGCAGCAGAGCCATATTGCCCGGCGCCTTGCGCAGCCCCGCGTTCAAGGTATCGACCGCCGCCCGCAGATCGCCCTGGCCGCGTTGCTCGGCCGCGTGGGCCAGCAATTCGTCCACCTGATGCTTGATCTGTTCACCCATGCCTTCGGCCAGGTCGTGACGGCCGGCTTTTTCAAACACCTGCACCGCGTCGTCCATGGACACGCCGCTGTCCGTATCGTTCATCAGGTTCAGCATCAGGTCCGAGGCTTGCTGGTCGAGCTTGATGTTCAGGCAGCTGTGCACCAGGCCGATCTTCAGGTTGGTGGACAGGCCGCGCGTGGCGCCGATGGCGTTGACCGCATTGGTCAGCTCGGTCGCAGCGGCGCTGATATTGCCCGTCATTTCCTGCAGCAGGCCGGCTGCGATGGCGCGGCAGGCATCGACATTGGCGCCGCCGCGCAGCGAGCGCTCCATGTCGCGGATCACGTTGCTGGCCTGGTTGGCGTCGCCTTTCCGGACCAGTGTCTTGACCAGCTTGACGTGGTCCTCAGGGTCGCGGAACTCGGAGTACTTGGCCTTGGCCACCACCTGCTTGAACGCCTTCTCGGCCACGCCGACATCGCCCGTTTCATAGGCCACGTCGCCCAAGTGCCGCAGCCGGTGCACCATGTGCGGTGAAATGGCGACCGCGTCCTCCAGGATCTTCTTGGCCGATTCCTGCTGGCCCAGCGCCTCGTGCGTGCGTGCCAGCAGATCGTAGGCCGCCATGTATTTGCCGTTGTGCGCCAGCAGCTCTTGCAGCGTGGATTGGGCCTCGACATATTTCTGCTGGCCGAACTGGCAGCGCGCCAGGCCCAGGTGCGCCCAGGCGATGGGCTTGGTCATCAGGATCATCTGGTAAGCCAGCTCCGACTCGCCCAGCTCGCCCAGCTGGGCCAGCAATTCGGCCCGCAGGCGGGCGAACTCGACGGCATAGCGTGGATTCTTTTCCTCGCCGACGACGCACTCGTCGATGGCCTTGCGCAGGTTGCCCATCTCGATCATTTGGTAGGCGCGCAGGAAGACGTCGCGCCGGTCCACCGCCTTGCGGATGCGCTGCAGCAGCGCATCCACGGTGAAGGGCTTGAGCACGTAGTCGGTTGGCGTCAGCTCGGCCGCGCCGATCACCTTGCTGTAGACGCCCTCCGAAGTCAGCATGATGAAGATGGTCCACGGCACGATCAGCTTGTGATGGCGCAGGTCTTCCAGCAATTGCTGGCCGTCCTGGCCGCTGTCGCCGGAACCGTTGCCGAGGTCGTACTCGCACAGCACCAGGTCGTAGGCTTTCTTGTTGATCTGGCGAATCGCCGTGCCGGCGCTGACGGCGTCGTCAATGTTGGTGATGCCGGCCTGACTGAGCATGTTGCGCAGGTTGGCGCGCATGCTTTGGTTCGGGTCCACCAGCAGGACGGAGAGGGCGGCGTAGTCGGACATCAGGAGCTTTCAGCCGGGGTGGAGGACGCCTGCGCGGCGGCCTTTTGGCGCGCCGACGCATATTGCGCCAGCAAGCCCGGCAATAATGGGTGTTGGGGATTGTCTTCGCGCATGCGCCGCATCAGCGCCGTGCATTGGGTGGCCAGCTCGGCATCCCAGCCGAGCTCGGTAATCTGGCGCAGCATGGCGGTCACGCTCACCGACCACAGGCCGGTGTGGGCCGGATGGCGTTGCAGCGCATCCTGCAGCGTGCTCACGGCGGCATGCAGGTCGCCGGTGCGGCTGAAGGCGGCCGCTTCGCGCACGGCGGCGTCCACCGCCTGTTCCTGGCCCAGGGTGTAGCGCTTGACGATGTCCTGGCGGTCGGCCTGCTTGCACAGGTCGATCACCTGTTCCGCGTCCACACCGCTGTTGGGGTTGGCGATCAATTGGTCGAACAGGGCGGCGGCTTGTTCGTCGAGACGGTTGGCCAGGCAGCTGTGCGCCAGCCCCAGCTTGAGGTTGCTCGACATGCCGGTGGCTTCGGCCAGCTTGTCCATAGCCTTGGCCAGCTCGGCCGCCGCGCCCTCGGCGTCGCCGTTGAGCTGCTTGACCATGGAGGCCGCGTAGCCACGGCAGACGTCGACACTGGGGCTGGCGCGCATCGAGCGTTCGAGGTCGCGCACCACGGCGGCGGCAGCCGTCGCATCGCCCTTGTGGACCAGCGCGCGCACCAGGTTGACATGGTCGGCAGGATCGCGGAATTCGGAATACTTGGCCTTGGCCACCACTTGCTTGTACGCCTTTTCGGCGGCGGCGACATCGCCGGTGGCCAGCGCCACGTCACCCAGGTTGCGCAGGCGGCGCACCATGTGGGGCGACAGGGTCACCGCATCTTCCAGCACCTGCTTGGCCTCGGCGTCCTGGTCCAGCTCGCGCAGCACCTGCGCCAATAGGTCGTAGGCGGCCATGAACTTCGGATTCTCCGCCAGCAGTTGGCGCAGCAGGGCTGCGGCGTCGGCCAGCCGGCCTTGCGCGTAGACCGCGCGCGCCTGTCCCAGCTGAGCCCAGCCCAGCGGCTTGACTTTGAGGATGGCGCCGTACGCCTGCTCGGCGTCGGCATGGCGTTCCAGGCTGGCCAGCAGTTCGGCGCGCAGGCGGGCGTAATCGATGGCATAGCGCGGCTGCGCGGCCTGGTTGGCCAGGCAGGCCTCCATCGCCTCGCGCGCGCGGCCTTGGCCGATCAATTGATACACCGGCAGGAACACGGCGCGGCGCTCCAGCGCGCGGCCGATGCGCTGCGACAGTACGTCGACCGTGAACGGTTTGAGGATGTAGTCGGTCGGCAGCAGCTCTGCAGCGCTGACTACTTTGCCGTACACGCCTTCCGAAGTCAGCATGACGAAGATGGACCATGGGCTGATCACCTTGTGGTGGCGCAGGTCTTCCAGCAGTTGCTGGCCGTCCTGGCCGGCGCCGTCGCCATCGCCGCCGAGATCGTATTCGCACAGGATCACGTCGTAGGCGCGGACGCTCAGGGCGCGGATGGCCGTGGCGGCGCTGACCGCGTGATCGACCTTGCTGATATTTACCTGGGTCAGCATGTTGTGCACGCTGGCGCGCATGCTCTGATTGGGGTCGACAATCAGAACCGACAGGTTGCTATAGTCGTGCATTGCTTGCTCTCGTGGGTAATGCTACTTTCAGAAGAGCATACTCCAAGGCAAGCCGTAAAGGCAGGAAACCGCCGCCCGCCCGGGCCGCAGCGCGGTTTTTTTGGCGTTTTTGCCCCGAAATGTTGCAGCCAAGGCACGTTTTACTGCGCCGCGACGATGAGATTCCCCGGGCGGCGGGTGGCGAGGGAGGGGTTGAAAAGGGTATAATGCGCGCAAAGGAAAATTCAGCAAGACAAGTATCTAGTGCCCCATCTCCCTTTAAACCGCAGCCTAGCTGCCTCAACTACCTTCCCACCATGCTGATTCTGCCGGGTTCCAACGCCCTGTCCGCATTCCGTAGCCAACGCCTGTTGAACCAATTGCAAGCGGTGCTGCCTTCCGTCGCCGCCGTCCAGGCGCGCTATGTCCACTTCATCGATGCCGCCGCGCCGCTAACGGCCGACGACACCAGCCGCCTGACCGGCCTGCTGACCTACGGCGAGCCGGCCCACGCCGACAACACCGAAGGCCACGCCGAGGAATTCTTCGTCATCCCGCGCTTCGGCACGATTTCGCCGTGGGCCTCCAAGGCCACCGACATCGTCCACAACTGCGGCATGGCGCACATCAAGCGCGTCGAGCGCGGCGTGGCGTATCGCATCAACCTGAAGACCGGCATCCTGGGCAGCAGCATCGGCGCGGCCAAGAAGCTGAGCGACGATGAACTGCAAGCCGTGATCGCGCTGCTGCACGACCGCATGACGGAATCGGTGCTGCGCTCGCCGGACGACGCAGCCGGCCTGTTCCGCGAACTGAAGGCGCGTCCGCTGGAATCGGTGGACGTGATCGGCAGCGGCAAGGCCGCACTGGACAAGGCCAACACCGACCTCGGCCTGGCCATGTCGGACGATGAAGTGGAATACCTGGACGCCGCCTTCACCAAGGCCGGCCGCAATCCGACCGACGTGGAACTGATGATGTTCGCGCAGGCCAACTCGGAGCACTGCCGCCACAAGATCTTCAACGCCGACTGGACCATCGACGGCGTCGCCCAGCCGAAGTCGCTGTTCGGCATGATCAAGAACACCCACCAGCTACAGCCGAAAGGCACCGTGGTCGCCTATAGCGACAACTCCTCGATCATGGAAGGCGCGGAAGTGATGCGCTTCTTCCCGCAAGGCGAAGGCCAGCAGTACGCGCCGATGACCGAGCTGACCCACACGCTGATGAAAGTGGAAACCCACAACCACCCGACCGCGATTTCGCCGTTCCCTGGCGCCTCCACCGGCGCCGGCGGCGAGATCCGCGACGAAGGTGCGACCGGTCGCGGCGCCAAGCCGAAGGCCGGCCTGTGCGGCTTCACGGTCTCGAACCTGCTGTTGCCGGGCGCCGTGCGCGCCTGGGAAAGCGATGCCGTCGTTACAGCGCCGGTGGCCGATTACCGCGATTCCGGCACGCCTTACGGCAAGCCGGAGCGCATCGCCTCGCCGCTGCAAATCATGATCGACGGCCCGCTGGGCGGCGCCGCCTTCAGCAATGAATTCGGCCGTCCGGTGCTGGGTGGTTACTTCCGTACCTACGAACAGAACATCGGCAAGCAGTTCGCCGGCGCGCACGACACCGTGTTCGGCTACCACAAGCCGATCATGATTGCCGGCGGTATCGGCAACATCTCGTCGCAGCACACCCACAAGAACGACATCCCGGTCGGCAGCCTGCTGGTGCAGCTGGGCGGTCCCGGCATGCGCATCGGCATGGGCGGCTCGGCCGCTTCCTCGATGGCCACCGGCACCAACACCGCCGACCTGGACTTCGACTCGGTCCAGCGCGGCAATCCGGAAATGGAACGCCGTGCACAGGAAGTCATCAACGCGTGCTGGCAGCTGGGCGCGAACAATCCGATCATCTCGATCCACGACGTGGGCGCCGGTGGTCTGTCGAACGCCTTCCCGGAAATCACCAACGACGCCAAGCGCGGCGCGATCTTCGACCTGCGCAAGATCCCGCTGGAAGAGAGCGGCATGGCGCCGAAGGAAATCTGGTCCAACGAATCGCAGGAACGTTACGTGCTGGCGATTGCGCCGTCCGACCTGCCGCTGTTCCAGTCGATCTGCGAGCGCGAGCGCAGCTTGTTCGCCGTGGTCGGCACTGCCACCGAAGAACGTCAGCTGAAGCTGATCGATCCGGAACTGGGCAACGATCCGGTCGACATGCCGATGGACGTCCTGCTGGGCAAACCGCCTAAGATGCAGCGCGACGTGCACCATGTGCAGAACGATTTCCCGGCCATCGACCTGACCGGCATGGACCTGGAAGAAGCCGCCAAGCGCGTGCTGTTGCTGCCTACCGTGGGCGACAAATCCTTCCTGATCACCATCGGCGACCGTACCGTGGGCGGCATGTCCGTGCGCGACCAGATGGTCGGCCCATGGCAAGTGCCGGTGGGCGATTGCGCCGTGACCGCCATGAGCTTCGAAGGCTACCTCGGCGAAGCCATGGCCATGGGCGAACGCACGCCGCTGGCCGTGATCAACGCCGCCGCGTCGGGCCGCATGGCCGTGGCCGAAGCGGTGCTGAACATCGCCGCCGCGCCGATCCGCTCGATCGAAGACATCAAGCTGTCCGCCAACTGGATGGCCGCCTGCGGCCAGCCCGGCCAGGATGCGGCCCTGTACGACACCGTCAAGGCCGTCGGCATGGAACTGTGCCCGGCGCTGGGCATCTCCATCCCGGTCGGCAAGGATTCGCTGTCGATGCGCACCACCTGGAAAGATGGCGACGACGCCAAGGCCGTGCTGTCGCCGGTCTCGCTGATCGTATCGTCGTTCGCACCAGTCTACGACGTCCGCAAATCGCTGACGCCGCAACTGCGCACCGATGCCGGCGACACCGCCATCATCCTGATCGACCTGGGTCGCGGCAAGAACCGCCTGGGCGCCTCGGCGCTGGCGCAAGTCATGGGCCAGCTGGGCAACTCGGTGCCGGACGTCGACAATCCGGAAGACATCAAGTCCTTCTTCGCCGCCATCCAGCAACTGAACGCGGACGGCAAGCTGCTGGCCTACCACGACCGTTCGGACGGCGGCCTGTACGGCACGCTGACCGAAATGGCCTTCGCCGGCCGCGCCGGCCTGTCGATCAACCTCGACATCCTGACCCTGGAAGAAGGTCACGGCGCCGACCAGGGCGACGCAAAGAACTGGACGCAACAGATCGCCGAACGCCGCAACGAGCAAACCTTGCGCGCGCTGTTCTCGGAAGAGCTGGGCGCCGTGATCCAGGTGCGTGCCGACGAGAAATCGGCGGTCATGGACGTGCTGCGCTCGTTCAACCTGGGCGCTTGCAGCCACATCATCGGCAAGACCAACGACCGTGGCGTGATCGAATTCACCCGCGACGCCAAGGTCATCTACAACAAGCCGCGCGTGGAACTGCACCGCCTGTGGAGCGAGACCAGCTGGCGCATCGCCCGCCTGCGCGACAACCCAGCCTGCGCCGACGCTGAATACGACCGTCTGCTGGACGAACAAGACCCAGGCATCACGCCGAAAGTCAGCTTCGACCTGAGCGAGAACGTGGCGGCGCCGTTCCTGAACAGCGGCGTGCGTCCACGCGTCGCCATCCTGCGTGAGCAGGGCGTCAACTCGCACATCGAGACCGCTTACGTCATGCACCAAGCCGGCTTTACCGCCGTCGACGTCCACATGAGCGACCTGATTGCCGGCCGCGCCAAGCTGGACGACTTCCAGGGCATCATCGCCGTCGGCGGCTTCTCGTACGGCGACGTACTGGGCGCGGGCGAGGGCTGGGCCAAGACCATCCTGTTCAACAGCGCTCTGTCTGATCAATTTGCCAAGTTCTTCGCCCGTGGCGACAGCTTCGGCCTGGGCGTCTGCAACGGCTGCCAGATGATGAGTAACCTGAAACCGCTGATCCCTGGCGCGCACGCCTGGCCGAAATTCACGACCAACAAGTCGGAGAAATTCGAAGCCCGCTTCGCCATGGTGGAAGTGCTGGATTCTCCATCGATCTTCTTCCAGGGCATGGCCGGCACCCAAACGCCGATCGCCATCGCCCACGGCGAAGGTTATGCGGACTTCTCGCAGACCGGCAACATCAGCGAAGCCGTGGCCGCCATGCGCTTCATCGACAACCGTGGCGCCGCCACCGAAGCCTACCCGTACAACCCGAACGGCTCGCCGCAAGGCCTGACATCGGTGACCACGGCGGACGGTCGCTTCACGGTGATGATGCCGCACGCCGAGCGTGTATTCCGTACCGTCCAGCATTCGTGGGCGCCGGAATCGTGGGGTGAGGAATCGCCTTGGATGCGTATGTTCCGTAATGCCCGTAAATTTATCGGGTAATTAAACGGCGAGGTGTTTATTCGCCTCACGGAAACTGAGCGGCGCAAGCCGCTCTTTTTCTTTGTGGGTGAATAAGCGCACGACGTCCGGCGCGTGGCGGGCATAATCCCTTAATGCCCAGCCGATGGCTTTTTGAATGAAGAATTCTTTTTCATGCGCCAAGGTCAGCGCATATTCAAATAAGCGTTGTTCATCCGCTTTATTTCGCCAGCCTAATTGATGCAATAAGGCGATGCGCCGGACCCACATATTATTGTCGCGCAGCGCGTCGTCCATATAATCATGGTCATGACGTAAAACCTTACCGATGATTCCCGCCAAAGCATCCACCGTATCCCACCACGATTTATCCTGCGCCAATTCCAGCAATGCTGGAATATCGGCGCTATTCAATTCTTTCCAGTGCATGGCCAGCAGGTCGAGCGCGACGTATTGATATTCGCGTTCGTGCAGTGTCCATAGCGCGCGGGCGTGGTCGAGCAGGGCGTCGGCGCCGGCGCCTTTGAGCGGTCGCAGTACATCCTTGCAGGCGGCGCGGCGCTGCGGCGTACCGACGCCAAGGAACGCGAACTGATCACGCATATAGGCGCGCATGGCGGGTGCGCGTCCGCTGTCCACTACCGGGGCGAGGACGGCGTTTACTTGGCTCAGGAGCTCAGGTTTCATGCTAGTTCTTGGCTTGTACAAGCCAGGTTTGAGTTTGTGGAGGACGTAAAAAAAGCGCCTGCATGCAGGCGCTTCTTGTAGGCCAGGTCCAGATTACTGGATCTTGGCTTTCTTGGTCAGCTCTTCGCGGTAGGCCACGATCTTGCGCTGTTGGATGCCTTCGGCCACTTGGGCTTTGACTTCTTCAAACGATGGGAACTTGGTTGGACGCGATTCTTCCAGTTTGATAACGTGGAAGCCGAATTCCGATTTCACAGGGGTCTGGGTGATTTCGCCGTTTTTCAGCGCGATCATCGCGTCCGAGAATGGTTTCACCAGTTTGGCCGGGGTCATCCAGCCCAGGTCGCCGCCATTGGCGCCCGAACCTGGATCTTTCGATACCTTGGCCAGCTCTTCGAATTTACCGCCGGCTTTCAGCTTGGCAATAATATCCTTGGCTTCCTGTTCGGTTGGCACCAGAATATGACGCGAGTGATATTCGGTTGGGCCGACAGCGGCTTTATATTTGTCGTATTCAGCTTGAATCTCGGCGTCTTTCACCGGATTCTTTTTCACATAATCAGCCAGCATGGCGTTGATAATAATGCTTTGACGGGCATTTTCAATCGCTGCATTGACTTCGGCTTTTTTGCCGTAGCCTTGTTTGTCTGCTTCCTGCAGCATGACTTCACGGCCGATCAGTTCTTTTTTAACGGCTTCACGCAGTTGCGGCGAATCCGGTTGCTGGCCCTGGGCCACAACTTGTTTGACCATTTGATCAACCTTGGCGGCTGGAATTGCCTTGCCATTGACGGTCGCAGCGTTCTGCGCGAAAGCTGGTGCTGCCGCGACGGCGATCAGGGCTAACATCAGGCGGGCTGGCTTCAACATCATTATTCAAATCCTTTAAAAATTACAACTCTGAATTACACTCTAAGGGTGCATGATACCAACGCTGAATTAAAAACGGCGCCCCGCAGGGCGCCGCCTTTCATAACATTACTGCACTTTTGCTTTCTTTACCAGTTCTTCCTGATAAGCCTGCAATTTCTTCTGGGTCAGCGCTTCAGCCACTTGCGGCTTCACTTCTTCCAGGGTCGGCAGTTTTGCCTGACGCACATCGTCTACCTTGATGACGTGGAAACCGTTCGGGGTTTGCACTGGCTTCTCGGTCACTTGGCCTTTGCCCAGAGCGACGAACGCTTGTGCGAAGACTGGCGGGAAGGACGAAGGCGAGGCCCAGTCCAGGTCGCCGCCGTTGGCTGCCGAGCCGGTGTCTTTCGACTGCTTGGCCAAATCTTCAAACTTGGCGCCGCCCTTGATCTTGGCGATCACGTCGTTGGCTTCAGCTTCGCTGCCCAGCAGGATGTGACGAACGTGGTATTCCTTGTCGCCGGCTTGCGCCACGAAACGGTCGTATTCACCCTTGATGTCGGCGTCCGATACCGGGTTTTTCTTCACGTAATCCGCCACCAGGGCGTTGACGATGATGGCTTGGCGGGCGTTTTCCAGCGCGGCTTTCACGTCGGCGTTCTTGCCAAAACCTTGTTTTTCAGCTTCCTGCATCATGACTTCACGGCCGATCAGGTCTTTCTTGATCAGGTCGCGCAGCTGAGGTGAATCAGGTTGCTGGCCCTGTGCCACGACTTGCTTGACGACCGCGTCTACGCGCGAAGTCGGGATAGCCTTGCCATTTACCACGGCAACGTTTTGTGCGAATGCTGGTACAGCGATAACGAGGAGTGCAATCAGCAACTGGGCTGGCTTGAAAGTCATTATTAATTCCTGTAAGGGGAAAGTTTTAGCGAATTAGCTTGGACGGCTATGTTTTGTCTTCAATTATTTTAAATTGCCGATAGCGACCACGACAGCATCAGACCTCGGAGGGCGCCAATGCAGTAATGGCCAGTGCATGAATTTCTTTATGCATCATATCGTGCACAGAATCATACACGAGTCGATGTCTTGTGACGAGTTTCAGGCCCTCGAATTGTAACGAAACAATTCGGAGGTTGTAGTGCCCGCCGCCTGAGGCCGCACCGGCGTGGCCGGCGTGCGCGGCGGAGTCGTCGTCCAGCACCAGTTCCACCGGATCGAGCTTGGCGGTCAGGGCGGCGCGCATGCGCTCCATGCGGGTATCTTGAATCTGGCTCATGCCTGGTCCTTCATATGACGCGATAAATAAATCGTTTGCCCAACAATAAATACAAACATGATGCCGCTGGCGCCGAACGCTTTAAAGTTGACCCAGGCATCGGTATTCCCTTTAAACAGCACAAACGCCAGATACCAGTTGAGCGCACCCATGAAGGTGAAGAAGGCGATCCACGCCAGATTCAGGCGGGTCCAGATCAGGTCCGGCAATTCGATGATTTCCTTCATCGATTGGCGCATCAGGTTCTTTTTAAACAGCAGGTCGCTGAACAGCAGCACCACGGCGAACAGCCAATAGACAATGCTTAGCTTCCATTTGATGAAATCCTCGTCGTGCAGGTAGATGGTCAGCCCGCCGAACACCACGAACATGCCCAGCGAGGCCCACAGCAGCCCATCGACCTTGCGTCCGCGCGCCTTGATCCAGCCGATCTGCGCCACGGTCGCCAAGATGCCGACCAGGGTGGCGAGGACGATGGGCGCTTGCTCGGGCGTGACCGAGCCGCCGGAAATGATGCCGCTCATGTAGGTGTTGATGAAGTGCTGGGAGGCGTCCGCGTTCATGCCGGCTATCTTGTAGCAGGCGAAGAACAGCAGTACCGGGATCATGTCGAACAGGAATTTCATGGCGTCTATTATTAGTCTTGTGGATCGAAGCGGAGGGAAGCGGAGTTAATGCAGTAACGCAGGCCGGTTGGCGGCGGGCCGTCCGGGAATACGTGACCCAGGTGGGCGTCGCACACGCCGCAAATGGTTTCGGTGCGCAGCATACCATGGGTGCGGTCGACTTTTTCCACCACATTGGCGGGATCGATCGGTTCGAAGTAGCTCGGCCAGCCGCAGCCGGAATCGAACTTGGTGTCCGAGCGGAACAGCGGCGTGTTGCAGCACACGCAGGTGTAGATGCCATGTTCATGATGATCCCAGAACTTGCCGGTGAAGGCGCGTTCAGTCGCTGCATGGCGGGTGACTTGATATTCCATCGGGTCCAGTTGGTCGCGCCATTCGGCGTCGGATTTGACAACTTTATTGCTCATGGCTTATTTCTCGCTTAAGAAGAACAGCTGACTTCAAGGTGGCTTGCCCAGTCCGGCGGCAAGGCGGCGTAGTGTTCGTGTTCGGGCTGTTCGTCGTAGGGGCGCTGCAACACCGTCAGCAGGCGCTCCACCTCGGAAAAGTCCTTATTTTGCGCTTTTTCGATGGCTTGTTGGGCCAGATAATTGCGCAGCACGTATTTGGGGTTGACTGCGTTCATCGCAAGCGCGCGGGTGGCGTCGTCGCTGGCCTCGGCCTGCAGGCGCGCGCGGTAGCGCCCGGCCCAGGCGTCGAACGCCGGACGGTCGATGTACAGGTCGCGCAACGGCTCGTCACCGCTGGCGTCGGCCGCGCGCAGGCCGCTCAGGCGGCGGAAGAAGAGGGTGAAATCGACGCTGTTGGCCTGCATTAGCGCGAACATGTCGTCCAATAGCGCCCGGTCCTCGTCGAAGTGCTGTTCCAGCACGGCGATGCCGAGCTTGGCGTGCAGCAGCTCGTCCAGCTTGGCGGCGAATTCCGGCTGGTACACATCCAGCGCCGCTTGCGTCGGTTCGACTTCGCCGATCAGCGGCAGTAGCGCTTGCGCCAGCGCGTAGCAGTTCCAGTGGCCCACCTGTGGCTGGTTGGCGTAGGAATAGCGGCCTTGCTGGTCGGTGTGGTTGCAGATGTGGTCGGCGTCGAACGCTTCCATGAAGCCGTAAGGCCCGTAATCGAGCGTCAGGCCGAGGATGGACATATTGTCGGTGTTCATGACGCCGTGCATGAAGCCGACCGCCTGCCAGTGCGCGATCATGTGCGCGGTGCGACGCGTGACTTCCTCCAGCAGTGCTGCGTACGGATTTTCCGCCGCGCGCAGGGCTGGATAAAAGTGGTCGATCACGTAGTCGGCGAGCAGTTTCAGTTCGGCGTTCTGCTTGCGGTAGTACCAGTGCTCGAAAGAGCCGAAGCGCACGAAGCTCGGCGCCATGCGCACCACCACGGCGGCGGTTTCGACGGTTTCGCGCATCACGCCCTGGTCCGACCCCGCCACCGACAGCGCGCGCGAGGTGGGAATGCCCAGCGCATGCATCGCTTCCGAACACAGGAATTCGCGGATCGAGGAGCGCAGCACGGCGCGGCCATCGCCCATGCGCGAGTAGGGCGTCAGCCCGGCGCCTTTCCATTGCAGTTCCATCGGGCCTTGCGCGGTCTGCACTTCGCCGAACAGGATGGCGCGGCCATCGCCGAGCTGGCCGGCCCACACGCCGAACTGGTGGCCCGAGTAGACGGCGGCCAGCGCCTGGCCGCGTTCCGGCACGGCGTTGCCGATCAGGACGTCAATACTGTCGGCCAGGTCCGGCGACAGGCCGATCAGGGACGCCGCCGGTGCGCTTACGGCCACCAGATAGGGCGCGGGCAGGGGCGTGGGCATTAATCGGGTGTAGAACGCGGGCGGCAGGGACGCGAAGGAATTGTCCAGCGGCAGTTTGGCGGCAGTGATGATGTGCTCCAGATAGGCTAAGCGGTGATTTTACCGCAGGGCGCGATTGCGGCGGTGCAGCATCGTCCTGCGTAGCCGCGTTCAGTCTAAATACTTCACAAATAAATCGTTTGACTCCAAACCATTTTACTCGTACATTATTGCCCTAAGGAATTTGTTTCCAACAATAAACGAGAGAAAACCATGTTCAACAGCATCACTATCCGCACGCGCCTGATATTCACCATGTCTGTGCTTGGCGTGCTCATGCTGGCCCTGGGTGGGCTCAGCATTTTCGGCATGAACACCGTCAATTTCGCGCTGAAAGACGTGTATTCGAATCAGATGGCGTCGACCATCGCTCTGGCCAATGCCAAGAATTTCCTCAACCGCTCGCGCTTCGTGATCGACCGCGGCGTGTTCCATCCCGACGCCGCCGACCTGGAAAAAACGCTGGGCCGCGCCGAGGGCTTCATCCTGGACGGCGACAATGCCTGGAAGGCTTACTTGGCCCTGCCGCTGGGAGAAGAAGAAAAAGTGCTGGCGAACGATCTGGATGCCAAGCGTACCGTTTACGTCAGTGAAATGCGCGCCCTCATGGCCGCGCTGCGCGCGCAGGACGCCGCCAAGATCGAAGAAATGTCGATGAAAACGCTGTCGGCGCAGTTCGGCGTGTTTGACGCCGCTTCGGTCAAGCTGGAAAACTTCCAGATGGCGTCCGCCAAAGTGCACTACGAGGACAGCCAGTCCTTCTTCTCCGGCTTTACCAAGGGCTACACCATTGCGCTGGCGCTGGGCGCGGCGCTGATCATTTTCTCGGCGGTGCGTCTGCTGCGGGCGATTTTGCATCCGCTGCAAAAAGCCCTGGGACACTTCGACCAGATCGCCGCCGGCAATCTGGCCAATCGCATCCACGCCGACCGCAACGACGAAATGGGCCAGTTGATGAAGGGCCTGATCCGGATGCAGGAACAAATGTCGGGCACCGTCGGTGGCATCCGCAGCGGCAGCAGCGCGATCGCCACCGCCAGTGCGGAAATCGCCGCCGGCAACCTGGACCTGTCGCGCCGCACCGAAAACCAGGCCGCCGCGCTGGAGGAAACCGCCTCGTCGCTGGAAGAGCTGACCTCGACCGTCCGCCAGAATGCCGACAATGCCCGTCAGGCCAACCAATTGGCGCTGAGCGCGCAGGATGTGGCCGGCAAGGGTGGCCAACTGGTGTCGGCGGTGGTGGATACCATGGGTTCGATCAATAGTTCGTCGCGCAAGATTGCCGACATCATCGGCGTTATCGACGGCATTGCGTTCCAGACCAACATCCTCGCCCTGAACGCGGCGGTGGAAGCGGCGCGCGCCGGCGAACAGGGCCGTGGCTTCGCCGTGGTGGCTTCGGAGGTGCGCAACCTGGCGCAACGCTCGGCCGCCGCCGCCAAGGAAATCAAGGAACTGATCACCGCCTCGGTGGAGCAGGTGGATGCGGGAACGCAGTTGGTCGACAAGGCTGGCGCCACCATGAACGACATCGTCAGCAGCGTGGAGCGCGTCACCGGCATCATGACCGAAATCATGATCGCCGGCGAAGAGCAAAGCGAAGGCATCAACCAGATCAATCAGGCCATCGTGCAGATGGACGAAGTAACGCAGCAGAACGCCGCGCTGGTGGAGGAGGCCGCTGCGGCCGCCAACGCCATGCAGGAGCAGGCCGCGCAACTGGAAGAAATGGTCAGCACCTTCAAACTGGACAGCCACGCCGGCCAGCGTAGCGCCCAAGCCCTGCGCCGTCCGACACTGGCACTGGGCCGTTGATTGAGCTACGAAAAACCTGACTATCGTGCGAGTTGCGCACTCCGCTTAACACTCGTACGATACTGGGATGAGTACCGTTACCACCGACCTTTTGAACGCCAGAATCGAAACCATTGAAACAAGGATGGATGCGAGGATTTTGGCGATTGAAACCGCGATTGCAGGAGCGATTCAATTCCACAAGGAGTTGCGCGCGGACATCAAGAACCTGAAAACCACCGTCATCGTGACGGCCATCGCTTCGGTGCTTGCCGTTGGCGCCATCAATGCCACCATTTTGTCTAACATGGTCGCGGCTTTCGAATCCGGCAAAAACACGGCGGCCGCGCAAGCCGAGGTGACGAAGCAAGTCGAGCACCTCACCGTCTTGGTCCAGAAAATGCGCGAGGAGCAGCGGCAGAAACCTAAGTAAGCCGGCTACTTGATGGCGCCGAAGACTTTGCCGATCAGCTTGCTGCCGGTGCCCAGCGGGTCGGCGCGGATGGCTTTTTCCTCTTCGGCGATCATGGTGTACAGGCCGTCGAGCGCGCGCTGGGTGACGTAGCCTTCCACTGTGGATTGCTCCTTGCTGAGTACGCCCATCTTCGGCGCCAGGCTCATGGCGCTGTTGTATTGGGTGGCCACGCCGGATTTGTCGGTGACCTTCTTGACCACCGGCAGGAACTGCACCGCCAGCTTGTCCTGCGTTTTGCCACGGAAGAAATCCGTCACCGAGGTTTCGCCGCCGGTCAGGATGTTCTTGGCGTCGGTGATGCTCATCGATTTGACGGCGTCCAACAGCAGCGGCTTGGCCATCGGCACGGCGGCTTCGGCCGCATGGTTCATCTGCACCACCAGCTCGTCGAGCTGCTTGCCCTTGCCGGTCATTTTTAGGATAGGCCGCGCCTGCTCAAGAATCTTGGGCAGCGGAATGCGCACCTTGTCGTTGTTCAGGAAGCCGCCGTCGACGCCGAGCTTGGCCACGGCCGCGTTGGAGCCGGTTTCCAGCGCGGCCTTCAGCCCGCCGGACGCATCTTTGTTGCTGAGGTCGGCCAGCGACAGCGCAAACGCGCTCGCGGACAACAGGGCGAAGGGGATCAGGACGGCAAGCGAGCGGCGCGATACGGGCATGGAAGTCTCCAATGAGGCAATGCCCTACTGTACTCCACCGCAGCCTATGCCGCCAGTGCCGGAATCTCCCTGGCCATACGCTCCAGCAGCCGGCCGCACTCAAACACGCTGAGAGTCTGGTGGGTGTCGCCTTCGCCTTCGATATCGATGACTTCGTCCATTTCCGCGCGCGGGTCGCCGCTGGCGTTCGGATTGCGCATCATCTTCGGCGCGGCGAAGCGGCGGTTGTCATTGATGGTCATGATGTTTTGCACGGCATCGACCAAGAGGCCGAAGCATTCCTCGCCGCGCTCGATCACCAGTATCTTCGACTGCGAGGTGTCGACCAGCGGCGTCATGCCGTACAGGCCGCGTAGGTCGATCACCGTCACCATTTGCTGGCGCAGGTTAAGCATGCCGCGCATGAAGGCCGGCAGACCCGGCGGGCGCGTGATCTCGCCGACGCTGAGATCGATGATCTCGCGCACTTGCTTGATCTCCACCGCATAGCTGTTTTCCAGCGCGAAGGTGATGTAGACCTTGCGCTGGCCGCGCCGCGCGTCTTCCCGTTCGTTCTTGCCTATCTGAACCGCATCCTTGGGATACAGGTTGGCGTGGCCGTTGCGCATGTCCTTGATCTCGGTGCTGGAGAAGATCTGCTGGTGATCGAGGAAGAAGATGTCGCCCAGGTCCGGCTTGGACAGGCAACCGCCGAACATGCCCGCCCGCGCCTTGCTCAGCATGGGAATGGGCATTACTTCTTCGCTGTAGAAATGCACGATGTTGTCGACCGAATCGACCAGGAAGCCGATGGTGGCGTCGTCGATGCGCGCCACGATGATGCGCTGGTCGGGACTGGCGCTGCGCGCGCCGCCGCCGGCGTTGAGCAGGGTGGCGAAGTCGACCACCGCCACCGGGCTGCCGCGAAAATTGATGCGGCCCAGGCACAGTGCGCTGTTCAGCACCGACGGCTGCAATTCCGGCACCCGGATGATTTCCTGGATCGCCGCCATCTCGAACGCGAACGACGACGCGCCCACGCGGAAACTCACGCACTGGCGGCGCTCGCCCTGATGGCGGCGCGTCTTGCGGTCCGCGCTTTGCAGCGCCAGCACCTGCGGCACGTTCTCGATGTGGATCAAGGCGTCGGGATCGAGCACCTGCACCAGCCGAGCGCCGTGGTCGAGCAGGATGGTGCCGGCCACCACGCCGCGCTGTTCGCCCTCGGGATAGCTGAGCGTGCTGCGCTGCTCGGGCCGCACGCGCAGGATTTCGCCGGTAGCGTCGAACAGGATGCCAACTAGCACGCCTTCGTAGTCGAGCACGGCGATCTTGTCGGTCGGCAGCGCCGCGCGGGCGTCGGGATTGAAGACGCGCCCCAGGTTCACCACCGGGATCACGCTGCCGCGCAAGGTGAACACGCCTTCCAGAAATTTGGGCGACAAGGGCAGGGCCGACACCTTGGACGGGAAATTGACCACTTCGCGGAAGCAGCAGGCGGGCAGGGCGAACTCGTCCTGACCGAGGATGAAGGAACCAAATAATTCAGTGCCGGCAGTGGCGGACGCATCACGCATGGGGAATTCCTGGGCAAGGGGGGACGATGTCCTGCACGGAATAGTCGCAGGTGGCGCAGTCGATGTGCAGGGTGCGTCCCGACTTGCCGCCGACGCGGCAATAACTGATGTTCAGGCCGAATTTACGCAAATGCCGGCGCGCCGCGTCGGCATTCTGCTGACCGATCTGCAAGCGGCTGGAGCAGCCGTTGAGCATGGTGGCGCCGCCGGCCACGATGACTTCCAGGTCGGCGTAATCGGCGACGCTGGCGCCAAGCAGGCTCAGCAGGGACGGCACGGCCTGGCTCACATAGCGAGCGCAGGGGAGCTCGCTCACGTCCGCCGTTTCCGGCAGCAGGCAATGGGCCAGCGCGCAGCGCCCTTGCTTCTTCCAGATCAGGGCGATGCCCACGCACGAACCCAGCAGCGCTTGCAAGCGGTCGGTGCCGGCGCCGATTTTCACCTGGCCCATGGCGACCTGCAGCACGCCGCTGGGCGTTGGCTGCAGACAGCCGTGCGGGTCGTTCCACGGCAGCGTGGCCGGTCGTATCGGGGCAGTGAGTTGGGTCACGTGCATGGTGTCCTTATTCCATTGTGTAAATCATCGGGCGGTCGAACTGGTAGGCGGTATCCCTGCCCGAGATCGATTCCGACTCGCCGACGATCATGACGGCGTGCGGCGCCATGCTCAACCGCGCTTGTTGCAGGATGGTGTGCTGGTGTTCCTGGTCGAAATAGATCAGCACGTTGCGCAGGAACACCAGGTCGAACTGCTTGGCCGATTTCAGCGGCAGCATCAGATTGTGCTGCGCCAGTTCGACATGGCGTTTCAGCGCATCGACCACGCGCAGGCCGCTGGCGCTGGGGCGGAAGTATTTCCGCACCCAGTCCGGGTGGGTGGCCTGGATGCGTTCCACGGAACGGCCGCCGTACTGGCCGTCGCGCGCCAGCGCCAGGATTTGCTGCGAAATGTCGGTGGCGTGGATCTGGTAGCTGAAATCCGGATGGAGCGCCTGGAACTCTTCGCACAGCATGGCCATCGAGTACAGTTCTTCGCCGCTCGAGGCGGCTGCCGACCACACTTTCAGCTGCTTGCCCGGGTGCGCGCGCCACCACTGCGGCAGGAATTCCTGCTCGACGTAATCCCACACCTGCTGGGTGCGGAAGAACAGGGTGTCGTTGGTGGTCACCAGGTCGATAAAGTGCGGCACTTCGGCGCGGTCGCGTTCCACCATGTCGAGGTAAGCCTGGTAGCTGTTCAGCTTGAGCGCCTGCACGCGCGGGCGCAAGCGCCGTTCCAGCAGCACGCTCTTGCGCTCGGTCATGGCGATGCCCGTGTGCTTGCGCACCAGGGCGATCAGGGCCGACAGCGTGGCCGGAGGGAGGCCGGTGGCATCCATGCTCACACCGTGAAGCCGGACACGGTTTTATTCAGGTCGCCGGCGCGCTGGTTCAGCCCCTCGGTCGAGCGGGCGATGCTGTCGCAGGCGGCGGCCGACTTCTCGGCTTCCTCGGCGATGTACTGCACCGCCGTGCTCACTTCGCGCGCCGTCAGCAGTTGCTCGTTGGCGGCCTTGGAAATGTCGGAGATGGCCACCGTGGTCTTGACCACGCCCACCAGGATCTTGTCGAAGGCGTCGCTGGCCTGGCGCGAAATCTCGCTGCCGGCCGAGACGCGCTTGACCGACTCGTTGATCAGCTTGGAAATTTCCTTGGTGGCCTGCGACGAGCGCTCGGCCAGCTTGCGCACTTCGTCCGCCACCACCGAGAAGCCCAGGCCGTGCTCGCCTGCGCGGGCCGCCTCGATGGCCGCGTTGAAGGCCAGCATATTGGTCTGGTTGGCGATGTCGCTGATGACCTTGACGATTTCGCCGATGTCTTCCGACGAGCGGTTGATCAGGTCCATGGCTTCGATCGACTTGGCCACCGCCTTGGCGCCGACTTCGGCCTCGTGCTGGGTCGATTTGGCCATCGAATCGGCGTCCGAGGTGTTGTTGGCGATGGTGTTGATCGAGCTGGTCAGGCCATCGATCGAGGCGTTCATCTCTTCCACCGTGGCGCCCAGCGCCTGGGTGCCGACCGCCACGCCGTTCGAGCGCTCGGCGATGGTGGTCGAGGCGTCGGCCAGGCCGTTGGCCGACATCACGACGTCGCTGATGACCTTGCGCAGGTCGGCGATCATCTTGCTGATGCCTTCGGCCAGCTGGTCGAGCGGTTCGTCGCCTTCGACCACGATCTTGCTGGTCAGGTCGCCATTGGCCGCGCGTGCCACCGAATCCAGCAGCCGGCTGATTTTATCGCCATCGGACTTGGACTTGGCCGCCACCGATTCTTCCAGCTCGACCTGGGCGGTGATATCACTTGCGTATTTAACTATTTTGTATGGTTTACCATTTAAATCCAGAATCGGGTTGTAAGTGGCCTGGATCCATATCGATTTTTTATTGTTTCCTAAACGTTTGTAACGTCCGCTGTCAAATTCGCCACGATTCAGTTTTTGCCAGAAGCGTTTATATTCGGCGCTGGCGGCGTAATCCGGGTCGCAGAACATGCGGTGGTGTTCGCCCTTAATATCGTCCAGATAATATCCCATAACATTAAGGAAATTATCGTTGGCATTCAGTACATGGCCCTGCATGTCGAATTCAATCACCGCCTGGGCCTTGTCGATGGCGCTGACCTTGCCCTCGTACTCGGCGCTGCGCACGCGGTTGTTGGTGATGTCGGTGGCGAACTTGATCACCTTGTAGGGGCGGCCGTCGCTGTCCATCACCGGGTTGTACGAAGCATTGATCCAGATTTCACGGCCGTCCTTGGCCAGGCGCTTGAATTCGCCGTGCTCGAACTCGCCCGCCGCGAGGCCGGCCCAGAACTGTTTGTAGGCCGGGCTGGCCGCATAGTCGGGCGGGCAAAACATCGAATGATGGCGACCTTGCACTTCCGCCAGGGAGTAACCGAGCACGCGCAAGAAGTTGTCGTTGGCGTGCAGGATTTTTCCTTCCATGTCAAACTCGATCACCGCCTGTACGCGGTTGAGCGCGGCGTGAATGGCCTGGAGTTCGACGTCCTGGGTATGGATTACCTGGCTGGGAGCGTTCATGAAATATCCTGTAGTCGTATGAAAAGAATAAATATCATTAACACAGCATTATTTAGTGATATTTGGTGAGATTTATTTTGATATTCGGGGGTGGGGAATATGCGGGGCGTTTATTTATTATTTCCCTTATTTAAATCTCAGGCAAGCTCAACAATACCGAAAAGTGTCCCAAGTGTATTTTGCAAGCGACACTCAGGCAGTTTTTCTCCGCTTTACGAAGCACAGGTGCCGCGTTCAAAAGCTAGCGCACCGCGTTCAAAAAAATAACACGATCGTTCTTTTTATGCGGTATAGTAGGTGGGCCTACCATTCCAACCAGAACATAAGGAAGAGACATGACTGCTGAATATCAAGTGCACGGCGCGGTGGCCGTCATTACCCTGAACAATCCGCCGGTCAACGGCATGGGCCTGACGACGCGCACGGCGGCCGTCAAGGGCATCCAGCAGGCGCTGGCCGATGATGCGGTCAAGGCCATCGTCATCACCGGCGCCGGCAAAGCCTTCTCGGGCGGCGCCGACATCAAGGAATTCAACACCCCGGCGGCGCTGGCCGAACCGAGCCTGCACACCCTGATCGCCACCGCCGAAGGCTCGACCAAGCCGGTGGTGGCCGCCATCCACACGGTGTGCATGGGCGGCGGCTTGGAGCTGTCGCTCGGCTGCCACTACCGCGTGGCCATGCCGGGCGCGCAGATCGCCTTGCCGGAAGTGAAGCTGGGCCTGCTGCCGGGCGCCGGCGGCACCCAGCGCCTGCCGCGCGTGCTGGGCCTGGAACCGGCCCTGAACATGATCGTCTCCGGCGCGCCGGTTCCGTCGGAAAAGCTGCCGGCGCTGTTCGATGAACTGTTCGCCGCCGACGCCGACCTGCTGCAATCGGCGGTGGCCTTCGCCGAAAAAATCGCCGATGTACGCCCGTTGCCGAAAGTGCGCGACCGCAAAGTCGATTATCCGAACCACGAAGCCTTCCTGCAATTCTCGCGCAACACTGTCAAGGCCATGGCCGGCCCGTTCCCGGCGCCGCTGGAATGCGTGGAAACCGTGGCCGCCTCGGTCACCATGAAGTTCGACGACGGCATGAAGTTCGAGCGCGAGCGCTTCATGCACCTGATCCAGACCAGCGAATCGAAATCGCTGCGCCACGCCTTCTTTGCCGAGCGCATCGCCAGCAAGGTGCCGGACGTGCCGGCCGATACGCCGGTGCGCGCCATCAAGTCGGCCGCCGTGATCGGCGCCGGCATGATGGGCGGCGGCATCGCCATGAACTTCCTCAACGCCGGCATTCCGGTCAAGCTGCTGGAAACCCGCCAGGAAGCGCTGGACAAGGGCGTCGCCACCATCCGCAAGAACTACGAAAACAGCCTGAAAAAAGGCAAGCTGACCCAGGAAAAACTGGACCAGCGCATGGGCCTGCTGAGCAGCACGCTGTCCTATGACGACATCGGCCAGGCCGACATCGTGGTGGAAGCCGTGTTCGAGGAACTGGGCGTGAAGGAAGCCGTGTTCCGCAAGCTCGACGAAGTGATGAAACCGGGCGCCATCCTGGCCACTAACACCTCGACCCTGGACGTCGACAAGATCGCCGCCTTCACCAAGCGTCCGCAGGACGTGATCGGCACCCACTTCTTCTCGCCGGCCAACGTCATGAAGCTGCTGGAAATCGTGCGCGGCAAGGAAACCGGCAAGGATGTGCTGGCCACGGCGCTGGCGCTGTCCAAGAAGCTCAAGAAAACCGGCGTGGTGTCGGGCGTGTGCGACGGCTTCATCGGCAACCGCATGATCGAGCAGTACAGCCGCCAGGCCGGCTTCCTGCTGGAAGAGGGCGCGCTGCCGGAGCAGGTGGACAAGGCGGCCGAGAAATTCGGTTTCGCCATGGGCCCGTTCCGCATGGGCGACCTGGCCGGCAACGACATCGGCTGGGCCATCCGCAAGCGCCGCTACGTGGAAAAGCCGGAAATCACCTACTCGAAAACCGCCGACCTGCTGTGCGAGATGGGCCGCTACGGCCAGAAAACCGGGGCCGGCTGGTATGACTACAAGGCCGGCGACCGCAAGGCTTACGCCAACGAGCAGGTCAACGCCATGATCGTCCAGCATTCGGCCGACCTCGGCATCACGCGCCGCAAGATCAGCGACCAGGAAATCGTCGAGCGCCTGGTGTATTCGCTGGTGAACGAAGGCGCGCTGATCCTGGAGGAGGGCATCGCCCTGCGCGCCTCGGACATCGACATGGTCTACCTGACCGGCTACGGCTTCCCGCTGTACCGTGGCGGCCCGATGTTCTACGCCGACACGGTCGGCCTGCCGAACGTGGTGGCGGCGATCAATAAATATGCGCGCGGCCATCAGGGCAACGCATGGCGCCCGGCGCCGCTGCTGCTGAAGCTGGCGGATGAGGGAAAGTTGTTCAATAATTAGCATATGTTGCGCATAAAACACATGCGTTAATATTGTGTCCACAAGATCGGCCGAGTTCGCTATAATCGAACCCGGCCGTTTTTGTTTTTCCGCGCCCGGGAAACGGTTGGCAATCTCAGTGGGCGCTTCGAATTCAATACTAATAATCAGGGGTTCACATGAAGCACACCATCTTTGCCGCAGCACTGGCCCTGGCCAGCGTTTCCTCCGCCTTTGCTGCCGACATCAACGGCCTGTACAACACCGGCATCGGCGCTGGCGGCGCTGCGGAAACCCATTACACGGTCAGCTCGACCAGCGTGACCGAGACCGTTCCCACCATCACCAAGGATGGCGTGTGGCCGGTGGATGGCACCTGGCTGGTCAACAACAGCACCTCCAAATGGATCACGCCGACCGACAAGCAGGGCGACACCTTCGACCCAGCAATCAGCGGTATCTACACCTACACCCTGACCTTCAACTTGACCGGCTACGACCGCAACACCGCCGTCTTCGACGGCCGCGTGTCGTCGGATAACTCGGTGTTGGTCAAGCTGAATGGCGAGGACATCGGCGGCGGCATCGGCTTCCAGTCGTGGCACGATTTCCACGCCAGCAGCGGTTTCGCCGCCGGCGTGAACACGCTGGAATTCGTCGTCACCAACGACAAGCAGTACAGCGGCAACCCGACCGGCCTGCGCGTTGAATTCGAAACGTCCAGCGTGAGCGCCGTCCCTGAGCCAGCCACCTACGGCATGATGATGGCCGGCCTGGCGCTGGTGGGCGTGGTAGCACGTCGCCGCAAGCAGAAGTAATCCTGTATGGAAATGCTCAAGTGCCGAAAAGAAATTTAAATGCACGTGAGCATTTTTTGAAAAAGCTGGTTATAATTCTACTCAACAGCACTACCTCCTTTTCGACGCCCTAAAAAACGGTTCGATGAAATTCCGGCATCCCCATCGATGCTGGTTGACACCATACCAACCGATTTTAGAGGCTCTCATGAAACGCAATCTCCTTGCCGCCACTGCACTGGCATTCATCGCAATCTCGTCTTCCAACGCGGCCAGCATCACTGGCCTGGTCAACACCGGCGTCGGCATCAGCGGTCAATCGGACAGCAACTACGCACTGAGCTCGGCCGTCAGCAGCACCGCCGTCATCACTTACGACAGCCAGTGGCCGATCGGCCCATGGCTGGCCAATAGCAGCGCGTCGAAATGGATTACGCCGACCGCTGGCCAGGGCGACACCTTCGACCCATCGACTTCGGGCACCTATACCTATACGCTGAGTTTCGACCTGACCGGCTACAACGCAGCCAGCGCCGCCTTCAGCGGCCGCTTCGCGGCGGACAATTCCGTGGTGGTGAAACTGAACGACCAAGTCATCGGTAATGCCACTGGCTTCAGCGACTGGACCAGCTTCAGCGCCAGCGGCGGCTTTGCGCCCGGCGTCAACACGCTGGACTTCGTGGTTACCAATTGGGCGCAGAACGGCGGCAATCCGACCGGCCTGCGCGTGGAGTTTGGTTCGTCCAGTGTGATGGCGGCGGTTCCGGAACCGGCAACCTACGCCATGCTGCTGGGAGGCCTCGTCCTGGTCGGCGCCGTCGTGCGCCGCCGCAAACCGCAGTAAGTAGCATGCAGTAAGCAGTATCGTAGGAACTCCTTGGGTTAATTTTTAAACCGCCTCTCCAGGCGGTTTTTTTTTGCGCGGTAGCGATTTATGGCGACGTTGGTATTCTGCTTTAGCTTTGTATTGCATCAAGACGACGGGGACATGCATCACTGTAAACTAGACGGATGTCCATTCCCACTCCGCCCGCCCGTTATGACTTGCCCTGGGAAACCGCAGTAACGCATCAAGGCCACCGAAGGGCAGCTTGCGGCTTGGGGAGAGGCGTTGCCGGACGCGGAATCGCTGAAGCAAGTGTTCGGCTAAAACAAAAAAGCCCGGCCCCGCCTGGGCCCGGGCATGGCCGGCAAAGCGCTAGGAAGCCGAGGCGGTCTCGCTGGCGCCCGCCGTTTTCTCCACCCGCGCGCTGGCCATGACGACTTCGAAGGATTGCGCGAATGCCGCCAATAACTCCGGCAGCGCGGCCGGCTCCTCTCTGAGCCGCAGCTCCAGCGCCGTCGACGTTTCAAAAAGTTCGTTTGCTGAAAGATTACCCGCCGCACCGCGGATTTTGTGCACCAGATCCGCCGCATGTAACACTTCGCCCGAATGGATTGCATCTTGAATCTGTTGCAAAGTGGACGCAAAATCGTCGGCGAACATCCGCAGCAACTGCGCCAGCAGCGCCTCATGCCCACCCAGCCGTTCCATGGCCGCCCGCACGTCGATGCCGGGGCGCGGCGCGGCGGCGGCAGTGGGCCGGTAGGGCGCCGGCGGCGGGGCGGGCGCCGCCGCCGCCGCCCGGCTCTGGTCCGGCGTGACCCAGGTCGCCAGCACCGTGTACAAGGTATCCGGATCGATAGGCTTGGTGACGTAGTCGTTCATGTCCATCGCCAGGCAGCGCTCGCGGTAGCCGGCCACCGCATGCGCGGTCATGGCGATGATGGGCAGCGCCGCATGGCGCTGGTCGGCGCGGATCAGGGCCGTGGCCTGGTAACCGTCCATGTCGGGCATCTGGATATCCATCAGCACCGCGTCGTAGTGGCCGTCGCCGACCAGGCGCGCAGCCTCCTCGCCGCTGCCCGCCACGTCGGCGCGCACGCCGGCGCGCTGCAGGATCTCGCTGGCGACCTGCTGGTTGATGGCATTGTCGTCCACCACCAGCACGCGGGCGCCACGGATGCGCTGCACCGCCACCGAAGGCGGGGCGCTCATGACCACGCCCTGCTGGCCGGACTCCAGCCCCAGCGCCGACAGGATGGCGTGGCGCAGCAGCTGCGGATTGGCCGGCTTGTCGAGGAAGGGCATGTTGCGGACGTGCTCCATGGTCTGCTTGTCGTGTTCACGCGCATAGGCGGTCACCATCAGCACCGCCGGCACCGACGCCAGCTCGGCATCTTCGGCGATGCGGTGCAGGGTGTCGATGCCGTCCAGGTCCGGCATGTCGGCGTCGATCAGCAACAGGTCGTAGGCATCGAGCTGCATGGCCGCCACCGCCGTGGCGCCGGACGCCACCGCGCGCGCCTGCAGGCCCAGCCCGGCGAGCTGCGTGCGCAGCATGTGGCGCGTGGCCTCGCAATCGTCGACCACCAGGATGCGCTTGCCCTGCGCGGCCGCCGGCACCGGCTGCAGCTGCGGGGTCTGGTCGTGCGCGGCCTGCAGGTGCACGGTGAAACTGAAGCTGCTGCCGACCCCCGGTTCGCTGTCGACCGTGATATCGCCGCCCATCTTCTGCACCAGTTGCTGGGAAATGGCCAGCCCCAGCCCGGTGCCGCCGTACAGGCGCGTGGTGCTGGCGTCGGCTTGCGCAAAGGCCTGGAACAGGCGTGCCTGCTGCTCCTTGCTGATGCCCAGTCCACTGTCCTCGACGGTGAAACGCAACACCAGCGGCCCGCCCGGCGTGAACCCGGGCGTGGCGGCGTCGATCTCCACCCGCACTTCGATATGGCCGCTGGCGGTGAACTTGAGCGCGTTGCCGACCAGGTTCACCAGGATCTGCCCCAGTCGCAGCGGATCACCGAGCAGATTGGAGGGCACCTCGGGCGCCGTCCAGATCACCAGTTCCAGCCCGCGTTCGGCGGCGCGCCAGGCAAACAGGTCGGAGATCTGGTTCAGCGTATCGGGCAGGTCGAACGGCAAGGCCTCCAGTTCCAGCTTGCCCGATTCGATCTTGGAGAAGTCCAGCACGTCGTTGATGATCTGCAGCAGGCTTTGCCCGGCGCGGCTGATCTTGCGGAAGTAGTCGAGCGGCTGTGCCGGCAGGTCCAGGTGCGTGCCCAGTCCCGCGAAGCCGAGGATGGCGTTCATCGGCGTGCGGATCTCGTGGCTGATATTGGCCAGGAAGTCGCTCTTGGCGCGGGTTGCCGCCTCGGCGTTGGTGCGCGCCTGCTCGATCATGCGCAGCGAGCGTGCCTTGTGATAGGCCGAAATGAACGGCTCCTTGAGCGCCTTGAGCAGCTCCAGGTCGGCGGACTCGAAGCTGGCCTGGTACTGGTAGTTCTCGAAGATCAGGTAGCCCTCGACCTGGCCGTCGATCACCACCCGCACCGACAGCAGGGCGCAGACGTCGCCCGGCAGCGAATGCGGATGGTGCACCTCGAAGATGTCGGGCGCGATCATGCCGGTCGCCGGCGCGTAGCGTGCCTCCGCCTGGCGCAGGTCGATGCGGTAGGCGTCGGCGGCGGCGTCGATGCGGCCCCAGGCCGCGCGCAGGCTCAGGATTTCGCTGCCGTTCTCGCGCACCAGCGCCAACGCCGAGTCGATGCCCCGGATGATGGTCGATTCGTGCAGGATGGTGTGCAGCAGGGCGTCGAAATCGGTTTGCTCGTTGATCGATTTGACGATGGCGTTGAGTTTTTCCAGATGCTGGGTGCGCGAATACACCAGCGCCTGCAGCGCCTCGCCCTGGCGGCGCATGCGGCGCAGGCGCCAGCGCAGCAGCGCCCAGGCCAGCGCGCAGGCGATCAGGAAATAGCCCAGTCGCGCCCACCAGCTCTGGTGCCAGGCCGGCAGCACTTCGACGCGCAGCGTCAGCTCGTCCGCATTCCATAGCCCCTCGCGGTTGCTGCCGCGCATGCGCAGCAGATAGGAGCCCGGCGGCAGGTAGCTGTAGGAGACGATGCGGCGGCTGGCGTCGACCTCCAGCCAGCGCTGGTCGAAACCTTCCAGCAGGTAGGCGTAGCGGTTGCGCTGCGGCGCCGAGAAGTCCAGCGCCGCCAGTTCCACTTCAAAGCTTTGCTGGCCGGGGTTGAGCACCAGCGTCGCTCCTTCGGCTGCGCTCAGCTCGGACGGCGTCAGCGCCTGCTGGTCGCGCCGCACCGCGCTGATGGCCAGCGGCGCGCGGTAGGTCCAGTCGTTCAGGCGGCCCGGATACACCACCGTCATGCCGCCGGTGGCGCCGAATACCAGATCGTGTTCGGCGGTGACGGTGGCGGCGCCGATGAAAAAGGTGCGGAACGCCAGGCCGTCGGCGCGGGTCAGGGCGCGTGCGCGCAGGTTGCCGGGATCGATCACGGCGATGCTGTCCGAGGTGGCGGCCCAGACGCGGCCTGCGGCGTCCAGCTGCAGCGCCATGATGGCGTCGCTCGACAGTCCCGCCGCAGTGCCGACCTGCTGGAACTGTGGCTGGCCCAGCGCGTCGCGCCCCGTCATCACGCACAGGCCGCTGCCCAAGGTGCCGACCCAGAGCCGGCCGCGCCGGTCGATCACCAGGGAGCTGATGAACGCGTCCGACAAGGTGTCGGCCTTGCCCGGATCGGCCCTGATCTGTTCCACCTTGCCGCTCTCGGGGTCGAGCCGGTTCAAACCGTTGCGGGTGGCGACCCACAACGCGCCATCGGCGTCGCCGACCACGGCGTGAATGCGGTTGTCGGTCAGGCCGCCGCTTTCCTGCGTGCCCTGGACATAGGCACGCAGCGCGCCGGTGGCCGGGTCGTAGCGCAGCAGGCCATCGAAGGTGCCCAGCCACAGTTCGCCCTTGCGGACCAGGATGGTGCCGATGCGCGGATGCACATTCCCTTGCGGCAGCGGCACGCGCTGGACGGCCGTGCCATGACGGTTGCTGCGGTACAGGCCGAGTTGCGTGCCGATCCAGGCCTCGCCGGCGTCGGCTTCGGCCAGCGACAACACCATCCGGTTGGGCAAGGCCGTCTCCGGACGCTCGGGATCGGGCCGCAAGGCCGCGCGCCGCGCGCCGTCATGCGGCACGATGTCGATGCCCTGGTCGGCCAGGCCGATCCAGACTTGGCCGCGGCTGTCGGTCATCAGCGCCGAGACGCCGGCCTCCAGCATGCCCTGGGCGCCGAACACGGAGTCGATGGCCTCGTTGTGCGGGTCGTAGAGGTCGACCCCGCGCTCGGTGGCCACCCACATCATGCCGCTGCGATCGCGCAGCAGGGCGGCGGTGCGGTTGGCACTGAGGCTGGACGACACCGCCGGCTGATGCAGGATGCGTGCGCTGCGGTTGCTGTCGGCGCGGTATTCGATCACGCCGCCGCCGTAGGTGCTGGCCCACCAGGTGCCGGGCACGGTCTCGGACACCGCCAGCACCATATTGGCCTGCGCGTCCTTGACCTCTTTGAACGCGATCAGGCGGCCATGGTCGGCCTGCGGGTCGACGACGCCGAAGCCGCTTTTGAGCGTGCCGAAGGCGATCTGCCCCCGGCTGTTTTCGCCGAGGCTCAACACCGTATCGCTCCACGCGCCGTGGCCGTCGCCGCGCACCGGCACGCCGACGATGGTGCCGCCCGTGCGCAGGCGCGACAAGCCGCTGGCCGTGCCTATCCACAGCGTGCCGGCGCGGTCCATCAGCAGGGCGCGGATCTGGTTGTCCGGCAGGCCGGGCGTGTCTTCGTGGCTGTAGCGGCGAAGCGTCTTGTGGACGGTGTCGTAGTATTTGAGACCGGAGGGCGTGCCGATCCAGAGATTGCCCTTGGCGTCGCTGGCGACGGCGCTGACCAGGCCCCGGCTCAACTCATCGTTGAGGCGGACGAAGTGTTCCGTATGTTTGTCGTACATGGCGATGCCGGCGGCGGCCGTGCCCACCCACAGGCGGCCGGCCACGTCCACGTGCAGCGCCTGGACAAAGTCGCCGGGCAGGCTGGTGGATTCGGCGCTATGGCGGAAGCTGCGCATGCGGTAGCCGTCCCAGCGCGCCAGGCCGCTCTGCGTGCCCACCCAGACGTAGCCATCGCCGTCCTGCGCCAGGGCCATCCCGACCAGGTGCGGCAGACCTTGATCCAGGCCCACATGGTCGAACAGGGGAGTCGCCAGCTGGTCCCAGCGTTCCGGCGCGGCGACGGCCTTACCGCCGGCGGCGGCGCACAGGCAGGCCAGCGCCCACGCGGCGGCGCGCAGCCAGCGCTGGGCGGCGGCAATGGGCGGCAGGGATGCGTGATCGTTCAAATCCGGGAGCGCTCCTCTCTGGGGTGATTCAAGCATACGTAAATGCCGACTGAAAGTCCACAGCGCTAGTACAATCGCCCCAGGCAAACAAGAGTAGGTACACCTATGAAACCTGAAGTCCTGGTCATTGCGGCCAGTCCCTCCGCCAGCGTGATGGCCCAGCTGGAACAGCATTTTCATTGTCACCACCTGTGGCAGCAGGCGCCGGCGCAGCAGTCGGACTGGCTGCGCAGCGTGGCCGGCGGCGTGCGCGCCGTGCTCACCACCGGTAACCTCGGTATCGGCGCGGCGCTGCTGGCGCAGCTGCCCGCCGTGGAAATCGTCGCGGTGAACGGCATTGGCACCGACGCCGTGGACCTGACGGCCACGCGCGCGCGCGGCATCGCGGTCACCAATACGCCGGGCGTGCTCACCGACGACGTGGCCGACCTGGCCCTGACCCTGTTGCTGGCGGCCGCGCGCCGCCTGCCGGCGCTGGACTTCTACGTGCGCACCGGCGCCTGGGAAGCGGGCAAGCCGGTGGCGCCGGCGCGTGCGCTGCGCGACAAGGTGTGCGGCATTTTCGGTTTCGGCCGCATCGGCCAGGCGATTGCGCTGAGGGCGCAGGCGTTCGGCATGCAAGTGCGCTACTTCCAGCCGCGCGCCATCGAGGGGGTCAGCGTGCCGCGCGCCGCCTCGCTGCTGGCGCTGGCGGAAGAAAGCGATTATCTGGTGCTGAGCGCCCCAGGCAGCGCCGCCACGCGCCATGCGGTCGACGCGGCGGTGCTGGCGGCGCTCGGTCCGCAGGGCACGCTGGTGAATATCGCGCGCGGCGCGCTGGTGGACGAAGTTGCGTTGATCGATGCCTTACGCGCCCGCACGCTGGGCATGGCCGCGCTGGACGTCTTCGCCGACGAACCACGCGTGCCGGCCGCCTTGCGGGAACTGGATAACGTAGTGCTGACGCCGCACGTCGGCAGCCTGACGGTGGAAACGCGCCACGCCATGGGCCAGCTGGTGGTGGACAACCTGCTCGCCCACTTCAGCGGCCAGCCGCTACTGACGCCAGTTGCTTGATTTAATGGCAGGGAGTTGAGGCGTCTTCGGGCGCTGGCGGGGTGACCGGTAGCGGCAGTTGTGAATGCGCTTTCACGCAGTTGCGGCCGGCGCGCTTGGCCGCGTACAGCGCTTCGTCGGCGCGCGCGTAGGCCAGTTCGAAACTGGTGCCTTGCGCATTCCAGCTGACGCCCACGCTGGCCGTGATCTGGCGGTTGATCGGCGCACCGAAGACCTGGTCGGCGATGGCGTCGCAGATGCGCAGCGCCACGGCCTTGGCTTCCTCCTGCGAGGAGGTCGGCCAGACCACCGAGAATTCCTCGCCGCCGACGCGGCCGATCGCCACGCCGGGACCGAGCAGCGCCTGCAGGCAGGCCACCACGGTAATGATGACGGCGTCGCCGGCTGGATGGCCGAAATCGTCGTTGACCCATTTGAAGTGGTCGATATCGAGCACGATCAGCGCCATGTCGCCTTGCTGCAGGCAGGCCGTGGCCTGATCGATCACCGCCGCCCGGTTCAAGGCGCCGCTCAGCGGATCGTGGGTGGCGCGGTATTCCAGCTGCTGCGCCAGTTCGTGCAGCTGGCGGTTCATCTGGTTCATGTCCAGCTCCGCGCGGTCGCTGCGGCGGATCAGGCGGCGGCTCTCGCGCATCAGGCGCTCGTAGTGGACGATCAGCTCGGCCAGTGCCGAGCGGGCGTCGGCCTGGGGGTCTTCATGCGCGGCCCTGGCGTTGGCCAGCGCGGCGCTTTCCAGCGCAAACAGGTCGGCGTCGGCCATGGGTTTCATCAGTTGCTCACAGCGTGGTCGTGGAAGTCGAGGGCGCCGAAGTCGTCCTGCAGCTCCTGGCCGAATTCGAGGATGGTGTCGTCGTCCTCGTCGTGATACCAGTTCAGGCGCACCTGGTTGCCGGCCACTGCGGCGTTGTTCAGCGCCTCGAAAAAGGTGAACAGCATCTTGGTGCTGGAGCTGTTGAAGTAGGCCAGCGAAACGTTGACGGTAATCGCCGTCTCGACGCAGTCATCGAGCCAGGCCTGCACGCGCGCGATCACCGGGCCGTAGAAGGCGGCGGCGTTCTCGGGATAGGATTCGCCCTTGATCGACAGTGTGTGCTGGTCGAAGCGGAAGTCGATTTCCGGCGAGGTGGGCGAGGCGGCGATAAAGAGTGGTTCCATGGGTGTTCTCGGTATTGTTCTGGGTGCTGGGTTCAGATAATCGCTTTGATGCAGAAGACGGTGGTCTCGGGCTCGTATTCGTCGGCGACGAATTCGAACTCCAGCGGCTCGCTGGCGTCGCGCGCCATGGTCAGGAAGCCCAGGCCCGCGCCCTTGCTGTCGGCCGGCGTTTCCTCGCGCAGGGCCTTCTTGTAGGCCGACTTGATCTCTTCCATCGACATGGTGTGCAGCGGCTCCAGGCGGCTGCGGATGCGCTCCACGTTGGCGCTGTCGACCGGATTGGCGCACAGCAGGAAGAAGCTGTCGCCCTTCATGCCGATGCAGAAGGAGCCGCGCCGCATCTGGTTATCACTGTGCTCATGCGGCGTCAGCGTGTCGGACGAGTAGTGCATGATGTTCTGCGACATTTCGACGAACGACGAGAAAATGCGGCGCCGCGTCGGCCCGGCCGCGCCGGCGGTGTCCAGGCGGGCCTTGATGGTTTCCGAAATGGCCGCCACCACGTGCTGCGAGAAATAGCCCACGTAGAAAAAGATGATGTGGCGCTTGCGGGCCACTTCGTAAAAATCGCTGAATTCTTTGTACAACAAATCGTGCTCCTCGAGGCGCCGTCGGTTAAGGGCGCAGGCAGAAAAAGGTCAGGTCATCGCGGCGCGGCTGTTCGCCCTGCCATGCCTGGTAGTCGTCCAGCATGGCCTGCGAGACGTGGCGCGCGCACTGGGTGCGCTGGGCCAGCAGTACATCGCGCATGCGGCGCTTGCCGTAGGCGATGTCCTTGGCGCCGCCGATCTGGTCGATCAGGCCATCGGTGGTGAGGAACAGCAGGCTGCCCTCGGGAATGTCGATGATCTTGTTGGTCCACTGGTAGTCCAGCGGCGAGTCGATATAGCCGACGCCCATGCGTTCGCCGTCCACCGTTTGCACGGCCTGCTGTTCCGGGTCCAGCTGGAACAGCGACAGCTTGGCGCCGGCGAAGTGCAGGCGGCGCGCGGCGTTGTCGAACCAGAGGAAGGCGGCATCCATGCCGTCGTTCGATTCGGCCGATCCGTGGCCTTCGACCTGTCCCAGCATGCCTTTGACGCCGCGATTGACTTCCGCGATCAGGCGCGCCGGGTCGCGCGGCCCCAGTTGCTGCAGGGCCTGCGCCAGCGTCGACGAGGAAATCAGGGTCATGAACGCGCCCGGCACGCCGTGGCCGGTGCAATCGGCGATGGCGGCGAACCAGCCGTCTTCGTATCGGGCGAAGTGATAGAAGTCGCCGCCGACCACGTCGCGCGGCTGCCATTCGAGGTGGGCGTCGTCCAGCGCGTCGGACAGCGCCAGGTTGGAAGGGCGCAGCAGCGAGCGCTGGATCACGCTGGCGTAGTCGATGCTGTGCATGATCTGGCGGTTCTTCTCGGCCTGCATATTGGCCACCACGTTCATCAGCTGCAGGCCGAAGCCGACGCCGGCCAGGGTGCCGTCGCGCGTGACGATAAAGCCGTCGGCCAGCGCCTTCTCGCCCGATTCGACCGCGCGGAAGGTCAGCGCTTCGATGCTCATGGCGGCATCGACGATCAGCGGCTCCTTGTCCATGAAGGCGATGCAGCTCTTTTTGCCGTACAGCTCATGGTAAAAGGGCTTGGACATCTGCGACATGAAGATGTTGCGGCTGATCAGGCCTATCGGGCGACCGCCTTCAATCACCGGAAGGCTCATCAGGTCGCGGCGCTCGGTGAACAACTCGAGCACGGCGAAATTGCTGCTGTCGGACAGCACCGAGATCGTCTCCACGCACAGGTCGGCGGCGACGGAGAGGCGAAAGCGGGGCAGGTGCAAACGAGAGGCATTGAACTCCACGGCCGGAAACCTTTTATCAATACTGAACCTAAGATGCTACCGGGAAATTATTACCGCCTGATTACATCTTGATTGAAAGAAAACAGTGTTGACGTAATTGCCTTGCGGTAATAACGTCGTCACATTTGGCGTGTACATTGGTGAGTATTCGCGCTGCCAGCGCACTTTGACTATTGAATGCTTATGAAACTTCCTCAATTGAATACCGGTATGCGGGTGATGGCGTCGTTCGCGGTGCTGCTGTTGGTGATGGCCTGCATGTCGGGCGTGTCGCTGTGGCGGCTGCAGGCGGCCAACGACATGGCGTCCAGCCTGGTGAACGAAAAACTGGCGCGCCAGCAGCTGACCTCCGAGCTGCTGGGCGTGACCGAATTGAACGCTTTGCGGGCGATGTCGATCGGCCGCAGCGACAGCCTGGAGGTGTCGGACATTTTCCAGGCCCAGCTGAACGCGGGCGAGAAAACGGCGGCCGAGCTGGAACGCCGATTGGCGGCGATGCCGGTGGAAGCCGGCGAGGCGGCGCTGATGCCGGCCGTGGCGCAAAAGAAGGCCGCCTTCCTGGCCATGCGCGCCGACCTGTTCAAGTTCAAGGACAGCGGCCGGATCCAGGAAGTGAGCGAGCTGCTCGACAACCAATGGCCGGGCGTCTACAAGGCCTATGCCGGCGCGCTGGAAAAGCTGCTGGCGTACCAGGCGCAGCAGGCCAAGGCGCTGGCCGCGCATTCGGCCAGCCAGTTCGAGGCTAGCCGCGCGCTGTTGGTCGGCCTGGGCATGGCGACGCTGGCGCTGGGCGCCGCGCTGGCGCTGCTGCTCACGCGCAGCATCGTGCGCCCGCTGACGCAGGCGGTGGAACTGGCCGAGCAGGTGGCCGGCGGCGAACTCCACGTGGCCATCGCGCATGGCCGCAGCGATGAAATCGGCCAACTGTTCGACGCGCTGTCCCACATGACCTGCCGCCTGGCCGACACCGTGGGCCGCGTGCGCGATGGCGCGGTCGCCATCGATTCCGCCTCGCGCGAAATCGCGAGCGGCAATATGGACCTGTCGCGCCGCACCGAGCACCAGGCCGGCGCGCTGGAAGAAACGGCGTCGGCGATGGACGAACTGACGGCGGCCGTCAAGCAAAACAGCGGCAACGCGCGCCAGGCCAACCAGCTGGCGATGTCGGCGTCCGAGGTGGCGGGCAAGGGTGGGGCGGTGGTGACGGAGGTGGTCCAGACCATGGCCAGCATCAACGACTACGCGCGCAAGATCGTCGACATCACCAGTGTGATCGACGGTATCGCCTTCCAGACCAATATCCTGGCGCTGAACGCGGCGGTGGAAGCGGCACGCGCCGGCGAGCAGGGACGCGGCTTCGCGGTGGTGGCGGGCGAGGTGCGCAACCTGGCGCAACGCTCGGCTGAAGCGGCCAAGGAAATCAAGAAGCTGATCAACGATTCGGCCGAACGCGTGGCCAGCGGCAGCGCGCTGGCGGAGGCGGCGGGCGCCACGATGGGCGACATCGTCGCCAGCGTGCAGAAGGTCACCACCATCATCGGCGCCATCAGCGCGGCCAGCGCGGAGCAGGAGCACGGCATCGAGCAGGTCAACGCGGCCATCAGCGAGATGGACGACGTCACCCAGCAGAACGCCGCGCTGGTGGAGGAAGCCGCAGCAGCCGCCGCCGCGATGCAGGCGCAGGCCCGCGAGCTGTCGCAACTGGTCGGCGCCTTCAAGACCGACGCGCGCAGCGCCATCGTCCAACACCTGCCGCAGCGGCCGTCCTTGCCGCCACCGCAAGCGGCAATGCTGCGCCAGGCGGCATAAGCACAGCAGCGCGGCGAAATATCGATAGCGACAAACCTTGGTTGTCGAGGCTGGGCGGGTCGGCTAAGCTGCGCGCCTGTTCCTATCGAAAGCAACCAAGCGCCAGCTTTTTTGTCTTCTCCGCTTTGTTAGCCTACTGTTCATTCTCGGTTCCGGCGTCGCGCTCGTGGAAGGTATCGCCGGACTGTCGTGTCTACACTTTTGTTTTGCGGCGCGACCTGACCTTCAGCGATGGAGCGCGCTTCGATGCGGAAGCGGTGCGCGTCAATTTTAAGCGCATCAAGAAGCTTGGCACGCAGAACGGCGCCTGGCTCGACCAATAAGTTCACTTTAGCGCTCGCAGGCGGTATCGATGCGGCGCTCGTCGTTTGGAATCGCGGGCTCTGAGCTGCGCAACATTCGTCTCGCGCGGTGTCTTAGATTTTGTGACATAGCCTTGTCCGCCACCATATGCCCCAACTCATCATAGAAGAGAGGAAGTAGATGAGGTTGATGGTTCAACCAGTTCAATGCCAACTGCGGCCAATAGTCGGAGACGCTACTATGGAAGACGTGTTTCAGCAGCAGCGTCGAAGGAAATTTCCGAATGCTGTGAGCGTATTCTGGTTGAGATTGACATGCCTCGGACAAGTGCTGAGCGAATTCAGAAGGATTCAGCTCGAGCAGAATCATCATGAGCACGAATTTTTCTTCGGCATCGAAGGTAATAAGCTCCTCGAATCGAAGTTGTGTGCACCAGCCATTGTTTTTGTGTACACCAATTAACTGCTCATCACGGATGAATAGCCAGCAGTGGGGTGGCTGAAGATAGGGCGGGATTGGTATCACTTTCTCCGCTTTCATTTCTGCCTCCAGTAGTGGTGTATCACAAGCAATCCTGTACGTACCGATAGCCACAATCGGAACTTATCTCGGATCGCTGGCGTCCAGCGATAGCCAAAATGCCCGCTTTGCTCGCGGGTGAGGATGTCCCCGCGCGCTCCCCTCGACAGCGTTCCGCCGACGACAACGGCGCCTCGGTCAACGCCAATTGCTGCGGCTAGCTGCTCGTGCTTCGATCCCTGCAACTGGGCGTGAGGTTTAATAACGCCAATTGCAAACCTGTTTTTCTCAGGGCAGTACACAAATTCTACGCCTTTCAATCTCGGGAAGTAGTCGTCATCGGCCCGTCATAAACGTTTGTTATCTTGCTAGCCTTTATAACAAGCCGGATTGACGATATGAACCGCAAGTCTATTTTCATCGCTGGATTGAGCGCGGCCTTGCTGGCTGCTTGCAGCGGCAGCGACAATGCTCCCACCGAGACCACGCCGCCAGTCACGCCGCCGGTCGCCGCCGCGCCGAAGAACGTCATCTTCTTCCTCGGCGACGGCATGGGCCTGACCACCATGACCGCCGCGCGCATCTACGCCGTCGGCGAAGACGGTGAGTTGACCATGGACACGCTGCCGGAAACGGCCTTCGTCAAAACCTTCTCCAACGACGCCCAGGTCACCGACAGCGCACCGTCGATGGCCGCCTACATGACCGGCGTGAAGATGAATAACGAAGTCATCTCGATGTCGCAAAACACCGTGGCCGTCGATCCAATCAACGACAGCGCCGGCAATAAACTGGGCAACAACTGCGGCACCAGCAACGGCACCCCGGCCGTGACCTTGCTGGAATTGGCCAAGGCCGCCGGCCTGTCGGCCGGCGTGGTGAGCACTGCACGCGTCACCCACGCCACGCCCGCCGCCACCTACTCGCACATCTGCCACCGCGACCTGGAAAACGACATCGCCGCAGCAGCCGTACCGGGCGGCGCCGGCTACAACAGCGCGCTGGGCGCCACCGGCCTCGATGTGCTGATGGGCGGCGGCAGCCAGTTCTTCAAACCGGTCAAGGACGGCGGCAAGCGTGCCGATGGCCGCGACCTGATCGCCGAACTGAAAGCCAAGAGCTACGCCTACGCCAGCAATAGCACCGAGTTCAATGCCATCGACGGCACCAAGACCGACAAGCTGCTTGGCCTGTTCACCTCCAGCCACATGAGCTATGACCTGGACCGCGACGCCACCAAGGAACCAAGCCTGGCCGAGATGACCACCAAAGCCATGGACGTCCTGGCCAAGAACACCAAGGGCTACTTCCTGATGGTGGAAGGCGGCCGCATCGACCACGCGCTGCACGAAACCACCGCCAAGAAAGCGCTGCAGGACACCGTCGCCTTCGACAACGCCATCAAGGCCGCCATCGCCAAGGCCAAGTTGACCGATCCAACCCTGGCCAACACCCTGATCGTGGTCACCGCCGACCATGACCACACCCTGGTGCTGAACGGCTACGCCAAGCGCACCGGCAAGACCACCGCCGCCAATGCCGGCGTGCTGGGCGTGGTGAAGAACTACGTCACCGGCGCGGTGGACAAGGATCTGGACGGCGCACCGTACTCCATCATCGGCTTCGGCAACGGCGAGAACCGCGTGCAGGCCAGCCGCGCCAGCCAGGCCTCGCTGGACGACACCGTCACCGGCGGTAATACCTACCATCAGGAAGCGGTGGTGCGCGTTGGCGTGGGCAGCGAAACCCACGGCGGCACCGACGTCTTCCTGGGCGCCGTCGGCAAGGGCGCCGACACCTTCACCGGCACCATCGACAACACCAAGGTGTTCAACCTGGTGAAAAGCGCAGCAGGCCTGTAAGCACCGCACACTTCAAGAACGGAACTTTGCACATGAAACGTACACTCTTAGCCGCCGCGCTGACGCTGTCCTTCGCCCAAGCCGCCCACGCGGCGGGCGAAGCCAAGAACATCATCTTCTTCCTCGGCGACGGCATGGGCCCGTCCACCGTCACGGCCGCGCGTATCTACAAATACGGCGAAGCGGGCAGCCTGACCATGGACACGATAGAACGCACCGCCCGCATCAAGACCTATTCGAACGACGCGCAAACCACCGACAGCGCACCGTCGATGGCCGCCTACATGACCGGCGTGAAGATGAACAATGAAGTCATCTCCATGTCGGCCGACACCGTCGCCACCAGTCCGGGCAAGGACGCCAACGGCAACCTGGGCGTGAACAACTGCGCCGCCACCGGCAACGGCAGCGCCGCCGTGTCCATCCTGGAACTGGCCAAGGGCAAGGGCAAGGCCGTCGGCGCCATCACCACCACCGAACTGACGCACGCCACGCCGGCCACCACCTTCTCGCACATCTGCAACCGCAACGCGCAGTACCACATCGCGGCGCAAGTGGCGCCGGGCGGCGTTGGCTACAATGCGGCGCTGGGCGACGGCGTCGATGTGCTGATGGGCGGCGGACGCAATCACTTCACGCCGTTCGACGCCGTCAACAACAAGACCGGCCGCGCCGATGGCCGCAACCTGCTGACCGAAATGGCGGCCAAGGGTTACGTCGTGGCCTCGACCAAGGCCGAAATGAACGCGGCTGCCGCCGGCAAGAAGTTCATCGGCCTGTATAGCAGCAAGAGCCACCTGGAATATGAACTGGACCGCAGCGCCACTCCGCCGGTGGGCGAAGGCGCCACGCAACCAAGCCTGGCCGAGATGACCGTCAAGGCCATGGATCTGCTGTCCGCCAACACCAACGGCTACTTCCTGATGGTGGAGGGCGGCCGCATCGACCACGCGCTGCACGCCACCAACGCCAAGCGCGCGCTGGCCGACACTATCGCCTTCGACGACGCCATCAAGGCCGCGCTGGACAAGGCCAAGCTGACCGACCCGACCCTGGCCAACACCCTGATCGTGATCACCGCCGACCACGATCACACGCTGGCGTTCAACGGCTACGGCAAGAAGGGCAATCCCATCCTCGACATCAATCGCGGCTACAAGGACAACCAGCCGAGCAAGGACGCCGACGGCAATACCTACACCACGCTGGTATTCGGCAATGGCCCGAACCGCCCGAACACCCGCGTGAGCCTGGACAGCGCCACCGTCCTGGCCGATAACTACCTGCAGGAGACCGGCGTGCGTCTGGCCAGCGAAACCCACGGCGGCGGCGACGTCAAGCTGTTCGCCACCGGCGCCGGCGCCAAGGGCTTCAAGGGCACGTTGGACAACACCAAGGTGTTCAGCCTCCTGAAATCGGCCTTCGGTCTCTGATGAAGCGCTTGTTCCTGTTGACGGCCGCGCTGTGCGCGGCCGGTTCCGCCGCATCTGCGGATGCCGACCTTGATGTCAAGATCGCTTACTACAGCAAGGTCGTGACGGCGGAGGGCGTGACGCGTGAAGCGCGCTACGAAGAGACGATGCTGCGCCGCGCCGGCCATGTGTGGAGTGCGCGCCTGCTGCCGGCGCACGCCGAGGAGCACACGCCGGGCGCGCACAAGCACTTCAATCATGTGGTGCTGCCGCGTCACGTGGTGCTGGATAATAACCAGCCGCGCGTGGAGTTCGTGGACGGCCATGCCAGGGAGGTGGTCGCGGTGCCGCGCTCGGAGTACGACAACATCGGCTTCGACGGTTCCTGGGACCACGCCTACTATCTGCTCGACAGCAAGCGCCTGAAGGCGATGCCGCTGTCGTCACGCGCCTCCACCGTGCCCGGCGCGCGCTGGCGCGAGCGTGAGGACAAGGGCGTGTTCGAACGCGTGCTGTGGGACGACCGCAAGCAGATCCCATTGGTGGTGGAAAGCGGCGACAAGGCCGCCACCTTCTTCAACCGCATGGAGCTGACGGTGCAGCCGACGCTGACGCGCGAGCTGCCGTGGCAAAAGCTGAAAGGCTACGCCCAGAAAGAGTATTCGGACTTCCTGGACTAAACCCTTACATCTTGTACGAAGCCTGGACCGAGAAGGCGCGCGGCGCCATCGGCAAATCGTTCGGCAAGGTCAGGCCCGGCGCGGGGCTGGGCTCGCGCACGTCGGTATCGAAGACGTTGCGCAGCGCGGCGGCGAAGTTCCACTGGTTGCGGCCATTGCGCGTGGACAGCGTCAGGTCCAGCGTGGTGTAGTCGTGCAGCGGCTTGCGCAGGTCGCCGAAGGCGCGCTTGCGGTCCGCCACCCAGTTGACCTGGGCGCTGGACTGATAGCCGCTGGCAAATGCCCACTCGGTGCGGCCGTACACGTGGTGGCGCGGCGCGTAGCCCGCGTCGGTCTTGGCGGTCTGGTCGGTGGAGCGCTGCCAGGCGTAGTTGCCGGACAGGCGCACTTCGCGCGAAATCGTCCAGTTGGATTCCAGCTCGATGCCATGCCCGTTCTGGTTGCCGGTATTGGCGTATGTGCCGCCGGTGCCGGCGATGGCGTTCGGCACCACGCGGATCATGTCCTTCATGTTGTAACGATAGAAGGTCAGGTTGACGGTGGCGTCGGTGCGCGCCTGCCATGCCAACGCCAACTCGGTGGTGGCATTCCGCTCCGGTCTCAGATTCGGATTCCCCAACGCCACCGGATTGGTGATGCCGTAGCTTTCGTTGAACGCCGGTGCGCGGAAGGCGCGGCCGTACAGCAGCTTTGCGGTCAGGTCGAAGCTGGCGTCCCATACCAGCGCCATGCGCGGATTGGTGGTGCCGCCGAAGTCCGAGTACTGGTCATGCCGCACGCCGGCGGTCAGGTTCCAGTCGGCGGCGAAATTCCATTCATCCTGCAGGTAGATGTAGTCGATCTTGCGGCGTTGCGGGCGGATGAACGGCGTGGTGTTGGTGGTGTCCACCACCGCCGGCAGCGGGATCGGCGTGCCGTTGGGGGCGTAATTGAAGTTGCGGATTTCGCGCACGCGGTACATATCGATATCGTCATGGCCCACGCCTACCCTCAGGTGGTGGCTGGAGACGCCGCTGTAATCGGCATAGGCAGCCAAGCGGTAAATGCGCTCCCACTCCTCGGGCGCGCCGATCATTCCATTCGGGAAAGCGCCGGTCGGGAACACCAAGCCGGGAGGCAGCAGCCGGTATGGCGTGGGCATCTCCTGCGATGACTGCTGGCTACTCAGACTGGCGCCCAGTCCCAGGTTGCGCGTCACTTGCGATTCGGTCCAACTCAGGTTGGAGGTAATGCGTTCGCCTTGCTGGCGGCCGACCGGATCGAGCGCCGAGGCGATGCCGGCGCCGGTGCCCATGTCGTAGCGGCGCTTGTAGCCGAAGCGCGCGCGCCACTGGCCGTAGATCAGGTCCAGGTTGGCGTCGATCATTTTGAGCTGGTTATTCAACTCGCCTGGCGCCAGCGAAGCGTGGGTGCCGAACAGCGTGTCGTTACGGCTCTGCGCATCGGCTTCGATGGTGGGATGGTAGCCGTCGGTGGAGCCGGCGCGGAAGTAGGCCGCCACCTCCACCGGACCCAGTTTGCCGCCGTGCTGCACCCAGCCGTCGTAGCTGCCGAACGAGCCGACGCGGCCGCCGACCTCGGTGCCCGCGGCTTCATTGGCGCCCTTGGTGATGATGTTGATCACGCCGGAGAACGCGTCCGAGCCATACAAGGCCGAACCGGGGCCGCGAATGATCTCGATACGGGCGATATGCTCCAGCGGATAGCCGCCCCAGATATTGCCCTTGTTGCCGATGTAGGCAGTGGTGATCGGCACGCCGTTCTGCAGCATCAGGATCTGCGGCGTGTAGGCGCTGACGATGCCGCGCACCACGTACAGCGGCGAGTTGCTGTTCGGCGTGCGGTTGACGTGGATGCCGGCCACGCTTTCCAGCACCTGATCGAGGTCGGTCGCGCCCATGGCGGCGATGTCGGACGCCGTGATGACCGACGCCACCGCCGGCGCGCGGCGCAATGCCTGCAGGTTGCCGGTGGCGATGCTGACGCTGTCGCCGGCGCCGTACACCAGCGCCAGTTCGTCGTCGTCCGCGACCGGGCTCGCGTGGGCCGTGCTGATCGCCATCAGCGGCAGGGTGAGTGCCGCGGTGGCGTACAGCCTTTGGGCGCTCGACTTGTTCAAGGTGCTGTCTCCGTATTGAGTTTTTTGATGGCGCGTCTTGCCAGCTCTTCGAATTGTTCCGCCGGCACGGCCGGGCTCAGATGGTAGCCCTGCATCATGTCGCACGAACGGCGGGCCAGGAAGGCCATCTGCGCATCGGTCTCCACGCCTTCGGCCACCACGTGCAAGCGCAGGCTGTGGGCCAGTGCGATGATGGCGCTGACGATGGCGGCGTCGTCGGAATCCTGCGGCAGGTCCTGCACGAAGGAGCGGTCGATCTTGATGATGTCGACCGGGAAGCGCTTCAGGTAGGACAGCGAGGAATAGCCGGTGCCGAAATCGTCGATCGACAGGCGCACGCCCAGCTCGCGCAGGCGGTGCAGCGCGGCCAGCGTGTCCTGGGCGTTTTCCATCAGCGTACTCTCGGTGATCTCCAGCTCCAGCAGGTGTGGCGGCAGGCCGGTGTCGGCCAGCACCGCTTCCACCGAGGCGGCGAAGTCTTTTTGCAGCAGCTGGCGCACCGACAGGTTGACCGCCACGCGCATCTCCGGCAGGCCGTTGCGGATGAACTGCTGCAGCTGCGCACAGGCGGTGCGCAGCACCCAATCGCCCAGCTGGTTGATGATGCCGGTTTCCTCGGCCAGCGGAATGAAGTCGGCCGGCGGGATCATGCCGCGCACCGGATGGCGCCAGCGCACCAGCGCCTCCATGCCGACGATGCGGCCGCTGGCCAGGCAGGCCTGCGGCTGGTAAAACACTTCCAGCTGGTGCCGTTGTTCCATGGCCCGCCGCAGGTCGCTCTCCAGCCGCACGTGCTCGGAGATGGAATGCTCCATCGACGACTCATAGAACTGGAAGCCGGTGTTGGTGCGCTTGGCGCGGTACATGGCGCTATCGGCGTGCTTGACCAGCGTGGCGACGTCGCCGCCGTCGTGCGGGAACATGGCGATGCCGACGCTGGCGGTGACGAAGATCTCGTGGCCGTCGATCGGGAACGGCGCGGCCAGCGCGCGCACGATGTTGTGGGCGGCGGTGGCCGCCGCCGCCGGGCTGTCGAGTTCATTCAGGACGACGGTGAATTCGTCGCCGCCCAGGCGTGCCACGGTGTCGTCGGCGCGCACGGTCTGGCGCACGCGCTGGGCCACGCCTTGCAGCAGGCGGTCGCCGACGTCGTGCCCGAGGTTGTCGTTGACGTATTTGAAGCGGTCCAGGTCCATGAACAGCACGGCCACCTGCTGGCCGGCGGCGCGCGCGCGGTCGATGCTCTTGCCCAGCAGTTCAAAGAACAGGGTGCGGTTGGGCAGGTTGGTCAGCACGTCGTTGTAGGCCAGGTGGCGGATGCGCTTCTCGGCGCGGTTGGCTTCAATGATGCGGCGTACCCGCTGCGACAGCACGGCGTAGTGGATAGGCTTGGGAATGTAGTCGCTGGCGCCGGCGGCGAAGGCGCGCTCCACCGAGGAGTTGTCCTGCAGCGCCGTGATCATCAGCACCGGGATGTCGGCGCCGTTCGGCAGTTCCTGCATGCGGGCGCAGGCCGTGAAGCCGTCCATCACCGGCATCATGGCGTCCATCAGGATCACGTCGGGTTGGAAGCGGGTCAGCATCGCCAGCGCCTGCTGGCCGTCCGAGGCTTCCTCGACGCGGAAGCCGTCGCGTTGCAGCGTGTGGCGCAGGGTGCTGCGGGTGCTGCGGTCGTCGTCCACCACCAGCACTTGCGGCGTGTCTTCGCTCAGGTGCAGGGCGTCCGGATCGGCGTAGTTCAGTTCCGCGCGCAGGAAGGCGGCCACCGCCTGGTACTGTTCGTTGAGCGGCAGTAGCAGCGGCAGGATGCGTTCCGGCTGGCCTGCGGACGCAAACTGCTCCGCTTCCAGCGCCAGCTGCGCCAAGGCCTTGGCGCCGAAGTTGCCGGACGAGCCTTTCAGCGAGTGGGCGTGGATGCGGGCGGCGTCGGTGTCGCCGCTGCGTACCGCTTGCGCCAGTTCGTCCAGGCATACCGGGGCGTCTTCCAAGTACGGCGTGACCGCGTGCGGCAGCGAGTCGCCCAGCACGTCGCGCAGTTTGTCGAATACCTCCAGGTCGACCGGCGCCTGGCCGGCGGCGCGCAGCGCGTGGATGCGCGGGACGCTGGCCGGGGCTGCGGCCGCAGCCTCCATGGCGCCGGCCGCCGTTGCGGACGCACCGCCCAGCGGCAGCCATTTTTCGAGCTTGTGGCGCAGTTCGACCAGGGTGATCGGCTTGGCCAGGTAATCGTCCATGCCGGCGGCCAGGCATTTTTCGGCATCGCCGCTTTGCGTGTTGGCGGTCATCGCCACCAGCGGCGTGCGGCGGCCCAGCGCCTGTTCGGCCAGGCGGATGTGGGCGGTGGCTTCGTAGCCGTCCATTTCAGGCATGCTGCAATCCATCAGGATCAGGTCGAAGCGATCGCGCTGGGCGGCGCGCACGGCTTCCACGCCGTCGGCGGCGAATTCGCACACGCAGCCGTTCATGGCCAGCATGCCGGCGGCGACCATCTGGTTGGTGCGGTTGTCTTCCGCGATCAGCACCCGGAACTGGCGCGGCGGCAGCGCCCGTGGTGGCCCGTGCGGAACCGTGGCCGCCAGCACTTGCGCCTCTATCTGCGCCTGCGCTTGCAATTGCGGCGCCGCGCGGCTCGGGATGGAGAAGCTGAACGTGGTGCCGCTGCCGGCCACGCTGCGCACGCCGATCTCGCCGCCCAGCAGCTCCACCAGCTGCTTGCAGATCGCCAGGCCAAGGCCGGTGCCGCCGTAACGGCGCGTGGCGCTCGGGTCGGGCTGCATATAGGCCTCGAACAGGCGGTGCTGCACGTCGTCGCTCATGCCGATGCCGGTGTCGCGCACTTCGAAAGCCAGCATCAATGGTTCGGCGGCGGCCAGGGACACACAGATGGTCACTTCGCCGCGCTCGGTGAACTTGACGGCGTTGCCGGTCAGGTTGATGAGGATCTGGCGCAGGCGCAGGGAATCGCCGATCACGCGGTCCGGCGCATCGGCGGCCACGATCCAGCTGACGCCCACGCCTTTTTGCTGGGCCGGACGACCCAGCAGTTCCACCACTTCGGCCAGCAGCGCGGCCAGGCTGAATTCCGCCTCTTCCAGCGTCAGCTTGCCCGCTTCCATCTTGGAGAAGTCGAGGATATTGTTGATCAGCGCGATCAAGGTGCGCGAAGAATTCCATGCCACGTCGACGAATTCCTGCTGGCGCGGCGTGAGGCGGGTTTCCTTCAGCATGTCCAGCATGCCGACCACGCCGTTGAGCGGCGTGCGCACCTCGTGGCTGACGGTGGCCGCGAACTGCGCCTTCATTTGCGCCATGTTGACGGCGGCGTCGCGCGAGCCTTTGAGCTCTTCCTCGCGCTGCTCCAGCACATTCATCATCTGGTTGAAAGCCTGGCCCATTTCGATCAGGTCGCGCGGGCCGGCCGGCGTGGCGCGCATGCCCGATTCGCCGGCTTCGGCGCGGCGCATCAGGCGGGAGAGGGCGTTGAGGGGATTGAGCATGTGGCGCGTGAGCAGGCGCGCCACCACCAGCAGCAGCACCGCGAACGACAGGGTCAGGCCCAGGTTCCCCAGCAGCAGCGACCATGTCAGCTTGTTCAGCGTGGCCTTGGACAGCTGCACGTGGACATAGCCCAGCAGTTGTTGCTGGCTGTCCTGCAGTTCGAACGGCGAAGCCTCGGCCTGGCCGCCGTAGACCGGCGCCACAAACACCCAGCCGTCGGCGTTTTCGCCGGCCATGGCCGCATGGGCCGGCGGCGCGGCGCCGAAGATGGCGGCGTCCAGGCTGGCGCCGCCCTGGGCGCGCGACAGCAGCACCTTGCGGCGCGCATCCATGATCTGCAGGCCCGCCACATCCGGAAAGGCCAGCGTGGCGTTGACCACGTCGCGGGCGTTTTCGGCAGAGTGGAACAGCAGCGCCAGCGTGCTTTGGCGCGCCAGGTTGTCGGCGATGCGCTGGCCCTGGTCGATGAAGTGGTCGCGCATGCGCGAGTTGGCGGCCCAGGCGTTCATCAGGGCCGAGAACACGGCCAGTCCAAGAATCGCGGCCGAGACGATGAGGGTGAGCTGGCGTTGGAAACCGGTGCGGCGCAGGAAGTTGCGTATCATTCTGAGTGCGCTCACGGTTGGGGGTAGACGAAATCAAAGCTGCGCTGCTGCAGCGCGCCCAGATTCAGGCCGATGTGGCTGGCCGTTCGCAGATTGATCGCGGTTTGCAGTTCACGCAGCGGCACCAGCGGACGGCGGCGCACTTCGCCGGCGATCACGCCCATGGCCGATGCGGCCAGGGTGCGGCCCAGCTCCACGTTGTCCGGCACCATGGCGAACAGCGCGCCTTTTTTCACGTGCAGGACGTTGCTGGAAAAGAGCGGCAGGTTGCTGTTCCATGACTCGCGCAGCACCAGCGGCAGGATGGTGCTTTCCTCCACGGTGGTGCTGTCGTGCGGCAGCCAGATGGCGTCGTGGCGGTTGTCGGCGCTGGTAATCAGCTGGCTATACAGCTTGGCGGCGCTGGCCAGGTCGCCCGCCACGTGGGCCGACAGTTCGATGTTCTGCGCCTTGGCCGCTTCGCGCGCGAGGCGGATCAGCCAATCCGATTTCTGCGGGTTGTACACCACCACGATGCGGCGCAGCTCCGGCAGCAGCACGCGCAGGCGCGAGAACAGCAGGGCCGGATCGGGCGTCATGCTGATGCCCATCACGTTTTCCGATTCCGACAGCAGCAGCACGCCGCCGGCCAGCACCGAGATTTCGCGGTCGAAGCCCGCCGTGGCGTTCAGCCCCTGGCGGCCGAGCGCGATGACGACCTTGGTGCCGCTGCGCTTGAGGGTGTTATTCAGTTCGGCGGTATCGACCTTCGGATCGACCGGGTAGGCGCGCACCTTGAGTTTGATGCGGTCTTCTATGCCCTGGATCATGGCCAGGAAGGCGGAGCGGAACGGCTCCTCCACATTCGGGTACACCACGGCGATGCTGCCCTTGTTGAGCGAGGCTTGCAGCTCGGGGCGGCGGAACTGGTCTTCCAGCTGGGCGAGGGTGACGGGAAGCACGTCCGGCCGCAGCGGCGGCTGGATGGTGACCACTTCCAGCGGCTCGATCAGCATGCCGGTATCGGCGGCAGCGTTGGCGGCGGAGGCCACCGCAGTACTCGATTGCAGAATGGATCCACTCGCTTGCGCAGCACCGCCGGAGATCAGCAGTGACGAGACAATCAATACGGCGGCAAGCAGGGCGGTTTTAAAATTTTTCATCAGGCTATCGTTACTGCACCTGCGGCGAACAGCGCAGTGAAGATGCTTTCATAGTATAAGTCGAGTCTTTGCCAAAACGGAAAGAAAATCAAACAGTTGGCGTTGTTGGCTGACGACAATGAAAGCGCTTCCACATGTTATAAAATGGGCGCTTTGGCAACACTCTATCTTAAATTTCATGCCCGCCTCCAAAACGCCGATCAAGACGCCACCCATGTTCAACCTTGCGTGGCCCCTGCTGGTGGAGCTGGGACTGGCGATCGCCTCCAGCGTGGTGGGCACGGCGCTGGCCGCGCGCATCTCGGACGAGGCGGGCGGCGCGTTCGCCATCGCCAGCCAGGTATCGGCCGCGTTGTTCATTTTGTTCCGCATCATCGGCGCCGGTGTCAGCGTGGTGGTCACGCAGAACCTGGGCGGCGGCCAGCGCGAGGCGGCCAACAAGGTGGCCTGCGCGGTGGTCGGCGCCAGCACCTGGCTGGGCGCCATCACCGGCCTGATTGCGATGGTGGGCGCGAACGGCCTGCTGCACCTGCTGAATACCCCGGCCGAAGTGTTCCCGCTGGCCGCGCCATTCCTGGTGGCGCTGGGACCGGCCATGCTGTTCGACGCCTGGAACGCCTCCATGGCCGGCGTGATGCGCGCCCACCTGCGCACGCGCGACACGCTGGTGGTGCTGATCATCATGCACGTCAGCCATCTGCTGCTGGCGCTGCCCATGATGTACGGCTGGGGGCCGCTGCCGGCCATGGGCCTGCCCGGCTACGCCGTGGCGCTGGCCATCAGCCGCATGATCGGCCTGGCGCTGCACCTGCTGATGTGGCGCGTGCATCTGCACATCACTGTGGCGCGCGACGACTGGTGGCGCCTGCCACGCCGCGAACTGGCGGCGGTGCTGCATATCGGCCTGCCGGGAGCGGCGGAGAACATCGCCTGGCGCCTGGCCTTCATGGTCAGCGTGGCGACGGCGGCGGACCTGGGCGCCAGGGCGCTGGCCACCCAGGCCTATGTGCTGCAGTTGATGGGCGGCGTGATGATGTTCAGTATCGCCACCGGGCTGGCGGTGGAAATCGTGGTCGGCTACCTGATCGGCGCCGGCCGGCTGCGCGAGGCGCACAAGGTGGTAAAGCGCTCGCTGGCGCGCGGGCTGGTGGTGTGTGTGCTGATCGCCGGCGCGGCGGCGTTGTCCGGGCCATGGTTGCTCGGCTGGTTCACGCAGGATCGCGAAATCATCGCGGCCGGCGCCACGCTGCTGTGGATTACAGTGATACTGGAGCCGGGCCGCACCTTTAACCTGGTGGTGATCAACGCCTTGCGCGCGGCCGGCGATGCGCGCTTTCCGGTGATGGCGGGGGCATTTTCGATGCTGTTCGTGCTGGCCGGCGGCAGCTGGCTGCTCGGCGTGGTGCTGGGCTGGGGCCTGCCCGGCGTGTGGATCGCCTACGCCGCCGATGAATGGATACGTGGTCTCATCATGTGGCGGCGCTGGCAAACCCACGCCTGGGTGCCGCATGCGCGGACGTCGCGCAAGCGGCTGCGGCCCGCCATCGTGATCGAAGGCTAGGCCGCGTCCAGGCTTACTGCACGGTGAGGATGACCTTCACGCTGTCGTCCACCGCCGACTTCTCGATATAGCCGATGGCGCTGGTGTCGGCCGCCACGGCCTTCTTCACCTCCGCGCTGGAGCCATACTCCTTGGGCGCGGTAGCCTTGCCGGTGAATACCAGCTTGGACCAGATGGCCTTCACCTGGGTGCTGTCCTTGTCCAGCACCTTCTTGTAAAACTCGTTGCGCAGCGGGCCGTCGACATGTTCGACGGGCGTGAACAGCGTAGATTTACCGAGGAAGAATTGGGCCGCCTGTTCGCTGAACATGCGCGTGGCCGGGTTTTTCGGATTGACGATGACCACCAGTTCCGCCGCGAAGACAGGGGCTGCGGCCAGCCATACGCCCGCTGCCAGCAGCAGCTTGCCGATCGTGTTATGCATGGCATTCTCCTTAGAAGACGAAATCGATGCCTGCGGCATAAACGTTGACCGTGCTGCCGGCAAAGCCAGGCTTGGCGTTCACGAAGTAGCCGTTGCCTTCGCGCGTCTTGATGCGGTCCATCTGGATCTTGAACGCGGCCGACTTGTAGAAGTCCCAGCGCATGCCGATCGCCGTGGTCGATTGCAGGCCGCCCTTGATGGCGCCGTTGATGGCGGCGCCCAGCGGCGCCAGCGGGCCGGTGGTCGGCAGGGTCGAGAAGCTGCGGCGGCTGTCCTGCTTGACGTCGCCGTGCATGACGTAGGGGACGAACTTGCCGTAGCGGTAGCCGGCCATCACGTACCAGGAGCTGGTGTCCTGCACCAGCCGCGTATCGGTCTTGCGCTTGGCGTATTCGGCCTGGCCGACGATGTTGTTGTAGTCCATGCTGATGCCGGCCGAATTGAAGGTGCCCTTGATGTCGGTCAGCGGCAACTCGGCCAGGATGCTGGTCAGGCCGACGTTGCGCACCGTCGTCACCAGGCCATTCAGGCTGGCGTTTTCATACAGCCCGAAGGTGGCGCGCGAGTGGCCGAGGCGGTAGGTGAACGGGCCGTTCTCCAGCACCACCTGGGTCGAGATCACGGGCTTGAATTCGATGTAGTAATTGCCGGGCGCGCGCACCTTGCTGCGGCCCACGGCCGCCTGCGCGGTCAGGGTGCTGTCGCCGAAACTGTGCTGGTAGATGATGTCGGCGCCGTCGGCGTTGTCGGCGGTGACCTGGCGATACACCTCGTTGGGCGGACGCAGCATGATGTTGGCGTAGCCGACGTTGCGCACGTCGGAGATCATGTACACCGGCAGGCCGATACGGCCCAGGCGCAGCGAGAATTCGTCGTTCAGCTTGATCTTGGCGAAGGCCCAGGCCAGCTCGGCGCCGAACTGGTCGTTGTTGCCGTTCTTGCGCACCAGGCCCTGGATGGTGAACGAGATGTTGTCGCTGTACTTGGCGGTGGCCTGCAGGCCGAGGTTGGAGTCGACGCCGGGGCGGGCGTCCTTGCCGACGCCGGCCGCCTGGTTGGTGCGGTTAAATTCAGCCTGGTCGGAATTGGTCATGGTCAGGGCGCCGGTGCCGAAGCCGCTGACGGTGATGGCCATGCCATCCTGCGCATGGGAGTTGAGGGTGAGGGTACTGAGAATCGCGAGGGTGATAACGGCGAGCGAGGGTTGTTTCATCGTGTCTCCCATCCATGTTTATCGTGTGGTCCTGCTTTTTTAGTATGGATGGTTTGACGGGAAATGTCACAATTGCGTTGTGGTTTGGCAACGGTATCGCAATGATACCGCTTCCACGTGATGCAAACGGCAAGCTTACCTAAAGGGCATCCGCCAAGTTGCCAGTGTGTCGCTGGTGGCCGAGCTGGACTTGCATGACACAATTCCGCCCACTGTCCTTGGCGCGGTACAGGGCCTGGTCGGCGGCCTTGAGCAGCAGCTCCGGCCCCTGTTTGTCGCTTGGGACGATGGACGCCACGCCGATGCTGACGGTGACGCAGCCGCTGCCGGTCACGCTGCGTTCATGCGGGATGGCCAGCGCCTCGATCGCCGCGCGGATTTTCTCCGCCATCTCGGCGGCCTGCATTGCGCCGTTGAGCGGCGCGATGAAGGCGAATTCCTCGCCGCCGTAGCGCGCCGCGACGTCGGCGGCGCGGTGCACGCCATCGGCCAGCACGCAGGCCACCTGGCGCAGGCAGGCATCGCCGGCCTGGTGGCCGTAGCTGTCGTTGTAGAGCTTGAAGCAGTCGACGTCGACCATGGCCAGGGCCAGCGGTTCGCCGGCGCGCTGGGCGCGGCCCCATTCGCGCGCCAGCGCCTCGTCGAAGCTGCGGCGGTTGGCCAGGCCGGTCAGCGCATCGGTGGAGGACAGGGCGGTCAGCTTGCGGTTGGACTCCTCCAGCTCCTTGGTGCGTAGCGCCACCAGGGCTTCGAGCCGCTGTGCGCGCCGGTGCAGCGCCTGTACACGCAACCGGTACAGTACCGCCATGGCGACGATCACCAGCAGGATTGCACCGGTACGGAACCACCAGGTGCTCCAGAACGGCGGCGTGACAGTGATCGGCAGGACGAACTCCGCGCTGACCATGCCCTTGTGGGTGTAGGCCAGCAGGTGGAAGCGGTAGCTGCCCGGCGCCAGGTTGGTGTAGCTGGCGACCGGCTGGCTGGCGTCCGCCCGCACCCATTGGCGGTCGAAGCCCTCCATCCAGTAGGCGTAGGTGTTGCGCTTGGGCGCGGCGTAGTGCAGGGCGGCGAATTCCAGCGTCAGCACGGCGGCGCTCCACGGCACGGTCAGGGCGCGCGGGTTGCTGACCGCGCCCTCCAGTATCACGCCCTCGGGGCGCTGGCCCTGGCTCAGCGAACGATCGTAGATGCGGATGTCGCTGATGGTGGCCGGCGGCACGGTTGGCGTGCGCAGCGGCAGCTCCGGATAGACGGCGGTGATGCCGGTGGTGCCGCCGAAATACAGGCGGCCGTCGTTGGTGCGGGCGGACGACGACTGGTGCAGGCCGTCGGTCAGCCCATCGTCGGCAGAATAGTGGGTAAAGGCGCCGGTGTTGGGATCGAGCCGCGACAGGCCGCGCACGGTGCTGATCCAGAGGATGCCGGCGCGGTCGCTTTCGATCGATTCGATCAGCACCGCGCCGGGATCTCCGGGGCCGGTGTAGCGATGGAATTGCGGCGTGCCGTCCTTGCCCGGCACCATGCGGTTCAAGCCGCGTGCGGTGCCGATCCAGATGGTGCCGACCATGTCCTCGTACAGGCAGGTGATCTTGTCGCTGCTGATGCTGTCGGGCCGCTGCGGATCGTGGCGGAAGTGCTGGAAGCGGCCGTCGTTGTCGGCCATCATATCAAGCCCGCTGCCGCGGAAAAACTCGCCGACCCAGACCCGCCCCTGGGCGTCCTCCAGCACTGCGCTGGCTTCGCTGATGCTGCGGCTGTCCGGCTGGCCGTCGCTGTGGACGTAGCGCCGCATGGCGCCGTCGGCCGGGTCGTAGCGCATCAAGCTGGCGCCGGTGCCCAGCCACAGCACGCCGCCGCGTCCCGGCGCGATGGTGTTGACGAAGTTGTCGGCCGCGATATCGAAACGCACGGCGGACAAGCGGCCGTTGTGCGGGTCCAGGCGGTTCAGGCCCTTGGAGGTGCCGATCCACAGCGGTCCGTTTTCCGGCTGCTGGTACAGGCTGTAGACCGAGTTGTGATTCAACGCGCCGTTCTTGCTGGTAGTGGTGTAGTGCTGGACGATGCGCTTGGCCGCCGGATCGAACAGCAGCAGGCCGTCGTCCACGCCCAGCCACATGCCGCCGTCCTGCGCGGCCGCCATGCTGCGCACGAAGTTCGAGGACGGGAAGCTCTCCGGTGCGATGTCGCGCGGGATAATGCGTTCCAGGCCGTAGTTGCCCAGGTTGGCGCGCCATACGCCGTCGGTGAAGCTGCCCAGCCACAGGGTGCCGTTGCGGTCTTCCATCACCGCGTTGACGGCGTTACTGGGCACGCTATGCTTGTCTTCCGCGCGATGGGTATAGGTCTGCACGTGCACCATGTCCAGCGTCCAGCGCAGCAGTCCTTCGGTGCGGGTGCTGACCCAGACGTTCTGGTGATTGTCGAAATAGATGGCGTTGACGCGGCCACGCACGCCGTCCAGGCGCCGGCGCTCGCTCCACGGCGTGCCGCTTTGCCAGACCACCAGGCCGGCGTCGGTGCCCAGCCACAGGCGGCCGTCCGGGCCGAAGCGCATGGCGCGCACGTCGTTCAGTTTGGGATCCGGCTGCTGTTCGGAGTCCAGCCGCAGATGCGTGAAGCCCTGCGCGCCGGCGGCCAGATAGCTCAGGCCTCCGGGCCAGTTGGCCGCCCACAGGCCGCCGGCGGCGTCCATGGCGATGGCGTTGACGTCGTTGTGGGCGATGGCGTCGCGACGGGCGGGATCGGCCTGGTACATGCGGAACTTGCCGCTGGCCGGGTCAAGGTGCTGCAAGCCGCCCCATGTCGCCAGCCACAGACCGTGTGCGCCGTCGCCGACGATGTGGCGGATGATGCGCGTGTTGCGCTGCGCCGATGGCGGCAGGTAGCGGGTGAAGCCGTTGGTCTCCGGCTCGAAGCGCGCCAGTCCTTCGTCGGTGCCGATCCAGATGCGGCCCTGGCTATCTTCGTGCAGCGAGCCGACGCGGCCTGCCGGCAGGCTGGCGGGATTGGCGGGATCGTTGGTGTAGCGCACGGCGCGGCGGCCGTTGTGGCGAAACAGCCCGCCCTCGACGGTGCCGATCCAGATGTAGCCCTGGCGGTCCTGCAGCAGCGACATGATGGACTGGCTGTCCGGCCCGAGGGATTCCATCGCCTCGAAGGTCAGCGGAAGTTTGGCCGGTGCGGCAGCGCGGCAGGGCGCGAGCAGGCAAACCAGCAGTAGAAAACAAAATGAAAATCCGGGTAATCGCATCGATAAGAGACATTTGGTGAGAATTACGCGCTGAGTTGAATATCTGCGCGCGGCACTCAAACGTCAACATATTTCGTGCGGCTGTGGCGTGCCTGCACACCTGTTGTTAATAAATCTGATGTTTAGCGGTGAAAGTCCACTTGAAAACGTACCGGACCGACCAGCTGGACTTCATGTTCGATCTGCGGCTCGACGACGCCGGCTTGTTCGGGCGTGAGCAGCACTTCTTCCGGCGCCACGCGGGCGTCGGTGATACGGTATAGCAGGCTGCCTTCGACGATGGTGATGCGGCCCCATACGCCGGCGGCGGTGGTGTGTGCGCGCTGCAGCGCGGCGGGCGTGGTGGCTTCGGTGAAGATGCCCGTGCTTTTGTAGTGGGCGACGGTGTCGGGGATGCTTTTCATGGTGAGGCTCCTGGTGTTTATGCGACTTTCACTTCGCCGAAAAAGCCGTATTGCAGGCTGGCGGCGATGCGGCGTGAGACGATCTGGAATTCAGCGGCGTCTTCGGCGCTGAACATGCGGGTGGTGGTGGCGTCGAATAGCTGCAGCCAGCGTCGGAAGTGTTCCGGCTCGATGCCGCTCAACGCCATGTGCTTGCCGTAGACATTGCCCTGGAAGCCGCGCTTGCCCAGCATGACGGTGGACCAGAAGTCGACCATGCGCGCCAGGTGGGGTGTCCAGTTCTGGCCGATCGCCAGGTTGAAGACCGGACCCAGTTCGGGATCGGCGCGGATGGCGTCATAAAATTCGTGGACCAGGGTGGTGATCGATTCGGGATTCAGGTTCAGGTGCGACATGGTTGGTTTCTTTCTTGGAGTGGAGACGCCAGCCCCAGAGGAGGGCGATGGCGATCGATGCGCACACCAGTGCGGCCCCGGTGGCGATCTGGTCGTCCAGCAGGTAGGCGTTGCACAGGCGTTGCGGCATGTTCTGGTATTGGATGCCGGCGATGGCGGTCATCCAGCTGAGGTTCCCCATGTAGAACAGCTGGACGATCCAGTTGGCGCGTTGCAGCGAGCCGGGGAGGATGGCGCCCAGGGCGGTCAGGGAGACGAATTTAGCCGCTTCGATCAACGGGTCGGTGATGCTCAGTTCCAGCGCGCGCGGGATCATCCAGTAGGCGCTGATGAAGAGCAGGGCGGTCAGGCCGGTGACGCCATGCTGGTCGACGGCGGCGATGCGGGAGCGGCCGTGCAAGGCGCTGGCCAGCAACCAGCCGGCCGCCACCAGTAGCGGCAGTTGCAGCAGCATGTGGCGCAGCATGGAAGCCTCCAGCCACACGCGCGGCAGCGCTGCGGCCAGCAGACATGCCACCGCGAGGGCGAGGCGGAGCGGACTCACAGCTGGTCTCCCGGCGCGGCCGCGCGACGGGCCATGGTGGCGGCATGTTCCAGCGCCTGGGCTGGATTGTCGTAGTCCGTGATCTGCGCCACGCGGCCGTCGCGGTCGATCAGGTGGAAGGCCGCGTTGTGCTGGAATTCGCCCATCTGCGCGGGCAGCACGACGATGCCGAACGCATCGAGCAGCGCCTTGCGTTCGTCCGCCCGGTCCACGCCGACCATGCGCCACAGCGCCGGATCGGCGTGCTGGCGCCGCGCATACGCCGCCAGCACCGAAGGCGTATCGCGCGGATCGAAGCTGATGCTGAGCAGCCGCACATCATTCTGCAAGCCGCGCTTGCGTATCTCATCCTGCAACTGCTGGTACTCGCTGCCCAGCACCGAACACACTGCATTGCAGCTGCTGTAGATGAAGGTGACGATCGCCACGCGGCCGTCGGCTTGCAGCAGGCCGCCGAGCCATGCCGCATCCGGCGCGTGCACCGCCACATCCGGCACGGCCAGCGGCGCGCGGCTGATCGCCAGTCGGCGGCCGTCCTCGGTCGACACCACCTCAAAACCCATCGAGCCCTGATGCAACGCCGCCGTGCCCAGGCCGCACACCAGCAGCATAGCCGCCAGCGTCGGCGCCAGCGAGCTACTGTTTGAGTGGCGCCAGTTCTTCATCACCACTCCATGAATCTTTGCGGTCCTTGCCCGCCTCGCGTTCGGCCTTGACCACATCAGCGCCGATCTTGCCGGCGCTGTTACCGAAATTCGTGCGGATATACGTGAGCACCGCCGCGATCTCGGCGTCGTTCAGCTTGTCCTTGAAAGCCGGCATCTGGCCGCTGTACGCCACATCCTTGACCGTCAGCTTGCCGCTCACGCCATGCAGCAGGATGTTCACGGGCAGCTTGTCCGCGCCCAGCACCCACTCTGAACCGCCGAGCGGCGGGAACACGCCGGGCAGGCCGGCGCCGCTGGCCTGATGGCAGGCCACGCAGTTGGCCGTGTAGATTTGCAGACCGTCGGCCGCGCCGCCGGCGCCGGCCGGTTTACCCTCCAACGTCGACATGGTGCGCTGGTCGCCCAGCTCCGGCGCATCGTCGCCCTGCGTCAGGACGATGTAACCAACCGCCCACACCACGATCGCCGTCACCACCAGCAGTACCAGGCGCGGCACCGGACGGTTGCGTTCATACGGATCGGGATTTTCACGCGCGCGCGGATCGTGGCTCATTTCCGTTTCCCCTCGAAGACGGGATAGGTGTGATCCAGTCCCTGCATATAAGTCACCAGGTCCAGCGCCTCCTGCCGCGCCACCACCACCTTGCCCGGCGGCTTATAACCAGGCGGCAGCGTCAGCACGCGGTCGCCCGGTTCGGCCTTGTCCTTCACCTCGAACAGATATGGATAGGAAGGCATGATGGAGCCAGGCGTGTAGGCGCGCGGCTGGTACAGGTGGCCCAGGTGCCAGTCCTGGCTCGGCTGGCGCGCGCCGATGTTGAACAGGTCAGGCCCGGTGCGCATGGTGCCCAGCAAATGCGGCTTGTCGTAGTGGTAGTCGCCGGCAACCGAGGCGCGGCCCCAGCCCCGCTTGTCGTCCGGCGCGAAGGCGCGGTCGCGCGGCTGCTGCGAGTGGCAGTAGATGCAGCCGTTGGCGATATACACCTCGCGTCCGCGCAACTGCGCCGACGTGTACGATTTGAGGCCGGCCGGCGGTTCCACCGGCTTAAGCTGCAGGAACGGCACCACCACCAGCGCCGACGTGGCAAGCGCCAGCGTGACCATGGCGCCGCTCAGTAGTTTGAGTTCGTCGTTCATGTCACGCTCCCGCCAATTTCGAAGTATGCAGCAGCGCTGCGCCGGTGCGCGCCGGGCCGTAGCGGAACACCATCGCCAGGAAGTGGCCGGCGAACACCACGTGCCCCAGCGTCATGACGGCGCCGCCCAGCGAACGGCTCTTCAGATACGGCAGCGTGACGGCGACCGAATCCATGAAAGGCTTGGCGGCATCCAGCATCGCGAGCCCTTGCAGCCAGCCGCCGATGCTCAAGCCGATGAAGTAGACCGAGAAGCCGGCCACCACCAGCCAGAAATGCGCGGCGATCAGGCTCGGATAAGGCCACTCCCACGACATCACGCGCGGCATGACGAAGTAGATCGCGCCGAACATCACCATGGTGAAGAAGCCGTACAGGCCTAGGTGCGCGTGCGCCACCGTGAAGTGCGTGAAGTGCGCCACCCGGTTCACCGCGCGCAGCGCCTCGATCGAGCCCTGGATGGAACTGAGCGTGTACATCATGCCGCCCAGGACGATGAAGCGCAGCGTCGGCGAGTAGATCAGCCGCGAGAAGTGGCCCTTCATGGTCAGGTGCTGGTTGACGGTGAACGAGATCACCGGCACCACCATCATTACGCTCTGCACGATGGAGAGCGTAATCAGCCATCCCGGCACCGGTCCGCCGATCAGGTGGTGGCCGCCGACCTGGCCGTAGAAGAAGGCCAGCGTCCAGAAGCCCAGCAGCGACAGGTTGTACGACTGCACCGGCCGGCCGATGATCTTGGGCAGGAAGTAGTAGACCGAGGCCAGCGCCATCGGCGTGTAGAACAGGCCCAGGACATTGTGGCCGAACCACCAGTTCATGGTGGCCTGCTGCACGCCGAAGTGCGTGGCCGGCAGGTTCCCGATCAGGAACAGGATGGGGAACCAGAACAGGGCCGCGCCCATGTACCAGACCGACACATACAGGTGATCGACCTTGCGCGCCTGCAGCGTGTACACCAGCGGTAGTCCCATCAGGGCGCCGCCGGCGACGATCAGCACATCGACCTGCCAGGGAATCTCCAGCCACTCCATGCCGTCGGTGATGCCGGCGGCGATGCAGCCCAGGCCCGCGATCAGACCCGCGTTCCACAGCATGCAACCGAGGATGGCGTAGCGGCCGCCGAGCAGGGGCGTCTTCAGCAGGCGTGGCAGCAGCCAGTAGGCCACGCCGAAGGCCGCCATCGGCGCCCAGCCGTAGGCGATGATGTTCAGGTGGATGGTGCGGATGCGGCCGAAGGTCAGCCAGGCCTGTTGCACCAGCCAGTCCGGTTCATGCAGCTTGATGGAGCTGGTGAGGCCCGCCAGCGAACCGGCGATCAGCCACACCACGGCGCAGGACAGGAAGATGAAGGTGATGACAGCGGTGGAGCGGTCCGCCGCTTCGCGGTCCGGCGGCACGCTGCCGCCGATCTCGCCGGGATTAAAAATGACCTCGGCGGCCTCCGAGGACGGATCGAACAGGCGTTTGCGCAGCGACCAGATAAACACGAACAGACCGGTAATCGACAGCACAAACGAAGACAGAAGTATCGTGACTGTATCCATGATTTTTGCAATGACTTAAAGAAGTAAATGAAATACTACATTAAATATGGCATTTGTTCAATCAGGATCGATGATAGAAGAATCGACGAATAGCAGTATAGACCCCGAAAGAGGTATGGCAACCGTTCAGCGGCCGGCGGCGGCCTTCGGCGTGGCGGGCAAGTTACGGGCGATGACGCGCAACATTTCGTCGACATCGATAGGCTTCGCAATGAAGTCGTTCATGCCGCAGGCGATGCACTGCTCGCGCTCGGAGGCCATCACGCCTGCGGTCATGGCCAGCACCGGCAGGTGCAGTCCGAGTTCGGCGCGGATTTTGGTGGTCGCCTCGAAGCCGTCCATTTCAGGCATCTGCACGTCCATCAGCACGATGTCGTAGCGGTGGGCGTCGGTGCGCAGGCGTTCGACCGCCGCGCGGCCGTTGTCGACCGCTTCGATCACGGCGCCGGCGTAGGTCAGCATGCTGTTGGCCACCAGCTGGTTGACCGGATTGTCCTCCACCAGCAGGATGCGCACGCCGTCCAGGCGCTGGTCGCCGTTGTCGGTATCGGCCAGCAGCGGGGCGCCGCCGCCTTCGCGCGCGTGGGCTTGCGCCTGGTGCAACGTGTCGGCCAGGCGGATCAGGGTCACGGGCTTGAGCAGCACGGCGTCCGCCGCCTGCGCGCCGTCGGTGTGCAGCAGCTTGCCCTGGCCGAAGGCGCTGATCATCAGGATCACCGGCAGGCGGGCGATGCTGGCGTCGGCGCGTATCGCCTCCATGGTCGCCAGGCCGTTCATGCCGGGCATGTTCCAGTCCACCAGCACCGCGTCGTAGCGCACCGTTGGCGTGCGCAGCCGCGCCAGCGCCTGTTCGCCGGTGGCCGCGCAGTCGCAGTTCCAGCCGCGTGCGCGGATGGTGCGGCACAGGTAGTCGGCGCTGGTGTGGTCGTCGTCGACGATCAGCAGATGCTGGACCGGGCCGATGGCGGGCGTGGTGTCCGTGCTGACCTGCAGCGGCACGGTGAGCATGAATTCACTGCCTGCTCCCGGTGTGCTGTGGACGTCGATGGCGCCGCCCATCAGGGTGGCGATGCGGCGCGAGATGGCCAGTCCCAGGCCGGTGCCGCCGAAGCGGCGCGTCATCGAGGCATCGGCCTGCGAGAAGGGCGCGAACAGCGCCTGCAGGCGGTCGGCGTCGATGCCGATGCCACTGTCGCGCACCGTGAAACGCAGCGTGGCCGGCGCCTCGGCCAGCTCCACCAACACCGAAATCGATCCTTTCTCGGTGAACTTGATCGCGTTGCCGACCAAATTGATCAGCACCTGCTGCAGCCGGTGGCCGTCGCCGACCAGCGCCTGCGGCACGCCCGGCTGCACGCCGATGGCCAGCTCCAGGTCCTTCTCGCCGCCGTTGACGGTCATGATGGTGGCGATTGCCTCCAGCATGGCGGACAGCTGGAACGGCGACGGCGACAGCTCCATGCGGCCGGCCTCGATCTTGGAGAAGTCGAGGACGTCGTTCAGGATGCTGAGCAGGGAATTGCCGGACGACCGTATCATCTCGACGTACTTGAACTGCTCCGCCGACAGCACGGTATTGCTCAGCAAATGCGTCATGCCCAGCACCGCGTTCAGCGGCGTGCGGATCTCGTGGCTCATGTTGGCGACGAATTCGCTCTTGGCGCGGCTGGCCGCTTCGGCCTGGTCGCGCGCGGCGATCAGCGAGCTTTCCGATTCGCGCAGCGCGCCGGTCATTTGCCGCGCCAGCGCGGTGGCGTAGGCCTGGCGCGCGGTCAGGGCCCGCACCACGCCGAAGAACAGCAGGCTGATAATCACACCGGCCAGCAGTACGATGTGCGACTTCTGGCGGTCGATGGCGTTCTCGAACGCCGGCTGCGACGAGAAGCGCAGCGTCCATTGGTGCTGCAGCAGGTCCAGCGGGATGGTGCGCAGGTAGGGATTGGGATACTGCTTGCGGTCCGCCGGCTCGCTCACATTGGTGTAGAGCAGGGTGTCGGGCGAGGGCTGGGCGCCGTCGAAAATCTCCAGCCGCACGGTCTTGTCGGCGGGGCCGAGCAAGTCGAGCATCAGTTCATCGGCGCGGATCGGGCTGTAGGCGTAGCCTTGCAGCGCCGCCATGCGCTGGTCGGCGCTGGCGTCGCGGGTCAATTGCGCCAGCTTGCGGTAGATCGGGAAGTACACCAGGAAGCCGGGCAGGCCGGTCTTTCCCTCTTCCTGCACCAGCACCACCTTGGCGGTCATGGCCGGCGCGCCGCTGCGCGCAGCCTGCAGCAAGGCGGCGCGGCGCTTGGGTTCGGACATCATGTCGTAGCCGAAGGCGCGCAGATTGCGTCCGGCGAAAGGCTCGATATACATCACCACGGCGGATACCCCGGGATCGTTGGCGCCTTGGGTGTTGTTCCAGATGTGGAAGTCTTCGTAGCCCTGGTAGCGGATGGCATGTTCGGTTTCGGTGCGCTGGTCGGCGCGCAGGTGCATGGCGTAGCCGAGGCCCATCACGCCGGGGAAGTTGTTATGCAGGTCCATGCCCTCGACGAAATCGCGCCACTGGTCGCGGGTGGGCTCCTGCTGCGCCTTGAACAGCGCCTGGGCGCCGCGCAGGCCCGATTCGTAGAGCGCCATGCGGCGGCTGATGCGGCGGGCGATGTCGGTGCATTCGGCGTCGAATTGCTCCTGCGCGCGGCGCTCGGCGCCCACCGCCAGCAGGTTCCACACCGCCACCGTCAGGCCGACGCCGATCAGCAGCGTGCCCCATTGGGCGGCGCTGTAACTGACTTTGTCGCCGGCGCGCTTGCGTTCACTGGCGTCGGCGCACAGCACCATGGCGATCAGGCTGCACAGCATGATGAAGCTGACCAGCGAGATCAAGGCGTCGTTGAGCGTGCCGACCGCGAACGGCCCGCGCCCGTTGATGGTGCCGAACACCGCGCCTCCGGCGGCGATGAGGCACACCAGGCTGGCGCCGCGCAGTCCGTGGCGGTAGGACGACCAGGCGATCGCCAGCACGAACAGGTAGGGCAGCCATCCCAGGCCGTCCTCGTAGGAATAGCGGCGGCCGAAGACGGCCACCGACAGCGCCACCAGCACCAGCAGCGACGCGGCGATCTCCAGCGCGCGGGGCCAGCTCCAGCGCGGCCGCCGGCGCACGCACCAGATCAGTATCGCCGGACCGACCAGCAGCACGCCGGCGGTGTCGCCGACCCACCACGTGAGCGCGATGGTGTTGTAGGCGGCGGCCGGCGCCAGGCCGCTGAGCACCAGCGTGGCGCTGCCGATGCCGGCGCTGACGGTGCACATGGCCATGGCCACCAGCGCGAATTTGTACACGTTCTGCTGCTGGCCCATGGGCTGCTTGACGTCGAAGTAGCGCCGTACCAGCCACACGCCGCTCAGTCCCTCCAGCGTATTGCCGGCGGCGATAATCAGGGAGGCCGTGAGCACGGTGGCATCCAAGGGCAGGCCGTTGGCGTTGAAGGAGACCAGGTTGGCCAGCAGGGCGCCCACGAAGATCGCCGGCCAGGCGCGGTATCCCATCAGCAGCAGGGCGGCGAAGGCGATGCCGGAGGGCGGCCAGACCGGCGTTGCGTTGGTGTGGGCGAACGCCAGCAGCAGGCTGGCGCGGGCAATCAGGGCGTAGCACAGCGTGAGAAGCATCAACGCGCGCATGACGGATTCTGGGGTTGTCTGTGATGAGCCACTATAGCGTAAATATTGCCACAATGGTTTGGCATTCGGGCCGCGACAGGTTATATTTTGCCATCTTGTTCATAGCGAGTTAACCTTGTCTCTGCCCGCCAACGATGCCCTGATTGTCTCCGTGTCGCTTGTCTTCGCCGCGCTGGTCGGGCTGCTGTCCGTGGTGGTCGTCGCCCGCCAGAAGGCCGAGCGCGCGGCGGCCCAGTTGCGCGGCGCCGAAAGCGAACGGCGGTCGCGCGTGCTGGCCGATGCGCTGCCGCTGCTGATTGCCTACCTGGACCGCGACCTGCGCTACCGCTTCGCCAACGACTATTACCGCGCGCTGTGGGGCATCGAGCCGCAATCGATGCTCGGCAAGACCGTCAGCGAGGTGTTCGGCGCGGCGGCCGAGCCGTGGCTGGACGAGCTGCGCGCCGCGCTGGCCGGCAGTCGCTTGCATTTCGAGCGCGACTTCGAAAGCGTGGACGGCGTGCGACACTTCCTGGTCGACCTGGTGCCCGATGTGCGGGCCGACGGCAAGGTGCAGGGCTGTTATCTGACCGCGATGAACATCACGGACCGCAAGAACAGCGAGCAGCGCGCCGAAGCGGCCAGCCGCGCCAAGAGCGAGTTCGTGGCGAATATGAGTCACGAGATCCGCACGCCGATGAACGCGGTGCTGGGCGTGGCCTACCTGATGGAAAACACGCCGCTGAGCGGCACGCAGAAGGAGTATGTCGGCATGATCCGCTCGTCCGGGCAGGTGCTGCTGGGGATTTTGAACGACGTGCTGGATTTCTCCAAGATCGAGGCCGGCCGCATGGAGCTGGCACCGGCCGCCTTCCGGCCGCGCGAGCTGCTCGATTCGGTGTCCAGCGTGATGGCGGTGAACGCCAGCGCGCGCGGCATCAACCTGGCCGTCACCGCCGACGCCGAGGTGCCGCAGGTGCTGGTGGGCGACGCCATGCGCTTGCAGCAGATCCTGATCAACCTGGTGGGCAATGCGGTCAAGTTCACCGAGCGCGGTGGCGTGACCGTCCGGATTTCGCTGGACAAGCCGCGTCAAGGCGATCATGTGAGCCTGCGGTTTTCGGTGCGCGACACCGGCATCGGCATGGATAGCGAGCAGCAAAGCCGTTTGTTCTCCGCCTTCAGCCAGGCCGACGCCTCGACCACGCGCCGTTTCGGCGGCACCGGGCTGGGACTGGCGATCTGCCGCCGCCTGGCGGAGCTGATGGGCGGGGATATCTCGGTGCGCAGCATGCAGGGCGCCGGCAGCGAGTTCGTGGTGACGTTGCCGTTCGTGGTCGGCGGCGCCGATGCGGTGGTGGATCAACCGGTGTGGCAGAACGCCGCCACGGACAGCTGGGGCCTGGTGCAGTCGCAGTCGCAGCCGTCGTCGCAAACGCGCGCGCCGGTCGCGCCGGAGACGCAGGATGCGCAGCCGGTGCCGGGCACGCCGCTTCCGGAGGTGCCGCTTACGGAGGTGCCGCTAGCGGACGATGCCGCGCGCCTGCAGGGACTGCGCTTGCTGCTGGTGGAGGATCATCCGCTGAACCAGGTGGTGGCACGCGGCATGCTGCAACATGCGGGCGCCAGCGTGGACCTGGTGGAGAACGGCCTGGAGGCGGTCGATCGCCTGCGCGAGCGCGCGGCCGACTACGATATCGTGCTGATGGACGTGCAGATGCCGGTGATGGACGGCTTCGAGGCCACCCGCCGCGTGCGCAAGGAATTGGGACTGAAATTGCCGATCCTGGCCATGACGGCGGGCGTGATGCAGTCGGAGCAGGAGCAATGCATCGCCGCCGGCATGGACGATTTCATCGCCAAGCCGGTCGATGTGGAGCAGATGCTGGACGCCATTTCGCGCCATCGGGCCGCACTTCGCGCGCCTTAGCAGCGCTTCGTCGCATGGCTGCGCACCGCCGCCGGGCCGCGGGTAAAGTGGCTTCACACTTCACCCACCCAGGAGCCCAGCATGTCCAAACTGACCTTCCCGCTGCTTGCAGCCGTTTTGGCCGCAGCCGCCTTGCCGGCCTTCGCCGCCGACCTGACCATCAACGTGGCCGGCGTGTCCGGCGCCGACGGCCAGATCATGGTCGCGGTCTACAACAGCGCCGAAACCTTCCCCTCCAAGCCTGTACGCGGGCTGGCCGTGCCGGCGCGGGACGGTGCGGTACAAGTGAAGCTGAGCGGCCTGCCGGCCGGCGATTACGCCTTCGCGATTTATCATGACGCCAACAACAACGGCAAACTGGATCGCAATCCGGTCGGCATGCCGACCGAGGACTACGCCTTCAGCAACAACGCAGTCGGCAAGCGCGGTGCGCCACGCTTTGAAGACGCCCGCATCGCGCTGCCGGCCGATGGCGCCAGCACCAGCGTCAATCTGCGCTGAGGGGAGCCGTCATGATCAACCGCCGCCAATTTCTCAGCCTGGCCGCACTGGGCTTGGCTTCCTTCCCCGTGCTGGCTTCCGATGGTGTCGGCGAGCTGTCCGGCGGCGCCACGCTGCTGGGCCGCTTGCCGCGTGACCTGAACGGGACCTTCTTCCGCAACGGGCCGGGACGCTACGAACTTGGCGGTGAACGGTATCGCCATCTGTTCGACGGCGACGGCTTTGCCCAGCGCTGGCATATCGCCGACGGCAAGGTAAGCCACATCGGCCGCTTCGTCGCCACCCGCAAGTTCGAGGACGAAAGCAGGGCGGGGCGCTTCCTGTATCCGGCCTTCGGCACCTATTTCGGCCGCAAGGCCGTCAAGAACAACGACAGCGTCAACGCCGCCAACACCAATCTGCTGCCGTTCAACGGCGCGCTGTACGCGCTGTGGGAGGGCGGCTCCGCCACCGAGCTCGATCCGCAAACGCTGGCCACGCGCGGAATCAAGACCTGGCGCGCCGATCTCAAGGCCATGCCGTTTTCCGCCCATCCCAAGCAGGACCCGGACGGCGGCCTGTGGAACTTCGGCGCCATGTCCGGTACCGACCAATTGATCATCTACCGGCTGAACGCCAGCGGCGAGGTCACGCACACCGCCATGCTGCCTGTGCCGCATTTGAATATGGTGCACGACTTCGTGGTCAGCGGCCGCCACCTGATCTTTCTGCTGGCGCCCTACGACATGCAGGCCGCGCCCGAGCGCAGCCTGGCCGAAAGCATGCAGTGGGCCGGCGCGCAGCGTCCCATGCGCGCGCTGGTGATCAGCAAGGACACGCTGGCCTTGCGCCAGGTGTTCGAGCTGCCGGCGCGTTCGGTTTTCCATTTCGGGAACGCTTACGAAGACGGCGCCTGCACGCGTTTCGACGCCGTGCTGCACGACGACGACGCGCTGCGCCATACCACCTTGGCCGAGCGTGAACAGCGGCGCAGGGTTGCGGACCACCCCAGCGCCACGGTGCAGATTACGCTGGACTACGCCAGCGGCACGGCGCGCGAAGCGCGGCTGTTCGGCGCCAGCGAGTTCCCGCGCGTAGCGCCGCAAGTGGTCTCCGCGCGCCATCGCAAGCTGCTGGTGCTGGGCGCCGGCGACCTCGATGCGGTGCTGAACAGCGTCAACCTGATCGACACCGACAGCGGCAAAGTGGACGGCTACGCCTTCGGCGCCGGTTGGGAAGTCGAGGAGCACATCCTGGTGCCGCGCCGTGGCGCGCGTTCGGAAACCGACGGCTATGTGGTGGGCGTGGCGCAGGACCGGCACCACGGTCAAACCGTGCTGACAGTGTTTGATGCGCACAACATCAAGGCCGGACCGATGGCGCTGGCGCGCTTGCCCTATCGCGCACCGCTTTGCTTTCATGGTAACTTTCTGGCGACATGAAAAAATCTACCTCCTGCACCACCGGGCCAAACGCCCCTCCGCCGTTGTCGCACCCGATGGAGCTGTTTCCGTTCTTCCGGCGCTGGCCGCATTCGAAGCTTCGCAACCTGCTGTACACCCTGATCTGGAGCAGCGGCATCGGCATCGTGGTCGCTGCGGTGCAGGGCGTCCTGTGGCGCGGCGACGGGTCCTTTCTGCACTATCTTGGCCCGACGCTGCTGATGTCCACGCTGATCGGCTTAACAATGCACGCCGGGACGGTGCTGGCCGACCGCCTGCTGGACGGCTGGCCGCGCCGCGCGTCGGTGATTCCGCGCGTGTTGTTCAGCATGACGCTGATGGGCTTCAGCATGTTGTTCGGCGTCGGCCTTGGCAGCATGATCTGGAACGGTGTCGATCCCTTCAAGATGCTGTCGAACCGCAGCGTGTTGATGGAGCTCTTGATTATTGCGCTTGGCGTGGGCCTGCTGCTGTACCTCGTGCGCAGCTCGGCCGAACGCCGCTACGAGCGCGCCGTGGCCGAGGCGACACGGCAGGCGTTGATCTCTTCCACCGAGCGCATGCTGGCCGAAGCACGCCTGCGCGCCTTACAGGCGCAGATCGAACCGCACTTCCTGTACAACACGCTGGCGAATGTGCTTAGCCTGATCGGCACCCGGCCGGCGCAGGCGCAGCACATGCTGGAGCGCTTCATCGACTACCTGCGTGCCAGCCTTGCCGCCAGCCGCAGCGAGGAAGCGACGCTCGATTCCGAAATGCGCTTGATCGCCGCCTATCTGGACGTGCTGACGGTGCGCATGGGGGAGCGGCTGCGTTATCGCATCGAACTGCCGGATGAACTGCGGCAGTTCCGTATCGCCCCCATGCTGCTGCAGCCGGTGGTGGAGAACGCCATCGCGCACGGGCTGGAACCGAAGGTGGAGGGCGGCGAGATCGTCGTCAGCGCCCGCATCGAAGGCGAGCATGTGTGCTTGCGCATCAGCGACACCGGCGCCGGCCTGAATGAATCCGCGCCGCGCAAGCCCGGCGGCGGCGTGGGACTGAGTAATCTGCGCGAGCGCCTGCGCAGTTTGTACGGCGCCGGCGCCAAGGTAGAATTACTGGAAAATCAACCTTGCGGCATGACGGTGCGCCTGATGCTGCCTTTGAATGCGAGTTCGACATCGATACCATCCGCGCCCTGATTGCAGACGACGAAGCCCATCTGCGTGAGTACCTGGAAGGCCAGCTGAAAAGCGTATGGCCGGAACTCCGCGTGGTCGCGCGTGCCGCCAACGGCCTTGAAGCGCTGCGCATGATCGATGAGGAAGCGCCGGACGTGGCCTTCCTCGATATCCGCATGCCCGGCCTGACCGGGCTGGATGTGGCGGCGCGGCTGGCCGAAGGCGCCAAGCCGCCGCACATCGTGTTCGTGACGGCGTTCGACCAGTACGCGGTGGAGGCGTTCGAGCATTCGGCGGTGGACTACCTGCTCAAGCCGGCCAGCCTGGAACGGCTGGAGAAGACGGTGGCCAAATTGAAGGCGCGTTTCGCCGCGCCGGTTGCGGCTGCGGCTCCGGCGGTGCCGGCGGACGCGCTGCAGGCTTTGTTAGCGCATCTGGCCGCGTCGCCCGCAGCTGCGTTGGCACAGGCGCCGGCGCCCGCCGCCGCGCCGCTGCAATGGATACGCGCCACGCACGGCGAAGAAACGCGCCTGATTCCGATCGAAGAAGTGATCTACTTCCAGAGCAACGACAAATACACCAGCGTGTTCGTGGCCGATGGCGAAAGCCTGATCCGCACGCCGATCAGCAAGCTGCGCGAGCAGCTCGATGAACAGCAGTTCTGGCAGATACACCGCAGTGTGATTGTGGCCGCGCGCCACGTGGCGGGCACGCGGCAGGATTTTCGCGGCCGCTTGATGGTGCAGCTGAAAGGCCGCCCGGAACAGCTGGTCGTCAGCCGCAACTACGCAGATCTGTTCCGGGGGATGTAGGAATTACTTGATGACCGGCTTCACGCGCGACGCCGCTTCCTTGGCGTTGACGCGTGCGGTGTCGACGTCGTCGGCGGTGGTCAGCGCCACGCCCATGCGGCGGCGTGCGAACGACTCCGGCTTGCCGAACAAACGGATGTCGCTGTTCGGCACGCGCAGTGCGTCGGCCACGCCTTCAAAGGCGATGCCTGCCGCTTCGTGCTGGCCGTAGATCACGGCCGAAGCGCCCGGCGCCTTCAACGCCACGTTGACCGGCAGGCCGAGGATGGCCTTGGCGTGCAGTTCGAACTCGCTTTGCACCTGCGTCGCCATGGTCACCATGCCGGTGTCGTGCGGACGCGGGCTCACTTCCGAGAACCACACCATATCGTTCTTGACGAACAGCTCCACGCCGAACAGGCCCAGGCCACCGAGGTCGCCGGTCACCTTGGCGGCGATGTCGCGCGCGCGTTCCAGCGCCAACGGGTCCATGCGGCATGGCTGCCACGATTCGACGTAGTCGCCTTGCACCTGCACGTGGCCGATAGGGTCGCAGAACTGCGTGACGACCTGGCCGTCCGCCCCCAGCGAACGCACGGTCAGCAGGGTGATTTCGTAGTCGAAGTCGATGAAGCCTTCGACAATCACGCGGCCGGAATCGACGCGGCTGCCGGCGGCGGCATAGTCCCACGCGGCCTTCACTTCGGCGGCGCTGTCGATCTTCGACTGGCCTTTGCCCGACGACGACATCACGGGCTTGATCACGCAAGGGAAGCCCACGGCTGCGGCGCCGGCTTCCAGTTCTTCCAGGCTGCTGGCGAAACGGTAGGGCGAGGTGGCCAAGCCCAGCGTTTCGGCGGCCAGGCGGCGGATGCCTTCGCGGTTCATGGTCAGCTGCGCGGCGCGCGCGGTCGGGATGCAGGTGATCTTGCCGGCTGCTTCCAGCTCCGCCAGTTTGTCGGTGGCGATGGCCTCGATCTCCGGTACCACCAGGTCCGGCTTCTCCTGTTCGATCAGCGCGGCCAGCGCGGCGCCGTCGGTCATGTTGATGACGTGGGCGCGGTGCGCCACCTGGTGGCCCGGCGCATTCGGATAACGGTCGACGGCGATCACTTCCACGCCCAGGCGCTGAAGCGCGATGATGACTTCCTTGCCGAGTTCACCGGAGCCGAGCAGCATGACTTTGGTGGCGGTTGGGGACAGGGGCGTGCCGAGGGTGCGTGGAGTGTTCATGATTCGTTTTAAAGTTAGAAGGAGTAAACCAGCGTGACCGAAGTTTGTGTATCGGTGTTCTTTTTATCGGCCGGCACGACGGTGTCGTTGCGGACGTTGAAGGCCGCCTTCATCTGCATCGTGCTGTTGATCTTGGTGAGGATGGCCGTTTCGGCGATGGAGTGCATATTCGAGGTGCCGCGTTCCACGCTCAGGTTCTGGCGGAACTGCGCGTTCTCGCTCAGTTTCCATTTCAGGGCGGCCGCGCCACGGATGGTCATGCCGTTTTCGACGATGCCTTCCGAGCGCACGCCACGGAAGTAGCCCGGACCGATTTCCACGTCCAGCGTGTGCGTGTCAGACTGGTAGGTCTGGGTGCCGTAGCCGACGCCGATGGTCGAGTAGCGGGTGTATGCGCCGAATCGGTCGTCCACGTGGGTGGCCAGCGCGAACAGTTTTCCGTGGTCGTCTTCCAGCAGCTTGTAGCCCGCCTTGGCGGACGCCGAGTAGCGCTGCGCCGAGCGCTCGCGCAATTTGGTGCCATCGTCGTCGGTGACTTCTTCGTCCTTGAAGTAGCCGGCCAGGATGTATTCGTTGCTCCACTTGGCCGTTTCCTGCTTGGCGTCGATCTTGCCGGTGACCGAAGTGCCGACCGTGTTGCCGGAGGTGGAGATGGCGCCCAGTTCGGCGGAGGTGTTCCAGCCGCTGGGGTTGACCGGGTCTATCGAGTCGGCGGCTGCGGCGTGACCGCCGGCCAGCGCAAGCGCGGAGAGGATCAGGACAGATTTCATGAGCGTGCGTATTGCTGAGAGAAGGCGGTATTGTACCCGACATAGAGCGACAATGCCGCATTCAGGGGTGTGCGAGGCCGCACAGACCGCACCTGCGCCGAGGTAGATGATGGAGTCACTTATCAAAGGGGCATCGATCATGAAACTCATTCTATGCGCGGCTTTCGCCGTGGCCTGCGGCGGCGCTGGCGCAGCGGTCAACAAATGTGTGGATCAGGAAGGGCATGTGCTGTTTACGGACGCGGATTGTCCGCAGTCAGCTCAACAGGAACAGTCGCCGGCGCCAGCCGAATCGGTTGCGCCATCGTCGGACGTATTGGCTTCGGTTTCGGCCGCGCCATCGGCCGAACCGTCGGGTCCACCGGTGCTGTCGCGCGTGGTTGCGCCGGCGCCGCGCAGCCGCTGGGCTGATCTGCCATCGTCCACGGTGCGCAGCACCGCCAGCGTCGATTCGCTGACGCTGCGCACCGCGCATCAGACCATGCAGATGCAGGATGAGCTGCACAAGTCGCGTCGCCTGGTCAGTTCCCGTTAATGTAGTCGTCCAGTCCTGCGGCCAGCGCGCTATAGACGGCGGCGCAGGCAGGATTGGCGCGCAGGTTCTCGTGCATGGCCAGCCAGGTATCGAGTGGAATGGTCAGCAGTTCCGGCACCACGCGCACCAGCGCCGGATCACGAGCCGCCAGCCGCACCTGGCAGATACCGATGCCCAGGCCGGCGCGTATCGACGCCAAATGAACCAGATCGCTGTCGCTGCGCACCGCGTAGTGGCAGCCCGCCAGGCCGCTTAGCAGCGGCTGTAGTTTGCGCGTGAAGGCATTCTCACTGTCGATGCCGATCAGCGTGTGCCGCGCCAGTTCCTCCCAGGAGCGCGGCGTGCCGTGGTGCTCCAGATAATCACGCCTGGCGTGAAACCCCAGATCGATATTGCCGATGCGGCGCGCGACCAGCACATCTTGCTCCGGGCGCTGCATGCGCACGGCGATGTCGGCGTCGCGCCTCAACAAATTCTCCATGCGGTTCGATACGGCCAGTTCGATGGTCAGACCCGGATGGCTGGCGCGCAATCGCGCCAGGATAGTCGGCAGCACCTCCACGCTCACCACCTCACTGGCCGTCACGCGCACGGTGCCTTGCAGCTGCGCGTCCGCGCCGCGTCCCAGGCCCGAGGCGGCGCGTAGCAGGGCGGAAGAGGCGGCGGCCAGCGTGTCCGCGTAGGGCTGTAGCGCGTGGGCGTCATCGGTGGCGATGAATCCGGATTGCGATCGGCTGAACAGCGACAGTCCTAGCGCCTGCTCAAGCGCGTCGATATGGCGGCCGACCGTGGGCTGGGTCAATCCGAGGGCGCGCGCGGCGCCCGATAGCGAGCCTTCGCGCAGTACGGCGAGGAAGGAGCGATACAAATCCCAGTCAGGTTCGGTCGAGTTCATACAAAATTGTATAGCTGCTATGCGGTTTTTGGTAATTTTCTTTTAACTCTCCTTGGGCGACACTGACTCCATCGCAATCAACAGGGAGAACGGCATGGAAGCATTGATACTGGGGGCAACCGGCGGCATCGGCGGCGAAGTGGCGCGTTTGCTGCTGGCGCGCGGCTGGCGGGTGAAGGCTTTGCACCGCTCGCAAACGGAAGGCGACGGCCTGGAATGGATCACCGGCGACGCCATGAACCGCGACGACGTGGTGCGCGCGGCGGCCGGCGTGCAGTTGATCGTGCATGCGGTGAATCCGCCGGGTTATCGCAACTGGGGCAGCCTGGTGCTACCGATGGTCGACAACACGATAGCCGCCGCGCGGGCGTCGGGTGCGCGCATCCTGCTACCTGGCACCGTCTACAACTATGGACCGGACGCTTTCCCGCATATCCACGAGGATGCGCCGCAACGTCCCCTCACGCGCAAAGGTGCGATCCGCGTCGAGATGGAACGGCGTTTGAAGGATAGTGGCGTGCCGGTGCTGATTGTGCGTGCAGGCGATTTTTTCGGCCCCAAGGCTGGCAATAGCTGGTTCGCGCAAGGGCTGGTCAAGCCGGGCGTGCCGCTGAAGGCGATCAGCAATCCCTCGGCGCCGGGCGTCGGTCATCAATGGGCCTACTTGCCGGACGTGGCGGAGACCATGGTGCGGTTGGTGGAGCGAGGCGACGCATTGCCGCTGTTTGCCAGCTATCAGATGCAGGGTCATTGGGATGCGGACGGCACGCAGATGGTCGCCGCGATTGCACAAGCGGCCGGCAAGCCGGCGTTGCGCGCGAGCGCGTTTCCCTGGTGGCTGACATTTGTGGCTGCGCCGTTCGTGCCGGTGTTCCGGGAATTGCGCGAGATGCGCTATCTGTGGCGCCAACCCGTGCGCATGTCGAATGCGCGCTTGCTGGCGGTGCTGGGCGTCGAGCCGCATACGCCGATCGACGCCGCAGTCCGCCGCACGCTGCAGGGATTGGGCTGCGTGACGGCGGGCTGATTACATGCGCGGTTCGCCGGTCTTGCTGTTGACGGCCACGGTGCGGCCCGGAGGCGTACTCATTTGCACGCGGTGTTCAACGCCGCGATAGTCATACGTCACGTCCCAGTATTCCGGCTTCTGGTTGGCGACGTTTTCGCAACGGCGCACGTCGCGCGCATAGCTATTGCTGTTGTTCCGGTTGGCGACGTTATTGCCGACCGCCGCGCCAGCGATAGCGCCGCCGGCCGTCGCGATATCGCGTCCGGTGCCGCCGCCAACCTGGTGACCCAGAATGCCGCCGATCAGGGCGCCGGCGATCACGCCGCCGGCGTTGGCGCCGCGCGATGGCTCGTTGACCTGTTCACGCTCAACCCAGCAACGTTGTTCCGGTTCGCCGACCACGGCGCGCACCGAGCGCACCGGCACTTCTATAATGCGCTCGCTTGGGCGACGGCGCCATTCATAGCTGGGTTGTTGCGCCACCGGTGGCGGTGCTTCGTTATCGTAGCGGTCACGCGCTTTGACCGGGCGCACCGACGAGATGCGGTTGTTCAGGCCCATGCCCTGCAGCGTTTCGTAGCTGCCGCGACGCAGCACCATGCATTGGCCGCGGAAGTTGGCGTCTTCGCAGACTTCCCATTGGCCGCGATCGATCACCACCGAGGAGGCGCGGTCGTTGAAGCCGTTGCGCGAGAGGTCGCGCACCTGGCCGTTGGCGGTGTAGGCGCGACCGCGCCAGCCGTCACCTTCATAGAATGTGATTTGTGCGAAAGCCTGGGTAGCCATGCCCATGGCGGCTGCCGCCACGGCGAGTTTGATCGTATTGTTCATTGTCTTCTCCTGATTGGATGAGCCCCGAATATGAACGCTTTTGACGGCGGCCTCTGTACGGTTCCGCACAAAGTCAGGGTTCGACCGAATAGGTGCGTTTCAGGCAGCGCAGCACGAAGGTGGAGCGGCTGTGTTTGAGGCCCGGCAGTTTGTACAGCTTCTTGCGCAGGAATTCCTCATAGCCCGCCGTGCCGGCGACGGCCACCTTGATCAGGTAGTCGTAGTCGCCGGTGAGCAGATAGGCTTCCATCACCTCCGGCAGTGTGGCCAGGGCCTGGCCGAATTTCTCGAAAATGTCGTCGTCATGCCGGTCCAGCGTCACTTCGATGATGACGGTGTCCGGGTAACCGAGTGCGCTCTGGCTGAGCAGCGCCGTGTAGCCCTCGATCATGCCGCCTTCTTCCAGCGCGCGCACGCGGTTCCAGCATGGCGTGGTGGAGAGGCCGACCTTTTCGGCCAGCTTGGTGTTGCTCAGGCGGCCGTCGTTGCGCAATTCGCGCAGGATGCGGCGATCCAGTTCGTCGATTTCCATAGGTATCCAGATAAATATTCCGGATATTTTACATTGGGCAGAGGATTATGCTGGAAATTGCGTAAATTCGTGGAAAATCAGGAAGCCTATTTTTGAGCTTTCCCGCTATTCTAAGAGCATGGATACCACACAAAAAAGCTACCGATTCTGCATCGAGCCCGATGCGCCCATCGCCACGCTGGAGGCGGCGTTGCAGGTGGTGCGTCGTCTGGATATTGAGTTGCGCGCCTTGCGCACCACCGCCACGCCGCTGGGCATGGAAGTGCAGATGCGTCTTGCTGCGCCGGAGGAAGATATTCTTACGCTATGCCGCATGCGGCTGCATAACCTGATCGGCGTGATGCCGATCAGGGAGATGCCGACACTGGTCGTGAATAATCAACGATATCAGGCGACGTAGCTGTACTTGAACAGGAAGACGATGGCGATCACCCACACCACCGGCTTGACCTGGCGCGCCTGGCCGGTCAGCAGTTTCAAAAGCGCATAGGTGATGAAGCCAAACGCGATGCCGTGTGCGATCGAGTAGGTGAAGGGGATCACCAGCGCGGTGATCGCGGCCGGCACGCTTTCGGTGGTGTCGCTCCAGTCTATGTCGATAAAGTCGCGCAGCATCAGGCAGGCGACGAACAGCAGGGCCGGCGCGGTGGCGTAGGCCGGCACCACGCCGGCGATCGGCGCGAAGAACAGCGCGGCCAGGAACAGCAGCGCGACCACCAGCGCGGTAAGGCCGGTGCGGCCGCCGGCCTGCACGCCCGCCGCGCTTTCAAGGTAGGCCGTGGTGCTGGAGGTGCCCAGCACGGAACCGGCGACGATGGCGCAGCTGTCGGCCAGCAGGGCCTTGTTCAGGCGCTCCATGCGGCCGTTCACCAGCAGGCCGGCGCGCGAGGCCACGCCCATCAGGGTGCCGGTGGCGTCGAACAGTTCAACCAGGAAGAACACCAGCACCACGTTGAGCAGGCCCAGATTCAGCGCGCCTTGCAGGTCGAGCTGGAACAGCGTCGGCGACACCGACGGCGGCATCGAGACGAAGCCGTGGAAGGTATTCCCGCCGAAGAAAAAGCTCAGCACCGTCACCGACACAATGCCGATCAACAGCGCCCCCGGTACTTTCAGGCGGTCCAGCGTGACGATCAGCAGGAAGCCGAAGATGGCCATGATGGTGTGCGGATTGTGCATGTCGCCCACGCGCACCAGCGTTTCAGGGCTGGCGACCACCAGGCCCGCGCTCTTCATCGCGATCAGGGCCAGGAACAATCCCAGGCCGACGGTAATCGCCACCCGCAACGAGCGCGGTATGCCGTTGACGATATGTTCGCGCACCTTGAACAGGCTGACGATGATGAACAAGCAGCCCGAGATGAACACCGCGCCCAGCGCCGATTGCCACGGCACGCCCATGCCGATCACCACCGCGTAGGCGAAGTAGGCATTCAGGCCCATGCCCGGCGCCATGCCGATCGGGTAATTGGCGTACAGGCCCATGATGATGGTGCCCAGCGCGGCGGCCAGGCAGGTGGCCACGAACACGGCGTCCTTGGGCACGCCGGCATCACCGAGGATGGCCGGATTGACGAAGATGATGTAGGCCATCGTCAGGAAAGTGGTCACACCGGCGATGATTTCGGTGCGAACGTTGGTGCCGTGTTCGGCGAGCTTGAAAAATTGGTTAAGTGACGGCATGCGCGCGCTCCTCCGAATACGTCGAGGGCGAAGAATAGCATGGATGAACGCAACAGTTCGTGGTGTCAAAAGGACAAAAAGATGTGATAATGGAAAATAAGCTGATGAGTTATACAAACGAGTACGCAAGGTCAAGCCGAGTCAAAACTATGGAACTACAGCCAACACAAGAGGGCCGCACGGTTATCCTGAGCCCCGCAGGCCGCATCGATCACACCCACGCCGACGCCTTCAAGCTGGCGCTTGATCCGCATCTGGCGGATTGCCGCAAGGACGGCGCGGCGCTGGTCATCGACTTTTCCAACGTGGTTTATATCAGCAGCATCGGCCTGCGCGCCCTGATGGTGGCGATCAAGCAGGTCAAGCCGCAGGGCGGACGCATGGTGCTGGCGGCGCTGCAGCCGCTGGTGCTGGAAGTGTTCACCATCAGCCGCTTCGACATGCTGTTTGAGATCTTCCCGGACCGCGCGGCGGCGCTGGCAGCGGTATCGGCGGCTTCCACTCCGGCGGGCGGCGCATGAAAGCGCGCATCTGGGGTGCGCGCGGCTCGCTGCCGGTGGCGCTGAACGCGCGGCAGATACGCGCCAAGCTGGTGACGGCGCTGGAAGGCGCCATCGGCCGCGATCTCGATACGCCGCAGAAGGTCGCCGATTACATCGACAACGATTTGGGCTTTGAGGTCAGCGGCACCTACGGCGGCAATTCCAGCTGCGTGGAGGTGGAGGCCTGGGACACGGACGCCATCCACGAGCACATCGTGCTGGATCTTGGTTCGGGCGTGCGTCCGCTGGCCGGTTCCAAGCTGGCGAAATACGGCCCGGCCAAGCCGCAGACCTATCATGTATTCATGTCGCACCTGCACTGGGACCACATCATGGGGTTCCCGTTCTTCACGCCGGCCTACATACCGGGCAACCGCATCATCATCTACGGCTGCCACAAGGATCTGGAAACGGCGTTCCGCCGTCAGCAGGAACCGATCAGTTTTCCCGTCACCTTCCAGCAGTTGGGCGCGACCATCGAATTCGTCACCATGGAGCCGGGCGTGCCCCTGCAACTGCGCGATGTGACGGTGACCGCCAAGCTGCAGCTGCATGCCGGCGACTCCTACGGCTACCGCCTGGAACAGAACGGCAAGGCGCTGATCTACAGCACCGACTCCGAACACAAGCTCGATAACGCGGCCGAACGCGTGGCCTTCGTCGATTTCTTCCGCGATGCCGACCTGGTGATTTTCGACGCCATGTATTCGCTGGCCGATTCGATTTCGGTGAAGGCCGATTGGGGGCACTCCAGCAATGTGGTGGGGGTGGAGCTGTGCCAGCTGGCGGGTGTGCACAAGCTTTGCCTGTTCCATCACGAACCGATTTACGACGACGTGCAGATTTCGCGCGTATTGGCTGAAACGCGCCGTTATGCAGAGATCACCGGCGAAGCGCCGCTGGAGATCCTGTCCGCTTACGACGGCATGGAAATTTCGCTGTAAGCGCCGCCATGCTGCGCCGCTTGCAAATCCGTGCCTCGGGCGGCGTGCGCGCCGGTCATGGCCGGCCGCTGGCGCTGCTGTTGGCGCTGGTGCTGGCTCTGCTGCTGGCACGCGGCGGCGACGGTCCGCTGCCGGCATTGCGTCTTGCGTTGTTCGACGCTTATCAGGTCTACCTGCCGCGCCAGCGGCTTTCCGGGCCGGTCCACATCATCAATATCGACGAAGCGGCGCTGAGCGAATACGGCCAGTGGCCGTGGCCGCGCACTTTGCTGAGAGACCTGCTGGAGCGGATCGCCGAACAGGAACCGCTGGCGATCGGGCTCGATATCCTGATGCCTGAGCCGGACAACACCTCGCCGGAGGCGCTGGTGGCGCGGCTGCCGGAAGGCCGCCTGCACGACGAACTGGCGCTGCTGCCGTCGCACGATGCGCTGCTGGCGGAGCAGATGCGGCGCGCGCCCATCGTGCTTGGAACGGCGGGCTTCCTGCACGCGGAGGCCGGCACCAGCGACGCCTTGCGCGTCTGGCCGATGCGCGTGAAGGGCGAGGGCGAACATGCGGTGACTGCGGCGACCCTGCCGGTGATGCGCTTCCCGCAGGCGATGTCCAGCTTGCCCGCGCTGCAGGCGGCGGCGCGCGGGCAGGGCCTGTTGTCGGCCAATCTGGAAAAGGGCATCGTGCGGCGCGCGCCGCTGGTCGGTGCGGTCGGCGAGACGCTGGTGCCGTCGCTGTCGATGGAGCTGCTGCGCGTGGCGACCGGCACGCAGGCGCTGGAGATCGAGGCCGGCGCCGACGGCGTGCACAGCGTCTCGGTCGGCGACCTGCGCGTGCCGACTTCGCCGGACGGCACGGTATGGATCAATTTTTCCGCGCCGGCCATCGACCGCTACGTCTCGGCGCTGGACGTCATGCGCGGCCGCATCGACCCCGGCGTCCTGCAGAACAAGATCGTGATCGTCGCCATGACGGGCCTGGGCCTGAGCGACTACAAAACCAACGCGCGCGGCGACCTGCTGCCCGGCGTGGACACGCACGCCCAGATGATCGAAAGCTTCTTCGACGGCTCTTTCCTGCGCCGTCCGCAGTGGATGCGCTGGGCCGAGCTGGCGGCCTTCGGCGCGTGCAGCCTGCTGACCATCTGGCTGCTGCCGCGCCAGCGCCTGCTCGTTGGCGTGCCGGTGGCGGTGGGGCTGGGCGTGTCCTTGTTCGGCACCGGCGCCTTGCTGTTCGCGCGCGCCGGCCTGCTGTTCGACGCGGGCGGCGTGGCGCTGGGCCATGCGGCGGTCTGCCTCAGTCTTTTGACCAGCATGCTGGCGGTGGCGGTGCGCGACCGCAAAATGTCCGAACGCGCCTTGCAGGCCGCGCGTGAATCGGCCGCCCGCACCGCCGGCGAATTGAATGCCGCGCGCCGCATCCAGATGGCGTCCCTGCCGCAGGCGGCAACCGCCTTCCCCGGCGAGCGCCGCTTCGAAGTCGGCGCACTGCTGGAACCGGCCAGGGAAGTGGGCGGCGACCTGTATGACTTCTTCATGCTGGACCGGGACCGCGTGTTCTTCATGGTGGGCGACGTCTCGGGCAAGGGCCTGCCGGCCAGCCTGTTCATGGTGGTGGCCAAGGCGCTCTCGCGCAGCATCGCGCTGCGCGGCGAGGCCGACATGGGCCTGATCATGAACAGCGCCAACCGCGAACTGGTGCGTGAGAATCCGGAAATGCTGTTTGTGACCAGCGTCGCCGGCATCCTGGACGCCGCCACCGGCCGCGTCTCGCTGTGCAACGCCGGCCACGACGCGCCGCGCCGCATCACCGCCGATTGCCGGGTCGAACTGCTGCAATCGGCCGACGGCCCGCCCTTGTGCGTGATGGACGATTTCGAATATCCGGTCCAGCAGTACCAGCTGCAGCCCGGCGAAAGCCTGTGCCTGACCACGGACGGCATCGGCGAGGCGATGAACGAGGCCGGCGAACTGTATGGGAACGAGCGCCTGGACCGCTTGCTGACGGCGGCGGCGACCACCGCGCCGGCGGCCCTGGTGCAGGCCGTGCGCGACGACGTGCGCCGTCACGTGGACGGCGCCGAGGCTTCGGATGATTTGACCTTGCTGGTGCTGCGCTGGAACGGCGCAGTCTGAAGAGGAACTAGCGGACGCGGATTTCCACGCGGCGGTTGCGCGGTTCATCGACACCGTCGGCGGTAGGCACCAGCAGTTCACGCTCGCCGCGCGCCTGCACCACGATCTGGTCTTCGGCGATACCGGCTTCCACCAGTATCTGCTTGACGGTGGCGGCGCGACGTAACGACAAGGCGTCGTTGTATTCGCGCTTGGCCACGGTGTCGGTGTGGCCGATGACGATGATCTCCGGCGCCGGGCGCGAGGCCAGCTGCGATTTGATCTGCGCCAGCTGCGCCGCCGATTCGGCGGTCAGGTTGTCGGTATCGGTGATGAAGTAGACGATGAACACGGCGGCGCGCTGGGGCAGTGTGTCCAGCAGGGCGCCGTAGCGATTCTTGATCGCGGCGTCGTCACCGCTGGTGGCGACCGCGCCATGGCTATCGACTGCGGCGGTTTGATACGGCTTGTCCAGCACCGTCTCTTTGCCGGCGGTGGTGATGATGACGGCGCTGGCTTTGCCGTCCTGGTTCGGCAGCAAAGTGATTTGTTCGGTCGGTCCGCGTTGTAGTTGCGAGACAGCGGCCAGCAGGCACACGGCCCAAAGCAGCAAGGCCATGGTTTATTCCCCGTCCTTGACGTCGATGACAAACTCGGTGCCGCGTACGCCCAGGATCGAGGTCGGCGTGCGGAACTGCACCGCGCCCGGCGACTGCTTGGACAGCTTGCCGGAGATGACGCCCAGCGTGCCTTTCTTGACCGTGGCGTTCAGCGTGCCCTCGTGCGAGGTCGGATCGAACGCGTACTTCTCCAGCCACACATTGCTGTTCGGGCCTACAGCCAGCAGGGTTTCATCGCGTAGCGTGATGCCCACGCTGCCGTCCGCGCCGGTGAGTACGCGGTCGCTGGACATCAGCGCGGCGCCGGCCTTGGCGGGCGTTTTCTGTCCTTCGCGTTCGATGGAAGCACTGCCTTTGGCGGTCTTGATCATGCCGGCGGGGAGTTCGGCGGCGGTGGACAGCATGGCCATGGCGGCGCATGCTGCGGCGATTATTCTTTTCACTGTTCTTCTCCTGAGGTTCTTCTCCTGCCGTAAGCATTCCGATAATATGCTTGAATGGACGAAAAAGAAACCGGTATCACGCATCTGCTGCGTTTTCCGGCACGACTCGATGCGGTCCCCGGCGCCATGGCGTTTGCCGCCATGGCGTTGAACCGGGCCGGCCTTGCGCCGGGCCTGGTGGCGCGCGCCGAATTGATATTGGAGGAGCTGCTGCGCAACAGCATCCTGCACGGCTACGGCGGCGACAGCGCGCACGACGTGTGGGTCGGCGTGCGCGGCCAGGTGCTGTGCTACGAAGACGCCGCGCCGCCATTCAATCCGCTGACCGAAGGCCCGCCGCCGCCCGATCCGGGGCTGCCGCCGGATGAACTGCAGGTGGGCGGCATCGGCCTGCTGCTGATACGCCAGTTGGGCAGTGCGCTGGCCTATACCTATAGCGCAGGTCACAACCGCATCGAGATCACATTACAATAGCGTCCGTTTCATTCCACCATCCAGGACCAGCGCATGACCGAGTTTTCTACCGATATCTACACCGAACCTAGCCCGATCGACGTCAACACCCTCAACAACCTCGGCCCGCTGACGGCGATGGCCGGCATCTGGAAGGGTGAACGCGGCCTGGATATCAAGCCCAAGGCCGACGGCGCGCGCAAGCAGGCCTATGTCGAGCGCATCGAGCTGACGCCCATCGATCCGGTGACCAACGGCCCGCAGCTGTTCTACGGCCTGCGCTACCTGATCATCGTGAACAAGCCCGATAACGTGAAGACCTATCACGAGCAGGTGGGCTATTGGCTGTGGGAGCCGAAGACCAAGACCGTGATCCAGACGCTGGGCATCCCGCGCGGCCAGATCGCCATGGCGTCGGCCGTGGTGGAGCCGGACGCCAAGGAGTTCGAACTGGTGGCGCGCCTGGAGTCCGATACCTACGGCATCCGTTCCAATCCCTTCCTGGAATACGGCTTCAAGACGGTGGAGTACCGCATCAAGGTCACCATCAACGACGACGGCACCTGGGGCTACGAAGAAGACACCGTGATGCTGCTGCGCGGCGAAGAGGAATTCCATCACCGCGACCGCAACCTGCTGCATCGCGTGGCCGAACCGCTGCCGAATCCCATGGCCAGCGGCGTTCCTGCTTAAGACGGCGCGCCATGCTGCGGGCCATCCTGTGGGACAACGACGGTGTGCTGGTCGATACGGAGCAGCTGTTTTACGAAGCGAACCGCGAACTGTTCCAGCCCCTGGGCCTGGAACTGAGCGCGCAGCATTTCTTCGACTGGTATCTGGCCGATAACTGCGGCGCCTGGCATTTGCTGGCGCCGCGCCTGTCCGAAGAACAGGCCGAGTCGCTGCGCGCGGTGCGTAACGAGCGTTATGCGGCACGCCTGGCGTCCGAGCACATTCCGGCCATCGACGGCGTGGCTGATACGTTGGCGGCCTTGTCGCCGCGTGTGCGCATGGGCGTGGTGACCAGTTCCAATCGCGACCACTTCGAGATCATCCACCAGCGGCTGGATTTGCTGCGCCACTTCGAATTCGTGCTCACGCATGAATGCTACACGCACAGCAAACCGTCGCCGGAGCCGTATCTGCTGGGCCTTGAGCGCATGGGCGTGCGCGCCGAGGAAGCGCTGGTGATCGAGGACTCGCCGCGCGGCCTGCAGGCGGCGACGGCGGCCGGCATGCGCTGCATCATCCTGCGCAATGCGCTGACGCGGCAACATGACTTTCCCGGCGCCTGGCGCGTGGTCGACACCATGGCGGAAGTTCGGGCGACGGTGGAGTCATTGTTGTGAGCCATATCCACCTGTGCTGGGAACTGGGCGGCGGCCTGGGACATGCGGGCCGCCTGAAGATGCTGGCGCAAGCGCTACTGGCGCGCGGCCACCGCGTCACTCTAAGTGTGCGCGATCTGATGCAGACCAACGCCTTGCTGGCCGATCTGGATGTCCCCACGTTGCAGGCGCCGGTCTGGCTGCACAAGGCGGCGGGCTTGCCGCCGTCCGCCAACCTGGCCGAGATCCTGTTCCACTGCGGTTACCTTGAGCCGGCCGCGCTGCGCGGCATGGTGGCCGGCTGGCGCGATATGTTCGGCGTGCTGCAACCGGATCTGGTGGTGGCCGATTTCGCGCCGACCGCCTTGCTGGCGGCGCGCAGCATGGGACTGCGCAGCGCCTCGGTCGGCAATGGCTTCAACAGCCCGCCGCCGGATCAGCCACTGCCTTCGTGGAAGGACGCGCCGCCGGCACGATTGGCGTCATCCGAAGCGCGCATGCTGGCGACGGCCAACGCGGTGCTGGCCGAATTCCAGGCGCCGCCGCACGCGCACGCGGCCGGCGTGTTCCTCGGCGACCTGCCATTGCTGTGCACCTGGCCGGAACTCGATCACTGCGAAGGCCGCACGCAGGCACAATGGTTGGGGCCCAGCTTCGCCGCCGATGGCGGCTTGGCGCCGTACTGGCCCGAGGGCGAGGGCCGCAAGGTATTTGCGTATGTGAAGTCGGTCCATCCGTCGCATGGCGCGGTGCTCAAGGCGCTGGTGGAGGAGGGCTGCCGCGTGCTGGCCTATGTGCCCGAAGTGGCGCTCGGCGCCGCGCCGCCGGTGCTCAGTGAGCAGATCGTGTATGCCGAGTCGCCGGTCTCGCTGCCGCAGGCGCTGGCCGAGGCAGCGCTGTGCGTGTGCCACGCCGGCGAGGCCACGCTGGCGCAGTCGCTGCTGGCCGGCGTACCCTTGCTGATGCTGCCGTCCCACACCGAACAATTCCTCACCGCGCGCCGCGTCGCCATGTCCGGCGCCGGCTATAACGCCGCCTTGCTGACGCCCGATTCGGACTGGCGCGGCGTGCTGCGGCCTTTGCTCCACCAGGCCGGCTACCGCGCGGCGGCGCAGGATTTTGCGACGCGCCATCCCGGCTACAGTCAGCGGCAAATGAACGAAGCGCTGGCGCTGAAGATAGAGGAGTTACTTGCTTGATAGTAGATAAGCCCCGCGAATTAATGTACAATTGTAATCAGTGTTGCAGCAATTGAAATTAAAAACATTGCCTCTGGTAGGGTTGGATGTTTGGAAAGGCCGGCGTTCCAGGAACGCCGGCCTTTTTTGTTTTTACGCCCGGCTCGCGCTGAGCACGGCAGTAACGATCAGCAGCAGGCCCATGATGCGCGCCGCCACGGTCGCGGCAGCCGGATGCCGCGCGAACCAGCCGCTGGCGCCGCTGGCGGCATAGGCCAGCGCCCCGTAAACCGCCAGTTGCGTCAGCGCCGTGATCGCGCCCAGCACGCCGGACTGCAACCACAGCGGCCCGTCAGCGGGACGTAGAAATTGCGGGAAGATGGCCAGCATGAAGATATACGCCTTGGGATTGAGCAGGCTGGTCGTCAATGCGCGACGGAAGATGACGGCGTTGCCGAGGACCGCCGCGCCTGGCGCTGGATGGAAAATGCTGTCGCTGCGCAGCAGCTGCCAGCCCATCCACGCGATGTAGGCGGCGCCGACCAGCAGCATGATCTGGTACAGCGGCGGCCAGTATTGCAGCACCAGCGCCACGCCCAGCGCGCTCATGCAGAGGTGACAAACGCCGCCGGCCATGATGCCGGCCACAGCCGCCATCCCCGAGCGCCTGCCCCCGAGCATGGAACTGCCCATGACGAACGCCATGTCCAGACCCGGTAGCGCGATCACGCCAAACACGACAATGAAATACAGCCAAAGATTGGCGGTTTGCGACATTTTTAACTCCTGCAAAGTTGTTGTTGACGCCAGCTTAGGGCTTAATCAGGACAGATTTCGCCCTATAAACATGCTATCTTTGCGCCATGTACCACCCAACCACACGCGTGCTGGCAGTGCTGGAACTGCTGCAAACCCACGGCCGCATGAGCGGGGCCGAGATGGCCACCCGACTGGCGGTGGACGGCCGCACCCTGCGCCGCTACATCGTGATGCTGGAGCAGATAGGCATACCGATCACCGCCGAGCGCGGGCGGCACGGCGGCTACGCCCTGATGCCCGGCTTTAAATTGCCGCCCATGATGTTCACCGACGACGAGGCGCTGGCCCTGTCGCTGGGCTTGCTCGCGGCACGCGGACTGGGGTTGGCGGAGGCCGCGCCCGCCGTGGCAAGCGCCCAGGCCAAACTGGAGCGCATCATGCCGGACGGCTTGCGCAACCGCGTCGGGGCCATCGGCAACACGGTAAAGCTGGACCTGCGCACGCCATCGTTCCGGCGGGAGCCGCCGTCCGCCAACGCCGCGCTTGGCCCGCTGTCGCTGGCCGCCAAGGAGGGCCGCCGCGTGCACCTGCACTATCTGGCCGGAGACCAGTCCAGCGAACGTGATGTCGATCCCTACGGTTTGGCCTACTACGGCGGCTACTGGTACATGGTCGGCTATTGCTATCTGCGGCAGGCGATGCGGACCTTCCGCCTCGACCGTGTGGAACAGGTACGCCCGGCGCCCGGCCTGGCGGTGCGGCCGCCGGATTTCGATGCGCTCGAACATCTGCGGCTGTCGGTGGCGATGCTGCCGCGCAAATTCGCGGCCAAGGTACTGTTGAAGACCACGCTGGAGCAGGCGCGCCGCAGTTTCATCGACACCATCGGCCTGTTTGAGGAAACCGGCGAGGGCGTGCTGCTGCACAACCAGTCGGACCAGCTGGACTGGTTCGCGCGCCAACTGGCCGCCGCGCCGTTCGAAGTGGTGGTGCTGGAACCGCCGGCGCTGCTCGCGGAGCTGCGCGCGGTTGCGGAGCGCTTGTTGCGCGCGGCCGGCGTCCGATAGAATGCTGCCTCAGCAATGTTTTTAGGAAGCTATGTCTCTGTTTCAACGATCGCTGGCGATTGCCGCGCTGCTGGCCGCCAGCCTGGCCTCGGCCGGCGAATGCCCGGCCCACTACGTCGATGGCCGCCTGCCGGAAATCCGCAACCCCAAAATGACCGCCGCCACCACCGAGCTCTGCTACGGCGTGTTCGGCGTGATGCACTCCGGGATCACGCGCACGCCGCTGTGGTCGGCCGAGCACCTGACGGCCGAAAACATCGACGCGGCCAAGGACCTGTCGCGCGAAAACTCCTTCCATCCCGAGCCGAGGCTGCCGGGCAGGGCGCGCGCCGAGCTGGCCGACTATGCCCGCAGCGGTTACGATCGCGGCCACATGGCGCCCAACGGCGACATGCCGGACCGCCGCACCCAGCACGAGAGCTTCACGCTGGCCAACATGGTGCCGCAAAACGCCGAGAACAACCGTCACGTCTGGGCCGGCATCGAGGGCGTGGTGCGCAAGCTGGCGCAGAAGGAAGGCGATCTGTACGTGATCACCGGCCCGGCCTTCATCGGCGGCAATCTGGAAAAAGTCGGCAATGTGCTGGTGCCCACGCATTTGTATAAACTGGTGTACAGCCCGCGCCAGCGTGCCGGCGCCGCGTTCTTCATCGAGAACCGCGCCGATGTGAGCTACGAACTGCTGAGCATCGCCGAACTGGAAGACAAGGTCGGCATCAATCTGCTGCCGTCGCTGCCGGCGGCGGAAAAACAGGCGATGCTGCGCCTGCCGAAGGTGAGACAACGTAAAGAAGGGAGCAAGCGATGAGCAAATTCGTGCCTTATAAAAACGAGTCGGACGTGCTGCACATCGGCGGCCTGACCATCGAGAACCGCCTGGACCGCATCACCATCAGCGGCGATATCGATTTGACCGCCGATCAGGCCGGCCTAACGGACGCCCGCGCGCTGCAGAAGCTGCTGGCGGACGTGGTCGCCCGGCTCGAAGCGCAGAAACTGCCGGCCACGCTGCCGCCGGCCGCCAACACCATCGTCGCCAACCCGTTCGAATAGTGAGTTTGCCCATGCATTTTCAGTCCGACGAAGAGATCCACGTCATCGGCGCCGGCCTGCTGGACCGTACGCTGCCCAAGGCCGCCTGGACCCACGCCGCCCATCTGGCGGCTGCGGCCTGGCTGCTGGCGGCGCGTCCCGATATCGATGCGCAGGCGGAAATGCCCGGCATCATCCGCGCCTACAACGAGGCCAGCGGCACCGCCAACACCGATACCGGCGGCTATCACCACACGATTACGCTGGCGTCGTTGCGGGCGGTGGCCGATTTCCTGGCGCGGCAGCCGGCGGGGACGCCGTTGCATGTGGCTTGCGAGCAGCTCTTGCAGAGTCCTTACGGCAATAAATCGTGGCTGACACAATATTGGACGGCGGAAGTGTTATTCTCGAAGGACGCGCGCTTGGGCTGGATAGACCCGGACCGCGCGGCCCTGCCATTCTGAAAACTTTAATATGACTCTGACATCCGGTATAAATTCCATCGATTCGCTGATTGGCACCAGCTGGGCTGCGGCTCCCGGCCAAGCCGTGACGCTGACCTACAGCTTCATGACGCGCTTGCCGAGCGACGCCACCAATAACGACGCCAACGGTTTCAAGGCCATGACGGCGGCGCAGCAAGCCGCCACGCGCGATGCGCTGGCCACCTGGGCCGCAGTGGCCAACATCACCTTCCAGGAGGTGGCGGCCGATGGCGATATCCAGATGGGCACCAACGACCAGGGCCGTACCAGCAGCGGCTACGCCTATCTGCCAAACGGCCACGATCCCAGCTATTTGTTCATCAACAATCAGAACGACTACAACTTCAGCTTTGCGCCTGGCGATTTCGGCGTGTCGGTGCTCATCCACGAGTTGGGCCATACGCTGGGCTTCAAGCATCCGGGCGACTACGACTCCACCGGCGCCGATATCTCCGGCCCGTTCCTGCCGCAGGAAACCGATACCATCGATTACTCGCAGATGTCGTATCACACGGGCGCGGGGTTTCAGCTGAACTACAACTACGGCATCACGCCGATGCTGTACGACATCCAGGCGATCCAGTACCTGTATGGCGCCAACATGGGCTACCACACCGGCAACGACAGCTACGTCTTCCTCAAGGATGCGGCGCTGCAATGCATCTGGGATGCGGGCGGCGTTGATACGCTGGACTTTTCCGGCTGCACCGGGGCCACGCTCATCAACCTGAACGCGGGCACCTTCAGTTCCACCGCGCCGGGATATCAAAATATTTCGATCGCCTACAACGTGGCGATCGAGGGCGCCATCGCCGGCAGCGGCGGATCGACCATCTACGCCAACGCCTACGGTAACGTGATCACCGGCGGCACCGGCAACGACGTGATTTACGAGGGGGCGGGCAGCGATACCATCAGCGGCAATGGCGGCTTGGATACCGTGGTGTTCGGCGGGGCGTTGTCGGCCTATGCGCTGAGCGGTTCCTTCGGCGCGCTGAGTGTCAGCGGCGACGGCAACGATCTGCTGACCGACATCGACAGGCTGCAGTTCAGCGACGTCAACATCCAGTTGTATGACTATACCGCGCTGGTGGCGGGTGGTGCCGGCAACGATGTGCTGATGGCGTCGGCAGGCAGTCAGCTGATCGCCGGTGGGGCCGGCATCGACACCTTGGTGATCGCCGGGACGCGCGCCAGCGTCTCCTTGCACGCCGCCGGTTCGGCAGTTTCGCTGATTGACCAGGGCGGAAGCGAGGGAACCGACTTGCTGACCGGCGTGGAGCGCCTGAGCTTTACCGATGGCGCCGTGGCGCTCGACACCAACGGCGCCGCCGGCCAGTTGTACCGCCTGTACAGCGCCATGTTCAACCGCGCGCCGGACGAAGCGGGCATGGGCTACTGGCTCAAGGTGCTGGACAACGGCGGCCGCGTAACGTCGACCGCCGCCGGCTTCGTGGACAGCGCGGAATTCATCAGCATCTACGGCGCCAACGCCAGCGATGAAGTGTTCGTGACCGCGCTGTACAGCAACGTGCTGCACCGCGCGCCCGACGCCGCCGGCCTGCAGTTCTGGCTCGATTCGCTGAAGGTGGTGACGCGCGCCGAAGCGCTGGTCGGCTTCTCGGACTCCGCCGAGAATATAGATGTGATGAGCCACATCATCCCGGTCGGCATTCCCTACGTGCCGTACCTGCCGGCGCTGGGTTAATCCAATTCCGGCAGGCTGATGCGGTTGCGGCCCATGTGCTTGGCGCGGTACAGCGCCGAGTCGGCCGTCGCCACCAGCTGGCTCGGATCGTTCTCGGGCGCCGCCAGCGCGGTGGCCGCACCGATGCTGACCGTCACCACGTGCTGCTGGCTGCCCAGGTTGGGCAGGCGCAGCTGCTCGACTCGGCAGCGGATGCGCTCGGCTACGATGGCCGCGCCGGTCAGCGATTCATTCGGCAGGATCACCGCGAACTCCTCGCCGCCGTAGCGCGCCACCAGGTCGTTGGCGCGCATCTCGCTTGACACCGCCTTGGCGATGCGCTGCAGGCACTCGTCGCCGCCCAGGTGGCCGTAGGCGTCGTTGTACTGCTTGAAGTTGTCGACGTCCACCATCAGCAGCGACAGCGGCAGCTGATGGCGCAGGGCGCGCTGCCACTCGGCGCTCAGCGTATCGTCGAAGCAGCGGCGGTTGGCCAGGCCGGTCAGGCCGTCGCGCGTGGCCAGTTGTTCCAGCGCTACCTGCGCGCGTTTTTCCTCGGTGACGTCGCGCAGGGTTTCGACCACGGCCACCAGCTTGCCCTCGCTGTCGAAGATCGGGCTGGCGTCGGCCGCCAGGTAGCGGCGCCGGCCCACGCGCGGCATGTCGCACCAGTTTTCCGCGCACAGGTTGTTGTCGGTGTCGTTGCGGCGCGCGTGCTGGCGGTACAACCGGTGCAGATCGGCGCTGCGGCCCTGGATCACCAGGTCGGCCAAGGTCGGGCGCTGCTCTTCGTAGAACGGCTTCCAGTGGTCCGAGGTGCCCAGCACTTCCCAGGCCGGCACCCCGGTCAGGCGCTCGCAGGCCTGGTTCCAGATGATGACCTTGCCGTTGATGTCGACCACGAAGGTGGGGATCACCAGCAGCTCCATCAGCTTCAGGGCGAAGCCGTGTTGCTGGTCTGCCGGTGGAAACTCCATCAGGTGCTGGATTTTTTGTGTTCCGCTCATGGGCGCCGCTTTCTGTTGTTATCGAATGGGAAAAGACATGGTCAGCGCCGTGCCGGCGCCGGGCGTGCTGGCGACGTCGAACCGGCCGCCGGCCTCGCTCACGCGCTGGGCGATGTTGCGCAGGCCGTTGCCGCGCCGGGCCGGCGCCTGCGCCAGGCCGACGCCGTTGTCGCGCACGGTCAGGTTCAGGCGCTGCTCCTGGCGACGCAGGCCGACGCTGACCTCGGAGGCTTGCGCATGGCGCACGATATTGCTCAGCGATTCCTGCAGCACGCGGTACAGCACGCCCTCGATGCCGGCGGCGGGGCCGGCAAAGGCGGCCGCTTCGGCATCCAGCTGGCAGCGGATGCCGCTCAGGCGCGAGAATTGGGCGATCTGCTGGTGCACCGCGCCTTCCAGTCCGGAGTGCAGGGCCTCGGCCGGCAAGTCGTCGACGATGGCGCGCATGGCGCGGATGGCTTGCTGGATGCGCTCGTGCAGTTGGTCCAGCGGCCGCTGCAGGACAGGGTGGGCGGCGGCCAGCGCGCCGGCGTCCATGCTGAGCGCCAGCAGTTGCTGGCCCAGGTCGTCGTGCAGGTCGCGGGCGATGCGGCGGCGTTCGGCGTCGCGCAGCGATTGCTGGCTGGCGCTCAGGCGCGCGATCTGGCGCCGCGCCTCGGCCAGTTCATGCGCTCCCTGCGCGCGCTGGCGCCACCACAGCAGCAGGCAGGCGGCGCAGAGCAGCAGGCAAACGGCCAGGCAGACGATATCGATTTCCAGAAGCGGCGGCGCGGTTCTCATGGTGTATCTTCCTGTGATGGATGACAAACGTTGGCATGGTCCACAAGCCAACATAACGTGCTTGCCTTTTGGAAGCATTGTGAAATATCAATTTTGGTGATGCTTTCCGGAAAAGTGTGACGTGGGATATAATTGAGGGTTGTCCAATCAGGAACTATCGTGACTTACAGCATTAAAGAGATTTTCTACACGTTGCAGGGTGAGGGCGCACACGCTGGCCGTCCGGCCGTGTTCTGCCGTTTTTCCGGCTGCAACCTGTGGACCGGCCGCGAAATCGACCGCGCCAGCGCCGTGTGCCAGTTCTGCGATACCGACTTTGTCGGCACCGATGGCGAAGGCGGCGGCAAGTTCAAGACGCCGCAGGAGCTGGCCGCCACCATCAACGCGCTGTGGCCGGAAAGCTACACGGCCAGCAAATACGTGGTGTTCACCGGCGGCGAGCCGCTGCTGCAACTCGATACCGCGCTGATCGAGGCCATGCACGCGGTCGGCTTCACCATCGCGATTGAAACCAACGGCACGCTGCCGGTGCCGGCAGGCGTGGACTGGATCTGCGTGAGCCCGAAGATGGGTTCCGAACTGGTGGTGAAAAAAGGCAATGAAATCAAGGTCGTGATTCCGCAGACCAATCAAGACCTGTCGGCCTACGAACAACTGGACTTCGAGAATTTCTACGTGCAGGCGATGGACGGCCCGCTGGCCGCCTTCAATACCACGCTGGCGATCGAAACCTGCAAGCGCAATCCGAAATGGAAGCTGAGCCTGCAAACCCATAAACTTTTACAGATACCCTGAATTAAGACCGACCTTATGCTGACCATTACCCGCAAGCTGGAATTCGACGCCGGCCACCGTATTCCCGACCACAAGAGCCAATGCCGCAATTTGCACGGCCACCGCTACACGCTGGAAATCACCCTGACCGGCAACATCATCGACGTTGAAGGCAATTCCGACAACGGCATGATCATGGATTTCTCGGACATCAAGGCGCTGGCCAAGGAACACCTGGTCGACGTCTGGGATCACGCCTTCATCGTCTACGAAAAAGACGCGTCGGTGCGCGATTTCCTGGCCTCTCTGCCGGACCACAAGACCGTGGTGATCGACCGCATTCCGACCGTGGAAAACCTGGCGCACGTGGCGTTCGGCATCCTCAAGGCGGCCTACAAGGACCGCTACGGCACCGGCCTGCACCTGCACAAGCTGGTGCTGCACGAAACCCCGAACTGCTGGGCTGAAATCACCGATGGTGTCTGACCATGTCTGACGCGGCTTTCATGCAGCTGGCGCTGGAACAGGCGCAGCAGGCGTGGGACCTGGGCGAGGTGCCGGTAGGCGCCGTCGTCGTCAAGGATGGCGAGGTGATAGCGGTCGGCTGCAACCAGCCGATCGGCAAGCACGATCCGACCGCGCACGCGGAAATCGTGGCCTTGCGCGCGGCCGCCGAGAAGCTCGGCAATTACCGGCTGCCAGGTTGCGAGTTGTATGTCACGCTGGAACCATGCGTGATGTGCTCGGGCGCGATGATGCATGCGCGCCTGGCGCGGGTGGTGTATGGCGCCACCGATCCCAAGACCGGCGCCTGCGGCTCGGTGCTCAACCTGTTTGAGCAGGAGCAGCTGAATCACCACACCGGCATCGTCGGCGGTGTGATGGCCGAGGAATGCGGCGCCATGCTGAAAAACTTCTTCGCCGCGCGCCGCGCCGCGCTGGCGGCGGCCAAACGCGCCACCCAGGAATAAAAATGGTATGCTAAATCCCAAGTACGATTTGGGAGATGGTCTTGGCTACCGCGCAAGCAAACGGCATCACGATCGCCTATGAAATCAGCGGTAATCCGGCCGATCCGCCGGTGCTGCTGATCATGGGACTGGGCATGCAGCTGATCTCCTGGCCGCAGGACCTGGTCGACGGCCTGGTGGAGCAGGGCTATTACGTGATCCGCTTCGACAACCGCGACGCCGGCCTGTCGAGCAAGCTGCATCAACACAAGAAGCCGCATCTGCTGTTGGCTTATCTGAAATCCCTGGTGGGCCTGAAACAGTCCGCCGCCTACACCCTCAACGACATGGCCGACGATGCGCTCGGATTGCTCGATGCGCTGGGGATAGCACGCGTCCATGTGGTGGGCGCTTCCATGGGCGGCATGATCGCGCAGATTTTTGCGGCGCGCTTCGCTTCGCGCACGCTGAGCCTGACGTCCATCATGTCCAGCAGCGGCCGGCGCGGTTTGCCGGGCCCGACGCCGGCGGCGCGCAACGCACTGATGCGCGGGCCGGCCAATCCGCTCAGCCGCACGGAAGTGGTGGAACGCGGCATCGCCGTGATGCGCCTGATCGGCAGTCCTTCCTTTCCTACGCCGGAGCGGGTGCTGCGCGCGGCCATCGAGCGCTCGCTGGACCGCAGCATCAACCCGGACGGCATCGCGCGGCAGATGGTGGCGATTGTCGCCTCCGGCGACCGCACGCCGCTGCTGCGCAAGATCCACGCGCCGACGCTGGTGATCCACGGCGCGGCCGATCCGCTGGTGCCGGTGGCCTGCGGCGCCGATACGGCCAAGGCGATACCGGGCGCGCGGCTGGAGGTGATCGAAGGGATGGGGCACGACTTGCCGCCGCAGCTAATCGAGCGTCTGCTTGCCTTGCTCGACCAGCACCTGCGCGGTAAGATGGCGCCGGAACTTCCTCCGCGCTCCACGCATCGCGCCGGCAGCGGCACCCATCAACGAAGCTAGAGATATTTTGAGTACACCGAACATCGGCATCGCCATCGCCGCGCCCAGCGGCCGTCCCCTCGACATTGAAGCCTACCTGCTGGGCGTGCAGCGCCTGCGGCAGCAGGGCTTCCTGGTCCACGACTACTACGACGACGACAAGAAATTCCAGCGCTTCGGCGGCACCGATGAAGGTCGACTGGCGCAGCTGAACGCGGCGGCGGCCGATCCGGCGGTGCAGGTGGTGGTGGCCTTGCGCGGCTCCTACGGCATGTCGCGGCTGCTGCCCGCCATCGATTTCCGCAAGATGGCCGACAGCGGCAAGCTGTTTTCCGGCTACAGCGACTTCACCGCGTTCCAGATGCCGCTGCTGAAGCAGACCGGCCGCATCAGCTTCGGCGGGCCGATGATGTGCGACGATTTCATCCGTCCGGAGCCGGTGACGTACACGCTGAACCAGTTCTGGGATTGCCTGCGCGGGCCGGTGCACAAGGTGCGCGGCGCGGTGGCGGAAGGCGGCGCCGATAATCCGCTGGTCGACGTTGGCGGCAAGCTGTGGGGCGGTAATCTGGCGATGCTGGTCAGTCTGCTCGGCACGCCGTATTTCCAGGCGCTGGAGCAGGGCATTTGCTTCATCGAGGATATCAGCGAGCATCCCTACCGCATCGAGCGCATGGTGCTACAGCTGTTCTATGCCGGCGCGCTGGACGGTCAGCGGGCGCTGGTGCTGGGGGATTTTTCCGGCTACAAGCTGACGGCTATGGACAACGGCTACGACTTCGAGGCCATGCTGGCCTATCTGCGCGCACGGCTGCCGATACCGGTGTTGACCGGGCTGCCGTTCGGGCATATCAAGGAGCGCGCCACGCTGCCGTATGGCGGCATGGCGCATCTGGTGTCGGATGAACGCGGATTCGACCTGACGATCAGCGACTATCCGACGCTGTGATGCGCGACACTGTAATCACTGTACCCGGCGCACGCGCGGCGCCTGGTTGGTGCCTTCGATTTCAAGGAACATGCTGCCCAGGTTGTTGCGGGTGATCTTGACCTTCGGGTTTTCGATTTCGTTGACCGAGCCGGCGCTGTCGTCGGCCACGCGCCAGATTTGGCCGTTCGCCAGGCGGAACTGGGTGGAGGGGCTCCAGCCTTCGATACGACCGAGCAGGGTGCTTTCGATGAAATTAGGTTCATCGGATTTGCGCATCTGCGAGGCCGATAGTCCGAAATTGGCGGCCGGGGCGGCGGCCGGCGTCGATGCTTGGGCCGGCGCAGCGGCTTGCGCTGCGGCAACTAGAGCGGTGGTTGTGACAGGAATCGCGTCGTAGCACGCCACGCGGCCGGCCACGTCGGCGATGGTGCGGCAGCGCAGCAGATCGGCGTCTGCGGCCAGGGCGGAACCGGATACTGCCAGCAAAAGAACCAAAGCTTTCATCGAACTCTTTCCAGGTTGCGGGCGCCGCCAGCCGGGCGCCACTGCTCTGGATTATATCGGCATCAAGTCCCGGCGTCAGCCTTGGCCGGTTCTATTTGTTGGCGGTACGCAATGCGCGCACCTCCTGCGACAGGACTTCAACCTGCCGTGCCACGGCGTCGACCCGATTGAGCGTGGAGTTGTAGAGATAAACCGACACCGAAGTGGTCACCGTGGTGGTGATGGTAATGCCGGCGATCATGATGCCGACGCACCATTTAAGCACCTCCGCCTGTCCGCGCACCAGGCGCGTTTCCATATCGGCCTGGCCGCGTACCAGGCGTGTTTCCATCTCGGCAAGCCGGTTGACGACGCGCGCATCCATTTCCGCCAGCCGCGCTTCGGTCAAGGCGTAATATTGACGAGCCTCGGTCGAGATGGACTCGTCCTTGGCGTCGATGTAGTCTTTGATTGATGGATTATCCATGCGATCATGGTGTTCCCGGCCCGGGGCACTGTCAATCCGCGTGCCGCTGTGACTTGAGGTCCATCAAGCGCATGGTGCTGTATAATGTCGCCTTTCCGCCTAACGGCATGATTTCATTCGAAAAAGCCCTAAATCACAATGCTCAGTACAGCAAACATCACGATGCAATTCGGCGCCAAGCCGCTGTTTGAAAATATCTCCGTCAAGTTCGGGGATGGCAACCGTTACGGCCTGATCGGCGCGAACGGCTGCGGCAAGTCCACCTTCATGAAAATCCTCGGCGGCGATCTCGACCCGTCGGCTGGCAATGTGATGCTGGACGTGAACGAGCGCCTGGGTAAGCTGCGCCAGGACCAGTTCGCCTATGAAGACATGCGCGTGCTGGACGTCGTGATGATGGGCCACACCGAGATGTGGGCGGCCATCGCCGAACGCGATGCGATCTACGCCAACCCGGACGCCACCGACGACGACTACATGAAAGCCGCCGAACTGGAAGGCAAAGTCTCCGAGTACGACGGTTACACCGCCGAGTCGCGCGCCGGCGAGCTGCTGCTGGGCGTCGGCATCGCCATCGATTTGCACCACGGTCCGATGAGCGCCGTTTCGCCGGGCTGGAAACTGCGCGTGCTGCTGGCGCAGGCGCTGTTCTCGAATCCGGACATCCTGCTGCTCGACGAACCGACCAATAACCTGGACATCAACACCATCCGCTGGCTGGAAGATGTGCTCAACGAGCGCAACTCCACCATGATCATCATTTCCCACGATCGTCACTTCCTGAACCAGGTGTGCACCCACGTGGCCGACATGGATTACGGCACGCTGAAGATTTACCCAGGCAACTACGACGACTACATGCTGGCTTCGACGCAAGCGCGCAACCAGCAGCTGTCGAACAACGCCAAGGCGAAAGAAAAAGTCGCCGAGCTGCAGGACTTCGTGCGTCGCTTCTCGGCCAACAAGTCCAAGGCCCGCCAGGCGACGTCGCGCGCCAAGATGATCGAGAAGATCAAGGTCGAAGACATCAAGCCATCGTCGCGCGCCTATCCGTTCGTGCGTTTCGAAGGCGAGAAGAAGCTGCACCGCCTGGCCGTTGAAGCGGACAGCATCAGCAAGAAATACGACCGCACGCTGTTCAACAACTTCAGCATCATGGTTGAAGCGGGCGAACGCATCGCTGTCATCGGCGCCAACGGGGCCGGTAAAACCACGCTGCTGCGTTGCATCGGCGGTGACGACATCGCCGGCCTGCACGCCGACCACGGCATGGTGAAGTGGGCGGAAAACGCCAACGTCGGCTACATGCCGCAAGATCCGACCGAAGATTTCGCCACCGATATCTCGCTGACCGACTGGATGGGCAAGTGGACCAAGGAGGGCGACGACGACCAGGCCGTGCGTTCGATCCTGGGTCGCCTGCTGTTCGGCGGCGACGAGGTGAAGAAGTCGGTGCGCGTGCTGTCCGGTGGTGAGAAGGGCCGCATGATGTACGGTAAGCTGATGCTAGGCCGTCACAACGTGCTGCTGCTCGATGAACCGACCAACCACATGGACATGGAATCGATCGAGTCCCTGAACATCGCGCTGGATAAATACGCCGGCACCCTGATCTTCGTATCGCACGACCGCGAGTTCGTTTCCTCGCTGGCCAACCGCATCCTGGAAATCAAGGAAAACGAAATCATCGATTTCCGCGGCAACTACGAAGAATATCTGACCAGCCAAGGTATCGCTTAAAAGACTATGCAAGCCATCGAGATCAAACCCGTCGAGTACGAGCATCCACAAGACGGAGCCAGCTGCACCGCCCACGCCTGGGCGCGCACGCCAGCGACTCCAAGCCCTGAGCAACGCATCGAACTCAAAGAACGCATCAAGCGCCTGTTGAAGGAAAAGCAGGCGGTGCTGGTATCGCACTACTATGTCGACGCCGACCTGCAGGACCTGGCCGAGGAAACCGGCGGCTGCGTCTCCGATTCGCTGGAGATGGCGCGCTTCGGCCGCGATCATCCGGCCAAGACGCTGGTGGTGGCGGGCGTGCGCTTCATGGGCGAAACGGCCAAGATCCTGAGCCCGGAAAAACGCATCCTGATGCCGGACCTGGACGCGACCTGCTCGCTGGACCTGGGTTGCCCGGCCGATGAATTCGCCGCCTACTGCGATGCCCATCCGGACCGCACGGTGGTGGTGTATGCCAACACCAGCGCCGCCGTCAAGGCACGCGCCGACTGGATGGTGACTTCGTCCATCGGCCTGGAGATCGTCAAGCACCTGCACGAGCAGGGCAAGAAGATCCTGTGGGCGCCGGACAAGCATCTCGGTTCCTACATCCAGAAGCAGACCGGCGCCGACATGCTGCTGTGGCAGGGCTCCTGCCTGGTGCACGACGAATTCAAGGGCGTGGAACTGGAACTGCTGAAGGCCCAGTACCCGCAGGCGAAAGTGCTGGTGCACCCTGAGTCGCCGGCCAACGTGGTGGCGCTGGCCGACGTGGTCGGCTCGACCACGCAGATCATCAACGCCGCCGTGGAGTCGGACGCCGATACCTTCATCGTCGCCACCGACAACGGCATCCTGCATAAGATGCGCGCCGCCGCGCCGAACAAGCGCTTCATCGAAGCGCCGACCGCCGGCAACAGCGCCACCTGCAAGAGCTGCGCCCACTGCCCATGGATGGCCATGAACGGCCTGCAGAATCTGGCCGACCTGCTGGAAAACCTCGACAGCCCGGCCATCAGCGCGGCGCACGAAGTATTCGTCGATCCGGAAATCGGCAAGCAGGCCGTGACCTCGATCACGCGCATGCTGGACTTCGCTGCGGCCAAGAAGGCCAAGGTACAGCCGGGTCCGGACCTGGCGCAAGAAGCACAACTGTTTTCGGGAATCGGTCCTGCATGAGCACTTTGTTGAACAAGTTCGCGCCGTTCGACGACGCGTTGAAGACGGCCTTTGAAGCGAATCTGCTGGCGGCCCTGCTGGAAGACGTCGGCACTGGCGACCTGACTGGTTTGCTGGTGCCGGAAGGCGGCCGCGCCAAGGCGCGCGTGATCGTGCGCGAAGATGCGGTGCTGTGCGGCGCCCCATGGTTCGAAGGCATCATGAACTGCATGCAGGCCGGCATCGAGATCGACTGGAAGTACGCCGAAGGCGACATGATGAAGGCCGACAGCGTGGTCTGCACCATCGAAGGTCCGGCGCGCGCGCTGCTGACGGCGGAACGCGCAGCCCTGAATTTCATGCAGCTGCTGTCCGGCGTGGCCAGCGCCACCCGCAAATATGTGGACGTGATCGCCGGCACCCGTGCCGCCATCCTGGACACCCGCAAGACTTTGCCGGGCATGCGCCTGGCGCAGAAGTATGCGGTGCGTGTGGGCGGTGGCCACAACCAGCGCCTGGCGCTGTACGACGGCATCCTGATCAAGGAAAACCATATCGCGGCGGCGGGTGGCATCACCAACGCAGTGATGGCGGCCAAGCGCCTGGACAAGGGTGTGTCGATCCAGGTGGAAGTGGAGTCGCTGGACCAGCTGCGCGAAGCGCTGGACGCGGGCGCGCTGTCCATCCTGCTCGATAACTTCAACACCCACATGATGCGCGAGGCGGTCGCCATCAACGCCGGCCGCGCGCTGCTGGAAGCCTCCGGCGGCATCAATTTCGACACGGTGCGCGCGATTGCCGAAACCGGCGTCGACCGCATCTCGATCGGCGCCCTGACCAAGGATGTGCGGGCCACGGACTATTCTTTACGAATAATCGGTTAACAAAATATTATTGTTGACTCGACCCGCGCACGATTGAAATTATCAAAAAAAGTATTAAATAAAACAATAAAATCTGTGCTCTTTTTAACAAAGGAGCAAATCAGATGAAACTGAAATACGTTGCGGGTGTAGTGGGGATGTTGTGCCTGGCAGGAGCCGCTCATGCAGACGGCTTCGTCAACGGCGGTTTTGAAGCGGGCAGCACCGATGGCTGGACCACCGGTGGCGGTTATCGCGGCAGTGTCTACAATGCCGATCTGACGCCGGCGCAGCTGCTGCCGGGCGGCGCATTGAACGCCGATAGCGGCGAGCGCGGCCAGGTAATCAACGGCAATTACGTCGATCCGCTGCTGGGCAGCCTGATCGGCTCGACCGTCTACAGCGGCCAGTACGCCTACCGCGCGGAAGACACGTCCACCGGCGGTTACGGCACCGCCATCAGCCAGAAGGTCAACAATTACACCGACTCGCAGATCGTTTTCGCCTGGAAGGCCGTGCTGGAGAACGGCGGCCACGTCGAGGACGAATCTGCGCTGATGAAGCTGACGCTGACCGACGACACCACCGGCCAGCTGCTGGTCAGCCGGACCTACAATGCCGGCTATACCGGCTCTGGCGTCGATGCGCGCTTTTCCAGCGAAGGCAGCCTGTTCTACACGCCGCAGTGGCAGGTCGAATCGCTGAGCATCGACGCCTCGCTGTCCGGCCACAGCTTCACGTTGTCGCTGCTGGCGGCCGACTGCAATCCGACCGCCCACACCGGCTACGCTTATCTGGACGGCTTCGGCGCCGCGCTGCCGGTGCCTGAACCGGAAACCTATGGCATGTTGCTGGCCGGCCTCGCTTTGGTCGGCGTAGTAGCGCGCCGCAAGAAGTCGGCATAGAATGACTTCAACCGGTGTCGCCGGTATGAGGAGGCTGTTTGAGCCATCAGGCTTCACTGCTCTGTTCTGACAGCCGACGGCACGCGTTGATTGGCATGTGCGGCATTGCGCTAGGCGCCTTGTCGCATTTCTCATGGGCCGGTCCATCGGCCACGCGCGAACTGGTGGTGGCGGGCACCCGCTTCGAAAGCATTTACGAACAGCGTCCCGGCGGGGAATTTTCCGGCATGGGCGTGGACTTGCTGCACTTGTTTGCGCAGCGCTACGGCTATCAGCTGCGCTTCGAGATCTATCCCTGGCGGCGCGCGCAAGAGTTGATCCACACCGGCAAGGCGGACGTGCTGGTGGGGCCGTACAGGTCGGCCGACCGCCTGCGCTTTATGCGCTTCAGCGCGCAGGGCTTCTTCCAGGATCAGGTGGCGTTTTACGTGCGCGCCAATAGCATGCCGATATGGGAGGGCGACTACAGCATGCTCAAGGGACGTCGCATCGCGACGCTGAACGGCTGGAACTATGGGCCGGCCTTCAGCAAGGCCGCGCCGCAGTTGAACATCAGCGTGACCAATTCCGTCGAAAGCGGCTTGCGGATGCTGGCGGTCGGCCGCGTGGAGATGTTCGCCACCAACCGGCGCGATACCGATCCGGTGCTGCTCGGGCTGGGGCTGGAGAACAAGCTGCTGGCGCTGGCGCCGTTGATCGATGTGCAGGATGCGTTCTTTGCGTATCCGCTGACGCCGCGCCTGCAAGAGACGCCGCAGCAGATGGACCAGATGCTGGCCGCGATGACGGCCAGCGGCGAGCTGCAAAAGCTGGCACGCCGTTATGGCGTGACCTTGCCTCAATAGCCTAGCCGACCACCTTGCGCATTTTCGCCAGCGGCACTTTCACGTTCCCCGGCAGATCCAGTTCCAGCTTTTCCACGACCTCAAAGCCGCAGGCGGTGTAGAGCGGCACGCCGGGCATGGTGGCCGCCAGTTCCAGCGTGTGGAAGCCGCCGGCGACGGCCGCTTCGGTGCAGTGCAGCAGCAGCAGCCTGCCCAGTCCCTGGCGCGCTGCCGAGGGATCGACGAAGAAGGCGCGGATGCGCGCCGCTTCGCGCGCCGGGTCCAGCAAGGGATCGGCGCCTTGCTTGGTGCGGTCGGCGCCGAACAGGGTGCTGCGCTTGCTCCAGCCGCCGCATGCGGCCAGCTGGCCGTCCTTTTCGATTACAAAATACGTCTGGTCCGCCACCAGCTGCGTGTCCACGCCGAATACGTGACGCGTGACGGCTTGCGCCTGCTCGCTGGTGTAGAAGCCTTCACTCAATTCGATGCCCGACCGTGCGATCAGCGCTTCCATCGCCGGGATGTCGGCTTGCGTGGCGTGGCGGACTGCGATCATTTCTTGCGGCGTGGCGGCGTCAGGATGGTGGGCAGCGCCTTGGCCAGGGTTTCCGGATAATCACGGCTGAAGTGCAGGCCACGGCTTTCACGGCGCAGCAGGGCGCTGTTGACGATCAGGCTCGCCACTTCCACCAGGTTGCGCAGTTCCAGCAGGTCGTGCTTGACGCGGAAGTTCTGGTAGTACTCGTCGATTTCCTCCTTCAGCAGCGCCAGGCGGTGCTGCGCGCGTTCCAGGCGCTTGGTGGTGCGCACGATGCCGACGTAGTTCCACATGAAGCGGCGCAGTTCGTCCCAGTTGTGGGCGATGACCACTTCTTCATCGGCGTCGCTGACGCGGCTTTCATCCCAATCCGGCAGATACGGCACTTCGCCTTTTTCCTTGGCCGTGATGTCGAGCGCGCAGGCGCGGCCGATGACCACACATTCGAGCAGCGAGTTGCTGGCCAGGCGGTTGGCGCCGTGCAGGCCGGTGCAGGCGGTTTCGCCGACTGCGTACAGGCCGGGCAGGTCGGTGCGGCCGTGCAGGTCGGTGACGATGCCACCACAGGTGTAGTGCGCGGCCGGCACGATGGGGATCGGCTCCTTGGTGATGTCGATGCCCAGTTCCATGCAGCGCGCGTAGATCGTCGGGAAGTGCTCGATCAGGAATTCGGCCGGCTTGTGGCTGATGTCCAGGTGGACGTAATCCAGGCCGCGCTTCTTGATTTCGAAGTCGATGGCGCGGGCGACCACGTCGCGCGGCGCCAGTTCGGCGCGTTCGTCGTGGGCCAGCATGAAGCGGGTGCCGGCCGCAGCGCCGGCTTCCGGCGGCAGCTTGAGCAGGCCGCCTTCGCCGCGGATCGCTTCGGTGATCAGGAACGACTTGGCGTAAGGGTGGTACAGGCAGGTCGGATGGAACTGGATGAATTCCATGTTCGATACGCGGCAGCCCGCGCGCCAGGCCATGGCGATGCCGTCGCCGCTGGCGGTGTCCGGGTTGGTGGTGTACAGATAGACCTTGCCGGCGCCGCCGGTGCACATCACCGTGTGCTCGGCGGCGAAGGTGTGCACCTGGCCGGTCTGCTCGTCCTGTACATACAGGCCGTAGCACTTGGGCTGGGCATTGGCCTGCTTGACCGGGTGCAGCTTGTCCGAGGTAATCAGGTCGACCGCGCAGTGGTGTTCGAACAGGGTGATGTTCGGATGGGCGCGTACTTTCTCTTCCAGCGTGGTCTGCACCGCGTTGCCGGTGGCGTCCGCCGCGTGGATGATGCGGCGCTGGCTGTGGCCGCCTTCGCGCGTCAGGTGGAAGCCCAGTTCCGCCGACTCGTCGCGCGTGAAAGGCACGCCTTGTTCGATCAGCCATTCGATCGCTTCGCGGCCGTGCTCGACGATGTAGCGGGTGGCCGCTTCGTCGCACAGGCCGCCGCCGGCGACCAGGGTGTCGTCGATGTGCTGGCTGTGGCTGTCGCCGGAATCGAGCACGGCGGCAATGCCGCCCTGGGCCCAGTTGCTGGCGCCGTCCTTGAGCGCACGCTTGGAGACGATGGCGACGGTTCGGGTCTCGGCCAGGTGCAGGGCGACCGACAGGCCCGCCAATCCGCTGCCGACAATTGCAACATCAAATTTCATGATTACGTGTGTGAAATGCACTAGAGAACCATGACTATAGACTATTTGTCATAGTCGCGTCACAAATAGCCCTTTTCGTCACGGGGATTGCGTCTGCATTGTGGGCGCTCAACATGGTTTCCTGCGGTGTTACTCATGATGGATGTTCTGTCGAGGGAGCGCATCGTGATCAGAATCTTTCATCATTATGTTTCCAGAATAGCCTTCATGCTGCTGTTGCTGGAATTATCTATTTTGTTGGCGGCGGCCATGGCCAGCGCGCCGTTGTGGCTGACGGGGCCTGGTCCATTGTACGGGCCGGCGCTGGCGTTCGCGCTGGTGATGGTGTTCAGCATGAGCACGCTGGGCATGTACCAGCATGACCAGTCACGCGAGGACATCAAAAGCATTTTGCTGCGCATCGCGCCGTCCTTCGTGCTCGGTTTCGGCTTGATGCACCTGTTGGCGGAGCTGCTGCCGGCCATGCAGTTCGGCCGCTTCGGTAGCATGGTGTTTCTGCTGGGGGGCGGTGCGGTGCTGTTGGCGCGGCTGGTGGTGTTCACCTCGGCGCAGTCGGGCATGCTGGAGCAACGGTTGATCATCGTCGGCGACGGCGCGATCGCGCGCGAATGCCTGGACCTGGCGGCCAGCAGCGCCGGCTTTCATCCGTTCCGGGTGGTGGGCTTCGTGCCGGTGGCCGGCGAACTGCGGGCGGTGCCGCCGGCGATGCTGCTGCCGGCAGACTTGCCGCTGCTTGCGCTGGCGCGGCGCTACGCGGCCGATGAAATCGTGGTGACCGTGGGCGACCGCCGCAATGGCGCCTTTCCGGTGCGGCAGTTGCTGGAGTGCGCGTTGGGCGGTGTGCCGGTGACCGATGCGGCGGCCTTCTTCGAGCGCGAGGCTTGCCAGATCCGGGTCGATTCCCTGCAGCCGAGCTTTTTGATTTTTGGCGGCGGCTTCGATCAAAGCCTGTTGCGGGCCGCCGTCAAGCGCCTGTTCGACCTGGTGGCCAGTGCGGCGATCGCCCTGTTGACCATGCCGGTGATGCTGGCGACGGCCGCCGCCATCAAGATCGAGGATGGCGGGCCGGTATTTTATCGGCAGGAGCGTGTGGGGCGCGAAGGAAAACTGTTCCATGTGCTGAAGTTCCGCAGCATGCGCGACGACGCCGAGCGCGATGGCCGGCCGCGCTGGGCGTCCGAAGACGATCCGCGTGTGACGCTGGTGGGGCACTGGATACGCAAGCTGCGCATCGACGAACTGCCGCAGATGCTGAACGTGTTTAGGGGCGAGATGAGTTTTGTCGGGCCGCGTCCGGAGCGGGCGTTCTTCGTCGAGCAGCTGTGCGAGCAGATCGCCTATTACAACGTACGGCACGGGATCAAGCCAGGCATCACGGGCCTGGCGCAGGTGCGTTATCGCTACGGCGCGTCGGTGGAAGACTCGCTGCAAAAGCTGCAATACGATTTGTACTATGTGAAGAACAACAGCTTGTTCCTGGACTTGTTGATACTGGTCGATACGGTGCAAGTGGTCTTGTTCGGCAAGGGCGGGCGCTGATGCTGTGGGACGGCGCGCCAGCGGTTGCGGTGTTCAGCCACGGAGTCGCGTTGGCGGCCTTCGGCGCGCTGGCGGTGCGCCTGATGCTGCAAGAGGGCACGGCGTGCGCGCGTCAGCGCGGGCAGAGCACTGCGATCAGCGTGGCCGCGTTGTCCACCGCGCTGTGGGCCGCCTGCGCCATCGCGGCGGTGCTGAGCGGCGCGGCGTCTTCTCCATCGGCTGAGCGCTGGCAGTCGCTGGTGCTGCTCGATGCGCCCGAGGCACTGCGCGGCGCCTGCTGGTTGCTGGTGCTGTTGCTATTTTCCGGTGCTAGCCGGCGCTGGCTGGCCGGGGCCTTGCTGCTGCCCGCCGCAGGCCTGCTGACTGCCGCCTTTGCGGATACGCCGGCGATTCTGCGGGCCGCCGTGCCGCTGGCCGTGTCGGTGCTGGGCATGCTGCTGGTCGAACATGTGTACCGCGCCGCGCCACAGAAGGCGCGCTGGGGCATCAAGTTCGCCTGCCTGGCGATCGGCGCATTGTTCGCTTTCGACTTCTACCTGTACAGCGACGCCTTGCTGTTCCGCCGCGTTCATCCCGACATCTGGGCCGCGCGTGGCATTGTCAACGCGCTGGCCGCACCGCTGCTGGCCATGGCCATGACGCGCAATCCGGCGTGGACGCCTGGCTTGCAGCTGTCCCGCCAGATCATGTTTCATTCGGCCGCGTTGCTGGGTTCCGCCATCTACCTGATGGCGATGGCGCTCAGCGCATGGTATTTGCGCTACGTCGGCGGCGCATGGGGACCGCTGATGCAGGCTGCTTGCCTCGGCGGCGCGGTGCTGCTGCTGGCGGGCGTGCTGTTCTCGGGCACGATGCGATCGCGCCTCAAACTCTTCATCGGCAAGCATTTCTTTCAAGGCCGCTATGACTACCGCGAGGAATGGCGGCGCGTGACCCGCACGCTGGCCGGGGATGGCCACCGCAGCGAAGAGGAAGATGGCGCGGCGCTGCCTGAACGCGCCATCCAGGCCGTCGCCGCGCTGGTCGAAAGCCCGGCCGGCGTGCTGTGGCTGCGCCACGACGAGCTAAGCTTCCAGCCGGCGGCGCGCTGGAACATGCCACTGCCGCAGGCGGCGGAGCACGCGGGTGCGGCGCTGTGCAGCATGCTCATGGCCCGCAACTGGGTGATCGATTTGGTGGAGTGGCGTAGTTCGCCGGCGCGCTATGACAATCAGCCGCCGCCGCCGTGGAGCGCGGACGTGTGGCTGATCGTGCCGCTGATGCTGGAGCGCAGCCTGTTCGGTTTCCTCTGCCTGGCGCCGCCGCGCAGTCCTCTGCAACTCAACTGGGAAGTGCGCGACGTGCTGAAGATCGCCGGCAGCCAGGCCGCCAGCTACATCGCGCACCGCGCATCGGCCGACAGTCTGGCCGTGGCGCGCCAGTTCGAATCCTACAACCGCATGTCGACCTTCATCGTGCACGATATGAAGAACCTGGTGTCCCAGCTTTCTCTGCTGCTGGTGAACGCTGAAAAGCACAAGGCCAATCCGGCGTTCCAGAACGATATGTTGGAGACGCTCTCCCATTCGCTGGGAAAAATGAAGCACATGCTGCTGAAACTGCGCCACGATCCGGCGCCGGCAAGCGAGGCTGCGGCGCCGCTGCAGCTGGACCGGCTGCTTACGCGGGCGGTGCAAGCGCACGTCGGCGGCGAGCCGAGACCGTTGCTGGAACTGGACACCGCCGGCGTGATCGTGCTGGCCCACGCGCAGCGCCTGGAGCGCGTGATTGGCCACTTGATCCAGAACGCCATCGAGGCCACGCCGCGCAACGGCAGCGTCGTCGCGCGGCTGCAGACGACCGAGGACGCCGCCCTTATCGAGGTCTGCGACACCGGCCACGGCATGAGCGAAGAGTTCATGCGCGAGCGGTTGTTCCGGCCCTTCGTTTCCACCAAGGCCGCCGGCATGGGTATCGGCGTCTTCGAGAGCCAGGAATACCTGCGCGAAATCGGCGGCCAACTGCACGTGACCAGCGCGCCCTCGCGAGGAACGACGTTCCGCGTGACCCTGCCGCTGCATAAGGAGCCTGAACATGGGGAAAAATAAACTGCTGGTGGTCGAGGACGACGCCGGCCTGCAAAAACAACTGCGCTGGAGCCTGGACGCCTACGATGTCGTCACCGCCGACGACCGCGAATCCGCCTTGGCGCAGCTGCGCCGGCACCATCCTGCGGTGGTGACCATGGACCTCGGCCTGCCCCCCGATCCCGATGGTGCCAGCGAAGGACTGGCGCTGCTGGCGCAGATACTCTCGGCTGCACCGGACACCAAGGTGATCATCCTGTCCGGCAATCAGGAGCGCGCGTTTGCGCTCAAGGCCATCGCCATGGGCGCCTACGATTTTCATCAGAAGCCGCTGGACGCCGACACCCTGGGCCTGGTGATTGAACGCGCCTTCTACCTGCACGCCATGCAGCAGGAGAACCGGCGCATGCTGCAAATCCAGTCCGATTCACCGCTGGCGGGCATCATCAGCCGCGATCCGGCGATGCTGAAGCTGTGCCGCGTGGTGGAAAAGGTGGCGCCATCGTCGGCCACCGCCATGCTGCTTGGCGATTCCGGCAGCGGCAAGGAGTTGATCGCGCGCGGCCTGCATCAACTGAGCACGCGCCGCGACAAGCGCTTTATCGCCATCAATTGCGCGGCCATTCCGGAGAATCTGCTGGAGAGCGAATTGTTCGGCTACGAACGCGGCGCCTTCACCGGCGCCCAGCGCCAGACGCAGGGCAAGCTGGAACTGGCGCACGGCGGCACCTTGTTCCTCGATGAGATAGGCGACATGGCGATGGCGTTGCAGGCCAAGCTGTTGCGCTTTCTGCAGGAGCGTGTGATTGAACGCGTGGGCGGCCGTAGCGAGATCCGCATCGACGTGCGTGTGGTCTGCGCCACGCACCGCAACCTGAAGGCACTGGCGGTGGAAGGCGCTTTTCGTGAGGATTTGTACTACCGGCTGAGCGAGATCGTGCTGGCCATTCCGCCACTGCGGGAACGCGCCGGCGACCGCGCGCTGCTGGCGCATCACTTCCGCAACAAGTTTTGCGCCGGCGAGGCGCGCCCGATGCTGGCGTTCAGCACGGAGGCGCTGGCCGCGATCGAAGCCTACACCTGGCCCGGAAACGTGCGTGAGATGGAGAACTGCATCCGCCGCGCCGTGATCATGGCGGACGGGCCGCAGATCATGCCGGCCGACCTGGGCTTGCCCGATGGCGCGGAGGAAGACCTGAATCTGCGCGTGGTGCGGGACGCCGCCGAGTACCGCGTGATGGTGCAAGCATTGGCGCGCGCCGACGGCAATATCGTCAAGGCGGCGGAGCTATTGGGCGTCAGCCGTCCGACCTTGTATGACTTGATGGCGCATCATGGGCTGAAGTAGCGCAACCGCAGCTCAGTCGCGCCATTCGCCGGCGGCGGTCAGCTTGTTTTTCAGGCCGGGTAGCGGAAATCCCATGCCGTAAGCCTTCTGCGCACTGCTGCGGGCTTTGTCGTAGTCCTTCTTCTTCAGGTAGAGCAGGCCGAGGTTGTAGTGCGCGGTGGGATTCTCCGGCTCCAGCCGGGCCGAATGCTCCAGCTGTTCCAGCGCGGCGTCGGTCTGCCCCAGTGCCAGCAGGTAGGCGCCGAACAGGGCGTGGACGCGCGCATCGTCGGGCCGGTAGCGCAGCGCGCGGTCGAAGAAGCATTCGATGGTGTAGCGGGCGCCGGGCGGTTTGCGGTTCTTGTCGCGCAGCGCCAGGCGCGACATGGCGGCCAGGGCGCGATGATGGTTGGGGAAGTGCTCCAGTGTGTAGCTGATGTCCGCACCGAGCGCGCCGCTGGCGCCGCGTATCAAGCGCTCCACGTTCTGCGTGAAGTGGAAGTTCTCCACTACGGCCAGGCCTTGGCGGTCTTCGGGATTGGTGTAGTCGCCGCCGGGATCGTGCTTGACGTAGGCGGGGCAGTCGTCGGCGGCGCGCGCGGAGGCGCTGGCCAACATCAGCACGAGTACGAGTGTATGCGGTTTCATGGTTGTTCCTTACGGTGGATGCGGTCCAGCAGCGCCGCCAGGTCGCGTGCGCGGACGGCGCGCGAGTGTTGGGCGATCAGCGCGGCGTGGGGCAACGGTGCACAGCGCTCGCGGCACAGGTAGAGGAAGCGCGTCAGCGCGGTGGCGATGGCGTCGGCGTCGTCGAGCCGGGCGATGGTGTCGATGCCGGCGCGGCGCAGGGCGCCGGCGGTGTCGCCATCGGGGTGCGTTAGCGCCAGCAGCGGGCGGGCGGCGCGCAGGTATTCATAGAGCTTGGCCGGAATTTGGTTGTTGCAATTGGCCGCCTGCAGCAGGAGCAGGCCGTCGGCGTCGACCATCTCGGCCAATCCTTCGCGGTAGGGCAGCGGCGGCGCCAGTTCGATGATGTCTTCCAGCCCGTGCATCAGACCACGCAGATAGTCGTCATGGCCGGTGGCACGGAGCACCAGCCGGAAATTGGCCGCGTGCAGCGTGCCGGAAGCGCGCAGGCGCGTTAGCGCGGCGAACAGGGCGCGCGGATCGCGTTCCGAGGGATAGATCACGCCGCTGTGCAGCAGGCGGAACGGACTGCCCGGCGCGCGACGGCGCACCGGCACGACTTCGGCGGCGATGAAGCCCGATTCGTCGTAGCCGTTTTCGATCAGCGCGACGCGGCCGTCGGCGTGCGCGGCATAGCGTTGGTGCAGGTCGCGCACCGCGCCCGGCGTGGTGCAGACCACGGCTGCGCTGCGCTGCATGGCTTGGCGCTCTATCCAGCGGTGGATGCGGTGACGTTGCGGGTCCGGCGGGTAGTCGCCGTCGATCATGGGGTCGCGTTGGTCGGCGATCCAGGGCAGGCCGGTGAGGCGATGCAGGGTGAGACCGATCAGGTGCGCCGTGGCGATGGGATAGCTGGACCAGATGGCGCTCGGGCGATGCTGGCGGATCAGTTGCAGGCCAGCCGGAACGGCGCTCAGCCACCAGGTGGCCCAGCGGTCCGGTTGCGCCAGCAGGGCGGGATAGCGTCCGCGTATGGACAGGTGGCGCGCGGCGTCCAGCGCGAAGCTGCGATGTGCGTGCACGCTTGAGGCCATGTCGCCCACCTGGTCGCGAGTCGTGTAGGCGTTGGGGCTGACCGTCAGCACCAGCGGCTCCCAGCCCGAGTGCGGCAGGTACTGTGTGAACGACACGGTACGCTGGATGCCGCTGCCGCCGTGCATGGGCGGGTAGTGGTAAGCGATCATCAATACGCGCTTCACCATGTGCGTATCCATTTCTCGCAAAGGTCGGCCACTTCGTCGCGCCAGATTTTTCGGGCGAAGGTGTGGTTGGCGTCGGCGATGACCGCCTGCCGCACGCGCGGCGCGGCCAGCAAGGCGCGCCAGTGCGCATGCTGGCGCGGCAGGGCCATGAATTCGCGCGCGCCAAGGTCGGCGCCGCTCAGGATGAACAGCACTTGTCCGCGAAAGCGCTGCAGCGCGAGATACAGGCGTTCGGGCAGCGAGTCGGCCGGCGCCGCAGGCTCGCGCGCGCTCACCATGAGGCGATTAACCCCGCCGAGTACGCCGCGCAGCCCGATGCCGCCGCGCGCCAGCTTGCCCCAGAATTCGGCGTCGCCCAGGCGTCGCAGGTAGTAGTGGCGCAGGGTGGTGCGTGCCTGGCCTTGTTCGGTGCGCACCCAGGGATTGGCGAGCACCAGGCCGGTGATGCGCGGATCGCTCCAGGCGTGGAAGGCGGCGGCGGTGGCGCCGTCGCACAGGCCCCAGAGCACCAGCTCCTTCATGGTCGGCATGGTGGTGAAGAATTCGCCGACGGCGGCTTCCAGGTCGTCTTGTATCGATTCGAAGTCGCGCATGTCGCCTTCGCTGTCGCCCATGCCGCGATAGTCGAAGCGCATCACGGGGACGCCGCGTTCAGCCAGGTGGCGCGCCAGCAGGACGAACTGGCGGTGGCTGCCGATGCGGTATTGCGGGCCGCCGGTGACAATCAGGACGCCGCGCGTGAGCGGCTGGTCCGGCACGTGCAGGATGCCGATCAACCAGCAGCCCTGGCACAGGAAGCGGAGTACCCGTTGATGTGCCATCACGCGGCTTCCAGAGGCAGTGCCAAAGCGGCGCTGGTTGCCGATAGCAGCTCGGGCACGATGCCGATTTCGGCGCTGCTCCAGAATGGCTCGCCATGCATGGGATAGGCGTCGATGCGGGCGCCGTCGCTGCGCCAGCGCTCGATCAGCAGCGCGGACGCCGGTTGCAGCGTGGCCGAGGCGACCACCGTTGCGGCGGTGGATGCGGAGCCGGCTACCGAGGTGTCGCCGGGGAGGGCGACGGCGTTGGCCCGGGCCTGATCGTGAGCGTCGTCGGCGGCCAGCGCATTCGCGGCGACTGCGGCTGCGTACTCCGCCGCGCCGTCGCTTGCGGGCGCGGGCGGAGCGCTCAATTCCATCCACTGCACCGGGCAGCGCGGCGTCAGCGTGCCGGCGTCGAGCTGGTTGATGGCGGCTGACAGCGCGGGCTCCATCAGGTAGCCGGCGATTTCAGTGTCCTGCTCCACGGCGGACGCGCCGGCAAACAGCCGGGCCGCGCTTTGCAGGCGCGCGAACTGGTTCAGGTGCGCCCGCCCGCTGAGCGCAGGCTGCCACAGTATCAATCCGTCCGGCCTGGCCCTGGTGGCGAAATCCAGCGCCAGCAAGGCCCCTAGCCGCAATCCCCACAGATAGCGCGGTCCGAGATTGCGCTTCGCCAGCCACTGCCACGCGTGCGCAAGGTCGCCGAGCCAGATGTCCCAGCGCGCCGTGGACAGTTCGCCGCTGCTGTCGCCGCAGCCGTAAAGGTCGATCTGCAGCACGCCGAAGCCGGCTTGCGCGTAGGCGCGCGCCTGCAAGGCCACCATGCGGCGGCTTTTGTTCAGCTCCTCCGCAAACGGCGGGACGTAGAGCACCGCGCCGCGTGGCGGCACGCCGGGCTCCGGCTCGTAGTACAGGCAAAAGCGCTCGCCCTCGTCGGCGCTGAGGAAAAATGGCAGGGCGGACAAGGATGCGATATCCACGGTCAGTCCAATTTGCTGGCGACGAAACTGGACAGCGAGCCGACCGTGGCGAAGTGACGCGCGCTGATTTCGTCGTCGCGTACTTCGAAGCCGTAGTGCTGCTCCAACGCCACGATCAGGTTGGCCACCGCCATGGAATCAAGTTCCGGCAGACTGCCCAGCAGCGGCGTGTTTTCGTCGAGCGGCTGCTGGCCCAGGCCCAGCGTGGTCCTCAATATCCGGCAGACTTGTTGGAGATGTGGCATGGCGGCTCCTGTGATGGAAGGTCGAACATCAGTTGTGGATAAGACGCGGCGCAGCGCGACAGGTGAAAGTAGGGGCGCAAGCTGGAAAACATCCATTGCCACGCGCCGCAGCGCAAAAACACGGCGTGGCCAAGCCGCACGGTGCCGATGTGCGCGTGCGCGCGCAGCGACGCCGGATTGAACGCGGAGATGCGGCTGCAGGTCCAGCGCACGCCGCGCCCGCGCAGATGCTGGCGCGCCGCTTCCCACAGCCGCCGGAAGACCCAGCCGAGGCGCTCCTCGGGCCGCACCCAGACATCGAAATCCCAGCCGGCGCGGGAGGAGGTCAGGCGGTAACGGACCCGGACTTCGTCCTCCTGGTAAGCATCGGTGATCATCCAGAGGAAGCCGGCCAGCTGGCCGTTGCGCCATGCCGCCAGCGTTTGCGCGCCTTGGGCGTAGCGATCGCGCACCACGTGCGCAGGGCGCGGGTAGCCGGCCGGTAGTGGATCGTTGACGCCAAGCGCGACGATATCGATGTCGGCGCCGCGCATCGGCGTCAACGGCGCGTCGCTGACGTACTGGGCGACGAAGTAGTAGCGAAACAGCGCCCAGCGCCCGCCGCTGAGCCGTTCCAGCACGCGCGCCAGCCCGTACAGGGCGGTGTTCAACCAGCCGAGTTCGGAGTAGGTGCGGCGCAGGCCTTCGGTCGTGGGCATGGCGATGGATGCGGTGGGCGGCGGAATGACGATTAAACTATGGCCGCCGCGCGTCCGGTTTGCGCCAGCACAAGCGTGCGCAGTGTTTGATGTATGTCAAAAACGACCAGCCTGAATCTCCCGATGATGGAAAGTCCCGTCCACCATCGAGGCCTATCGTCATGGCGCAGCTTATCCACGAATTCATTTACGCTTCCGCGCACGACATGCCGGACCGGCAGGCGCTGTCCTACCAGGGCGTAGGCCTGAACTATGGCGCGCTGGCGCACATGGTGAGCCAGGCGGCGGATGCCTGGCTGGCACACGGATTGGAGCGCGGCGAGCGTCTGGCCGTGTTCCTGGAAAAACGCGAGGAGACGGTGGCCGCGCTGTTCGGCGCCGCCGCCGCCGGCGGCGTGTTCGTGCCGGTCAATCCCGTGTTGAAACCGGAGCAGGTGGCCTACATCCTGGCCGATTGCAATGTGCGCATCCTGGTGACATCGCGCGAACGCCTGAACCAGCTGGTCGGCGCGCTGGCCGCTTGCCCGGACCTGCACACGGTGATCGTCATCGGCTCGATGGAGGGGCTGGCGCCGATCAAGGGCGTGGAACTGCATTCCTGGCGCGAGAGCATGGCCGCCGCCCAGCCCCGGCAGCCGCACCCGCGCATCGACGCCGACATGGCGGCGATCCTGTACACCTCGGGCAGCACGGGCAAGCCCAAGGGCGTGATCCTGTCGCACCGCAATCTGGTGGCGGGCGCGAATAGCGTGGTGAGCTATCTCAACAACACCGCCGAGGACCGCATCCTGTGCGTGCTGCCGCTGAGCTTCGACTACGGCCTGAGCCAGCTGACCACGGCGTTTTCGGTCGGCGCCTGCGCCGTGCTGCTGAACCACCTGCTGTTGCGCGATGTGTTGGACGCCATCGACCGCGACCGCATCACCGGGCTGGCCGGCGTGCCGCCGCTGTGGATACAACTTGCCGACCTGAGTTGGCACCATGCGCGCCGGTTGCGCTACATCACCAACTCCGGCGGCGTGATGCCACAGCGCACGGTGAAGGCGCTGCGCCACGCGCTGCCGCATGTGCAGATCTATCTGATGTATGGCCTGACCGAGGCGTTCCGCTCTACCTATCTGGCGCCGGAGCAGCTGGACGTGCGTCCCGATTCCATCGGCAAGGCCATTCCCAACGCGGAGATCCTGGTGCTGCGTCCCGACGGTTCCTGCTGCGCGCCCAACGAACCGGGCGAACTGGTGCATCGCGGCGCGCTGGTGTCGATGGGCTACTGGAACGACGTCGCCCGCACCGCCGAGCGCTTCAAGCCGTTGCCGGCGCGCGCCGAAGGCCTGCCGCTGGCGGAACTGGCCGTGTGGTCGGGCGATACGGTGCGGACGGACGAGGAAGGCTATCTCTACTTCATCGGCCGCACCGACGACATGATCAAGACCTCCGGCTACCGCGTCAGTCCGGCCGAGGTGGAGGAGGTGGTGTATGCCACCGGCCTGGTCACCGAAGCGGCCGCCTTCGGCCTGCCGCACTCCCTGCTGGGCCAGACGGTGGCGCTGGTGGCGGTCGGTCCGAAGCTCGATAGCGACGCCCTGATGGCCGCGTGCAAGCGTGCCTTGCCGGCTTACATGCTGCCTTCGCGCATCGATATCCGCGAGCAGCCTTTGCCGCGCAATCCCAACGGCAAGATCGACCGCACCCTGCTGGCGCGGGAACTTGCACAACAGCCGGAGGAACGCAAATGACGCCCGTCCACGCCGAGCAGCGCCAGTTTCCCGTGCTGGACGATTGCCTGCAACTGGGCGGCATCACGCTGCCCCGGCTGGCGGAGCGCGTCGGCCGCACGCCGTTTTATGCCTATGAGCGCGAGCACATCCAGTCACGCGTCGCGTTGTTACGTAATAGCTTGCCGACGGCGATGCATTTGCACTACGCCATCAAGGCAAATCCGATGCCTGCGCTGGTGCAGATGATGGGCACACTGGTCGACGGCTTCGACGTGGCCTCGGGCGGCGAGCTGAAAACAGCGCTCGATGCCGGTATGCCGCCGTCGCGCATCAGCTTTGCCGGTCCCGGCAAGAGCAATGGCGAGCTGCGCAGCGCGATTGCCGCCGGCGTGCTGCTGCATCTGGAGTCGGAAGATGAAATGGAGCGCGCCGCACGCATCGGCGAACTATTGGGGCTGACGCCACGGGTGGCGGTGCGCGTCAATCCCGAGTTCGAGCTAAAGTCGGCCGGCATGAAGATGGCGGGCGGCGCGCGGCAGTTCGGCGTGGACGCCGAGCGCGTGCCGTCGATGTTGCGCAGGATGGCGGCGCTGGGGCTGGATTTTCACGGTTTTCACCTGTTTTGCGGCGCGCAGAACCTGTCCGCCACGGCCATCGGCGAAGCGCAGCGCATGTGCGTGCAGTTGGCGCTGCGCCTGGCCGGCCATGCGCCGGCGCCGATGCGCGTGTTGAACATCGGCGGCGGTTTCGGCGTGCCGTATTTTCCCGGGGAGCGGGCGCTGGACCTGGCGGCCGTGGCGGAAGGCTTGCACGAGTTGGAACGGGTGCTGTCGCTGGAGTCGCCCAACACGCAGCTGGTGCTGGAGCTGGGCCGCTACCTAGTGGCCGAGGCCGGCGTGTACGTGTGCCGGGTGCTGGAGCGCAAGCTGTCGCACGGGCAGGTGTTTGTGATTACGGATGGCGGCATGCATCATCATCTGGCCGCGTCCGGCAATTTCGGACAGGTGATCCGCAAGAATTATCCGGTGGCGATAGGCAACCGCATGCAGGGTGGCGCGCGCGAGGTGGCCACCGTGGTCGGCCCGCTGTGCACGCCGCTGGACACGCTGGCCGATAGCATGGAGCTGGCGCGCGTGGAGCCGGGTGACTTTGTCGTGGTATTCCAGTCCGGCGCCTACGGCCTGACCGCCAGCCCGACCGGATTCCTTAGTCATCCGCTGCCGGTGGAGGTGCTGGTATGAGCGGCCTGTGCGGCTACCTGCATGCGCCCATGGCGTGCGACACCATCGCGCGCATCGGCGGTCATCCATTCCGGAAACTGGTCGACGGCAACAGCGGCGTCGCGGTGGCCGCGCCGGACGACAGCGTGAGCTTGCACCAGGAGCAGGGGTTGCTGGCGGCGGTCTGGGGCCGGGCTTTCCTCGACGGCAGCCGCGAGCGGCTGGCCGAGCGGCTGGTCGCAGCATGGCGCGCGCGCGGCGCGCAAGCCTGTGCCGGATTGAGCGGACATTTCGCGATCTGCATCGTCGACAGCGCCTCGTCGCAGGTGCTGCTCGCGGTGGACCGTAGCGGCGTGCATGCGATGCACTATCAGAGCACGGCGCAAGGCTTGCGCTTCGCCAGTGCCGCGACGGCGCTGCCGGCCTGCGAGCTGGACCCGCAGGCCTTGTACAACTACCTGTACTTCCACATGATCCCGGCGCCGCTGGGCATTTATCGCAACCAGCGGCGTCTGCTGCCGGGCGAGTATCTGGAATACCGGCAGGGTCACGTCGAGCGCGGCGTCTACTGGCAAATGCGCTTTCACGAAGAGCGCGCAGCGCCGTTTGTGGTGAAAAAACGGCAGTTCCTCGGTGTGCTGGAAGATGCGGTGCGCCATGCCGCCCACGGCGAGGTGGGCGCCTTCCTCAGCGGCGGCACCGACAGCTCGACCCTGGCCGGCATGCTCGGCAAGCTGAGCGACCAGGCGCCGCGCACCTACTCGATCGGCTTCGATGTCGAAGGCTACGATGAAATGGCCTACGCCCGCATCGCCGCTCACCACTTCCGCACGCGCCATCACGAATACTATTTGACCGCCGGCGATGTCGCCGATGCGATTCCGCGCATTGCCGGCGCCTGCGACCAGCCGTTCGGCAATTCATCGATCGTGCCGGCCTATTTCTGCGCGCAGATGGCGCGTGCCGACGGCGTGACGCGGCTGATCGGCGGCGACGGCGGCGACGAGCTATTCGGCGGCAATGAACGTTACGCGCGTCAGGCCGTGCTGGCGCGCTATGAGCAAGTGCCCTCCGGCGTGCGGCAGGTGCTGCTGGAACCGGTGTTGTTCGGCTTGGCGAAGGGCGTGGATCTGGCGCTGCTGCGCAAGGCGCGCAGCTATATCGAGCAGGCGCTGCTGCCGATGCCGACGCGGCTGGAGAGCTACAACCTGCTGCAGCGCTATGGCGCAGCGCAGGTATTGCATGCGGATTTCCTGGCCTCGGTCGACGAGGGTGCGCCGTTGCGGCAGCTGAGCGAATGCTACTGGCAGGCGCGCGGTATCGCGCCGATCAACCGCATGCAGGCACTGGACCTGCGCTACACGCTGGCCGACAACGATCTGCGCAAGGTGACGACGGCCTGCGATCTGGCCGGCGTGGCGGCGGAGTTTCCTTTCCTGAGCGACGATATGCTGGCCTTCTCGGCGCGTCTGCCGCCGAAAGACAAGCTCAACGGCACACGCCTGCGCTATTTCTTCAAGCACGCCTTGCGCGGGCATTTGCCGCGCGCCATCTTGCGCAAGAAGAAGCACGGCTTCGGCATGCCGTTCGGGCAATGGTTGCTGAAGGATGCGCATTTGCGCGCGCTGGCCTACGACAGCCTGAGCGACCTGAAAGCACGCCGCATCGTGCGCGCGGAGTTTATCGATCAGCTGACGCGGACGCTGGTGCACGAGCATCCGGCCTATCACGGCACCATGGTGTGGGTGCTGATGATGTTGGAGCAGTGGCTGCAGCAGCACGCTACACCGCAACCCGCCGTTGCCCCAGCAGCCGCAGTAGAAACCGCAGGCTATCCGCTTCCCAGGGCGTGAAGCGCGGCAGCTGGAACAGGTCGCTGCCTTCGTAGGCGACCCCGGCGACGGTGCTGAAGGCGGCTTCGAAACCAAGCTGGCGCACCATGTCGACGTGGCGCTGCTGGTAGTCGACACCAGGCTTGCCGTTCGGATAGGCAAACATGCGCACCGGCGCCTGGATGATGTCTTCCAGCGCTGCCTTGCCCTGGCTGATGTCGGCCAGCGCCTTTGCGTCCGGCATGGTGGACAGGATGGGGTGGCGGTGCGTGTGGGCGCCGATTTCCATGCCGGCGGCCGCCAGTTGCCGCAATTGCACCGTGGACATCATCAGTTCTTCGCTGCGTGGCGGCGCGAGGGTACGCGCCGCCCGCAAACGCTCCTCGAACGGCAGGTATTTCAGTTGCATCAGCAGACGGTCCAGCCCCTGCGGGCCCAGCCCGTTGCTGCGCGCGTTGGCGATGACGTCGTCGTTCCACATCTGGCCGCCGTCCAGGTAGGCGCTGGCGATGAAGAAGGTCGCGTTCAGGCCGTGCTTTTGAAGGATGGGCAGCGCCAGTGTGGCGTTGTCGGCGTAGCCGTCGTCGAAGGTGATGGCGGCGGCGCGCGGCGGCAGGCGCTGCTCTTGCAGGTACTGGATGGCGACGCTCAGGGGGAGCACATTGAAACAGCGCTTGAGCAGCGCCATCTGGCGGTCGAAGCGGCGCACGTCCGGCAGGCCGGGCAGCAACGGGTCGGTGTGGGGCAGCACGCGGTGATAGATCAGAATCGACAGGCGGGTCATGGCGCGGCCTCCTTGGGACGGTTGGCGAGGCGTTGCTCGGTCAGTGAGCGGAGCGCGACCACGGCGGCCATCAGGTAGTAGGGAACATCGAAGTACAGCAGGCTGAGGAAGGCGCCGCCGACGGCAAAGCCGATCAGGCTGGCCTGGATCATCTTGGCGAGATTGCTGGCCCATTCCAGTTCGGCGTCGTTGCGGCTGTTGCGCACCACCCAGGCGGCCGAGCGCCAGGTCAGTGTTCCCAGCAGCAGATACAGGCCGAGGCCGATGAAACCGTGCTCGCCCAGCGCCTGGAAATAGATGCTGTGCGCGGCGTGCACGTCGGACGGATTGGGGGCGTACAGGTTGAACACCAGCGGCTCGGCGATCTCGAAGCCGCCGCCGAAGAAGCGGTCCTTGGCCAGGTTGTAGGCCATGTTCCAGGCGTTGATGCGGCCCATGGCGGAATTGTCGACCTCATATTCGGCGATGCTGTCCATGCGCTCGGTCCAGCGGTCCGGCATGAAATACAGGGCGAACGGCGCGAACAGGGCGATCAGCAGTGCGCCCTGCATTTTCCTGCGGCTCTTCATCCACATCAACATCATCATGGCGGCGATGGCCAGCAGGGCGCCGCGCGAGTAGGAACCGAGCGCCGCCATGGCCGACAGCAGCATGGCGGCGGTCCAGGCGCGCTTGACCCACAGCTTGTCGCTGCTCTGCTGCAGGTAGCGCATCAGCGGAATGGCGATGATGAGCGCCAGCGCAATTTCGTTGTTGCCGCCGATGAAGGTGCCGGTCGGTCCCCAGACGCGGAAGTTGCCGCCTTCGCGCACCGTGAAGATGCCGCCTTTTACGCCGTAGAAGGCCAGCGATATCGCCAGTATCCAGATCATGCGGTGCACGTCTTCACGGCTGCGGATCGCCACCATGGTGACCAGGCTCATCAGCATGATCTTCATGACCTTGCCCAACTGCTCCTGTGACGCCGTTGGGAAGATCGCAAACAGGGTGGTCACGTTCATCCACAGCACCATCGCCAGCAAGGTGAAGGTGATGCTGCTGACCGGCAGGGTCTTGGGCGCGCGCGCGATGGCCAGGCTGAAGATGGTGATCACGGCAATGATCTGGGCGAACGGAAAGGTGTTGGCGAAGCCCCAGCCCAGGGTGTGCGGATTCATGACGCTGATCCAGATCCACATCAATACACCGTTGACCGGGTTCTTGAGAATCAGCGGCAAGCTGGCAAAGACGATGAGAGTAACGAGTATGTCGCGCATGGTAGTCGTTGATGCGGCTCAATGATGTGTTTGAGCCAGTTAGTACACTGGCTTTTTGCTCTTGCGATCTTAGACCAGAGGAGACCGTGCCTTGTTGACCATACTCATGGCTACACGCGATGGCGCAGAAATTTTGCCTCGGGTGCTAGATGCGTATTGCCGCCTGACGGCGCCGAGGGCCGGTTGGCGCTTGCTGATCGTCGACAACGGCAGCACCGACGGTACGGCCGATGTGATCGCACGCTACACGGGGCGGCTGCCGCTGCGCCGTCTGTACGAAGCGTCACCCGGCAAGAACAAGGCTTTGAACCGGGCGCTGGACGACGCGCTCGCCACGCCGGGCGACGGGCAGGACTTGTTTGTCTTCACCGACGACGACGCCACGCCCGCGCAGGACTGGCTGCTGCGCTGGCAGGACTGCGCCGCCGCGCAGCCGGACTACAGCGTGTTTGGCGGCGTCATCACCCCCGACTGGGCGGAAACGCCGGCCGATTGGCTGCTGCCTTTGGTCCCCACGGGACTAACCTACGGCCTGACCTCGCCATCGCTGCCGGAGGGACCGGTGTTTCCGGGCCTGGTGTGGGGCGCCAATATGGCGGTGCGGCGCGCCGCGTTCGACGGCGGTCACCGTTTCGATACCTGCGTCGGCCCGAATGGCGCCGACTATGCCATGGGCAGCGAAACCGAGCTGACGCGCCGACTGGCGGCGGCCGGCTATCGTTCCTGGTTTTGCCGCGCGCCGCAGGTGGCGCACCACATCCGCGCGCACCAGGTGCGGCTCGACTACATCTTGCAAAAAGCCTGGCGCTTCGGGCGCGGCAAATATCGGCAGGAGCGGCCGGGCAAGTTTGTGGAACGGCTGGGCGTGCCGCGCTGGATGTTGCTGCGCTATCTGCTGGAACTGGCGGCGTGGACAGCGGCGGTCTTGCGCGGCGATGTCGGCCGCAAGTTCCGCCATCGCTGGGAGCTGGCTTTCCTACGCGGGTATTTTCACGAAGCCTGGCACGGCGCGCCGCGACCCGGCCCCCATGTCCTGGTCACCAGTTACTCCGGCGAACTGGGCGGGATGGAGCTGCGCATGGCACAGGAAGTACGCTACCTGCAAACGGCCGGCCATGCGGGGATGCTGGCGTTGCGCCATTTCGATGGCATCGACGCCTGGTCGCAACGGCTGGCGCGTGAGCAGATCACGGTGGCGCAGTTCAACCCGCCGGCATTTTTTGAGGAGGCGTGGAGCGGGCGACGGCTGCGTTTCTGGCGCGCGCGCTGGTTTTCGACGGCCCGGCTGCGCGCCTTCCGCGCGGATCTGGTGCATGTCGCGCTGTGCTGGACCAACTACGGCGCGTCCACGCTGTGGCTGGCGAATCATTGCAAACTGCCGGCCGTGATCAGCGTGCACAACGCGTTTCCCCGGCAACCGTACACCAGCTGGCACGACAAATTATTGCGCCAGGCGTTCAGCGGCGTGCGCGGAATTTATGCGGTGTCGGAGTCGGCCATGCGGCACTTCAAGGCTGCTTATCAGCCTTATATATTACCGTCCACCCGCCTGGCGGTGATACCGAATGGCGTCGATGTCGAGTTGTTCAAGCCGTCGCCCGCAGCGCGGTTGATGGCCCGCCAGCGTTTGCAACTACCGCAGCAGGCTTTGGTGATGGGCGCCGTCGCGCGCCTGTCCGCGCAAAAGCGGCCTGAATTGCTGCTGGAGATGTTCGCCAACTTGCGGCAGCGTTTTCGCGATCTGCATCTGGTGCTGGCAGGCAGCGGACCGCTGGAAGGCGCGCTGCGTGCGCAGGCGGCGCGATTGGGCGTGTTGCCGTGGGTGACGTTCACCGGCTTTGTCGACACCATACACGAGTTGTTGCAGGCGCTGGATCTGCACGTCCTCATGAGCCGCAACGAAGGATTCGGCATCGCCACCATCGAGGCCATGGCTTGCGGCATCGCCGTGGTGGCGACCGACGTGCCGGGCAGCGCCGACATTCTCGGCGACAGTGCGGCCGGCCTGCTGGTGCCGGCCGACGATCTGGCGGAAGCTACCGAGATGGTGGCCGAGCTGCTGGCCGATCCCGCGCGTCGCGGGCAGATGGGACGGCATGGCCGGCGCGAAGCCATCCAGCGCTACAGTCACGCCGTGGTCGGCGCGCAGGTGCGGGCTTTCTACCAGGGCTTGCTATGAGAGCGCACCTTTCCTTCGCCATGTCGTTCTCCGAAAAATACACGCTGCTGATGCTGAACACGGTCGGCGCCATGGTGCTGGCGCGCTGGCTGACGCCCGCCGAGGTCGGCGTGTATGCGGTGGGCGCGGTGCTGGTCGGGCTGGCGCAGGTGATGCGGGACTTCGGGGTCGGCGCGTACGTGATCCAGGAGAAGGCGCTGGACCGCGACAAGCTGCGCGCCGCGCTCTGCGTCAGCATCCTGATCGCCTGGACGCTGTCGGCGCTGGTGCTGGCGGCCAGCTATCCGGCAGCGTATTTTTACAACGATGCACGCTTGCGAGTGGTGTTGCAGCTGCTGGCCATCAACTTCTTGCTGATTCCGTTCAGTGCGGTGGCCTTGCCTTACCTGCGCCGGCAGATGCGCTTCTCCGCGATTTTTGCCATCAACGCCAGCCAGTGCCTGGCGCAGCTGGTGGTGTCGGTCGGGCTGGCGATGCGGGGCTGGGGCTATCTCAGCCTGGTACTGGGCGCGGTCGCCGGTTCGGTTGCGACCTTGCTGGCGACTGCGTTTTGCCGCCCGAAGGACATGCCCTGGCTGCCTGCATCGCGCGGCGTGCGCCGCATCTTCGCGTTCGGCACCGTGTCGACGGCTGGCACGCTGATCGACGAAGCGGGCGTGGCCGCGCCCGATCTGATTATCGGCAAGATCAGCGGGCTGGCCGAAGTCGGCATCTACGGCAAAGCCATGGGCGTGATCAATATGTTCAACCAGCTGGTGACGGCGGCGATTTCGCCGGTGATCTTCCCGTTGTTTTCGGCCCAGGCGCGCGATGGAAGTGACCTGCGGCAGGTCTATCTGGCCACCGTCAGCCACATGACGGCGCTGGCGTGGCCGTTCTTTGGTTTTGTCGCGTTGCTGGCGCAGCCGCTGGTGCAGCTGCTGTACGGCGATCAATGGGATGCGGCGGTGCCGGTGATTCGCATCGTTTGCCTGAGTTCGGCGGTGTACAGCATGTTCAGCATGGCGCGCTACCTGTTCGTGGCGATGGGCGAGGTGGGAGCGCAGGCGCGGCTCGATGCGTTGGCGGTGCCGGTGCGCGTGATCGCGGTGCTGGCGGCGGCGCCGTTCGGCCTGGCGTGGGTGGCTTGGGCGGTTGTGTTGGGCGCGCTGTTCCGCAGCTGGTTGACGTATCTCTATCTAAGTGAATTCGTCGGCTTGCGTTGGCGTGATCTTGCGTCGGCGAGCTGGCGCAGCGCGACCGCTGCTGCTACGGGGCTGGGCGGCGTGCTGGCGGCGATTCATTTCAGAGCGCCGGATGCTCACTTGGTGATGCAGCTGGCGGTGCCGGCGGCGATTTGCTTCCTGTTCTGGCTGGCGGCGATGCGCTACGTCAGGCATCGACTGGTTGATGAGTGCAGCACGGCGGCGCGCAAGGCGTTGGCGCTGCTGAACAGATGAGAGGTGGCCATGCGTGTCGGTATCTTGTCCTATCCCATGTTATTCCAGCGCGACGGCGGCTTGCAGGTGCAGGTGCGTTCGACCATCGAAGCGCTGCGTCAGTTGCCGTTCGATGTCACGTTGGTGGATCCGAATCGTGAAAAGCTCGACAGCTACGACGTGATCCACGTTTTCTCCGCCATCAACGGCAATTATCGTGTGGTGGAGCTGGCGCACGAGCTGGGCGTGCCGGTGGTATTGTCGGCCTTGTTGTCGCCCGGCTGGACGCGCCAGACCGCCATGCGCGCGCGCATTGCCGACCGCTTGACCGGTCATCTGACCAAATGGGCGGTGCAAACCAGTTTTGCGCAAACCAAGCGCGCGCTGCAACTGGCCAACCTGGTGGTGGCGCTGGGGCCGGCGGAACAAAAATCGCTGGTCGAAGGCTTTCGCGTCGATGCTGCGCGGATCCGCCTGCTACCGAATGGCATAGGCGATCATTTCTTTCGCGGCGATGAATATCTCTTCCGCCACCACACCGGGCTGACCGGGCCGTTTGTGCTGATGGTGGGCTCCATCTCGCCGTACAAGAATCAAATGGGGCTGGTGCGCGCACTGGAAAAGCTGGACTTGCCGGTGGTGCTGATCGGCCAGGCGATGCGCCAGCATCAGGAATATTTGCAGCAGTTGCTGAAGTCGCCGAAGGTGTGCTGGCTGGGGCAATTGGAGCATCGCGATCCCTTGCTGGTGAGCGCCTATGCGGCGGCATCGGTGCTGGCCTTGCCCAGCCAAGGCGAGGTGTTCCCGCTCTGCGTGCTGGAAGCGCTGGCCACCGGCACGCCGGTGGTGATGACGGACGAGAGCGCGCTCAGCCTGCCCGCCGGCGAGTTCGCGCTGAAACAGCTGCGCTGGGACGATGCTGCCGCGCTGAGTGACGCAATCCAGCATTTCGTCGCCGCGCCGCCCAAGCGCGCCGAGGTAAAGGCGCTGGTTCAGGCCTATACCTGGAAAAGAGTGGCGCTGCGCATCGCGGATTGCTACCGGGAAGTGTGCGATGCTGTTTAATTCTTTCAGCTTCTTGTTCCTGTACTTGCCGGTGGTGCTGGGCGGTTATTTCGTGCTGCTGCGCTGGCGGCCGGACTGGACCGCCGCCTGGCTGGCGTTGGCATCGTTGTTTTTCTATGGCTATTGGGACGCGCGCTACCTGCCTCTCTTGCTGGGCTCGATCCTGTTCAACTACTGGTGCGCGCAGCATCGACGCCTGCTGTTGTTCGGCGTGGCGGCCAATCTGGCTTTGCTTGCGTACTACAAATACGCCAACTTCTTTGTCGACAGCATGAACCAGCTGGGCATGCAGTGGCCGGGACTGGGCATTGTGCTACCGGTGGGAATTTCGTTCTTTACATTTACCCAGATCGCCTATCTGGTCGATTGCCACCGGGGCGGTCGCGGCGAATACCGGCTGGTGCAATATACGCTGTTCGTCAGCTATTTCCCGCACTTGATCGCCGGGCCGGTGCTGCACCACAAGGAAATGATGCCGCAGTTCGACAAGCCGGCGCGCTTCGATGCCGCCAATATCGGCATCGGCCTGTCGATCTTCGTGGTCGGACTGGGCAAGAAAGTGCTGCTGGCCGACCCGATCTCGGTGCTGGTGGCGCCCGTGTTTACGCCTGATGCGCAGCCGCAGCTGGTAGAGGCGTGGATCGGCACACTGGCCTATACATTCCAGCTGTATTTCGACTTTTCCGGTTACTCCGACATGGCGATCGGGCTGTCGCGCCTGTTCGGCGTGCGCTTGCCGCTGAACTTCAACTCGCCCTACAAGGCTGCGGACATCAGCGACTTCTGGCGACGCTGGCACATGAGCCTGTCGCGTTTCCTGCGTGACTACCTATATGTGCCGCTCGGCGGCAACCGCCACGGCACGCTGCAACGCTACCGCAATCTGATGCTGACCATGCTGCTAGGCGGCCTGTGGCATGGTGCCGGCTGGACGTTTGTGGCCTGGGGCGCCTTGCATGGCGCTTATCTGGTGCTGCATCAAGGCTGGCAACGGCTGGCCGGCGCGTCTGGACCGCGCTGGTGGGGCCGCTGGCTGACCATGCTGGCCGTGATGCTGGCCTGGGTGGTGTTCCGCGCCCCGGATCTGGCCACGGCGGGCGAAGTGCTGCAGGGCTTGTTGGGCGCGAACGGCGTTTCGTTGCCGCGCGGTGCTGGCGGGTTGGCCACGCCATTCGCTGCGCTGGGCTGGCGTCCCGCGTTTGACGGCATCCGCTGGATCGATTTCAGCGGTCCGGCGATACCCGCCTTGTTGCTGGCGATGGCGCTGGCCTGGCTTGCGCCGAATACGCAGGAAATCTTTGGCACGCCGCTGCGCTGGTCGCCGGCCAAATGGCGCAGCGCCGTGATGGCGTTGATGTTTCTGGGCTGCCTGTTCAATATGAACCGGGTCAGCGAATTCCTCTACTTCCAATTCTGACCATGGACACTCAAGCGCAATGGCGCAGCTATGTCGGACTGTTTTGCGGCATCAGCCTGCTGGTGAGCGGGGCGGTGGCAACGCTGAACTACCAGGTCGACCCCTACCTGATTCACCAATGGAATACGCCGCACCTGCAGCGGCTGTTGCCGGGCCGGGAAAGGCTTAGCCCTTGGGGGAAAACGTATGCGCTGGCACGGTTCAGGCCGCAAGTGCTGTATGTCGGCAACTCGCGCACCGAACTCGGGCTGCCGGTGAACACCACCTGGTTCGGCGGGAAGCGGGTATTCAACGCGGCCTTGTCCGGCGCCTCGCTGGGCGACGCCGCCGCGATGGCGAGGCACGCTGCCACAGTGAGCAAGCTGGAAACGGTGGTATGGGGCATCGATGCGCCTTCGTTTTCCATGGAAATCGGCAACACGGACTTCGACCGCGAGCTGGTGGCGCAGGATCGGCATTATTTGCTGCGGCGCTGGATGATCAACCTCCGGCGCGCGCTGAGCCTGGACATGACGGAGGACTCGATACGCGTGCTGCGCGGCCAGTTCGGTAGTGTTTGCCTGTCCAGCCTGGCCTTGCTGGGTCAGCGCGATGGCCGCTGCGTGCGCGACCGCATCGAAAGCCTGGGCGGTACGGCAGCTTCCATCCTGCCGCGCGTGCGCGACTTTTCACGCGGCGGCGGACCGACCGCCGAGGCCATGCAGGAACTGGACCGCGCGACGGCGTCGCTGTGCCGCGCCGGCACGCGGGTGCGGCTGTACATCAATCCTACCCATGCCATGACCAGCGACGTCCTGTACTGGGCCGGGAAATGGCCGGCGCTGGAGCAGTGGCAGAAGCAGCTGACGGCGCTGGCCGACCAGCATCGGCGCCAGGGCTGCGATGCGCGACTGTTCGACTTTTCCGGATTCAACAGCGTGACCACGGAAGCGCCGCCGCAGCGCAGCGGCCAGCCGGAGATGGCGCACTACTGGGAGACCTCACACTACCGGGAAAATGTCGGCCAGATGATTCTGGCGCGCATGTTCGGCGCGGACGATGCACGCTTCGGCGTGGAGCTGACGCCGGCCTCGCTGCCGCCGCACCAGGCGGAACAGCGGGCGGCGCGCGACCGCTACCATCAGGAGCATCCGGCCGAGACTGCAATGGTCAGGTCGGTTTTGTAAGGACGGCGCAACCTTTTTCGCAGACGCGCGTGGCCTGCCACAGCGCGGGAAACTCCTGCTCCCAGCGTTTCAGGATGGCCTTTTCGTCGGCGCGGGCGGAGTCGTCGAGGAAGACGGCGGCGCCTGGATTCAGACGGGGAAACAGCAGCGGGCCCGCCGGATAGCGGGCCAGCTTACGCGTGGCCTGCGGCGGCCCGTCGATCACCAGCATGTCGATGCCGTTGCCGGCAGGCAGGTCGCCCAAGTGATACCAAGGCCAATTTTCGTCCGCCAGTACTTGCGTTTGCAACGGCGCATCCAGTACGCGTGCCCAGTCCTGCAAACCGTGCTGGCGCAACAGCGCACGCGTCTTGACGGCGTACACCGGATCATGTTCCAAGCTCAGCACCTGTCCGCCGCCGTTGAGCTGCATGCAGCGCGCCAGCACCAGCGTGGAAGTTCCGCTGCTGCATTCGACCACGCCCAGCGGCTTGGCGGTGCGCGCATGGCGGACCAGTTCGAGCAGGAAGTCGGGCGATGCCGCCCAGTCGCGCGTCGGCGGCAGGCTGTTTTTAAGATCCAGCTCGGCGTACAGGCCCTGCAGCGCTTCGAGCTGCCGGTACAGGCCGATGTTTTCCTGGCGCGTCAGGTCGCGCATCTCAAACAGCAGCAGATGCGCGTGGCGCAGCTTGTACATGATGCCCAACAGCAGGAACAGGCTGGTGCAGCTGAGTAGTACCAAGGTCATGACGATGCTCCTACTTTGCTGATGACGTAACGGTGTTTGCCGGAGGCCTCGGCTGGAATGGCGGCGACTTCTTCGATCAGGATCTCGACGCTATCGCCCAGCCGCGCGCGGAATTGCGTGACGATGCTGAGCCGCAGCGCTGGCGACAGGCCGTCCACGCTCACCAGCAGCACCCGCGTGCAGTCGAGACTTTCCTGGATGATCTTGAACGCCCGCACCTGCGGCAGGTCGCGCAGGATGTAGATCAGCGCCAGGCCGTGCATGACCTTGCCGTCGCGCGCGACCACGAAGTCGGTGACGCGGCCTTCCACCCGCTTCAACAACGGCAGGCCGCGCCCGCAGACGCAGGGCTTGGGGTCGAGCGCGCCGACGTCGCCGGTGGCGTAGCGGATCAAGGGGAAATCTTTGCTTGCCAGGTGTGTGACGACGATGGCGCCGTTTTCGCCGACCGGCACGGGCTGCTCCTGCGCGTCCAGAATTTCCACGATCACGTCCTCTGCCGTGATGTGCATACCGCCTTCCGGGCACTCGTGGGCGATGAAACCGGCGTCGCGGCCGCCGTAGCCGTTGGCGACCGGGGCCTTGAACGCGCCAGCCAGCAAGGCGCGCTGGTCTTCATACAGCCGCTCGGCCGTGACGAACACCACGTGGACGCCAAGCTGATCCAGCGCGACGTCGCGCGCCTGGGCATGTTGCACCAGCAGGCACATCACGGATGGATAGCCGAACAACATTGCGGGGCGCTGCTTCCGCAGGCGGTCCAGATATTCATCCAGCCGCGCTGCGGACAGGTCGAAGGCCGGCAGCAGATCACTGCGCATGAGGCGGTCGCGGCGTGCGCGCCAGCGGTCCTGGGCTTGCAGTTCGATCGGCGAGCCCCACATCACCGCTTCACGGTCGCCTATATCCACGCCCCACCAGCGCGTGGCGCGCCACTTGGCGGCGACGTCATGGCTGACACGTTCCTTGCCGAGAAAGAAAATCAGCGGCTCGCCGCTGGAGCCGCCGGTGGTGAAGCGCTGCAGGCGCCCGGCGTCGTCGGCGCGAAAATCTTCGCGGTGATCGTTGATATGGCCTTTGCGCAGGACCGGCAGGCAGCGCAGATCGCGCAAGTCGTGGACGCGCGTGGCATCGAAGCCGATGCGCGCCGCCATCTGGCGATAGTAGGTCACATGCTCCGATGCGTGGAGCAGGAGCGCGCGCAGGCGCTGCACTTGCAGATGCTCGATCTTTTCACGCGGCCACCATTGACTGCCTTCCATCTGGCGCAGCAACACTGGACTGCGATGACGCTTGAACCATTCCTGCAGCGGGAACAGCAGGCCGGACACCAACGCCGTGTAGACCGGCGTGCGCCGCCGTCCCAGCGCGCGCCGGTACTGGGCCGCCAGCAGCGGCGCCACGCGCTGCCAGCTGTAGCGTTGCGCGCTGGCGAGTCCTGCCGTGGCCAAGCGCTGACCTTCCGCCGGGGCTGCCAGCAGGCTGCGCATGGCGGCAGCCATGGACTCGGCGTCGCCCGCTGGCGTCAGCAGGCCGTCCACCCGGTCGGCGATCAGGTCGGGCACGCCGCCGACATTGGTGCTGACGACCGGCACGCAGCTGGCCCAAGCCTCCAGCACCGAGTTGGGCTGGTTGTCGGCCAGGCTCGGATTCAAGGAGATGTCGGCTTGCCGGTAGTGTTCCGCCATGCCGGCATTGTCTTGCTTGCCGGCGAAGTGGACGGCGTCCTGCTGTTGCAGGGCTTCGGCCAGCATGCGCAAACGCGGCAGCTCCGGGCCTTCGCCGCAGATGGTCAGGCGTGCCTGCGGCCAGGTGGCGCGCAGCAGGGCGAAGGCGTGCAGCGCGGTGGCGTGGTCGTACAGCGGTTCCAGATGGCGTGCGATGAGGATGTGCGCGCCGCCCGGCTCTCGCGGCGCCGGTTGAAATCGCGCCAGATCGACGATGTTGGGCACGATTTGGGCTTGGATGCCGTAGCCTCCAAATACCCGTGCCAGATAGGCGGACGGCACGATCACCACTTGCGCGCGGCGCATGGTGAAACAGACCAGCGCCGCGCGCCGGGCCATGAATTCCGGTGCTTCGCCGCCGCGATAATTGAGCACCACGGCCTTGCCGCGCAGCCAGCCGATCCAGATGGCCGGCGCCGCGTGCAAGTGCCAGGACCAGCCGGAGTTGGCCATCACGTGCAGCAGTTGGGCGCGGCCGGCGCAGCGCCACAGGCGCCATAGATAAGGTGGCAACCGCAGGACCGCGCGGGCGCCGCGCATGTGCGCCGCCCACGCCGGCCGCCATGGTGGGTTGACTTGCACCAGTTCCACCGTGGCGCCGGCCTCGCGCAGCAGGCCGGCCAGTTGCACGGTCTGGTTTGCCATGCCGCCGGCCGGTGGCGGCAGCGGACCGACCAGGGCGATGCGCAATCCGTTCATGGCGCTGGCGCCAGCAGGCGTTGATAGATGTCGCCGTAGCGCGCGACGCTGCCGCTCCAGCTGCGTTCGCGCTCAACGTACTCGCGCGCTTGCCGTCGCAAGCCCGGCCACAAATCCGCGTGCTGCATCAGGTACAGCACTTGCACGGCCAGCGAGTCGGCACTGCCGGCCTTGAAGAGCAGGCCGGTCTTGCCGTGCTCGATCAATTCCCGGTGCCCGCCGACGTCGGAGGCGACGATCAGGCGGCCTTGCGCCATGGCTTCCAACGGCTTGAGCGGCGTCACCAACTCGGTCAGCCGCATCGGCAGGCGCGGATAGACCAGGATGTCGATCAGGCTGTAGTACTCGGCGATCTGGTCGTGGGGAGCGCGGCCGGCGAAACGTACCTTGCCCTGCAGTCCGAGCCTTGCCACCAGCGCGCGCAGTTCGGGTTCCTGCGGGCCTCCGCCCACCAGCAGCAATTGCAGCGTCGGCATGGTCTTGAGCAGGCGGGGCAGTGCTTGCACCAGCAGCGTCAGACCTTCGTAGGCATAGAAGGAGCCGATGAAGCCGAGCACCGGCTGGCCGTTCAGGCCCAGGCGCTGGGCCAGCATGCGGTTGGGCGGCGATGCGGTGCGGAAGCGCAGGGCGTCGACCGCGTTGGGAATGACGGTGATGCGCGGCGCGGCGATGCCGCGCGCGATGATGTCGGTGCGCAGCCCTTCGCAGATGGTGGTGATGGCGTCGACCCGGCGCAGCGCGTAGGTTTCCAGCGCGCGGCTGAGGCGGTAACGCAGGCCGCCGGCGCGGCTGGTGCCGTGGTCCACGGCCGCATCCTCCCAGAATGCGCGGATTTCATACACCACCGGTATGCCGAGAGCGCGGCCGACGCGCAGGGCGGCAATCGCGTTCAGCGAAGGCGAGTGGGCATGCAGGACGTGCGGATGGGCGGTGTTGGCGATTTGCCGCAGGCGGCGGGCCAGGCCGGCGATCACCGCCAGTTGCCCGAGCACCGGCAAGCGCGCCCACCATTGCCGCGAAGGCGGCGTGCGGAAGAAGTGCCAGCCGTCGAGTTCCTGTTCGGCCGCGCCGACGCCTTGCTTGGCGCTGGTCAAGTGGATGGTTTTCCAGCCCATCTTGCGCTGCTGGGCCAGAATCGCCAGCGTGCGGAAGGTGTAGCCGCTGTGCAGCGGGGCCGAATGGTCAAGAATGTGCAGGATGCGCATCATGCCGCCTGCCTTTCCGTGTCGCGGTCTGGGGTCTCCAGTAATTGCCGCAGGAAGGATTCGAACATGAGCAGCGACCACAGAGGCGCGCTGTGGTCGCGCAGGCCGGATTGATGCTGTTGCAACAGCAGCTGCACGTAGTCGAGGTTGAACATGTCGCAGCCGGCCAGCACTGGACTGCTCAGGCTGCGCTGCAGGCGCGATTTCAGCGGCCCCCGGAACCACTCGGCCAGCGGCACGGAGAAGCCCATTTTCTGGCGGTACAGGATCTCGTCGGGCAGATAGGGGCACAGGGCTTGCTTGAACAGGTACTTGCCGGTGCTGCCGCGCAATTTGAGTTCGGGCGGCAAGCCCGAGATCCATTCCACCAGCGTGTGGTCGAGCAGCGGCACCCGTACTTCCAGCCCGTGCGCCATGCTGGCGCGGTCGACCTTGGTGAGGATGTCGCCGGGCAGGTAGGTTTTCAGGTCCAGGTATTGCACCTGCGAGAGCGCATCGTCGGGACCGGCGGCGGCATGGCGGCGCAGCACTTCGATGGCGTGGTATTGCTGCAGGTCGCGCTTCAACGACGGGCTGAAGAGTTTTTCCCGCATCTCGTCCTTCATGATGCTGATGCCGTGGAAGTAGGCCGCCACGGAATCGCGCGCCAGCGCTTCGAAAGTGGTCTTCGCGCGCAGCGGGCGGGGCGCCCAGTCCGCTTTCGGGTACAGCTTGCCGAGCGCGCCGAACACCGGCTTGCGCAGTCCCAGCGGCAGCAGCGCGCGCATGCGTTCCTCGTGCATGTGCCAGCGGTAGCGGCGGTAGCCGGCCAGGTTTTCGTCGCCGCCGTCTCCCGACAGCGCGACCGTCACGCGCCGGCGCGCCAGCTGGCAGACGCGGTAGGTGGGCAGGGCGGAGCTGTCGGCAAAGGGCTCGTCGTACAGGCCGGCCAACTGGTCGACCATGGAAACGTCATGCTGCTGAACACGTTCGACGTGATGGTTGGTGTGGTAACGGTCGGCCACGATCTGCGCGTAGCGCGATTCGTCGAAGCGGGCTTCGTCGAAAGCGATCGCGCAGGTGTTGACGGCGGCGGCCTGCTGCTGCGCCATCATCGCCACCACCGCGCTGGAATCGACGCCGCCGGACAGGAAGGCGCCCAGCGGCACTTCGGCCACCATGCGCACCTTTACGGCCTCGCGCAGGCGGGCGATCAACTCGTCGGCCGCTTGTTCATGGTTGATGATGGGCTGCGGCTTGAACGGGATGTCCCAGTAGGCGCGCGGCGATCCCGGCTTGGCGCCGTGGCGCACCAGCAGCGTGTGGCCCGGCTCCAGCTTGCGGACCTGGCCGAAGACGGTGCGCGGCTCGGGAATGTAGCCGTAGGCGAAATAGTCTTCGATGGCGAGCGGGTCGAGGTCGCGGCGCAGCTTGTCGTGCACCAGCAGGGCCTTGATTTCGGAGGCGAAGATCAGTTGGCCGTTGTCGAGCACGGCGTAGTGCAGGGGCTTGACGCCGAGGCGGTCGCGGGCCAGGAACAGGGTGCGTTGACGGCGGTCCCACAGCGCGAACGCGAACATGCCACGAAAGCGCTCCACGCAGCGCGCGCCCCATTGCTCCCATGCGTGGACGATCACTTCCGTGTCGCAGTGCGTGCGGAAAGTGTGGCCGAACTGTTGAAGTTCGCGCACCAGCGCCTTGAAGTTGTAGATTTCGCCGTTGTAGACCACGACCACGTTGTGGTCTTCGTTGAACAGCGGCTGCTGGCCGCCCGCCAGGTCGATGATGGACAGGCGCCGGTGCCCCAGCCCGACGCCGGGCTCGCGGTGCGTGCCGCCCTGGTCCGGGCCGCGATGCTGCTGGATATCGGTCATGCGCTGCAACAGGCCGGGATCGATATCGGCCTGATGGAAGAGATCAAACACTCCTGCGATCGCACACATGGCTATCCTTTCGTCGATGGCTGATGGGTAAGGCGGTCGTACACGGCCAGGTAGGCGTCCGCCATGGCCTTCATGCTGAACTCGCTCAACACGCGGCGGCGCGCGCGCGCGCCGTGCTGGGCGGCTAGGCCGGGAATGCGGTAGTAGTCGCTGATCGCAGCGGCCAGCTCGGTGGCGTCGCGTGGCGGCACCAGGGTGCCGGTCCAGCCGCTCTGCACCAGGTCCGGATTGCCGCCGACCGCGCTGGCCACCACGGGAAGTCCGCTGGCCATGGCCTCCAGCACGGTGTTGGAGGCGCCTTCGGCCAGCGACGGCTGCACGAACACATTCATGGCGCGCATCAACTGCGGAATATCGTCGCGCGCGCCCGGCAGCCAGGCCAGGCCGTCGGCGCCCGAGGCGTGCAGCAGGTCCAGGCAGGGTTGTCGGCACGGCCCGTCGCCGATGATGACCAGGCGCAGCCGCTGGACCGGAATGCTGTCGTACGCCAGCAGGCGCAGGAAGGCTTGCACCAGCGTGAGGTGGTCCTTGACCTCGGCCATTCGCCCGATACTGCCGATCACGAAGGCCGGTTCCGACACAAAGCCTGGCGGACCGATGGCGGCGGGCGGCCCCAGGCGCGGGTGGAAGCGCAGGCAGTCCACGCCGTTGCAGATGTGGGTGACGCGCTGCGGCCGCGCGCCGATGGTGGCGACCAGCCACTGTTCAAGCTCCGTGCTGACGGCGATGAAATGACCGATCAGCGGCCGCAGCAGCTTGCGCAGCAGGCGGTAGCGGCGGTTACTGCCGTCCAGGTCGTTCATGTCGCGGCCGTGCTCGCCGTGGATGCGCAGCCGCACTCCGGCCGCCGCCGCCAGCAGCTGCGCCTCGATGCCGGCCAGGTTGCGGGTGTGGATCAGTTGCGGCCGCAAGCGCCGAAGTGTGTGGAACAGGCGCAGGTAATGCGACCAGTCCTTGCCCTGCTGCTTGTTGAGGCTGACGATTTCCACATCCGGCCGCTGAATGCGCAGGCGGAACTCACTGGCGTGTTCCAGGCAGATGATGGCGTGCCGGTAGCGCTCCGGCGGCAAGTGGTTGATTAGGTTGACCAGCCCGTTCTCCAGACCGCCGACGTCGAGGCGATGGATCAGGTGCACGATCAACGGCACGGTTTCAGCGTTCGACATGGCGCAGGCTCCGTTCGATGGCGGGCAACATGGCGGTGAGCAGATCCTGCATGGCGGCGGCGGCCGGCCCGGCCTGTTCGTCGTAAGCCGTGGCCAGGACGATTTCCGCACCGCCGTCGGCGCCGCCCAGCAGGCGCGATTTCGCCAGCCGTAGCTTGATGTGTTGCGGGCTGACGGTTTCCTCGCCATCCAGGCGATACCAGCGCCACACCAGCAGCTTGTAGGTGGCGGCCTGTTGCACCGACTGGCGCACGGTCAGCGTGCGGCCGCCGATATGGAGTGTGCGCTCCTCGCTGCGGACTTCCTCCCACTGGGGCATGCCGGACACCACGGTGCGCCGCACCGGCGCCAGCAATTCCGCACCTTCGGACTGATGCCGGTACCAGGTCAGCTGCAGTGAAACCGTGCGCCGCCCGTCGCGGTAGTTGTTGGCGATACGCTGCGGCGTGCCGCGATGAAGCACCTGCCAGTCGAGCGGCCGCATGGCGCTGGCCTGCCAGGGGACGGGCGGCGGCGCCAGCGCCAGCAAAGGTTCGGGCGTGAGGTCCGGACCCGGCGCGCGCAGCACCACCGCCACCAGCACCGGCCAGATGGCGCCGAGCGCCACCGCCGCTAGCGCGACCCGCACGAAACGGGCCGGCGGCGCCATGCGGCGGACCGACAGCTGTACCCACGGCCGTGGCGCCAGGGGCGGATCGCGCCAGTAGGCGCCGCACCAGAACAGCAGCGCCATCACCAGCCCAAAAAACACCCAGCCGTAGATCAGGTGATCGACCCCGGCGGCAAACTTCATATCGCTCCAGTGGCCGATCAGCACCACCATGCAGGCGCGCAGGCCGTTCGCCAGTATCGGCAACAGCAGCGAAATCGCAATGAAGAGCAGGCGCTTGCGCGTGCCGTGATAATTCACGCCCGCATACAACATGCCCAGCGCCAGCGACGCAATCAGATAGCGCAAGCCGCTGCAAGCGTCCGCCACCGACCAGTTGCCGGTTGGCAGGGCGATGTAGTTGTTTTCATGGAACACCGGAATGCCGCCGAGTTGCAGCAGCGTCACGGTGAAGTAGGCGGTGAAGTCGATCAGTGGCGGGATGAGCACCTCGCCGAACGGCACGGTCAGCACGGTGTAGGCCAGCGGGAAGGCGATGGCGCCGGCGCACTCCCTGCCGAGCACAGCGGTGATGGCGGCGATGCACATCAGTACCAGGCAATATTGCTGCAGGACTTGTACGTGGGCGGCGGCCGCCAACATCCAGATGGCGCCCAAGCCAGCCACGAGCAACAAGGCCGGCGGCCACGGCTGCAGAACGACCCCGTGCAAACGTTCGCGCTGGTGCCAGATCAGCCACGCCGCGACGGGCAAGATCAGGAATCCGTGATTGAAGGTGGGCGAGCGCAGCCAGATGGCGGCGATGCTGTCGGCGGTCGGCAGATAGATCAGCACCAGCGCCAGCACGGTCGCGGCCACGCAGATAGCCGCCTGGGACGGAAACCGCGATGCCCGGCCCGCCGACGGCACGGGACGCGGCGATAGCAGCGCGGCGCGGCCGGTGCTCATCGGGCCGACTCCGCCGCCGAGTCCACCGCAGGCTGAATTTGCGTTTCCACGCCGAACGCGCGCCCGAGGCGCTGCAGGTTGTGGCTCCAGCGGTAGTCGCCGAGAATGCGCTGGCGCGCGGCAAGGCCGATGCGCGCGTCGGGCGCGTGCAGGTGGCGGCATAGCGCGCTGATGAACTCGGCGCCGCCGTTGGCGCGGATCACCTCGGTGCCATGGGTGGCGTGGATGCCTTCCAGCGCCTGCGGCGAGGCAATCACCGTTTTCTGCATGGCCATCGCTTCCAGCACCTTGTTCTGCACACCCCTGGCGATGCGCAAGGGCGCGACCACCAGCGCCGCATGCTGCAGATACGGCCGCACATCGGGCACGCTGCCGCTGACGCGTACGCCATCAAAGCGCTGCAAGTCCCTGACCTGCGCCGCCGGCCGCGAGCCGACGATGTGGAACTCCAGGTCATGGTGCTGCAAGCGCATCGATGGCATGATGCGCTCGGCAAACCAGGCGACGGCGTCGATGTTGGGCTCATAATCCATCGCGCCGGTGAACGCGATGGCGCGTCGCGTGCCGTACGGCGTGGGCAGTTCGGGCTGCGGTGCAAAGTAGTCGCTGTCCACGCCGTTGTTGTAGTAGTCGATCTTGTGTTCGGATTCCGGCGCGCGGCGCTTGAATAATTCGGCTTCGGCCGGCGATACCAGCAGCACGCGGTCGAACTCGCTTGCCGCCTTGCGTTCGAATTCCAGCAACAGCCGACCTTCGCGCCGATACAGGCCGGAAAACGGCCACGCTTTGTTGTCGGCATAGTTGTGCCACTTTTCCGAATCGACATCGACCAGGTCGAGCACGCGCCACAGCGGGCCGTGGGAGGAGCTGGCCGGCAGGTACTGGGCCATCGGTCCGGAGTAGGCCAAGCAGGCGCTGATGTGTTGCTGTTCCAGCGTCTTGTTGACCCAGCGCTGCAAGGCGGCATGGCGGAAGTAGGGCAGGCTGAGCGCTTCTTCGCGCAGCAGGGCGGCGAGGCCGGACAGCCGGGCCCAGCGCGGCGGCATGCGGACAAAGCAGCTGCTGGCGCAATCGGCCGCCAGTTGCCTGGCGTGCGCATCGTCTTCGTCGCTGTCGAGGAAGGTGCCGAGATGGACGCGGAAGTGCCGGCGTAGATATTGCAGGGCATGGTAGGCGCGTATCTTATCGCCCTTGTTGGGCGGGTACGGCAGGCGATGGCACAGCAGGAGCAGGTCGCGCATGATGGTTATCCCAGTTGACGCACGATATGCGGCCCGATCAGGTTGGCCAGCGGCAGCGGCAGCATGCGCCAGGCCTTGATGAAGGGCTGGTATTTGGGATTGAGCGGCTGGACGTCCCGAAGCTGGCTGCTGCGGTGCAGCTGGTAGTCGTAGGGCAGCGCTTGCGGCTCGAAGCCCCAGTTTTTCTTGAAGGCGAAGGAACCGGTGCCGAACTTGCTGCGGCCGAAGTCGAACAGGGTAAAGCCGTCGGCGCAGGCGCGACGCATTACTTCCCAGTACATGAAATCGTTGCCCGCCAGTGTGCGCGCCAGCGCGCCGCCGCCGCCGTAGTAGGGCAGGATCTGGTCGCGGAAGCGGAAGCTGAGCACGGCGCATACGGGCTGCCCGCGCCGCTGCACGCACAGCACCTCGCAATCGTCGCCGAACACCTGCTGCAGTAGCGCGAAATAGCGGCGGCTGAAGACCGGCGTACCCAGGCGGTGCAGGCTGTCGGCGTAGCAGTCGAAGAAGCGGCGGGTGTCGGCGTCCATGGTGCTGTCCAGGCCGGCGGCGATACCCTTGCGGATCATGGCGCGCTGCTTGCGCGGGATGGCCAGCAGGTTGTGCTCGGGATCGGGATGCAGATGCTTGCGGAAGGTGGCGTAGGTCTTGTTGTGCTGCCAGCCCGGATGGCGCGAACGCAGGTGGCGGTATTCCAGATGGTCGACTTGCAGGCGGGCCGCAAGCTGTTGCGCGGCCAGGTCCACGGCCAGCGCGGCCTCTTCATCGATGGCGGCGATGCCGCCGTAGACGCAGAACGGCAGCGAACACAGCGTGCTGCCGAACAGCCGGCTCTTGATGTGGGCCAGCGGCAGAATGGCCTGGATGGCGTCGCCGTCGGCCGCGTACATATACCAGGTGGGATGGTCGAAACCTTCCTCGATCACCTGTTGCCAGCCGGCGCGGTGGAAGAAGGTGGCGTCCGGGCAGCGCGCCACGAAATCGTCCCAGCGCGTGCGGTCCTGCGATCCCATCAGTCCGACGGTGTAGTTCGGCATCATGCGCTTTCGAGAAAAATGTGGTCGATGCGTCCCCATTGGAAATCGCCCAGCAGCCGGTGGATGCGCGCTTCGGTGCGCCGCAGGTTGAGGGTGTGGCGCAAGCGGGTTTTCAAGCTGATGCCTTGCGGCACCGGCTGCTCCGGATCAAGTTCCCAGGGGTGAAAGTAAAATATGCCAGCTTGGCCGTCGTGCGAATTGATGCGACGCAAAGCCCAGCGCGAGAGCGCATACGGCAACAGGCGAAAGTAGCCGCCGCCGCCGGCGGGCAGGTTGCGGCCGAACAGGCGCACCGTGCTGACCGGCAGCTCCAGCAGTCCGTCCAGCCCGGCGGGACGCCAGGCGAAGCGCGGCGCATCCGGCATGCCGTAATGGTCGTGACGGATCGGGTAGATGCTGGAGCTGTAGCGGTAGCCGGCCGCCTGCAGGCTGTCCAGCGCCCACAGGTTGGCTTGGCCGATCGAGAAGCTCGGTGCGCGGTAGCCGTGCACGGGCTGGCCGCCCAATTGTTCCAGCAGGTTCTTGCTGAACGTGATGTCGTGCGCGAACTCGGCCGGCGTCTGCTCGCTGGCGCGCAGGTGGGCGTAGCCGTGGCTGGCCAGCTCGTGGCCTTCGGCGACGATGTTGCGCACCACCGCCGGGTAGCGCTCGGCGATCCAGCCCAGGGTGAAGAAGGTGGCGTGGACATTGTGTTGCGCCAGCATGCCCAGAATGCGGTCGACATTCGCTTCCACCCGGCAGGGCAGCTTCGGCCAGTCGGCGCGGTCGATGTGGCGAGCGTAGGCGGAGACCTGGAAATAGTCCTCTACGTCGATGCTCAAGGCGTTCATGCGCGCCGCTCCCGGCGGTGCTGCAGCCAGCTGGTGGTGACGGCGGCGACCCGTTCGGCCGCGTGGCCGTCCCAGTACTGCGGGATGCGGCCGACCTTGCCGCCGAAGCGCAGGATGTCGCGGCACAGCGCCAGGATGACGGCGGGATCGCGGCCGGCGATGGCGTTGCTGCCTTCGCTGACGGTGACCGGGCGTTCGGTGTTGTCGCGCAGGGTCAGGCAGGGCACGCGCAGGGCGGTGGTTTCCTCCTGCACGCCGCCGGAGTCGGTCAGCACCACGCAGGCGCCCTTCATCAGGCCCAGCATGTTGTGGTAGGACTGCGGCGCCATGCATGCCAGGCGCGGCGCATCCATCAAGCCGGCCAGTCCGAAATGCTTGAGCATGGCCCGGGTGCGCGGATGCAGGGGAAACAGAACCGGCACGTCCTCGCTGAGCTTGACCATGGCGGTCATCAAGGCGCGCAGGCGCTGCGGATCATCGACGTTGGACGGCCGGTGCAAGGTCAGCAGCGCGTAGGGCGACTCGGCGGGGATGAAGCCCGCCAGGTTGGCTTGCGCCAGCACCTGTTCGGTGGACGGCGCGCCGGGCAGCTGGTTCAGCAAGGTGTCGATCATCACGTTGCCGACAAAGTGCACGCGTTGCGCCGCCACGCCTTCGCGCAGCAGGTTGCTGGTGCCGCTGGACTCGCTGGTGAACAGCAGGTCCGACAGCTGGTCCGTCAGCACCCGGTTGATTTCCTCCGGCATGCTGCGGTCGTGGCTGCGCAGGCCGGCCTCGACGTGCAGCACCGGCACGCCTTGCTTGGCGGCGGTCAGCGCGCAGGCCAGCGTGGAGTTGACATCGCCCACCACCAGCACGGCGCTAGGCACGGTCTTTTCCAGCACCGGTTCGAAGCGGCGCATCACCTCGGCGGTCTGCACCGCGTGGCTGGCCGAGCCGACCTCCAGGCGGAACTCGGGCTGGGCCAGTTCCGCCGCGCCGAAACATAGTCCGTCCATGTCGGCGTCGTAGTGTTGGCCGGTGTGGACCAGGATGGTTTCCACCAGCGTGTCCGGGGCCGCGAAGGCGCGCAGCAGCGGCGCCATCTTCATCAGGTTGGGACGGGCGGCGATGACGCAGACAATACGGTAGGGCCTTAACATGGACAGCTCCAGTCAGAACGACATGTTCACGGCGACACCGACGCCGTTTTCGCGATAGTTGCCGCCGCTATTGCTGGTGTGGCGGACGTGACGCAGGTCGGCGCTGGCGCTGATGCGGTTCGACAACTGGCGCGACACGGTCAGCGTCAGCGCCGTATTGCGGTCCTCGCGGCCGGTGCTCAATGACTTGGCGCGGCTGTGGCTGACGCCGGCGGTCAGGTTGGCGCGCGCCGCCATGCGCCAGTTCCAGCCCAGCTGGACGCTGGTCTGGCGCGTGCGGTCGGTCAGGCTCAGCTGGTCCGGACCGGTGAGCACGCTGTCGATGGCGTTGCTGGTTTGCGCGGTGCGGCCGGTGCTGGCGATGTGCAGGGCCAGCGCGCTGCGCGGCGTGGTGTACACGCCGGACAGGCGCCCCTGTTTCTGCAGATAGTAGCGGTGGCTGAAAAAGTTCACATTGCCCTCCCTGCCCATCAATTGCGAGATCGCCAGGAACACCGTGATGGTGCGCAGGCGCAGCGCCGGGTCGGGGATGCGCGTGGCCCACAATTCGAAAAGGAAATCCTGCAGGCCGGTGGGCGGGATGCTGAGGAATTCGCCGTGGCTGGTAGTAATGTCTTCGCTGTAGGCCAAAGTCCAGAACATGCTGCGCATGCGGTAGCTGGCGTCCAGGCCGTAGGTCTTGCCGAAGTAGCGGTGGCCGATGTTGGCGGAGAGCCTGGTGCGCGGCGACGGCGTCCAGACCGCGCCCACGGTGCCGAACTTGCCTTGCGGCTGGGCGCTCACCGAATGGTAGTCCTGCTTTTCGTAGCCGCCGGTGACGAAGGTGGACAGGCTGCCGTCGATGGGATAGCTGAGCGTCAGGGTGGCGTTGCTCATGGTGACCGGCGGCAGCGCGGCGTCATCGGTTTCCGTGCGGCGCAGGCTCAGGTCCCAGTTCCAGCCCCTGCCGCCGTTGTCGCCGACCAGCGCCAGGCTGGTGCCGCTGCTGCGCACGTCCAGCAGGCCGCCGCTGCCGACGTGCTGGTAATCGTAGCGCAGGGTGGCGTCGGCCAGGCCCTGGAAATGATGGTGGAGGTAGGGGCTGAAGGAGGTGCTGCGCACGGTGCTGATGTTCGGGTTCGATTGCGCCGGATCGAACAGCTGTGGGCCGAAGGCCGAGACATTGCGCTGGCTGATGCCGGAGCGGGCGTCCAGGAACAGCCAGTCCGGCAGCACTTCGGCATGGCCGCTGGCATCGAGCTGCTGGGTGGTGCGGTCCGGCTGACGCGTGTAGGCGATTTTCTGCAACGAGTAGGACAGCGCCAGTTGCAGCCTGGGGCTGTTGGAATCGACCTGCACGCCGGGCGCCACCTCGTTGGTGAACTGGCCGCGCGCACGGTCCGGCGGCGCCAGGTTCATATTGTCGCTGTAGCTGGTGCGCAGGCGCAGCGTGGGCGTGACGGTGAGATCGGCCGTGACGGCCGCCGAGGGCAGCGTCAGCAATACCAGCATGCTCAGGCCCCGGGGCGTGCCGCGCGGGCGCAGGCTAATCATAATAACCATAGTAGTCGCTACCGGGAAACGCCGTGCTCTTGTTGTAGAGCAGATGGATGTGCGGACAACGGTCGATGCGGCGCAGCGCCTCCTTGACGGCGTGCTGGCTGGTGCGCTCGGACTCGACCACCATCACCACCTGGCCCATCTGCGCGGCCAGCACGCTGGCTTCGGTGGTCATCAGCAGCGGCGGCGAATCGAAAATGACGATGCGGTCGGCATAGCGCTCGGCGATCTCGGTCAACAGGCGGCTCATCGCGCTGCTGGCCAGCAGTTCGGTGGCGTGCTTGTTGGCGCGGCCGGCCGGCAGCAGGCTGAGGGTCGGCACGTTGGTGCGCAGGATCACCTCGGCGAGATCGGTCTGGTCGCGCAGCAGGATGTCCATCAGGCCCGGCTCCGGCTCCAGGCCCAGCACCTTCAGCACCGACGGCCGCGCCACATCGGCGTCCACCAGCATCACCGTGATATCCATTTCCATGGCGATGCTCATGGCGAGGTTGACCGCGCAGTAGGTCTTGCCTTCGCCCTGCATGGCGCTGGTGACCACGATCAGGTTGCCCAGCCGCACCGGCGCGGCATCGTGGTCGCCACGCGCGTTGCGCAGCAGAGGCCGCTTGATGATGCGGAAATCCTCGGCCACCGCCGTGCGGCCGCCTTCCTGGGTCACCATGCCGAGCTGGTGCAGGCGGGCGAGGTTGATCTCGACTTTACGCATGGCGGTCCTTTAGTAGCGCAACAAGGTGGTGGCCAGCACCGCGCCATAGGCCGCAAACAGGCTGGCCGCGGCGGCGCCGAAATAATATTTGCCGCGCCGGCGTTTGCGTTGCTCGGCGTCGGTCCAGTTCATGACGACGGTGCCCAGCAACTTGAGGCCGGTGCGGTCACGCAGTTCCGCCGGGCTGAGGAAGGTGGGACGGACCTGGGTGATCAGCAGGGCCGTCGCCACGCCCATCAGCACAGCGGCCCCCAACGCGATGCTGTAGAGCAGCGGACGGTTGGGGCCGATCGGAGTGAGCGGCACCATCGGTGGATCGATGATCCTGAAGGTCATCATTTCCGTGGTGGAGCTCAGGTCGCCCGACAGCTTGGCGGCCTCGCGCCGGCCGATCAGCTTCTCGTAGTTTTCCTTGTTGATCTGGTAGTCGCGGTTGAGCTGGGCCAGTTCGGTTTCCGCTTCCGGCACGGCGTTGGCCTGGGCCAGCAGGCGCTGGTGGCGCGCCGTGTATTCCTCCACCCGGGCGCCGATGGCGGCGACGCGCGCCTCGGCCTCGGTCTGCGCCACCTTCAGTTGCTGCAGCATGGGGCTGTAGTTCTTGCCGGGATCGCTGTTCTGCTTGAGCTTGCTTTCCTCGAGCTTGCGCGCCTCCAGTTGCGCCACCAGGCGCTTGGCGGCGATGATGTCGGGATGCAGCTCGGTGTACTGCATGCGCAGCGCGTCCAGGTTCTTGTTCAGCGCGGCGATGCGGCCGTCCAGTTCGGGATTGTCGATGGCGGCCGGGGCCAGCTCGGCGCCCAGGATGGGCTCGTCTCCGGTGATCTGGTTGGCGATCGCCTTGCGCGCCTGCTCGGCCTCGGCCAGCTCCAGCCGCGCGGCGTTGAGGGCGTCCGACGACTGCATCAGCTGGCTGCTGTAATCGACGCCCTGGCGCGGCAGCAGACCGTTGTTTTTCAGGCGGAATTCCTTGACGCTATTCTCGGCGGTGGTCAGCTTGTCTTCGTACATCCGGATCTGGTCGTCGATGAACTGCACGGCCTTGCGCGACTCGCCGCTTTTGCCTTTGAAACTGCCCTCCAGGAAGATGGTCAGCAGCGACTGCACCACGTCGCGCACCATTTTCCGGTCGCGGTTGTTGTAGGTGATGGTGTAGATGTCGTCGCCGCCGCCGCTGACCCGGATCTTGCTCATCAGCTCTTCCAGCTGCTTCTGCTGCTCGATCGGCGTGCGGGCGTTGATGTCCAGGTCCACCATGCGCAACACGCGCTCGACGTTGGGACGGCTCAGCAATGTACGGCTCATGATGGAGACCTGCTGTTCGATATTGGGCACGCTGGTCATGCCCGCCAGCAGGGGTTTGAGGATGGTTTGCGTATCGACGAACACCCGGGCCTTGCCCTGGTAGTCATCCGGCAGCAGCGCCACCCGGGTCCAGCCGGCGGCGGCCACCAGCCAGGCGACGGCGAGCGCGTACCAACGGTATTTCCAGATCCCCTTGAGGCTTGAGATCAGCTGGCCAATTAACTCCTCCATAATCCAGTTCTCCAGAATGCGCGCCACAGGGAAGTCCGATTATATTTTTCCCAACTGGGCAGTCATTGAGGCAGATCAAGTAGTGGCGGGCGGGATTTCTGAATCATGGCGTCAGGGAGGATTCATCATGCGTGCTTTGATTTTTCTGCTGATAGTGTTGTTATCCGGCTGCGCCCACCAGGTCTCGCTCGACGCGCCCGAGGCCGTGCCCTTGCAAGGCGATTACCAGATCGGCGCCGGCGATGTGGTCAATATCAACGTCTGGCGCAATCCGGAAGTGTCGCTCAGCGTGCCGGTGCGGCCCGACGGCAAGATCACCACGCCGCTGGTGGAGGACTTGCAGGCGGCCGGCAAAACCTCCACCGAACTGGCGCGCGATATCGAAAAGGCGCTCGCCAAATACATCCAGCAGCCGATGGTGACGGTGATCGTGACCAGCTTCATCGGCCCGTACACCCAGCAGATCCGCGTCATCGGCGAGGCGGCGCGGCCGCAGGCGCTGGCCTACCGGCAAGGCATGTCGCTGATGGACGTGCTGATCGCGGTGGGCGGCATCACCGATTTCGCCGCCGGCAACAAGGCCAAGATCCTGCGCATGGTGGACGGCAAGCGCGAAGCGGTGCCGGTGCGGCTGCGCGATTTGCTGCGTGGTGGCGATATTTCAGCCAACGTCGCGGTACTTCCGGGCGACATTCTGGTGATACCGGAAGGCTGGTTCTAGCCTGGGTGAAAATTTTTTCAAATTCGTCGGAACTTTCTGGCTGAGCTGCTTGTCTCAAGAATACGTACCACTAGACAGGAAGCCAAACGTGCACCATGACGAGCCTATTGTTTCTTTTGAGGTCAGCAATGAATTGCGTGACCTCGTGGTCGGCGAAGGCAAGACCGAAGCCGCATTGGAACACCCCTTGGATCAACAAATCTTTCATATCCGCATGGCCAATTCCCAAGGACGCCGGGAAGCGGCCAGCCTGCTGCTGAAAAAGATGTACGGCTGGCGCGGTTATGCAGTCGATCCGGCGGTGGCCCACTCACCGAATAAAATCACGCTATTTGCAGAAACCGGCGGCGCGACCGTCGGCACCATGTCCTTGTGCCTGGACAATGCTGAAATCGGCCTGCCGGCCGATGAAAACTTCCGCGACAAGCTCGACGAGCTGCGGATGAAGCAGCGGCGTCTGTGTGAGCCTTCCCGGCTGGCCATCGACAAGGGCGTTTCCAAGCGCGTCTTTGCAGCGCTCATACACATATCCTACATTTATGCCCACAACATCCATGGCTATACCGACTACGTGATCGAGGTGAATCCGCGTCATGTGATGTTCTACAAACGCATGCTCGGTTTCCGCGATTTCGGCGGCGAGCGCGATTGCACGCGCGTGGGCGCACCGGCGGTGCTGCTGCGGCTGGAGCTCGACTACATGGGCGAGCAGATCCGCAAGTTCGGCGGACTGATGGAGCAGCACGGCAACGAGCGGTCGTTCTACCCGTACTTCTTCCCGACTTGGGACGAGCCCGGTATCACGGGCCGCCTGCTGACGGGGAAGCTTTGAGATAATTGACCGGCACGGCATAGGTGATGCCGCTGGGCGCGCTGATCGCCGATTCCTTCACGCCCTTGACGAATACCATGTTGACCACGCCGACCACTTCGCCGGTGGCCGGGTCGTACAAGGGGCTGCCGCTGCTGCCCGGATAGGCCGTGCCGTCCAGCTGGAACACCGCGTACACCGGCTTTTGCAACTGGCGCGCGGTTTTCGCATCGAGCTGGCGGGCGGTGATGGTGGGCGTGGCCAGCGGCGTGATGGCGGAGACGATGCAGCGGTGCGTCACGTGATGCAATCCCAACACCATGCCCAGCGGGAAGCCGGTGAAGGCCAGGTTCTTGCCCTCGCGGACCTTGCTGGAGTCGCCCAGTTTCAGCGCCGGCAGCGCCACGCCCTTGATGCGCAGGCGGGCCAGGTCGTGCTCCTTGTCCAGGCTGATGAGCGTGGCGGCGCGGAAATGGGCGGTCTCGCCGGTGCGGACCAGCACGCCCAAGGTGTCGCCCTGGCCGCTATTGATGAGATCGTTGACGACGTGGGCCGCCGTGACGATGGTCAGCCCGTCGCCGACCGCAAAGCCGGTGCCGACGAAGCCGATGGCGGGGCCACGGGTTTGCTGCAGGCTGCCGATGCCGACCACGGAAGGCTTGATGTCGTCGATGATCTGCACCAGGTCTTCGGCATGGGCCGAGGGCAGCAGGAGTAGCAGGCAGAACAGGAGTTTCATGATGTCGCTTCCTTCGCTTGCAGTGCCGCCGCGCACAGCAGCAGGGTGAACAGGATGGTGATGCGCGGCACGTCGAGCAGACTGTCGAACATGCCGACCACCAGGAACGCCGCCAGGGCGGCCAGCCAGGCCGCGTCGCCGCGCCGCAGCAGCACGCCGGTGGCGCTGAACAGCAGCAAGGCGCAGGCCGCAACGCCCAGCCAGCCCATTTCAAAGTAAATATTCAGGGGCAGGTTCTTGATGTGCCAGGGCAGGTGACTGCGGTCGCTGCTGAAGAACCAGTAGTTGTTGGCGTCCGAAAAACTGCCGTTGCGCAGCAGTTCGTGCGCATCGGGCAGCGTGCGCAGGCTGATGTTGTCGATATCGAGTACGGCTTGGCGGCCTTCGGCGGCGAATTCCAGTTTCACCGGCAGGCCGTCGCCGCCCAGCGGGCCGCTGTCGATGGCGTGGATGTAGCGCTGCCAGCTGGGCGCGTGGGCGATCTGGCGCAGCGGCGTGGCGACGCAGTTTTGCGGATACAGCAGCCGGCGCTGGCACAGATTGATGTGCAGGAAGGCTGGCGGGCCGTTGTTCCAGACGTCGATGCCGAGCAGGTAACGCTGGTGGGGGTGGACCACCACACCTTGCTGGAAGCGCAGCAGTTCGCCATACCCGGCGGTGTAGTAGCCGGCGATCAGGCGCAGGTGCCGGTTGCTGTCCTGATCGACAAATTGATAGCTGGGCGCCTGCTCGTGCTGCGGGTTGCGCCAATAATAGGTGAATGGAAACTTGCCCAGTCCCATGCCGAACAGGCGCGTGGCGGTGTCCGTGTCCATGATGGCCAACGCGTTCTGCCAATGCTGCATGCGCTTGGCCCAGTCCTGGCCGAGACTGGCGAAGCGGACGTTGACGTAGTAGCCGTGGTAGATCGGGACGACCGCGCCCAGCAGCAGGGCGGCGGCCAGGATCGGCACCAGGCCGCGCCGCAGCAGCGCGATCAGGAGCATGGCGATCACCAGCATGGCCGGCAGGTAGGCGCGGTAGCCGCCGAGGCGGAATGCGGTGTTCAACGCGATCAGCGCAATCAGCGCGGCCGACGCGCAGGCCAGCAAAAACGGCCAGCGCACGGTCCCGCCTGTTCGTAACGGCGCGCGCACGGCGAAGGAGGCCGGCGCCGGTCCCAGCTTCGCAGCCAGTACCGCGACCAGTATCACCGCCACCGCGACGCCAAGCCCAAGATACAGCCCACGCGAGAAGGTGGCGATGGCGGCGTACCATGCCAGCGGCAGCAGCATCAAGGCGGCGAGGTTGCGCAGCGGCGCATTGCGCGCGAGCAGCCAGGCGGCCAGCAAGGGGGTGCTCAGGGCCAGATAGCCGTCCAGCGCCGCGCCGCCGGTGTGCATGGCGGAGAAGGGCGCGGTGATGCGGTAGTCACTGGAAAAATTCAACAGTCCCGGGAACTGCAGCCGTTCGCGGATCGCCGCCGCCGACACCAGCAGCAAGCCCAGCATCATGCCGGGCAGCAGGTAGCGCCGCACGCCCTCCAGCTGTGGGCCGGCGGCGTGGCGCAGCGGCGGCAGCAGCACCAGCGTCCACAGCCAGCCTTTGGCGATGCGCAGGCTGTTGGCCGGACTCAGGTAGTTATTGAAGGTGTTGGCATCGATCGCGGCCCAAGGCTGCAGGCCGCGCCACAGGCCGATCGCCAGCGCCATCGAGAGCAGCAGCAGGCCGGCCAGGAACAGGTGTGGCCAGGCCGGCAAGGCGTCGATGCCGCGCGGCCAGCGCCAGTAGGCAATGCCTGCCGTCAGCAGCAGCAGCAGGTCTATCTCTTCCAGAAAAAACCATCCGGTGCGCGGCGCCAGATCGAGCATGGGCAGCAGGGCCGGCAAGGCCAGCAGCCACAGCGCCGGGCGCCACCATAGCAGGGCCGCGTAGGCGGCCAGCAGCGGCGCCAACCATGTTCCCGACATCGGATAGATGCGCAGCGCCCAGGCCAAGCCGCAGAAGAATACCGCTGCGGCCAGGCGCGCCCGGAATAGTCGCATGGCCGATAGCATGGCCGCTACTGAGCCAGCAAGCTTTGCACGGCATCACGGCGGTCGAAGTCCTTGAGCGCCAGCAACGGTTCCAGTTGCGCCCGAGCGCCGCGTTTGTCGCCCGATTTCGCCAGCGCCACGCCGTAGTGATAGCGTATCTCGGTGCTGGCCGGCGCTTGCGCCGCCGCCTGTTTGAGCAGGGGCAGGGCGCGCTCCACATGGCCTTGCTCCAGCAGCAGCCAGGCCAGCGTGTCGATGATCGCGGGATTGCCGGGCGCTATCTTGTACGCCTGCTCGGCGTAGGGCAGGGCGCGTGCATCGCGTTTCTGCTGGTAGAGCCAGGCCAGGTTGTTCAGGGCGATGAACTGCCCGGGCACCTGGCGCAACACTTCCTCGAACTGCGCGGTGCTGGCCGCGAACTCCTTCAGCGCCAGCAGGCTGCCTGCAAAGTACAGGCGCGAGGCATGGTCGTTCGGATGTGCCGACAGCCATTTCTGCATCTGCGTGCGCGCTTCGGCAGGCTTGTTGGCCTGGATCAAGGCGTTGTAGAAGGCCTGGATGGTTTGCGGCGCCGGCTGCAGCTCCAGTGCCTTCTGATACAGGCTGACGGCCTTGTTCACCGCCTGCGTGGCGCCGCTGCTGTCATTCACGGCCGCGTGCGCCGCCGCCAGTCGCAGTTGGACGTCGGGCGAGTTCGGCTGCAGGTTGGCCAGCTTGTTCCAGCTGTCGAGCGCGGCGTCGAGTTGTCCGCTGCGCGACTGCAGGCCGGCCACCAGCGTCACCAGTTGGGTATTTTCCGGATTCGACGCCAGCAGTTTCTCACCGAGGATCAGCGCTTTCTGCGTCTCGTTCTGCTGGGCGTAGAAGTTGGTCAGCCGCAGCGATGGTTGCAGCGCGTCCGGCTGCGCCTGCACGGCCCGCTCCAACCATTTGCGGGCGACGGCGGACTGGCCCTGCGTCGTGGCCAGGTTGGCCAACGCCGTCATGATGTCGGTATTGTTCTTGTCCTTGGCCAGCGCGGCTTCCAGGCGCAAGCGGGCGGCGTCGGGTTTTTTATCGTTGATGTCCATGGTCGTCAGATTGTCGAGGGCTGGTAGAAAAATGGGATCGAGCTTGACTGCGCGTTCGAAGGCGGCCCTGGCGCCGGCGAGGTCGCGCTTTACCAGCAGCACGCCGCCCTTGAGGTTTTGCACCATGGGGTTGTCTGGATACTGGTCCTCCATGCGCTTGACCGCCGCCAGCGCCTTGTCATGCTGCTTGTTGCGCAGGTGGCTCAACACGAGCAGGGTGCCGACGCGCGAGGACTTGGCGTCCAGGCTGGCCGCCTGCTCCAGTTCGGAGACCGCGCGTTCGTTGTCGCCGGCGCCGATGTGGCTCATGGCGAGCGCGGCACGCAGCATCGGCGCCTGCGGCGACAGCTTGCTGGCGCGGTCGAAGTACTCGGCGGACTTGCCGAACTGCCGCAGGCGCATATACAACTCGCCCGCCAGCGACAATATCTCCACATCTTGTTGCTGGCTGGAGAGCAGCGGCTCGATGAGTGCCAGCGCCTTGTCCGGCTCGCCGATGTGCAGCAAGGTGGAGGCGAGCAGCTTGCTGGCGTAGGGATGGCCGGGATTGGCTTCCAGGAACTTGCGTAGATGCTGTTCGGCCTGCTTGTAAGCGCCTTTGTTGCGCAATATCGCCCCCATCAGCAGATTGCTCGGCAAGTGCTCGGGCGCGGCGCGCAGCACTAGCGCAAGATGATCCTGCGCGGCAGTCATCTTGTTCTCCTTGAACTCCAGCAGCGCCTGGGTATAGAGCAGCATCAGGCTGTTGGCGGAGGCCTGCCTTGCAATGCTGAGCTCCTTGCGCGCCGCGTCCAGCTGGCCGGACTGGATGTGCAGATTGGCCAGGTCCACATGGGCTTGCACTTGCGCCGGACGCAGTTCGAGGATCTTCTGGTAAGCCGCCTGCGCTTCGGCATTCTTGCCAAGCAGGCGCAGCAGGTCGCCACGCAGGCGCAGCGCGTCGACGTTGTCGGGCTGCTGCGACAGCGCTTTGTCCACCAGCGCCAGCGCCTGGTCCCTGTCGCCATCGTGCAGCGCCAGACGGGCCTGCCCGAGCAGCGCCGGCGGACTGTCGGGATGCCGCAGTGTGATTTGCGTGAACACGGCGCGGCCTTCTTCGATGCGGTTCAGGCCCAGCAGCGCGTGGCCGCGCAACAGCATCAGTCCCGGCTGGCGCTCATCGGCCGGCACGTCGTCGAGCAGCTGTTGATACTGTCCTTGCAGCAGCAGCGCCTTGCCCAGCGAGGGCAGGACGTCGCCGGCGGGAACTTTCAGCTGCAGTGCGCGGCGCAGTTCCTTGTCGGCCGATTGCACGTCGCCGGTATCGAGGTAGAGCTGCCCCAGCATCAGCCGCGCCTGGCCGTTGGACGGCGATTGTTGCAGCACGTTCTTCAGCTGAATGACGGCGGCCTTGGCCTCGCCGCGCGCGGTGTGCTTTCTGGCTTCCTCCATCAAATCGCCGTCGCTGTGAACCCGGCCGCAGCCGGCTAGTAGCAATAGCAACAATATACGCAACAGCGTCATGGCGATCTCCCCAAAAACACTAGAGTAGGAACGTTCGGCGTGGCACTCGTTGATCGACCGCAAACAGCGCAGCAAAAGCCGCTCGTAGAATCGGCTGACGCGGGCCGTCAACATTCTCTTAAAAGGTGCTTATATGGAAGTAGTCGCCGTTGTTGGACTTGGTTATGTGGGGTTGTCGCTGGCCGTGGCGTTCGGCGCCAGGCGGCGCACCATCGGTATCGATTTATCTGCGCGCAAGGTGGCGAGTTACCGGCGCGGCATTGACCCGGCCGGCGAGGTCAGCACCGCGCAGTTCGCGGAAGCGCGCTGGCTGGAGCTCGGTTGCGATCCGGCCGCGCTGGCCGAAGCCGACTACATCGTGGTGGCCGTGCCGACGCCGGTCGACGTTGCGCACAACCCGGATTTCTCGGCGCTGCTCGGCGCCAGCCAATCCGTGGGCAGGCATATGAAGGCGGGAGCGGTGGTGATTTACGAATCCACCGTCTATCCCGGCGCCACCGAGGAGGTCTGCATTCCGATCCTGGAGCGATGTTCGGGACTGCGCTGGCAGCAGGATTTTCACGTCGGCTTCTCGCCCGAGCGCATCAATCCCGGCGATACCGAACACCGGCTGGCCACCATCCGCAAGGTGGTGTCCGGCGACGATGCCGCCACGCTGGAGCGCGTGGGCGCCTTGTACGAAGAGGTGGTCAGCGCCGGCGTGCACCGTGCGTCCAGCATCAAGGTCGCGGAAGCGGCCAAGGTCATCGAGAACACCCAGCGCGACCTCAACATCGCCCTGATGAACGAACTGGCCATCATCTTCGACCGGCTCGACATCGACACGCTGGAAGTGCTGCAAGCGGCCGGCACCAAGTGGAATTTCCTGCCGTTCCGGCCCGGCCTGGTGGGCGGGCATTGCATCGGCGTCGATCCCTACTACCTGACGCACAAGGCCGCCATGCTTGGCTTCCACCCGGAGGTGATCCTGGCGGGCCGCCGCACCAACGACGGCATGGCCAAGTTCGTGGCCGAGAAAACCGTCAAAGAAATGGTGCGCGCCGGCTTCAAGATCAAGGGCTGCCGCGTCAACGTGCTGGGCCTGACGTTCAAGGAAAACTGCCCGGACCTGCGCAACTCCAAGGTGGCCGACCTGATCCGCGAACTGGAATCCTACGGCCTCCAGGTCCACGTGCACGACCCGGTGGCGGACGCCGACGAAGCCTTGCACGAGTACGGCGTGCGGCTGCAAGCCTGGGAAGACCTGCCCTGTGCGGAAGCGCTGATCAGCGCCGTGGCGCACCGCGAGCTGGCCGCGCGTCCGCTGCGGCAGATGCTGGACAAGGTCAGCACCGGCGGTTGCTTCATCGACCTGAAATCGCAGTTCGATCCCGCGCCCCTGCGCAACAGCGGTCTCAGCGTGTGGAGGCTGTGATGAGCGACTACGAAAACGGCACGCCCGCCACCAGCGCCTATCAGCTGATGCGCGAACGGCTGCAGCATGAACGGTTCCGCTGGGTGGTCACCGGCGTGGCGGGATTTATCGGCTCCAACCTGCTGCAAGCGCTGCTGGAACTGGGGCAGCAGGTGGTCGGCGTCGACAATTTTCTCACCGGTCACCGGCACAACCTGGACCAGGTGCGCGAACTGGTCGGCGACGGCGCCTGGCACGATTTCGAGCTGATCGAGGGCGATATCCGCGACCTGGCGGTTTGCCGCCAGGCCTGCGACCGCGCGGATTACGTGCTGCACCAGGCCGCGCTGGGCTCGGTCAGCCGTTCGATGGCCGAGCCGCTGCTATGCAACGACATCAACGTTGCCGGCTACCTGAACATGCTGGACGCGGCGCGCCTGGCCGGCGTGCGGCGCGTGGTGTACGCCGCCTCCAGCGCCACCTACGGCGACCATCCCGGCCTGCCGAAACAGGAACAGCATATCGGCCTGCCGCTGTCGCCGTATGCCTTGACCAAGCACGTGAACGAGCTGTACGCTGGGGTGTACACGCGCTGCTACGGGCTGGACGCCATCGGCCTGCGCTACTTCAACGTGTTCGGGCCGCGCCAGGATCCGGCCGGCGCCTATGCCGCCGTGATTCCGCTGTGGGTGTCGGCCATGATCGCCGGGCGCGACATCGTCATCCACGGCGATGGCGAGACCAGCCGCGATTTCTGCTACGTCGGCAACACGGTGCAAGCCAACCTGCTGGCGGCGTTGACCGACAACCGCGCCGCCGTCAACCAGGTCTACAACGTGGCGCTCAACGCCCGCACCAGCCTCAACGAGCTGTACTTGCTGTTGCGCGAACTGTTGTCCGAGCGCCATCCGCACCTGCACGATTGCGGCCCCGTCTATGGACCGTTCCGCGCCGGCGATGTGCGCCATTCGCAGGCCGACATCAGCAAGGCCGCCAACCTGCTCGGCTATGCGCCCACCCACGACCTGCGGCGCGGCCTTAAGCAGGCTTTGCGCTGGTATGAACAACACCTTCAGGCGTGACCCGAACGGTGCGCGCGACGCCGCGAAAGTCCGCTGTGTGCAGCGTCACCGGGCGGCGCCAGACGCGCGCCACGTATTGCATCACTTGCTCGGCCTGCGCCATGTCCAGCCCCCGTCCATCGCGGGTGTGATCGTGGTGCAGCACCAGGCTGAAATCATCGTCCATGCGCGCGACCGCGATGCTGGGCGCGCCGTAGTTGTACTTCGGACTGAGGATGGCTTCGCGCACATCGTGGATATCGCGGCTAAGCACGCGGGTGTCGCCGTCGGCGCGGGCCTGATAGCTGAACAGGTCGAGTTTCTCCGCCAGCGCCGCATGCAGGTGGTTGCGGATGAAACCGAAATCGTCCTCCTCGGCACAGACGCGGCGCGCGGCATCCAGTCCTTCACGTTCGATCAAGTCTTCCCAGATGGCGAAGCCGAGGTGGTAGGGATTGATGGCCAGCGCGAGTTGCTCTTCATTGCCGTAGGGACGCACCACGTCGGAATGGGCGCGCAAGGCGTCCAGGTACAGTGATTGCGGCAGGAAGTCGGCCTCGCGCAGCAGGCGGGCGTGCCAGTAGGAGGCCCAGCCTTCATTCATGATCTGGCAGGCGTACACCGGATAAAAATAGAACGCTTCCTCGCGCACCGCCAGAAAAATGTCGCGCTCCCAGCCTTCGAGGTCCGGCGCGTAGCGGGCGATGAACCGCAACAAATCATGCTCTGGATAGAACGGCAGCACGCGCCCGGCGTCACCCGACGGCGCGGGACAGGCATCGCGGTGCAGCGGCTGCTGGATGTCGATATGCGGCTCCAGCGCCAGCGCCGCGTCCAGCACGGTTTCGACGGCGCGCTGGCCGTGGCGCAGCATGGCCTGTTCCAGGCGATGGGCGCGGGCGGCGCTTCGTTCCAGGATGTGGCCGCCGGCCATGCCCAGGAAGTGCGCGAACACGGCGTTGCGTTTGACGAAATCGGCATGACCGATCACATGCGCGGTCACCAGCGCGTTCTCGGCCTCCGAGTTGGAGTCCAGCATGTAGGCGCGGCAGGGATCGCCGGGAAACATCACCTCGAAAATCCGCGAGTGGCCCATGTGCTGGTGCAGCAGTTGGTGGATGTAGCGCAGGCCGAACGACCAATGGTTCATGCGCACCGGCACGCCATAGACGGCGATTTCCAGCATCAGGCCCGGCGGCGCCAGTTCGAAGTCGACCGCGTCGTAGCGCAGGCCCAGGCTGGCCGCCAGCGCGTGCATGCTGTCGGTGACGTCGTCCAGGCTCATGCCGCCGCCTGGCTGGTGAGAAAGTGCCGGATCGCCGTGTAGACGTCCGCATCGTCGGCGAGCAGGGCGCTGGACATGGGTGAACCCTGTCCTTCGGCAGCCTTCCACAGCCGCAGCATTTCGCTGTCCTGCACGCGCGGCATGCCGGGCACGGTCTCGACATAGGCCAGGTAGTTCAGTTGCTTGGCCAGTTCGCCCAGCGCGGTGCCGGCGGCGAAGTGGTCCTCGGCGAAATTGTCGCCGTCCGAGGCGTACAACAGGTAGCTGTTCCACAAGGCGCGGTCGTAGCGCAGCGCCAGCAGTTCCAGGCATAGCCGCATGCCGCTGGACGCCACGGTGCCGCCCATGCCGCTCGCCGCGAAGAACTCCTGCTCGCTGAATTCCCAGGCCTCCGCGCCGTGGGCCAGGAAATGAATGGCGATCTGGTGGTATTTGCGCCGCAGACCGTGCAAGGCGAGATAGAAGAAGGTCTTGGCCAGGCGGCGCTCGGCGTAGCCCATGCTGCTGGAAACGTCCAGCAGGAAAAACAGCACCGCGCTGCTGGCGGGGGCCGGACGCGGCAACAACTGGCGGAAACGTAAATCGTCATTGGTGAAAGCGGCGGGGTCCGGCTGCACCGCGCGGCGCTTGATGGCCTCCTTCACGGTGCGGCGCCGGTCCAGCCGCGAGGGGGCGCCGCGCTTGTCCCAGCCGGCACGCGTCATGTCGTTGTGTTGCAGTGTCGCGCGGCCGCGCGGCTCCAGTTGCGGCAACTGGAACTCGTCCCACAGGCTGTCGAGGATGTCGTTGATGGAAAATTCCACCTGCAGGGTGACTTCGGCGCTGTCCGTGCTGGCGCGGCCGTCGTGGTCGTCGTCCACATCGGGGCAGCGCAGGATGTCGCCGGGCTGGCCGGGGCCTTGTCCGGCGCCGGTGCTGCTATAGTCGCGCGCCAGGCGGAAGCGGGCGTGCTCCAGCACCTTCACCGGCACCTGAACGCCATGCCGGCCCGGCGCGGTCATCAGGTCGGCGGCGGCGATGGCGTCCGGCAGATGCAGGCGCGCCGCTTCGCGCACCTTGTCGTTGTGCCGCAGCCAGTCGCGCGCACCGCGGGAGAATAAGCTGTACCAATCGCTGCGCATATCATTCCTGTGCCAGCAGGGTGGTGACGTAGTTCAGCGCTTCGCGCGCACAATGGCGGTCATAGCCGTAGTCATCCACCATGCGCTGCTCGACGGCGGAAATCCTGGCGCGCACTTCGTCGTCCGGACGGCGCGAGGAACTGACCAGCCGCAACACGTCGCGTCGCTGCTCGAACAGATGCTGTTGCAGGGCTTCGCGCAGCTGCGCGTGGCTACCGAGGCCGAAGCGCTCGCCGCGCTTGTAGGCGCTCATGGCCTTGCGCACCACCTCCTGCCGGAACGATTGCTTGCCGGAGTCGGAGATGTGGATTTTTTCCTCCACCGCGCGCAGGAAGCGTTCGTCCGGACGCCGTTCCTCGCTGGTGATCGGGTCCTTGATCTGGCGGTTGTCGAGCATGGCTTCGACTTCATCCAGGTATTTGTCGAGCAGGTCGGACACTTCCTGCTCGAACGAGACGAACAGCGCCTTGTGCACGTCCTCCTTCACCCAGCGATTGAAGAACTCCTTGCGCGTCAGCACCAGGTAATCGATCCAGCGCCGCTTGCGCGCGGGCTCGATGCGGGCGTCGCTCTCGATGGCGTCCTTCAGCGCCAGCAGCACGTCCATGGTGCTGATGCTCTTGCGCGGGGATTGGATGATGGCGTGCGACAAGCCATTCACCACAAAACGCGGCGACACGCCCGACAGGCCCTCGTCCGGCGCCTGCTCCTTGCTGCGCACCCGCTGCGCTTCGCTGGGATGGACGCCGTCCACATCCTCGCCGGCATGGATGCGCACGCGTCGGGCCAGGTCGGGATCGCGCTCCTCGCCCTCGTGCAAGCGGCTGAGGACGGCGAACACGGCCGCCGCGTGCAGCACGTGGGGATCAAGATGCACATCGCGGAAGGCCGGCGCCGACATGATCAGCTTGCGGTAGATGCGCGCCTCCTCGCGGTAGTTGAGGGTGTAGGGCACTTGCACGATCACCATGCGGTCGAGCAGGCCTTCGTTCTCGCTTTCCTGCAAAAACTTGCGGAACTCGGCCAGGTTGGTGTGCGCCAGGATGGTTTCGTCGAGGTAGATCAGCGGGAAGCGCGCCACCTTGACGTTGCGCTCCTGGGTCAGCGTCAGCAGCAGGTAGAGGAACTCACGCTTGACCTTGAGGATTTCTATCATCTCCAGCAAGCCGCGGCTGGCCGCATACACGGTGCCGGACCACGACCACGCACGCGGATCGCCCTCGTCGCCGAACTCCGCCACGCGCGACAGGTCCACCGAGCCAACCAGGTCGGCGATGTCGGCCGTATTGGGATCGTGCGGCGCGTAGGTGCCAATGCCGCTGCGCCCGGCCTCCGAGATGAAGATGCGCTCGACCGGCATGCGCAGGAAGTCGCCGCCCAGTTCCCGTTCCAGCCGCGCGCGGCAATGGGGACACAGCTCGCCGGCGGCATCCACGCCGTAACTTTCCCGGAAGCTGGCGCACAAGGTGTGCGGCACCAGGTGCAACGGCGATTCGCGCACCGGGCAGCCGGCGATGGCGTACAGGGCGCCGGCGTCGGTGCGGCTGTATTCCTCCAGTCCGCGTTTGAGCCGGATCACCAGCGTCGATTTGCCGCCCGATGGCGGCCCCAGCAGCAACAGCAGGCGGCGGCCGACCTCGGAGCCGGCGGCAGCGGCCTGGAAATAGCCGGCCACGCGGGCCAGGGCATCGTCGATGCCGAACAGTTCATCGTCGAACAGCTTGCCGCTCCAGCGCAGCATGTCCCAGATGTATTGATGCGAGCCGCGCGCCAGTTGCGCCGGCGCGGCCGGCAGCACGTGGTCCATGAAGTCGGCAAAGCTGCCGCTCCACTGGACGGCGCGATGCTCTTGCGTGAAGGTTTGCAGCCGCTCCCGGAATTGCTCGATCATCGCCTGTCCTCCGAAAGATAGGAGTATCCGCGCCGGCGCCGCAGGGTCAGATGATATGGCTCAATCGAAAGGAGGGAACTTAATTACTAATCTAAGCGCTATCCCAAGGAGTATCGGCCAACTCCTGCACCAGGAAATCGATCATCACGCGCACCTTGGCGCTCAGGTGGCGCCGGCTCGGGTAGACCGCCAGCACGTCCATGTCCTGCATGTGATAGTCGGGCAGCACGCGCTGCAGGCGGCCGGCGCGCAGGTCGTCGCCGACCAGGAAAGTCGGTTGCCAGATGATGCCCATGCCGCCCAGCGCCGCACCGCGCGCCGTGTCGCCATTATTGGTGTGCATGACGCAGGACACCTTGATCGCATGCTGGTGGCCGGCGGCGTCCAGCATGCGCCATTCGTCGGCGCTGGCGGCGTAGCTGTAGCCGATGCAGGCGTGCTGCAGCAGATCGGTGGGGCTGCGCGGCATGCCGTGCTGCTGGATGTAGTCGGGGGAGGCGCACAGCACATTGCGCGAGGTGGCCAGCTTGCGCGCCACATTGGAGGCCGAACCGGCGCGCGAAATGCGCACCGCCATGTCATAACCTTCCTCGACGATGTCGACCACGCGGTCGATCAGCGCCACATCGAGCTGCACCTGGGGATACAGACGCATGAACTTGGCCCATAGCGGCGCCAGGTGCAGCACGCCGAAGCTGAGCGGCGCATTAATCCTGAGCAGGCCGTGCGGCTGCAAGGCGGCGGAAGAGACGATGGCTTCGGCTTCGGCCACGTCGTCGAGGATGGTTTTGGCGCGTTCGAACAGCGCTTCGCCGCTGGAGGTTAGCGACATCCGGCGCGAGCTGCGGTTGAGCAGGCGCGTTTGCAGATGGGCTTCCAGGTCGCTGATATAACGGGTAACGTTGGCCGGCGAGGTATCCAGCGCTTCGGCGGCGCGGGCAAAGCCATCGCGCTTGACAACTTCTACGAACACTTCGAGTGCGCGCAGGCGGTCCATGCCGACTCTTAGTGAGCGACGTAGTTGGTGGTAGCGGCTTCCTTGATCACGCGGCCAGCGCTGAGCGCGGCGCCCGAGCTGCCGCCGACGTGGCTGGTCAAGGCGCTGACGGTGGCGTCCTGGCCCATGCCTTCCAAGCCGACCACTGCCTGGGCGTCGCCGGCGTTGGCGGCGCGTTCAAACAATTCCAGTGCTTCGCGGCGCTTGGCCGGGTTCGACAGGTAACGCAAGGCCAGTTCGCGCTGGGCCACCGGCGAGCCTTGATCGGCCCATTCTTGCAGGCGGCGTTCGGCGGCCAATTGGCCGGTCGGCCCGATTTGCAGTGCAGCAGCTTCAATCACAGTCGAGGAGGGAATGGCGTCTTCCTGTGCCTGGCAAGCGATCAAGGCGCCCACCATGACTAGCACTGAAGCCACCAATACACCAGACTTGTTGAACAATTCCATAAATTAAATACCCTTGATTAAAGCGATGCGCAAACCTCGGTGCGATGCACCATTATACTTGCGACGGAGCAAATTGTCTAATACGCAATTATGATCGCCGACTGAAGCTGTCATGCAGATTCAAATTCGAGTGGTGGCGATATTAGCATGAAGAATTTGCATAACCTGTCCCGCATGCGCTGATAGGGGTAACAATTGTAACCATTCGTTAATGCCGTTTCGGCCAAGCACGCGCGGCCTCGCTGTGCAATGCAGCAAAACCGGCCGATTCATAAATGGTGAACGATACGGAAGGCTTCAGCCTGCCGACGGTGGCGCATTGTGCGCGAGCCATGCGGCGGCGTCGCGCAAGACCAAGCGGTATTCGGATTCCAGCGCGGCGAACAGAGGAGGGATGTCGTCCGAGCGCGCTGCGGCGATGGCTTGTTCCAGGGCCAGCGAGGCGCTGACCAGGCGTTTCGCGCCCAGCGTGCCGATCGAGCCGCGCACGCTGTGGAAGATTTTGCCGGCGTCGGCCAGGCGCTGCTCGCGCAAGGCGGCGCCGGCCAACTCGAAGGGCGCCATGCCGGGCGCGCAGGCGTCGGCGACGATCTTGGCGACGATGGCCAGGGCTTTGGCATCGTTCCCCATGTATTTCAACAACGTCTCCACCGAGAAAATACTTTCTTCGGGTTGTGGACCGGCTTCAGTCATGTATTGCTCCAAGGGACAGGTTATCTTTATGCTAGCGGATTATTGTTGCCCGTCGTGAAATTGTTGCGATAAGGTCTGCAAAGGGGTACGTGATACCGCTGGTATCCCGACACCGGCCGGCGGCGCCATCCGCACCGGTTTGCTTACTGCGTTGGCTGAATGCAACACATTGCCGGCGATTTCGGGCGCCGCGTTCCACACCGGCGCGTCCAGGCCTTCGAACACGCTCTTGAGCTGGTGGCCCCAGGTGTTGCGGATCATCTGGAAGTACTCGTTGCGTTCGTCGATAGTGACGAAATGGGTGACTTCCAGCTTGTCGCTCTCGTACACCAGCAAGTCCAGCGGCAGGCCGACCGAGACGTTGGAGCGCAGCGTGGAATCCATGGAAATCAGCGCGCACTTGGCGGCGTCGTCGAGCGAGGTGGCCGGCGTCACCACGCGGTCGATGATGGGCTTGCCGTATTTGGCCTCGCCGATCTGGAAATAAGTGTTTTCGTCGTGCGATTCGATGAAGTTGCCGGCCGAGTAAATCTGGAACAGGCGGCAGCGCTCGCCCTTGATCTGTCCGCCGAAAATGATGCTGACGTTGAATTCGATGCCGAACGACGACAGCGATTGCGCATCGCGCTCGTGCACCTGGCGCACCGCCTCGCCCATCAGGCGCGCGGCTTCGTACATATTCGGCGCGTTCCAGATGGTGTGGCCGTCGGCCGTGGTCAGTTCGGACACCAACTGGCGGATCGATTGTGAAATCGACAGGTTCCCGGCCGTCATCATCACCATCATGCGCTCGCCGGGGACCTCGAATACGCTCATCTTACGGAACGTGCCGACCTGGTCCACACCAGCGTTGGTCCGCGAATCGGAAAGAAACACCAGCCCGGCGTTAAGGCGCATGCCCACACAATAAGTCATCGTGAAAACTAAAAATTGATTGGAAGTATTGTTATTTTACACCCCTCATTGGGGAGTAATCTGTACGTCAACGCTCAAAGACTCGGTTCCGCCGCCGCGCCGCACACCGCGCACCGGTGCCGCGCCATCGTAATCGCGGCCGATGGCGAGGCGGCAATAGGCATCCGTCATCATGCGCGCGTGGGTGACGTCGATGCTGACCCAGCCGCTGTAGTCCTTGTCGTCGACCCAGGCGTCGACCCAGGCGTGGCTGGCGGCGTGGCCGCTGTTTTCCGGATCGATGTAGCCGGACACGTAGCGCGCTGGAATGCCGTGCGCATGGCAGCAGGCCAGGAACAGGTGGGCGTGGTCCTGGCACACGCCTTGCCCCAGCGCCAGTGCATCGCTGGCGGTGGTGTCGACGGCGGTCGCACCGCTTTGATACCGGACCGCACCAAAGATGTGCTCAGCGAGGCACATCAGGTCACGCGTCATGGCTTTGCCGTCGGGCAGGCAGGAGGCGGCCAGCTCCAGGATGCCGGGCGTGGCTTCCGTCAGCCGGGTCGGCACGGTGAAGATCAGCGGCGACAGCGTGTCGCCGTTCTGCACGCGGCCGCGGTCCGGCGTGGTGGTTTCAATCACGCCGGCGGCGACGATGGACAGGGCCTGGTGCGGCGCCGTCATAGTCATCATGTGCGACAGGTTGCCGTAGGCGTCCGTATAAGAATGCACGTGGCCGGGCGTGGACAGCTGCCAGGACAGCACGTGCTGCTGCGATTCCACGCGCGGCGTCAGGTGCAGCTGCTGGATGGTGTAGGCCAGCGGCAGGGTGTAGGTGTAACGCGTTTCGTGCCGTATGGACAGTTGCATTGCTTGCCTTTCGCTTAAGCCGCCATCGGCACCAGGAAATCGCGGCTGACGCGATTGCCCAGGTCGTAGATATCGGCCAGGAAGCGGGTCAGCATGCCATGCAAGCCTTCCGCCAGGATGTCTTCGATTTTGCCGAACTGCAGTTCCGCGCGCAGGCGGCCGGCGAAGCGTTCGGTATCGGCCGAGACGTCGTTGCGCACCTCGTGCAGGTTCTGCACCACTTCATCCATGCAGGCCAGCAGCGAGCGCGGCATGTCGCCGCGCAGGATCAGCAGCTCGGCGATGCGCGCCGGCGTGATGACGTCGCGGTAGACCTTGCGGTAGATTTCAAAGCCAGATACCGAACGCAGCATCGCGCCCCAGTAATAGAAGTCGCGCTGGCTCAGGCCTTCGCCGTTGCCGCTGTCGGACGTGCCGCCGTGGTATTTCACGTCCAGGATGCGGGCCGTGTTGTCGGCGCGCTCCAGGAAGGTGCCGAGCCGGATGAAGTGCACGGCTTCGTCGCGCAACATGGTGCCCAGCGTGACGCCGCGCGACAGGTGCGAGCGGTACTTGACCCATTCGAAGAACTTGCTGGGGTCGGTTTCCACCAGGTTCGATTGCAGGCGGCGCTGCATGTCGAGCCAGGTCTGGTTCTGGATTTCCCACACTTCGGTGGTCAGCGTGCCGCGCACGGCGCGGGCGTTTTCACGGGCGGCGGTCAGGCAGGCCACGATGGAGGACGAATTGCCCGGATCGCGGACCATGAAATCGATGACTTCCCGGCCTTCCAGCGATTTGTACTTCTCCTCGAAGGCCTGTTGCAGCTCGGAGATGCCCAGCAGGGCGCGCCAGCCCTTGGCGTTTTCGTGCTCGGACTGCGGCAGCATCGAGGTCTGGACGTTGACGTCCAGCATGCGGGCGGTGTTTTCGGCACGCTCGGTATAGCGCGCCATCCAGAACAGGTGATCGGCGGTGCGGCTCAGCATGATGACTCCTTATTATTCCAGTATCCAGGTATCTTTGGTGCCGCCGCCTTGCGACGAGTTCACCACCAGCGAGCCTTCCTGCAGCGCCACGCGGGTCAGGCCGCCCGGCACCATGGAGATGGTCTTGCCGGACAGGACAAACGGCCGCAAGTCGATATGGCGCGGCGCAATGCCGCTTTCCACGTAGGTGGGGCAGGCCGACAGGGCCAGCGTGGGCTGGGCGATGTAGCCATCCGGCTTGGCGAGCAGGCGTTGGCGGAAGTCTTCGATCTGCGCCTTGGTCGAGGCCGGCCCGACCAGCATCCCGTAGCCGCCGGCGCCGTGCACTTCCTTGACCACCAGCTCGGGCAGGTTGGCCAGGGTGTAGGCCAGGTCTTCCTTTTTGCGGCACTGGTAGGTCGGCACGTTGTTCAGCACCGGCTCCTCCGAGAGGTAGAACTTGATCATGTCCGGCACGTAGGGATAAATCGACTTGTCGTCGGCCACCCCGGTGCCGATGGCGTTGGCCAGCGTGACGCGGCCGGCGCGGTAGACCGACAGCAGGCCCGGCACGCCGAGCGAGGAATCGTGACGGAAGGCCAGCGGATCGAGGAAGTCGTCGTCCAGCCGGCGGTAGATCACGTCCACCCGTTTCGGGCCGCGCGTGGTGCGCATGAAGACGGTGTTGTCGCTGACGAACAAATCCTTGCCTTCGACCAGCTCCACGCCCATTTGCTGGGCCAGGAAGGCGTGCTCGAAGTAGGCCGAGTTGTACATGCCCGGCGTCATCACCACCACGGTCGGGTCGTTGATGCCCATGGGCGCAACCGAACGCAGGTTATCGAGCAGCATGTCCGGATAGTGGTCGACCGGGGCGATCTTGTTGCGGGCGAACAGTTCGGGGAACAGTCGCATCATCATCTTGCGGTCTTCCAGCATGTAGGAGACGCCGGACGGCACCCGCAGATTATCTTCGAGCACGTAGAACTCGCCTTGGCCGGCGCGCACGATGTCGACCCCGGCGATATGGGCGTAGATGTCCGACACCACGTTGATGCCTTGCATCTCCGGCCGGTACTGCGCGTTCTTGTAGATCTGCTCGGCCGGAATGATGCCGGCCTTGATGATGTTCTGGTCGTGATAGATATCGTGGATGAACATGTTCAGCGCCTTGACGCGCTGAACCAGCCCGGTTTCCAGCTGTTTCCACTCGCCCGCCGGAATGATGCGCGGGATGGTATCGAAGGGAATCAGCCGTTCGGTGCCGGCATCGTCGCCATAGACGGCAAAGGTGATGCCGACGCGGCGGAAGGTCAGGTCCGCTTCGGCGCGCTTGCGTTCGATGGTTTCGGCCGACTGGCGCTGCAGCCAGCCGCAGAACTCGCGGTAATGTTCACGGACTTCGGCGCTGGCGGTATGGGCCAGGCCGTCATTGGTCATTTCATTGAAGAATTTTGCCATTTTCGAGCGTTCCCTGGATTCCTGATAAGTACCTTACTCTTCTATCAAGAACTATGCCAGTCGTTACGCTCAGTTTTGGTGCATGGCTTGCTGGCGGTAGCGTTCGATCTGGCCGCTTTCGCGCATCTTCTTCAGCACCGCCCCCAGGCGCAGCGCCAGGTCGGCATGCTGTCTGTTCAGGTAGGCGTGGATCGGGCCGCGCTGCAATACGGAGGCCGGGCGGATGCCGGCGTTGCGGAACTCGGCGCGCGTCAGCAGCGGTGCGATCGAGTCTTCGATGTCCACGTAGAGGTCGGAGCGTCCGAGCGCCAGCTTGCGCAGGCCGGTTTCGGCATTGCGCACCTCGGCCAGCTGGGATGGCGGCAGCACCTCTGCCAGCTTGCTGGCAATGGACGGATAGCCGAGGCGGTATTCGACCCGGTAGCCGGTATTGCGCAGTGCCTCCCAGCCGGGCGCCAAGTGAATGTCGGTGCGTCGGGCGTAGGCGATGGTGGACGCAAAAAAAGTCGCCTCCGGCACGCGGACCAGATTCGGCTGCACGGCCTGGTATTCAAAACTGCGCGCCAGCTCGCCGTCCACGTTGCCGGCCGCCGCCTCGGCGCCGGCACGGGCCGCAGGAAAGGTACGGATTTCCAGCTCCATGCCAAGTTGCTGGAACGCATCGGTGTAGATGAGTGTCAGCCATCGGGCTGCGAAGCCCTCGGTATTGGTCACCAGGCTGGCCAGCACGATGCGGCGCGGCGGCGCGGCGTTGCCGGCGCGTTGGCCGGCCAGGACGGATAGGGTGATGCCGGTAATGAATTGCCTGCGCCGCATTGCGGCTCCTGTCCAAAGTCCTCACCGTACAATTATAGCAATAAAGCAGCATGGCCCGGCCGGGCATGCAAGTGACTGCATGTCCGGCCGGGCCACATTTATGTCGACCAATGAGCGTTAGATATTGCCGCGGTCGGAGCCGATGCTGCCACCGCTGCCGACGCTGCTGCTATAGCCAGGATCGCTTTGCAGGCTGCCGCTGCCGGTGCCCATCACGCTGCCGGTCGAGGTGACGCCGCCGGGAACGTTTTGACGGGTGCCGTAGAAGCTGTGCAGTTCGGTGTTGAATTCGGTGCTGGCCATGTCAGGCCAATTGTCCTTGTCGAAGCCCGGAGCGTTTTTCAGGTGCTCTTTCGAAACGTCCAGCAGGAAGCGCTTGTTGACGGTGTCCAGCTGCAGCGCTTGCCATGGCACGGCGAACAGCTTGTCGCCCATGCCCAACCAGCCGCCGAAGGACAGCACGGCGTAGGCCACCTGGCCGTTGCGCATGTCCAGCATGATTTCCTTGATGTCGCCCAGGTCTTCGTCCTGGCGGTTGTAGACATCTTCGCCGATCAGGGTATCGGCGCCCATCAGACGTGGGCCGGGACCGGTGTTTTCGTCGTCGTTGGTGTAAATGCCGTAGGTGTCGCGGTCTAGATAGCTCATGATGGTCTCCAGTGGTTAGTGAGGTCCCGCATCAGCGATGCGGTGACGTGTGCTAATCATGGGGGCCACGCGACAGTAGAGGTATAGGTGCGCGTGCGGTGTGGCTGTAGGACGAGGATGAGTTCCTGAGGAACGTAGTGATAAACTACTGCCCTCGTTAAATTGGAGGTTTTATGGATGCACTTCTCGAACTGCGCGCTGGGGCGCTGCAATGCCTGACCGAGCCCGATCCGACGGCCAAGGTGGCGGCGGTGGAGGCCTTGTCGCGCGCGTCGCAGGAGGGCAGGGCCAAGCCCGATGCGCAAGCGCAGCTTGGTTCCTCGGCCGCCATTCCGGGCCGCCCGGAACTGCCCGAGCTGGTGCCGCCGTTGCAGGTCGGCCGACGCGCGATGAACACGACCGAAGGCCGGGCGATGCTGATCCACGCGCTGGCGCACATCGAGTTCAACGCCATCAACCTGGCGCTGGATGCGATCTGGCGCTTCCCCGGCCTGCCGGCGGACTACTACACCGATTGGCTGCAGGTCGCCAGGGAAGAGGCTTACCATTTCTCGCTGCTGGAAGCGCATTTGCAACGGCAAGGCTATCACTACGGCCAGTTCCTGGCGCATGACAGCCTGTGGGAAATGGTGGCCAAGACTTCGGACGATGTGCTGGCGCGCATGGCCCTGGTGCCGCGCACCCTGGAAGCGCGCGGGTTGGATGCCAATCCACCGCTGCGCGCCAAGCTGGCGCAGGCCGGCGACAAGGAGGCCGCCGCCATACTCGACATCATCCTGCGCGACGAAATTGGCCACGTTGAAATCGGCAACCGCTGGTACGGCTACCTGTGCCGCCAGCGCGGCCTCGAGCTGATTCCGGCCTACGCCGATCTGGCGCGGCAATACAACGCGCCGACGCCGCGCGGCCCGTTCAACCTGGAGGCGCGGCGCCAGGCCGGCTTTACCGAGGATGAACTGAAGGTACTGCAGGGCTGAAGCCCGCGTATACGCGCATACTCAAAGGGTATCAAAGGCATACTCAATCGGTGTTGGACCCTGTTCCGGAACTTGTCTACTCTGCCACAAAGACAATAACTCCGGGAGACACCCATGGCATCAACCTTGGCCACGCAGCGCTGGCGCTGGGCCGACAGCTCGGTATCGGCGATTGCCGCCGGCTTCCTGGCGGTGCTGGTATCGCTGGCCGGCCCGCTGGCGATTTTTTACCAGGCCGCGCAAGCAGGGCAGATGTCGAACGCGATGTTCGCCTCGTGGGTATGGGGCATCACCATCGGTGCGGCGCTGGCCGGCATCGTTCTTAGCTGGACGCTCAAGGCGCCCATCATCACCGCCTGGTCCGCACCCGGCACCGCGCTGCTGATTCCCCTGTTTCCGGCCTTGTCGATCCATGAAGCGGTCGGCGCCTACCTGACCGCCGCCGTGCTGTTGCTGATCATCGGCCTCACCGGCGGCTTCGAACGCCTGATGTCGTATGTACCGAAAGGCGTCGCCAGCGGCATGATGGCCGGCATACTGCTGCCGTTCGGCCTGAACGCCTTCAAGGGCATGGGCACCTTGCCGCTGCTGGTGTGCGGCATGCTGATCGCCTTCCTCGTCTTCAAGCGCCTGTATGCGCGCTACAGCGTGGTGCTGTTGCTGGCCGCCGGCATCGCCATCGCCGCGCTGAGCGGACAAACGCATCTGGGCGACGTGCACCTGCAACTGGTGACACCGCAGTTCATCACGCCGGAGTGGAGCTGGTCCAGCACCTTCAGCCTGGCCTTGCCGCTGGTGCTCACCACCTTGAGCGGGCAATACCTGCCGGGCATGGCCATCCTCAAAGGCGCCGGCTACGACGTGCCGGTGCGTCGCGTGGTGGTGGTCAACAGCATCGCTTCCTTCATCACCGCTTTTGCCGGCGGCATCACCATCGCCATCGCCGCCATCACCGCCGCGATGTGCACCGGCCGTGACGCGCATGAAGACCCGGCCCGGCGCTACATCGCAGGCATCGCCAACGGCGTGTTCTATCTGCTGGCCGGCTTGTGCGGCGGCTCGGTAGTGATGCTGTTTGCCGCCTTGCCCAAGGAGTTGATCGTCACGCTGGCCGGGCTGGCGCTGCTGGGCCCCATCAGCGTCAACCTCGCGCAGGTCGCCAATGCGCCGGAGCGCGAAGCTGCGGTACTCACATTTCTTGCCACCGCCTCCGGCATGAGCTTCCTCGGCCTCGGTTCGGCCTTCTGGGGAATCCTGATCGGCATGGCGGCGCACCGCATCCTGCGCCCGGCGACCACACCATAACAACACACCACCAACCACAAAAGGGGAGACAGCACCATGCAACACATCGACATCCACAAGATAGCGGACAACGCCCGCTTCAACCGCTTCCACGCCAGCGTACTGGCGTGGTGCGCGATCATCATCATTTGCGACGGCTACGATCTGGCCGTCGCCGGCATCGCGCTGCCTTCGATCATGAAGAGCATGGGCGTGACCGCGCAGAACGCCGGCTTCATGGTCAGCTCCGCGCTGTTCGGCATGATGTTCGGCGCGATTTTCCTCGGCACGGTGGCGGACCGCATCGGCCGCCCGCGTGCGATCGCCATATGCCTGGCGTTGTTCAGCGTCTTCACCGCAGCGGCAGGAATGACCTCCGATCCCTACGTCTTCAGCGCCATGCGCTTCATGGCCGGCTTGGGTATCGGCGGCGTGATGCCGAACGTGGTGGCGCAAATGACGGAGTACTCGCCGCGCAAGATCCGCTCGACCATGGTGACGCTGATGTTCAGCGGCTATGCGGTGGGCGGCATGCTGGCCGCGTTGCTGGGCAAGGGCATGATCGAGGCGTATGGCTGGCAGTCGGTGTTCCTGGCCGCCGGCATGCCGGTGGTGCTGATTCCGTTCATCCTGAAATCGCTGCCGGAGTCGATGTCGTTCCTGATTCGTCAGGGACGCACTGCCGAATTGAAAAGCATCCTGTCGCAGATGGACCCCGGCTACCAGCCATTGTCCAACGATCGCTTCGCGCTGGCGGCGCAATCGGAAGGTGCGCCGATCGGGAAGCTGTTCCAGGAAGGCCGTGGTTTCAGTACAGTGATGTTCTGGGTGGCGTTCTTTATGTGCTTGTTCATGGTGTATGCGCTGAGCTCCTGGCTGGCCAAGCTGATGGCCGGTGCAGGCTATAGCCTCGGCTCGGCGCTGACCTTTGTGCTGGTGCTAAACTTCGGCGCGGTGATCGGTGCGGTGGGCGGTGGCTGGCTGGCCGATCGCTTCCACATCAAATATGTGTTGGTGGGGATGTATGCGATGGCGGCGGTGTCGATCACGCTGTTGGGGTACAAGGTGCCGACCGAGTTGCTGTATGTGCTGGTTGGCTTTGCTGGCGCTTCGACCATCGGCACGCAGATTGTGACCTATGCGTATGCGGGACAGTTCTATCCCGCCGCCGTGCGCTCGACCGGCATCGGCTGGGCGTCCGGCGTGGGCCGCAGCGGTGCGATTCTGGCGCCGATTGTGATTGGCACGCTGGTGGGCATGGCGCTGCCGCTGGAGCATAACTTCGTCGCCATCGCCATTCCGGCGGTGATCGCGACCATCGCCGTGTCGCTGATCCGACATGGCCGCTCGGCGTCGGCCACCATCAAGGCCGACGTGCGCTCGCCCGCCGCCGCTTAACCCCGTCATTCCCGCGAAGGCGGGAATCCATACGCCGCGTCGGATAAGGCGCAGCATGGGGCCGGAACGACGGCTACAGGGTCTCGCGGATGTAGGAGATGTCGGCCGCGTCGTAGACGTCGTAGATCACGGCCAGCATCTTCTGCAATTCCTCCGTGCGATCGAGCTTGCGCACGCTGAACATCACCGGCGACACGGCGTGCCGGTCGGTGAGGGCGCGGAACACTACATCGTCGCGGCGCATGCCTTGCACGCTCTCCGGGACGATGGCCACACCCTGGCCGGCCGCCACCAGGCCAATCGCAATCTGCAGCTCACGCACTTCGATGATCTTCATCGGCACGATGGCGCGCTCCGACAGCACCGACAGCACCTGATCGGCAAAGCTCGGGCGCGGCGTCTTCGGATACACCAGCAGGGTTTCCGATTGCAGGTCCACCAAACTCATGGCGTCCGACGACGCCGCGCGCGGGTGGCCGGACGGCAGCGCCATCACCAGCCGCTCCTCGCGCAACACGATGCGGCGGATATTCGGGTCTTCACTTTTCACGCGGCCGAAGCCGACGTCGATCACGCCATCCTTCAGCGCCTGGATCTGCTGCATGGTGGTCAGTTCATGGAAGGTCACGTCCACTTCCGGATGCAGCGCGCGGTAGCGCCGCACGATGCGCGGCAACAGGCCATACAAGGTCGACGCGACAAATCCGATCGACAAGGTACGTTCGATCTTGCCCACGCGCTGGGTCATGGTTTTGAGCTCGGCCGCCTTGGCCAGCAGCTCCTGCGCGTGCGCGTGGAAAAAGGCGCCGGCCTCGGTCAGCTTGACTGGCCGCGTGCCTTTCTCGATCAATTCCACGCCCAATTCCTCTTCGAGCTGCTGTATCTGGCGGCTTAACGGCGGCTGGGCGATGTGCAGCCGCTCGGCGGCGCGGGTAAAGTTTTTCTCGTCGGCAACAGCGACGAAGTAACGCAGGTGACGCAATTCCATTGCATACCTTTCGGGTATGAAAATAATGCCAAAACGGTGTTGGACGGGACGATTCTTCAGGAATATTGTGTACTTATCCGATCAATTATACAAACTAAATATGATTCAGAACATTGAAGTCATTCTCGCCGACGTGCCGACCATCCGTCCGCACAAGCTCTCGGTAGCGACGATGAATACGCAAACACTGGTGCTGGTGCGCGTGGTCTGCGCCGACGGCTTTGAAGGCTGGGGCGAGGCCACCACCATCGGCGGTTTGAACTACGGCGAAGAGAGCCCGGAGAGCATCAAGGTCAACATCGACACGCACATCGCGCCGCTGTTGATCGGCATGGATGCGAGCCAGGTGGCCAAGGCCATGGCCAAGATCCGCAAGATCATCCAGGGCAACCGCTTCGCCAAATGCGCCATCGAGACCGCGCTGCTGGATGCACAAGCGCGCCGCCTGCGGGTGCCGCTGAGCGAACTGCTGGGCGGCCGGGTGCGCGATGCGCTGCCGGTAGCCTGGACGCTGGCCAGCGGCGACACCGCCAAGGACATCGCCGAGGCGGAGCTGATGCTGGAAAAACGCCGCCACCGCATCTTCAAGCTGAAGATCGGCGCACGCGCTGTCGTCGACGACGTCGCCCATGTGCTGGCGATCAAGAAGGCGCTAGGCGACGCGGTCAGCGTGCGGGTGGACGTCAACCAGGCGTGGAGCGAACTGGAAGCGATGCGCGGCATCGCCGAACTGGAAGCCGGCGGCGTCGATCTGATCGAACAGCCGGTGCGCGCCGAGAACGTCGCCGCCATGGCCCGCCTGGCGCAGCGTTTTGCGGTCTCCATCATGGCCGACGAAGCGCTGCACGGCCCGCAGGATGCCCTGGCCATCGCCAACGCCTCGGCCGCCGACGTCTTCGCGGTCAAGATCACCCAGTCCGGCGGCCTGCTGCCGGCAGCACAAGTGGCCACGGTGGCGCAGCTGTCCGGCGTCGGCCTGTATGGCGGCACCATGCTGGAAGGCGGCGTGGGCACGGCGGCATCGGCCCACCTGTTCTCGACCTTTACCGATCTGTCGGCGGGCACCGAGCTGTTTGGACCGCTGCTGCTGACAGAGGAAGTGCTGCGCACGCCGTTGGTCTACAAGGACTTCATGCTGCAGGTGCCGACCGGCCCTGGCCTGGGCATTGAAATAGATATGGAAAAACTGGCGCGTCTGCGCCGCCGATAAGAGGAGACCGAAATGCTGTTCCACGTAAGAATGGACGTTCTGCTGCCGCCGGCAATGCCGGCCGCGCAAGCGGACGAATTGAAAAAGAATGAGCGCGAACTGGCCCAAAGCCTGCAGCGCAGCGGCAAGTGGCGCCACCTGTGGCGCATCGCCGGGCAGTACGCCAACTTCAGCGTGTTCGACGTGGAAAGCGTCGATGAGCTGCACGCGCTTCTGACCTCGCTGCCGCTGTTCCCGTACATGAAAATTGAGATCAACCCGATGTGCCGGCATCCATCTTCAGTCCGCGATACCGACGCTTAATTCACATACCTAGAAGGAGACCATCATGACCCATAACGAAATCGACACCCTGGTAAAAGGCTGGATCGTAGACACCGCCACCGGCCCGGTGAATCCGCGCGTGCAGCAAGTGGTATTCGGCCTGGTGAGCGCATTGTGCAAGACTATCGAAGACCTGGACATCCAGGCCACGGAATTCTGGAGCGGCCTCGAATACCTCCGTGAAGCCGGCGTGCGCAATGAACTCGGCCTGCTGGCGCCGGGCCTGGGCCTGGAACGCTTCCTCGACATCCGTGCCGACGAAGCCGAAGCCAAGGCCGGCCTGGTGGGCGGCACGCCGCGCACCATCGAAGGCCCGCTGTACGTGGCCGGCGCACCGGAAAGCAAAGGCTTTGCGCGTCTGGACGACGGTACGGAAGTCGACAAGGCCGAAGTGCTGTTCATGCAGGGCACCGTGCGCGACGAGCAAGGCAAGCCGCTGGCCAATGCCAAGGTCGAAGTCTGGCACTGCAACCTGATGGGCGGCTACTCGTTCTTCGACAAGACCCAGTCGGCGTTCAATCTGCGCCGCACCATCTACACCGACGGTGAAGGCCGCTACCAGTTCCGCAGCATTCTGCCGGTCGGCTACAGCTGCCCGCCGGACGGCACCACCCAACGCCTGCTGGACCAGTTGGGCCGCCACGGCCATCGCCCGGCGCACATCCACTTCTTCATCAGCGCCGAAGGCCAGCGCAAGCTGACCACGCAGATCAACATCGACGGCGATGAATACCTGTGGGACGATTTCGCTTTCGCCAGCCGCGAAGGCCTGGTACCTGCGGTGCGCCACATCACTGACGACGCGGCGATCAAGGCCAAGGGCCTGGAACAGCCATACGCCGAAATCGAATTCGATTTCAGCCTTTACGCCGAGCGCGAAGTGGCGCCCGATGCCGAAGTCCAGCGCGTGCGCGCCGCAGCGTAAGAGGTTCATCATGATCCCGATTCACGCCGCCAAGCCGTCGCTCGACGATTATCTGGTCGAAGACCACGAGAAGGGCGATTACCGCCTGCACCGCAGCGCCTTCACCGACCCTGCGCTGTTCGAACTGGAGATGAAGCACATCTTCGAGGGCAACTGGATCTACCTGGCCCACGAAAGCCAGATCCCGAACAATAACGATTACTACACGACGCACATCGGCCGCCAGCCGATCTTCATCGCGCGCAATCGCCAGGGTGAGCTGAACGCCTTCATCAACGCCTGCACTCATCGCGGCGCGCAGCTGTGCCGCCACAAGCGCGGCAACAAGGCGACCTACACCTGCCCATTCCACGGCTGGACCTTCAACAACAGCGGCAAGCTGCTTAAGGTGAAGGATCCGGAAGACGCAGGCTATCCGGATTGCTTCAACAAGGAAGGCTCGCACGATCTGAAAAAGGTCACGCGCTTCGAGAGCTACAAGGGCTTCCTGTTCGGCAGCCTGAATGACGACGTGGCGCCGCTGACCGAGTTCCTGGGCGAGGCCACCAAGATCATCGACATGATCGTCAACCAGTCGGCCGACGGCCTGGAAGTGCTGCGCGGTTCCTCGACCTACACGTTCGAAGGCAACTGGAAGCTGCAAGCCGAGAACGGCGCCGACGGCTACCACGTCTCGGCGGTGCACTGGAACTATGCGGCCACCACCAACCACCGCAAGGAACAGACGGCGCGGGCCGACAACATCAAAGCCATGGATGCGGGCAACTGGGGCAAGCAGGGCGGCGGTTTCTACGCCTTCGAGCACGGCCACCTGCTGCTGTGGACCCAGTGGGCCAATCCGCAGGACCGTCCCAACTATCCGCGTCGCGATGAATACGCCAGCCAGTTCGGCGGCGCCACGGCGGATTGGATGATCGAGCGCTCGCGCAACCTGTGTCTGTACCCGAACGTCTACCTGATGGACCAATTCGGCTCGCAGATCCGCTTGCTGCGCCCGATCTCGGTCGACAAGACCGAAGTGACGATCTACTGCATCGCGCCGAAAGGCGAATCGGACGAAGCCCGCGCGCGCCGCATCCGCCAGTACGAGGACTTCTTCAACGTCAGCGGCATGGCGACGCCGGACGACCTGGAGGAGTTCCGCGCCTGCCAGCAAGGCTACAAGGGCATCGCGCTGGAATGGAACGATATGTGCCGTGGCTCGAAGCACTGGGTGCCGGGCGCCGACGCCGCCGCGCGCGAGATCGGCCTCAATCCGATCATGAGCGGCGTAAAAACCGAGGATGAAGGCTTGTACACCATCCAGCACCGCTACTGGCTGGATGTGATGAAAAAGGCCATGAAGGCGGAAGGAGCAGCGAAATGATCAACGATATCTGCGCCTTCCTGTACCGTGAATCCCGCCTGCTGGATGATGAGCAGTGGGACGAATGGCTGGAGTGCTATCACCCGGACGCGCAATTCTGGATGCCGTCCTGGGACGACGACGATCAGCTGGTAACCGATCCGCAGCGCGAAATTTCGCTGATCTTCTATCCGACCCGCCAGGGCCTGGAGGACCGTGTGTTCCGCATCAAGACCGAGCGTTCCAGCGCCACCATGCCGGACACGCGCACCAGCCATAACATCGCCAACGTGGAAATCGAGAAGCAGGAAGGCAGTGTCTACACCGTGCGCTTCAACTGGCACACGCTGAGCCATCGCTACAAGACCGATTACAGCTACTTCGGCATGTCGCGCTACGTCATCGATTTTTCCGGTGAACGCCCGCTGATCCGCAATAAATACATCGTACTGAAGAACGATTACATCAATCAAGTAATCGACGTGTATCACATCTAAACGCAAGGAGACGACGATGAGCTACAACATCGCCCTGCAATTTGAAGACGGCGTAACCCGCTTCATCTCATGCAACGAGAACGAAAAGCTGGCCGACGCGGCCTACCGCCAGAAGGTCAACATCCCGCTGGACTGCCGCGACGGCGCTTGCGGCACTTGCCGTGGCCTGTGCGAATCGGGCAGCTACGACATGCCGGAATCGAGCTATATCGAGGATGCGCTGACGCCCGAGGAGGCGGCCCAGCGCCACGTGCTGGCCTGCCAGATGAAGCCGAAGTCCGACTGCGTGGTGAAGATTCCCGCCACCTCGGCCGCCTGCAAGACCGGCGTGTCGCGCTACAACGGCAACCTGGCGACGGTGCAGCGGCTGTCCGACACCACGCTCGGCTTCTCGATAGAACTGGAGCAGGGCGCGGATGTGAGCTTCCTGTCCGGCCAGTACGTGAACGTCGAAGTGCCCGGCACGGCGCTCACGCGCTCTTATTCGTTCAGTTCCGCACCGGGCTCGCGTCGTTTCGACTTCGTGGTGCGCAATGTGCCGGATGGCCGCATGAGCACTTTCCTTGCCAAGGATGCGCAAGTCGGCCAGCCGATCGCGTTCTCCGGACCTTATGGCAGCTTCTACCTGCGCGAAGTCCAGCGGCCACTGCTGCTGCTGGCCGGCGGCACCGGCATCGCGCCGTTCCTGTCGATGCTGCAGGTGTTGTCCGCGAGCGGCATGCGCCAGCCGGTGCGCATGGTGTTCGGAGTCACGAATGATGTCGACCTGGTCGCCATCGAACATTTGCAGCGCATCGCGGCGGCGCACCCGCAGTTCAGCTTCCGCACCTGCGTGGCATCCGATGACAGCGCCCATCCGCGCAAGGGCTATGTCACGCAGCACGTGGAACAGGAATGGCTCAACGGCGGCGACGTCGATATCTATCTGTGCGGCCCGGTGCCGATGGTGGATGCGGTACGGCGCTGGCTGAAGGATTGCGGCGTTGCGCCGGCCAACTTCTACTTTGAGAAATTCTCGGCAAGCAGCGAGGTGGCGGCATGAGCGCGCGCCGTTTCGAAGGGCAGGCCGTGATCGTGACCGGCGCCGGGCAAGGCATCGGACGCGGCGTGGCGCTGGCCCTGGCGCGCGAAGGTGCGCAGCTGGTGCTGGCCGACCGCGCCGCCATCGTGGAGGAAGTCGCCGCCGAAGTGCAGGCATTGGGCGCCCTGGCAGTGGTGGCGCGCGGCGATCTGGAGACTTGGGAAGGCGCGGAGCAGCTGAACGCGGCTGCGGTTACGGCCTATGGTCGCGTCGATGTCCTGATCAACAACGTCGGCGGCACCATCTGGGTACAGCCCTACCAGGAGTACAAGCCGGAGCAGGTGGAAGCCGAAATCCGCCGCTCGCTGTTCCCGACCATGTGGTGCTGCCGCGCGGTGCTGCCGCAGATGGTGGAACGGCAGCAGGGGGTGATCGTCAACGTGTCGTCGGTGGCGACGCGCGGGATCTATCGCATTCCGTATTCGGCAGCCAAGGGCGCGGTCAACGCGCTGACCGCCAGCCTGGCCATGGAGCATGCGGAAAACGGTATCCGCGTCAACGCCGTGGCGACCGGCGGCACGGAAGCGCCGCCGCGCAAGGTGCCGCGCAACACGCAGCCGCTCAGCGAGCAGGAACAGCAGTGGTATCAGGGCATTGTCGACCAGACCAAGTCCAGTAGTTTGATGCACCGCTACGGCACCATCGACGAACAGGTGAACGCCATCCTGTTCCTGGCGTCCAGCGAATCGTCGTATGTCACAGGCACGGTGCTGCCGGTGGGCGGCGGCGACCAGGGATAACGCGATGACTGCTTACAAAATTGACGGTCAGCCGGGCAAGCCGTGGCTGATGTTTTCCAACTCGCTGGGCACCGATCTGAATATGTGGCAGGCACAGGTGGAGTTCTTCCGGGACGACTTCCGCATCCTGCGCTACGACACGCGCGGCCACGGCGGCTCGGCGCCGCAGCCCGGCCCCACAACGCTGGCGCAGCTGGGACAGGATGTTCTGACGCTGCTCGACCAGCTGGATATCGAACGCGTGCACTTCTGCGGCCTGTCCATGGGCGGCGCGATTGCGCAGTGGCTGGGCGTACACGCGCCGCATCGGCTCAACAGACTGGTGGTCGCAAACTCCGCGCCGCGCATCGGCACGCCGCAAGGCTGGCTGGATCGCGCCGCGCAGGTGCGGGCGGTCGGACTGGGCGCCGTCGCCGATGGCGCGGCGGGGCGCTGGTTCACGCCAGGCTTCGTCGAACGCGATCCGCAAAGCGTGGCCGCACTGGTCGACACGCTGCGCCGGGGCAGTTCCGAAGGCTACGCCAATTGCTGCGACGCGCTGGCCGGCGCCGACTTGCGCGCCGAACTGGCGACCATCTCCACACCCACGCTGCTTATCGCCGGCGCCCACGACCCGGTCACTACGGTGGCCGATGCCACGGCGATGCGCGAGCAGATTCCAGGCGCCGTCATGGTGACGCTGGAGGCCTCGCACATCTCCAACATCGAGGCCGAAGCGACGTTCAATCAAGCGATCAGGGACTTCCTCCGTTGACAGTCGTTACCAGCGACGGTTGTAATGAATGCTCAACACCGCACCGGACGCCGGCAAGCGGCTGGTGTTGTTACTGTTGCGCATGAGCTGACTATAGGCTGGCAGATAATAGCGGTTCAGCAGGTTTTCGATGCCCGCCGTGAGCGTATCGCGCGCGGTGATTTGATAGCGGCTGACCAGATCCAGCGTGGTATAGCTGGCGACCTCGCGACGGCCGAAACCGGTGACGCCGTTCAAGCGGTAGTCGCGCGCGGCGTATGAGGTGGCCTGCAAGCGGTGGCTCCATGCGCCGGCCGGTTTGTACTGCAAGTAAGCCGTGAGCTTGGCCGGCGGAATCCGATAGCCCGTCATTGCCTGGTCGCGGCTGCTGCCTTGCGGCGTTTCACGGCCCCACATCATGGTCAGCGAGGCGCCGTAGCCAAGGGATTGTTCGGCTGGCAGATAGTCCACATTGGCTTCCAGGCCGCGTATCTTTTCAGCGGTGCGCGTGAGGATCAGGCCGTTGTTGAAGCTTTGCACGTCGCCCAATTCGGAGGTGGTGTAGAACACAGCCATCGCGCCGCGCAGGTCGTCCACGCCGCCGCGCCAGCCCAGTTCGTAGTTGTTGGTCTTGACCGGCTCCAGCGATGAAGCCGCCAATTTGAAGGCCGGCGTGGCGTTGCGGATTTGCACGCCCATGTCCGGCAGTTGGAAACCCTGGCTGAACGAGGCATACATTTCATGGTCGGGCGACAGCTTGAACACCGCGCCGGCATTCGACATCCACGCCGCATACGCCAATGCGCCGCCCTTGACTTGTTGTGGACTGGCGGCGCGGAGTTGCGACAACGGCACGAAGTCGTCGAACTGGGCGCGTGCATGTTCGTAGCGCAAGCCGCCTTCGAACGACCACTGCGGCGAAAACTTGTAGCGTAGTTGGCCGAAGCCGCCGATGCTGCGCGTGGTCAGTTGTGGCATGTACATCAACTTGCGTACGCGCTGGAAAACCTTGCCGCTGCTGGCGTCATAGGCGACCGGGTCGAAGATATCGTCCGGCATGTCGCTGCGTTCCTGGTTGAAGTCGAGGCCCCACAGCAGCTTGGCGTCGCGCGCCAAAGGCGTATCCAGCGTCAGCCGGCCGCCGGCGACGCGCGAGTTTTGCATCACCTGGTCGACGTTGTTGCCACGGGTGGAGACGGCGCGCGCATCGAACGGCGTGAAGCGGGTGAAATAGTCGCGGTAGTAAAGCTGGGCGGAGAGCGTGCTGCCGGCAATGTCCTTATGCTGGTAGCTGGCACTTAGCAAGGTGTTTCTGAGTTGGTTCTGCTTGGCCAGTTGCAGGCCTGCGAGCGGCAGTGCTACCGCAGTGCCGGCCGGCAGGCGCGATACCGATGGATCGGAACCGTAGTCGCTGTCCTGGTCGGCCACGTAGCGGCTGGCGGCAAGCTGAATGCGCTGGTCGCGGTCGATGCGGAGGCCGATCTTGCCGCCAAAGCTGTAGTTATCGCTGTCGAACAAGTCGCCCTGGCTGGGCTCCGGCGCAATGCGTTTGCCTTTGCCGTCGTAGGAGGCGCCGATATGCTGCAGGCCGATGTTGAACGCATAGTCGAAGTCGCCGTTGGCGCCGGACATATAGTGGCTGATTTCACCGCCCAGGCCGTCGCGATCCAGCTGCGACAGCGGCGAGCGCAGCGATACCGTCGTTTCCGCAAAAGGCACACCGCCGGCCGGCCGCGTGGTGACTGCAATGATGCCGCCGCTGGCGCCGGCGCCGTAGATGGCGCTGCTGCTGCGCAGGACTTCGATTTTCTCGATGCTGGCCAGATTCAGCGCCGCCGTGTTGCGCGATGAGTCGCGGTTGGTGTTTAGCGGGATGCCGTCCACCAGGATCAGCGGGCTGCGGCCGCGCAGGGTTTGGCCGTAGTCGGTCATGGTGCGGCTGGAATCGGCCATGCCGGGGACTGCCTTGGCCAGCACGGTGGCCAAGCTGTCGGAGGCTTGGCGCAGTTGATTCAGTTCGTCACGCTCGATGACGGTGCTTTGGCGGGTCGGCCGGACCAGACTACTGTTGGTGCGCAGCGCGCTGACTTCGATGGTTTGCAATGGCGCATCCGGCACCGTGGCCACTGGCGCGCTAATGGCCGCCTGCGGCGGACGTGCCGGTGGCGGCGGGTTTGGCGCTGGCGTCGGTGCGGCGCTCAATGTGTAGGCACCGTTTGGCAAGCGCTGCGCCTGCAAACCACTGTCTTCCAACAGGCGGGCAAAACCTTCGGCGACGGTGACGCTGGCGCGCATTCCTTTGCTGTTGCGGCCTTCGAGCAGGCGGCTGTCGAAGGAAAGCGCGACACCGGCGCGGGCCGCAAAGCCGGACAGCGCCGGCCCCAGTGGACCGGCGGGAATGTCGTAGGCCAGCACTGCGGCCTGGGCCAGCGCAGCGCATTGATGCAAGGATGCCGCGACTGCCAGCGCGGAGGCGACGTTGATGATGCGTGAAGAGTTCACTATGGGCCTTTCGATGATCAGATGTGGTGTTCCTACCTGATATGCCGCACCAGATTCAGAAAGAGCTCATTTATTTTCAGGCCGGCAGTACCCGCACCCAATAGCGGCTGAGATAGCTCACCCGCACCGGCATCGTTTGCGCGATCAGCGACAGCGTAAAGTCGGTATCTGTCAGCGGGAAGGCGCCTGAGACCAATAGGCCGGCAATGGCTTCATCGCCGCGCAGCATGCCGCGCCGGTAGCGGCCAAGCTCGGCGAGGAACTGCGCCATCGGCATGCGGTCGACGACCAGCATGCCGTTTTGCCAGGCGATGCTGTTGTCGTCGGCATCGCCTGGAGCGCTGACGCTGGCGCGGCTGAAGGTCGCCTGCTTACCGGTGGTGATGACTACTGGCTGCGCATCGCTCGGGCTCACTTCCACCGCGCCGGAAAACACCGAGACCCGGCTTTCAGCTTCCCGCTGCCGGACCACAAAGCGCGTGCCCAGCGCCCGGATGCGGCCTTCGCTGACGGCTACCAGGAAGGGGCGCGGCGGTTGCGCGCTATCCGCAGCGGTCGTAATCAGCACTTCGCCGCCGCGCAGGTGAATGAGGCGATGTGCGTGGTTGAAGTCGGCGACGATTTCGGTGTCCGTGTTGAGCGTGATGCGGGTGCCGTCGGCCAGCGTCACGTCACGGCGCTCGCCCACGGCGGTGCGGTAGCTGCCGGCCGGCTGCAGCCATGGCGTGTTGCGGTAGGCCAGCCAGGCGCCGGGCGCTGCCACCAGCAGCGCGGCCAATACCTTGACCGTGCGGCGCCGCTCCGGCATCGACAGTTTGCGCAGCGCGTGCGCGCCGGGCGATGGCAAGGCGTCGAACTTCGACAGCAGGACCGCAGCTTTTTCCCAAGCCCGTTCATGCTGCGGGCTGCGTTGACGCCATGCGTCAAGCTGCTCGCGCCGCGCGGCGGGCAGGGGACCTTCATGCATCTCCATCAGCCAGGTGGCCGCTTCGGTCAGGATGGCCTCGGGCAGGGCGTCACCGCTCATAGCGCGGCCAGGCAGCGCTGGAACGCCAGCACCATGTGACGCTTGACGGTGCTGAGAGAGATACTCAACGCGGCGCAGATTTCGGCATAACTCAGACCGTCGAGTTGAGCCAGCAGGAAGACCTGCCTGGCTTTGGCCGGCAAACGATCAAGGATGGCATCGATCTCGATCAAGCTCTCCAGCACCGCCAGGCGTTCCTCGGGCGATGGCTGAAAGGGTTCCGGCATCACCGCCAACGCCTCCAGGTAGGCTTGTTCCAGCTGTTGGCGGCGTAGATGGCTGATGAGCAAGCCTTTGGCGACGGTGGTCAGGTAGGCGCGCGGTTCACGCAAGTCCAGCGGCAGGCGCCCGCCCAGCACGCGCATGAACGTGTCCTGTGCCAGGTCGGCACCCAAATCCCTGCAGCGCAATTTGTGGCTAAGCCACTGCGCCAGCCAGCCGTGATGCTCGTGGTACAGCAGGCTGATCTGTTGGTGGGCTTGGGCATCAGACATGGTGGCGCGCATCAATCTTAATGAGAATTATTCTCACTATAGCGTGAAGTAGATCGAATGGCAATCTTGAACCTGCTTCAGCCCGGCCAGACGGCTGACAACCTATGCTGCACGGCTTAAACAACGGATAATAGCGGCTCACTCGATTTGAGCATTATTTGGAATTACCCCATGGAAATTAAAGTCAACTTTCTCGATAAGCTGCGTCTTGAAGCTAAATTCGATGATTTCACGGTCATTGCCGACCAGCCTATCCGCTATAAAGGCGATGGCTCGGCGCCTGGTCCGTTCGATTATTTTTTGGCATCATCGGCCTTGTGCGCGGCTTATTTTGTAAAGTTGTACTGCAATACGCGCAATATTCCGACCGAAAACATCCGCCTGTCGCAGAACAATATCGTCGACCCGGAAAACCGCTATCAGCAGATTTTCAAGATTCAGGTCGAGCTGCCCGAAGATATTTCGGAAAAAGACCGCTTGGGCATCCTGCGCTCCATTGACCGCTGCACGGTGAAAAAGGTGGTGCAGGCCGGCCCCGAGTTCATCATTGAAGAAGTCGCCAACCTGGACGAGGATGCCCAGGCGCTGCTGACGGTGAACCCGTCGTCGGATGCCCAGACTTACATCGCCGGCAAGGATCTGCCGTTGGAGCAGACCATCGCCAATATGTCGGCAACGCTGGCCAATCTCGGCATCAAGATCGAAATCGCTTCGTGGCGCAATATCGTGCCAAACGTGTGGTCGCTGCACATCCGCGACGCGCATTCGCCGATGTGCTTCACCAACGGCAAGGGCTCGACCAAGGAAAGCGCGCTGGCGTCGGCCCTGGGCGAGTACATCGAACGCCTGAACAACAACCACTTCTACGCCGGCGCATACTGGGGCGAGGACATCGCCAACGCCGACTTCGTCCACTACCCGAACGAGCGCTGGTTCAAGCCGGGCCGCCGCGACGCGTTGCCGCCGGAAATCCTGGATGAATACTGCCTCGAAATCTACAACGCGGACCGCGAACTGCGCGGCTCGCACCTGATCGACACCAACTCCGGCAACACGGAACGCGGCATTTGCTCGCTGCCATACGTGCGCCAGTCGGATGGCGCGGTCGTGTATTTCCCGTCCAACCTGGTTGAAAACCTGTACGTCAGCAACGGCATGAGCGCCGGCAATACGCTGGCCGAAGCGCAGGTACAGTGCCTGTCGGAGATTTTCGAACGCGCGGTCAAGCGCGAAATCCTGGAAGGCGAGATCGCCTTGCCGGACGTGCCGCAGGAAGTGCTGGCGAAATATCCGGGCATCGTGGCCGGTATCAAGGGCCTGGAAGAGCAGGGCTTCCCGGTGCTGGTCAAGGATGCGTCGCTGGGCGGCACCTACCCGGTCATGTGCGTGACCTTGATGAATCCGCGCACCGGCGGCGTGTTCGCCTCCTTCGGCGCGCACCCGAGCCTGGAAGTGGCGCTGGAACGCAGCCTGACCGAACTGCTGCAGGGCCGCAGCTTCGAAGGCTTGAACGATCTGCCGCCGCCGACCTTCACCAGCGAAGCCGTCACCGAGCCGAACAACTTCGTCGAACACTTCATCGACTCCAGCGGCATCGTCTCGTGGCGCTTCTTCAGCGCCAAGGCGGACTACGACTTCGTCGAGTGGGATTTCTCCGGCCACGGTGAAAACTCCAACGCCGACGAAGCGGCCACCTTGTTCGGCATCCTGGCCGAGATGGGCAAGGAATCGTACATGGCCGTCTACGACGACCTCGGCGCGACCGCCTGCCGCATCCTGGTGCCCGGCTATTCGGAAGTCTATCCGGTGGAAGACCTGATCTGGGATAACACCAACAAGGCGCTGCTGTTCCGCTCGGACATCCTGAACCTGCATACCCTGGACGACGACGCGCTGGAAGCCTTGCTGGAACGCCTGGACAATAGCGAGCTGGACGAATACGGCGACATCGCCACCCTGATCGGCGTCGAGTTCGACGAGAACACCGAGTGGGGCCAGCTGACCACGCTGGAGCTGAAGCTGCTGATCAACCTCGCGCTGGAACAGTTCGAGGAGGCGCACGACCTGGTCGGCGCCTTCCTGCAATACAACGACAACACGGTCGAACGCCGCCTGTTCTATCAGGCCTTGAATGTGGTGTTGGAGGTGGTGCTCGATGACGACATGGAACTGGAAGACTACGAGGTCAATTTCCGCCGCATGTTTGGCGACGCGCGCATGGATGCGGCGCTGGGCTCGGTCAACGGCAGCGTGCGTTTTCACGGTTTGACCCCGACCAGCATGAAGCTGGAAGGCCTGGACAGGCATCATCGCCTGATTGACAGCTACAAGAAACTGCACGTGGCGCGTGGCAAGGCGGCGAAGTCCAACTAAAAATAGCCGCCTTCCAGCATCGCCTTGACGGGAGACGCATCGGATGGTTCAGCACAACGCACTGGTTCAAAGCCTCAAGCAACGTCACATCACCATGATCGCGCTGGGCGGCGTGATCGGTGCGGGGCTGTTCGTCGGCTCCGGCGCCATCATCGCCAGCGCCGGGCCGGCCGCGATTCTGTCCTATTTGATCGGCGGCTTCATCGTTATTCTGGTGATGTTCATGCTCGGGGAAATGGCCGAACAGCACATCGACAGCGGCTCGTTCTCCACCTACGCCAGCAGCTACCTGGGTGAATGGGCCGGTTTCGCCGTCGGCTGGCTGTACTGGTTCAAGTCGATGCTGACCATCACCATCGAGGCCATCCTGCTCGGCGCGATTTTGCATGACTTCCTGCCCGGCTTGCCGGTGTGGGCGGGAGCTTTGCTGATGCTGGTGTTGGTCATTTCCAGCAATGTCTATTCGGTGCGTTCGTTCGGCGAGGCGGAATATTGGCTCTCGTTCGCCAAGATCGCCACCATCATCATCTTCATGGTGCTGGGTGTTTCCATCTTGTTGAATCTGCAACCGGGCTTTCCATCGCCGGGGCTGGTCAACCTGAGCGCACACGGCGGCTTCATGCCCAACGGCATGGCGCCGGTGCTGGCCGGCGTGACCGTGGTGATCTTCTCGCTCGGCGGCAGCGAGATCGCCGCCGTGGCGGCCGGCGAATCGGAGAACCCGCGCGAAAATGTGATCAAGGCCATCCGCAGCGTGCTGTTCCGGGTGATGGTGTTTTATGTGGGCTCGGTATCCATCATCATTCTCTGCCTGCCGTGGACCGACAGCGTCAACTTGAAGTCGCCCTATGTTTCGCTGTTCAGCCTGGCGGGCTTTGCCTGGGCGGCCACTGCGATGAAGATCGTCCTGTTCGTTTCCTTCATGTCGGTGATGAACTCCTTCCTGTTCTCGAATTCGCGCATGATGTTCTCGCTGAGCCAGCGCGGCTACGCTCCGGCGCTGTTCGGCCGCACCAATGCGCGCGGCGTGCCGCTGAACGCGCTGGCGTTGAGCTTCAGCGTGTGCGTGGCGATCCTGGCGGTGCACTTCGCCAGCGGCGGCGACCTGTTCCTGATGTTGGCCAAAAGCAGCGGCGCCTTCATCATGACGGTGTGGATCTTCATCATCCTGGCGCACGCCATGATGCGCAGGAAACTGGCCAGGTCCGAGGGCAGGGCGTTCAAGGCCTGGCTGTACCCGGTGGGGAATGCGGTGGCGCTGTTCACCCTGGCGGCGGTGCTGCTGTCGCAAGCGTTCAATCCCGACTCGCGCTTCCAGTTCGTGTTCCTGTGCGTGGTCGGTTTGTCCATCCTCGGCGCGTATTTCGTGTTGCGCACGCGGCCTGAGTTTGGCGTCGTAAGATGCCCTTAAAATCCGCATTGAATATTTTATAACCTTGGCCTATATTTAATTTCACCTGATGAGTTGACTTTGAAGGGGGAATAAGCCATGGGCTACAATGAACTTTCAATGCCTGTCGACATACCGTGGAAGCGCCTGGCGGTGTCCGGCGACATGCTGGACAAGAAGTACGGCGACTTGCGGTTCCCGGCCAAGTGGGACACATCGATAGCCGTGTTTTACCACGAACCCGCCGAAGTCGACCCGGCTTATTGCCACCGCCGCATCACCTATCTCAAGATCGTTTGCACGATCGCGAATTTCCATCTGGGCCGGCGCGATGTGTCCGTGCTTGAAAAGCTGCGCAAGTCCTTCCTGAACTCGCGCACATGGGAAAAATTCGAAGAGGGCGTCACCGATTCCTATCCCTGCCACGGCGCGCTGATGCAAGTCGGCGTCTATCCGAACAGCAGCGACCCGGTCGCGCTGCACGACTACCCCTACATATCGGCCATGCAGCCGCGCAAGCGCGAGCTGTACGAGGTGGCCACGCAATCGGGCGAGGTGGTGAGCCAGTCGGCCAGCAAGCTGAACGTCAACAAAGGCTTGACCAGCACTCAGACCCAGGAAGATTACGACCTCGACATGGGCGGCGGTGGCGGCGGCCATAGCGGCGTGTTCGGCCTGTGGTCCGAGCAGCACACCGGCGAACAGAAACAGGTCGGCACCATCCAGCGCCGCCAGACCCAGGACCAGAACGTCACCACCAGCGATTCGGCGCGCGACCGGCGTGAACAGTACTCCTTCTCCACCAGCATCAATCAACTGCACACGCTGCTGCAGAGCTACCACCTGGGCACCAACCGGGCGATCTTCTTTCTGCAGCCGGTGCCGCATATGCAGGACGCGAAGTTCAGTTTCCTGGGCGGATTGCGGCGCCTGGAGGGCGTGCAGGAGTTCTTCCTGGTGGTCAACCGGCCGGACCATGTGGACGGCTTGTGCATCGAGATCGCGCTTGAGACGGCCCACCTGCAAAGCCGCCGCGCCTATGAGCCGCGCCTGATTCCGTTGACCGACCTGTACAATCCGAACAACCTGCAGAAATCCGAGGCGGCGATCGGTGCGCCGGTCAGCGGCGCCGAGTTCGACCACTGGCGCCGGGTGCGCGATGCCTGGAACTTGTCGAACCTGGACCAGCGCTGGCCGATCAGCAAGCCTGGCTGGCTGCCCGCGAACGACAACGACGTGCTCATGTCTTACGTCCCCGCCTACGTGCCGGATATCGGCATCCAGGACGTGGCGCTGATTTTCGAAGAATTCCAGACGTCGAGCGGCTACTTCTTCGTCAGCGGCAGAAAGTTCTGCGCGTGCTGGAAGCCGCACCGGCATGCGCAGGCCGATGCGCCAGGGGAAGTGCCGGTTCCCGAGGCCGGCGCCGGCGACCCTGCCGAAGAGGATTGCGAAGTATCGTCGGAAGCCAACATCTGCGACTGCGACCCCAATCCGGGCTCCATCATTTTCAACGACAAGCACTTCGCCACCGTGGCGGGCGCGGCCTACACCAGCAAAGGCGCGCAAAAGGCCCAGTACAACAATGCGGTGGTCGCTTCCATCAACCATGCGCTGGCGGCCAGCCTGACGTCGCCGCACCGCCAGCCCTACGGCAGCGGTTCGCTCTTCACCACCGAACTGATGCTCGATGAACTGGCCGAAGTCGCCAGCACCTACCGCGAGCATCTCGACGCGGAGCGGCCCGTCACTTCGTTTGCCGCAGTAAAGAACCAGTCCTGGCTGACCGATGCCACGCTCAAGGTGCTGGACCGGCTGGACTTCCATCAGGCCGTGACTACGCCAAGCCGGGAGCTGGCGCGGCGTTTGCAGGTGGCCGAAACCGATGCGGCCAGCCTGCGGCACGACTTGCTGGTGGAAGCGTTGACCGGGCGCGGCGAGGGCGCGTTCAGCGATCCGCGCGACACCGAAGCCGCCGAGACGCTGAGCGAGCGGCATGCGCGTTACGCCCGCTCCGCCGAGGGCGACGCCCGGTCCACCCGCAAACAACGGGACAGCGCGGTGTAGCGCGCCGGCTCCGGCGGTGGGAGGGAATCGCCATGGCGTTCTGGGTCGTGCTCATCAACATCCTGCGGATCGCGCTCAAGGTGCGCCAGCTGGTTGGCGTGCTCAAGGGATTGTCGTCCGGCAAGCTGGTGCAGAGCATCCTCGGCAATTTCATCCTGGGCGAGATCGGCCAGGCGCTGGCCAAGGTCGGGGTGCCGGTCGACTCGTTCAAGTACGTCGAGTATGCCCGCAACAGTCTCAAGCTGGTGCTCGAAGCAGCGAGCGAGGGCCTGGAAAAGTCCGGCATCGAGATCAAGATCGATGACCTGAACGATTTGCTGGACGCGCACATCAAGCGTTTCGAAGAGGGCCTGTCGGTGGTCGGCGGCATCGGTGCGCAGCGCAACGTGCGGCGCGGGGCCGACCCGGTGCTGTTTCAGCGCGGGGAATTCGAGCGCAGTTGCGACGACCTGCTCGTGCGCGGCGCCGGCGTCGACCTGCTGTTGCGGCGGGTGTACCGCAGCGGCGCCGACTTTCGCGGCCCGATGGGGCGCGGCTGGGACCATAGCTACAACCTGCGCCTGGTTGAGACCGACGCCGTCAGCGTGACTGTGTTGACCGGCAACCTGTCCGAGTTGCACTTCGTGCGGCATCCGAAATTCGGCCAGGCCGGATTCAACTACTACACGCCGCCATTCGGCACGCACGACGTGCTGGAGCAGGACGGCACCGGCAATTTCCTGCTGCGGCGCCCCGGCGGCGGGTGGATCAGCTACGAAGGCGCCGCGCCGCAACAGCATCGGGCACGGGCGATCCACGATGCGGCCGGCAACCGCATCGACTTCGACTATGACGCCGACAACCGGTTGCGCGCCGTCTATGGCAACGGGCCGCACCGTTGGCTCAGGTTCTACTATGGCGTTCAAGGCCTGATCGAGCGCGTCGAGGACCATGCCGGCCGCGCCTGCAGCTATCTGTACGACGAGATGGGCAGCCTGGTGCGGGTCGAACAGTGGTCGCAGCAGGCTGGCAAGCCCCAGCTCACCGCCGAAGCCTACGACTACACGCGGGTCGGCGACAGCTGGCGCCTGAGCCGGATCTACGACGAGCGCGGCAGGATCATGGTGGAGAATGAATACGATACGCGGGCGGGCTCCGACACGCTCGGCTATCTCCTCAATCAATACACGGAACAGGGACCCGTCTCCTTCCTGTATGAACATTTACCGGACCAGCCTGGCGCCGGGCTGAGCGACATCGACCAGCCCACCTTGCGTGTCTTTGAAACGCTGCCCAATGGCCATGTGGTCGAACGGCTGTTCAACGAGGCCGGCAACGAGCTGTTGCGCCGCGATGACTATGTCGCCGATGGCCGCATTAGAACCGCCGTGTTCCGCAGCCGTTACAACCAGGACGGCGCGGTGATCGCCAGCATGGACCCGGAAGGCGGTTTGACGCAATGCTTGTTCGGCCGCGAACAGGCGGCGCTCGATGACTGGAACCTGGTCCCGGCAACGCTGGCCGACGTCAGCGCCGACTCTCGCCTGTCGTTCGGCAATCAGCTTGCCAGGGTCGAGCGCGGGAGGGCCATGTCCGAACTGGACCGGGTTGCCGGGCAGGCGCAGTGGATTGCCGCGCTGCCGGACCCGCGCCAGCGCCTCGACGCCGGCGACGCCGTGGTCAAGCAGGTTTTCCACAGCCGCACGCAAGTGTTGCTCAGTGTGTCCGACGCGCGCGCCACCGTGTCACCCGATCCGCTGCACGTCGAATCGGCGCCGCCCGGCACGCCAGCCTTCAATCCCGGTCACTCGCTCGCCACGGCGCACCGGCGGTTGCTCACCGTGCACCAGTACACGGCGGCCGGGCTGCGCATCAAGACTATGTATCCGAACCGCACGCGGCCGCTTTCTGCCGGCGGCGGCGAGCTCACCGGCATCGAGGAGGAGATGACGGCATGGGACGCCTGCGGCCGCCCCCTGTCGCGCCGCGACCGGCTTGGACACATCACCTATTGGCAGTATTACCCTGTCAGCGCGACGCCGGCGGCAGGCGCCAAGGCTGGCTATCCTCTGAGCGAATTGCGCCCCCACGTCGACTGGACGCTCAATGCGGACTTCCCGCCGATACTGGAAGTACAGTGGCAGGGAGCCTGGACGCCCGCAGCGGCCGGCACCGTCGCGGCGGCAGGCGCGCCTGCGGCCGTGCGGATCGAACTGCCTTGCCAGCGCATCGAATTGCTGCAGTCGGCCGACGGCAGCGCATTGTCCACATGCGTGGCCGCCACGGTGACAGTGGACGGCGCGGCGCACGGTGTCTGGAACCAGGTGTCGACGCCCGCCTACGTGATTGCCGCGCTGTCCCAAGGCCCGCACGTGGTGGAGATCGGCGCCCCCGGCGGCGCCTTGGCGCTGGGCCGGATTGTCGGCCACGTCGGCTTTGCTTTCGAGGTCGATGCGCTGGGACGCGTGGTTGCGGAGACCAATCCGCGCGGCGTCGTCACGCGCACGACCTATGACGTACTGGACCGGGTGCTTGAACGGACACGGGGCGCCGGCGCGACCATGACGCGCGAGCGCTTTGTCTACGACCATGACGGGGCGGTGGAGCGCAAGCAGCTGCGCTGGTGCGACAGCAGCGGCGCGCCCATCGCCGGCGGCATGGTGGAGACGCGGTATCAGCGCAACAGCCGGCGCCAGGTGGCGCTGGAAGTCTCGCGCGCGCCGGGACAGTCCGACCGCCGTGTCATGCGCTATTACTACGATACGCTTGGCGTGCTGGCTGCCGCGCGCAACGGGCGCGGCGCGCTCTCGCGCTGGCGCGTCGACGCGCTCGGCCGGCGCGTGCAGGAGAGCCGCGCCGCCTGCAGCGGCGACCAGTCGATCACGACCATCGCCTACGACCGCTGCGGACGCGTGCTGCGCGGCCGCGACGGCGAAGGCGGGCTGCGCCTGAACGGGGTGCATTCCAGCACCGGCCTGCGCTCAGGATACGATGCGCGCGGCCGGTTGCGTTTCATGACCGACCCGCTCGGCCATCTCACCGTCACGCGGTACGACCTGGCGGGCCGTGACACCGTGGTGCAGCGCTTCGGCCGCCGGCCCGATGGCGGCTTCGAGCTGGTCGAGCGTCACGAGGTTGTGTATGACGAGCACGGCGACCGCAGCGAGGAGGTCAGCGCGGTGCTGAGTCAGCCGGTCCCGGCCGGCGATCCGGTGAACGCCCCGGACGCCGCCTATCTCGACGCTCTTGGCGCCGGCGTGCTGACCTTGCACACCACCACCTATGTGCTGGACGCCAATGGCCGCCGCACGCGCATCATCGACGGCGCGCGTGTGACGCAATTCGCCTACGATCCGCACGGCCGCATGAACGACGAGCGCTTGCCGAGCGGCCGGCGCCTGGTACGGCTCCACGACGGCGCCGGCAACCTGGCGCGCGCCTACGCTTTCGACCCGGCGGACAGCGCAGATCCGGCCAGCCGGCCGGCGGCGTTTCTGGAGTCCAGCAGCTACGACGAGTTGGACCGGTTAGTGGCGCTAGAGGATGCCTATGGCAACGTCTGGCGCCAGCGCTACGATACGCTGGGCAATATCGAACAGGCCGCCGACCCGCTGGGCCGCCGGACTGAACGGCGTTGCAACGCCTTCAGGCAGGAGATTGCGCGCACCGAAGGGCTGACCGGCGGCGCGATTCCTGCCGAGCCCGCGACCACGCAGTCGGCCTATGATGATTGCGGCAACCTGATCGCCGTTGTCGATCCTTTGGGCCGGCGCCTGACGTTCGTCTACGATCTGCTTGACCGCAAGATTTCGGCGCGCAATGCGGACTATCCGGCAGACACCGGCACCTATTACCACTACGACCGCTGTGGACGGCTGGTGCGTGAACGGGATCGCAACGGCCTGGTCAGCCGGCACCGCTACGATGCGGCGGGACACATGCTGCGCATCGACTACGATGCCTCGGACGTCGCGGCGCCTTTCGCCCCGCACGCGCTCTCCGCCACCTTCACCACCGTGGACTATGACGCCTTGGGGGCGGTGCGGCGCCTGGAGAACGACTGGATCGTCATCGCCCAGACCCGCGATTCGCGCGGCTTGCTGCTTCAGGAACAGACCGCGCTGAAAGCCTTCGACGGCGAGGGCGCGCGGACGTGGCGCGTGGCGCAGAGCTTCGACGATGCGGGCGCGCGCATCGGCCTGGTGCATCCGTCCGGCCGCGCCACCGGCTATCAGCGCGATGCAGCCGGGCGCATTATCGGGATCGGCAACACCTACACGCCGCCGGATTATCCAGGCTCGGCGCTCACCGCCGGCAATGCGCCCCTGGCGCGCTATCGCTACGCCGGCGGCCGCTGGAGTGGCACCGACTATCCGCTGGCAGGCGCCACGCTCAAGGCGGCTTACGATGGCCGGGGACAAGTCGCGGAACGCCTGCTGACGAACACCGGCGCCACGCAAGTGTTCTGGCGGCAGCAGGTCTTGCTCGACGGCGCGCGCCAGACCGCGCTGGAAACCGCGCTGGCCGGCGGCGGCGGTCGTAGCCGGCACTTCGCCTTCGATGCGCTGGGCCGGCTGGCCGGTTACACGGACCAGGGCGCGGCCTGGATCGATCCACTGACCTTGGCGCCTGCGGCGAAGCCGGCCGCGCCGGCCACGCCATCGGCACAGGCGGCGATCGACGCGTTGCGGGCGCCGGGTCCCTCCGTCAACGGTTTTGTTTTCGATGCCGCAGGCAATCGCCTGTCGAGCCGGGAAGGCGGCACGCCGCCGGTGCTGTCGGCGCCCGACAACGACAACCGTTACGCCACGGTCGCCGCGACGGCCTGGAGCTACGATGGCGCCGGGCGGCTGCTCAGCGATGGCGCGCGGCGTTATGCCTACGATGCGCAAGGCAGGCTGAGCGAAGAACAGGCACTGGCCGGCGCCATGCCGACGGTCCGCTTGATTCGCGACGCGCTGGGACGGGTGGTGGTAGCCAAGGCGGCCGATGGCGTCCACTATTTTGCCTATCTCGACGAACAGACCCCCATTGCGCATTGGCACGGCGCGCAGCTGGCCGAATTCACGCCGGGCGGTCTGGACCGCGAACCGATGCACGTGGCGGCAGGCGGCGCGGACCAGTGGATCGTCAGTGACGCGCTGCGGACGCCCAGGGTGCTGCTGCAGCCGGGTGCTGTTCCGGCGCAGGTCGTGCTGGACTACGCGCCGCACGGTGCGGTGCTGGCTGGGCTGGCGCCTGCGGGCGGCATCCAGGACTTCGCCGGGATGCTGCGTTTCCCCGGCTCATCGCTGTTGCACAGTGTGCATCGCAGCTACCTGCCGGCGCTGGGCCGCTTCCTGCAGCAAGACCCTGCCGGCATCCCCGACGGCCCGAATCGCTATAGCTATGCGCGGAACAACCCGGTAGACCTGTACGATCCGCTCGGACTGCAATCCTATTCTCCGATGACGAAAGCCAGGGTGGACTTCATCGCCAGTACGCGCGGCGTCGGGCGCGGAATGTCCGGCGTGAGCCAGAACCGGGAGGTCGGGCGGTGGTTCCAGAACAAGCTATTGCGCTCGTTCGGGCTGACCGAAAATGGACGGACGTTCGGCTCGTTGACGCGCGACCTGGCCACCGAGGAAACCAGAAGCAGGGTCCAGCCCGATGCGGTGTCCGACCAGCGTTATTACAAGGCGGATACGTCGGCGACGCAGTTCGTGCGCGGCGTCGAATATCTGGCCTTCACCCTGGCCGATATCGGCGGCAAAACATACAAAGACAGCTCATTCTGGGAATTCAAGGCCTACAGGGAAGGCACGGTCATCAATCTGGGCGACAGCGAATCGCAAATCAAGGGGATGATCGACGCCGCCTCGGAGATGGAGGCCACCAAGGACACCAAGGCGCCACTGCCATCGGCCATCCATCTGGTGACCACGGCCGGTGTCACCGTTAGTCCCGAGGTCATCGCCTACGCCATGTCCAAAGACGTGGAGCTGGTCCATCATTTTGCCGAGGAATATATTAACCAGGATGGCGAAAGTCTGGGCATGCGCGTGGGCGCCGGCGTCGTGCTGAACGACATGGTCTTGATCAAACGGGGCGCCTTCGTAGCCGAGCAGCATGCGGGCAAGCTCGTGTATTTCGATTCCACGAACGTCCGCATCAATTTGCTGACGCCGAAACCGTTTGTGCTGCCACGGACGCGCTAGGCACGCCCGCACTGCGATATCGAAAGCGGTATCGCAATCCACAAAAAAGTTATTGGTGGATTGATAATGCATGGACTACATTGCCATCAGCCTGCTAAAAAATGGTATCGCAAACATTTTTAGACTGGCTAACACGGAGACTAACATGCAGAACAATAACGAAGCGCCGGGCGAGTTCAGTCCGGGGCGCCGGCTCCTGCTGCTGTCGGCGGGTTTGGCCGCAGCGTTGCCCGGCCTGGCGGGCGCCGCGCTGCGCACGCAGCCGGACGGCGGACGGCAGCGGCTTTCGCTGTGGTACGAAGCCCCGGCCGGAGCCTGGGTCGAAGCGCTGCCGGTCGGGAATGGTCGGGCGGGCGCCATGGTGTTCGGACGCGTTCGCCAGGAACGCCTGCAATTGAACGAAGGCAGCCTGTTTGCGGGCGGTCCTTACAATCCCAATAATCCAGCCGCCGCAGCCGCGTTGCCGCGCGTGCGCGAACTACTGGCGCAAGGGCGCTACCGCGAAGCAACCGAGTTGGTCTCCAGCGACGTGATTGCCAAACCGGCAACGCAAATGCCCTATGGCGCGGCCGGCGACCTGCTGCTCGATTTTCAAGGCATGTCCGGCGCGCGCGGTTACCGCCGTTCGCTGGATCTGGATACGGCCACCACCATCACCGAGTTTTCCAGCAATGGCGTGCGCCATCGCCGCGAAGTGTTTGCCAGCGTTCCGGATGGCGTGCTGGTCATGCACCTGACGGCGGAAGGTGGCACGCTGGACTTCGACGTCTCATATCGCCACCCGCGTGAGACTCGCTATGGCGACCGGCTACCGGTTGGCGCCGCCTGGGACTACGCCGAAGCGCCGGATACGCAGCCCCGTCCCGCCACCTTGAGCGTCGCCGCCGATGGTGCCGGCGCGCTGTTGATTCAAGGCCGGAACGTGGCCGTCGCGAGCATCGCTGCGGCATTGCGCTACGCTGTGCGCGTGGGCGCGGTCGGCGATGGCCGCATCAACACTGCAGGCGATCGGCTGCGCGTGCGCGGGGCCACCAAAGTGACCTTGATCATCGCGGCCGCCACCAGCCATGTCAACAGCATCGATGTCGGTGGCGATCCGGTGGTGCTGGTTCGCACCGCCGGCATGGCTGCGGCCAAGAAATCACACGCCGTGTTGCGTGCCGTGCACGTGGCCTCGCACAAGGCTTTGTTCGGTCGGTTTTCGCTCGAAATTGGTAGCGCTACCCGCGATGTCGGGCGTACTTTTGGACCGACCGATGCCCGGATTTCCAAGGCTGAACAGGCAAGTGAATCCGAGTTGGCGGCGATGGCGGCGCTGTACGTGCAGTACGCTCGCTACCTGTTGTTGTCCAGTTCGCGCGCCGGTGGCCAACCGGCTAATCTGCAGGGAATCTGGAACGAGGGAACCAATCCGCCCTGGGGTTCCAAGTACACCATCAACATCAACACCGAGATGAATTACTGGCCGGCGCAGTCGGCCAACCTGGCCGCTTGCGTCGCGCCGGTGCTGACCATGGTGGAGGAACTGGCCATCAGCGGCGCCGTGACCGCGCGCACCATGTACGGCGCGCGGGGCTGGGTGGCCCACCACAATACCGACCTGTGGCGTGCCAGCGCACCCATCGACGGTCCCAACTGGGGCATGTGGCCATGCGGCGGCGCCTGGCTGTGCCAGATCCTGTGGGATCACTGGGACTACGGGCGCGACCTGGCCTGGCTGCGGCGCATCCACCCGTTGTTGAAGGGGGCATCGCTGTTCTTCATCGACACGCTGGTGGCGGACCCGCAGGGACGCGGGCTGCTGACCTCGCCATCGATCTCGCCGGAAAACGAGCACCACCCGGGCTTTGCCCTGTGCGCCGGACCGGCCATGGACCGCCAGATAGTGCGCGATCTGCTGGGCTGGACGCTGGTGGCTCAGCAAAAGCTGGCCGATCCGGACACCGCATTCACGCAAGCGCTGGAGATCACACGCTCCCGTCTGGCGCCGGACCGCATCGGCGCGCAAGGCCAGTTGCAGGAGTGGCTGGAGGACTGGGACGCCGCTGCGCCGGAACCGCAGCACCGCCACGTGTCGCATCTGTACGGCGTCTACCCGAGCGAACAGATCAACGTGCGCGACACGCCGGCCTTGATCAACGCCGCCAAGGTTACGCTGAATGCGCGCGGCGACCGTTCCACCGGCTGGGCTACGGCCTGGCGCCTGGCGTTGTGGGCGCGGATGGGCGAGGGCGAGCGGGCGCTGGCCATCCTGCGCGGGCTGCTGGGACCGGAGCGCACCTATCCGAACATGTTCGACGCCCATCCGCCGTTCCAGATCGATGGCAATTTCGGCGGCACGGCCGGGATACTCGAAATGCTGGTGCAGTCCTGGGGTGGCGAAATCCACCTGCTGCCGGCACTGCCGCGCGCCTGGCCGGACGGCGTGGTGCGCGGCCTGCGGGTGCGCGGTGGAATTGAGCTGGATCTTGATTGGAAAGCAGGGAAACCGCAGCGATTGGCTTTGCGCGGTCCGCCTGATGCGCGCTTGAGGTTGCGGCACGGCAATCATATTGTGGATGCCAAGTTTAATTCTAGTGGCAACCTGTGGTTGAACGGCAACCTTCAAAACGCAATTTAGTGAGATCATTTGATAACGCTACCAAAGCAGGGAGGGAAAGGTAAACAAATAGTGGTTTAAGAAACACAGGCGCGCCGGTAGGTAAAACGGATGACGCCATTCATTAAAAATAAAAGGAGATAACCATGAAGACACCAGTACGACGCACAATGATCAACCTCGCCGTGGCCAGTGCCTGCGGCATGATTGCGCTGCACGCCCAGGCCCAACAAGCGCCAGCCGAACCAACCGCTCCTGGCGCCGCGCCAGCTGCTTCGGCCACGCCGGGAGCTGAAGAAGGCACCAAAACCGTTGTCGTATCGGGTTCGCGCATCGCCGCACGCGGCTTCTCGCAACCGACCCCGACCACCACCCTGTCGTCCGCCGAGCTCGACAAGGCAGCCAAACCAAATATCTTTGAATCGCTGATCGAACTGCCGGCACTGCAGGGCAGCACCGGCCGCACCACCAATACCTTCAGCACCTCCAGCGGCATCCAGGGCTTGTCCTCGCTGTCGCTGCGCGGCCTGGGTACGCTGCGCACGCTGACCCTGCTCGATGGCCAGCGCGTGGTCGGCGCCAACGTCACCGGCGTGACCGACGTCAGCCAGTTCCCGCAACTGCTGGTCAAGCGCGTGGACGTGGTCACCGGCGGCGCTTCGGCTTCTTACGGTTCGGACGCCATCGGCGGCGTGGTCAACTTCATCACCGACAAGAAATTCACCGGCTTCAAGGCCAACGTCGCGGGCGGCATGACCCAGTACCACGACGACAAGAGCGGCACCCTGCAGGCTGCGTGGGGCCGTGGCTTCGCCGACGACCGCCTGCATGTAACCGTCAGCGGCGAGTTCACTAAACAGAACGGCATCGACTCCCCAGGCTTCGGTCAGGTGGGCGCGGGCGGCCGCACCTGGTACAACAATCCAGCGCTGCAGGAATCGACCAAGGACATGCAGGCCGCCGGTGCGCCGCGCTTCAAGAGCATCACCAACGCCCAGCACATCCAGTACGCCAAGTACGGCCTGATCACCAACGGCCCGCTCAAAGGCACGGCTTTCGGTCCTGGCGGCACGCCATATCCGTTCCAATACGGCACCGATTGCGTCGGTAACTTCTGTATCGGCGGCGACCGTTCGGGCAGTGTGGGCGCCGGCACCAATCTGGCGATGAACTTCAAGCGCCAGGTGGCATACACCCGCGTTTCGTGGGACCTGGACGCCGACAACGAAATCTACGTCACCGGCAACTGGGCGCAAGTAACCTCCGTGTTCTCGCCGAATCCTGGCGCGGCCAAGCAGGGCAACCTGTCGATCAAGTGCGATAACGCTTACCTGCCGGCTTCGGTTGCCGCTGGTTGCGCCTCCGGCTACCCGACCGGCGTGATGTCGGTAGGTACGGCCAACGGTGAATTCCCGGCCAACATCAATGTGCATCCGACCCGGACCCAGCGTCGTGTGGTCGTCGGCGCCGACGGCAAGTTCCAGATGTTCGGCAAGGAATGGTCCTATGATGCGTACGCCGAGCATGGCGAAAACAAGACCATCATCAACGTGAAGGACATCACGCTCAATCCGCGCTACAACTTCGCCATCGACGCGATCAAGGACCCGACCACCGGCCAGATCGTCTGCCGCAGCGCAGCCGCACGCGCCGCCGGCTGCCAGCCGATCAACATCTTCGGCCAGGTGCCTATCAACATGGCGGGCTGGAACTACATCGCGCCTAGCAGCGGACCGATGCAACACACGGATTCGACTCAAAACGTTGTTAGCGCTAACATCAACGGTGAATTGATGCAGGGCTGGGCCGGTCCGATCGCCATCGCGTTTGGTGCGGAATGGCGTCGGGAAGACTACTCGGTGCGCGGTGATCCGTATGGCGCCGGCGTGGAATTGACCTCGCCATACAGCGCCACTTATCCTGCCGATCCGACCCTGTCGACCACCGGCGACAACTGGTTCGCGGGTAACTACCACAACGGCAAGGGCGCGTTCAACGTCAAGGAAGCGTATGTTGAGCTGAACATTCCATTCCTGAAATCGGCCACCTGGGGCGAAGCCAACCTGAACATCGCCGACCGCGAAGAGAAGTACAGCACCGCCGGCAAGGCGCGCGCATGGAAGCTCGGCGCCACCTGGTCGACCCCGATCGATGGCCTGCGCGTTCGTGCCGTCAGCTCGGCCGACGTGCGTGCTCCGAACTTGTCGGAACTGTTCGCCGCCATGACGGTCACCAATCAGGCCGTCAACAACAACCAGGGCCAGTCCGTGCAGATCCAGCAGCGCAACGTTGGCAATCCAGCGCTGAAGCCGGAGGAAGCACGCAACAACTCCGTCGGCCTGGTGCTGAGCCAGCCGAGCTGGGCGCGTAACTTCAACGTGTCGGTCGACTACTACGACATCAAGGTGAAGAACGTGATCAGCTCGCTGAATCCGCAACAGGAAGTCGATCTGTGCTACGGCGGCAACCAGCAGGTTTGCTCGGCGGTATCGATCACCGGTCCTGCGGGCACCAACTACGTGCTGGCGCAAAGCTTCAACTTCGCGTCCCTGCATACGCGCGGCGTCGATTTCGAACTGGCTTATCGCAAGAACATGGCGGACTACGGCCTGCCTGGCAACGTGACGCTGCGTGGCCTGGCCTCGCGCATGATCCACTCGATCTCCGATCCAGGCGTGCCTGGCACCACGCCGATCGAAGGCGCGGGCGCCATGACGGGTGCGACGCCGAAGTGGAAAGCACTGGTATCGCAGTCGTGGGACGGCCTGGCCGGCGGCAAGCTCGGCCTGACGCTGACGGAACGCTGGATTGGCGCCGGTAAATTCAACAACGAATATATCGAATGCCAGACCGCCTGCCCGCTGCCAACCGCAGCGCATCCAACCATCTTCGACAACCACATGCCGGGCGCGGTCTATTTCGACCTGGGCGGCACGTACAACTTCTCGAAACAGGTAACGGCTTACTTCAAGGTCGACAATCTGGCGGACCGCGCACCGGTGCTGGTACCGCAGACCAACTTGAGCCTGGCCCTGAATCCTGCAGTGTATGACTCGGTTGGCCGTACTTACCGCGTTGGCCTCCGCATGAACTACTAAGGAGGCGCCAGCCGTGTGGAGTTTATTTTCCGTACTGCTGGCGGTCGGCCTGTTGACCATCATGATCGCCTGGGGCAAGGTTCAACCGCTCCTGGCCTTCGTGGTGGCCGCCATGGTCGCCGCCCTGATGCTGGGCATGCCGCTGGCGAAAATTCCCGGCGTTATCGAGAAGGGCATCGGTGATTTGCTCGGCTCGTTGGTGGTGGTGATTTGCGTGGGCGCCGTGTTCGGCAAGCTGATCGCCGACAGCGGCGCCGCCCGGCGCATCGCCGTCAGCCTGATCGATGCGATGGGGCCGAACCGCATGCCGGTCGCCATGACCATCACCGGTTTCGTGGTCGGCCTGCCGCTCTACTACAACGTCGGCTTCGTGCTGATGATTCCGCTGATTTTCTCGCTGGTGTACCAGTCGGGCCGGCCGGCGGTCGCGCTCGGCATGCCCTTGCTGGCCGGCCTGTCGATTGCGCACGGCTTCCTGCCGCCGCATCCGTCGCCCACCGCGCTGGTGGCGGCGGTGCACGCGGACATGGGCAAGACGCTGTTGTACGGCATGCTGGTGGCGATTCCGACGCTGATTATCGCCGGTCCGATCTTCGCCATGACGCTCAAGAACATCCGTGCCGAGCCTGCCGCCATTTTCCGTGGTGAGCCCAAGCCCGACCATGAGCTGCCAAGCACCTTCGCCAGCTTCTTCACCGCGCTGTTGCCGGTGGTCTTGCTGGGAGCGTTGACGCTGGTCACTTTGCTGCGGCCTGAGCTGACGAAAGCGCTGGCCTTCTATTCCAACCCGATGGTGGTGATGCTGGCCTCGTATGTTGTGGGCATCTTCACGCTGGGCATCGGCCGGGGCATGACCTTGCCCAAGGTGATGGGTTCGGCGCAGGAAGCCTTGCGTGAAATCGCGCCAATCTTGCTGATCATCGCGGGCGCTGGCGGACTGAAGCAGGTGTTGACCGAATCCGGCGTCAGCGCCGAGCTTGGCACGCAGCTGGCCAGCTTGCCGGTGCCGCCGCTGCTGCTCGGCTGGGCGGTGGCGACGCTGATCCGCGTCTGCCTGGGCTCGGCCACGGTGGCCGGCGTGACCGCTGCAGGTGTTGTCGGCCCATTGGCGCTGACCTCGGGCGTCGATCCCAACCTGATGGTGCTGGCCGTTGGCGCTGGCAGCCTGATGTTCAGCCACGTGAACGACTCGGCGTTCTGGATGTTCAAGGAATATTTCGGCCTGTCGCTGAAAGACACCTTCCGCTCCTGGACCATGATGGAAACGCTGGTCGGCGTGTTCGGCATCATTTTCGTCATGCTGCTGTCGCTATTCGTATAAAAAATTCAAGGAGACATAGTTGAAACACCGACTGATTCCAATGCCGGCGTTGATGTTGTTCGTCACGCTGGCCGGGCAGGGCGGCGGAGTGCTGGCAGCGCCAGCGTTCCCCGCATCCGTGTCCGCCTACCAAAGCATGCCGGACGATCCGCGCGCCGTGACCGTCCGCGCCAAGGGCGACGGCGTCGCCGACGATAGCGACGCCATCCAGCGCGCCATCGACAGCGCCGCCAACAAGGGCGATGGCGGCCTGGTATTCCTGCCGTCCGGCCGTTATCGCATCAGCCGCAGCCTGCTGATTCCAATTGCGGTTCGCATGTACGGCGTGGGCAAGACGCGGCCGGTGCTGGTGCTGGGCGCCAATACGCCGGGCTTCCAGAAAGGTGTCGGCAATATGGTGATCTTCACCGGCACCGACACCTACAATATCGGCAAGGTGGCAATGCCGGTGCCGAGCGCCGTGCCGTTCAGCACCGAACAAGGCAAGGCCGTGCGCGACGCCAATTCGTCGACCTTCTACTCGGCTTTGTCGAATGTGGACTTTGAAGTCGGCGACGGCAATCCGGCCGCCAGCGGCGTGCGCATGCACACGGCCCAGCACTCGAACTTGTCGCACATCGATTTCCGCATGGGTTCCGGGCTGGCCGGCGTGTACCAGGTCGGCAATATCGCCTACAACCTGCGTTTCTTCGGCGGCCGTTACGGCATTCTGGCCGAGAAAACTTCGCCGGCGTGGCAGTTCACGCTGCTGGACTCGCAGTTCGACGGTCAGCGCGACGCCGCCATCCGCGAGCACGAGGCCGCCCTCACGCTGGCCAACACCGACATCCGCAACACCCCGGTGGGCATCGAGATCAATCGTGGTTACGGCGACTGGCTGTGGGGCCATGACGTACGTTTCGAGAATGTATCGAAGGCTGGCGTCATCATCAGCAATGAAAACAACGCCTACACGCAGGTGAGTTTCGAACGCCTCAGCGCGCGCAACGTGCCGGTGTTTGCGCAGTTCCGCGACAGCGGCAAGAAGCTGGCGGCGCCAGGCCGCAACTATCAGGTGGCGGAATTCAACCACGGCCTGAAACTGGCAGGCCTCGGCGAGCCGGGTCAGTTCGACACCAACTACCGTACCGTCGCACTGCCGGCCAAAGCCAATGTCGAGCGCGTGATGCGCGCCTTGCCGCCGACCGCCGAATGGGCCAGCGCCCGCAGCTTCGGCGCCAAGGGCGATGGCGTCAGCGACGACACGGCCGCGATCCAGAAAGCGATCGACAGCCACCGTGTGGTCTATCTGCCGCTGGGCTTCTATGCCGTCAACGACACGATCCGCATGAAGCCGGATACCGTGCTGATCGGCCTGCATCCGGGCCTGACCCGGCTAGTGCTGCCGAACGGCTCGCCGCTGTATCAGGGTACGGACACGCCGAAGGCCCTGCTGGAAAGCGCGCGCGGCGGCGACGCCATCGTGACCGGCATCGGCATCGCCACCGGCGAAGTCAATCCGCGCGCGGTGGGCGTGTTGTGGCGTGCCGGCGAGAAATCGCTGCTGGACGACATCCGCATCCAGTGGGGCTATGGCTCGACCACCGACCCATACCAAAAGAGCCCGCGCTTCGACACCTCGACCTGGTGGGATCGCCAGTACCCGAGTATTTGGGTGACCGATGGCGGTGGCGGCACCTTCACCGGCTTGTGGACGCCGGCCGGCCATGCGCAGGCGGGCTTCTACGTGACCAACACCAGGACGCCGGGCCGCGTGTACGAACTGTCGGCAGAACACCATATCCGCAATGAAATCGTGCTCGACGGCGTGGAAAACTGGTCGTTCTACGCGCCGCAGACCGAGGAGGAAGTACGCGACGGCGCCGATTCCGTCTCGCTCGACATCCGCAACTCGAAGAATATCCTGCTGGCCAACTACCACGCCTACCGCGTGACGCGCTCGATGAAACCGGCGCCGACGGCCGTGCAGATCACCAATTCGAGCGACATTCGTTTCCGCAACGTCGCGGTCAACGGCGAAAGCGGCTTCCCGACTTGCGACGAGAACGGCTGCGTGGCCGACGTGCGCGCCTCGAAGTATCCCTATGAGAACGCCATCACGGACGTGACCAATGGCTTGCAAGTGCGCGAACGCATGTTCACGGTGCTCGACTACAGCGGCAAGCAAACCAGCGCGCCCGCCGCACCAGGCAACGCGAAAGTCGACAATCTGGAAGATGGCTTCTATTCCATCGCCGGCGGCGCGGTCGACTCGAAAGGGCGCCTGTACTTCATCGACCGCCACTTCCAGCGCATCTTCAGCTACCTGCAAGGCGAAGGTTTGAAGACCGTCAACGACTACCCGCTCGACCCGGTGAACCTGGCGGTGGACGGCAGCGACAACCTGATGGTGCTGTCATCCAGCGGCAAACAGGGCACCGTGTACTCGCTCAAGCCAGGCGTGCCGGGCGCCCAGGTTGCGCTCATCAAGCCGACGCCGCTGGCGGCGCGTGCCAATGCGCGCATGGCCTTGCCGGTGAACTACTGGGCCAACGGTGAATTCCAGGATCAGCTGAACCTGGATACCTACGAGTTCACCACGCTGGCGGAAATGTTTGCGCGCGAGGCGGCTAAGCCGAAAGCGCAGGAATACGTCTCGCCGGACGGCAGCCTGGTGTTGCCGGCATTCCGCGTCACGCGCCACGGCTCGCTCGATCATCTGGGCTACCGCTGGTCGGACACTCTGGACACGCATGGCTTCGTCTATGGCCAGCGCGGCCAGCGCGTGGTATTCACCAACAGCTCGCAGAACCTGACGTTCAGCGGCCTGGTGGGCGAGGGCGGCGCCATCACGGACCTGAAGCAGGTAGCCGACCGTGGCGGCGAAAGCGCGGCGGTGGGGCCGGACGGCAACGTCTACGTGGCGAACGGGCAGATCTTTATTTACGGGCCGGATGGCAAGCAGGGCGGTCGCATCGATGTTCCGGCGCGACCGCTGCAGCTGATCTTCGGCGGACCGGATCGGCGCACGCTGTACATCCTGACCCACCACGCGCTGTACTCGACCCGCATCTGACCATCAGTCGAACCAGCCTAGTCCGATATCGGTGCCTGGTATTCCTATCAGGCACCAACCGCACTTGTAAAATTTGCTGTAGACGGGCTCGTTGTTGAACTTTAAGCAGACGTCCTGGCATAGCCAGATCGGCGGCAGGCAGTATTTCCTTCGATAGCAGGACTTGTACACCTCCTGCGTGACGATGGCGCGCGCCCCGTCTTCGTGCGGGTACGCGCGGTAATTTCCTCGCGCGCTGCTGATCGCGGCAAGCGCTGTAGCTGGTCAACGCGGCGCGGCGGCGAAGATGCGTCCCATGTCTACCACCGGAGGTGCCGCCTGGGCGTAGCCTGGTGCCGGTGGTACCAGCTCATGGTCGTATGCATTTGGACCATGCATCACGGCAGCCGCTGCGAGCATACCCAATGCCATCACTGCCAACTTAACAAGGCGAGAAGTTTTCATGTTTGTCTCCGTGATAGTGCTTTTGTTAAAAGACAGTGTGCCCCTCACTTCGCCACAGGTAAAATTGAATTGCTAAATACGTGGTATGGGTATTTCGAATGGATTGATTGCGAAGTTAGAGGGGAGGTTTGTAGTCTAGGAGGACGGGGCAATCCGGATAGCAAGCAAACTCTCTACGCGGCGATGGCGCCCAGTATTTTACATAATATAAAAACAACTAATTGCCTTGTCGAAAGTAGGGCTGTAGGTACGGGCTTCTGCTTTTCCCGGTGTCAAAAATAAAGTGACAACCATGGCTATTGCCCCTATAACAGCCAGGAAGCCTGATCGTGCAAAACCCATCTGCAATTTAAAGTTCTTCGCTTTGTGATGCTGTTCTTCGTTTGCCAGTATCTCAAACGCTTCTCCGGGGCTGATTCCAGCCTCCTTAGCCAATTTCAAGCCGGTCGTGTAGTCCGGCATGTGGATGCCCTTCACATATCGGTCAAGCCGTGTCTGTGGAATACCCCATGCTTTCGCCATCGAGTTAACTGAGCGGCCTTTTAAGGCTTTAGCAATCATTTCTTCATAGTTCATAGCTATTTCCAATTAGCAACTTAGGCTATTTTGCGTAATACTCTTAGTTATGCAATTTAGCCTAATCATTTGGCTTTTTTGCGTAAGTAAACGATAGCACACCCGCATTTTTGTGCCTACGAGTTTACGTGACAAGTAACGCTAATTAACAGTGAGCTTACGTAGAGCGGTTTCGATGTCTGCTTGTAGTTGTTCTGCTGTTGGGATTTGTCGGTACCTCAGTGTTTGATATCCGGCGTTTTGGAGCATTGCGTCACGGTCAGCGTCTTCGGCGGTTTTGCGGTTGTGACTGGCGTCGTCGAGTTCTATGACGGCTATCGGCGTCAAGAGCTTTGAGCAAATTACGAAGTCTGCGTATTTCCTGTTGAAGCGATTTCGATCTGACATTGACTCTGTCTCCAGTAAGGCCTGTAGGGAAACTTGAGCTAAGACGGTGCATTCCGGTAGCGCGGAGGTGAGGGTTAAGAACATCTTTTCTTCGAAAGGGCTTAGGGGTCTGCGCGCAGTTAGTTTTAGCTCCCCTAGGGCTAGCTTGATCCGTGTATCACCCTTGGTCGTTGCAAATGACGTAAGTAATAAGACGGCAAATAGAGCAATAAAAGTGAGGATTAGAAGGTGGTGAAGTTTCATCGTTTCCATCAGTTGTTGGCGGGTCTAGGTGATTTTACTCTTTTGCTCTTCGGCAATTCTCGTGATTTGTAACGCTAATTCTTCAAAGTCGGACTATGAATATGTCGCTTCCTCATGACGTCTACAAGATTCAATTGCGCTTGGTCGGTGAACCGATTTGGGCTGATAGCACTGAGCTTTCTTTCCCGATGTCTTCCGCATTGGCGGCGTTTCATGTGACCGGGTTGAACCGCGTTGCTGAGGGCATCGTATATCGCGCTGTGCTGGTGTCGCATGGGTGATTGGACGTTGCCGCTGTCGTTGACTGCCGCTGAGGTTCGCGTGGTCAAGGCTGCGCTCCTCGTTGAAATCGCCACGCTTGAATTCAAGGTGCGTGAGGATCATCAGCCTGAACTGTGGACGCCGTCGCTGAGCGCTGCTCGCCGGGTCTTCTCTGCCTTGTGCGACAAGGCCAACAAACACTTACTGGATTTATAACCGCGCCATCTGGCGTTCACTAATCGCTCTAGCGAGCGAAATTTCTAAAGGGAAGTGCACCATGAAAAATACGATCCAGATTATCAACGTCGTGCAAGTCGCTGGTCGGTCGAAGAAGACTGGCAACGATTACGACATGCGTATGGCGCAGTGCATCGTGCAAAAGATCAATCGTGATAACGGCGCAGTTGAACCTCTGATAGGTGAACTGGTGCTGCCTGAGCGCTTCAAGGATACGCCTCCTGGAACTTACGAAGTCGAGTTCGAAGTGGCGATCGACAACGCAAAGCGCATCGGCGCACAGGTCGCATCTATCACCCCTGTGGGCGCTGCCCGTGCCGCCGCTCCCGTTGCGCCGGCTGTCGCTGCTCCTTCTGCTGGTAAGGCTGCGGCTTAATCATGCCTGCATGTCTGCGTAAGGCTTACGTCGGCGATTCAACGCGCACTTGGCTCGCTATGAAGGCACCTGAGGTAGCTTTCCCGGACATACCTCAAGCTGTAGTTGCGGTGCCTGATCCAACTATTACTGACCTTTCAAAGTGCTATGCCGTGTCGATCAGTGGCACTGAGTGGGTACAGCTTCAGGCTTCAATTTCCAGTTCCTCCGGAACTGTCCAAACTCCTACGCCCCAGAACTGGTTAGAGCTGGGGAATATGAGCATCGCTGATGCGCAAGTTATCTCGTGGAAGGTTTGCCTTGTGTGGGCCATTGCATGGGGTATCAAGCAAGTCGTTAAATCTCTGTCTATATCTGAAAGGAATCAAGATGAATAAAGGTCTGAAAATTGCTCTGCTGGCGGTCGCTGGCATGTCCGCTGGTGCTGCTTCGGCTGCTGTCGATGCGTCCGTGACTACCGCAATCGCGACTGCTGGCACTGATGCCGCTGTGGTTGGGGCTGCTGTGCTGGTCGTGATCGTCGGCATTAAGGCGTACAAGTTCATCCGTCAGGCGCTGTAAGTACTTGCTCGCTACTTTGGCGTTTCAATTTGCTCGCAAATTGGATCGCAAACAAGCGTAGCGCGTTAGTGTCTGCATCGTGTAGGGCAGGGGCTTCGGCCCCTTTTTTTTGAGTTCGAATCTTTGGGAGTTGCTATGGGTCTGGTTTTTCTAATCGCCGCATGTGGTGCTTGGTGGATTCTGTTCCATGATTAAGCGCCTCTTTGTGATTTCGCTGCTTCTCGTCTGTGCGTTGTTCGCCCTGCCAGCTTATGCGGCTAGGACGTTTACTTTCAGCTATCCAGGTTACGGCCCATACGCTTTTACACCTGCTTCCTGTGCTGGAGTTGCCGCAGTGTTTGGTAGTAATGCTTCGAAGGTTAATTGCAATAGCGCTGAATTGGACGCCGCTATGAAGCAGACTCCCGGGCAGTTCCATTTTTCCGTAACCGGTGTTTGGCCTACTCAGACCGCAACAGTTTCATCGTCTGGCACTTGTACTGCTGGTGCTGGCGGTACTTATTTAATTCCGATGGGTTACGTATCCGACTCCACTGGAAAGGTGGTTCAGTTATTCCCCGATCCTGTCGGCGAGAAGTTCGCTAAAGACGGGTGTGAGATGGTCATATCATCTGAGGTCACACCGATCAACTGCGTTGCAGCTGGTGGCGGAAATGCTCCAGCCGGTGTGCATGCTGCCTCTTGCTATTACCAATCGCAGATTACCGGCGTCAAGGCGGGCGTCGACTCCAATCCGGATGCTTCTATCCCTGATTACACTGCGCCGCCGCCGTCTTGCACAAATGGTGCTACCGACTATCCGACATGTACGCCTCCAACGCCGCCCACGTGCTCAAACGGCGGTACTGACTATCCAACATGTACGCCGCCCGGCACTGGTGGCGGCGGAACGGATCCAGGCACTGGTGGTGGCGGTACTGATCCGGGATCCGGTGGCGGCGGAACTGATCCCGGTACTGGTGGCGGTGGTACTGATCCCGGTACTGGTGGTGGCGGCACTGGCGGCGGCACTGGCTCCGATTTTTGTGGGAAACATCCTCAGTCTCTTATCTGCTTGAATTCCGGCGTATCTGGTAGCTGCGCTAATTTCGCGTGTACTGGTGACGCTATTCAGTGCGCCACGTTGCGCGAGGTTCATGAGGCCAACTGCAAAATCGCCGCCGATGAGGCCGCTGCTGATGGTTCGGGTATCGGCAAGTTGGGTAAGGGCGTTTTGGATGGTAATGATCCTGATGCGGACAAGCTGCCTACTCCTGGCAATGGCGACCGTATCTCGATGCCGTCGCTGGATGCGTCCGGTTGGCTTGGCGGCGGCGATTGTTTTGCTGATAAGAGCATATCTGTGATGGGCAAGCAAATTGTTATCCCGTTTTCTAGGGCGTGTTCTGCGCTAATAGTTTTTCGTTACGCCATCATGATCGTTGCTGCTTTGTCGTCGTTCAAGATGGTCTCTGGTGCAATTTTGAGGGGGTAATTCTATGCCGCTGCTTACTGCGTTGTTAGGTGGATTGCTTACTATCGCAAGTTCGATGGTGGGGCGAGTGTTGTTGGCTCTTGGTATGTCGTATGTCACGTACACAGGGTTCGATCTTGCTATCACTTGGTTGCTGGATCAGGTTAAAAACAACATCGCGGCAATGCCTTCTGAAATTGTGTCTTTCATGGCTTGGCTTTGGGTCGATAAGGCTATCAGTATGTTGTTTTCAGCTTATACGGCATCTATTTTCGTCAAGTTAGCTGGTGGTAGTTCGCTTACTAAGCTGATCACTAAGGCCCCTTGAGGTGATGCATGATTGAGCTAATTACGGGTCTTCCCGGAAATGGTAAAACTCTTTATACCATTTCGACCGTCAAGAAAATTGCCGAGTCAGAGAATAGGGCGGTGTACTACGCTGGTATCCCGGAACTGACGTTGGATTGGATACCAATTGATCCAACGAAGTGGATGGAAGCGCCTCCTAATTCGATCATCGTGATTGATGAAGCGCAAAAAATATTTCGTAATCGTTCCCTTGGCACTCAGCCCGGTAAGCACGTCACTGACTTAGAGACACATAGGCATCTAGGCATTGATCTGTTTTTGTTGACACAGCATCCGTCGCTCATTGACCCAGCCATTAGACGCCTTGCTGGCCGCCACCGGCACATGGTTCGTGTTTGGGGTATGGCGGTGTCCACAGTGCACAAATGGGATGCAGTCAAAGACAATCCCGATAAGTCGCGCACTGATTCCGAAAAGACCAAATGGGCCTTTGATAAATCGGTCTATCAGTACTACAAGTCCGCCGACGTGCATACGATGAAGCGCACAATTCCCGGTCGGGTTAAGCTCCTTGCCGGGTGTGTCGTCGTGTTAATTGGGGTAGGGTTCTATATGAAGAATCGCATTGAAGAGCGCACCCATCCCGACCAGCTCCTTGCGTCTGGAGCTTCTCCTTCTTCTTCTGTCGGCAAAACTGACGCGGTTGACCGTGCACCTGTGCCTGATAAATTCGATCCAAAGCAGGATATGCAGCGGTATGTGCAAATGAGCACGCCACGCATCGAAGGCCTGCCGCAAACGGCTCCGAAATACGATGAGCTAACGAAGCCTACGCGAGTGCCGGTGCCGGCTGCATGCATCCAGGTCGCGGACAAATGCCGTTGCTTTTCGCAACAGGGTACATCGCTCGACGTGAAGTACAGCATGTGCATCGAGTTTGCGCGCAATGGATTCTTTCAAGAGTTCGATCCTGAGCGGGACCGCCGTGACAGTGTTCGTACTGCCGAATCGGTCAGAGTGCTAGAGGGCCGTGGTGTAGAGCAAGTGGCCTCTCATGGTGGTGAGCGTCAGTCGTCGCAGGTGGCTGTGTTCGGAAACCCGCCGCAGGATGCGCCTCGTAAGCCTTCGGTCGGTATGTGATCGCGGCTGCCAATTCACGTGACTTGTCACGCAAATAAAAGGGGGCTTTATGAAGTACGCAGAAGACCGCCGCCAGCTGGATCTGGTGGCCGGTGCGAATCGACAACGAGGGCGGCCACCAACGGGCGTCGCGATGTCGGCTGCTGAACGGCAAGCTGCACGGCGTGAGCGGTTGGCAAAGGAGGGGAGGGGCGTCTTGACGGTCGAGGTGTCTAAGGATGTTATCGAGGCGCTCGATGCGTTCGTAAAATTCAAGCCTGAGACCAAGGGCGATGTGGTCGACCGCATTTTGCGTGATCGATTGATGCGGAAACGTTGACCGAATTTACTTCGCCGCTGTAGGAAGAAAATCGCAACCTGGTTGTCGATATTTTTGGTGCCGGCGCAAATATTATTCGGGCGATCGCTGATTTAGGCGTTTCAATTTGCTCGCAAATTGGATCGCAAACAAGCGTAGCGCGTTAGTGTGTGCGGCCCATTGAGGTGACCGTCGGATGTGAAGGCAAGCGGGCGCTGCCCGAAGCGTTGCGCAGCTAGCGAGGGCGGCGCGAAGCGCCGCCTAAACTTGTATTAGGGACACTTAAGAACACAGCACAGTGAAGTGCAAATTTGAAAGGGTGGAAATGGTCGTTGCAGGTGTTTCTAAGACGGGTATTTACGAGATTGAATTTCGTCTTCGTTCTTCGTCTACTTGGTTTTCATCGCCTTACTTGGCGGGGCCTATTGAGCAAGCGGTGGCGCTTGTAAAGCGGCTGAACAGTTCTGAGCGCTGGTTCTTCTATCGGGTAGTGCCAGCAGTTGAAGGTGTGAAGTAGAAATAAAAAAGCCCGGTAGTGGTCGAAACACTCCGGGCCTCGATCAACCTGCCACAACAGGAAAACCGATGTCGATATTGAACCGTAGTTTGGATGCTGAGTCAATTGCTTTATCCCCCCTTTGCGTTGATACCGTTGAACATAGGCCGGATCATTGGACCGATGATAAGAACGGCTGGAATGATGCCTACGTGGCTCGCCAGCGAGTTTTCCCGGATGGGCAGTGCGAAGTGTCGGTCACCAAGGAACGTCACTTTGTAGGCCCTGCGATCAAGCGCAAGCCTCATGCTAAGCGTGGTGAGTCTGAGAATCGCGAGGCCAATGATGATGATGCCGGCCGCCGTGCCAAGAAGAACGTCCGGATGTGCTGCAAACAGATTGGCGCGGATCGTATGGTGACGCTCACGTATCGAGAGAACATGTGTGACCGTGAGGTGGCGCTTAAGCACTGGAAGGCATTTTGTCGCCGCCTTGGCCGCGTGAATAAATTCCACTACGTGGCGGTCATTGAAGAACAGGAACGCGGTGCGCTGCACTTCCATGTCGCTGTGCGCGGCCGCCAGCACTACGCCTTGCTTCGATCTATCTGGCAAAGCGTGCTTGGCCTGGGCGCCAGTGGTGAGCAAATGGGCCAAGTGAACGTGCGCGATCCTCATCGCTTTGGCTTTGGGCAGAACGGTGCACACAAGCTGGCCAGCTACATCGCCAAATACTGCAGTAAAGAAATGAATGCCAGGGCGCTTGATCAGAAGCGATATTTCCGCTCAAAGGGTATCGTGCTGCCCGAAGTGAATACGATCAGGCTTAAGTGCACCTCGATGCTTGGTGCGGTCCAGTCCGCATTTAGCATCATCGCTCCGTTTGGTTACGGCGGTATGCAAAGCTGGTGCAACAATGGCCTTGGGGTAGTGTGGTTGTCTACCGCGCCCCGCATTAACGATCAAACTGATTGCCCGTTCTAGTTGTCATCAGACAAAAATGTTTTGAAAGGGTCTCCACCGTGAATATCCTCGTCAATGAGTTCCTCGGCTATCGCGATAGCTTTTTCGGCCGCAAGATTTGCGTCGTCCGTTCCATGTACTGCCGGGACTTGCCAAGGGTGCGATACAAGGTGTTGTGCCGTAAGTATACGAAATAGCGGATACCATTTTCCGCTAATAAAAATTGGACTTACCTCGATATAGTGAAATCGATAGGTGAATTTTTGAATCGGATTCGCTTGGTATGTCATCGCAATAATTCTGAAAAACGCATCTACAGCCAATTATAACGAGTGGCATATTTGGTGCAAATCATTGCAGTGTGGATCTGATCATGTTCGTGAGAAAACCATTTTGGATAGTTGGGTTTTCAATTTGGCTTGTCACAATTGTTGATGCGAGGCTATAGTTGCATTCATGCAATTAGAACTATTTCCATTTGATCCGTTGATGCCGGGTGACTTAGCTTTGATCTACAGGGCGATTCGTAACAGCTATTGGCACTTACGAAATCTTCGTGGTGCTCGATGGGGTGAAGCAAGGGCGAGGCGACACTACAGGCTGGTAGCGGCACAAAAAAAACGCCTGCTCATGGCAGGCGTCTCAAAGCGGGAAATCCTTGATCTTTTACGTTGTTGCCGGTCGAAGTGCAGTAGGACCAAACATCCGTTTAAACCATGCAAATTTTGTCCGGAATAGGTTGCGTAAAGTAAGCAGCCAATTTGACATAATATAAATTATGCGAAGTTATAGGGATTCCTTGGAACCGCTGGCGGAGGCCAGAATCTCATCGTGCCGCTCGTTATCGGTCTTGTGTAGATACGCCGCTGTTGTGGCTATGCTTGCGTGCCCGGCCGTCTCTTGCAGCGTCTTCAGCTGCACGCCGTTGTTTGCGTGATTGGTTAGCATGCTGTGCCGTAGCCAGTGCGCCGACGCTTGGCGTAATGTCGCCGCCATGTCGGCGTCGCCCATTGCGTCGGCTGCGCCGGCCGCTGCGGCAAAGATGGTCTTGAGCGCATCGGACGCCGCTTCGTCTGTGATCCGCACCAGCGCGCCGCCACGGCTCGACAATACCAGCGGCGTGTCGTCGTTGCGCACGGTGTGTGGCAGCAAATCGAATGCGGCGCGGTATTGGCGGTACGCGGCCAGCATTTCCGGCGGCACCGGCAAACGGCGCGGCTTGTTGCCTTTGCCGAGGACGTCGAGCCACCAGCGACCGTTGCCTTCGCTGTAGAACGCGCCCATGTTGGCGCTGACGATTTCGTTCAGGCGCGCGCCGGTGTGGATGTAGGCCGTCAACAGGAAATGATCGCGCTCGCGTCGGCGTACGGCCGCCGGCGTCAACGCCTCACGCGTGGCGACTGTGGCCAGGGCCAGCTTGAGCGCGTCGGACGTCAGGTAGCGCGTGATGCGGCTGGCACTGGCGGTTTTAACGTGCTTCACCAGCGCGGCCGGATCGCGGCGCAGATAGCCGGTTTGCGCGGCGTATGCGAACAAGCCTTTGACGGCGATCATCGCCTGGCGCCGGCTGGCGTCCGACAACGGCCCGCTGAACGGTCGATAACGTGGATCGCTGCGCGGCCATTTGGTGGTCGAAACCCAGTCCTTGGGCGGATCTTTCAGGAACTCCTTGTAGCCGTTCAGGTCGGCCACGTTCAGCTGGCGCAGCGTTTTGCCCGCCTCTTCCCGGCACCAGGTCAAAAACCTGAAAAGCTCTTTTTGGGTGTTGGCGATCGATTTTGGACCTAATTCGCCGTGACTGATGAATTCCCGTGCAATTTCGCTATCGGTCCGGGCATCGGTGATGGCGTCTTCGGCGATGCTGCGCAGGGCGTCGATATCGCGTTGCCGGCGTTGCACCGCGCCGTCGCTGCGGGCTGGGAATGGATCGAGATTGATAATGTCGAATTTCTTTTCGGGCATTTAAGGCTGGAAACTGTATGAATATATAGTGGATTATACAGTATTGCATACAGTATTATTAATCGACAATATAGGTAGTAATGTCGAGTATATTGAAAGGGCGCTTTGACGAGTTATAGTGACTTAAGGCCTTGATTTCGTTATAATTCCCGCCTTCATAAGTAAGGAATCGCCATGACTCTGCTAGCCCACCAGCTCGAACTGCTGTCGCCCGCCAAAACCGCTGAAATCGGCCGCGAAGCCATTTTGCACGGCGCCGACGCCGTCTATATCGGCGGCCCGGCGTTTGGCGCGCGCCACAACGCCAGCAATACGATCGAGGAAATCTCCAGTCTGGTGGAGTTCGCGCACCGCTACCGCTCGCGCATTTTCGTCACCATCAACACCATCCTGCACGACGCCGAACTGGAAGCCGCACGCAAGCAAATCTGGCAGTTGTACGAAGCCGGCGTCGACGCCCTCATCGTGCAGGACATGGGCCTGCTGGAAATGGACCTGCCCCCTATCCAGCTGCACGCCAGTACCCAGTGCGACATCCGCACCAAGGAAAAAGCCAAGTTCCTCGGCGACGTCGGCTTCTCGCAGCTGGTGTTGGCGCGAGAGCTGACCATCGAACAGATCCGCGCGATTCGCGCTGAAGTCGATACGCCGCTTGAATACTTCATCCACGGCGCGCTGTGCGTGGCCTACTCCGGCCAATGCTACATCTCGCACGCCGACACCGGCCGCAGCGCCAATCGCGGCGACTGCTCGCAGAACTGCCGCCTGCCGTACACGCTGAGCGACAACAAGGGCCGCGTGGTCGCTTATGAAAAGCACCTGCTGTCGATGAAGGACAACGACCAGACCAATAACCTGGAAGCGCTGGTCGATGCCGGCATTCGTTCGTTCAAGATCGAAGGCCGCTACAAGGACATGGGCTACGTGAAAAACATCACGGCCCACTACCGTCTGCTGCTGGACGAAATCATGGAGCGCCGCACCGAATTCACGCGCGCCGCCAGCGGCCGCACCAGCATCCTGTTCACGCCGGACGTCGACAAGACCTTCCACCGCGGCCACACCGATTACTTCGCCAACGGCCGCCTGGACGACATCGGCGCTTTCGACAGCCCGAAATATGTGGGCGTGGAACTGGGCACCATCACCCGCATCGCCACCGACCATATCGACGTGACGACCAACGCGCCGATGGCCAACGGTGACGGCCTGAACTACATGCACAAGCGCGAGACCTTCGGCATCCAGGCCAACACGGTGAAGAAACTGGGCGAAAGCGAAGACGGCGAGCAATGGCGCGTGTACCCGAATGAACAAGTCAGCGCCCTGCCCGGTCTGAAGGTTGGCCTCACGCTGATGCGCAACCGCGATCATCACTGGGAAGGCGCGTTGAACAAGAAGTCTTCCGAGCGCAAGGTCGGCGTCCACCTGACCCTGAGCGAGCAAGGGGATGGCCTGCGCCTGTCGCTGTGCGACGAAGACGGCCTGACCAGCGACACCGACGCCGCTATCGCCTACCAGCCCGCGCAGCAGGCTGAGCAGGCGGACGCGTCGCTGCGCGCCAGTCTGGCCAAATTGGGCGCCACCATGTTCTCGGCCGAGAGCGTGGAACTGAAGCTGGCCAAGCCGTGGTTCATTCCGTCGTCGGCCATCAACGCCCTGCGCCGCGATGCGATCGAAGCGCACGAAGCCGTGCGTCTGGCGGCCTGGGACCGTCCGGAGCGCAAGGCCCCGGTCGAACCGCCGGCCATCTATCCAGACACCCAGCTCAGCTACCTGGCCAACGTCTACAACGAGAAGGCGCGCGCGTTCTACACCAAGCACGGCGTGCAACTGATCGCCGCCGCGTATGAATCGCACGAAGAAGCCGGCGAAGTGCCGCTGATGATCACCAAGCACTGCCTGCGCTTCTCGTTCAACCTGTGCCCGAAACAGGCCAAGGGCGTGCAAGGCGTTCAAGGCCAGGTGCGTGCGGAACCGATGACCCTGGTCAGCGGCGACGACACCTACACCTTGCGCTTCGACTGCAAGCCATGCGAAATGCACGTGGTCGGCGCCATGCGTCCGAACATTTTGAAGTCGGCGCCGCCATCGAACGTCACTTACACTCCCCTCACCTTCCACCGCCAGCGCCCTCGCGCTTGAGTCATTTTCATGTTGCGCGCGGTGCTACATCGCGCGCATTCATGTTCGTCAGATTTAGTCTTGCACGATAGACCAACTAGCTTGACAGACAACAAAACAACAGCTATCTTCATGTGAATTTCCGTGCGGCAATTGCCAGCAGTTCACTTCCAGCCACAAGCCAAGGGGATAGCATGAAGAATCTTCCATATCGACAGCGATCGTTGGAAACGTTTCATAGATTAAAAACAACAGGGCTCCCGCTAGCTCTGAGTCTTGCGCTTGTCGCCTGCGGTGGCGGCAGCGACAGCGCGCCGGAGGCCGGAAACCGTACCGCCAGCGCCATGCGCATGGGCGGCGCCACGGCGGCCGAGCCCGAAGTGGCACTCACCCCGGTTGCCGCGACTTCCAGCGGTGCCGAACGCGGCGACTTGTCCGCCGCCGCCGCCATCGACCGCAACCAGACCACCCGCTGGGGCAGCTTGTTCAGCGATGACCAGTACCTGACGCTCGATTTCGGCGTATCCAAGCCGATCAACCGCGTCCACATCGAATGGGAAAACGCCCGCGCGACCCAGTATCTTCTGCAGGTCTCCGATGATAACGCTACCTGGCGCACCGTCAAGACCGTGGACAACAGCCAGGGCGGCGTCGAAGACTGGACCGGGCTGGCAGCCAACGGTCGCTACCTGCGCATGCAGGGCGTGAAGCGTTCGACCAACTACGGCTACTCGATCTTCGAGATCCAGGCCTTTTCTGGCGGCGCCGGCGGAAGCGCTCCCACCGAGCCGACCGTGCCGACGCCGGACCCGGTGCCGGTCGACACCACCAAGCCCGGCGTGGCGATCAAGCCGGTGCAGGCGACGTCATCGCTGGTGGAAAACCAGGGCAACTCGGCCGCCAACGCCATCGACGGCAAGACCGGCACCCGCTGGGCCAGCGCCTTCGACGACGGCGCCTGGATCCAGTTCGACTTCGGCGTCAAGACGCAAGTCGGCTACATGAAACTGCTGTGGGAAAACGCCTACGGCAAGCAATACAACCTGCTGGTTTCGGACGACGGCCAGAACTGGACGCAGTTCCGCAGCGTCACCAATGGGCGCGGCGGCACCGAGGAATTCTTCAACCTCGGCGTGAACGCGCGCTTCATCCGCCTGCAAGGCGTGGCGCGCGCCACCAACTACGGCTACTCGCTGTTTGAAGTCGAGTTCAAGACGCCGGGCAGCGACAACACCCTGGGCAGCTCGTCCACTTCCGCGTTCAAGTTCCCTGCCAGCGGCGCCGGCTGGGCGCCCTTGCCTGCTTCCGACGCCATCGAATCGCTGCAGTTCACGCTGGCCGACGGCACGCTGGTCACGCGCTTCGGTGCGCGCGGCCTGGCGCGTCACGGCCGCGAGCGCGGCGAAGAGTGGAACGAAATCGGCTACGGCCCGAACGAAACCATCGACCCGGTCACCGGCCTGGCGGTCGACAAAGGTCCGGGCAACTACCTGAGCTTCGTGCCGCAATACTTCAAGAACCGTACCTGGGGCATGGAGATCATCGACAACAGCAAGGTGCCCGGCGTGACCAAGCCGCAGCTGATCGTCAACCAGTACAGCACCGTCGACTTCCTGCAAGGTGGCGTGGCCTTCTTCCGCGCCATTGATCGGCCGGGGGTGACCGGCTACGGCTGGATGGCGCCGGGCCAATTGGTGGACGATAGCGTGAAGGTCTGCAAGCCCGTGCCCTTCCCTGCCAACTACAAGCTGGCCAGCGCCAATGGCATCAACGGCGCCTGCACCTTGCAGGTCCGCGAGTATCCGGGCATGACGGCGCTGGACGCCAATGGCTTCCCGATTCCGGGCAAGGACATCAAGGCGCGCGCGCTGGTGCAAGGCGACGTGATCGAAGTGTCGCCATCGATGTTCTCCACCACCGAGTCCATGCAGGCCAAGGGCGACAACGGCGGCATCCGCTACTACTCGTATGAGTGGGTCTACGTGGTCGGCCAGGGACTGAAGCCGTGGTACGGCGTGCAGCCGCGCCTGAATTCGGTGCCGTTGCCGGCCGAGACGCTATCCGGCGGCATCGGTTCGGTGGGCTACAACTATTCGGACGAGGCGTCGTTCATGTTCCAGCAGCCGCACACCAACATCGGCATGCAGAACATGCAGCGCTTTGTGGAAGGTCGCCGCCTGTTCCACACCAACTTCACCACCGGCGATCACAACGAGCAAGGCAATGACCGCTACGATGGCGCGGTGGCTTTGCAGGGCGCGCACTTCAACCAGTCCTCGTGCTTCGCCTGTCACGTCAACAACGGCCGCAGCGTGGCACCGAAGGCCTTGAACCAGCGCCTCGACTCCATGTCGGTGCGGGTGGCGACGACCAACGCCAACGGCCAGCAGTTGCCGCACCCGGTGTACGGCACCACGGTGCAGATGAACGCCGTCTCCACGTCCGGCGCGCCGCAGAACTGGGGCACCGGTGTGCGCGTGGCCGGTTTCGAGAGCACCAGCAAGAAGCTGGCCGACGGCACCACCGTCGAACTGCGCAAGCCCAAGCTGGCGTTCGAGGGGCCGGTGCCGGATACGGTGTCGCTGCGCGCCGCGCAGCCGATCATCGGCGCCGGTTTGCTGGAAGCGGTGGCGGAAGCCGACATCCTGGCCCGCGCCTCCGGCACGGCCGACGTCGACGGCGTGAAAGGCGTGGCCAACTACGTCTTCGATCCGGAAAGCGGCGCGGTGCGCCTGGGCCGCTTCGGCTGGAAGGCATCGAAGGCGACGCTGCGCCAGCAAGCCGCGTCCGCACTGGTACAGGACATGGCGGTGACGTCGCCGGTGTACCGCAACCGTTCGTGCAATAGCGATCCGGCCGGCTGCGCATCGGCCGCAGCACAGAAAGGCATCAGCGAGGCGGACCTGCAATCGCTGTCGCGTTACCTGGCGCTGGTGGCGGTGCCGGCACAGCGCAGCGTGTCCAGCGGCTTCCCGAAAGGCGTGGCGCCGATCGCCGAACTGGATGTCGACCCTGCCAAAATCGCCGCCGGCGCCAAGGTATTCCAGGGCATGCGCTGCGCCGCCTGCCATACGGCGGAGATGAAAACCGGTAACGGCCATCTGTTTGCGGAACTGCGCAACCAGACCATCCGTCCGTACTCGGACCTGTTGCTGCACGACATGGGCGCCGGCCTGGCCGACAAGTTCGGCGAAGGCCAAGCCAAAGGCAATATGTGGCGTACCGCGCCACTGTGGGGTATTGGCTACACCGACAAGGTGATGGGTGACAGCACCAAAGTGGGTTACCTGCACGATGGCCGCGCCCGCAATCTGACCGAAGCCGTCATGTGGCATGACGGCGAAGCGGCCAAGTCGCGGCAGCGCTTCGAGGCCCTGTCCAAGAGTGACCGCGAGGCTTTGCTGGCCTTCCTGAAGTCGCTGTAAATTCAGTTCACGGCTGCGTCGGCGGCAGCAAAAAGCCCGGTGTTCGCACCGGGCTTTTTGCGTTTGAAGACTAATTGTAAGTAAACTTTTACACTTAAGTAGTAGTTAAGATAATAGGATATTTGCTATCTTTTTTCGCAACCCGGTGAGCTCGGGCCAAAAGATTGCCGGCTGTCATGAGCGGCCGGCAGTGGGATAAACGTGAAAAGAAAAGGTCGACAATGAAACACTTGTATCGTAGCCGAACATCCCTTAACACCCTGCTTGGCATGGCCTTGATGGCCGCACTCCCCGCCATGGCAGACACGCTGGCGTTCGAAGACGCCAACGGCAATCCCCTCTCCGGCATCATCAAGGACGCCGAAGGTTTCGCCCAGGGCGACTACCTGGTGCATGGCTATGCCCTGGACCCATCGCCGGGTTCGCTGGTTGGCGCCATCATCGATGGCGCCAGCAACAGCGGCGCCTGTATTGCGCTGGCCTGCGGCACCGGCAATCCCACCAGCTACTATGCCGCGTTGAACGACGGCATCATTGAAATCGAGCACGGCACCGCTGGCAAGGCCTTCACGCTGCAATCGTTCGACGCCAGTTTCATCGGCAATATCTACGAAGGCTTGAACCAGCCGGTGGCCGGCGTGCTGCGGGTGCAAGGCTTCCGCGCCGACAACTCGACCATCTGGCAGGACTTCGAACTGCAGGGGCGCGACTTCAACACGCCCGGCTTTGATTTCGCCCATTTCCTCACCAGCCAGGAATTCGGCTCGCAGCAGTTTGTCGCCATCGACTTCTTCGGCTTCTCCTGCAACTCCGACGGCAATTGCTCGGCGTTTGAAAATCTCAAGGGCCAGTTCGCCATCGACAATATCGAGGTATCGGCCGTTCCTGAACCGTCGAGCTGGATGATGCTGGGCGCCGGTCTGCTGGGCATGGGCTGGCTGTCGCGCCGACGCCAGGCAGCTGCCGCTGTTGCAACTGCTGTGGGAGGCGCAGCATGAGCGCCGGCCGCATCCCCAACCTGGCCCTGCGCCTGACCAGCGCCGGCGTCCTGCTGATGTTGGCCAGCCTGCAGGCCCATGCCGATGACGTTCGCCGCGCCTATGTGGTGCAGCTGGGCGACAAGCCGATTTCGTCCTACTCGGGCGGCGTCAGCGGACTGTCGGCGACCCAGCCGGCCAACGGCAAGCGCCTCAACCTCGACTCGCCGGCCGTCCAGCAATACGGCGCCTATCTGCAACAGAAACAGGCCAGCGTGACCGCGCTGGTCGCGTCGGCGCCTGTGCTGCACAAGTACAGCGTGGTGCTGAACGGCTTCACCGCCCTGCTGACCGATGCCGAAGTGCGCGCGCTGCGCGCCAACAGCGGCGTGGCCAGCATCACGCCGGACCAACCGCGCCGCCTGCTCACCAGCTACACGCCCACCTTCCTCGGACTGGACCAGCCGGGCGGCTTGTGGAGCAAGGCCGGCGGCGTGGCCGGCGCCGGTGAGGACATCATCGTCGGCGTGATCGACAGCGGCATCTGGCCGGAGAACCTGGCCTTTACCGACCGTGTCGACAGCAATGGCGCACCGACGCTGGACAGCAGCGCGGCCCTGGCCTACGGCGCGCCGCCGGCCGCATGGAAAGGCGGCTGCCAGCCAGGCGAAGGCTTTGATGCCGGCCTGTGCAACAACAAGCTGATCGGCGCCCAGTATTTCAACCAGGGCTTCCTCAACGACGGCTATGTCTTGCACTGGAGCGAGTTCAATTCGGCGCGCGATAGCATCGGCGGCAACGCCGGTCACGGCGGCCACGGCACCCACACCTCGTCCACGGCGGCCGGCAACCACGGCGTTGCCACGATAGTCGACGGTCTGCCGATGGGCAAAGCCGGTGGCATCGCGCCACGCGCGCGGGTCGCCATGTACAAGGTGTGCTGGAGCGCCGAGACCGTGGACGATCCGCGCGGCGTCAACGGCTGCTACGTGTCGGACAGCGTGGCGGCGATCGAAAAGGCGGTATCCGATGGCGTCCACGTCATCAACTACTCGATCAGCGGCGGCGCCGATATCGAAGACCCGGTGGAGCAAGCCTTCCTCAACGCCACCAACGCCGGCGTGTTCGTCGCGGCGGCGGCCGGCAACGAAGGCCCGTCGAATATGACGTTGTCGCACATCAGCCCCTGGCTGACGACGGTGGCGGCGTCGACCCACGACCGCCAGCTGCAATCGACACTGAGCCTGGCCGATGGCCGCAGCTTCAGGGGCGCGTCGATGGCCAAGGACGGCTTGCCGCAAACCGCCATGATCCGCGCGCAGGATGCGGTGTTGGCCGGCACCGATCCCCTGGCGGCGCCGCTATGCCCAAGCATCGAGTGGAATATGGGATCGCCCATACTCGATCCGGCCAAGGTGGCGAGCAAGATCGTCATCTGCGAACGCGGCATCAACGACCGCGTGGACAAGAGCAAGGCGGTCAAGGAAGCCGGCGGCGTCGGCATGGTCATGGTCGACAATGGCGGCGGCCTCACGGCCGAAGTGCACTCGGTGCCCACGGTCCACGTCAGCAACGCCGACGGCTTGCTGATCCAGGACTACGCGGCCAATGGTCGCGGCAAGGCCGCCATCTCGCCGTTCATCATCGCCACCGTTCCCGGTTCGGCGCCGGTGGTTGCAGGCTTCTCGTCGCGTGGCCCGAGCGGTTCCGACACAAGCATCATGAAGCCCGACATGGCAGCACCCGGCGTCAGCATCCTGGCCGGCGTATCGCCCGAGCTGACGCCGGAACAGCGCAGCGAAGTCGTCGCCGGCACCCTGCCGGGCCAGCAGGCCTGGGCCTTCATGGACGGCACCTCGATGGCGACGCCGCACGTCGCCGGCCTGGCCGCCCTGCTGCGCCAACAGCATCCGACCTGGACGCCGGCGGCGATCAAGTCGGCGCTGATGACCAGCGCCGGCGATACGCTGTCCGACGGCTTTAAGGATGAAACGGCGGGCAAGCTGCCATGGGGCCAGGGTGCCGGCCACGTGCAACCCAACCGCGCGTACGATCCGGGCCTGGTCTACGATGCGGGCGCGATCGACTTCAAGAAGTATATGTGCGGACGCGGACAGGCCGACCAGTGCGGCTACGGCATGAGCGAGGCCTGGAATCTCAATCAGGCCTCGATCGCCATCGGCAATGTGCTGACGGCGGCGACGATACGGCGCAGCGTCACCAACGTCGGCAGCCAGACCGCGACCTACAACGCCAGCGTCACCATGCAGGGCTACGAGGCCACCGTGCAACCGGCCAGCCTGACCATCGCGCCGGGCGCCAGCGCCGCTTTCAGCTTGACGCTGAAGCGCACCACCGCACCGAACCGCACATGGCAATTCGGCTCGCTGACCTGGAGCGATGGCGTGCACACGGTGCGTAGTCCCATCGTCGCTTCCTCGGCCACCTCGTTGACGGCGCCGCCGACGGTGCGCAGCTCGCGCACCACCGACACCAGGCTGCTCGGCATCGGCACCGACTACAGCGGCAAGCTGGGTGTGGCGGCGGGCGGCCTGAAGCCGGTGACCAAAACCACGCTCACGGTGCATCAAGCCGGCGAGGACAGCGTCGACACCGCGTTGCAAGTGGCGGCGGCCTGCAACAGCAGCAGCCAGGGCGTTTCGGTCACGCCGTATGTGATCCCGGCCGATACCCTGGCCGCGCGCTTCGAGCTGTTCGACCGCGACACCAGCGGCAAGGGCAAGGACGATCTCGATCTGGCGGTCCTCGACAGCAACGGCGCCATCGCCGGCATCGCGCTGCACGACGGTTCCAACGAAACCATCCTGCTGCGCGATCCGGTGGCCGGCAATTACCGCGTTTGCGTGTTGGGCTACAAAGTGGCGAATGGCGTGTCGAGCGAGTTCCAGCTCTCGACCGCGCACGTCACGGTCAACGACAAGGGCGGCAATCTTGACGCGGCCGTGCCGACGACGGTGAAAAACCGCAGCAACGCCACCGTCGCGCTGACCTGGTCCGGCCTCACCGCCGGCACCCGCTACCTCGGCGCGATGGACTTGCTGGAGCAAGGCGTGCGCCGCGCCACCAGCACGGTGATTCACGTCGACACGGACGACACCGTGCCGCCGCCCGCCGCACTAGCCCGCGCACCGAAGCGCGACAACCGCAAATAATCTGATGAAAGCCAATTCTATGAAAACTGTTAAAACCCTGATCGCGGTCCTGGCAAGCATCGCTTGCAGCGCCGCCCTGGCCAATCCGAAAACCACCACCGTCGACTTCTCCGGCAATCCGCATGGCTGGGAAGGCATGCAGGCGTCCAACGGCGCCGGCGGCACCAAGATCGATGACGTGATCAGTCCCACCAAGGCCTTGCATACCTCCATGGAAAATCAATTCCTGATCTTCGGCAGCAAGGATGCCAACTTCACCGGCAACTATGGCACCAGCAAGACCGTGACCATCAGCCTGGACGTCTTCACCGAGCACGTTAACTACTTCAACTTCGGCGAAACCACGCGCCCGTTGATCGTCGAGCTGCGCGACTTCGACACGCCGCCGCCGGGCTTGAACTACTCCAGCGTGTGGTACTACCTGGGTGACCTGGATGCGAGCAGGCCGTTGCAGCACTTCTCGGTGACGATAGCCGACACCAAGTCCAAGGGCCTGCCTGCTGGATGGAAGGGTTATGGCGCGATGACGGAAGACCTGCAACCCGAGCTGCCAAGCGACCGCACGTTCAAGAACATCCTGGCCTCGGTCGACCAGATGGTGTTCTCGACCGCCATGCCGGGGATGGTGTCGGACTTCGTGTACTTCGACGTCGCGCTGGATAACATCACTATCAGCGCGGTGCCGGAACCGAGTGAGACGATGATGTTTGGCGCCGGCCTGGGTCTGCTGGCACTGCTGGCGCGTCGTCGCAAACGCGCAGCCTGAGTTTGATGCGAGCCTGAGGCGGATGGTTTCCGCCTCAGGTTTTTGCTTTGCTTACTTCTTCATTTCGTCTTTTTTCATCATCTCGTCTTTTTTCATCGCATCCTTCTTCATCTCGTCTTTTTTCATTTCGTCCTTTTTCATTTCATCCTTTTTCATGCCGTCTTTCTTCATGGCGTCCTTCTTCATTTCATCCTTGTGCATGGCCTTGTCTTCCTTCTTCATGGCATCCTGCGCGTAAGCGGCACCGGACATGGACAGGACGGTGGTGATCAGTGCGATGGCGATTTTTTTCATGATGGTTCCTTGGTGAGTGATAGAAAAAGTAGGTTCAGCTGCCGCCGAACCAGTTATACCCCTGGTCTTCCCAGTAGCCGCCAGAGTAGGTATTGGTGACGAAAATGGCTTGTACGTGCTTGGGATTCTTGTAACCGAGCTTGGTCGGCATGCGCAGCTTCATCGGGAAGCCGTAACGCGGCGGCAAAGGCGCACCGTCGTACGTCAGCGCCATGATGGTTTGCGGATGCAGCGCAGTGGCCATGTCGATGCTGGTGAAATAATCGTCCGCGCATTTGAAGCCGACATACTTCGCGCTCAGGTCCGCGCCGACGTGGCGCAGGAAATGCGCAAACGGCACCCCGCCCCACCGCCCGATGGCGCTCCAGCCCTCGACACAGATGTGGCGCGTGATCTGCGACTGCTGCGGCAACGCACGCAAGGCGGCCAAGGACCATGGCTTGCGGTCGGCGATCAAGCCGCTCAGTTCCAGCCGCCATGCGTCGCCGTCAACGATACGGACTTCCTCTTCGCCGTAGTAGGCATTGAACGGAAACGGCCGCGTTATCATGCTGGCCGGGTAAGTCGGCGCCAGGCGCTTGGGATCGAACAGCAGCGCCTGGGCGCGGTCGTTGAAGCGCGATATGCTGGTCAATGCCTGCTCGATGCTGTCCTGGTCATCGGTGGCGCACCCGGTCAGCAGGCTTAAGCCGCCGAGTGTCAGGCCACGCTGCAGGAACGCGCGGCGCGACGGTTGGGGGACGCGGGCGATGGCATCCTTCAGCATCAACTCGCCGGTGAGGTTCTTAATGATCTTCATGGTCGGTCCCGGATGATTAACGGCCACGCAGCATGGCCAGCAAGGTGCGCGGCACCAGCGCCACCATCACCACGTGCACCACAATGAAGGCGCACAGCGCCGCCATGGCATAGAAATGGATGTAGCGCGCCGCCTCGTAACCGCCCAGCAGCTCACGCAGTATGGGAAACTGCACAGACTTCCACAGCACCAGGCCGGAAAGAACCAGCAGCACGCTGTCGATCATCACGAACAGGTAAGCCAGCCGCTGCACGCTGTTATAGTGGCGCGGATCGGCGTGCGACAGCTTGCCGCGCAGCGCGGCGCCCACGTCCTGCAGCAGCTGGCGCGGCGAAATCGGGAAGAACTGGCGCCGCAGGCGGCCAGACCCCAGGTTAATTAGCAAATACAGCACGCCGTTGGCGACCAGCAGCCACATGGCGGCGAAATGCCATTGCAGCGCGCCACCCAGCCAGCCGCCGATCGTCAGGCCGCGCGGGATATCGAAGCCGAGAAAGGCGGTGGCGTTGTAGATGCGCCAGCCGCTGGTCACCAGCAGCACGACAGCCAGCGCGTTCAGCCAGTGCGTGCAGCGCAGCCAGGCCGGATGCACCGTTTTTGACTCGGTGGCGCTAGTCGGCATATCATGCCGACGCATAGACAGGAGTTTCATCGCATATCACCTGCATTGTTGGGAACAGTGACAGGTAATTCGCTGCGATCCGCGACAAGGTTACAGCGTCGCCTAAAAATATATTTCGATGAAACTGTTACCAAAGGCGTCCATGGAACGAATAACAGAGCAGAACCCTCTGCGCCACACGGAGTTGCGGCTGCATGCGCTATTCCTGCAGGGACTGGACGGCGACGCCCAGGCCTACCGGCGTTTTCTGCAGGCGACCACGCCTTATCTGCGCGCGTTCCTGCGTCGCCGGCTGGGCGGGTGGCCGGACCAGGTGGAGGATCTGGTGCAAGAATCGCTGCTGGCGATCCACAACCAGCGCCTGACGTACGACAGCGGCCTGCCCCTGACCGCCTGGATTTATGCCATCGCCAGGTACAAGCTGATCGACTGGCTGCGCCGCCATGCGCGCCAGGACAGCCTGCTCCAGCCGCTGGACGACGAGGACGCGCTGTTCTCGTCCGCCGACCACGAAGCCGGCGACGTCCAGCGTGACGTGATGAAGCTGCTGTCCACGCTGCCGGACAAGCAGCGCGACGCCATCATCTACACCAAGCTCGATGGCTTGTCGGTGCGTGAGGCGGCGGAACGGTTGGACATGTCGGAAGCGGCGGTAAAGGTATCGGTCCATCGCGGCCTGAAGACATTGGCAAGCACATTGCGGGAAACGATATGAAAACGGATGATTTGATCGACATGCTCTCCAGCGGACCGGATGCCGGCACGCCGCCCCTGGCTGCGCGCGCCACAATGCTTCCCTTGGCAGGTGGCTTGCTGGCCAGCGTCGCCCTCATGCTGATGCTGCTGGGCGTGCGTTCCAACTTGTTGGAGGAACTGAGTTGGGGCGCATTCTGGAGCAAGCTGCTGTTTTCGCTGGCGTTGTCCGCTGCAGGCTGGCTGGCCGTCAAGCGCCTGTCGACGCCCGGCGCGGCAACCGGGCAGTTGCCGCTCTACCTCGGCGGCCCGATTCTGCTGGCGTGGTGCGGCGCTGCCGTGCTGCTGGCGAACGCCGCGCCCGAGCTGCGCGCGGAACTATTCTGGGGCCGCACCTGGCGCTACTGCCCCTTGCTGATCGCGCTGATCTCACTACCGATCTTCGCGGCGGTGCTGCACATCATTCGCAATCGCGCGCCCACCCGTCTGCGTCTGGCGGGCGGCGCGGCGGGCTTCGCGGCAGGCGCCACCGCCGCAACGGTGTACTGCCTGCATTGCCCCGAGCTCAGTATCGCCTTTGTCGGCTTCTGGTATCTGCTGGGCATATTGATTCCCACCGCGCTGGGCGCGCTGATCGGGCCGCGCGTGCTAGCCTGGTAAGCGCCGGCGCGACGCCACCGCCAGCATCGCCAGGCCCGCCCCCAACATCAGGAAGGTGGACGGCTCCGGCACGGCGCTTTGCACCGTGAAGTCATCCATGACGAACCAGCCATCGTCGCGCGCAATGCTCAGGCGCGCGACGTTGGCGAAGTTCGCCGACACCCATCGGTAGCTCTGGCTTATCGCTACATTGCCAGTGCTGCCGATTACATCACCGGCAGTGTTGTAGGCGGTGATATTGATCCAGCTGGCCACCGCACCGTTGGTATTGGGCGCGGCAAACCAGGCGCCGCTGAAGTTAAACGTCGTGGCGCTGCTCACGGCCAGATTGTCCACGCCATAGCCATTGGTGACGAATGACGCGCCGGAATGGGCGCCGTTGTCGTAGCCTTCCACCGCAGTGTCGCCGTAATACCAGTCCTCCGCCCAGTTCAGGCCCGCGTAGGGACTGGTGATTGCCGCAAGATCACCGTCCGCCAGCAGGTCTTCAAAATCCACCGTTGCCGATTGGGCCTGGCTGGCCAGCAGCAAGCCGGCGCTGACAAATAAACCGATCAGAAATTTGTTCATGATTTTTCCTTAGTTGCAAACGTCGCCGGTGACGACAGGCAGGGCCGAGCCGCTGACCGTCATGCCGAATTCCACTGTGCTGCCCGGATAAATGTCGTGGTTCCAGCTCTGGTTGGGCGTAGCTGTATAGGTCGGGCTGCTGCCTGTAACGGCGGCGTTCCAGTACCCTTGCACCACTGAGTTGTCTGTATAGGTCCAGGTGACCGACCAGCCGCTGAGCATTGTGCTGCGGTTGTTGGTGATGCGTACCGCCGCGTTGTAGCCGCCTTGCCAGGAAGCCGTCACCACGTAAGTGCACTGGTTGACCGGCTGATTGCCAGCCGGTGGGCCGCCAACAACCGGCGTGGCGATCACCTCGCCGTCCGCCGCCACGCTGCCGTAGGCGATGCCGCGCCCTGCGGTGCTCATGTACACGCGGCCATACACATTCAAGTCGCCGTTGATCATGTGCGCATTGCCGCTGCCGCCGTACTGGTGGGCCTCGTCATTGACCCGCACCCAGGTCGTGCCGGCATCGGTGGAGCGCAGCACGCCGCGCGTTGTGCCCACGGTGCCCAGCATGTACAGCGTCGGATAGGCTGCATCCGGCGCCGCCTTGCCGAAACCGATTGAGCCGCACTCGTTCACGCTGGCGACCTTGGCGAAGCTGACGCCGGAATCGGTGGAGCGGGTCAAGCCGCCGCCGTTCAGGCACACCCACAAGTCGCCTTCCCGTCCCGGCGCCAACCGGATGATGTTGGAACCTCCAGCGCCCGGATTGCCCTTGGGCGCGAAACTGGTGCCGCCGTCCACGCTGGCGAACAGGCCGTTGCCGTCGTAGGCGTAGAACTTGTTCGGATTGACCGGATCCGCCACCGGGCGCGCGTTGTTGACCGCTAGGCCCGTGATGGAGCTCCAGCTGCCGCCGTAGTTGGTGGAGCGGTAGCTTATGGACGAATTGTCCGGGCTATGCAGCAACGCGTAACCGTCGGCCGACAAAGCCAGTTGCCCCTGCGCGCCGTTGATGACAGCCGATTTGTTCCAGCTGGCGCCACCATTGGTCGAATAAAAGATCGACGAACCGGCACGCGCCATGATGCGGCCATCCTGCGGCGCGATCGCCAGGCCCCTGGTGGTGCCCATCTGAGGACTGTGCTGGGCACCGTACTGCGCGGGATCGGCGTTGATGAAGCCATCGAAATCGCCGATGGTCGACACCAGCGGCCCGCCCGGCACCGTCTCGAAGTTGAACGGCACGGTTTCTTCCAGACCCTCGACATTGAAGCGCCAGGTGGTGGTCGGTGCATCGATGTCGGCGGTCTTGAACAGGCCATTGCCCGAGCCGACCCACGCCGCCTTCGCGTCGAAGGGATCGAACTCGATCGAGCCGGCCCAATGGATGGAGGCGCCGTTGTTGATCCAGCTGGCGCCTGCGCTATCGAGCGCAAAGCCGCGCGCCACCACGTCGCTCCAGCTACGGCCGGCGTCGTTGGAAGTCAGGATCCGGTCGCCATAGGCGTTGCCGGTCTGCTGCATCCAGGTGTTGATGGTGGAGGTGACCAGATGCTTGGGATTGGCCGGGTCCACGCTGATGCCGCCGAACGGCCGCGCCAGTCCCGCCGGCGTGATGTTGACCCAGTTGCCGCCGACCGCGTTGTATTCCCAGACCTGGCCGTTGTCCATCGGTTCATCCGTGCCCGGATGCGGGCCGGCGCCGTTGGCGTAAGTGATATACAGCTTGCCCTTGGAGGAAATGGCCGCGCGCTGCGGCATCAGCCCCGCGCCAGGCCCGCCTTTGACCGCAGTGAAGGTCGCACCGGAATCGGCGCTGAAATACAGATTCGGGCCGGCCGAATTGGAACGCGATACGCCGACAAAGATCCGCTTGGCGATGCCGCTGCTTGCACTGGAAGGGTCCAGCAGCACGAAGCTGATGCCGTTGTCATTGGGGGTGGTGCTCACATCCAGCGCGGCAAGACGCCCCCAGGTCGTGCCCGAGTCCACGCTGCGGAACAGGCCATTGCGGCGGGTGCCGACATACAGCACATTACCGGCGCCGGGATCGACCTGCAGCTTCTCGCCGTTCTGGCGCCCCATGCCGTTGCCGTGGGCCTTGAACTGCGCGCTGACATCGGTGACGGCAAAAGTCTTGCCGTAGTCGCTGGAGCGCAGGATGGCGGTTTTGCCGTTGCTGAAGTAGCTGGTGCCGGCCAGCAGATAGACATTGGCGGCGTTGTGCGGGTCCACCGCCAGCGACTCGATGCCGAGCAGGCCGATATCGGGTTCGCTGACCCAGTCGTTGAGGGCGATCCAGCGCGCGCTGTTCTGGTCCCAGCGATAGGCGCCGCCGACATCGGTGCGGGCATACACCACGCCGCGCTCCGATTTACTGGGGATGATGCCCGATACGAAACCACCTCCCCCGATGGCCACCGAGTCCCAGTGGTAGTTTTCCGCTGTACCGGCGAGCGGCATCCATAGGCCTGCCATAAGCAGCGCCAAGCTGGCTGTTGTTTTCAATTTTTCGTCTCCGTCGATTTATAGTTATCACGTGTTAGCACGTGTAAAACCATTCTGCGACTGGTTTCAGATCGATGCAATTATGAAAACAACCAACTGCGGGAACGTTATTTGGCAAACCGGCCGGCGGCAGGCGATCATAAAAATGATTAGATCGCGCACGCCGTTGACACGCTCAGCGCAAATCCCGATACTGGATCTGCACTCCTTCCCTGCCGGTTACACTCTCCCTCGTCTCCTTCGCCGGCAGGGTTTTCTCATTCCAGGGGCGTCAGCTCCACGCGGCGCAATTCGTAGGGCGTGCCTTCCAGCTGGAAGCCGATCCGTCCCGATGCAGGCGATACATGCGACACGCGATTTTGCAGCACGCCATTCAAGGTCACTTCCACCACGCCGTCGCGGCTGACGATATCGCACGCGTTCCACTCGCCTGCCGGTTTTTCGCTGTCGGCCGCCGTATGCGCCTTGATGCGGGTTTCCGCGCCGGGCGCGCTGGTGAGGGCTTCTTCAAAGCTGGCCGCCGCCATCGGCAGCACGTCGCCGGCGTTGCCGAATTTGGTCTGCACCTGCAGGCTGACCGGCCACACGCGGTCGAACTGGCCGGGGCTGATGTGCAGCAGCACGCCGCCGTTGCCAGGCTTGCCGGTCCAGCGCCATTCCACGTGCAGCTTGTAGTTGCGGTAGTTCTCCTGCGTCGCCAGGAAGCCGGACGGCTTGCCGGCCGAGGCGATCACGCCGTCCGGCAGCACGCGGAACACGTCCGCGATAGCGGCGGCCGGCGTGGTTTGCAATTCCCAACCGCTGAAATCGCGGCCGTTGAACAAGTCAGCCGCGCCCGCGCCCTGCGCGAACACGGTTAGTATTACGCCACCCAACAACTTCTTCACCATCTCGTCTCCCATGAAAAAAATTCTGCTTATCCTGATGCTGACCGCCGCAGGCCTGGCCGGCGCCGCCCCCTCCGCCACCATCCAGCTTTGGCCGGAGGGCGTGCCGGGCAAGCGCGACATCGGCCCCGAGAAAGTCGGCGACGGCTACACCTCCAACGTCAGCGAGCCTATGCTGACCATCGTGGGGCCGGCGGTGGACCGTTCCAACGGCACTGCGGTCATCATCTGTCCCGGTGGCGGCTACGTGCGCATGGCCACAGCGCGCGAAGGCGACCAGTATGCCAACTGGTTTAGTAGCCTGGGCGTGACCAGTTTCGTGCTCAAGTATCGCATGCAGGAGTTTGGACATCCAGCGCCTTTGCAGGACGTGCTCCGCGCGGTGCGCACCTTGCGTACGCGGGCGGCGGAATTCGGCATACGGCCTGACCGCATCGGCGTGATGGGCAGTTCGGCCGGCGGCCATCTTGCGGCCAGCGCCGGCACCTTGTTTGACAATCCGATCGGACGCACCGGTGCGGCGCTGGACAGCGTCAGCGCCCGGCCGGACTTTCTGATGTTGATGTACCCGGTGATCACCATGCAGGACCCGGCCGCGCACGCGGGTTCGCGCAAGGCGCTGCTGGGCGCAACGCCGTCGGCAGACATGCTGAATCTGATGTCGCTGGAAAAACAGGTCACGTCCGCCACCCCGCCCACGCTGCTGATCCACACCCAGGCCGATACCTCCGTCCCGGTTGAGAACAGCATCCTGTTCTACCAGGCGCTGACCAAAGCCAAGGTACCGGCGGAGATGTATCTGCTGGAGCATGGCGGCCATGGCATGGGCATGCGCGACGGGCTGGGAACCTCGTCGATGTGGCCGCGCCGCGCAGAGGAATGGCTGCGCGATCGTGGTTTGCTGAGTGCGGCCACGGCTCAGGCGAAGTGAAACACCTGCTGTAGCGGCCATTCGCGGGGCCGGTTGCCCGGCTCCACTTCCATCAGGTCCGCCATGTAGTCCCACCAGCGCTGCATGACGGGCTTCAAGGGCAAGTCCTCGATCTTGTGGTCGGGCCAGAGTTTGAGCACAGCGAACAGCTGCAAGCTCTCTTCGTCCAGAAAGATCGAGTAGTCATAGATGCCGGCGTCGCGCAGCGCCTTGCCGAGGTGCGGCCACAGCTCATCGTGACGCCGCTTGTACTCGGCCACGGCGCCGTGCTTGAGCTGCATCCTGAAGGCGCGGGTCAGCACGGCCTAGACGATGCCGCTGCCGCTGGCGCCCGCCTTGGCCGGACGCGCCTCCGCCGTCTGCGCGCGATAGCCGCTGTCGCGGTAGCAGGCCACCGGATCGATGGCGCCGCCGGAACGCAACCGCGCCATCGCCAGGATGGCGCTGACATCAGTGCGGTAGGCATGCTTGAGCGCCTGCGCCGATTGCAGCGCATCGTTGGCTTCCTGATGTCCACACAAGGCCGCACGGTCCACCAACTGCGCCTGGACGAAGGCGCGCTGCACTTCCACCGCGCTGTTCATCAGGCTTTCGATCGGATCGGTCACGTTGTGCGACTGGTCCAGCATATAGGCCGGTTTGAAGGCCGCGCCCTCGCGTTCGGCCGCATCGGCCAGCTCGTTAAACACCAGGAACAGCTGGAAGGGATTGATGCTGCCCGAATCCAGATCGTCGTCGCCGTATTTGCTGTCGTTGAAGTGGAAGCCACCCAGCTTGCCGAACTGCGCCAGCCGCGCGACGATCATCTCAATGTTGGTGTTCGGTGCGTGGTGACCCAGGTCGACCAGGCAGCGCGCCTTGTCGCCCAGAGTCTGCGCGCAGGCGAAGCTGGTGCCCCAATCGGCGATGGTGGTGGCGTAGAACGCCGGCTCAAACAGCTTGTGCTCGATGAACATCAGCCAGTCCGCCGGCAAGGCCGCATAGATCTCGCGCATGCTGCCCAGGTAGCGCTCCAAAGCGCCACGCAGATTGTGCTGGCCGGGGAAGTTGGCGCCGTCGCCCACCCACACCGTCAGCGCCTTCGAACCAAGCGCCCGGCCCAACTCGATGCATTCGATATTGTGTGCCACCGCCTGCGCGCGTGTCGCGGCGTTGTTGGCGGTCAGGCTGCCATATTTGTAGGTGTGCTCCTGGCCGGCCTGGTCCTGGAAGGTATTGGAATTGACAGCGTCGAAGTACAGGCCGTGGCTCTCTGCCTGCTGGCGCAGCGCGATCGGGTCGGTGGTTTTATCCCACGGGAAGTGCAGCGAAACGCCCGGTGTGGCGCAGGTCAGCTGGTGAATGACGGCGCAGTCGTCCAGCTTTTCAAACACATTGCGCGGTTCGCCGCGGCCGGGAAAGCGCGCAAAGCGCGTGCCGCCGGTTCCGACGCCCCAGCTGGGCAAGGCCACCGAGAAGCTTTGCGCCGCAGCGGTCAGCTTTTCGATGTCCACGCCGCGCCGGGCCAGCATGCCGCCCAGCGCTTCGTAATCCGCATTCAGTCCGGCGCGCAGTTGAGCGTTATGCTCTGCCACGCGGCCGCTGTCGATGATGGTGCTCACATTGTCTCCTTGATGCTTTTTATCGCGTGAAGGCGCCGGCGTTGCCCGCGTCCACGTTCAGGATATTACCAGTGCTCTTGGCGGCTTTGTCGCTGCAAAGGAAGTACACCGCCTCGGCGATATCTTCCGGCAGTACGCTCAGCTTCAGCATGCTGCGGTCGCGGTAGAAGGCTTCCACGTCGTCCTCGCCGATCTTGTTGGACTGCGCGCGCTCCTGCTTCCACTTGCCGTCCCAGATGCGCGAACCGCGTATCACCGCGTCCGGATTGACGACGTTGACGCGGATGCCGTGCGGCGCCCCTTCCAGCGCCACGCAGCGCGCCAGATGGATCTCCGCCGCCTTGGCCGTACAGTAGGCCGACGCGCCGGCCGACGCCACCAGGCCGTTTTTGCTGGCGACGAACACCATGCTGCCGCCCAGCTTCTGCTGCTTCATGATGCGGAAGGCTTCGCGGCTGGCGAGGAAGTAGCCCTTCACCAGGATGTCCTGATTGCGGTCCCAGACGTCGAGCGTGGTGTCTTCCAGCGGCGCCGACGAGGCAATGCCGGCGTTGGAGACCAGCAGATCGACACCGCCGAAGCGCAGCGCCACGGACTTCAGCACGTTCTGCACTTCTTCTTCGCTGGTGATGTTGGCGACCACACTGCCGACATTGTCCTTGCCGCCGGCTTTGGCCAGATCCTTGTGCGCCAGTTCCAGCGCTTCCGGATCGATATCGGTCAGCATGACGCACGCGCCTTCCTGCAACAGCTGCTTCGCCACCGCCTGGCCGATGCCGCCGGCGCCGCCGGTCACCAGCGCGATGCGGCCGGCCAGGCTTTTCGGCTTGGGCATGCGCTGCAGCTTGGCTTCTTCCAGCAACCAGTATTCGATGTCGAAGGCTTCCTGTTCCGGCAGGCCGACATAGGTATCGACGCCGTTCGCGCCGCGCATCACGTTGATGGCGTTGACGTAAAACTCGCCGGCGATGCGCGCCGTGGCCTTGTCCTTGGCGAAGGACAGCATGCCGACGCCGGGTATCAGGTAGACGATCGGATTGGCGTCGCGCACGGCCGGGCTGTTATCGCGCTTGCAGCGCGCGTGGTAGGCCTTGTAATCGGCGCGGTAGGCTTCCAGCGCCGCATCCAGGCCGGCCACCAGCTTGTCGAAGTCCTGCGCGGCCGGATCGAAATCGACCACGAACGGACGGATTTTGGTGCGCAGGAAGTGGTCCGGGCAGGACGTGCCCAGCGCCGCCAGCGGCTGCAGATCATGGCTGCAGACGAATTCCAGCACGGCCGCGCTGTCGTCGAAGTGACCCAGCTTGTACTCTTCGCGGCTGATTTTCCCGCGCAGCAGCGGCATCAGGCGCGCGGCGAAGGCGCTGCGTTCCTCAGCCGGCAGCGGTGCGATCGCGGCGCCGCCGAATACCGGCTGCTTCACATTCGCAGCCAGCCATTCCTCGGCGCGCTTGATAATGGCCAGCGTGGTTTCGTAGCAGGACTTGGCGGTATCGCCCCAGGTGAACAGGCCATGGCCTTCGAGGATGATGCCCTTCAGCTGCGGCTGCGATTGCGACAGCGTTTCCAGCTTCAGTCCCAGGTCGTAGCCGGGACGCTGCCACGGCAGCCAACCCAGTTCGCCTTCAAAAATCTTCTGCGTCAGCGCCTCGCTGCTGGCGCAGGCGGCGATCGCGATCACCGAATCCGGATGCATGTGATCCACATGCTTGCGGGCGATGTAGGCGTGCAGCGGCGTGTCGATGCTGGCTGCGCGCGGATTCAGGTTGAAGGTGCAATGCGGCAGGTACGCCACCATCTCATCCTCGTGCGCCAGTCCGCGATAGCGGCCCTTGAGCGCGTTCAGCTTTTCCATGTACAGCGTGGAGAAGCCGTCGATCTTGATACTGCCCAGGTCACCGCCGGAGCCTTTCACCCACAGCACTTCCACCTTCGCGCCGGTGAGTGGATCGTCCATCATCACCTTGGCCGAGGTATTGCCGCCGCCGAAATTGGTGATGCGCAGATCTGATCCAAGCAGATTGGAACGGTACAGCAGCAGTTCTGGTTCGCTCATGCTTGCTGCGGCGGCATCGTCCCACAAGGAAGCGATCGGGGGTTCTTTCATTGCTGATCTCCGTTGTTGTGTTTTTACTTTATTCAGTAGAAATCAGCGCGCCATGGGTGTCAATGCGGAAGCAATCAAGATGGTGAGCAAGAACCAAATAATCACCTGAATGATCAAAAGGTGATCAGAAATGGTAGCGCTCAACAAAACAATCACTTAATTGATTGAAGAGTGATTGACGGCCGATTGGGAAGTGTTTAGCCTTTATCGTTAATAAACGAGCACGCCGCACATGTGACGGGAGTAGCTCAGAATAAAAGGAGACTCAAATGGTAAATCACAAGCGTCGCAAGCGTTTGTTGAAACTGCTTGCCGAACATAATACGGCCAGCGTGCCGCAACTGGTCGACTGGCTGAACGCCTCCCCGGCCACCGTGCGGCGCGACATCAGCTGGCTGGCCGCCCGCAGTCTGCTCACCCGCACACGCGGCGGCGCCGCCAATCTTGAGCAGAAAAAGCGCGGCTTTACGCTCAGCAGCGAGACCTTCCAGAACAATATCCAGTGCCGCGCCGAGCACAAACGCGCGATTGCGCGCTACGCCGCCAGCATGTGCAACGAGGGCGAGACCATCATCATCAACGGTGGCACCACCACCTTCATGATGGCTGAATTCCTGGTCGACCATCACCTCAAGATTCTCACCAATTCCTTCCTGATGGCCGAGCGCCTGCTGGTCTCCAGCGAGAACGAGATCATTGTCCCCGGCGGTAAGGTGTACCGCGAGCAGAACGTCATCCTCAGCCCCTTCGACAACGACATCACCCAGCACCACTATGCCGCCAAGATGTTCATGAGCGTTTACGGCCTGTCGCTGCTTGGGCTGATGGAAGCCGATCCGCTGCTGATCCAGGCCGAGAAGCGCCTGATTTCGCAAGCCGAGGAATTGATCGTGCTGGCCGACAGCTCCAAGTTCGCCAAGAAGGCGGGCCTGATCCTGTGCGGCCTGAATCGCGTATCGACCGTCATTACGGACACCGAGGCCTCCGACGCCGCCGTGCAGCTGCTGGAGCACTCCGGCGTGCGCGTGGTGACCGTCGAGCGCGAAGCGATGCCGACGCAGATCGAACAGGCTTCCTCCTTCAACGCGCCCTACGGCTTTGAAGCCGTGGGCATGTTCCAGTCGGAGGCCGCGCATTGAAGCTCAATAAGATCGTATTGGCGGCCGTTGCCGCCGGCCTGCTGCTGGCCGTCGCCGGCTGCAAGGAGAAAGCGCCCGACCAGATCCGCATTGCCATGGTGGTGAAAAACCTCGGCAACGGCTTCTTCGACGCCGCGCACAACGGCGCCAAGGACGCGGCCAAGGAGTTGAAGAACGTCGAGATCATCTACACCGGTCCCACCACGCCCAGCGCGGAAGGCCAGATCGAGATCATCAACTCGCTCATCAGCCAGAAGGTGAACGCCATCGTCATTTCGGCCAACGATCCGAATGCGCTGGTGCCGATCACCAAGAAGGCCATGGCACGCGGCATCAAGGTGATTTCCTTCGACAGCGGCCTGGCGCCGGAAGGACGGTTGATGCAGCTGAATCCTTCCAACGCCGACTTGATCGGCTTGAAGCAGATCCAGATGGCGTCCGACGCCATCGGCGGTGAAGGCGAAATCGCCATCCTGTCCGCATCGGCGCAGGCCACCAACCAGAATATCTGGATCAGCGTGATGAAGAAGGTGCTGGAGAAGCCGGAGTTCAATAAGATGAAACTGGTCGCCACCGTCTACGGCGACGACCAGTCGGACAAGAGCTACCGCGAGGCCATCGGTTTGCTGCGCAGTAATCCGAAGCTGAAAGCCATCATCGCGCCGACCACGGTGGGCATCAACGCTGCCAGCAAGGCGGTGGTCGATGAGCACTTGGTGGGCAAGGTGTTCGTCACCGGCCTGGGACTGCCGTCCGAAATGGCAGGCCATGTGAAGAGCGGCGCGGTGCGCGAATTCGCGATCTGGAATCCTATCGATCTTGGTTACGCCGCCACCTATGCGGCCTACGATTTCGTGAAGAACCAGCCGACCGCGCGTCCCGGCGGCAGCATCTCCGCCGGCCGCATGGGCAGCATCGCCATCGACGACAAGGGTGAAGGCGCGATGGCGCCGCCATTCACCTATGACAAGAGCAACGTCGACAAATTCTCCAAGATCTTCTGAGCTGGAAGTCCTATGACCACGAATACAAGCCCGGTCCTGCAGCTGACCGGGATCTGCAAGCGATTTGCGGGCATCGTCGCGCTTAATCAAGTCGCGTTGACGGTGCGCGCCGGTGAAGTGATGGCGCTGATCGGCGAGAATGGCGCCGGTAAATCGACATTGGTGAAAACCCTGACCGGCATCTATCAGCCGGACGAAGGCAGCATCACGCTGGCCGGCCAGCTGGTGGCGTTTGCCGACGCGCAGGACGCCATGCGCGCCGGGATTACGGCGGTGCACCAGGAAACCGTGATGTTCGATGAACTGACGGTGGCGGAAAACATCTACGTCGGCCGCCAGCCGGTGCGCGGCGCGCGCATCGACTGGAAGCGCATCGAGGCGGAAGCCGAGAAGCTGTTCGAGCGGCTGGAAGTGTCGCTGCCGGTGCGCGCGCGGGTGAAAGACCTGAGCGTGGCGCAACGCCATTTCGTGGAAATCGCACGTGCCTTGTCGCAGGATGCGCGCGTGGTGATCCTCGACGAGCCGACCGCCTCGCTGTCGCAGCGCGAGATACAAGAGCTTTACCGCATCATCGGCCAGCTGCGCGCAGCCGGCACTGCGGTGATTTTCATCTCCCACAAATTCGACGAAATCTTCGCCGTGGCCGACCGCTACACGGTGCTGCGCGACGGCCAGTTCATCGCCGAAGGCGCGCTAGCCGACATCACCGAGCCTGAACTGGTGGCGCTGATGGTGGGCCGCGCCGTGAAGGAAGCCTATCCCAAAGCCGCCGTCACGCCGGGCGACGTGGTGCTGGAAGTGCGCAACTTCTGCCATCCGACGGAATTCGATAACGTCAGCTTCTCGCTGCGCCAGGGCGAGATTCTAGGATTCTATGGCCTGGTGGGCGCCGGCCGCTCCGAGGTGATGCAGGCGCTGTTCGGCCTCACCGGCGGCGTGACGGGCGCGGTGTCCATGCACGGCAAGCCGGTCGCCATCCATTCGGCGGCCGATGCTATCGCCCACGGCATCGCCTATGTGCCGGAAGACCGCCAGCACCAGGGCGCGCACCTGACGCTGCCCATCCTGCACAACATCACGCTGCCGATTCTGTCGCGCGTTGGCTTCTTCCTGCGCGGACGGCGTGCGCAGGAAATGGCCATTGCACGGCACTATGCGGAACAGTTGGAACTCAAGGCCGCGCACCTGACGCAGCACGTGTCCGAACTTTCGGGCGGCAACCAGCAGAAGGTCGTGCTGGGCAAGTGGCTGGCGACCGATCCCAAGGTCATCATCCTCGACGAGCCGACCAAAGGCATCGACATCGGCTCCAAGGCCGCCGTGCACCGCTTCATCGGCGAGCTGGTGTCCAAGGGCCTGTCCGTGATCCTGGTGTCGTCCGAGCTGCCGGAAGTGATGGGCCTGGCCGACCGCATCGTCGTCATGCACCAGGGCCGTATTGAAAACGAATACTTGCGGGCCAACGCCACGCCGGAATTGATCGTCGCCGCAGCCTCCGGTTGCGCGCTGCCGCTGGAGGAATGCGTATGAAAGCGCTGTTGAAAATGCGCGAGACCCAACTGGCGCTGTGCATCGTCGGCCTGATTGCGCTGGTGGGCGCACGCGCGCCGGTGTTCGTGACGCCGGGCAGCCTGGCCAACCTGCTGACCGACAGCACGCTGCTGATCATGCTGGCGCTGGCGCAGATGCTGGTGATTGTCACGCGCGGCGTGGATTTATCGATGGCCTCGACCTTGGCGCTGGCGGGCATGATGTCGGCGTTGCTGGCGTCGCGTTTCCCTGCCCTGCCGCTGATCGTGGTGGTGCTGGCGGCGCTGGGCATCGGCCTGGTGCTGGGCCTCGTCAACGGCTACCTGATCGGCTACCTGGACTTGCCGCCCATCGTGGTCACGCTGGGCACCATGAGCGTGTATCGCGGCATGGTGTTCGTGCTGTCCGGCGGCGCCTGGGTGTCCTCGCACCAGATGCCGCCGGAGTTTGTCGCCTTCCCGCTGGCGCGGCTGCTCGGCATGACGCATCTGGTCTGGATCGCGGCGCTGACGGTGCTGGCCGCGTGGTACGTGGCGCGACACAGCCGCTTCGGCCGCGACCTGTACGCCATCGGCAACGAGCCGTCGTCGGCGCGCTATGTCGGCATTCCAATTGCGCGGCGGCTGTTGTGGACTTACGGCTTGTCGGGCGCCATGGCCGGCTTGTGCGGCTACCTTTGGGTGGCCCGCTACGCCGTGGCCTACACCGAGATCGCCTACGGCTTTGAATTCACCGTGATCGCTGCCTGCGTCATCGGCGGCATCAGCATCGCCGGCGGCTGCGGCAGCGTGGCCGGCGCGGTGCTGGGCGGCTTATTCCTGGCCGTGATCGGCAATGCGCTGCCGGTGGTGAAGGTATCGCCATTCTGGCAAAGCGCGCTTACAGGCATCGTGATCCTGACGGCGGTGCTGATCAACGCCCGCAACGGCAAGCAAGGCGGCCGGCAGATCCTGCCGCTGCATGGACTCAACCCAACCGGACCCGCAGCGTGAACACCACAACCATGCCAACCACCCGCTACGCCATCGCCGACCGCCAGGGCTTCCGCATCCGCGCGGCGCTGGCGCGGCGCGAAAGCCTGCTGGCGATGCTGCTGCTGGCGGCCTTCATCGCCAACAGCATCCTGCTGCCTAACTTCCTCGACCTCGACAATCTGGCCGACGGCACCTTCAACTTCAGCGAAAAAGCGCTGATTGCGCTGCCGATGGTGCTGCTGATTATCTGCCGCGAAATCGACATCTCCGTCTCCGGCATTCTGGCCCTGTCCTCGGTCGCCATGGGCTGGGCCAACGCCAATGGCGCTCCACCGGAAGCGCTGCTGCCGATCGCCATCGCCACCGGCACCCTGTGCGGCTGCCTGAACGGCGTGCTGGTGACGCGTTACGGCCTGCCGTCCATCGTCGTCACCATCGGCACGGTATCGGTGTTCCGCGGCCTGTCCAGCGTGGTGCTGGGCGACCAGGCCTATACCGGCTATCCGCAGGTGATGGCCGACTGGGGCCAGGGCTACTTCTTCGACAGCATCCCGCGCGAATTCGTCATCCTACTGGCTTTCGCTGCCCTGTTCGCGGTCATGCTGCACGCCACCAGTTGGGGACGACGCATTTACGCCATCGGCAACAATCCGGTGGCGGCGCGCTTCTCCGGCATCGCTGTGGATCGCTATCGCCTCGCGCTGTTCATGCTCACCGGCGCCATGGCTGGACTGGCGGGCTACCTGCTGACGGGCCGCATCGGCAGCACGCGGCCCAACATCGCCATGGGCTGGGAGCTGGAGATTATCACCATGGTGATACTGGGCGGCGTGAGTATCGCCGGCGGCGCGGGCACCATCGCCGGCGTCATGCTGGCCGTGCTGACGCTGGGCACCGTCACCTATGGACTGTCGCTGGCGAATGTGCCCGGCATCTACATGACCATCGTGATCGGCATCCTGCTGCTGGCGACCATCGCCCTGCCACGCCTGCTGCGAGGACGGAAGAAATGACGCAAGCGCAGGACGCCACCATCGTTCTGGACATCGGCAAAACCAACGTCAAGCTGGTGCTGCTTGATGCCGACGGCATCGTGTTGTCCGAGCTGCGCAGCCTGAACACCATCGTGCAAGACGGGCCCTATCCGCACCACGACACGGAACGCATCTGGGCGTGGATGCTGCATGGGATGCGCACGTTCGCCATGCAGGCGCACGTCGGCGCCATAGTTCCCGTCACTCACGGCGCCACCGCCGCGCTGGTGGACGATGAGGGCCTGGTGCTGCCGGTGCTGGACTACGAATACGAGATGCCGGAATCGCCGCATGCACCTTATGAAGCCGAACGCCCGCCTTTCTTCTCCACCTATTCGCCGCTGCTGCCGGCGGGACTGAACCTCGGCCGTCAACTGGCATGGCAGGCACAGGCCTTCCCCGAGCAGTTCGCGCGTGCGCGGCACATTCTCATGTATCCGCAATACTGGGCCTGGCGGCTATGCGGCGCGCCGGCCAGCGAAGTGACCTCGCTGGGCTGCCACACCGACCTGTGGCAACCGGCACTCCAACAATATTCATCGCTGGTGGAACGCATGGGGTGGGGCCGGCTGTTCGCGCCTATCCGTCCGGCCTGGGCGCCGCTAGCAACGATTAAGCCCGAACTGGCGCTGCGAACCGGCCTGCCGGCCGAATGCCGCATCCTGTGCGGCATCCACGACAGCAACGCGTCGCTATTGCGCCACCTGCACGCGAGTACGCCGCCTGCGGTGCTATCGACCGGCACCTGGGTCATCGCCGCCGCGCCGGGCGCACCGCTGGACGGCTTGCGTGAACAGGCCGACATGCTCGCCAACAGCAGCGCCCTGGGCCAGGCCGTCGCCTGCATGCGCTTCATGGGCGGACGCGAATTTGGTGAGCTGGCGGGCAGCGACGCCGTCGCCTGCGCCATCGGCGACCTGCAAGCGCTGATCGACCAAGGCACGTTGGCGCTGCCCAGTTTTGCCGGCGCCACCGGCCCGTTCGCGGGCCGCACCGGCAGCATCGAGGGGCCGCCACCGCGCGACGCCGCCCAACGCTACGCCCTGGCCACACTGTACTGCGTGCTGATGAGCGACTACTGCCTCGATGCGCTGGGCGTTAGCGCGCCGGATGCGGCTATCGTGGTGGAAGGCAGCTTCACCGGCAATCCGTGGTTCGCGCCGCTGCTTGCCGCGCTGCGACCGCACCAGCAAATCAGCAGCACCGATGACAGCAGCGGTACCGCTTGCGGCGCGTGGCTACTGCACCACAGGGAACGTGCGCCGGCCGGCGCTACGCAACGCGCCGCGCCGGCCACGCTAAGCGGTTGGCAGGAATATCGGGAGAACTGGCTGAAGGTCTTACTTTAGAAGCTGGTAAAAGAGGAAAGAACCGCGCTAGACTAAGGTATGACCCTCTTTGACACCTATAAAACCCGCACGGAGCAGGCGCTGCCAACGTTGACGCCAGCCGAGATCAAACGCATCCACCGCTTCGGCAACAAGGTCTGCTTCCGCGACGGCGACCGGCTGGTCGAGGCGGGCCACAGCAAATTTGGCATGTACGTCCTGCTGAAAGGCCGCGTGCGCGTCAGCCGCTGCGATGGACTGGGCAACAGCTCCGTCATCACCGAACATGATCCCGGCGAGTTTATCGGCGAAATCAGCCAGTTGGCCGATGCGCCGCCGCTGGTGAACGTGCACGCCCTCGGCGAGGTTGAAGTGCTGGCGCTAAGCACCGAAGAACTGCGTGCACTGCTGATCTCCGACGCAGAGCTGGGCGAACGCATCGTGCGCGCCTACATCCTGCGTCGCGTCGAACAGCTGAGCAACAAGGATGGCGGCGTGGTGCTGGTGGCTGCGCCAGGACATCCACGCCTGCATGCCTTGCAGGGATGGTTGAACAGTAATGGCCTGCCTCATCGACTGCTCGATCCGTCGCTGGACCCGCAGGCGGTTGCGCTGGTGGAGCGCTACCAGCCGCAAGCCCACGACTGGCCGCTGGCCGTTTGCCCGGATGGCAGCGTGCGAAAAAATCCGACCACGGTCGATCTGGGGCGCTGCCTCGGCACGCTGCCGCCATTGAGCCCGGACGCGGTGTGGGACATCATCGTGGTGGGCGCCGGCCCCGCCGGCCTGGCCGCCGCCGTGTATGCGGCCTCGGAGGGCCTGTCGGTACTGGCGCTCGAAACCCGCGCCTACGGCGGCCAGGCCGCAGCCAGCGCGCGGATTGAAAACTACCTTGGCTTCCCGACCGGTATTTCGGGCGGCGCGCTGGCCGGCCGCGCCTTCGTGCAGTCGCAGAAATTCGGCGTCAAGCTGGCGATTCCCGCGCCGGCCGGCCGTCTGCTCTGCGGCAGCCACCCGCTGCAAGTCGAAATGTGCGGCAGCTTGACGCTACTGCAGGCGCGCAGCGTGGTGCTGGCCTGCGGCGCGCGCTACCGCCGCCCTGCGCTGGCCAACCTGAAATTGTTCGAAGGCCGGGGCGTGTACTACTGGGCCTCGCCGCTGGAAGCCGGCATGTGCGCCAGCGAAGAAGTGATTTTGGTCGGCGGCGGCAACTCGGCCGGCCAAGCGGCGGTGTACCTCGCCGCCCATGCAGCCAAGGTGCATATGCTGATCCGCAAGGACAGCCTGGCGTCCACCATGTCCAGCTATCTGATCGAACGCATCGCGGCCACGCCCAACATCGAGCTACATACACACTCCGAGATCATTGCGCTTGAGGGCAACGATGACGACGGCCTGCAGCAGGTCCGTGTGCGCGACAATCGCTCGCGTCTGGAAACCGACTACGACATCTGCCGTGTTTTCCTGTTTATCGGCGCCGATCCCAACACCGGCTGGTTGGGCGATTGCGGCGTGGAGGTGGATGACAAAGGCTTCATCCTTACCGGCTCCGACACCTCGGGCGATTGCACCGTTGCGCGCACCGGACTGGAAACCAGCGTGCCGGGCGTGTTCGCCATCGGCGACGTGCGCGCCAACTCCACCAAGCGCGTGGCGGCAGCCGTGGGCGAAGGCGCGGCGGTGGTGGCGCAAATTCACGCCTTCCTCGCCAGCCAGCGCTAGAGGCTAGGTAATGTCAATGCGCTGGTGCGGTTCCAGGTCGTGGAACACGCCTTCCTGGTGCAGCGGTATGTAGAGATGCAGGACTTTACCGCGATGGAATACGCCGCGCAGCTGGTTGCAGACGTTCCATACCCGTTCGTATGAATCGTCCACTTCGATCAACGCCCAGGGATTGTCGCCTATTCCTTCGCGCACCATGCTCACGTGCTTCACGTGAAAGAAGCGCGCCAGGCCTTCGGCCACGCTGGTTTCGCTGGCGTCGCCATGTAAACCGGTCAGGATTACTTGCATATGCGTGCTCCTTTCAAGCGATGATATTCAGGCCGCCGTCCACGTACACGGTGCTGCCGGTAAGGTGTTTGGCGTATGGCGAGGCCAGATATGCGCAGGTGTTGCCGACGTCGATGATGTCCACCAGTTCACCAAGCGGGGCGCGGGCCACGGCGTCCGCCAGCAGGTGGTCGAAGTCTTTCAGGCCGGAGGCGGCGCGCGTCTGCAGCGGTCCCGGCGAAATGGCGTGGACGCGGATCTTGCGTGGCCCGAGTTCATACGCCAGATAACGGCACGAGGCTTCCAGCGCGGCTTTTACCGGTCCCATGACGTTGTAGTTTGGGACCACCTTTTCCGCGCCGTGGTAGCTCATGGCGAACATGCTGCCGCCTGCGGTCATCAAGGGCGCTGCCAGCTTGGCCATGCGGATGAAGGAGTGGCACGAGACGTCCATGGCTTGCAGGAAGCCTTCGGCCGAGCAGTCCAGCAGGCCGCCCTGCAAATCGGCTTTCGGCGCGAAGGCGATGGAGTGGACCAGGATGTCGAGCGCGCCCTTCCCGGCCAGCGCGGCGAATACGGCTTCCAGCTGGCCTGGCTGCGTGACGTCCAGCCGCAGCAGCTGCGCGTCGATTTCGGCGGCCAGCGGGGCGACGTGCGGCAGCGCCTTGTCGTTCAAATAGGTGAGCACGACTTCGGCGCCGAGCTTGCGGAAGGCCAGCGCGCAGCCCCAGGCAATGGAATGGTCGTTGGCGACGCCGACCACCAGCGCGCGCTTGCCGGTCAGGATGGGATAGATCGTTTCGGTGTTCATGTGGCCTCCTTCACTACCAGTTCCAGCGCATGGCGCGCGATCATCAGCTCCTCGTTGGCCGGCACCACCCACACCGCCACCTTGCTGCCGGCGGCGCTGATGCGCGCGATGCCAGCGGCGCCCTCGCCCGGCTTGCCCGTCCGGCGAGTCGCACCGGCTCCGCCAAGCCCGCCGACTGCGGCCGCGTTGGCGGCGTCGTCCAGTTGCACGCCCAGCCACGCGGCATCCCGGCAGACTGCGGCGCGCAGGGCGACGCTGTTTTCGCCTATGCCGCCCGAGAACACCAGGGCATCCAGCCCGCCCAGCGCAGCGGCCAACGAACCAAGCTCGCGGCCTATCCGATAGATCATTAAATCGATAGCCTTGCGCGCACGCGGATCGCTGCTCTGCTCCAGTGTGCGCATGTCCGACGAAATGCCGGAAACGCCCAGCAGCCCGGATTCCTGGTACATCAGTTTCTGCACCGCCGCCACATCCATACTCAACTCCTGCATGAGGTACAGCACCACACCCGGATCGAGCGCGCCGCAGCGCGTGCCCATCGGCAGGCCGTCGACGGCCGTGAAGCCCATGGTGCTCGCCGCGCTGCGGCCGGCGTCGATGGCGCACATGCTGGCGCCGTTGCCCAGGTGCGCAGCCACCACGCGCGCGCCGGCCAGTTCGGCATCCATCTGCGGCAGAACGCTGGCGATATATTCATATGACAGGCCGTGGAAGCCATACCTCCGCACGCCCAGATCCGTGATGCGCGACGGCAGCGCAAATTCCTGCGCCTCCGCCGGCTGGCCGACGTGGAACGCGGTATCGAAGCACGCCACCTGCGGCACGTGCGGCGCCATCGCCATCAGCGACCGCGCCGGCGCCAGGTTGTGCGGCAAGTGCAGCGGCGCCAGCGGCACCAGCTTGTCCAGCGCATCGAGCATCGCGGCATCCAACAGCTGCGGCCCGCTGTAGGCGACGCCGCCGTGCACAATCCGGTGGCCTACCGCCAGCACCCGGTGCCCGTCCAGATGCGTGTGCGCGAAGTCGAACAGGAAGCGCATGCCGCCTTCATGGTTCAGCGGCCCGTCGCGCCATTCGCGCTCGGCCACGGCATTATCTTGCGCGTCCTGCGCAATGAAGCGCGCAACGCCTGAATACAGATTCTCGATCTTGCCGCGCAAGGTCAAATCCAGCGCCGGGCCGCTGAACATCGAGAACTTGATGCTCGACGATCCTGCGTTGATGACGATGATGCTGTCGTTGGCGTGCATGGTTCAGCTCCCGAGAATACGCGCACCGGACAGTTTGCTGTGCGCCACCAGTACAGCCACCGCACACGACGCCAGGCGTGCCTGTACAGTATCGGCACGGCTGGTGAGTATCACCGGTACACGCGCGCCGAGCACGATGCCGGCCGCACTGGCACCGGCCATAAAGGTCAGGCTCTTGGCCAGCATATTGCCCGCCTCCAGGTCCGGCGCCAGCAATACATTGGCCTGTCCCGCCACCGGCGACACCAGATGCTTGATGGCGGCGGCGCCTGGATCGATGGCATTGTCCATCGCCAGCGGACCATCGACCAGCGCACCGGTGATCTGGCCGCGATCGGCCATCTTGCACAGGGCGGCGGCGTCGATGGTGGAAGGCATTTTGGAGCTGACCGTTTCCACGGCGGCGAGGATGGCGACTTTCACGGGATCAAAGCGCAGCACCTGCGCCAGGTCGATCGCGTTTTGCACGATATCGACCTTGTCATCGAGCGTGGGATTGATGTTGACGGCTGCATCGGTGATGATGAGCGGCTCGGCGCGGCCCGGCACATCCATCACGAAGCAGTGGCTAAGCCGGCGCGCGGTGCGCAGGCCGGTGGCGGTGGACACCACGGCGCCCATCAACTCGTCGGTATGCAGGCTGCCCTTCATCAGTGCGGCGGCCTGGCCTTCGCGCACCAGCTGCACGGCACGTGCCGCCGAGGCATGACTGTGTTCCGTATCGATCAGCGTCAGCGCCGAGATATCGAGCTGCGCTTCATCTGCCGCACGCGCGATGCGCGCTTTCGGACCGACCAGTATCGGCGTGATCAAACCCAGCGCGGCCGCATCGAGCGCGGCTTCCAGCGCATTGCGGTCACAGGGATGAGCCACGGCGACTGTCACCGGCCCCACTTGCCGCGCTGCGGCAATCAATCTATCGTAATGCGGCTGCAAGACTTCCATGCGATCTCCTTGGTGGACGGCACAGGAATCATAGCAACTAATGCAAATAAATCAATTGTTTCTTGTGCGACGCCGCAAACCAAACCAAAGGCACAGCGCCACCGGCACGCCTAGAGCGAACGCGGACACGAGGTCCCATACGCCATCGCCCACCAAAGCCGAAATCAGCCCGACCAGCGTCAGGATCGCCAAGACGATAGGCGCGGCCCACATGCGCATGAATGGAGTGCTCATCGTGCCAACTCCTTGGCCAGCACCGGCACGCCCTGCGCTTCATCCTTAGCGGCGGCGCTGCGCGCAGGTGCGGTCACGCCGCGCTTCAGCCACAGATACAGGCCGCTGCCCAGCACGAAGATGGTAATGACGTCGAGCGCCGCCCACAGGAACTGCATCCACGCGCCGCCGTAGTCACCAAAGTGCAGTGGCTGCGAAATCAGCAAACCGGTGAGATACCACGGCAGTTCGCGGCGGTCGGTGATCTCGGTGGTCTGCGCATCGATCAGCACTGGCTTATAGAGGCGCGAAGTCAGCGCCTCGTCGCCGCGCATGAAGATGCCGTAGTGGTGAGGACTGGAGAACGCCGTGCCCGGGAAGGCGACAAAGCCGATCTTCATGCCCGGTTCCGCAGCCACCGCGTGTTCCAGCGATTTCTGCATCGAGCCCAGTTGCGCCGGTGGCGGCAGGCCTTTATATGGCGCGATCATTTGCGACATCTCGGTCACCTGCCAATACTTCAGCATCAGATCGGCCCAGGTGTTGATCATGCCGGTGGCGCCCACCACCAGCGCCCAGGTCATCGTGACGATGCCCAGCATATTGTGCAGGTCCAGCCATTTCACGCGCGGTCCACGTTCGCGCCGCACTTCGCCGAATTCAAGCTTGCGCATGAACGGCGCATACAGCACCACGCCGGAAATGATGGCGACCACCAGCAGCAATCCCATGAAACCGAGGAACAGCTTGCCCCACAAGCCCGCGTACAAATCCACGTGCAGGTGGAACATCACACCAAGGAAGCTGCCTTCGAAACTCGGCTCGCCCAACACCTTGGCGGTGCGCGCATCGACGGCGATGGACTTGAATTTTTCATCGGTCGGATGGTCGCCCATGGTCAGGAACCAGATCGCCGGATCGTCCGCTTCCTGCGACAGGTACATGGCGATCTTGTTCGGATACAGCGCCTTGCCGGCGGCGATCACGTCGTCCAGGCTGGCTTTGGGCGTATTGGCCGGCATCGCCGGCGCTTCGATGGCGTTGCCCAGCGCGTGATCGATTTCGTGGTGATAGATCAGCGGCAGGCCGGTTACGCACAGCAGCAACATGAACACGGTGCAGACCAAGCTGCTCCATTTGTGTATCCATGCCCAGCGGCGAACGGTGTTAGGTGTCATGTTGTGGTCCAGTTGCCGTACCCAGATCGGTACTCAGGTCTCAATGATAATGCAAATTACTCTCATTCAGAGCCAAAAAATGGCGGAAAACGCTATAATTAGGAATCATTCTCATCTACTTAGCAAATCGCCATGCAAAAACCGCATCTGAAACTGTCCCCGCTCGCCCTCGCAGCCATGCTGTTGGTTGCGGCCACTGCTGCTACCGCCGTAGAAGCGCAAAGCCAGGCCGCAGCTGCCACCGATAGCGCCGATTCGAGCGTTCAGACGGTCGTCGTCAGCGCCTCCGCCGACGCTTCGGCCGAAGGCTTGTCCAAGAACTTCGCCGGCGGCCAAGTGGCGCGCGGCGGTCGCGCGGGCCTGCTGGGCAATGTCGATATCATGGACTCCCCTTTCAACACGCTGAACTTCACCTCGGAATTGATCCAGGACCAGCAGGCGCGCAGCGTCGGCGACGTGCTGCAAAACGATCCATCGGTGCGCGTGGCGCGTGGCTTCGGCAATTTCCAGGAGCTGTACATGATTCGCGGTTTCGCCGTGAGCTCGGACGACCTGGCCTACAACGGCTTGTACGGCGTGCTGCCGCGCCAGTTCGTGGCGTCGGAACTGCTGGAACGCGTGGAAGTCTTCCGTGGCGCGAACTCCTTCCTGAATGGCGCGGCGCCTGGTGGTGGCGGCATCGGCGGCTCGATCAACCTGCTGCCAAAACGCGCCGGCGGCACGCCGCTGACGCGCGTGACGGTCGGCGTTGAAACCGGCGGCCAGGGTTACGCTGCGGTCGACATCGCGCGCCGCTTCGGCACCGACGGCAACACCGGCATCCGCGTCAACGCCGCGCGCCGCGACGGCGACACCGGCGTCGATAAAGAACATCGCGAACTGAATGTGGCCTCGGTCGGCCTGGACTTCCAGGGCCGCGGCTTCCGCCTGTCCGCCGATATCGGCTATCAGGACCACAAATTGACCAGCCCTCGTCCGGCCGTTACGCCAGGCGCCGACATCGCGCTGCCGGCAGCACCGGACAGCGACAGCACTTGGGCGCAGGACTGGACGCACTCGAATGAACGCAACACCTTCGGCACCCTGCGCGGCGAATGGGATCTGAACAAGGACACCGTGGCATGGGCCGCCTTCGGCGCGCGCAGCGGCGATGAAGACAACATCCTGTCCGAGCCGAGCGTGAACAAGGCCGATGGCAGCGCCACCGCCTACCGCTTCGACAACGTCCGCCACGACAATGTACGCAGCGGCGAAGTCGGCGTGCGCACCAAGCTGCGCACCGGCAGCGTCGGTCACACCATTAGCGCCAACGCATCGGGCTACTGGCTGGAATCGAAGAACGCCTATGCATTCAGCCTGTTCGGCGGCATCGGTACCAACATCTATCACCCGGTTGACGTGGCCGCGCCAGTGGCGAACTTCTTCACCGGCGGCGTGTTGAGCGATCCACGCGTCACCAGCAAAAGCATCCTGACCAGCTACGCCATCTCCGACACCCTGTCCATGTTGGACGATAAAGTCCTGCTGACCGTCGGCGCGCGCCACCAGACCATCAGGTCCGAGGGCTACAACTACGACACCGGCGTCTCCGATGCCCATTACAACGAAAGCAAAGTGACGCCCGTAGCCGCAATTGTCTACAAGCCGGTGAAAGGCGTTTCGCTTTACGCCAACTTCATCGAAGGCCTGCAGCAAGGCCCTGTCGCCGGTGGTCAGGGCGTGCTCAATCCTAACGCGATTTTCGCGCCCTACGTGTCGAAGCAGAAGGAAGTCGGCGTGAAGTATGAACACGGCACGCTGGGCGCGACCGCCGCGCTGTTCCGCACCAAGCAGCCATCGGCTTATGTCGAAAACGGTATCTTCGGCGTGTACGGCGAACAGCGCAACCAGGGCATGGAGCTGACGGTGTACGGCATGCCGGCGCGCGGCCTGCGTTTGCTGGGCGGCCTGACGCTACTGGACGCCAGCCAGAGCGTGACGAAAAGCGGCACAAACCAAGGCAAGGACGTCATCGGCGTACCGGATACGCAGCTGAACCTCGGCGCGGAATGGGATGTGCCGGGCGTGCGCGGCCTGAGCCTGAACGCGCGCACCGTCTACACCTCGTCGCAATATGCGGACGGCGCCAACAAGCAGGAACTGCCGGCCTGGACCCGCCTCGATATCGGCGCCAACTACGTGGCCCGCATCATGGACCGCAACGTCACCTTCCGCGCGCGCATCGACAACGTCACCGACAAGAGCTACTGGGCTTCGGCCGGCGGCTATCCGAATGCGAACTACCTGATCCTGGGCGCACCGCGCACGGCTTCGGTATCGGCCAGCGTCGACTTCTAATTAATAGATCTCGCGGCGCAGGCGCTGCATCTGCTGGTCATGACGCTCGACCCAACGGCGAGCGTCATCCAGCTGACGCTCCAGCCGTTGAAGATAGTCGACCAGTTCGCGCCGCTCTTGCTCGCGGCGACGATCCTGCTTGGCCGTTTCGTCGTTGACGGGACGGTCTTTCGCTTCCAGATTGGAGCGGATCTCGCGCTCCAACCGTCCCAGGCGCCCGCGCGCATCACGCACGCGGTTCGCCAGTTCATTCGCTTCCGCTACCGCATGCTGCTGCTTGGCCGCGACCACCTCAAAATCCTGACCGCTGACGTAGGCGTGTTTTAACTGGTTCTGCGCAGCCGGCGCGCACACTTCCACCGCCATGCCGGTGCTGGCGCGACCACGTTCAAAAGCGTTCTCCGGCGTGCAATAGCGCGCGTTCTCCTGGCGCCATGCGTTGGTGTAGGCGTCGCGCGTTTCCGGAATCACGAACACCTTGTCGCGGCTGGCGTTGTTCATGCGCTGTTCCAGCATGAAGGGTTGGCCGTAGCCGTCGGCCGCGCCGGTGTCGCGCCAATAGGCGACTAGCCGCGCTTCCCACGCCTGGCGGTACTCCTGCTCGTGGATCTTCAGGCCCTTGGCCTTGGCTTCGCGGCCGCGCGTGCCGAACTCCCTGCCGTTGGTGGCGTCGGTGGTGCCCAGATTGCGCCAGTAGTTGACGATCTCCACGTTCCATGCCGAACGGTAGGAGTCTTCCTGCACATCGACGCCGGCGCTGCGCGCGGCGGCGGCGCGGTTGCGGAATTCGCTGTCGGGCGTGCCGTTGCGGGCGTCGCTGTAGCCGGCGTCCGACCAGAAGGTGCGGTTGCCCGCGCGCCAGCCGTTGGTGTAGGCCTGGTCGTCAAAGCGCAACTGCGTGGAGTCGGCCTTGCTGCGACTGGCTTCCTTTTGTGTCAGCGGCAGGCCGGCCGTGCCTTCGCGCTTGCCGGTGTCGCTCCAGTAGGTGGAGTTCCCGGTGGTCCAGCCGGCGTCGTAGGCGTTGGGATTGAGTGGCGTCTTGTGTTTGCGGACGTCTTCGCTGGCCGCGTGCCTGGCGTACTGCGGCTGTGCGCCCTGCTCGCCGTCCTTGCCGCCCAACGCGTACCACAGGTCCCAATTACCTTGCGCCCAGCCGGCGGTGTAGCGCGAGGAAGCGTCGGCTATGGCCGGCTTGTCGGCGTGGTCATCGCAGAAGTCCTTGCGCTCCGCGTAGTTGGCCGGCTCGCCGGACTTGCCGTCTTTGTGGCCGATGGCGGTCCAGTCGCCGACCTTGCAGTCGGCCACGCGCTGCATGTGGGACTGGCAGCCGGCCAGCAATAGTAGGAGAGGAATCAGGCGCAATGAGGTTTTCATGACCCGGATTATAGTGCCAGTTTTATAATCCGGGCCAGCGATCGGCGGTAAGCTTGGTAACCGATCGTAACCGTGCTGTGTGGCTCAGGCGGCGATCGCCATGTGGCTATCGCGATGCTGAATGGCGTGGGCCAGGAAGGCGGTCGCGGTCAGCGGTTTGGCGAAGTGATAGCCTTGTGCGAGATCGCAGCCCCAGTCGCGGATCAGGCCAAGTGACTGTTCGGTCTCCACGCCCTCCGCCACCACCTGGTAATCCAGCTCGCGCGCCAACGCGATCAGCGAGCGCACGATGCGCTGGTCGCGCGGATTGGCGTCCACATTGCGGATCAGCGACTGGTCGACCTTGACCACGGTGGCCGGCACCTTCTGCAAGTACGCGAAGTTGCTGTAGCCGGTGCCGAAATCGTCCAGCGCGAGGCTCATGCCCAGGTCGCGGATGCCGTGCAGCGCCTTCAGGATGCCGGGGCCTTCCATCCAGATGCCTTCCGTGCATTCGATTTCCACGTAGCGCGGATCGACGGAAAACTGGCGGCAGGTCGCGTGCAGCCGTTCCACGATGTCTTCCTCTTCAAAGTTGTAAGCGGAGAGATTGATCGCCACTTTGATCGGATGGCCGGCCGCGTGCCATTCCGCGATCTGCTTGATGGCGGTGTGGATCACCCAGTGGCTCAGTGGGCCGATCAACGCCGTCTTTTCGATCAGCGGAATGAATTCCGCCGGCGACACCGGCCCCAGCTCCGCGTGCGTCCAGCGCAGTAGCGCCTCGGCGGCCAGGCAGGCGCCGTTGCACAGCTCATGCTTGGGCTGGTAGAACAGTTCGAACTGGTCGTTGGCGATGGCATGGCGCACGTCGTTCAGCAAGCGGAAGGCGCGCTGCTGCTTTTCGTCTTCCGCGTTGCTGTAGCAGCTCCAGCGCTGCTGGTTGACCAGCGACTGGTTGACGGCGGCAGCGGCCTTGCGTGGCGCATCCTTGGCCGAGTTGGTGCACAAGTTGAATTGGACGATGCCGCCGAAGCTGGGCAGTACCATCGGAATATTCAGGCTGTTGAACGGCGCTTGCAGCTCCGGCTCCAGGCTATGCAGGTAGCTGATGAAGCCATCGTTGTCCTTGTCCTGGGAGAGGATTGCGAAGCGGGCGTCGGTCAGGTGATAGACCTGCGCCCTGCCCTCGAACAGTCCAACCAGGCGTGCGCCGACTTCGCGCATCAGTTCATCATACATCGATGCGCCGAGCACGCGGATGATCTCGAAGGCCTTGGCGGAATCCGGCATGTCGATGTCCGCCAGCACGCGGTGCTCGCCGCTGTTGGCGCGGGCTTGCTCGGTCAGGTCTTCGAACAGTTGGTATTTGTTCGGCATGCCGCTGACGGCGTCGACGTGGCCGACCGCGCGGCCCAGCGTGATGTGCGACATCACCATGCCGGCCAGGTTGGCCAGCGTGCCTTGTTCGGAGGCGGTCAGGCTGTGTGGCTGCGTGTGGATGACGCACAGCGCGCCGATGGCGTAGCCGTCCTGCGTAATCAGCGGCGCGCCGGCATAGAAGCGCACGGATTGCGGGCCGGTGACCATCGGGTTGTCGGCAAAGCGCGCATCCAACAAGGTATCTTCGACCACCAGGACGCTGGCTTGCTGGATGGTGTAGTTGCAGAAGGTCTGGTCGCGCTGCGTGTTGGGTGGGCAGAAGCCGACGGTGGATTTCAGCCACTGGCGGTCGCTGTCCATCAGGGAGATGTACGAGCCGGCGACGCCGAACATGTCCATCGTCAGCCGCGTGATGGCGTCGAAGTATTCGCTGGTGTTGGTGTTCAGGATGCCGAGCTGCTTGAGCGCTTGCAGGCGCTCAGGCTCGGAGTGTTTTAGCAGTATGTCCCGCATTATCATGCTCCCGCCGGTGCGGGCAGCAGACGCTCCGAGGCGCGCGCGCCGGTTCCCGCACCCGGGCCGCCGGCAGCGCGTGACGCCGACGCCGACGCCGAACCGTGCGACGCGACGCGCGATGAACCGTGCGCTGTCTGCGCGCTCCACTCGTCGGGCTGCGTCTTGAACACGCTGACCGCCTGATTTAGTTGCGCCGCCTGATCCTGTAGCACCTCCACTTCACCGGCCGCATGCTCCACCAGCGTCGCATTCTGTTGCGTCACCTGGTCCATCTGCGAGATCGCACGGTTGACCTCCTCGATGCCCTGGCGCTGTTCATCGCTCGCCATCGTGATGGCGCCGACCATGTCGCTGACCTGCTTCACGCTATCGACGATGTCGCGCATGGTGCTGCCGGCGTGTTCCACCAGCCGCGTGCCGGCGTGGATCTTGGCCACCGATTCATCGATCAGCGACTTCACCTCGCGCGCGGCGGTCGAGCTGCGCTGCGCCAGGTTGCGCACTTCCGTCGCCACCACGGCGAAGCCGCGTCCCTGCTCGCCGGCGCGCGCCGCTTCGACAGCGGCGTTCAGTGCCAGGATATTGGTCTGGAAGGCGATACCGTCGATCACGCTGATAATCACCTCAATCTTGCGCGAGGATTCGTCGATGGCATTCATGGTCTGCACCACTTCGCCGACAATCTCGCCGCCCTTGCTGGCGATGTCGGACGCGTTCTGCGCCAGCGAGTTGGCGTCGCGCGCACTGGCGGCGTTCTGCTGCACCGTGGCGGTCAGCTCCTCCATGGCCGACGCGGTTTCCTCCAGCGAGCTGGCCTGGTCTTCGGTGCGGCTGGACAGATTCTGGTTTTGCTCGGAGATCTGGTCGCTGATGCTGCCGACTGCCACGGCCGCGTCATGCACCTCGGTCACCGTGTGGCGCAGGTTGTGGCTCATCTTCACCAATACCGCCATGATGCTGTCCTGGTCCTTGTCGCGCAGCGCCACCTCGTGATACAGCTCACCGCGATCGACCGCATTGGCCAAGGCCTTCACCTCGGCCGGCTCGGCGCCCAGCGCGCGCAGCAGATATTGCGTCACGCGCCAAGCCACCACCGCACCGATAGCGACCGCAATCGCCACCGCCAGCAGCGTGAGCGACTGGAAGTTGTGCGCGCCATGCCGCGCCAGTGCGGATTCGGCCTCGGTCATGTCTTCTTCCTGATCGATAAAGCCGTTGATGCTGGCCAGCCAATCGACGAACGCCGGCTTGGCCTGCTCCAGCATCATCTTGCGCGCGCCTTCGGTATCGCCGGCGCGGCGCGCTTCGATGATCTTTTTAATCAGCGGCACGGTGCGGGCTTCGCTCTGCTTGATCTTGTCGAGCCAACCGCGTTCCGCCGGTGTGATCTTGGCCTTGGCGCCATTGAAGAACACCTCCATCGGCTTGGCGGACTGCTGGTAGTCCTGATCCAGCTTGTCGATCAAGGCCGTCACGCCGGCCAGGTCGCCATCGCCGACCAGCGTCACGTCGCGCAAAGCGATGGCGCGGTCGTGCACGCTGCCGCGAAAATTGATCGCATAGCGCTGCTTGACGTTATTGACTTCGCTGATGTGCAGCAAGCTGTTGTCGATGGCGTTCACCTTGAACACGCTCATCACCGACAGCACCAGCATCATCGCGAGAATGATGCCGAAGCCGATGCCTAGCCTGGCGGCGACGCTGATCTCGTTTTTATTGACTTCCATTGCAGCTCCTTAGACCAATTTGTGAAACTGGTTGAAACTTTACTACCTGAAGGCAGGTAAAACACCTCTCTAAGGAGAGATGGTGTGCTACTGTTCGCGCTGGAAAAACAATATAAAAAACGCTATGCGAATAACTTCCGTCGATGCCGTGCGCGGCCTGACCGTGGCCGCCATGCTGCTGGTGAACGATGCCGGCGACTGGTCCCATATCTATCCCTGGCTGGAGCACGCAACGTGGCATGGCTGCACGCCGGCCGACTTCATCTTCCCCGTGTTCATGCTGATTGTTGGCGTGTCGCTGCAACTGGCGATGGGCCGGCAGCTGGAGATGTTCTCGCCGCGCGGCCCGATGGCCAGCACCGTGGTGCTGCGCGGCGTGCGCATCGTGCTGCTCGGCGTGGCCCTGAATGTGGTCTCGATGCTGGCCATGGACGGCCACGGCTTCCGCTTGCTGGGCGTCCTGCAACGCACCGGCATCTGCTTCGCGGCGGCGGGACTGATCGCGATCTACATCCAGGGCGCCCGCGCGCAATGGGTCCTGTTGTCGGCGATCCTGCTTGGCTATTGGGCGCTGCTGGCCGGCGGTGGCGGCGTTGAACCGCACCTGAATCTCGCGGACCGCATCGACACCGCAGTGCTGGGCAGCCTGTCCTACCAATATGACGCGGCCAGCGGCCTGGCGCACGAACCGGAAGGGGTCTTAAGCACGCTGCCTTCGCTGGCCACCGTCCTTCTTGGCATGCGCGCGGGGGATTGGCTGCGCAAGGGCCGCATCGGCGACCTCGCCATCGCCGGCGTGCTGGCGATGCTGATCGGCGGCCTGTGGTCGCTGGCCCTGCCGCTGAACAAGCAGCTGTGGACTTCGTCTTTCGTGCTGTGGACTGGTGGTTTCGGCATGCTTGCCCTCGCCCTTGCCCACCAGCTGATTGATGTGCAAGGCTGGCCGGCGGTTGGACGCGCCATGGGCGTGAATGCCATCACCGCCTACGCCGGATCGTGGCTGGCCAGTTGCGCGCTGGTCGCCACCGGTGTGATGCACCCTCTGTATGAAAATGTGTTCCGCGCGCCGCTGGCGCCATTGTTCGGCCCCGAGTTCGCATCGATGGCGTTCGCCGTCTGCTTCACCGCGGCATTCTGGCTAGCGATGCGTTACGCGTACCAGCGAGGCTGGCGCGTGTCGATCTAGGCCGAACACGCCAAACTGGCTGTTGCTTCCAGGGCTACTTAATTGTCATTAAAGCAGCTTAACTGCCTGAATAATAATGATGTATAAATTACCATAATGATGTGCTACGATCAACATCGGAATTCGCAGAAGCCCAGGCCTCTGCGCTTTTCTCGTATCCCGCTAGACACGCTATCTACCGTTCTCATCATTAATCTGGAGCTTATACATGAACATCAAATCTACATTACTGGCCCTGTCCGCTACGGCCCTGCTGGCTACGGGCGTAGCCCACGCTAACGAGCTGATCGTCAACGGCGGCTTCGAAGGCGGCAACGTCGGTCAACTCGGCATCAATGCCTCGGTGCCCGGCTGGTTCACCGATGGCTACAACTTCCTGTACAACGCCACCGGCGCCGACAGCCCTGGCGCGACCGGCTTGTGGGGCAACGTTTCGCTCTGGGGGCCAGCCAACGGCTCCAACAACGGCCTGACCGCCAGCCCGAACGGCGGCAGCTTCGTCGCCAACGACGGCGGCAGCGGCGTCGCTCCCATCTCGCAGCAGGTCAATGGCCTGGTCGCCGGTCAGCAGTACACGCTCAGCTTCTACTGGGGCGGCGCGCAGCAGTACGGTTACAACGGCCCCACCACCGAGCAGTGGATCGTCAGCCTGGGCAACGACACCAAGTCGACAGCCATCCTCAATAATGCCGAGCACGGCTTCACCGGCTGGCAGAAAGAAACCATGACCTTCACCGCCGGCGGCAGCAGTGAATTGCTGAGCTTCCTGGCCGTGGGTACGCCGGCTGGCGTGCCGCCGTTCTCCTTGCTGGACGGAGTGACGATGGCAGCCGCCGTACCGGAGCCCGATACTTGGGCGATGATGGCGCTCGGCATGGGTTTGCTGGGATGCGTCGCCCGCCGCCGCAAGGCCAAGGCAGCACAAGCAGCCTAAGCGACTAGCGTAACCGACGGCGTACCGGCGCCGTCTTTTTTTTGAGTATCGCATGAACGCAATTTCCCACTGGAGCACCCTCATGGTTGATATCGCCCGGCTCGCGCTGTGGCTGATATTGCTGTCCCTGTTGTTCATTCCGCTTGAGCGCTGGTTCGCGGTGCACCGCACCCGGCTGTCGCGCCGCGAAATGACGGTGGACCTCGCCATGTATTTCGTCAACAGCATGCTGCCCGCCGCCATCCTGGGCGTGTTGATGTCGGCCGTGGCGGCCGGCGCCCGCCTGGTGATACCGGCCGCCGTGCCGGCCACACTGACCGCCCTGCCGCTGGCGGCGCGGCTGGTGTTGGCGTTGCTGATCGCGGAAACCGGATTTTACTGGGGGCACCGGCTCAGTCACCGCCTGCCCTGGCTGTGGCGTTTCCACTCCGTGCATCACGCGCCGGAGCATCTGTACTACATGGTCAATACCCACGCCCACCCGGTGGACATGATCTTCACCCGCTTGTGTGGCATGACGCCGCTGTATTGCCTGGGCCTCAACGGCGGCGTCACGCCGGTGCTGGTGGTGCTCATCGGTACGGTCTGGGGATTCTTTATTCATTCCAACCTGCGCGTGCGCCTGGGCCCTCTGGAATGGCTGGTCGCCACGCCGGCTTTCCATCACTGGCATCACACGAAAAGCGCGCCGCTGAACCGCAATTTCGCCTCGACGCTGCCGCTCATGGACCTGGTGTTCGGCACCTGGCATCTGCCCGCCAGCTGGCCGCAGAACTACGGCATCGCCGATCAGGAAACCGTGCTTAAAAGCGCCAACGCAACGACACGGTGAGACTGCGCTCCTTCTGCAGCTGCGTCTCGCCGATCAGCACGCGCGCCGGACGGTCGCTGCGCACCAGCAGCGCCTCCGTCATCAGCGACAGCTGCTCGGCCAGCGGCCAGTCATAGGCCAGCGCCACGCCGTAGCCTGTTTCGCCATTCGGATCGGACGGAATATTATCGTGCTCGGTGACGCTGAAGCGGTCGTAGCGCACCGCCGCCGTGCCGGGACCGAGCGGATGGCTGGCCAGCACGAACCAAGACTGGAAATCGACGCCGGCGCCGTTCCGCCCCATATACGTATCGCCGCGCATGGATTGCATCGACAGTTCCCATGTGCCCTGCGGACGCCACACCGCGCTGATGTGGTCGAAACGCGTGCGCCAGCCGTACTGGCCATCCTTCACCACCTGCGGGTCGGTCAGGTTATCGTAGTGCAGCGCGGCGAATTCCAGCCGCGAGCCGAAGTTCAGATTGGCGCCCGCGTAGTAGCCCAGCTTTCCGTCCAATTCACGGAAGGCGTGCATGTCGCGCGACTGCTTCAGCAAGCGTCCGTTGGGCGCCCGGTACACCGGTAAATCGGCCAGTTTCACCGTGTCGGCGCGGCCGGCGATGCGGTCGCTGATGGACCAGCCGCGCCAGGTCAACAGCGTGCCGGTCGGATCGTTGCCTGTATAGGCGGCCACCAGTACACCGACGTCGAAGGCGTCGCCGCTGTATCGGCCCAGCCGCCGCGCGCTCCATTCGATGCCGTTGGTGCGCAGCTCTTCGCCGATCCAGCTGTTGATGGCGGAACTGGAAATGGTGTGCTTGGGCACCCAGCCGACGCTGTCGTAATCGAGTTCCACGCTGGTGGGCGCGAAGAAGAAACCGGCGCGCACGCGGGTTTTCCAAGCGCCTTCCGGCACCGGGTTCCAGACCAGGAAGGCTTCGCGCACGTCGACCACACCGCGATGCTGCTGGTCCGCGCTCAGTTCGACGCTGGCGGCTATGCTGTCGCTCAGGTCGGCGTCGCCGCGCAGCACGGCCTGGCCGATGCTCAGGCGCGGCGAATCGGCGTCGTAGCGGGTCTTGCCCAAGCCGCTGTCCAGAAAACTGCGTTCGGCGTTGGAATCGACGGCGCGCACGTCCAGTAATCCGCGCCACTCAACCGCCTGCGCGTCGCCCGCAGCGACGGCCAGCGCCAGTATCAATGGAGTAGTTAGCAATTTCATTCCAGCATCATACACGGCTATAATCGCCCCTCTCAACCAACGACGAAGAAAGCTTCGGATGATGAACAGTTTGCGTAATGGCGCCCTGGTGCTGCTGGCCTGCATGTCCGGCGCGGCCATGGCCGACACCTTCGAGACCATCGACAACGCGCCGCTGAATGAAGTCTGGCTGAACGGCGGCTTCTACTCGTATCACTTCCAGCGCTACAAAGGCCTGAACGACAGCAATCCAGGCCTCGGCGCCGAATGGCGTTTTTCAACGGTGGCCTCGGCCACGGTCGGTCGCTTCTACAACAGCGACCGCGCCTATTCCAATTACGCGGGGGTCTACTACCAGCCGTTCAAGGTCGGGCCGGTGCGCCTGGGCGCCGTCGCCGGCGCCTTCGACGGCTATCCCAAGATGCGCAACGGCGGCTGGTTCCCGGCCGTGATTCCGACCGCCAGTTTTGAATACGAACGCGTCGGCGTCAACGTCGCCATCGTGCCGTCGTACAAGGATCGCCTGTACGGCGCCATCTCCATACAGCTGAAACTGCGACCATTTTAAGTGTCATTAAGACACATTAATTATCTGAGAAATAATGATGTATTAATTGCCACATTGATGTGTTAACATCCGGATCGAAAGTCTGGAATGCGCGCGCATCCGTGCTTTCTTCGGTTCGTCAGGCGAAATGCCTGACGATTCACAGTTTAATCTGGAGAATGCATGAATATTAAATCTACCTTACTGGCACTGTCCACGGCGGCAATGCTTGCCGCCGGTGCCGCCCAAGCAGGCGAGTTGATCACCAACGGCGGTTTTGAAAACGGCACCGTCGGCCAACTCGGTTACAACGCCAGCGTACCCGGCTGGTACAACGGCAACAGCTATAACTTCCTGTTCAACGCCACCGGCGCCGACACGACAGGCACGACCAGCGAATATGGACCGCTCAAGCTCTGGGGACCCGGCAACGGCGCCAACAACGGCCTGACGGCCAGCCCGGCCGGCGGCAGCTTCATCGCCGCCGACGGCGGCTTCCAGATCGGGCCGATCTCGCAAATGGTCAACGGCCTGGTGCCCGGCCAGCAATACACGCTGAGTTTCTACTGGGCCGGCGCACAGCAATACGGCTTCGATGGCCCAACCACGGAAAAATGGGTGGTCGGCTTCGGCAGCAATTTCCAGGAAACCGCCGTCCGGGACAATCTGAACCATGGCTTCACCGGCTGGCAAAAGGAGACCATGACCTTCACCGCCGCCAATACCAGCGAAGCGCTGAGTTTCCTGGCCATCGGTACGCCTGCCGGCGTACCGCCGTTCTCGCTGCTGGACGGTGTCTCGATGACCGCCGCCGTACCCGAGCCGTCGACCTGGGCCATGCTGGCCCTGGGCCTGGGCGTGCTGGGTTTCACCGCCCGCCGCCGTAAGGCTGGCGCAGCCTAATCGGCTTGACGGCGTCAGGCGCCTGGCGCCGTCTTTTTGTCTTTTGAATCCTGCTCATGAACACGCTCCTGCCCCCCTCTCCCACTGGCCGGCGCTGGTGATCGACATCGCCCGCCTCGGCGTTTGGCTGATGCTGCTGTCGCTGCTGTTTATTCCGCTTGAGCGCTGGCTCGCGGTACGCAAGGACAGGCTGACGCGTCGCGCATTGGCGGTCGATCTTGCCATGTATTTCGTCAACAGCCTGCTGCCTGCGGCCATACTCGGCGTGCTGATGTCGGCGGTGGCGGCCGGCGCACGCATGCTGCTGCCCGCCGCCATTCCAGCCGCCCTCGCGGCCTTGCCGCTGGCGGCACGGCTGACGCTTGCCTTGCTGATCGCCGAACTTGGATTCTACTGGGGCCATCGGCTGAGCCACCAGTTGCCTTGGCTATGGCGCTACCACGCGGTGCACCACCAGCCGGAACACTTGTATTTCCTGGTCAACACCCATGCCCATCCGGTCGACATGATCGTGACCCGGCTGTGCGGCATGACGCCGCTGTATTGCCTCGGCTTGGCCGGCACCGGCGCGGCAGGCAGCGCCACGCCGGTGTTAGCGATTATCGTCGGCACCATCTGGGGCTTCTTCATCCACGCCAATCTGCGGGTGCGGCTGGGGCCACTGGAATGGCTGGTCGCCACGCCGGCCTTTCACCACTGGCACCACAGCAAAAGCGCACCACTGAACCGCAACTTCTCGTCAACACTGCCGGTGCTCGATATGCTCTTCGGCACCTGGCATCTGCCGCAGTCCTGGCCACAGGACTACGGCTGCGCGCCAACCTAACTTGACTTAACGCGCCTTGCTCACAGCGATTTGCTCCAGAATGTGTTTCGGCACCTCGGCGTAGTGCTTGAACTCCATCGTGTAGGTGGCCCGGCCCTGCGTCAATGAACGCAGGGTGGTCGAGTAGCCGAACATCTCGGCCAGCGGCACGGCGGCGCGAATGATCTTGCCGCCGCCGCCCGGGATTTCATCCATCCCTTGCACCATGCCGCGCCGCGACGTCAGGTCGCCCATGGCGTTGCCCATGAACTCCTCGGGCGTTTCCACTTCCACCTGCATCACCGGCTCCAGCAGCACCGGACCCGCGCGCTTCATGCCCTCCTTGAAGGCCATCGAACCGGCCATGCGGAAGGCGTTTTCGTTCGAGTCCACGTCGTGGTACGAGCCGAAGGTCAGCGTCGCACGCACATCCACCACCGGATAGCCGGCCAGCACGCCCGAACGCAGCGTCTCCTGGATGCCCTTGTCCACCGCCGGGATGAATTCGCGCGGCACCACGCCGCCCTTGATCGCATCGACGAATTCATAGCCCTTGCCGCCCGCCTCCATCGGCTCCAGCGTCAGCACCACGTGGCCGTATTGCCCCCGGCCGCCGGACTGCTTGACGAATTTGCCTTCCACATCGGTGGCGCTCTTGGTGATGGTTTCGCGGTAGGCCACTTGCGGCTTGCCCACCGTCGCCTCGACGCCGAATTCGCGCCGCATGCGGTCCACCAGGATTTCCAGGTGCAGCTCACCCATGCCGGACATGATGGTCTGGCCCGATTCCTCGTCCGTATGCACGCGGAACGACGGGTCTTCCTGCGCCAGGCGATTCAGGGCGATGCCCATCTTTTCCTGGTCGGCCTTGGTCTTCGGCTCCACCGCCTGCGAGATCACCGGCTCGGGGAAGATCATCTTCTCCAGCACGATCACGTGGTCCGGCGAGCTTAAGGTATCGCCCGTGGTCACGCCTTTCAGGCCCACCGCCGCCGCGATGTCGCCGGCGTAGACTTCCTTGATCTCCTTGCGCTCGTTGGCGTGCATCTGCAGGATGCGGCCCAGCCGCTCCTTCTGCGACTTGGTCGGGTTGTACACGGTGTCGCCGGAATTCACCACGCCCGAATACACGCGGAAGAAGGTCAGCTGGCCGACAAACGGATCGGTCATGATCTTGAACGCCAGCGCGGAGAACGGATCGCTGTCGTTCGGATGGCGTTCGATCGGGTTGTCGTCCTCATCGTGGCCGGCGATCGCCGGCACGTCCAGCGGCGACGGCAGGTATTCGATCACCGCGTCCAGCATGGCCTGCACGCCGCGATTCTTGAAGGCGCTACCGGCCAGCATCGGCACGATTTCGTTGCGCACCGTGCGCAGGCGCAGGCCGGTCTTGATTTCCTCTTCGGTCAGCACGCCGCCGTCCAGGTATTTTTCCAGCAGCTCGGGCGTGCCTTCGGCGGCCGCCTCCACCATCTTGTCGCGCCACTCCTGCGCCAGTCCTTGCAGATTGGCCGGGATGTCTTCATAGGTGAACTTAACGCCCAGCGACTCGTCGTCCCAGTTAATGGCCCGCATCTTGACCAGATCGACCACGCCATGGAAGTTGTCTTCCGCACCGAGCGGAATCTGGATCGGCACGGCCACGCCCTTCAGGCGATTGGCAATCTGATCGCGCACGCGGAAGAAGTCCGCGCCGACGCGGTCCATCTTGTTGACGAAGGCGATGCGCGGCACATGGTATTTATTGGCCTGGCGCCAGACGGTCTCCGATTGCGGCTGCACGCCGCCCACGGCGTCGTACACCATGACGGCGCCGTCGAGCACGCGCATCGAACGCTCCACTTCAATGGTAAAGTCGACGTGGCCCGGCGTATCGATGATGTTGATGCGGTGCTCGGCAAAGTTCCCGGCCATGCCCTTCCAGAACGCGGTTGTGGCGGCCGAGGTGATGGTGATCCCGCGTTCCTGCTCCTGTTCCATCCAGTCCATGGTGGCGGCGCCGTTGTGCACTTCGCCGATCTTATGGTTTACACCGGTGTAAAACAGAATGCGTTCCGTGGTCGTGGTTTTACCGGCGTCGATGTGGGCGCTGATGCCGATATTGCGGTAACGCTCAATTGGGGTCTTGCGGGTCATCACAGATCTCCTTGTACAGACTGCTATGGGAGCTCTCAGGTGCGGCGTGTTCGCCTGAATTCAAGAGCTTGCTAAGTGTGCGACATGACTAGTGGCAATTAATGTAACCTCTTGCTTAACTTTACCTCTGAATGGAACCATCCGCATGCGAGCGCACGTCAAAACCACCCTCTTCCTATCCTTAGGCATGGCTCCAGCTCTTGCTTTGGCCCAGGCTTCCGACATGGAACTGCGGCTGGAGCGCTGCGCCGTGCTGGGCGACGCCAGTGCACGGCTGGCTTGCTACGATGGCCTTTCCAAGACCACGCCTGCGGTCAAGGCAGCGGGCGAAAACGCCATCGTGGCGCCGGCCGCCGGCAGCGAGCCCGCGCGCACCCAGCCTTCGGCGCCGCCGGCCGAACCGAAGGTCCCGGCCAAGGTGGCGGAGCTAACCACCATCAAGCCCGAGGCCAGCGTCTCGCGCATGGTCCAGGAGTGGGAGCTCGACCGTTCCGCCAAGCGCGGCGTGTTCAACTTCCGCCCGCACAAGGATACCTATCTGCTTCTGGCCAATTACAGCACCAGCTCCAATGATGCGCCTTTTCGCGACACTACGCCTGCCGGCCTGAAATCAAAACACGTGGAATTGACCTACCAGATCAGCTTCAAGATGAAGCTGATCGAGCAGTTGCTGAGCACTCCGGTGGACCTGTGGTTCGGCTACACGCAGAACAGCTTCTGGCAAGCCTACAACCGGGCCGCCTCCAGCCCCTTCCGCGAGACCAACTATCAACCGGAAATGATGTTGACCACACCGCTAAGCCTGGACCTGGGCATCCTCGACGTGCGCTACCTGACGTTGGGCCTGAACCACCAGTCCAACGGCCAGACGTCCAACCTGTCGCGCAGCTGGAACCGGGTTTATGCGGAGATGGGGGCGGAGAAAGGCAAGTTCGCCGTGTCGTTCCGGCTGTGGAAGCGGCTCGACAACGCGCGTTCGGACAACGACAACATCGACATCACCGACTTCCTCGGCCACGGCGACCTGACGGCGAGCTACCGCTTCGACGGCCACGAGCTGTCGCTGATGGCGCGGCGCAATTTCAGCACCAGCCACGGCGCGCTTCGGGTCGGCTGGGCCTTCCCGGTGGCGGCCAATCTGAAAGGCTACGTGCAAGGCTTCACCGGCTACGGCCAAAGCCTGATCGACTACAACTACGGCCAGAAATCCATCGGCGCCGGCTTCCTGGTCGACTTTTAACGTGGATTACCGCCGAGGATGCGCGCCGGCAGCATAACGATGGCGCGCAGCAGCTCGAATACGCCCTCGACGCCGATGCCAATCAGGCGGAATGGCAAGGTGATCAGCCATAAAAGCGGATAGAGCAGCAGCGCCAGCAAGGCCAGCGGCCAACAGAGGAACAGCAAGCCCAGCCAAAGGATAAAACTCAGCATAAGACGCTCCCGACGCGGTTGATTTATTGTCTATAATGTCACTCTAATAGAGTGGCGGGCCGGGGGCAATCCCCGTGCGACCAGCTGCGGATAACGGCGATCAAGCGCCGGTTTTCGGGGACGAACGGAAAATGATGAAGCAATCCTGGTACGCGGCGGTACTGCTCGGCAGCGCCTGCCTGATGAACGCCCAAGCGCAATCCCCAGAGCCGGCCGCGCCCAGCGTGGTGGTGGCCGGCCAGCGCAACGCTTCGGAATGGTTCCGCGTCGAGAGCCAGCACTTCGTGGTCTACTCCAACACCAGCAACGACGCCGTGGCCACCCTGCTGAACCAGCTGGAAAAGCTCGATTTCATGCTGCGGATTTACACCCAGCCTTTCATGAAGTCCAGCGGCGCCGAACCCAAGCTGACCTTTTACTACCATGACGGCGCGGTGGCGCTGAACGCGCTGGCGCTCAACCAGCCGGCCGACGCCATCGGCCTGTACAACAGCTGCAGCGCCGGCGTGCAAGGCTTCGGCGTGCAGCTCGACGACAGCACCGACGAAGGCTTGACCTATCTGTACGAGGCCTACACCCGCCACTTCGTCTACCGCTACACCGATATCCGCGCGCCGCTGTCGTACATCGACGGCCTGGCCCATTACTTCGCCAGCGTGCGCTTCACCGATACCCAGATGTCGATCGGTAAAACCCCGCTCAACGTCGGCCGCTACCTGGGCTTCCTCGACGAGGGCCACCGCTACAGCCTGGACTACAAGGACGTGCTGGAGCAGAACGACTCGCGCGGCGTCAACTACGCCTCCACGCGCGGCATCAAGCTGGAATTCGCGGCGCGCTCCTGGGTGCTGATGCACTACATGCTGTCGACGGAAGACACGCGCAAGCGCATGGTCAACTACCTGAGCGCGGTCTACCGCGACACGCCGATCACCGGTGCCTTCGAACAGGCCTACGGCATCAAGGTCGGCGACCTCGGCACGACGCTGTGGCGCTATCGCCTGCAGTCGATCAAGGTACTCAAGGTCGACGTCGCCGATTTGCCGGTGGCGACCATGGAGTTCAACAAGCTGCCGCAATCCTCGGGCGAATTCGTGCTGGCGGAAGCCGCGCTCAAATCCTGCCCGGAGCCCAAGGCCGGCGAAAAGCTGCTGCGCCAGACGGCCGAAGCGGCGAAGCGCTATCCCTCCAACGACTACGCCCAGCGCGTGCTGAGCCGCGCGCAGGTGGACTGGGGCAATCCCCAGGACGCGCTGTCCTACCTGAATGCGGCGGCCAAGAAACCTGATGCGGAAGTGCTCTACCTGCTGGGCCAGGCGCACTTGAAGCTGTCGCAGCCGGACCAGGCGCGCGGCTATCTGGCGCAGTCCCTGGGCCTGGAACCGAAATCGGCCGAAGCCGCCTATGCCCTGTTCCAGGCCGGCCTGCAAGCGAGTGCGGCGCCTGACGAAGCCACGCTGCAGGCGGCGATCAACGCCTTCAAGAACGCGCGCGAGGTCAACACACTGGCCCGGTCGGCGGCATTGGCCTATGCCTATGCGGGCGACACGCCACGCGCCCGCAACGCCCTCAAACTGATGGCGCACAACATCCGCGAGCCGCAACTGGCGGCCTGGGCCAAAACCTGGCTGGGCAAATTGAGCACCGGCGTCTCCCAGGACGAGCTGCTGGCCGAAATGCGCGTGCAACCGGCGGCCGGTACGGCCTTCCGCGAATGGACCATCGCCAACGCCTTGGTCATGCGGGAGGTGGAATACAACGCCGGCTTGCAGAACGCCCGCGGCCACCTCGACCAGCAAGGCGTGAATCCCGTCAATCCGGACCAGGCCTTGGGATCGACATTCGGTAGGCGCTGATTTTCCGGACGTTCCACTGTTCCGCCGCAAACCTTCGAACGTATCGAACGACTTTCCCGCCCCCTCGCGCGCGCCAGAGGGAGCGCCTAGGGTCGCCGCAGTAATCTTGTCCGTTTGTTCATTTTCGTCTCCGCTGGGCGTGTTAACTTGATCCCGTTAGCCACCCAATCAACGAGGAGAACGAGATGTCGATTTTGAACCGGATGAATATTGGAAAACGTCTGCTGCTGGGTTTTGCACTGATTCTTTTGTGCGCACTGATCGCCGTCGGCACATCGCTATCACGCCTCGGCGCCGTCGCCGACGCCAGCCGCGAGCTGCTGGAAGAACCGCTGGCCACCGAGCGCCTGGTCAGCGACTGGTATCGCGTCATCTATGCCGGCATCCGCCGCAACCTCGCCATCGTCAAGAACAACGACGGCACCCTGGCCGAGTATTTCGCCGAAGAGGTGGCCGACTCCACGCGCCAGGCGCTGGCGCTGCAAAAGCAGATCGAGAAACACATCGACACGCCGCGCGAACGCGTGCTGTGGGACCAAGCGATGGTGGCCCGCAAGGACTATGTGAGCGTGCGCGACCAGGCCATCCAGCTGAAAAAGCAAGGTAAAACGGCCGAGTCCGAAGCCCTGTTCGCCAGCCGCTTCGCCCCGCTGGCCGAGGCCTACGGCAACAAGCTGCAGGAGCTGCAACAGGAGCAGCGCGACCATATCACCGAAATGGCCGCCGGCATCCAGCAGACTTATGACAGCAGCCGCCAACTGATGATATTGCTGACCGTGCTGATGGTGCTGTTCGTGGTGGTATGCGCCTGGCTCATCTCGCAATCGATCACCAAGCCCTTGACCCACGCCGTGCAGCTGGCCCGCCGGGTGGCCGAAGGCGACCTGAGCACCGTCATCCACACGAGTGCGAAGGACGAAACCGGCCAGCTGCTGACCGCGCTCGGCGACATGAGCGGCCGGCTGGCTTCCTTGGTAAGCGGCGTGCGCAGCGCTTCCGACGCCATCGGCACCGCCTCCTGCGAAATCGCCGTCGGCAACGCCGATCTGTCGACCCGTACCGAAAACCAGGCCGGCGCACTGGAAGAAACCGCCAGCTCGATGGAAGAACTGACCAGCACCGTGCGTCAGACCGCCGATCACGCCCGCCAAGCCAACGCCCTGGCATTGGAAGCCAGCGCGGTTGCCGGCCGGGGCGGCGCCGTGGTGGGCGACATGGTCCAGCGCATGAACGGCATCCTCCACAGCTCGCGTCAGATCTCGGAAATCATCGGCACCATCGACGCTATCGCCTTCCAGACCAACATCCTGGCCCTGAACGCGGCGGTGGAAGCGGCCCGTGCCGGAGAGCAGGGACGCGGCTTTGCCGTCGTCGCCACCGAAGTACGCAATCTGGCCCACCGCAGTGCGGCGGCCGCCAAGGAAATCAAGGAACTGATCAACGACTCGGTATCGCAAGTGGCGCAAGGCAGCCAGTTGGCCGACCGCGCCGGGCTGACCATGAAGGAAGTGGTCGACAGCGTGCAACAGGTAACCCTGATCATGAACGAGATCGCCGCCGCCAGCCGTGAGCAAAGCGACGGCATTGACCAGATCAACACCGCCGTGCTGGAAATGGACAACACCACCCAGCAAAACGCCGCGCTGGTGGAAGAAGCGGCCGCCGCTGCCGAAAGCATGCGTGAACAGGCCATGTCCCTGGTGGCGGCGGTCAGCATCTTCAAGTTGGCCGCAGCCGCGCCGGCAAAATCCGCCACCACGGCCGCCATCGGGCGTCAACGGATGCCGGCGGCCAAGCCGGCCGCGCGTCCCGCACTGGGCTTGCAAGCCATCGCCGCAGCGTGACATCATGCGCCGCCTTTGCCCATCGGCCTGCGCAACCGCAGCCCGCGACGCCGCTGCCTGTGCCGCCACCCTCGCCACGGCGACCGCATTTGCCTGTGCCGCCGTGGCGGGCGACGCCAGCGCCGCCACCCGCGTGTACGTCAACGGCGTGGCGCCGTTCGCCTATCAGGAAAACGGCGCCTATCGCGGGCTGCTGTATGACATGCTGACCGAACTGAATCGCCGGACCGGCAACGCCGGCGGCGTCATCCCCGTGCCGCTGCGTCGCGCCCAGCAGATGGCGCTGAGCCAGCCCGACACCATGGCCACCTTTGCCCGCTATCCTGAGATCGAATCGTCATACCAGTGGTTGTGCAAGCTGGCGGACGACCAGGTAGTCTTGATTGCCCGCGCCGACAGCAAGCTGGACATCTCCAGCGCCGAGGCAGCCAGGCAGCTGCGCGTCGGCGTCCTGCTGGGCGGCCCGGCCGAAGCGCTGGCCAGGCGGCTGGGATTTGCGCACATCGAAACCGTCTCCGAGTCCGGCAGCAATGCCCGCAAGCTGGCGCTGGGCCGCATCGACGTCTGGATCACAGCGTGGAGCATCGCCACTTTCGAGCAGCGCCGCACCGGCGGCAAGGTCGAGGCGTTGCGCAGCGGCGCGGTATTGCAGAAGATGGAACAGTATCTGGCGGCGCCGCGCAACCTGGATCCGATCACCGCCGACCGTTGGCGGACGGCGTGCGCATCTATGCGCAAGGATGGCACGCACGCCGGCATCATGCGGCAATACGCCTATGCCGGCATGTCCAGCATCCTGTGTGCGGGCACTACCGATTGTTCAGTCGGGAGCGCAGACATCGCGGCCGTCCAGCAGCGCCGCCGCCAGTTTCGGGTCGCGCAGGCGGTCCAGCCACCACGCCAGCGCCCGCCCCTCGCGGTCGCCGCGCCAGGCCACATACATGACGTTGGGCTCGCGCGGGTCGACGGTGCACTTCTCGATCATTTCTCCGCGCGCGAGCAAGCTCGCCACCCGTTTGCGCGGCAGCCAGCCGACGCCAAGGCCGAGACTCTGGGCGTGGATCTTCGCGCGCATGCTCGGTACCGCCAGGGTGCGCTGCCCATTCAGCGTGCCGTATATTCGCCCTTGAGTGTCCCGTGAGGAATCGGCCACCACCACGGCCCGGTGCGCCTGTATGGCTTCACGCGGCAGCGCGCCCTGCACGCGGGCCAAGGGATGATTGCGGGCCACGGCGAACACCCAGTCCATTTGCCCCATCTCGAACCAGCGCAGATCCGAAATGCCGCTGGGCTCGTTGGTGGCGCCGATGATGAGCGTGGCCCGTCCGTCGCGCAGCGCCTCCCAAGTGCCGCCCAGCACCTCGGTGGTGAAGCGCAGGTCGACGCCGGACTGCAGGCAGTCGAATTGTCCGATCAAGGGCGCGATCAGCTCAAAGTCGAAGATTTCATCGCTGACAATCCACAGCCGTTCTTCCCAGCCGCTGGCGATTTGTTTGACGCGCTGCGTGATGCGGCAAGATTCCTGCATCACGCGCGCCGCCTCGTTGGCCAGCAGGCAGCCCGCCGGGGTGAGTTCAAGGCGATAGTGGCGGCGGTCGAAGAGCAGCGCGTCGAAGCGTTCTTCAAGCTGCCGCGCGGCGTAGGAGACGGTGGACGGCGCTTTGCCCAGTTTGACTGCGGCGCGCGACAGGCTGCCGCATTTGCGGATTGCTTCGATCAGTGCCAGTTCGTCTTCAGATAGCATGGCTGAATAGTCTTATCCAATGTTCATCGGATAGGATGCCGCCAAAATTGTTTCCGTGCGCTACTCTTTCGAGTGTAGGCGTTTCGTCATTGGCCGACGCAAATAATCTTGGTGACGTATTCCTTGGCGTTCGGCTTCTTCTTGGTCGCCCAGGCAACAGCCTCGTTGGCCTCGTCGATAGTCAGCACGGACGCTTTTTCCTTGGACTTGATGAAGGAAACGCCTTCAAACACGCCCTCTTTACTGCGCATGACTTTGGCGAACACCGGCGGCTTGCTCTCGCCGTCGGCAATCTTGTTTTGCTGGATAAGGTAGCGTTGGTCGATCTCGGACATACATTTCTCGCACGTAAAAGGCGAAATATACGCTCAAGAACGACCTTCGTGAAGGGTTTTTTACGCGAATGCCGGCACTTGCGGGGCCGCCTGCAGCACGGCTTCGTACAGGATTTCGGCCTTCAGCGACGCTTGCAGCGACGGAATCGAGCCGCCCGCGCGGTACTGGAAGCTGACCTGCAACACATCGCCTTCGCGCGCCTTGACCGGGGTGGCCAGCGGCAGCGTCATGTAATGGTTGAGCCAGTCGATGGTGGTCGAGCGCTCCTGCACCACGGCGAGGATATTCTTGGTCACGAAGCGCATGGCGTTGATTTCGCCGTTGCGTTCCACCACGAACTTACCCTGCCAGGTGTAGACCAGCTCGTTCTGCTGGTTGAAGTCGATGATGCTGTAGACGGCCGGCTGCGCCATCTCCACCGTGCCGGGATAGATCACCGTGGTTTCCTGGAATTGCACGATTGGGGCGTAGAAGCCTTCGAAGTCGTATTCCTGCTGCAGGGGCTGGACGGCCATGATGACCGCTTCCGGCAGGAACACCGGCAGCGGGCCGCCGAAGCGTTCCAGATAGCGGCGCTTGAACGATTCGATCACCTCCACTTGTTTTTCGCGCAGCATGCCGACGTGGATCATCTCGCAGATGACGACATCGACCGGCTCGGGCGGCAGGTATTCGAAGGCGTCGGCGTGGACCACTTCGACTTTTTCGCCGTTCGGATTCTTGGCCAGGAACTTGCGGGCTTCCTTGACCATGTCCGGATTGAACTCGACGCAATACACCTTGGCCGCCTTGGCCGCCGCGAACCACGACAGCACACCGGTGCCGCCGCCCAGCTCCAGCACCTTCGCGCCCGGCTTGACGGCGTAGTCGATGGCCGACTTAAAGCCGTGCATGCGGTTTTGGTCCATCAGCATATTGTGATGGTAGTGGACTGGAATAAACTGCCCCAGATAGCAGCTTTCAATTTCGCGTTCGTTCAGCATGGTCGTCCCTTGGTGAGTGCTCTGGGACCATTATCGTTAATATTGTTGATGCACCATGCGAGGAACTGCACACAAAACACCCGCCAATTCATTCCGTTGCGAAGCTTGATGATATTAAAGAAACCATTAATATGAATCTGCGTATTAAAGGGGCGGACAGCGCAAGAATCGTAGCTTTGCCTACCTGCAGTACATCGTCTTGCTATCTCGCGCCTAGCGTGCTTTTTTGGCCAGGAAGGCATTGATGGTTTTGGCGATCCAGGGCTTGTCGGCCTTGGTGGCGAATTCGGCGGCGGTGAGGTGGAAGCCGCCGTCTTTCAGCGTGGCGTCGGCGCCCTGGTCGAGCAGAAGTGCGACCACGTCTTCCTGGCCTTCGCGGGCGGCGATCATCAGCGGCGTCATGCCGGACGGTGTTTCGGCGTCGATGTAGGCGTGCTTGTCGAGCAGGATGGTGGTGATTTCCACGCTGCCAGCGGCGGCCGCGTAATGTAATGCGGTCCAGCCTTTCTGATTGACCTGGGCGCCGCGCTTGATCAGTTCCAGCAGCGCCGCCTTGTTCTGGCGGAAGGCTGCCATCATCAAGGCCGTGTTGCCGTTCGGCGCCTTGGCTTCGAGGTCGATGCCGGGTTGATTCATGAGTAGTTTGGCGACCTTCGGCGCTTCGTAGCGCATGGCGACGATCAGGCCGGTTTCGCCGTTGGCGTCGCGCACGTTGGGATTGACGCCGCGCGCAATCGCTTGCGCCACGCGGCTGGCGCCGTCCAGTTGAGCGGCGCGGAAGAACTCTACTGTTTCATCGCGCAGCTGTTCGGCTGCTTTGTCGGCCAGCGCCGGCGTAGTCAGAGAGGCCAGGCCGAAGCCGAACGCCAACACCGCAAGACGCCGCGCGGCCCGCATCAGGCCGCCACGTTGAACAGGCGACGGAAGTTGGCCGTGGTCTGCGCGGCCACTTCCTCCACGGTGACGCCCTTGAGCTTGGCGATGTACTCGGCCACATGCGCTACAAAGCCCGGCTCGTTCATCTTGCCGCGATGCGGCATCGGCGCCAGGTACGGCGAATCGGTTTCAATCAGGATGCGGTCCAGCGGCAGCTCCAGCGCCACCGCCTGCAGATCCTTGGCGCTTTTGAAGGTCACGATGCCGGAGAAGGAGATATAAAAGCCCATTTCGATGGCCGCGCGCGCCACTTCCAGCGATTCGGTAAAGCAGTGCATCACGCCCGCCACGCCGCCCGCCTCGGTGCCGGCGCCCTCCTCGCGCATGATACGTATCGTATCTTCGCTGGCGGCACGAGTATGGATAATCAGCGGCTTGCGCGTAATGCGCGACGCCTTGATGTGCGTGCGGAAGCGCTCGCGCTGCCATTTCAGGTCGCCCTGCAGGCGGAAGTAGTCCAGCCCGGTCTCGCCGATGGCGATGATCTTCGGATCGTCGGCCAGCTGCACCAGCTGCTCCACCGACGGTTCGGGCGTGTCTTCATAGTCCGGATGCACGCCGACCGAGGCGTAGATGTGCGGATACTGATGGGCCAGCGCCAGCACCTGCGGGAAATCCGGCAGGTCGACCGACACGCACAAGGCATGGGTCACCTTGTTGTCAGCCATCTTGGCGAGGATTTCGGGCATGCGAGCGGCCAGCTCAGGAAAATTGATGTGGCAATGAGAGTCGATATACATGCGGGAATTATAAGCGATCCCGCCGCCTGCTTCCCTGTGGAAGCGATGCGACGCCGCGCGCAAAAAGCTTTTCAACTTGCCAATTGTCAGGTTAGTATTCGTTATGCATTACGTAATAACGTTACGATAAAAAAGGAGGCCCATGAGTACTACCGAAATTTTCCTGCTGGAGATGCTGCTGATCTTCGTCGTCCCCTACTTGATCTGGCGCCTGTTCAAGACCGACTACTTCGCCCCGCTGGTCATCGTGCAGATCATCATGGGCATCGTGCTGGGCCCAGGCGTGATGGGCAACCTGTTTCCCGAATACCATAAATTCGTCTTCAATCCTGACGTCGTGAAAACCTTGAGCGGCATCGCCATGTGGGGCGTCATGCTGTTCGTGATGCTGGCCGGCATCGAGCTGGACCTGAAAAAGACCTGGCAATATCGCCGCGAAAGCATCACCACGGCCGGCCTGTCGCTGTGCGCACCGCTGATTTTCGGCTGCGCCGCCGCCCTGCTGCTGATGAACTACGAAGGCTGGATGGGCGTGAAAGCGGCCAAATGGCAATTCATGGTCGGCACCGGCATGGCCTGCGCCGTCACCGCGCTGCCGGTGTTGGTGCTGCTGCTGGAAAAACTGGACATCCTGCGCCAGCCCATGGGCCAGCGCATTCTGCGTTACGCCAGCCTGGACGACGTCGCCATCTGGGGCGTGCTGGCGCTGATCATGCTCGATTGGGAACGCGTCGGCCGCCAAGCAGCCTTCCTGGTCGGCTTCGCCCTGCTGACCTACGTCTTCCGCAAGCTGATGGTACGCCTGCAAAAGAACGACCGCTGGGCCGCCGCCATGATCTGGCTGATCGCCTGCGCCTTCACGGCGGACTGGGCCGGCCTGCACTACATGGTCGGCGCCTTCCTGGCCGGCGTGGTGATGGATGCTGAATGGTTCGGCCAGGAAGAACTGGACGCGCTGTTCAAGAATGTGCTGCTGGTGCTGATGCCGGTGTTCTTCCTGAGCACCGGCCTGCGCACCAAGTGGGACATGGGCGGCGCTTCGGTGTTCTTCGTCGGTGGCCTGCTGCTGTTCGCCTCGGTCGGCGGCAAACTGGCCGGCGCCCACCTGGCCGGCAAGATCCTGAAATGGAAAGACGGTGAAGCCTCGATCATCGGCTGGCTGCTGCAATCGAAGGGCCTGATCGAAATCATCTTCGCCAACATCCTGCTGGACAAGCAAATCATCACCAGCGAGACCTTCACGGCCCTGCTGCTGATGGCAATCGGCAGTACCATGTTGACGATTCCTGTTGTGCACCCTAAACTCAATCGTGCACAGAATCGTGGACTGGTGGGTCAAGCCAGCTCCTGAGCTTTAAAAGGATAGAAACATGGCGCGTACCGGATTAACGAAATCACAAGTCAGAACAACGCGGGACCAGTTGCTGGCTGAGGGGCGCTATCCCTCCGTTGATGCGGTGCGCCATGCGCTCGGCGACACCGGTTCCAAGTCGACCATCCACAAGTACCTGAAGGAACTGGCGGAGGAAGGCAACGGCCCCGGTCTCAAGCGCGACGACACCGCGCGCAGCCTGCAAACGCTGGTCGAGCAACTGTCCGACCGGTTACACCTGGACGCCGAGCAGCGCTTCCAGGCACTGTGCGCGGAATATGAAGAACAGCTGGAACAGAAGGAGCTGGAACTGATCCAGCTGCGCCGCAAGGTCGCCCAACTGAGCGAGCGCGTGCAGGAACTGGAAGTGGATGCCTATGCCAGCCAGCCGCACGATCACGGCTTCGGCCATTTCTCCCACCTGCAGTCCAGCCTGCGCTGCGGCTTGAACGACAACACGCCGTTCAGCATGTTGATGAACGGCGGCCGCTCAGCGGTGGTCGACTTCGACAGCCCGCAAATCCAGCTTACGCCACGCGTTTTCCAAGGATAATCAGGTCGCGTTCCACGCCGTCCAGATTGGCCACCTTGGGCAGATGCGCCCAGGTTTCAAAGCCGAACTTCGCGAACAGGCCGAGGCTCGGCTTGTTGTGGCCGAAAATGAATCCCAGCAGCGTATGCACCTTGATCTGCGGCGCGAAGGCAATCGCCTGCTCGATGCAGTAACGGCCTATGCCCTTGCCGCGCCAGTCTTCGGCGATGTAGATCGAAATCTCCGACGTGCCCGAATACGCCGGACGGCCATAGAAGTTCGAATACGACATCCAGCCCAGGATCTCGCTGCCCGTCTCTTCCGATTCGATAATCCACAGCGGCCGTTTTTCGGGCGTATGGTCGTGATACCACTGCAGGCGCGACTCGACCGACACCGGTTCGGTATCGGCGGTCACTTCGCGCGAGGCGATGGTGGTGTTGTAAATGGCAACGATGGTTGGCAGGTCGTCGAGCGTGGCTAAGCGATGGCGAAAAGTCATGTGGAGGAAAGCGAGGTTACAGGGTGTGAGTGGCGCGCGATGAACGCAACGCGGCGCCGAGGATTTCTTCGATGCGCAGGCGGGCGCGCTGGCCGCTCTCGTCGTCCGGGAAATGCACGCCGATGCCCTGCGCCTTGTTGTTGTGCGCGCCGGGCGGCGTGATCCAGGCGACTTTGCCTGCGATCGGGTATTTATTGGTGTCGTCCATCAGCGCCAGGATCAGGTAGATCTCATCGCCGAGCTTGTACGGTTTCTGGGTCGGCACGAACATGCCGCCATTCTTCAGGAAAGGCATGTAGGCCGCATACAGCGCAGCCTTTTCCTTGATCGCCAGCGACAACACCGTCGGCCGTGGCGTCAACGGCACGGTGTTCGGATCGAGCGGGCTGGCAGCGGACATGAACTCCCTTTCAGGCGCAGCAGTTGGTGTACTCAAGCAGCATATCCTCCAGGAACAGCTTCGGCGACAGCGGATGGTCCGCCGTCGCACGCCGTTCGTTGGCGCCCTTGATCGCAGCCAGCAAGCGGCTGACGTGGATCTTGTCCGCCAGGCCGGCCAGCTCTTTCTGGTAGCGAGGATAGTAACGGATGTTGCCTGCCAGTTTGTAGGAAAACACATCATAAAGCCAGCGCTGCAACCATGAAACGGGCTGGTTGAGCGGCACTTTCTGCAACTTGTCCGCCACTTTCAGGGCGCCTTCGATGCTCGGATGGGCCAGCAGCTGCAACAGCGTTTCCAGTTCCTCGCGGCTGCCGGTTTCGGCCTGGGCCATGGCGGCCAGCGGCGCACCGCCCTGCTCGCGCAGCCAGCTGTCGGCATCGGCCACGCCCTGCGCCTTCAGCCAGGCCAGCGCTTCGGCGTGGCTGGGCATCGGCAGCGCGAACTTGCGGCAGCGCGACAAAATGGTCGGCAGCACCCGGTCCAGGCTGTTGGAGGCGACCAGGAACACGGTGCCCGGCGGCGGCTCTTCCAGCGTCTTCAGCAAGGCGTTGGAGGCCGGCATGTTCAGCGCCTCGGCCGGATACAGCACCACCACGCGCAAGCCCTGGCGGTGGGTGGAGATATTCATGAAATCCGCCAGATTGCGGATCTGCTCGATCTTGATTTCCTTGGACGGCGTCTTGGTCTTGGCGGCCTTTTTCGACTCGCCATCGCCCTCTTCGTCGGCGATCTCGTCTTCCATCGATTCCGGCCGCACGCGGCGGTAGTCCGGATGGTTGTGCTGCGAGAACCAGCCGCAGGACGCGCACTGGCCGCAGGCATGGCCGTCCGGCAGCACGGCCTCGCACAGCAGTCCCTGCGCAAACGCCTCGATGAAGTCGGACTTGCCTATCCCGGCGGCGCCATGGAACAGGATGGCGTGCGGCATGCGCGGGCGCAGCGCTTGCAGCTGCTGCCACGACGATTCCTGCCACGGGTAGATGGAATTACTCATTATTCAGTATTCTATTTCAAAAGCACGCATCGAGGATGGCGGCGATTTCCAGCTGAATCGCGGCGATGCCCTGGGTCGAGTCGATCACGCGGAAGCGTTGCGGGAACTGGGCAGCGCGGCGCAGGTACTCGTTGCGGGTGGCGGCGAAGAAATCGGCCTTTTCCTGCTCGAATTTATCGAGGTCGCGGGTGGCGTCCAGGCGCGCACGGGCCACGTCCAGCGGCACGTCGAACAACAGCGTCAGGTCGGGCTGCAGCTCGGGATGCACCCACTGCTCCAGCACTTCCAGCTTTTCCAGGCTGGTGCCGCGTCCGCCGCCCTGGTAGGCGAAGGTGGAATCGGTGAAACGGTCCGAAATGACCCAGGCGCCGCGCGCCAGCGCCGGTGCGATCACCTGGGCGATATGCTCGCGGCGGCTGGCGAACACCAGCAGGGCCTCGGTTTCCAGGTGCATCTTCTCGTGCAGCACGATTTCGCGCAGCTTCTCGCCCAGCGGCGTGCCGCCCGGCTCGCGCGAGCTGACCAGTTCGACGCCGCGCGCCTTGATGTATTCGCTGACGAAGGCGATGTGCGTGGATTTGCCCGCGCCATCGATGCCTTCAAAGGTGATGAATTTACCCATGTGTTATTTTTCTGACTACTTATCTTTGATACTGATTGACTGCCCGATTGTGGTCGTTCAGGTTGTCGGAGAACTGGCTGGTGCCATTACCCTTGGCGACGAAATACAGCGCGCCCGTCTTGGCCGGCGCAAGCGCCGCCGTCAACGACTGCACGCCCGGCAAGGCGATCGGCGTCGGCGGCAGGCCGGACCGGGTGTAGGTGTTGTACGGCGTATCGGTTTCCAGATCCTTCTTGCGGATGTTGCCGTCGAACTTGGGGCCGATGCCGTAGATCACGGTCGGATCGGTTTGCAGCATCATGCCGATCTTCAGGCGGTTGACGAACACGCCGGCGATCATGGCGCGCTCGGACTTGTGGCCGGTTTCCTTTTCCACGATGGACGCCATGATCAGCGCCTCATATGGTTTTTTGTACGGCAGCGCCGGATCGCGCTTTTCCCAGGCGGTGGCCAGGCGTGCCAGCATCATCGCGTGGGCCTGCTTGTAGATCTGCAGGTCGCTGGCGCCCTTGGCGAACAAATAGGTATCGGGAAAGAACAGCCCTTCCGCCTGCGTGTATTCGGACGAAATGGCGCTCATCACTTCCTGGTCGCTCATGGCCACGGTGTCGTGCTTCAGGCCCTTGTGGGCGGCGATGGCTGCCCGCATCTGGCGGAAGTTCCAGCCTTCGATGATGGTCAGCTGCTCCTGCGCGTACTCGCCGCGCGCCAGCTGGTCGATCAGGCGCAGCGGCGTGGAGCCTGGCTTGAGCTCGTACGAACCGGCCTTCAGGCGGCCGCTCTTGCCGGTCGCGCGCGCCAGCAGGTTGAACAGCAAAGGCTGGATCGGCACGCCGGCCGCCGCTATCTGCTGGCCGGCGGCGTGGGCGCCGCTGCCCGGCGTAATGCTGAATTCAATGGCTTCGGCATCCTCCGGAATAATCGGCTTTTGCGACCAGTACATGAAATAAGCACCACCGAGGATGACGAACAGGACACACAGACCGATTATTTTTTTGATAAAAGCCATTGTTAAAGCCGTATTGTTGGGTCAAGTCGCACAGCTTGCCAGTTCTTGGCGCTGTTCGCCAGTGCCGTGTTTTGCGCGGCTTCCGACGCGATCTCCGCGACATCACTATAATGAGCCCGTAATGATAATGCTTCCACCGCTAAAATATTGAAAATTATGCCTGCTTTGAACGAACTGAACGCCCAACCGCTGAATACCACGCAGATTGCTGCGGGATTTTTCGCCCCGATCACCGATCTGGGGCTGATTGCGCTGGACGGCGAGGAGTCGGCCAGCTTCCTGCACAACCAGCTCACCAACGACGTCGAGCACCTGGGCCTGGGCGAAGCGCGCCTGGCCGGCTACTGCTCGCCCAAGGGCCGCCTGCTGGCCTCGTTCCTGATGTGGCGCAGCGCCTCGACTATTTACCTGCAACTGCCGCGCGACATTCAGGCGCCGGTGCAGAAGCGCCTGTCCATGTTCGTGCTGCGCGCCAAGACCAAGCTGAGCGACGCCACCGAGGCGCCTGCCAACCAGGTGGTGTTCGGCCTGGGCGGCGGCGCCGCGCCGGCCACGCTGCAAACCTGGTTCGACACCCTGCCGGCGCAACCGTTCACTAAAATCGATCACGCACTGGGCAGCCTGATTCGCGTAGCCGATGCCTTCGGTGCGCCGCGCTACCAGTGGTTAATGTCGGCCGAGACTGCGGAAACCGTGGTCGCCGCGCTGGCCGCCAAGCTGGCCGCCGGCACCACCGATGCCTGGCACCTGTCCGAAATCCACGCCGGCATCCCGCAAATCGCCAAGGCGACGCAGGAGCAATTCGTGCCGCAGATGGTGAATTACGAACTGCTAGGCGGCGTCAACTTCAAGAAAGGCTGCTACCCCGGCCAGGAAATCGTCGCGCGCAGCCAGTATCTGGGCAAGCTCAAGCGCCGCACCACCCTGGTCAGCATTCCGGACGCGACGGCGGCGGCCGGCATGGAAGTCTTTGCCACGGCGGACCCTGAGCAGCCATGCGGCATGATCGTCAACGCCGCGCCTAACGGCAACGGCGGCGTGGATGCGCTGGTGGAAATGAAGCTGGCCGCCATCGAAGCGGGCTCGGTACGTCTCGGCTCGGCCGAAGGCGTGGCGCTGACCTTCCTCGACATGCCATACGTGCTGGAACCACTCGACCTCTAGCATGGATCTCTATATTTACTACAAGGTCAAGGACGCCGACGCGGCTTCCTTGCGGACGGCTGCCGCCGCCATGCAAGCCACGCTAGCGCAGCGCCACGGCGTTGCCGGCCAACTGAAACGCCGGCCGGAAGGCAAGGACGGCATGCAGACGTGGATGGAAGTGTATCCGTCCGCGCCTGATTCCTTTTCGGCGGCGCTCGATGAAGCGGCTGCGCAGGCCGGCCTGTCCACCTGGATCGCTGGCGAGCGCCACACCGAAGTCTTTATGGATGTCGCGCCATGTGCCTGATCGTTTTCGCATGGCAGGTCGTGCCTTCGGTGCCGCTGATCGCAGCAGCCAACCGTGACGAGTTTTATCAGCGCGCCACTGCGCCGGCCGCCGCATGGCCGGAGCATCCGCAGATTTATGCCGGGCGCGACTTGAAGGCCGGCGGCAGCTGGATGGGCGTCACGCAGCCGGGCGAGGACGGCGGACCGTCGCGTTTTGCCGCCATCACCAACATCCGCGCGCCGTCCGAGCACAGGGACGATGCGCCGTCGCGTGGGCAGCTGGTATCCGACTACCTGGCCGGCAGCATGACGCCGCAGGAATACGTGGAATCGATCCGCGCCAACGCCCACGAGTACAACGGCTTCAACCTGGTGCTGGGCGACCGTGACACGCTGATCTGGTATTCCAACAAAGGCGACAGCGACCCGCGCAACGGCAAGCCGCTGGAGCCCGGGGTGTATGGACTGTCTAACGCGTTGCTGGATGCGCCGTGGCCAAAAGTGCTGAAAACCAAGGCCCAATTCGCCAGCCTGCTGTGCCTGGGCGCACCGGAAGACGCGTTTTTCGAAATGCTGTCCGACACCACGCAAGCACCGGACCTGCGGTTGCCGGAGACGGGTGTGCCGCTGGAAGTGGAGCGCATGTTATCGGCTGTGCGGATCGAAAGCCCGGAATACGGCACCCGCACCTCGACCGTGGTCAAACTCTACGCCAACGCGCCAGCCACGCTGCATGAGATGCTGATTCATTAAACTTTTCGCCAAAGCTGCCGTTATGACCTGTAGCGGGATGATGTATCCCGATTACAAGAAGGAAAACGGTCATTATGGACACGAGCAGCATTAATCGCCCGGGCTTGCCGCCCGCTACCGCCGCCCAGGCCGGACCGGCGCCTGTGCCCGCGTCCGCGCCACCTGTGGCGACAGACACCGTCAAGCCCAAGGACGCCGCCACTCCCCGCGCGCCCACCAAGGAAGATATCAAGAACTCCGTGGACGCCATCAACCGCTTCCTGCAGGACAACAGCGAAGTCCGATTCAGCATCGACGAGGACAGCGGCCGGTCCGTCGTCAAGGTGGTCGATACCGAAACCAAAAAAGTATTACGCCAGTTCCCTTCCGAACAGTCGCTGGAAATCGGTAAAAACCTCGGCAACCTCAAAGGCCTGCTGATCGACAGCGAAGCCTGACCTTAAAAGGAGTAGTGCATATTGATATGCGCGATGCCTGCCTCGAAGAACTCATCTCCCTCGATGCGGAAACCGTGGCGCTCGTAGAACGGTGCCGCATGGGTTTGCGCACTCAGCATCACCACCTTGTCGCCGCGCGCCTTGGCCTGCGCCATCAGCGCCTGCAACAGCGCCCCGCCGACACCACTGCCGCGACCAGGCTTGCGCACCGCCATGCGGCCGATATGACCATCCGGCAGCAAACGGCCGGTGCCAACCGGCGTACCATCCGCATCGTAGGCCACGGCGTGCAGGCACACCGCATCCATGCTATCCATTTCCAGCTCGGCCGGAACGTTCTGCTCCTGCACAAACACTTCGAAGCGGACCAGCTTGGCATCTTCGCTCAGCGTGGTCCAGTCTCCCAGTTTAATCATTGCTTGCTTCCCTTGATCTTGGCCCGCAGCGATTCGCGCAGTTGCGGTGCGGCGGCGTAAGGATCGGCGGGATTGGTGCCGGCAACGATGTGCTCCATGCGCTCGCGCACGCCGGCCAGCGCGTCCGGATGCGAGTAAATATAGAATTGGCCATCGGCGATGGCCTTGAACGTGATCTCGGCCACGTCTTCCGCCGATACTTTACCAGACGTCACCGCCTTGTCGGTCATGGCCTGCGCCGCCAACTGGCTGGCGGTCGGCCCGGCCGACATGCGCACGTCCTTGGGACGATTGCGGTGCGACTGGCTGATGCCGGTCGGTACAAAGTACGGGCACAAGACCGAAGCACCGATCGGCGCCCCCACCAGCTGCAGGTCCTGGTACAGCGTCTCCGTCAACGACACCACCGCATGCTTGGAGACGTTGTAGACGCCCATCGCCGGCGCATTCAGCAGCCCGGCCATCGACGCGGTATTAACGATGTGGCCCTCGAACGATGGATCTTTCTCGGCCGCCGCCAACATCAGCTTGGTGAAGATGCGCACGCCGTGAATCACGCCCCAAACGTTCACGCCCATCACCCATTCCCAATCGGCCTCGGTGTTTTCCCAGATCAGGCCGCCGGAGCCAACACCGGCGTTATTGAACACCAGGTGCACGGCGCCGAACTCGGCCACGGCCGCATCGGCCAGCGCCTGCACTTGCTCGCCCTTGCGCACGTCGCACAGGCGGCCGATCACGCTGGCCCCCTGCGCGCGCAATTCCTCGACGGCGCGGTCCAGCGCGTCCGTCTGCACATCGGCCAGCACCAGCTTCATGCCCTCGCGTGCGGCCACGTTGGCGAATTGACGACCCAAACCACTTGCTCCGCCGGTGATGACGGCGACTTTGTCTCGAATAGTTTTCATATGAGCTTCACCAGTTGTTTGCCAAAATTACGCCCGTGTAGCAGGCCGATAAACGCTTCCGGCGCGGCATCCAGCCCCTCCGCCACCGACTCGCGGTACTTGATTTGACGATTGGCGACCAGCACGGCCAGTTCCTGCAAGCCCTGCTGCCAATACTCCATGTGCTCGGTGATGATGAAGCCGCGCAAGGTCAGGCGGTTCAGCAGCAGCGCGCGCGTATTCTTGATGGCCATGTCGGCGCCGTTGAAGCCGCCGATCAATCCGCACAGCGCAACGCGGGCGAAGGCGTTGGTGCGGCCCAGCGCGGCGTCGAAACACACGCCGCCGACGTTTTCAAAGATGGCATCCACACCATCCGGCGTGGCAGCGGCCAGGTCGGCCTCCAGGTTGCCGGCCTTGTAATCGACGCAGGCGTCGAAGCCCAGTTCATCGACCACGTAGGCGCATTTTTCAGGACCGCCGGCAATGCCAACCACGCGGCAACCGCGCAGCCGCGCCAACTGTCCGACCACACTGCCGACTGCGCCGCTGGCGGCCGACACCACCACCGTTTCACCGGCGGCCGCCTCCATGATCTGGTTGAAGCCGTACCACGCCGCCATGCCCGGCATGCCGACCACGCCGAGGAAGGCCGACAGCGGTATGCGCGTGGTATCGAGCTTGCGCAGCAGCAAGCCGTCGGAGACTGCCATTTCCGCCCAGCCCAGCGTGCCGTTGACATGGTCGCCGACCTTGAAGAACTCATTGCGTGTCGCCACCACCTGGCCGACGGTACCGCCGATCATGGTCTCGTCCAGCGCTTGCGAGGCGGCATAGCCGGCGTTCTTGCTCATGCGGCCGCGCATGTACGGGTCCAGCGACAGGTAGTGATTGCGAATCAGCACTTCACCGTCGGCCAGCTGCGGCACAGGCACGGTTTCGATACGGAAGTTGTGCGGCGCGACCGGGCCGCGCGGACGCGCCGCCAGCACAATGCGCCGGTAATGCTCGGGAATCTCGATCATGCTATGCCTAAACCGCCGATACGCCACCGTCCACCGCCAGGATCTGGCCGGTGATGTGTTTGCCTGCATCCGAGGCGAACAGCACCGCTGCGCCCTTCAGGTCTTCGTCGTCGCCTAGGCGATTCAGCGGCGCATGGCTGATGAGTTCGTCGCCCATCTGCGAAAGCAGGCCCTTGGTCATTTTCGACGGGAAGAAGCCCGGCGCCAGCGCGTTGACGGTGATGCCGTGACGGCCCCATTCGCCGGCCAGCGTGCGGGTGAAGTTGACCAGCGCGCCTTTCGAGGTGTTGTAGGCGATGGTCTGCATGGTGCCCGGCGGATTGCCGGCCAATCCTGCGATCGAAGCGATGTTGATGATGCGGCCGTAACCGCGCGGGATCATGGTGCGCTTGCCGACCAGTTGCGAGACCACGAAGATGCTGCGGATATTCAGGTCCATGACCTTGTCCCAGGCTTCGACCGGATGGTCTTCGGCCGGGGCGCCCCAGCTGGCGCCGGCGTTGTTGATCAGGATGTCGATGTGACCGAGGTGGGCAATGGCGCCGTCCACCAGTTGCGCCGCCTGCTCGTCCTGCGACAGGTCGGCGGCGATGGCGTGGGCGCTGATGCCGCGTTGCGACAGGAAGGCGACGGCTTCATCGAGGTCCGACTGCTTGCGCGCCGAGACGACAATCCTGGCGCCTTGCTCGCCGAGGGCCAGGGCCATCTGCAAGCCCAGGCCGCGCGAGCCGCCGGTAACCAGCGCGGTCTTGCCGGCCAGCGAAAACAGTTCTTGGGTAGTACGCATCTTGTCTCCTTTTTTAAAACCACGCGTCGCGCATATCGAGCGTGGTGGTGTCTATGCTGGCCAGCAGCTCCAGCTGCGGCCCGACTTTCGGCAGCTCCCAGCGGAAGAAATAACGACAGGCCTGCAGCTTGCCCCGATAGAAATCCTGATCCGCGCCGGCCTGTTCCAACGACGCTGCAGCCAGCAGCGCCTGCTGCAGCCAGATCCAGGCGACCACCACGTGACCGCATGCTTCCAGATAGATGCTGGCGTTGGCCAGCGTCTTGTTCATGTCGCCGACAGCATACAGCTTCTGCGTCACTTGTTCCAAGGCCGCCCACGCGCCTTCCAGCTCGCCGGCGTGCGCCAGTAGTTCCCGGCTGATCTCCGCCATGCCATCCGGTGCAGTCTCCGGTGCGCCAACGCTGCCGCGCACCTTGCGCACCGTCTTGCGCACTTCCGCGCCAAACGCCTTGAACAAGGCGCCGTCCTGCATCGACACCTTGCGTCCCAGCAGGTCCAGCCCGTGGATGCCGTGCGTTCCTTCGTGAATCGCGTTCAGCCGGTTGTCCCGATAGAACTGCTCGACGTTGTACTCGCGCGTGTAGCCGTAACCGCCGTGCACCTGGATCGCCAGGCTGTTGGCCTCCACCGCCCACTGCGACGGCCACGACTTGGTGATCGGCGTCAGGAAGTCCAGCAGCCGCGCCGCATGTTCGCGCGCTTCCGGCGTTTCCGCGCTGTGCTGCTCGTCGACCAGGCGGGCGCTATACAGCACAAGGCCAAGCGCGCCTTCCACGTAAGCCTTCTGCGCCAGCAGCATGCGCCGTACATCTGTGTGTTCGATGATGGGCAGCTGGGGCTGCGCGGGGTCCTTCTGCGCCGGATGACGGCCCTGCGGCCGGTTGCGCGCATAGTCCAGCGCGTGCAGATAGCCGGTGTAGCCGAGCACCGCCGCGCCGAGGCCGACGCCAATGCGCGCCTCGTTCATCATGTGGAACATATTGGCTAGGCCCTGATGCGGCTTGCCGACCAGGTAGCCGATGGCGCCGCCTTTCTCGCCGAAGTTCAGCAGGCAATTGGTGGTGCCGCGATTGCCCATCTTGTGATTCAGGCCGGCCAGCGCGACGTCGTTGCGCTCGCCCAGGCTGCCGTCGTCGTTGACCAGGAATTTGGGCACGATGAACAGCGAAATGCCTTTCACGCCAGGAATCAGCTTGCCGTCCTCGCCGGGAATCTTGGCCAGCACCAGGTGGACGATGTTCTCCGCCAGCTCATGCTCGCCGGCCGAGATCCACATCTTGTTGCCGATCAGGCGGTACTGGTGTTCGCCGTCCGGCACGGCGCGGGTGGTGATGTCCGACAGGCTGGAGCCGGCTTGCGGCTCGGACAGGCACATGGTGCCGAAGAAGCGCCCTTCCAGCATCGGATTGACGAAGCGCTTGATCTGGTCCGGCGTGCCGCACTTGAGCAAGGTGTTGGCGTTGCTCATCGTCAGGAAGGTATAGGCCGAAGTGCTGACGTTGGAGGCCGTGAAGTACGCCGCCAGCACCTTCTCCACCACCACCGGCAGCTGCATGCCGCCGCGTTCGTAGTCCTGCCCGGCCGCCATCAGGCCGGCGGCGCTGAAGGCGTCCAGCGCCGTCTTCACCTCCGGGATGATGCGGACCTTGCCGTCCACCACGTGCGGCTCGTTGCTGTCGGCCTTCTTGTTGTGCGTGGCGAACAGGTCGGTCGCGAGACGCTCGGCCGTGTCGATGGCGGCGTCGAAGGTCTCACGGTTGTGGTCCTGGAAGCGGTCGCGCCGTGTCAGCGCCTCCGCGTCCAGCCATTCGTACAGCATGAAAGCCAGGTCGCGGCGCGACAGAATGGTCGAGTCCATGCGGCTTACACCACTTCGAACAGGCCCGCCGCTCCCTGGCCGCCACCGATACACATGGTGACCACCACATATTTCACGCCGCGTCGTTTGCCTTCAATCAGCGCATGGCCGACCAGGCGCGCGCCCGATACGCCGTAAGGGTGGCCGACGGCGATGGCGCCGCCGTTCACGTTCAGGCGGTCCATCGGGATGCCCAGCTTGTCGGCGCAATACAGCACCTGCACGGCGAAGGCTTCGTTCAGCTCCCACAGGCCGATGTCTTCCACCTTCAGGCCGGCTTTCTTTAATAGCTTGGGAATGGCGAACACCGGGCCGATGCCCATTTCATCCGGTTCGCAACCGGCCACGGCGAAACCACGGAACACGCCCAGCGGTTGCAAGCCCTTGGCGGCGGCGACGTCCGCGCTCATCACGATGGACATCGAACCGCCGTCCGAGAATTGGCTGGCGTTGCCGGCGCTGATCACGCCGCCCGGCACGGCGGTGCGAATCTTCGATACGCCTTCATACGTGGTATCGGCGCGAATGCCTTCGTCGGCCGAAATCGTTACTTCGCGCGACAGCAGCTGGCCGGACGCCTTGTCGGCCACGCCCATCACGGTGGTCATCGGCACGATTTCCGCGTCGAACAGACCGGCGGCCTGGGCTGCGGCGGCGCGCTGCTGGCTCTGCACGCCGTACTCATCCTGGCGCTCGCGGCTGATGCTGTAGCGCTTGGCGACGGTCTCGGCGGTTTGCAGCATAGGCCAATAGATTTCCGGCTTGTGCTGCGACAGCCAGACTTCCTTGTACATGTGCATATTCATTTCCTGCTGCACGCAGGAGATCGATTCGACGCCGCCGGCGGCATAGATATCGCCCTCACCCGCGATGATGCGCTGGGCGGCGGTGGCGATGGTCTGCAGGCCGGAGGAGCAGAAACGGTTGATGGTCATGCCGGCGGTGGTCACCGGGCAGCCGCCGCGTATGGCGATCTGGCGGGCGATATTGCCGCCGGTGGCGCCTTCGGGATTGGCGCAGCCGACCAGCACGTCCTCGACTTCGCCAGCCTCGATGCCGGCGCGGGCGATGGCCGCTTGCAGCACATGGCCGCCCAGGGTGGCGCCGTGCGTCATGTTGAACGCGCCCTTCCAGGACTTGGCCAGACCCGTGCGGGCGGTAGATACAATGACGGCGTCGATCATGAGAGTCTCCTATGGAATGTGGTGTTATTCAAACCAGAATAGCATATTTTTAGTACGGTCGTTCGCAAATATTTGCGGCGTTGCGGCGTAAGTTTCGCGTAAGTTTGGTGCAAGAATGCCGTAAGGTTAAGGGTACAGACTGGGCTCAAGCTGACGAAGTAGTAACTATCTCGGCTGGGGAAAAAACATCCTACAAAATCAAAAGGAGACACATATTATGGCAAATACAGGAACAGCCGACCCGCGCACTGCGGCCAAGGCGCCAATCACCGCCGAGGAACGCAAGGTTATCTTTGCATCCTCGCTCGGTACCGTCTTCGAATGGTACGATTTCTATCTATACGGTTCGCTCGCACCGATCATCGCCAAGCAGTTCTTTATCGGCGACCCTAACACCACCTTCATTTTCGCACTGCTGGCGTTTGCCGCCGGTTTCATCGTGCGTCCGTTCGGCGCGGTGGTCTTCGGCCGCCTCGGCGACATGATCGGCCGTAAATACACCTTCCTGATCACCATCCTGATCATGGGTGCGTCCACCTTTGTGGTCGGCTTACTACCCGGGTACGCGGCCATCGGCATCGCGGCGCCCATCATCCTCGTCTCGCTTCGGATCTTGCAGGGGCTGGCGCTGGGCGGCGAATACGGCGGTGCAGCAACCTATGTGGCGGAACATGCGCCGCACGGCAAGCGCGGCTCGTTCACGTCCTGGATTCAAACCACCGCGACCCTGGGCCTGTTCCTGTCGCTGCTGGTGATCCTGGGCACCCGTACCGCCATCGGCGAGGAAGCGTTCCAGGCCTGGGGCTGGCGCGTGCCGTTCCTGGTCTCGGTACTGCTGCTGGGTATTTCGGTGTGGATTCGCCTGTCGATGAATGAATCGCCGGCCTTCGCCAAGATGAAAGCCGAAGGCAAAACCTCGAAAGCGCCGCTGACCGAAGCCTTCGGTCAATGGAAAAACCTGAAGATCGTGATCCTGGCGCTGGTCGGCCTGACCATGGGCCAGGCGGTGGTGTGGTACACCGGCCAGTTCTACGCCCTGTTCTTCATGACCCAGGTGCTCAAGATCGACGGCGCCAGCGCCAACGTCATGACCGCGCTGTCGCTGATTCTGGCGACGCCGTTCTTCGTGATCTTCGGTATGCTGTCGGACAAGATCGGCCGCAAATACATCATCCTGGGCGGCTGCGTGATTGCCGCCCTCACCTACTTCCCGCTGTTCGCCGCCCTGACCCACTACGGTAACCCGCAGCTGGAAGCAGCGCTGAAAAACTCGCCGGTGGTGGTGTATGCCGATCCTGCATCGTGCAACTTCCAGTTCAACCCAACGGGCCAGAAGAAATTCACGACCTCGTGCGACATCGCGACCAGCATCCTGTCCAACGCTTCGGTGGCTTACAGCAAGCAGGACGCGCCGGCCGGCAGCGTAGCCAAGATCAAAGTGGGTGAAAAGGAAATCAACGCCTTCAACGCGGTGCTGACTGCGGACGGCCTGGCCTTCGACAAAGCCTCCAAGGATGCTGATGCGGCGCTGAAGAAAGAAGTTGCAGGCGCAGTGAAAGCGGCCGGCTACCCAGCCAAAGCGGACGAAGCGCAGATCAACAAACCGATGATGGTCTTGATCCTGTTCATCCTGGTGCTGTATGTGACCATGGTGTACGGCCCGATCGCCGCCATGCTGGTGGAAATGTTCCCGACCCGCATCCGCTACACCTCGATGTCGCTGCCGTATCACATCGGTAACGGCTGGTTCGGCGGCCTGCTGCCGACGATCTCGTTCGCGCTGGTGGCGTTCAAGGGCGACATTTACTACGGCCTGTGGTATCCGATCATCATCGCGCTGATCACTGCCGTAATTGGTGTCCTGTTCGTGGGTGAAACCAAGGACAACAACATCTACGCAGCGGACTAAGCCCCCGCTGGCAACAACCAAGCCGCCTCCGGGCGGCTTTTTTCATCCGGGGTCAGTTCTGCCAATCGCACACGACCACAGCTGTTGCAGCATCCATCCTGCGGATAATACGGCTGACGGTGCGATACGATATTTTAAAATGGGCGGCGATCTGCGCCATTGTATAAGCGGTGCTGTAATAGGCAGCAGAAATCGCCTCGTCCCGGTCTCGGAACTTGGCCTGATATTCTGCAAGCGACAATGCGAGTGCCTGTCGATGCTCTTTCGTTACCTCATTCAGAACAGCAGCAGCGTGTGAATCTCGATGGCGAGCAACAAAGACGTCATCACCAAGCAGAAGTTGATGACGCGCATTCTTGATAGGATTGCTGGCATCGACCCCGGCAGCAACAAACAATCGAAATGCATCGATGGCTTCTTGTTGATGCTCGCCGAACAAGCCAAGCATCCAGTCGGTTTGCAACCAGCCCGGGGGTTCCGCCGCCCGCGTCATCAGATGGTAGCTGCTCCAAGGCCAGTCTTCCAACGTCGTCACCATCCGGGCGCGTATCGGATTCAACACGACGTAGCGTGCAACCTCCCGCAAATGCGCTTCTTTTTGAATCAAAATCGCGTGGTACCGGCCTTGGAAGACATGACCGACGCGCTGATGCCTCCGATTAAAATACTGTGCATACAACGCGTTAAGCTGGCGCATTCCCCGGGATAAATTCGCATCGCCAGTCTCTATCACCAAATGGTAATGGTTCGTCATTTGGCAGAAACTATGAACTGCAAAGTTGAATCGTGCGCAAGTACTGGCGAGCATCTCCATCCACGCCAGACGATCGGTATCGTCGAGGTAGATCAACTGCTGCCTATCGCCCCTTGAAGTGACGTGATAGACAGCACCAGCAAACTGAAGTCTTAGTGGGCGGCTCATTCGAGCAACTTACATCAACCGAGATGCTTCACCATGACTTTAATCAGCGCTTGGCCTGCGAAATGCCCAGTAACTGACGAGGTCGTGTGCGATTGGCAGAACTGACCCCGGTTTAGAAACGCCAGCGTCCCAAGATGTTGTATGGACGCGCCTGGCCTATGTGGCTGTGCAGGAGCAGCAGTTCCCCTACTTTCCACTCTATCGGCTCCACGCTTTGCGGGGCGGCTGTGATGTCGTCGTAGAGCAGCGTGATGTGCGGCGTGCAGCTGGGCGGGTTGCCTGTGATGCCTGCTTTCAATAGCGCGCTTGCCAGGTTGCGGTAGAGCGCCGCTACCCCCACAACCCCTTCGCCGCCGGTCAGTACATATGGCCGGTTGCGCGCGCGGTTGATGAAGGTTTGCGCCACGTCGAATCCCGCAGTGAACGGCTGCGTGCCTGCCGCCACCAGCGCTGCCGCCTGCGAGGCGCGGGCCAACAGCGCATCCGGCATGCCGGGAAAGTCGCCCAGGTTGCACAAGGTGCAATGCAACTTGGCGTCGGCGATCGGACGGCCTTGCATGCCGTGCTCCGACTTCAGTTGCGCCGTCAACGCGTTGATCCGTCCTATCGCCCCGGCGTCCGGTGCGATGGCGAAGAAGATCCGGTCCGTCAGCTTCGGCGGTGGTTCAAAGTCGAATAACGATCCCTGCCCGCTCATTTGACCCTCTGCTTTTCCAGCTTGCGCGCCAGCGTGCGGCGGTGCATGCCCAGTCGCCGTGCGGCTTCCGAGATGTTGAAGTCGGTCTCCGCCAGCACCGCGTGGATGTGCTCCCATTCCAACGTTTTCACCGACGTGGCGCGCGTGGTCAGTTCCAGCTCCGCCGCTCCCGCCACGTGTTCGAACGCGGCTTCGATGTCGTCGGTGTTAGACGGCTTGGCCAGGTATTGGCACGCACCCAACTTGATCGCTTCCACCGCCGTGTTGATGCTGGCGAAACCGGTCAGCACCACAATCAGCATTTCCGGATCATGCTCGTGCAGCATCTGCACGCAGGCCAGGCCGGATGAGTTGCCCTTCAGTTTCAAGTCCACCACCGCATAGCCCGGCGTGTGGTCGACCAGCATCGCGCTGGCTTCGTCCACGTTTTCTGCCAGCAGCACCTTGTAGCCGCGACGCTCGAAAGAACGCCCCAAGGTACGGGCAAAGGCCGCGTCGTCTTCCACCAGCAGCAATACGCGCTCTTCTGTTCTCATGTCGTTTATTGATGTTCCGATTTGATTTCGATGGCGGACAAGGGCAGCGTCAGCCGCACCATCGCACCGCCCTGCTCCAGGTTGGTCGCCGTGACTTCGCCGCCCAGCGTGCGCGCCACGTTCACCACCAGGAACAAGCCCAGTCCACCACCGGGGCGGCCCTTGCTGGAGTTGTACGGCTTGCCGAACTGCGCCAGTATAGATGGATCGAAGCCCGCGCCCTGGTCCGTTACCTGCAGCACCAGCGTGTCGCCCTCCACCACCGCTTCCATGCGCAGCCATTGCGGCGACGCTTCCAGCGCGTTGTCGAGCACGTTGCAGATCATTTGCTTGAGCGTGGAGTCCGATACCACCGGATGGTCCGGCGTGATCCGGTTGTAGAACTCGAACTCGATCACCGGACGCCCCACGCGCCACTCTTCCGTCACTTCGTACAGGAAGGTGTTGATGGTAGTGGCCGCCGATGATTCGCCGCGTGCCTCGCCAGCCGACAGCAGGATGCCGCTGACGATGGATTTGCAGCGCTTGAGCTGCGTCTGCATCTCCGCTATCTCTTCCAGCAGCACAGGATTGCCTTTGAATTCAGGCATATGCTTCCAGTCGCCGAGGATCACCGCCAGCGTCGCCAGCGGCGTGCCCAGCTCGTGCGCGGCGCCCGAGGCCAGCAAACCCATGCGCACGATGTGCTCCTCCTCGGCCGCCCGCTGGCGCAAATCCGCGAGCTTGGCCGCGCTGCCGCGCATGTTCTGAGTGATGCGCGTGATGAAAATCACCAGCAACGCCGCATCCAGAATGAAGCAGATCAGCATGCCCTGCACGTACAGGCTGAAGATGCCCAGCGCGTGGTCCTGCGGCAGCGGCAGCGGTTCGGAGAACAGCGCCAGCCCGGCGATACAGGCACCAGTGACGATGACGATGGTCCAGGTCGACCACGTCTCCAGCAGCACCGCGCCCAGGATCACATGCAGCAGGTACAGGAATACGAAGGGATTGGTGGCGCCGCCGCTCAGGTAGAGCTGCGCCGTCAGGCTGGCCACGTCCACCGTCAGCGCCAGCAGCAGTTCGCTGTTGGACACCACCTGGTTTTCCTGCCAGCGCAGGATGCTGGCGACGTTGAACGCGATCAGGCACGCCAGCACGTTCAGCATGGCCGGCATCGGCAGCTGCACGCCGAGCAGGATCGACGCCGTGGCGATGGTGGTGATCTGGCCGATCACCGCGATCCAGCGCAGCTGGATCAGCTGCTGCATGTTCTTGTGCCCGGCCGCCGAGGTAATGGTGTTGGCGGAGGCGTTCACCGCCGCCAGCGGTTCGACTACCGGCATACCCGGCCGGCCACGATCATAAGGATTAGGATTTTTGTTTGCGCGCATCTCGGATTACCCATACGGTCGCAGCGGCCACCATCAGGGCCAGCGCGTACCAGGTGACAGCATAAACCAAGTGGTTGTTCACGAAGGAAATAACTGTCAATCCGCCTGCCGGTTGCACCGCATCGCTTGCCACCGTCACCGGACCCGCCACCTTGGCGCTGGCCGCGTCGGCATCGACAAAGTACGGCGCCACCGGCGCATCCGACAAGCCGCGCGCGCGCGCGATGGCCTGCACGTCACGCGTGTACCAGTAGTTGCGCGCCGGTTCGTTGGCGCGCAGCTTGCCGGCGATCTCGCTCAGGCGCAGCAGGCCGGTGATCGATACCGCCGGTGCCGTCGCCGTCTTGCAGGCATCGGCTGCGGCGGCCGGCGGCGCCGGTTGCGGCTTCCAGCCACCCAGGCCGGCGGCGATGAAGCCGCGGTTGATCATGACGATCCCGCCGTCGGCCGTGCACAACGGCGTCACCACCCAGTAGCCAATGCCGCGTTCAAGCGAGGCCATCACCTGCGTGCTGGCGCCGTCGAGCAGCACGCCGCTCAGCTGCACCGGGCGGTAGTCGTCGGCTTCAGCGTTGAGTTGCGGCCATTGCGCCATCGATGGCGCGGGCACCGGCGCGCCGTGCACGCGCTGGTTGACGCGCTCGATCAGCGCCAGTTTCCATTGCAGCCTGCTTACCTGCCACGTCCCTAAAGCAAAAAACCCTGCGAACATCACCCCGGCCACGAGGGCCAGGATGACGCGCAGGGCGCGGGGACGTTGGCGCTGAGTCGCGCCCGTCATCATTGCATGTCTTGCATGTTGTGAACGTCGTTGCCCATGGAAGGCATCATGTTCGCGTTCATGTGGTACATGACCCAGATCGAACCAGCCAGTACGATGACCAGCAGCACGACCGTGAACACGGTGGCCAACATCGACCAGCCGCCTTCGGCCTTGCCGTTCATGTGCAGGAAGTAGACCATGTGCACGATCACCTGGATCGCGGCAAACGCCAGCACCACGATGGCGGTGGTGCTCGACTTGTCGAACGCATGGGTCATCACCAGCCAGAATGGAATCGCGGTCAGGATCACCGACAGCACGAAGCCGATCGCGTAGTCCTTCAGGCTGCCGTGGTGGCCGTCGTCACCGTGGCCATGATCGTCGTGGTGGCCGTGCTCAGAGTGGTTGTGTGGTGCGCTCATGGCAGAACTCCCATCAGATAAACAAAGGTAAACACGCCGATCCAGATCACGTCCAGGAAGTGCCAGAACATCGACAGGCACATCAGGCGACGGTTGTTTTCAGGCGTCAGGCCGTGCTTCTTCAGCTGGAACACCAGCGTGATCAGCCACAGCGTACCGAAGGTCACGTGCAGACCGTGGGTGCCGACCAGCGCGAAGAACGAGCTCAGGAACGCGCTGCGTTGCGGACCGGCGCCTTCGTGGATCAGGTGCAGGAACTCGTACATTTCCAGGTACAGGAACGCCAGGCCGAATACGCCGGTGATCAGCAGCCAGATGATGGTGGCCTTCAGGTTCTTGCGCTGCGAGGCGATCATGGCGAAGCCATAGGTGATCGACGACAGCAGAAGGAAGCCGGTATTGATGGCCACCAGCGACAGGTCGAACAGTTCCGCGCCCGACGGGCCGCCCGCATAGCTGCGGCCCAGGACTGCGTAAGCGGCGAACAGGCCTGCGAACAGCAGGCAGTCGCTCATCAGGTAGATCCAGAAGCCCAGCAGGGTGCCGTTTTCAGGATGGTGGTCACGCACGTAGTAACGCGCGCTTGGATCGGCGCTCACGGCGCCATTAGCGGTAATTTCAGACATGGCTTTCCAGCAAACGAGTGTGCGCATCTTCGGTACGAGTTACTTCATCGGCTTTGATGTAGTAGTCGCGCTTGTAGTTAAAGGTGTGGATGACGATCGCGGCGATCATGGCGGCGAAGCCCAGGACGGCCGGAATCCACATCTGCCAGACCATGGCGAAGCCAAAGCCGAACGACAGGGCCGAGATCACGAAGCCGGCGCCGGTGTTCTTCGGCATGTGGATGTCCACGAAGCCTTTGAGCGGACGCTGGTAGTGATTGGCCTTCATGTCGGCCCAGCTGTCGCTCTCATGCACAACAGGGGTGAACGCGAAGTTGTAGTCCGGTGGTGGCGACGAGGTCGCCCACTCCAGGGTACGGCCTTCCCATGGGTCGCCGGTGACGTCGCGCAGTTTGGCGCGGTCGCGGAAGCTGACATACAGCTGCAGCAGGAAGGCGCCAATACCGCCGGCAATGATCAGCGCGCCGAAGGCAGCGACGATGAAGTAGATCTGCAGCGACGGATCGTCGAAGTGGTTCATGCGGCGGGTAACGCCCATGAAGCCCATGATGTACAGCGGCGTGAAGGCAACCCAGAAGCCGACCAGCCAGCACCAGAAGCAAACCTTGCCCCAGAATTCGTTCAGCGTGTAGCCGAAGGCTTTCGGGAACCAGTAGTTGATACCTGCGAACAGACCGAACACCACGCCGCCGATAATCACGTTGTGGAAGTGGGCGATCAGGAACAGCGAGTTGTGCAGCACGAAGTCGGCTGGTGGAACGGCCAGCATCACGCCGGTCATGCCGCCGATGACGAAGGTCAGCATGAAGCCCACGGTCCACAGCATCGGCACGGTGAAGCGGATGCGGCCCTTGTACATGGTGAACAGCCAGTTGAAAATCTTCGCGCCCGTCGGGATCGAGATAATCATAGTGGTGATGCCGAAGAACGAGTTGACACTCGCGCCGGAGCCCATGGTGAAGAAGTGGTGCAGCCATACCAGGTAGGACAGCACGGTGATCACGACGGTCGCATACACCATCGAAGTGTAGCCGAACAAACGCTTGGCCGAGAAGGTCGAAACGATTTCCGAGAACACGCCGAACACCGGCAGGATAAGGATGTACACCTCAGGGTGGCCCCAGATCCAGATCAGGTTGACGTACAACATCGGGTTGCCGCCCAGTTCAGCGGTGAAGAAGTTGAAGCCGGCGATACGGTCCAGCGACAGCAGCGCCAGGGTGATGGTCAGGATCGGGAAAGTAGCAACGATCAGCGCGTTGGTGCACAGCGCGGTCCAGGTGAACACCGGCATCTTCATCATCGACATGCCAGGCGCGCGCATTTTAACGATGGTGGCGATCAGGTTGACCCCGGATAGCGTGGTACCGACACCGGCAATCTGCAATGACCAGATGTAGTAGTCGACCCCCACGTCCGGCGAGGCGCCGATGCCCGACAGCGGCGGGAACGCCAGCCAGCCGGTCTTGGCGAATTCGCCGATGAACAGCGACACCATCGTCAGCATGGCGCCGAAGGTGGTCATCCAGAACGAGAAGTTGTTCAGGAACGGGAACGAGACGTCGCGCGCGCCGATCTGCAGCGGCACCACGTAGTTCATCAGGCCGGTAACCAGCGGCATGGCGACGAAGAAAATCATGATCGTGCCGTGGGCGGTGAACACCTGGTCGTAGTGGTGCGGCGGCAGGAAGCCCGGATTGTCGCCGAAGGCCATGGCCTGCTGGGCGCGCATCATCAGTGCATCGGCGAAGCCGCGCAACAGCATGATGATGCCCAGGATCATGTACATGATGCCGATTTTCTTGTGGTCGATGGAGGTGATCCAGTCGCGCCACAGCGGGCCCCACAGGCGGAATTTGAACATGGCGGCCAGCAGCGCGAGGCCGCCGATCGCCACCATGGCGAAGGTGCCGATCAGGATGGGCTCGTGGTATGGAATGGAATCCAGCGACAGCCGCCCAAAGATCAGGTTGGTCAAGTTGAGATCAGACATGGTCATTCTTTACGGATAGGTTGAGCAGTGGCGGCGACCGTGGTCGGCTCGCACACGTCTTCTGGCAGTTTCTTGGCCGCTGCAGCCGCTTTGATGCGGGTGGCGTCCTGATGCATCATCGTGTTCATGCAGACGGCGTCTTCCGCCACGCAACGGTTCAGCACGCGGTCGTACAAGCCCTTGTCCACGCTACCGAAGTGCATGATCGGATGCTTGATGGACGGCTTGTCCAGCGCCAGGAACTCGGCGCGGGTCAGCGCCGTGGTGGTGGCCTTGGTCTTGGCGACCCAGGCGTCGAAGTCAGCCTGTTTCACGCCGTGGTATTTGAAGCGCATGTCCGAGAAGCCGGCGCCGCTGTAGTTGGCCGAGAAGCCGTCGTACACGCCCACCTTGTTCATGACCGCGTTCAGCTGCGTCTCCATGCTCGGCATGGTGTAGACCATACCGGCCAGCGCAGGAATGTAGAACGCGTTCATGACGGTGCTCGAAGTCATGTGGAAGCGTACCGGCACGTCGATCGGGGTCACCAGTTCGTTCACGGTGGCGATGCCCTGCTCCGGATAAATGAACATCCACTTCCAGTCCATCGACACCACCTGGATTTCCAGCGGCTTGATGCCGGCGGCGATCGGACGGTTTTCGTCGATGCGGCTCAGCGGACGGTACGGGTCCAGCAAGTGGGTGTAAATCCAGGTAATCAGGCCCAGAACGATGATGATCAGCAGCGGCGCGCCCCAGATCAGCAGTTCGAGCTTGGTGGAATGGTCCCAATCTGGTTTGTATTCGGCGGCGGTATTTGACTTCCTATAGCGCCAAGCGAACAGACAGATGAGGAACATGACAGGTACGATAATCAACAGCATCAGCAATGTTGACACAACCACAAGGTGTGCCTGCTGCGCTGCGATATCTCCGGAAGGATTGAGCACGACCGTATCGCAGCCAGCGAGCCACATTAACGGTGCGAGGAGCAATCCACGACGAACGATAGGAGGAATCATGCGAGTAATGTACGTTACAGAATATTGGGAACATGCTACTGTACTCACTAAGGACTGTTCTTGCTATTGGACACTTTGTCCTACCCGCCGGAACAGCCCTTGTGATAACAACTAACACGAGACAAGAGACTATGGCTAACACGACTTCTATCAGTGGCGTCCAAGCTGGCGTCCACGAACATCCTCAAACAAGCCCTGGTGCACGCAACATCAACGCCAGGGACGGACATATCTCTCCCGGGGAAATAGCGATTGGCGTGGTCATCGGGCGCGCCTCCGAATATTTCGACTTCTTTGTCTACGCCATCGCTTCGGCGCTGGTCTTCCCGTCGGTCTTCTTCCCCTACGAGAGCCGGCTTGACGGAACACTATACGCTTTTGCGATTTTCGCGCTCGCATTTATTGCCCGTCCGATAGGAACTGTGGCATTTATGGCAGTACAACACCGGTTCACGCGGGAAGCCAAGCTGACCCTGGCGCTGATGGTGATGGGCGTGTCCACCGCCGGCATCGCCTTCCTGCCCGACTACGCCAGCCTGGGTACGTGGTCGATTGTCATCCTGTCCATCTTGCGCATCGGGCAAGGCATCGCCCAGGGCGGATCGTGGGACGGCCTGCCGTCGCTGCTGGCGCTGAACGCGCCGGAGCACAAGCGCGGCTGGTACGCCATGCTGGGCCAGCTCGGTGCGCCGATCGGCTTCGTCATCGCCGCCGGCCTGTTCGCCTACATGCTGACCAACCTGAGCTCGCTGGACTTCCTCGACTGGGGCTGGCGCTATCCGTTCTACGTGGCGTTCGCCATCAACGTGGTGGCGCTGTTCGCCCGCCTGCGCCTGGTGACCACGCATGAATACTCGCACCTGCTGGACGAGCACCAGCTCGACCCGGTGCCGGTGGGCGAACTGATGCGTTCGCAATCGCGCAACGTCATCATCGGCGCGCTGGCCGCGCTGGCCAGCTACGCGCTGTTCCACCTGGTGACGGTATTCCCGCTGTCGTGGATCACCCTCACCTCGCAACGCTCGCTGGCGGGCTTCCTGCAGGTGCAGATGGTGGGCGTGGCGCTGATGGCGGTCGGCATCATCATCTCCGGCTTCGTGGCTGACCGTGTCGGCCGTCGCCGCACGCTAGGCACCCTGGCCACGCTGATCGGCATCTTCAGCCTGTTCGTGCCGTTCCTGATCGACGGCGGCGAGGCTGGGCAGGACGCCTTCATCCTGATCGGCTTCTCGCTGCTGGGCCTGTCGTACGGCCAGGCCGCCGGTGCGGTGACCTCCAACTTCCCGCAGCAGTACCGCTATACCGGTGCAGCGCTGACTTCGGATCTGGCCTGGCTGGTAGGGGCCGGTTTCGCACCGCTGGTGGCGCTGGGCGTCTCGTCGCACTTCGGCCTGGCGTATGCGGGGCTGTACCTGCTGTCGGGCGCAGTCAGCTCGCTGGCGGCGCTGAGCATCAACCGCGCCTGGAGCATTCGCGACAACTAGTACCGATCCTGCAACAGAAAAACAACAACGGCCGCCCTCGCGGCCGTTGTTGTTTTGAGCATTTATCAACGTTGCTGCGGAGCAGCAATGGGGTAACATGTTGAGCACCCGGAACGCACCTCATGCGCACTAAAAAGCACCCCGAACGGTGCCGTCGGCATTTCCCCCGCCCGCACGTTATCGCTGCGCGAAAGCAACCCTACCTGCGGTCATGACGGCGTAATAATCGTCCGCTAAGCTACCCTCATTCCACAATGAGGAGTATTGCGTGAACTTGAACGAGCACGAACTGTTGGACCGCGTCCAGCGCGAGCTGACCGACAGCTATGACGAAGAGCTCGAAATGGAGCTCGAAGACCGCGAGATCGATCCGCACACCCGCGAAGTGGTGGAGCGCGAACGCAGCGCCGAGGCCAAGGAGGAACGCCGCCTCTACTTCCGCGAACTGTTCCGCCTGCAGGCCGAACTGGTCAAGCTGCAGGACTGGGTGGTCCACACCGGCCACAAGGTCGTGATCCTGTTCGAAGGCCGCGACGCCGCCGGCAAGGGCGGTGTCATCAAGCGCATCGTCCAGCGTCTGAATCCGCGCGTGTGCCGCGTCGCCGCCCTGCCCGCTCCCAACAACCGCGAACGCACGCAATGGTACTTCCAGCGCTACGTCTCGCATCTGCCGGCCGCCGGCGAGATCGTGCTGTTCGACCGCAGCTGGTACAACCGCGCCGGCGTCGAGCGCGTGATGGGCTTCTGCACCGATGACCAGTACGAGGAGTTCTTCCAGACCGTGCCCGAGTTCGAACGCATGCTGGTGCGCTCCGGCATCCAGGTCATCAAATACTGGTTCTCGATTTCCGACGAAGAACAGAACGCCCGCTTCCTCGGCCGCATCCACGATCCGCTCAAGCAGTGGAAGCTGAGCCCGATGGATCTGGAGTCGCGCCGCCGCTGGGAGGAATACACCCGCGCGAAGGAAGTGATGCTGGAACGTACCCATATTCCCGAAGCGCCATGGTGGGTGGTGCAAGGCGTGGACAAGAAAAAAGCGCGCCTCAATTGCATCCATCACTTGCTCGGTCAAATGCCGTACGAAGAGGTGACGCATCCGGCCATCGAACTGCCAGAGCGCGAATACCACGACGATTACGTGCGCCGTCCGGTGCCGGCCGAAATCATCGTGCCCGAAGTGTACTGAGCGCAGGTGCTGTGCTAGAGTTGACAATCACTCACGCTTGGGAGTTTGTCATGCTACTTGGCGCATTTTCCGTCAGCCTGGCGGTCAAGGATCTGGCCGCCTCGCGCGCGTTTTACGAGACGCTGGGCTTTACGCAGTTCGGCGGCCATGCCGAACAGAACTGGCTCATCATGAAGAATGGCAGTCATGTGATCGGCCTGTTCCAGGGCATGTTCCCGAAGAATATGCTGACCTTCAATCCCGGCTGGGACCAGAACGCCCAGCCGCTCGACGGTTTCACCGACGTGCGCGAAATCCAGCGTCAGCTCAAGGCGCAAGGCCTGGCGCTGGAGATGGAAGCGGACGACAGCACCACCGGCCCGGCCAGCTTCATCGTCGTCGACCCGGACGGCAATCCGGTGCTGTTCGACCAGCATGTTTGAGGCCGCGCCATGAGCCTGGGCACCAGCAATCGCCCCACCTTCTACAACCGCGAGCCCGAAATCTCCACATGACCTACAGCTAGTAGGCAGTCTGGGTGTACGGGCGGCTGGCGGGCAACTTGCCCCATTCCTTGTTGGGTTCGCGCGACATGGTGAACACCAGTTCACCGCCGGCGGTGATCTGGTCGTGCCGCAAATAGGTCTGCGCCAGCGGCTTGCCGTTCAGCGTCACGCCCGCCACATAGGCGTTCTCCTTGCTCAGCCCGACCGCGCGGATGGTGAAGCGTTTGCCGTTGGGCAGGTTCAACACCGCCTGGTCCAGGAACGGACGGCCGATCACGTATTCATTGCTGCCGGGAGCCACCGGGTAGAAACCCAGCGCCGTGAACGCCAGCCAGGCTGACATCTGCCCCAGGTCGTCGTTGCCCGACAAACCGGCCGGCGTCGTGTTGTACTGCGACGACACCACCTGGCTCAAGCGCTTCTGCGTCTTCCACGGCGCACCGGCGTAGTTGTACAGGTAGGCCACATGGTGCGACGGTTCGTTGCCGTGCGCGTAATGGCCGATCAGGCCGGAGATGTCCTCCATGTGCGCGTAGACGTTATCGTCCACCTTGGCGTCGAACACCATGTCGATCTTGTTCTGCAGGCCGGCATCGCCGCCCAGCATCTTGATCAGGCCCGCGTTATCGTGCGGCATATACCAGGAGTATTGCCAGGCGCTGCCCTCGGTGTAGTCGCTGCCGAAGTTCGACTGCACCGGGCTGAACGGCTCGCGGAAGGTACCGTCGGACTTTTTCGCCCGCAGGAAGCCGGTCTTCACGTCGAAGGAATTGCGGTAGTTCTGCGCCCGCTTGTAGTAGCGCGCGGCGATGTCCTTCTTGCCCATCTTTTCCGCCATGCGCGCGATGGTCCAGTCGTCGAACGCGTATTCCACCGTCTTCGACGCCGCTTCCGGCTCCAGGTCGATCGGCACGTAGCCGAGCTTCATATAGTGCTGCAGGCCGCCGTACGGGCCGTATTCCGCGCTGCTGGTCATCGCTCTCAGCGCCTCTTCGGCATCGAAGCCCTTCAAGCCCTTCATGTAGGCGTCGGCGATCACCGGCACCGCGTGGTAGCCGATCATGCACCAGGTTTCCAGGCCGTGGAAGGACCACACCGGCAGGATGCCGTACGGGCTAGCCTTCTGCGACTCGACCAGCGAACGCACGAAATCGACGTTGCGTTGCTCCGGCTGGATCAGCGTCAGCAAGGGATGCAGCGCACGGTAGGTGTCCCACAGCGAGAAGGTGGAGTGGTAGCGGAAGCCGGTGGCCTGGTGCACCTCGTTGTCCGGCCCGCGATAGCGGCCGTCGCGGTCCATGAACAGGCTAGGCGCCAGCATGCTGTGATACAGCGCGGTGTACACCATCTTGCGCATTTCCGGCTCGGCTTCGATGGCGACCGCGCCCAGCGCCTCGTTCCACGCGGCCGACGCCTTGGCGCGTTCAGCGTCGAAGTCCCAGCCCGGCATCTCGGCCAGGTTGGCGATCGCGCCCTCCTCGCTCACCGCCGATATCGCCACTTTCACTTGCAGCTGGCCGTCGGCCGGCACGCCGAACTCCAGCGAGCCGACCAGCGCCTTGCCCTCGACGACGGCCTTGTCGCCCGGGCCGCTGCCCGGACCGGCGAAGCCCTTGTACTCGACATCGCGCTCCATATTGCGCAGGGAGCGCGATGTCAGCGGATGCGAGAACTGGATGGCGAAATACAGCTGGCGACCGGCCGCCCAGCCGCGCGTCTCGCGCATGCCGGTGATCAGCGTGTTGTCGCGCACGCGCAGGCGTGACCACAGGTTCTTGGCGGCGTAGTCGTAGATGCTGGCGCGCAGGTCCAGCATCACCTTGGCCTCCGCGCCCTTGGCGTAGCGGTAGCGGTGCAGGCCCACGCGCTCGCTGGCGGTGAGTTCGACATCGACTTCATTGTCGGCCAGTTTGACCGCGTAGTAGCCCGGCTCCGCGCGCTCGTTCTTGTGGCTGAAGCGCGAGCGGTAGCCGCTGAAAGGCCGCTCGGGGTAGCCAGGCTCCCATTTGGTCTCCGCGCTGTAAGGCATCAGCAGCAGGTCGCCGAGGTCGGAGTGGCCGCTGCCGGAAAAGTGGGTGTGCGAAAAACCGAGGATGCTGTCGTCGTCATAGCGGTAGCCGGCCGCCCACGGATAGCTTTGGCGGAACGGCCGCACCTGCGTGTCGGGACTGAGCTGCACCATGCCGAAGGGGCGCGTGGCGCCCGGGAAGGTATGGCCGTCGCCGCCGGTGCCGATGAAGACATCGACCGCCGCCGCCGGCGTGGATTGGGCGATGGAGATCGCCGGGAATGCCAGGACCAGCGCCATGGCGCCGGCCGAAAGAAGTTTAGTCGCGTTCATTCATCACCCGCTATCAAGACGATCCGACTTTATAGCGCTTGCCCCGGTGACGGTCAATCCACGAAACAAATAAGGGGCGAAGTTTAGTAAATCCGCTAAACAGCGGTGGTGACGGTATATTCTTCAATCACCTCGCTCAGGCGGGCCGCCTTGCGGACGTTGGCCTTGTTCGACACCATCAGCGACACCACCAGCGCCTCGATCACGGCCACCGCCGCCACCGCGCTGCTGGGCAGCACGCCATGCGCGGCGCTGGCGTACAGCACGTGATCGGACAAGGGCACCATCGGCGCCGTCGGCGCATCGGTAATCGCCACCACCGTGGCCTTGCGGCCGCGCGCGAACTCCGCCAGCCGCATCGCATCGCTGGTGTAGCGCGGGAAGGACATCACCACCAGCAAGTCGCCTCGGCCAACGTGGACCAGGTGGCCGGCGGCGATCTCGGTGCCACCGCTGCCGGCCATCTCCACCACGTTGCGGCAGAACGGCTGCAGATGCAGCGCCAGCATCGACGCCAGGCTGGAAGACATGCCCAGTCCCAGCACGTAGACCGTGCGCGCCTTGCTGATTTTTTGCGCCACCGTCTCCATCACCTTGGACGCCAGCACCTCGTGGGCGGAGGCCAGGTTGGCCTTGGCGTATTCCATGCTCGCCTCGCCGGGAGATTGCGCGGCCTTGCGGCGTGCGATGGAGGAACGCAGCTTTTCCACCGGTTGCATGGCCGTGTGCAGTGTTTCGGCCAGCGCGCTGCGCATGGCGCCGTAGCTGGAGAAGCCGATGTCGCGCGAGAAGCGGCTGATGGTGGCGGTGGATACCTTGCAGCCCTCGGCCATCTCCTCGATCTTCAGCGCGGTGCCGCGCATCGGATTACGCATCAGGTAATCGGCGATGCTGCGATGGGAGGCGGAACCTTCGGCGCGCACGCCGGCCAGTACCTTGCCCAGCGCCGATTGTACAAATGCCACGTCCGCCGAAACCGCATTACCTGCCGTCATACCGCTCTCAACTTCTTAAAAAGGTGTAAGCATACGTACATTACAGGCAACTGTGAACTACGTATTAACCCGTAGCCGGGTTTTATTGGTACCAGGGCCGCGTGATCTTCAGCGGCCGCACGTCCAGCCGCAGGTTCAGGATGGTGTAGGCGTCCGAGGTGGCGGATTCATAACCGACGCTGGCGGCGTCGCGGGTCAGCTTGAACTCGAAGCCCAAGTCCTCACGCGGCTCGCCCGGTGGCGCGGTGGCGATGCCGATCGCTTCGCTGCGGCTGTTGTTGATCAGCTTTTCCATCATCACCAGCACGGTGTTGTGGCCCAACGCGTCGGCCGAATACACTTGCTCATTCAAGTACGGCTTGGCTGGATCGAGCTTGCCGTCCGCCTTGTCGGCCGATGGCGTGTACTGGCCGGTGACAAGGTTGTAGCGGTCGCCGCGATCGAGGTAGCTGATGCGGGCGTTGGTCAGGTTGAATTCCTTGATGTCGCCGTTGGTCTTGGCCTGCGTCAGGTCCAGCAGCAGCGCGCCCTGGTAGCCGATGATCTCGACCTCGCGCTTGGCGTTGATGATCATTGCCGTGTTTTCGTCGATACCCAGTCCCAGCTTGTAATTCTTCTTCAGCATGGCCGGCAGCATGCGGGCGAAGCGGCCGCGCGCCAGCAGATGCTGGTCGACGAAGACGTCGGTGCCGACGAAGCCCAGGCCCGGCGCCAGTTCGAGGCCGTCGTTGACACCGGCGGCCAGCGTGCCGATCACGGTCTTGGCTTCGTAATACATGGTGCTGCTCATGATGGCCGCGCCGGCGCTGCTGCCGCCGATCACGCCGCCCTTGTTGTAGACGTCCCAGATGGCCTGCAACACGGCGGTGCGCGAGCCGTCCGGCCTCACCAACGCCTTGGTGATGTAACCCTGGTCGCCGCCGGCGAAGTAGACGCCGCCCGCTTCGCGGATCGAGCGCGCCAGTGTTTCATCCTCGGCCGCGCGCGCGTAGTCGCTGTTTTTCAGCCGCACGGCCACCGGCACCACGAAGGCCGAGGCGCCGTATTTATTCAGCGTGGCGGCCAGGTTGGCGCCGGAGCGCTCCGGATTGCCGGCCGCGCTGGGCATCACCGCGATGCGGGCGCCCTGCCCGCCGGCCAGTTGCACCATGCGCTGCCAGATGATCGTGTTATCGGCGCGCACCGCGCCGCCGGCGATCAGCAGGTTGCCTTGCGGCGGCGCTTCGGCCGCCATGGAAACCTGCATGCAAAAGGCCACCAGGGAGATGCTGATGGCGCGCACCGCTTTTACCAAAATCGTCATACGTTCATTCCTGTCTCAAGAAAGGTACTGAGATGGAATGATACCGCTTATTCCTGTTCGCGGCGACGCAGCTGCTCCATGTAGTTATAGACGGTGAAGCGCGAAACACCGAGCGCCGCCGCCGCCCGCTCCACGCCGCCCTTGACGATGAACAGGCCACGCCGCTGCATGGCGCCCACCGCCTGGATTTTTTCCTCGCGCGTGATGGCGTCGGCGCTACCGCCGGGGCTGACCGCTTCGTTGATGATCTCCTGCATCAGGGTGTCCATCTGCGACTCGGGCGGTGCGGCGACCGGTGCGGCCATCGCCGGCACGGCGGCCTGCACCATCGGCTTCAGCATCTGCGACAGCCAGCCGTGCGCCGCCTGGAAGCCCGACAGGTCGGCGTTCAGGCACAGCGTGGCGAACGGTTCGCCGCTGGCGTCGCGGAAAATCGCCGAGGCCGAGCGCAGTTCGCGGCCGTCGGCCGTCACCGTTACATAATCCTCCACCAGGCTGTGCACCGCGCCGTCCTTGGACTTGATGCGCGTGGCCGCCGCAAATCCGCGATCGTTCTGCGGTCCCTCCAGCACCGAACTGCCCACGCTGCGGCCTGAAATATGGCCGTTGGCGATGGCGACCACCGAGTTCTCCGGCTTGCTGACGTCATGCAGTACCACCTCCAGATGCGGCCCGGCCATCGCCGCCAGCATGGGAACCACCGGCCGCAGGGCGTTGATGACGGCCGCGCGCTCGGCGGCCAATGAAACAGCTTTCATTGAAATCTGACATTTTGTTGATTGATGCGTATATTTTCCCATTTTTTAAACAAACTGTTTATAATTTTTTGCACTTAAAGGAGATCGCCATGACTTTTAAACACATCCCCGCCGCAATGGCGCTGCTGGCCGGCGCCAGCCTGGTGAACCCCGCCGGCGCCGCCGAGCCGGAGTTCTACAACAAGGGCAACCCGCCGGGCCGCCCGTTCTCGCTGGCCGTGCGCACCGGCGATTTCATTCACCTGTCCGGTCAGATGGGCACGGACGACAAAGGCCTGGTGCCGGGCGGCTTTGAAGCGCAGTCGCGCAAGGCCATGGACAACATCGCCGACATCCTGAAGGGCATGGGCCTGGGCATGGACAGCGTGGTCAAGTGCACCGTCATGATCGCCGACATGAACAAATGGCCGGACTTTAACAAGGTCTATGTCACCTACTTCAAACCGGGCCGTCTGCCTGCACGCAGCGCCTTCGGCGTGAATGGCCTGGCGCTGGGCGGGGAAATCGAAATCGAATGTCTGGCCTACGCGCCGGCCGGCAAATAACGGGGCGCACATCAAATGGGGAACGCATGACTAATCGCCGCATCTTCCTGCACGGCGCAGCCGCCGCCAGCCTTGCCGCCATCGGCCTGCCCGTACTCGGCAAGCCCGCGACAAGCACCGCGGCCTTGCGCGACAAACGACCGCTCATCATCGATGCGCTGGGCGGTATCGACAACATCAACCTGCGCGGCGTGGGCCACGACAGCGCCGCCAACGACTTCGGCATCGACGCCCGCGCGCTGGCCGACGCCAAAGCCTCCGGCCTGAATGCGTTCAACATGACCATCGGCCACGTCTTCGGCGACGGCGATCCGTATGAGAAGACGGTATCCGACGTCCACGCCTGGAACGCCTTTATCAAAAGGCGTTCCGCCGACTTCCTGCTGGTGCGCAGCACCGCAGACATCAAGCGCGCCCAGGCCGACGGCCGCCTCGGCGTCATCCTCGGCTTTCAGAACGCGGCCATGATGGGCAAGGACGCACGCCGCGTGGAGGGCTTTGCCAAGGCAGGCGTGCGCGTGATCCAGCTGACTTACAACGGACCGAATCAACTGGGCGACGGTTCCATGGTCCCCACCAATAAGGGCTTGTCCGATTTCGGCCGCGACGTGGTGGCGCAACTGAACCGCAACAGCGTGCTGGTGGACCTGAGCCATAGCGGCGAGCAAATCTGCCTCGACGCCGCCGCCGCGTCCACCGCGCCCATCATCATCAGTCACACCGGCTGCCGCGCCGTGGCCGACCTGCCGCGCAACAAGACCGACAAGGAACTGCGCCTGGTGGCGGAAAAAGGCGGCTTTGTCGGCATCTACTTCATGCCCTTCCTGGCCGTGGGCCGGCAGCCGATGGCGGCCGACCTGGTCACCCACATCGAGCACGCCATCAACATCTGCGGCGAAGACCACGTGGGCATCGGCACCGACGGCACCGTGCCACAGATCGACGACATGGCCGCCTACATGAAAGGACTGGAAGAGGAAGTGCGCCAGCGCCGCGCCGCCGGCATCAGCGCGCCGGGCGAACGGCCGGACATCGTGCCCTTCCTGCCCGACCTGACGGGCCGCGAGAAATTCTGGAAACTGGCCGACCTGCTGGCCAAGCGTGGCCACAGCAGCAGCCGCATTGAGAAAATCCTCGGCACGAACTTCCTGCGCGTGGCCGATGGAGTATGGAGATAATATGACCTTGAAGTATGCAGCAATCGCCCTCGTCGTCGCCAACGCCTGCGCCGTGGCCTCCGTCCATGCGGCGGAAGAAAAACCGAAGGCCAACGTCCAACAAGACCGCCTGAATAAACTCAACGGCAAGGCCCTGGGCCGCGTGATCTACAGCGGCGCCACCCTGATCGATGGGACCAACGCCGCGCCGCGCACCGGCATGAGCATCATCGTCAGCGACGACCGCATCGAAGCCGTGCTGCCCAGCGCTCAGCTGAGCGAGGCGCAGAAGGCCAACGCCCGCATGGTCGACGTGACGGGCCAGTATGTGCTGCCCGGCCTGATCGACTCGCACGTGCACTACGCCACCAATCCGGACCGGCCCTACGCCGAGGCTGAGCTGAAGCGCAATATCTACGGCGGCGTCACCGGCGTGCGCGACATGGCGGGCGACGCCCGTGAACTGGCCGGCCTGTCGCGCGAGGCGCTGCTGAACCGCATTCCTTCGCCGGACGTGTTCTACGCCTCGCTGGTGGCCGGTCCGAGCTTCTTCAAGGACCCGCGCACCGTGGTGGCGGCGCTGGGCACGCAGCCGGGCACCGTGCCGTGGCTGTACGCCATCGACGACAAAACGAAAATGCCGCTGGCGATCGCCCAGGCGCGCGGCACCGGCGCCACCGGCATGAAGATCTACGCCAACCTGCCCGGCACCCTGGTGCGCAAGCTGATCGCCGAAAGCAAGGCGCAGAACTTCCCGGTCTGGACCCACATGCAGGTGTATCCGGCCTCGCCTTACGATTCGCTGGGCGCCACCGCCATTTCCCACGTCTGCATGATCGCCCGCTATGTGCGCGAGTCGGACAAGGCGGCCTACGGCCATGGCGGCGAGCCCTCGTATGAAGGACTGACCGCCGCAGATCCGGGCATCAAGAAGTACATCGCCGCGCTGGCGAAGTCCGGCACCATCATGGACGCCACCCTGAGCGTGTACAAGACCGAAGGCCCGCGCTGTCGCATCGAGCTGGCCGGCGACATCACCCGCGCCATGCACAAGGCGGGCATCAAGATCATCGCCGGCACCGACACCGACAACACCGGTGAAGATCCGTTCCCGGTGGTGGACCACGAGCTGGAAAAGCTGGTGAAGTACGCCGGTTTCACGCCGCAGGAAGCCATCATCGCCGCCACCGCCAACGCCGCCGAGGCGCTCGGCAAGCAGAAGGAGTTCGGCACGCTGGAAGCGGGCAAGCTGGCCAACATGGTGTTCGTGCAGCGCGACCCGCTGCAGGATATCGGCAACCTGCGTTCCGTTGTATTGACCGTCAAGCGCGGCCACGAGTTTGCGCGCGCCGACTACAAGTTCACCCCTTTGCCTGTCCATGAAGACTGAGTTGTGCGAGAATTAATTCGAATTTTTCGATAATCTCGCACAAGGAAGCAGATGAGTGAACTTAAGCGCGGCCTGAAAAGCCGGCACATTCAGTTAATCGCGCTGGGCGGCGCCATCGGCACCGGCCTGTTTCTCGGCATCGCCCAGACGATACAAATGGCCGGTCCGTCCGTGCTGCTTGGTTATGGCGTGGCCGGGCTGATCGCCTTCTTCATCATGCGCCAGCTCGGCGAGATGGTGGTGGACGAACCGGTGGCCGGCTCGTTCAGCCACTTCGCCGACAAATACTGCGGCCAGTGGGCCGGCTTTACGGCGGGCTGGAATTACTGGGTGCTGTATGTCCTGGTCAGCATGGCCGAACTGTCGGCGGTGGGCATCTATGTGCAGTACTGGTGGCCGGCGGTACCGACCTGGATGTCGGCGCTGGCCTTCTTCGTCATCATCAACGCCATCAGCCTGTTCAACGTCAAGGCCTTCGGCGAGATGGAATTCTGGTTCTCCATCATCAAGGTGCTGGCCATCGTCGGCATGATCCTATTTGGCGCCTACCTGCTGATCTCCGGCGACGCCGGCCCGCAGGCCTCGGTCGCCAACCTGTGGCAGCACGGCGGCTTCTTCCCCAACGGGGTCAGCGGCCTGGTGATGGCGATGGCCGTCATCATGTTCTCCTTCGGCGGGCTGGAACTGATCGGCATCACCGCCGCCGAAGCGGACAACCCGTCGCACTCCATTCCCAAGGCCACCAACCAGGCCATCTACCGCATCCTGATCTTCTACATCGGCGCGCTGGCCATCCTGCTGTCGCTCTATCCTTGGCAGAAAGTGGTCACCAGCGGCAGCCCGTTCGTGCTGATCTTCCATGCGCTGAACAGCAATATGGTTGCGCACGTGCTGAACGTGGTGGTGCTGACGGCCGCGCTGTCGGTCTACAACAGCGGCGTGTACGCCAATACCCGCATGTTGTATGGTCTTGCCAAGCAAGGCAACGCGCCCAAGGCGCTACTGAAAGTCAACGCGCGCGGCGTGCCGCTGACGGCGCTGGGCGTGTCGGCGCTGGCCACCGGCATCTGCGTGGCGGTCAACTACTTCATGCCGGCCAAGGCCTTCGGCTTCCTGATGGGCCTCGTGGTGTCGGCGCTGATCATCAACTGGGGCTTGATCAGCTGGATCCACCTGCGCTTCCGCGCGCAGAAGAAGGCCGCCGGCCTGGTCACGCAATTCCAGAGCCTGGGCTACCCGCTGACCAACTACCTGTGCCTGGCCTTTTTGGCCGGCATCCTGGTGGTGATGTACCTGACGCCGGACCTGCAACTTTCGGTATATCTGATCCCGGCATGGCTGGCCGCACTGGCCATCGGCTACAAGGTGGGAGTGAAAAAAGCTTGATCGCTTGATATCGATTTCAAGCTAAAATCCCGGATGCTCCGGCGCGTGCCGGCCTTCCGGGATTTTTTATGTTATCTCGATTTCTCCTGCTGCTTGCCCTGCTGCCTATCAGCGCGCACGCGCTCAACCCTTTGACGCCGCTGCGCGACTACAACCGCGCCAGCTGGACCACCAAAGATGGCGCACCGCCAGAAATCCACAGCATGGCGCAGACCAGGGATGGCTGGCTGTGGATGGCCGGACCCGCAGGCCTGTACCGCTTCGACGGCGTGCGCTTCGAAAAATATCCGCTGCCGGACAGCGAGGCGCAGGTACGCCGGCGCATCGTCTTTGTGCGCGCCCACCCCAACGGTGACCTGTTGCTGTCGTATGGATTTGGCGGCGGCCTGTCCGTGCTGCACCCGGACGGCAAGCTCGAACACATCATCCCGGCCGACAAGATGTCGCCCTTCTCGCAGTTGGCCTTCGATGACAACGGCGATATCTGGGCCTCCAGCATTGCGGGCCTGTTCCGCATCCGCCAGGGCAAACTCCAGCTTTTCGGTGCGGACCAGGGCCTGCCGAAGGATATTCTCGACGTGCGCATCGACCGCTACGGCCGCCTGTGGGCCGTCAGCGCCAGCATGCTGCACCTGTACGACCGCGCCACCGGTAAGTTCGTGCAGGTGCGGCCGGTGCCCATGCGCTCCGCGCTGATCGAATCGCCCGATGGCCGGATCTGGACCGCCAACTACCAGCAGATCCAGGCCCTGCCCGCGCCGGCCGATCCCGCCGCCCGCATGGCGGCGCCGAATGCCGCGAGCGCGCCCGGCTTCGGCTCCGACTGGGTGGGACGTTTCGACCGCGACGGCAACCTGTGGCAACTCAAGTGCCCGAACGACTTGTGCGTGACACCGGCCCAGGTGGTCGCCGCCACCGACACCATCGCCGTGCCGCCGCAGGCGCCGGACCAGCTCAAGCCTGCACCGGGCGCGAACAACCCGGCCGGCAACGTCATCATCGAAGACCGCGAGCACAATATCTGGGTGGCCACCATTGACGGCGTGGACCGCTACCGCGACAACCGCCTGCAGCATATCCGCCTGTCCAGCAGCCGCACCGCCTATTCCATGATCACCGACGGCGAAGGCCAGGCGTGGGCCGCCGATCCCTTCAACGGCGCCATCTGGCGCCTGAAGGCGGGCGCGGAGCCCGAACGCGATCCGGTCAACGCCTTCGTGGTGAGCGCAGGTTTCGACGGCGCCCTGCTGCTGGGCGGCCCGCGCGAGATCGAGCGCCGTTATCGCGGCAAGACCGAGAAGATCGCCCTGCCCGAGCTTCCCGGCCCGAACGGCAAGCCGCAGGATCTGATGGTGGCGGGAGTGACCGACGACGGCAAGCGCCTGTGGATGGTCTCCGCGCAAACGGGGCTGATGGGGCGGCGTGACGGCCAGTGGCTGCCGCGCGCCAAGTTCAACCTGCCGCCCAATATCGTGATGGGCGTGCCGGGCAGGAAGGCCGGCCAGCTCTGGATCGCCTGCGGCGACGCCACCATCGCGCTGCTCGACGAGAACGACAAGCGCATGCACTACCCGGCCGCCATGATCGGCCTGGCCACCGGCATCTACGTCGGCGACGAGGTCGTCGCCAGCGGCGACCGCGGGCTGGCGGTGTTCGTCGACGGCGCCTTCCGCCAGTTGCACGCCGCCGACGCCGAAGTCCTGCTGGACATCTCCGGCCTGGCCGTCACGCCCGACGGCGATCGCTGGCTGAACGGCGGCAAGGGCTTGGTCCATGTGCGCAGCGCCGACTGGAAGGCCAGCGTGGCCAACCCGGAACTACGGCTGCGCTATGAATTGTTCGGCATGAACGATGGCTACGTCGGCAAGGCCATGCTGGTCAGCCGCCATCCGAGCGCAAAGCTGGATAAGGATGGACAGTTATGGCTGGTCAGCACCGCCGGCGTGCTGCGCTTCGATACGCGCAACGTGGTCCGCAACGACGTGGCGCCGGTGGCCGGCGTGCTGGCGGTGAACGCCGGCACGGCCAGCTACAAGGGCGACTCCGGATTGCGGCTCCCGCCCGGTTCGACGAATCTCAACATCAGCTACACCGCCGCCAGCCTGCGCCAGCCGGAAGCTGTGCGCTTCCAGTACCGGCTCGAAGGTGCCGACAGCGACTGGCAGGACGCCGGCCCGCGCCGCGCCGCCTATTACACCAATATGGGCCCCGGCGCCTACCGCTTCCAGGTGCGCGCCGCCAATGAGGACGGCGTGTGGAGCGCGCAACCGGCAGCCGTGGACTTCGAGATTCCCGCCACGTTCACGCAAACGGCCTGGTTCAAGGCCGCCTGCGCGCTGGCGGTCGGCATCGCGCTGTACCTGCTCTACCTGTACCGCATGCGGGTGGTCACCGCACGGCTGGAGGAGCGGCTGGAAGTGCGGCTGTCCGAACGCGAACGCATCGCCCGCGCGCTGCACGACACCTTCCTGCAAACCGTGCAGGGCATGGTGCTGCGGCTCGACGCGGCGGTCGATTCCCTGCCGGACGACAGCGCGGCCCGCAGATCGCTGGCGCCGGTGCTGCACAGCGCGCGCGCCAGCATCAACGAAGGCCGCGCGCAAGTCCAGGAACTGCGCTCTACGCCGGCCGATGAAGTGGAGAGCGGCCTGCGCGAGGTCGCCGCCCTGCTGGCGGCCAGCTATCCCGGCCTGGCCTTCACGCTGACTGTGGAAGGTGAACATCGCGCGCTGCGCCCCGGCGTGATCGACGAAATCAGCGAAATCGGGCGCGAGGCGATACGCAACGCCTACCAGCACGCCCAGGCCGCGCACATCGACGTGCGGCTCGGCTACGAAGCGCAGCAATTCACGCTGCTGGTGCGCGACGACGGCAAGGGCATGGCGCCGGCGCCGGCTTCGGGACACTGGGGGCTGGTGGGCATGCGCGAGCGCGCGGCCCGCATCGGCGCGGCGCTGGAAATCGCCAGTACACCGAATCAGGGCGCCCACGTTAAAATGGCGCTCCCGGCACATCGCGCCTACGCGCACAAGACTCTTCCATGGTGGCGCCGTCTCTTCCGAAAGTAAGCATGCAGTTATTTAACAACGGCCGGCGCCTGCGCGCGCTGCCCCCCTCGCTCTTCGCACTCTGCCTGGCCGGCCCGGCATTCGCCCTCAATCCCGACGTCGCGCTGCGCGACTACAACCACGCCGCCTGGGGCATACGCGAAGGCGCGCCTGCCGAAATCAAAACCATGGCGCAGACGCCGGACGGCTGGTTGTGGCTTGGGACTTCCACCGGTTTGTTCCGCTTCGACGGCGTGCATTTCGAACGCTACGCGCCCGCCTCCGAAGGCGAAGTGGCACGCCGCCGCGTGAACGAACTGCGCGCCGAAAGCAACGGCGATTTGTGGATCAGCTATTCGGTCGGCGGCGTATCGGTGCTGCGCAAGAACGGCCGCATCGAGCACGTGGTCCCGCTCGATTCGCCGTCCGGCAGCATCGAGGCGTTGGCCGTGGACCGCGACGGCAGCGTGTGGATTACCTCCGACCGCGGCTTCTTCGTGCAAGCCAAGGGCAAGTTGCGCAAGCTGGGGCCGGAACAGGGCCTGCCGTACGATAACGCGCACAGCGTGCTGCTCGACCAGTACCAGCAGCTATGGGTGTCGTTCAAGACCGGCGTGTACCGGCTGGACCGCGCCAGCGGCAAGTTCACGCTGGTGCACGCGCAGGCCAACCAGGACGCGCTGGTGCAGTCGCCGGACGGCCGCCTGTGGCTATCCGACGGCGACAGCATTGCGCCGCTGCCGCTGGAGAAAACCCTGCCGACCGCCGCCACCGCCCCGCTGCCGCGTCCCGCGCTGTATGCGCCGCTCGAATCGCGCGCCCGCAATCTGTTCGACCGCGACGGCAATCTGTGGACCCGCCTCTGCCCGGAAATGCTGTGCCGCGTGGCGCGCGCCGGCGGCCGTCCTGCGGGCACGCTGCGTTCACGCCGCGATGCCGATGAGCGCCGGGCGCCGCAAGCCACCGGTCCATCGCGCGTGACCAACGCGCTGCTCGAGGATTTGGAAGGCAATCTGTGGGTCGCCACCCAGAGTGGGCTGGAACGCTACCGCGAAAACAGCCTGACGCCGGTGCCGCTGCCGCAGGCGAGCGGCATGTTCAGCATGGCCGGCGATACCGAAGGCGGCGTATGGCTGTCGGATATCATCAACCGCGTCACCTGGCGCCTGCATGCGGACCGCCCGCCGGAGCGCTCGCCGCAACACTATGACGTGCTGGCCAACGACCGTGACGGCGCGCTGCTGATGTCGAACAAACGCAGCATCGAACGCCGCTACCGGGGCGCTGTCACGCAGATCCCGCTGCCGCCCGGCCGCGACGGCAAGCCGGCCGATCTCGACGTCGCCGGCATGCAGGACGACGGCAAGGTGCTGTGGGCCGCCACCGCGCAGACCGGCCTGATAGGACTGCTGGACGGCCAGTGGCATCCGCGCAGCGCCTTCAGCCTGCCGGACCGCATTTTCATGGCGGCCGCCGGCCGCAAGCCGGGCGAGCGTTGGATGGCCACCGGCGACAGCACCATGGTCTTCAACCAGAACGGCAAGCTGACCACCTACAATGCCGGCGGCGTCGGACTGCCGACCATGGTGGCGGTGAACGAAGACGTGCTGCTGGGCGGCGACCAGGGACTGGCGGTATTCACCGGCAGCGGCTTCCGCATGCTGCCGGCGCTGCGGCCAGAGGCCCTGGCCAAAATCTCCGGCATGGCCATCAGCGCCGACGGCGATCGCTGGTTCAACGGTGGCCAGGGTGTGGTCCATGTGAAGCGGGCCGACTGGCAGGCCGCCGTCTCCACGCCCGGCACCCTGCTGCGCTATGAATTGTTCGGCATCCTGGACGGCTACACCGGCCAGGCCATGCTTGAAATGCGCCTGCCCAGCGTATTCTCGGATTCCGGCGGCCAGCTGTGGTTCATGACCAGCGGCGGCGTGCTGCGCCTGTCGCCTGGCCGCATCCGCCGCAACACTATCGCGCCGACGCCGTTCGTGCTGGGGCTCGACGCCGGCGAGGTGCACCACGACGCCGTGCCGGGACTGCGCCTGCCGCCCGGATCGCAGAATTTCAGCCTGCGCTTCACCGCGCCGGGACTGGGCAAGCCGGAAGCGATGCGCTTCCAGTACCAGCTCTCCGGCATCAACGACGACTGGCAGGAAGCCGGCGACCGCCGCGCCGCCTACTACACCAATGTGGCGCCGGGCCACTACACCTTCCGCGTGCGCGCCTTCAACGAGGACGGCGTGCCGGGCAAGAAAGAGGCGCAGCTCGACTTCGAGATCGCGCCGCGCTTCTGGCAGACCATCTGGTTCAAGCTGCTGTGTGGGCTGGCGGCGGCGGCCTTGCTGTATTTGCTCTACCTGTACCGCCTGCGCGCCGCCACCCGGCGCGTGGCCGAACAGCTGACCGTGCGCATGGCCGAACGCGAACGCATCGCCCGCACCCTGCACGACACCTTCCTGCAAAGCGTGCAGGCGCTGATCCTGCGGCTGGATATCGTCTCGGCCGGCCTGCCGGAAGACGCGCGCCGCAAGCTGGAGCCGATACTGGACCAGGCCAGCGACACCATCGTCGAAGGTCGCGACCAGGTCTATGAGCTTCGCACCGGCCGGGTGGACGATGTCGAAAGCGCCGCCGGCGAAGCGGGCCGGCAGCTGCACGCGGACCATCCGGCGACGCTGTTCGACATCGCCGTGAGCGGCCAGCGCCGCAAACTGCGCGACACGGTGGCGGAGGAAGCCTGCGAGATCGCCCGCGAAGCGCTGCGCAACGCCTTCCAGCACGCCAGCGCCGCGCGCGTGCAGGCGCGTGTGCGCTACGAACGCGAACACTTCATCCTGCAGGTCGTCGACGACGGCGCCGGCATGGCGCCGGACGCCGCGCCCAAGCAAAAGCACTACGGCTTGACCGGCATGCACGAACGCGCCGCCCGCGCCGGCGGCAAGCTGGAGATCGACGCCGCGCCCGGCGGCGGCACCCGCGTCACACTCACGGTGCCGGCCCGTGCCGCCTACGCCAACGCCAACACCAAGCGCTGGTGGCGGCGCGGCGGCGCCTGAGATCGGCGCGGCCCAAGTGTTGTTCGTTGCCGACATCCCGCCAGGGCGCGCCACCGGGAGTGTGAATTTTTTATACAGATAGTTGCCAGGATAGCTACGCCTTCGCAAGGCAACCTGATACACTCTTCGGCTTTGCATCTCGAACGCAACTATCGTTTTTAAAATAGCAATGATGACCGCACCGCCATCCGCCACGCCGAAACTCCTGCTGCTTTCCCTGTCGCTGCTGTTCGCGGCTTCGGCGCGCGCGCAGATTCAGGAAGTGACGGTGACGGCGCAGCGCGCGCCATCGCTGGAATCTAAAACGCCGGTCTCGATGTCCACGCTGAGCGCCGCGCAGCTGACCAACGCCGGCATCGACAGCCCGGCCGACATCGGTGCGCGCCTGCCCAACGTGGAGCTGGACAACGCGCCCGACGGCCTGCGCATCACCATGCGCGGCGTGTCGAGCGCGGACACCACCGAAAAAGGCGATCCCTCGGCCGCCTTCCTGCTCGACGGGATCTACATCGCCCGCCCGCAAATCCAGAACCTGAGCTTCTACGACCTTGAACGCGTGGAGGTGCTGCGCGGCCCACAAGGCACGCTGTACGGCCGCAACACCACGGCCGGCGTGGTCAGCGTGATGTCGAAGGCACCAATCAATCGCTATGAAGCCAGCGTGGCCGCCGAAATCGGCAACTACAACAGCCGCAAGGCCAGCGCCATGCTCAACGTGCCGGTGAACGAGATGCTGGCGCTGCGCGCCGCGCTGAACCTCAACCGCCACGACAGCTACCTGACCAACGGCCAGAACACCACGCACGCATTGGGCAAGGACCGCGACGACCTGTCGGCACGTCTTTCGGCGAAACTGAAAATCACGCGCGACGCCACCCTGCTGCTGCGCTACGACCGCAGCAAGGTGGACGACAACAACGACAGCTTCGTCCCCGACACCAATTTTTATACCGGCGTCGCCGGCGGCAATCCGGTCTGGTATGGCAGCGGCACCGGCGCGCAGCTGACCAACGGCTTCGTGCCGCCGAACGGCTTGCCGGAACAGGGCTACAGCCACAAGACCACCTCCGGCCTGAGCGCCGACCTGACGCTGGACCTGGGCCCGGCCACGCTGTACTACCTGGGCGCGCACCGCGACTATGATCACGATGCCCTGGCCAACTTCTACTACCGCGTGGCGCCGACGCTGGCGTTGGGCGTGCGCGAGAACTTCCGTGGCGACTACACGCAGAACTCGCACGAGCTGCGCCTGGCCACCAACGGCGACGGCCCGCTCAGCGCGCAGGCAGGTCTGTACTACTTCCGCGAAGAGTCGTCGCAGCTGTACACCTTCCGCGACCTGGCCTTGATCGGGCTGCCGCCGTACTACGTGTTCCCACACGGCCCGACCGTTTCGACCAGCAAAGCGATATTCGGCCAGGCCACCTACCGCGTCACGGAACGGCTGCGCGCCACCGCCGGCGCGCGCTACACGGCGGACGACAAGTCGCGCCTCGGCTCGACCAATTTCCAGCAAGGTCCGGTGTTCAATCCGGCCACCGACTTCGCGCTGCTGAACGACGCCAGCATGAAAACGCACCAGACCACCTGGCGCCTGGGCGCAGACTACGACCTGGCGCCATCGACGATGTTGTATGGCGCCGTCTCCACCGGCTACAAGGCCGGCGGCTTCAATGACGGCTGCCTGGCCGGCTCGGTGCAACTGGGCCTGAGCTGCCCGGCTGCGCTGGCCGTACCGGCGGACACGCTGTTCTATCAGCCGGAAACCGTGCGTTCCTACGAAGCGGGCGTCAAGACACGCTTCTGGGATAAGCGCGCCAGCCTGAATCTATCGGTGTTCCGCTACGATTACAACAACCTGCAGCTTTCCGGGGTCGCCATCGTCGCCGGCGCGCCGCGCTTCGTCACCGCCAACGCCGGCGCGGCCAGCGTCAAGGGACTGGAGGCCGAAGGCCAGCTGGCGGCGACGCCGCAGGACCGCATCAGCTACGCCGTCTCGCTGCTGGACGCGCACTATGTCCGCTACAGCCCCGACGGATTGCACAACTGGGCCGGCAATAAGCTGGACCGCGCGCCATCGAACACGCTTTCGCTGGGCTATGAGCGCACCTTCGGCGACCTGACTGCGGGCCTCGGCGCGCGCCGCAGTGCGGCCTACATCATCGCCGTGCCGTCGCAGCTGCTGCAGTACCGCGTGCCGGCCTATACCCAGACCGACGCCAACCTGCGCTATCGCCCCCAAGGCGCCGCATGGAGCGTGATGGCGCGCGTGAAGAATCTCGAAAACAAGGTCCACCCCATCAACATCGACAGCTTCGGCATGCTGACGCCGAGCGATCCACGCACGCTCGATGTGCGGCTGGACTACCGCTTCTGATCCCATGCTGAGACATCTGACCCGCTACCTTCTCCTGATCCTTGCGCTGGCGCTGATCCCATGCGCGGTCAACGCCGCTCCCGGTCCGCTGGTGCTCGACGCGCAGCATGACTATGTGGAAGCATGGCCGGCCGTCCAAATCATGCTCGATCCCGATGCCAGCCTGACGCCGGAAGCCGCGCTGGCCGCCGAGGCGCGCTACGCCGCGCCCAACTTCGCTTACGCCACGCTGGGTGTGCAAAAGGACGTGGTATGGCTGCGCATTCCGGTCTCGCTGCCGGCCGGCAGCCGGGGCGACTGGATACTGAATATCGACTACGCGGTGCTGAACCGCATCGACGTCTACGTGGCCAGCGCGGGCCACATCGCCCGGCATACGGTCATCGGCAATCTGCAACCGGATGCGGAAGGCGTTTCGCGCGGCCGCGTGCCGGCGGCCTTGCTGCACCTGACGCCGGGCGCGGACTATGTACTGCTGCTGCGCGTGCAGAATACCGGCGCCATGATCCTGCCGATCAGCCTTGCGCGGCCGGCCAACTTCCACGGCGACTCGCTCAACGAACAGATGCTGCAAGGCGTGCTGACCGGCCTCAGTCTGTGCCTGCTGCTGTACAGCGTCACGCAATGGGTCACGTTGCGCGAGCCGCTGTTCGGCAAGTTCGCGTTGCTGGTACTGGGCACCACGCTGTTCTCCGTCGAATTCTTCGGGCTGGGCAACCAGTACCTGTGGAAGAACAACTACTGGATGAGCATCCACGCCGGCGGCCTGTTCGCGCTGACGGCGTCCGCCGGCGCCTATCTGTTCGTGGAACAGGCGCTCGCACGGCCGGGCAAGGACCGCATGTTCAGCCGCCTGATGTACGGCGGCGCGGCCCTGTGCGCACTCAGCGCCCTCGCCTACGTCACCGACATCATGAGCGTGGAAACGCTGGTCATCGTGGTCAGTTCGCTGGGCGTGATGCCCATGCTGCTTGGACTGCCCGGCGCCTACCTGCGCGCGCGCCGTGACGACGCGGTCGGCATCTACTTTCTGTTCGGCTGGGCCGTGAGTTTCGCTTCGTCGGCGATACTGAGCCAGGTTGTCAGCGGCAAGGTGGGCGCTAATTTCTGGACTATGCACGCGCTGCAGTTCGGGAACATGATCGACATGCTGGTGTTCACCCGCATCCTCGGCCTGCGCATCAAGGCCATGCAGAGCGCTATGCTGCGCGCGGAAGAAGCCACCCGCACCAAGTCCGAATTCCTGGCCCACATGAGCCACGAGATCCGCACGCCGATGAACGCCATCATCGGCATGAGCCGCCTGGCGCTGATGACCGAACCGAATCCCAAGCTGCAGAACTACCTGGGCAAGATCCTCGGTGCCGGCGAGCACCTCCTGGCCGTGATCAACGACATCCTGGACTTCTCCAAGATCGAGGCGGGCAAGCTGCGGCTGGAGTCCGCGCCGTTCGAGCTGCAGGAAATGCTGGACCACCTGACCAGCCTGACCGTCATCAAGTCCGACGCCGCGCGCGTGGAGTTGAAGATGCGCGTCGACGGCAGCGTGCCGCCGCGCCTGACCGGCGATCCGCTGCGGCTGACGCAGGTGCTGATCAACCTGACCAGCAACGCCGTCAAATTTACGGAGCGCGGAGAGATCATCGTCGCCGTGGAATTGATGGACAAGACCGCCGACACCGTGGCGCTGCGCTTCTCGGTCAGCGACACCGGCATCGGCATGCGCTCCGCGCAGCTGGAGAACCTGTTCCAGTCCTTCAACCAGGCGGGCGACACCACCTCGCGCAAATACGGCGGCACCGGCCTGGGACTGAGCATCTCGCGCCAGCTGGTGCAGCTGATGGGCGGCGACATCCAGGTGATGAGCACCCCCGGCATCGGCAGCCGTTTCAGTTTCATCGTCCGTCTCGGCATCGCCGAAAAGAGCGCCGCGCCGGTCGACTGGCCGCTGCATCACCAGCCGCCGGCGCAGCCGGCACAAGCGGCGCGCCCGCTGCGCCGCTCGGACAACGCCGGACTGGCGCTGCGCGACCTGTCCGCGCTGGACGGCGCCCGCATCCTGCTGGTGGAGGACAACGCCAACAACCGCGAGGTGGCGCTGGATTTCCTGTCCGCCGCGCGCATGCAGATCGACGTGGCGGAGCATGGCGCCGAGGCGCTGCATATGCTTGAGCAGGCCGACTACGACCTGGTGCTGATGGACGTGCAGATGCGCGAAATGGACGGTCTCACCGCAGCGCGCCGCATCCGAGCCATGGAACGCTGCCGGCACCTGCCCATCGTCGCCATGACCGCCTACGCCATGGCCGGGGACCGCGACAAGAGCCTGGCGGCCGGCATGAATGATCACCTCACCAAGCCTATCGCGCCGGAGCAGCTGTTCCGCGCGCTGATCAAATGGATACCGACGTCGCGGCTGGCCGCGCGCCGCGCGCAGGCCAGCGCCGCGCTGCAAGTGACGCCATCTGCCGACCACGCCGACTACGCGAGTCATGCCGGCCATGGCACGTCGCAGTCGCCTCAGTCGCCGCTGCCGCCAATTCCCGGCGTGGATTGGCACGTCGCGCTGGAAGGCGCGGACCGCCAGCGTGCCCGCCTGGACAAACGCATACGCGGCTTCCTGCAGGAATACCGCAACGCCGCCGGTACCGTGCGCGAAGCAGTCGCCAGCGGCCGGCACGAAGTGCTCTACAGCCTCACGCACAACCTGAAATCGACCGCCGCCTATATCGGGGCGTTGCAGCTGGCCGCGCAGGCGCAAGCGCTGGAGCAAGCCATGCGCACCGAACGCGGCGAGCGCATCGACGCACTCGCGGGCGAACTGGCCGAGGGCCTTGAACAGGTGGTCGACGGCCTGGCGCAGCTGGAGCAGGAACCGGCGCAGATGCGCTACCGCGACAGCGACGCGCGCCTGCTGATTACGCGCCTGGAAGCTTATCTGCGCAGCGACGACGCCCGCGCCGAGGACGTACTGGGCGAACTGCGTGCGCTGCCGGCGGTGCGCCGCCATGCGGAGCCGCTGTCGTTGATCCAGCGGGCCGTGGACGACATCGAATATCACGCGGCGCTGGCGCCGCTGGGCGTGCTGTCGCGCGCCCTGCACAACGAACTGGAAGAAAACGCATGAACTTTGCGGGAACCCAAAAGGTCCTGGTGGCCGACGACGACATCGTCAACCGCCAGGTATTGGCGGAGCTGCTCAAACCCGAGCACACAGTGCTGCTGGCGAAGAACGGCGAGCAGGCGCTAGAGCGCGCCGCCCGCCATCTGCCGGACCTGATCCTGCTGGACGTGGTGATGCCGGACATGGACGGCTACGAAGTGCTGCGCCGCCTGCGCGCCGACGCGCAGACCGCGCACATCACCGTGATTTTCATCTCCGGCCTGGGACGGCCGGAAGACGAGGCCAATGGCTTGAAGATGGGCGCGGCCGACTACATCTCCAAGCCTTTCAACGAAACCGTGGTGATGGCGCGCGTGGCCATGCATTTGCAGATGGTGCGCCAGCGCCGCATGCTGGAGCACCTGGCGCACGTGGACGGCCTGACCGAGCTGGCCAACCGCCGCCGTTTTGACGAAGTGTATGAAGCCGAATGGCAGCGCAGCCGCCGCAGCGGCCGTCCGCTGTCGCTGGCGTTGCTCGATATCGACGCCTTCAAGCAGTACAACGATTTCTACGGCCATCCGGCGGGCGACCGCGCGCTGCGCGCGGTGGCGCGCACCGCCGCCTCCGGCCTGCGCCGCCCGGCCGACCTGGCGGCGCGCTACGGCGGCGAGGAAATGGTGCTGCTGCTGCCCGATACCGAAGCGGCGCAGGCGCAACAGGTGGTCGCCAGCATCTGCAGCGCCATCGCAGAGCTGCAGATTCCACACGAGGCCTCGGGCGTCGCGCCGATGCTGACGGTGAGCGCCGGCGGCGCTACGTTGAACACCGCCACCACCGAAAGCGGCGCCGAACTGTTTTCCGCCGCCGACACCCTGCTCTATGAAGCCAAGAAATCGGGCCGCAACCGCGTGGTGTGGCGGCCGGTGGCTTAATCTACCGAGTCGACCGAATCGGCCTTGATGTGCCGCGCCAGGGTGGCGAACATCTGTTCGACATCGATAGGCTTGGCGATAAAGTCGTCCATGCCGGCGCTGGTGCATTGCTCCCGCTCGGACTCCATCACGCCTGCCGTCATGGCGATGATGGGCAGCGTCAAGCCCAGCTCCTCGCGGATCTTGCGGGTGGCGGTAAATCCGTCCATCACCGGCATCTGCACGTCCATCAGCACCAGATCGAAAGCGCCGGCCTTCAACTGATCGAGCGCCAGCTGGCCGTTGTCCGCCACCGATACCACGGCGTTGGCCTGTTCCAGTATGCCCCTGGCTACGTTCTGGTTGATCGGGTTGTCCTCCACCAGCAGGATGCGCACGCCGTCCAGCGCAGGCATGGGCAACACGTCGGCCACGCCGCCATCCGGCACGGTGGGCGCCAGCGCGGTCTGCACGGCGTCGAACAGGCTCGATGCGGTGACCGGCTTGGTGAGGAAAGCCGCCGCGCTGGAGCCGGCCATTTCCTCCATCAGCTTGCCGCGCGCGTAGGCGTTGAGCATGCAAATCACCGGAACCGGCGACAGTTCCTGTATCGCGCGCATGGTGGCCATACCGTCCATGTCCGGCATCACGCTGTCGACCAGCACCACATCGTAGTGCGTGCCGGCGCGTAGCTTCGCCAGCGCTTCGTCGCCGGAGGCGGCGCGGTCGCTGGTCCAGTTCCAGCCCCGGATGGTGGTGCCGATGAAGGTGCGACTGGTGCGGTTGTCGTCCACCACCAACAGGTGCAGCTTGCGCGATGAACCCGCGGCCAGCGCGGCTGGCGCCTCCTCGGCTTCCTTGAACTCCAGCGTGACGCGGAACTCGCTGCCCTTGCCGGATTCGCTGTCCACCTGGATGGTCCCGCCCAGCAGCTCAATCAGGTTCTTGGTGATGGTGAGTCCCAGGCCGGTGCCGCCGAAGCGGCGCGTGAACGACAGGTCGCCCTGGGTGAACGGCGAGAACAAACGCGCCAATTGTTCCTGGCTCATGCCGATGCCGGTGTCGCGCACGCTGAAGCGTAAGGTCAGCGGCGAGCGCGTCATGCGCTGCACCAGCACCGACACCTCGCCCCGCTCGGTGAACTTGATGGCGTTGCCGGCCAGGTTGACCAGCACCTGCTGCAGACGCAGCGCGTCGCCCACCAGCACGCGCGGCACTTCCGGCTCCACCGCCATGCAGAGTTCCAGTTCCTTTTCGCCCACGTTGACGCTCATGATGGTGGCCACCGAGTGCATCACGTCATCGAGCTCGAAGCGTACCGGATGCAGTTCGACCTTCCCGGCCTGCATCTTGGAGAAGTCCAGGATGTCGTTCAATATGCCGAGCAGCGACTGGCCCGAGGCGCGGATCATCTCCAGATAGCGGCCCTGCTCCTGCGACAACCGGGTGGTGCCCAGCAAATGCGCCATGCCCAGCACCGCGTTCATCGGCGTGCGCAGTTCGTGGCTCATGTTGGCGACGAAGGCGTCCTTGGCGGCGTTAGCCTGCTCCAGCGAGCGGCTGATGTTGCGGGCGTAGATCCAGGCCACGCAGAAGCCGGCCAGCAGCAGCGCAGTCACGCCAAGGCTGATCCACTTGATCGAGGCCAGCATCTCCGACCACACCACGCTGCGCGGCACGCCGACCACCACCGACCAACCGCTGGACGCCGAACGGCTGTACATCGAATACACCGGCAGCCCTTCCAGCGTGGTGGCCTCCACTGCCGCCTCCATCTTCGCAGGCATTTGCACCAGCAAGGACGGGGCGCCCTTCTTGCCCACCAATCGTTCCGCATCGTGTGAACGGGCGACGATGGTGCCCTGCGAATCGAAGATGGCCACCACGCGGTCCGGCGGCAGGCGCGGTTCCTTCAGCACTTGCCCCAGGCGTTCCGGCACGAACGCTGTCGATATGCAGTAGATGACTTTACCATCGCGCAGCACCGGCGCGTGGATGGCGACCAGCGGCCGTTTCAGCGCACCGCCGATGAACACATCGGAAATCACAGGCTTGCCGGTCTCGAACACCTTGCGGATGCGTTCTGCGCTGCCGGGATCGGGGATCGGCAAGCCATACGGCCGCGCGGTGTTCAGCAGCTGCATCGAATCGCGATCGCTGAGGACGAAATTAAAACCGGGGAATTCGGGCCGCAGCGCCTGCGTGGCTTCCGCATGGAAGGCGGCAAAGTCGCCTTTATCGATACTGGGCGAATGGGACAGGGCCAGCGCCACGGTGATGCCGGTGTTCAGATCGCGGTCCACCGCCTGTATCAGTGCGCGGGCGGCGATCAGCGTATCAAACTTGATCTGTTCCCGTTCGCGCTCGATGAAGTGGGCCGTCAGCAGAAAAAAACCGACGATGGCCGGCAAGGCGCAAGCCCATACGAGCGTATAGATTTGCACCTTGATCGACGGCAGTCTGCCTCGCGCCATGAAAGTCGTTCCCGCTGCTTATATGAGCAATGACTTTATCACAAGCCCAGTCCCGCTCCCAACCGCAATGTGGCGGCGATGTTCCTGGCTGCGCTGCGCACATTGTCCGCTGCGGCGGCCAGCGCCTGTTCCAGCGTGCACACGCCGCTGACGGCGGCGAATACCGCATCGATGCCGTGACCGTGCACCGCCGCCGCCCCCGTGGCCAGCGATCCGGCAATGGCGATCACCGGCTTGCCATGGCGCTGCGCCACGCGCGCCACGCCGATGGGCGTTTTACCGTGGATGGTCTGGCCGTCGATGCGGCCTTCGCCTGTGATGACCAGGTCCGCATCGACCACCGCCGCGTCCAGTCCGACGGCGTCGGTGACAATCTCGCTGCCCGGGCTCAGGCGGCCGCCGAGGAAGGCCAGCATGGCTGCGGCGATGCCGCCGCCGGCGCCGGCGCCCGGCACATCGGCCACATGTTGGCCGGCGTCACGCGCGATGATGGCGGCGTAGTGGCGCAGATTGTCGTCCAGCCGCGCCACCATGTCGGGCGTGGCGCCTTTTTGCGGGCCGAAGATGGCGGAGGCGCCCTCCGGGCCGACCAGCGGGTTGCTAACGTCGCAGGCGACATCGAACACGCAATCCTTGATGCGGACGTCCAGGCCGGACAAGACGATGCGGTCCAGCGCATCGAGCGCGCCGCCGCCCGGCGCAAGGTCGTCGCCGTGGGTGTCCAGCAGGCGGCCGCCGAGCGCCTGCAGCATGCCGGCGCCGCCGTCGTTGGTGGCGCTGCCGCCCACGCCCAGGACGAAGCGGCGCGCGCCGGCGTCCAGCGCGTGCTTGATCAATTCACCGGTGCCATAGCTGGTGGTGCGCAGCGGATCGCGCTGCGCTGGCGTCAACAGTTCCAGTCCGCTGGCGGCCGCCATTTCAATAACGGCGGTGACGCCGTCGCCCATCATGCCGTAGAACGCGGCCACCGGTGCGACCTCCGCGCCCAGCGGGCCTTGCGCCGGCAGCTCGACCAGCGTGCCGCCGCTGGCGTCGATCATGGCCTGCACCGTGCCCTCGCCACCGTCGGCGACCGGCAGTTTAATGTATTCCGCATCGGGGAAGATGTCGCGGAATCCGGCCTCGATGGCGTCGGCGACGGCCATCGCCGACAGGCTCTCTTTGAACGAATCCGGGGCTATGACTATTTTCATCGGCCTATTCTATGGCGACTATCGCCATTTCGGTACGGTTGTCCAGCAAATAAGCGGCTTGATACACATTGATACACATAAAACAACAGGCTCGGAAATGCCGAAAACATACTGTATTATTTGCGCTTGCCCGACTTTGGCTCACAAGGCCGCCCAGCCGGGACTACGATAAAACACAAAAAAGCAGGAGCGACTTTGAGCATTTTTAGAACGAAGAATCTGGATGAGATGATCGCCAACGCCGGCAAGCCGGGCGGACTGGCAAAAGTACTCGGGCCTTTCGACCTGATTTTGATGGGCATCGGCGCCATCGTCGGCACCGGTATTTTTGTGCTGACCGGTACCGGCGCCGTCACCGCCGGCCCCGCGCTGACGTTGTCCTTTGTAGTGGCGGCCGTCGCCTGCGGTTTCGCCGCCCTGTGCTACGCCGAATTCGCCTCCACCGTTCCGGTGGCCGGCTCCATCTACACCTACTCCTACGCCACCCTGGGCGAGCTGGCCGCCTGGATGATCGGCTGGGACCTGCTGCTTGAATACGGCCTGGCCACGTCGGCCGTGTCGGTGGGCTGGTCGGGTTACTTCCAGTCGCTGTTGTCCGGTTTCGACATCCACCTGCCGGTGGTGCTGTCGGCGGCGCCCGGCGCCCTGCCCGGCGTGACCACCTACATCAACCTGCCGGCGCTGTGCATCATGCTGATCCTGACGGCGATGCTGAGCATCGGCGTGCGTGAATCGGCGCGCGTCAACAACATCATGGTGGTCATCAAGATCACCGTGGTGCTGCTGTTCATCGTGGTCGGTGCGCGTCATGTGACGCCGTCGAACTGGCAGCCGTTCATGCCTTACGGGATCAACGGCATGCTGAGCGCTTCGGCACTGGTGTTCTTCGCCTTCATCGGCTTCGACGCCGTGACCTCGGCGGCCGAGGAAGTCAAGCGTCCGGAACGCGATCTGCCGATCGGTATCATCGGTTCGCTGGCCGGCTGCACGGTGCTGTACGTGATCGTTTCGGCCATCATGACCGGCATCGTCCCGTTCAAGGAATTCCTCGGCATCGACCACCCGGTGACGCTGGCATTGCAGCGCGCCGGTGAAAACTGGTTCGCCGGCTTCGTCGACCTGGGCGCGATCCTGGGCATGACCACCGTGATCCTGGTGATGGCATACGGCCAGACCCGCATCATCTACGCCATGTCGCGCGACGGCCTGCTGCCGAAACGCCTGTCGAACGTTCATCCACGTTTCCATACGCCGTTCCTGGCCACCTGGATCGTCGGTATCGTGTTCGGCCTGCTGGCCGCCGTGGTGCCGCTGAACGTGTTGAGCGAGCTGGTTAACATCGGTACGCTGGCCGCATTCAGCCTGGTGTCGATCGCCATCATCATCCTGCGCAAGACCCGTCCGGACCTGAAGCGCGCCTTCCGCTGCCCAGGCGTGCCTTATGTGCCGGCGCTGGCCGTGATCTTCTGCGTGACGCTGATGTGCTACCTGAGCTGGGTCACCTGGGTTGCCTTCGGCATCTGGCTGGTGATCGGCCTGGCCGTCTATTTCGGCTATGCACGCAAGCACTCGCTGCTGAACAAGTAAATCTGCTTTACGCTGCCCGCGGCTGGAACTTCTTCCGGTACGACGCGGGCAGCAGTCCCACCCGCTGCCGGAACAAACGGCGGAACGAGTTACTGTCTTCATATCCCACTTTGAACGTAATGCTGTCAAGGCTCATGCGGGTTGACTCCAGCAGGTGCTTGGCTTTCTCCAGTCGCAGCGTTTGCAGGTAGGCCAGCGGCGTGTAACCGGTCGCCTCCTTGAAGCGGCGCATGAAATTTCGCACGCCGAAACCGAAGCGCGGCGCCAGTTCGTCTATCGACAGCGGCTGGTCGTAGTGCTCCTCCAGCCAGTTCTGCACGCGCAGGATATCGGCGTCGCCATGGCTCTTGGGCATGGACCACAACACATACACCGACTGTTCGCTGCGCGCATTATCGATCAGCAGATAGCGGCTGCACTTCTGCGCCAGGTCCAGCGAACCGTAGCGGCGGATCAGATGCAGCAGCAGGTCCATGGCCGCCGTAGCGCCGCCGCTGGTGATGAGGCGATTATCTTCGCACAGGGTTTCGCCTTCATCCATGCGCACGTCGGCATAGCGCTTGCGGAACAGGTCCGCGAAAGCCCAGTGGGTGGTGGCGCGCGCGCCGGACAGCAGGCCGGTTTCCGCCAGCATGAAGGTAGCGGTGCACATGGTGGCCAGTACCGCGCCTTGCCGGTGCTGCGCGCATAGCCAATCGCTGTAGCGGCCAAAGCCGGGCAAGGCCTCGCGCAGCGTGAACAGGAAGCCGGGGATGAGCACCAGGTCCGTCTGCTTGATGTCGGCGAGCGCCACGTCTGGCTGCAAGGTCTGGCCGCGCAGCGTGGTGACCGGCTTGCCGTCCAGCGAGGCGGTCACCACGTCGAACACCGGTTCCTCGGCAAACAGGTTGGCGGCGGTGAGTAGTTCCAGCGCGGTGGTGGCGCTGGCGGCCGAACACAGGTCGGCAAACAGGATGGTCAGGTGCATGGGAGCGGGCATGGCATATATCGCATGAAAAAAGTCATTTCTGCACCTACCTTATCAGATCCGCCTCGCCTATAGTGGTGGCCATCCTCTACTGGCCTGTACATCATGAATCTCTGGTTTCGACTGATCTGGATGCTGCTGCATCGCCCTTGGCGCAAGACCGCCGATCCTTATTCCAACACCGTGGTGCGCATGCGCGTCTGGCCGCTGGACCTGGATTTGAACCGCCACGTCACCAACGGCCGCTATTTCACGCTGGCCGATATCGGCCGCATGGATTTCGTGCTCAAGACCGGCGCCTTCCGCACCGCGCTGCGCCACAAGGCCGTGCCCATCGTCGGCGATGCATGGGGCAAGTTCCGCCGCGAGCTGAAGTTGTTCGAGTCGTTTGAAATCCACACCCGCATGCTGGGCTGGGACGACAAGTGGAGCTTCCTGGAGCACCGCTTCGTCAAGGACGGCCGCGTGGCCGGCGTGGTGGTGATGCGCGGCGTGTTCCGCTCATCCAAAGGCACGGTGCCGCCGGCCGACATCGTCAAGGATCTCGGCATGGCGGAGCAATCGCCGGAACTGCCGCAATGGTTGACCGCGTGGTCTGACAGCTGCGACGGCATGAGCGTCCAGCTGCGCGACGAAGAGAAAGCTTAAAGCCCTTCCAGGCTCAGGGCGCGCACCGCGCCCTTGAGCTGCGCGTGCAGCAGCGCGCGCTCCTCCTCGGTGGTGCCGGGGAACATCTGCATTTCCACTTCCCGTACTTTCGCATCGCACTGGCCCAGGATGGCGTGACCGTCCGCCGTCAACTGAATCTGGATGATGCGCCCGTGCGCCGGGTCCGGCGTGCGCTCGATCCAGCCCTTGCCCTCCATCGACTTCACCATCTCATTCGCCGACTGCGGCGTGGTCATGATGCGCACCGCCAGCTGCGCGTTCGACAGCACGCCGTGCGCGCGGAACACCGACAGCGCCGTGTACTGCGGCACCGTCAGCCCGGCCGGCGCCACGCAGTCGCGCAGCCGCTTGTTCAAAATGTGATCGAGACGCCCCACCAGATAGGCCAGCCCCGCAGGCCGGTGTTCCGAATTCGCCGAATTTGCTTTAACCATAAAAAATCATCTTGTAAAACGTAATAGGTGGGTATAGTATAAGGCACATATCAGGTAGCCTGATAACAAACTTACACACAGGAGATATTGTATGTCCAAATACGCAGACCGATGGGATACCGTCAAAGTCGAGATCGAAAACAACATCGGCTGGATCACCCTGAACCGTCCGGAAAAGCGCAACGCCATGAGCCCGACGCTCAACCGCGAGATGATCGACGTGCTGGAAACGCTGGAGCTGGACGAAGAAGCGCAGGTCATCGTGCTGACCGGCGCCGGCGACAGCTGGACCGCCGGCATGGATTTGAAGGAGTACTTCCGCGAGAACGACGGCAAGCCGGAGATCTTCCAGGAACGCCTGCGCCGCGACTGCTCGCAATGGCAGTGGAAGCTGCTGCGCATGTACTCCAAGCCGACCATCGCCATGGTCAACGGCTGGTGCTTCGGCGGCGCCTTCTCGCCGCTGGTGGCCTGCGACCTGGCGATTGCCGCCGATGAAGCGGTGTTCGGCCTGTCCGAAATCAACTGGGGCATCCCGCCCGGTAACCTGGTCAGCAAGGCCGTCGCCGACACCATGGGCCACCGCCAGGCGCTGCACTACATCATGACCGGCGATACCTTCACCGGTCCGGAAGCCGCCGCCATGGGCCTGGTGAACAAGAGCGTGCCGCGTTCCGAGCTACGCGCGGAGACCATCGCACTGGCCGAAAAGCTGCTGGCCAAATCGCCGACCGTGCTGCGCATCGCCAAGAACGGCTTCAAACGCTGCCGCGAACTGAATTGGGACCAGAACGAGGACTACCTGTACGCCAAGGTGGACCAGTCCAACTACCGCGATCCTGAAAAGGGCCGCGCCCAGGGCCTCAAGCAGTTCCTGGACGATAAGACCATCAAACCCGGTCTGCAAACCTACAAACGCGGTTAAGCCTCTACAATAAAAAAATCCAAGGAGACCAGCATGTTCAATACCGATCTGCTCATCGGCGGCGCCACCGGCGCTGCCACCAATGGCGCCGTCTTCGAGCGCCGCAATCCGGCCAACGGCGAGGTCGCCACGCGCGCAGCCGCTGCCACGCTGGAAGATGTGGACCGCGCAGTGCAAGCCGCGCAGGCGGCCTTCCCGGCCTGGTCGGCCATGCTGCCGGGCGCACGCCGCGCGCTGTTGCTGAAGGCGGCGGAAGTGATGGAATCGCGCCGCGCCGAATTCGTCGAACGCGGCATCGCCGAAGCGGGCGGCGCCCCGGTCTGGTATCAGTTCAATGTGACGCTGGCGGCCAATATGCTGCGCGAAGCGGCCGCCATGACCACCCAGATCGGCGGCGAAGTCATACCGTCCGACGTACCGGGCTCGCTGGCCATGGGCATGCGCCAGGCCTGCGGCGTGGTGGTCGGCATCGCGCCGTGGAATGCGCCGGTCATCCTCGGCACCCGTGCAGTGGCCATGCCGCTCGCTTGCGGCAATACCGTGATTCTCAAGGCTTCCGAGTTGTGCCCTGCCCTGCACCGCCTGATCGGCAGCGTGTTCGATGAAGCGGGCTTCCCGCCGGGCGTGGTCAACGTCATCACCAATGCGCCGCAGGATGCGCCACAAGTGGTGGAACGCTTGATCGCCGCGCCGGCAGTGCGCCGCGTGAACTTCACCGGCTCCACCAATGTGGGCCGCATCATCGCCCAGCATTGCGCCACGCATTTGAAGCCGGTGCTGCTGGAACTGGGCGGGAAGAATCCCATCATCGTGCTGGATGACGCCGATATCGACGCCACCGTTGAAGCTGCGGCCTTCAGCGCCTTCTTCAACCAGGGCCAGATCTGCATGTCGGCCGACCGCATCATCATCGACAACAAAATCGCCGACGCATTCCTCGACAAGTTCGCAGCCAAGACCAGCACCTTGAAAGCGGCGCACGCCGACGCGCCCCTGACCGGCATGATCGACGCCAGCGCCGTCCAGCGTGTCAGCGGCATGCTGCGCGATGCGCAGGAACGCGGCGCGCGCGTGCTGCAATCCTCGTCCGATGTGCAGGGTAACCTGATGCAGCCGGCCATCGTCGACGGCGTGACGGCGGAGATGAAGGTCTACCAGGAGGAATCCTTCGGTCCCATCGTATCGCTGCTGCGCTTCGATACCGAGGATGAGGCGGTACGCCTCGCCAACGACAGCGAGTACGGCCTGTCGTCGGCGGTGTTCAGCCGCGATATCGGCCGCGCCATGGCGGTCGCCAAGCGCATCGAGTCGGGCATCTGCCACATCAACGGGCCCACCGTGCATGATGAGGCGCAGATGCCGTTCGGCGGCGTGAAGCACAGCGGCCAGGGACGTTTCGGCGGCAAGGCGGCCATCGCAGAATTCACGGAGCTGCGCTGGATCACGATCCAGACCACGCCGCGCCATTACCCGATTTAAGGAGGCCGCATGAACCAAGCAAGGAGTGCGGTGCCTGAAGTGCGGTGCCGCGCGGTCAAGCTGGGCAACCCGGAGATCGCGGTCTATCAGGAAAGCGGCTTGTGGCATGTGGACGCCGTCACGCCGCTGGACGATTTCCCGCCGCGCTTCACCGACCGCCTGGAATCCGGCGCCGCCAAACATCCGGAACGCACGCTGGTGGCGCGTCGGGGTGCGGACGGCGAGTGGATACGCTTGTCCTACGCCGACGTGTTGGACCGCGCTCGCCGCATCGGCCAGTCGCTGCTCGATCGCGGCCTGTCGGCCGAGCGCCCGCTGCTGATCCTGTCCGGGAACGACCTGGAACACTTCCAGCTGGCGCTGGGCGCCATGTATGCCGGCATTCCGTATGCGCCGGTGTCGCCCTCGTATTCGCTGGTTGCCACCGACTACGGCAAACTGGCGGAGCTGGTCAAACAGCTCACGCCGGGCGCGGTGTATGCCTCCGACGGCGATGCCTTCAGCCGCGCCATCACGGCCGTGCTGCCCGCCGGCGTGGAACTGATCCTGGCGCACGGCGAAGTGCCCGGCCAGCGTGCGACCGATTTCAATGCCCTGCTCGACGCCACGCCAACCACGGTGGAAGCGGCGCACGCCAACGTCAACGCGCAGACCATCGCCAAGTTCCTGTTCACGTCCGGCTCCACCAAGAAGCCCAAGGCCGTCATCACCACGCACGGTATGTTATGCAGCAATCAGCAGATGCTGCTGCAGACCTTCCCGTTCATGGCGGACGAACCGCCGGTGCTGCTGGACTGGCTGCCGTGGAACCACACCTTCGGCGGCAGCCATAACGTCGGCATCGTGTTGTACAACGGCGGCACGCTGTACCTGGACGACGGCCGGCCAACGCCGCGCGATTTCCAGGTCACACTGGACAACCTGCGCGAGATCGCACCGACCATCTACTTCAATATTCCGAAGGGCTGGGAAATGCTGACCGATGCGCTGAAGGAGGATGCGCAGCTGAGCGAGGTATTCTTCTCGCGCGTGAAGCTGTTCTTCTGCGCCGGCGCCGGCCTGACACAGGCAGCGTGGGACCGGCTGGACGCCATCGCCATCGCCCACTGCGGCGAGTCGATCCGCATCATGACCGGTTTGGGGATGACGGAGACGGCGCCGTCCTGCACCTTCGGCACCGGCGACATCGTCAAGGCAGGCTACGTCGGCGTGCCGGCGCCGGGCTGCAAGGTCAAGCTGGTGCCGTCCGGCGACAAGCTGGAAGCACGCTTCCACGGCCCGCACGTTACGCCCGGCTACTGGCGCGCACCGGACCTGACGGCGGCGGCCTTCGACGACGAAGGTTACTACTGCACTGGCGACGCCCTTCGCTTTGTCGATTCCGAACACCGCGAGCTGGGCTTCATGTTCGACGGCCGCATCGCCGAAGACTTCAAGCTCAATACCGGCACCTTCGTCAGCGTAGGCCCGCTGCGGGCGCGCGTGATCAGCGCGGCGGCGCCGTATGTGATGGATGCGGTGGTCACCGGCATCGACCGCCACGCCATCGGCCTGCTGGTGTTCCCGCGCATGGAGCATTGCCTGCCGCTGTCCGGTCTCGGGCCGCAGGCCGACGTGGATCAGGTTCTGGCCAGCGCGCCGGTGCGGGTCTACTTCCAGGATTTGCTGAACCGCCTGAACGCGGATGCCAGCGGTTCCTCGATGCGCATCGACCGCCTGCTGCTGCAGGCCGAGCCGCCGTCGATCGACCACCGCGAGCTGACCGACAAGGGCTCCATCAACCAGGGGGCAGTGCTCACGCGCCGCGCGGCTGTCGTTTCATCGCTTTATGAAGGTACGGATTCAAACGTCATCATCGCTGCATAAATATAAAACCAACGGAGACAATATGAAACTGAAAAAACTGGCAGGTATCAGCGTAGCGGTCGGCATGGTGTTCGCAGGCGGCTTGGGTCAAGCACAGGCGCAGGACACCATCCGCATCGGCGTGATCGCCGCGCTGACCGGACCTTTCGCCAACACCGGCAAGCCGTTCGAGGACGGCATCAAGACTTATATGCAGCAGTATGGCGACAAGGTAGCCGGCAAGAAGATCGAAATCATTTACCGCGACGACGGCGGCTCCAACGCCGACCTGTCCAAGCGCGCCGCGCAGGAATTGATCACCCGCGAGAAGGTCAGCTTCCTGATCGGCTTCTCGCTGACGCCAAGCGCGCTGGCGGTAGCGCCCATCGCCACCCAGGCCAAGATCCCGATGATCGTGATGAACGCGGTCACCACCGGCATCACGGCGAAATCACCGTACATGCTGCGTACCAGCATGACCATGCAGCAGATGACCGAACCGTTCGGCACCTGGAGCGCGGCCAACAAGGTCGGCAAAGTCTATACGCTGGTCAGCGACTACAGCACCGGCATCGATGCCGAGGCGCGCTTCACCAAGGGCTTCACAGCCGGCGGTGGTAAGGTCATCGGTTCGGCGCGCGTGCCGCTGGCAAATCCGGACTACTCGCCTTTCATCCAACGCATCAAGGATGAAAAACCGGACGCGCTGTTCTTCTTCGCGCCCGGCGCCGAAGATGGCACCGCCGTGCTGAAAGCCTTCAGCGACAAGGGGCTGGACAAGGCCGGAGTGAAGTTCCTGGGCGTGGGTGACATGACCAGCGATTCGCCAACGCTGGAAGCGCTGGGCGAGCGCGCCCTGGGTGCGATCACGGTGCTGAACTACTCGACGGCGCTGGACAATCCAGCCAACAAGGCCTTCCTGGCCGCCTATGCCGCCGCCCTGCCGAAGGCGCTGCCGCCGACCTTCGTTACCGTGGTGGCTTACGACACCATGGGCATGATCTACGAAACCATCCGCAAGCTGAATGGCACAGTCACCGGCGACACAGCGATGAAGGTGCTGTCGAACATGAAGTGGGAAAGCCCGCGCGGTCCGATCAGCATCGACCCGGCAACGCGCGACATCATCCAGAACATGTACATCCGCGAAGTCAAGAAAGTCAACGGCAAGCTGGTTAACCAGCCAGTTGGCGTCCTCAAAGACGTGCAGCCGAACTAAGCCCTCCGCTTTACCAAACGCAGGTCTGACGCGGCCCACAGAGGCTGCGCGGACCGGCACGTCCATCGCTTTATAGAGGAGACACCCTATGAACAAACAACTCTCACTGGTGACGGCGGCCGGCGCCGCCCTGCTGCTCACCGCCTGTGGCGGATCGAACGTCAAGGCAAACGCCGGCGGACTACCGCAACTGGGCGCCGCCACCGGCGCATCGCTGGCGTCCTGCGCCGAACTGGCGGCCAAAATCAACTTCGCCAACACCACCATCGCCGCCGCAAACGCCATCGCGGCCGGCACGCTGACGGTGGCCGGCAAACCGGTGCCCGCGCATTGCCAGGTCACCGGCCAGATGTACAAGCGCACCAGCAGCGTGGATGGCAAGAGCTACGCCATCGGCTTCGAGATGCGCTTGCCGAACAACTGGAACGGCCGCTTCTTCTACCAGGCCAACGGCGGCGTGGACGGCAGCGTGGTCCCGGCCACCGGCCCGGTGGGCGGCGGCGGACCGCTGGACCATGCGCTCAACCAGGGCTTCGCCGTCATCAGTTCGGACGCCGGACACAGTGCAGCGACGCCCTTCTTCGGCCTGGATCCGCAGGCGCGGCTGGACTACGGCTACCAGGCGGTCGGCAAGCTGACGCCGATGGCCAAGTACATCATCGAAACCGCCTACGGCAAGAAGCCGGACCGCTCCTACATCGGCGGCTGCTCCAACGGCGGCCGCCACACCATGGTGGCGGCGGCGCGCTATGCCGACCAGTACGACGGTTTCCTGGTCGGGAATCCCGGCTACCGCCTGCCACTGGCAGCCATCGCCAACATCGCGGGCGCCAAGGCGTATAACTCGCTGGCCACCACGCCGGGCGACCTGTCGACCGGCTTCACGCTGGCCGAACGCAAGCTGGTTTCCAACGCGGTGCTGGCCAAGTGCGATGCGCTCGACGGCGCGGCCGATGGACTGGTGCAGAACACGCAAGCCTGCCAGGCCGTCTTCGACCTGAATCGCGATGTGCCGACTTGCAGCGCATCGCGTGACGGCACCTGCCTGAGCGCGGCGCAGAAGACCACCATCGGCGGCCTTTTCGCCGGCGCGACCATACCCAACGGCGCGAAGATCTATTCAAGCTTCCCCTATGACGCAGGGCTGGCGACCGACGGCTGGTCGTGGTGGAAGTTCAGCAGTTCGCTGATCCTGGATACCGGCGCGGTGGGCCTGATCTGGGAAGCGCCGCCCGAAGACCCGGCGACCTTCAACGGCCCGAACTTCGCGCTGACCGGCGACCTGGCAAGCATGCTGCTCAAGGTGGGCGCAACCAACGCGACCTACACCGAAAGCGCACTGTCGTTCATGCTGCCGCCGAATCCGTCCGACCTGTCCACGCTGAAGAACCGTGGCGCCAAGATCATGGTCTATCACGGCGCCAGCGATCCTATCTTCTCCGCCGACGACACCGTGGCGTGGTACAACGCGCTGCGCACCGCCAACGGCGGCGACGCGTCCAACTTCTCGCGCTACTTCAACGTGCCAGGAATGAACCACTGCTCCGGCGGGCCGACCGCCGACCAATTCGACATGCTGACGCCATTGGTGGAATGGGTGGAACGAGGCAAGGCGCCGGACAGCGTGCAAGCGAGCGTGCGCGGCGCCGGCAACGCGGGCGGCGTCAACGCCGACCTGCCGCCCAACTGGTCCGCGACGCGCACGCGGCCGCTCTGCCCTTATCCGAAAACGGCCAAATACAAGGGCAGCGGCAGCGTCGAGGACGCCGCCAACTTCAGCTGCGAGTCGTAAGCGGGAATTTAGACGACGATCAGATCGAGCTCGCGCAGGAAGGCCGCAGCCTGCGCGTGCGAGATGATGGCGCCTTTGAACAAGCCGCCCTCGGTGAGCTTGATGCCTTCGATATCGGCGCCGCGCAGGTCGGCGCCCTGCAGCTTGGCCAGCTTGAGCACAGCGTTGCGCAAGCTGCCGCCTTCGAACACGGCTTCACGGAAGTCGCAGCCGGACAGGTAGGCGTCTGAGAAATCCAACTCCTTGAGCGTCGCCTTCCGGAAGGTGAAGCCACGCATGTCGGCGCCCACCAGCAGGCATTCCTCAAAGTGGATGCCGAGATGCGCCACCTCTTCAAACGAAGCGCCGGTCAGTTTGCAGCCGTGGAAAGCGACGGAGGCCAATTTGGAGCGGCGCCATTTGCTGTTGTTCAAGTCACAGCCTTCGAAGCGCGCGTCGACCGCATCGATCGATTCCAGATCCGCACCGCCGGCACGGCAGCGCAGCCACTGCGAACGCGCCAGCTTGCTGGCGAACAGCGATGTGCCGGCAAAGGTGCAGCGCTCGAACACGCAGCCCTGCAGGTCGAGGCGTGACAAGTCCTCGTCGTCGAAGGCGCAGCTTTCGAAACGGCGCACGCCCTGCGACAGGTGGTCTTCCAGTTCGGCGCGCGACAGCGCCACGCCGGAGACGGCGTTGGTATGCGATTGTTCCATCACTTCAGATTCATGGTTTGTACAGAAAGCAGCTTGCACTGGCCCGCCACGTTGACGTAGGTGCGCATGAACTGGTAGCGGTTGGTGCGCCAGGTGGCGCCATCCGGATTCCACTGCTCGGTGGTGCTCACGCCGCGCACCACGGAAGTGTCGCCCTGCACGTGGACATGCACGTCGCTGGTGCTGCGCGCCTTGTAGACTACCGGCTTCGCCAGCCGCGCCAGCAGGCCGGGACGCGTTTCAATCTGCGAACCGAGTGAATGCACCCACACATATTCTTCGGCCAGCAGGGATTGTAAAAACGGCACGTCGCCGGTGCGCAGCGCTTCTTCGTATTGGGAATCGCGCTCGATCAGGGCGGGTGCTGGCAGGCACGGCGCCGCCGAAGAGATCAAGGGCAATGCACCGAAAAGGGAGATCAGGATTTTTTTCATGGTAGGGTTGAGTATAACCGCTCCACCGTGGGCCATCCCACAGACAATTTGAAGAAAACCTCTTAGTCTGGGACAATGAGCACAAATCAATGGTTCCTCCTGGTCGGCCTGCTGATGCTGGCGCGCGGCCTGGCGGCGACGACGATATCGCGTTCGCCCTTCACGTCGGCCATCGTTTATCTGGGCGTCGGGCTGATGCTCGGCCCCAGCTTTTTCAATCTCTTCAACATCGATCCGTTTGAGCAGTCTGCGCTGCTGGAGATGCTGACCCAGATTGCCCTGCTAATCTCCCTGTTCTCCGCCGGGATCAAGATGCCCGTGCCCTTCAAGCTGTCACGCTGGAACGCGCCGCTGCGCATGGCCTGGATTTCCATGACGTTGACCGTCGGGCTGGTGGCGCTGTTTGCCCACTACGTGCTGCACATGCCGCCCGGCGCCGCAGTGCTGCTGGGCGGGATACTGGCGCCCACCGATCCGGTGCTGGCCACCGACGTGCAGGTACGCCACGCCGGCGACAAGGACGCGCTGCGTTTCAATCTCACTTGCGAAGCAGGCATGAACGACGGCAGCGCCTTCCCTTTTGTGCTGCTCGGCCTTGCCATGCTGGGTATCGGAACGCCGGAGGTGAATTATCTGCACTGGTTCCTGGTGGACGTGGTCTGGGGCACGGCCGGCGCGGTGGCGGTGGGCGTGCTGGCCGGCGCCGGCCTGGCGCGGCTGGGGTGGCGCCTGCGCATCGTCAAGCCACGCCACGAGATCATGGATGACCTGGTGGGCCTGGGCATGATCGCCGTGGTGTACGGCGCGGCCAGCATGATCAAAGCGTCCGGCTACCTGGCCGTGTTCTTTGCCGCCGTCGCGCTGCGGCAGACCGAGTTGAAGCTGGCCGGCGCGCCCAAGGACCGACAGGGCCTGATGGAGCCGGACATGAGCAAGTCCAAAGCAGCGCACGACAACGACACCAACGGCGTGCCCATGGTGGTCAGCGCGGAATCGCTGGTATTCAAGGAGCACCTGGAACGCCTGTCCGAGCTGACGCTGGTGCTGCTGTTGGGCGGCATGATCTCGCTGCGTGACCTGCCCTTCGAGACCATCGGCGTGGCGGCCTTCCTGTTCGTGGTCGCACGGCCGCTGGCGGTGTATGTGGGGCTGATGGGCAGTGGCGTCGGCAAGCGTATGCGCTGCGTCACCGGCTGGTTCGGCGTGCGCGGCATCGGCTCTATCTTCTACCTGGTGTTCGCCATCGAGGCCGGGCTACCGCCCAACCTGGCGCGCGAGCTGACCGGCATTTCGCTGGGTGTGATCATGCTGTCGATCCTGGTGCATGGCTTCAGCGTCAAGCCCCTGATCGACAGCAACGACGCTAAATAGACGTCTCGCCGGCCGCCACCTTATCGGGCGTCATCGGCGTGCTGCGAACGCGGCGACCGGTGGCGTGATAGATGGCGTTGCTGACCGCCGCCGCCACGCCTACCAGGCCGATTTCGCCCACGCCCTTGGCGCCGATGCGGCTGACTATGCGGTCGTCCTCCTCTACGAAGATGACGTCGATGTCGTGAATATCGGCATTGACGGAGACGTGGTACTCGCCTAAATTGTGATTCATGAAGCGGCCCAGATTGTGGTCGCACAGGGTTTCCTCGTGCAGCGCCTGGCCGATGCCCCACACCACGCCGCCGATAATCTGGCTGCGCGCCGCCTTGGTGTTGATGATGCGGCCGGCGGCGATGGCGCTGACCACGCGCGTGACGCGCACGGTGCCGTATTCAGGGTCCACCCTCACTTCGCAGAACACGGCGGAATGCGTGGAGCGCTGGTACTTCATCTGCTTGAGCATATTAGGCAGCAGCAGATACTTTTCTTCCAACCGCAGTTCGCCGCTGGAGGCAATGACGTCCACCAGCGCTACCGAGATTTCCGGGCGCGCGGCCAACCGTAAGCGGCCGCCCTTGAATTCGATGTCCGCAAGGCGCGCCTTGGCCAGCGGAGACTCGGGCATCTTGCGCGCCAGCTTGAACAGCGTTTTTTGTAGCTTCTCGCAAGCGCCCTGCACCGCCGAACCAACTGTGGCCACATGCGAGGAACCGCCTTCGATCGGCGCCACCGGCAACGTCGAGTCGCCCAGCTGGAAGCGCACGTTCTCCAACGGCAGGCCCATGGCATCGGCCGCAATGATGCTCATCGCCGTGTAAGTGCCGGTGCCGATGTCGGAAGCAGCGCTACTGACCACCAGCGTGCCGTCGGCATGCAGCACGGCGCTGGCGCGCGCGAACATCTGCATCGCGTCCCACACGCCGGTCGCCATGCCCCAGCCGATCAATTCCCGGCCTTCGCGCATCGTGCCTGGCTCCAGCGGACGCTTGTTCCAGCCAAAACGATCCGCACCCTGCTGGTAACAGGCACGCAGTTCCTTGGTGGAGTATGGAAGGCCGTGCGTGGGATCGATCTCGGCGTAATTCTTCAGCCGCAACGCCAGCGGGTCCATCTTCAGCGCATAGGACAGTTCATCCATCGCCACTTCCAGCGCATACACGCCATGGGCGGCGCCGGGGGCGCGCATGTCCATCGGGCTGGCGTGATCCAGATCGACCAAGTGATAGCCCAGCCGCACATGTTCGCAGGCATACAGCTCGCCCGACCAGTTGACCACTACTTCAACATAATCTTCCATGCGCGATGTTTCGGCTACCGCTTCGTGAATGATGGCGCTCAGCGTGCCGTCCGGCTCCGCCGCCAGCCGCACGCGTTGCTGCGTTTCGGGCCGGTGGCCGAAGGTAAACATCTGCTGGCGCGTCAGCACCACACGCACCGAACGTTTCAACTTGATCGAAGCCATCACTGCCAGCGGCAGTTGATATTGCGGCCGCAGGCCGGAGCCGAAAGCGCCGCCGACGTAGGGATTACGCACCGTGACCTTGTCCTTTGCCAGGCCGAACACGTGCGACACATACCAGCGGCTGTTCTGCGAGCTTTGGGTTTTATCGTAGATGGTGAGGTGGCCGTCGGCGCCGCGTATCACGGTGCTGGCGAACATCTCGAGAGGGTTGTGATGCTCTACACCGCTGTAGTATTCACCCTCCATCCTGATAGCGGCCTTTTCCCACACTTCATCGGCGTGTCCCTTGGGAGATGGCGGCGGCGTGAATCCCGCCTTCATTCGACTAGGCTTGTAGGAGCGCTCGCGGTTTTCCAGCAACGAGGTGGCGTGAGGTTCGATTTCGTAGTCCACTTCCACCAGTCGTGCGGCATAGCGAGCCGCTTCGAACGATTCGGCCACCACCAGCGCCACCGGCTGGCCGCTGTAGGCGATTTTTTCGTCGTACAGCGGCCGGAATGGCGACCCGCCGGGGGCCGTCATGTCCTTGTAGAAGATGTCGAAGGAGCGGATGCGGGGCCGGTTCAGGTGCGAAATCACCTCGACCACGCCGGGCACCGCCAGCGCCGCGTCGGCGCGTATGGCCGTGATGCGTCCGCGCGGAATGGTGCCGCTGACGACCACGCCGTACAGAAGGTCGGCCGCAGGATACTCGGCCGCGTAGCGCGCCTGCCCAGTGACTTTGTCGCGGCCGTCCACGCGCGAGACGGCCATGCCGATGCTGACCGCACCGGTGCCGGGTTCCGCCGATGGTGTGCGGAGTTCTTCAATCAGGTCGGTCACGGTGCTCGCTCCTCTTCGCTGCTGGTGTTGTCATGCGTGCCCTGTACGGCACGTTCGAGTGCGCCCACGATGGCGCGGCGGGCCAGCGAAATCTTGAAGTCGTTGTCGCCCTGGCCCTGAGCGCCTTCGAGCAGCGCCTCCGCCGCCATGGCGAAGCGCGCCGCTTCCGGCGCGTGACCGGCCAGCAAAGCCTCTGCCTGCGGCACGCGCCACGGCTTGTGTGCCACGCCGCCCAGCGCTATGCGCGCCTCGCGCACCACGCCGTCATCGCCTATATCGAGCATGGCGGCCACCGACACCAGCGCAAACGCGTATGAAGCGCGGTCACGCAGCTTCAGGTAGCAAGAGTGGGCGGCGAATTGCGCGGCAGGCGGCAGTTCGATATGGGTAATCAGTTCGCCCGGCATCAGCGTGGTGTCGATCTCGGGCCGGTCTTCCGGCAGACGGTGGAAGTCGGCAAAGGCGATGCGTCGCTCGCCGCTGGACGAGCGCACGTGGACCACCGCCTCCAGCGCGGCCAGCGCCACGCACATGTCGGATGGATGGGTGGCGATGCAATGCGCGCTGGCGCCGAGGATGGCGTGCTGCCGCGTCAAACCGCCGATGGCCGAGCAACCGCTACCCGGTTCGCGCTTGTTGCACGGCGTGCCAATGTCGTAGAAATAGTGGCAGCGCGTGCGTTGCAGCAGGTTGCCGCCGTTGCTGGCCATATTGCGTATCTGCGGCGAAGCACCAGCCAGGATGGCCGCCGTCAGCAAAGGATAAGCCTCTCGCACCGCCGGATGGTAAGCGGTAGCCGCATTGCGCGCGGTGGCGCCCAGCAGCAGGCCGCCGCCGTCGTTGGCCGTGATGTCGGCGCACGGCAGACCATTGACATCGGCCAGCGCCTGCGGACGCATGACGAATTCCTTCATCAGGTCGATCAGGTTAGTGCCGCCGGCGACGAAGCGCGCGCCGGCGTCGGCGTGAGCCAGGACTTCGGCGGCATCACTGCTACTGAAATAGGAGAATGGATTCATGCCGGCACCGTGCCCGGCGTGTAGGGCCGCTCGATATTATCGCGTCGTTGCGCAGGATCGAGGCCCAATACCTCGGTCACTGCGGCGACGATGCCTGGATAAGCGCCGCAGCGGCATATATTGCCGCTCATGAGCTCCCGCACCTCGGCCGCGGTGTGCGCATGGCCTTCGTTCATCAACCCCACAGCGGAACACAGCTGGCCGGGCGTGCAGTAACCGCACTGGAATGCGTCGTGCTCGATGAAGGCCTGCTGCAGTGGATGCAGGTCGGCGCCATCGGCAAGCCCTTCGACGGTGGTGATGTCTGCGCCGTTGCGCATGACCGCCAGCGTCAGGCAGGAATTAATGCGAACGCCGTCCACCAGCACGGTGCAGGCGCCGCACTGGCCGTGGTCGCAGCCCTTTTTGGTACCGGTGAGGCCGGCCTGCTCGCGCAGCAGGTCGAGCAGCGTCACCCACGCCTGGACTTCAAACTGGTGAGGTTTGCCGTTGATGTGCAGTCGCACAGGATAAGTATCTTGCATAGCGTGCTTTCGTAACTAGGGTCAGTCGGCATCCTCGTTTTTCAGGACGCCACGTAGATTGGTCACGACCAGACAAAGCTGCAATGCAATCAGGGCCCAGGCCTCGTCATGCCATCCCCATGCTATCCATAAGGCGTTACTCAGCAAGAATGCAAAAAAGCCGGCCTTGCGACGCGCCGGCGATTTGGACCCGACCAGCAATCCCGCCGCAACCGTCACCGCCATCGCAGGCCATTGCAGCAGATCGATCCAGTCACCCATTTGCAACCATCTATGTTCGTTCACATGGCCCAGCATCGCCGAGCGGCCGCCGGGCGTATGTGCGGCACATCACGGACGCGCGCAAATTAAAGGTAGCGCACCCACTCCATGCTGGTGCGCCGTTTGAAGTTGCCGAAAGCGCGACACGGCCAATACAGCAGCGGTATCAGCAGCAATGTCATCGCCCACACATTCCACAGGCTTTCGAACTCATAGCGTGCCCCGTGGTTCGTCCCCAGCCAGGCTACGGCAGCGTTCTGCAACGCCAGCAGCACGAACAGGTGCAGCAGGTAGTAGAACATCGGCGCGCCGCCAAAGGTAGCGCAAATCCTCAGGAAGACGTTGTCGCGCCGCTCCAGTAATGCCAGCAGCAACAGGCCCATACCCAATGTCAGCAACAGGAAGGCCAGCGATGGCGGGTACTTGGTCACGTTGAGAACGGACATCGCTGTATGCAGGGCGTTTTTCCCCTCCTGCCAAGGCAGCGTCTCGCCGTAGATATTCAGGCCACGCAACACCGCAAACAACACTAGGGCGAGCGCGCCGGCGCCGGCCAGCAGCCGACGGCGTTGCTCCGGCGCGGTGGCGGAAGCGTACCAGGGGCCGGCAACGTAACCGAGCACGATCACGCCTATCCACGGCAGCAACGGATAGCTCACTTTAATCTTCAGCGCGCCTTCGGCCACCAGGAAGCCACGGTCATGCAGAATGGTCCACGGTATATAGCCCGCTTCGCCCGGCACGAAGCTGATCGGCGTGAGCGCGTTGTGGCCGAAGACGATGACCAGACCTAGCGCGACCAATATGCCGCGTGGCAGTCTATATAGCAGTGCCAGCGCGATCATCGCCAGGCCGATCACCCAGATCACCTGAAGATAGATGGTGGGCGGCGGAATGCGGCCACTCCACGCCACGCTGAGCACACAGATTTCCAGCAGAATCAAGAAAAGCCCGCGCTTGAACAGGAAGCCGGCCGGCGAGCGCTGCCCGCCGACCGGGTGCGCATACAGCCATGCAGATAAACCGGTCAGGAAGACGAACATCGGCGCGCAGAAGTGAGCGGCAAGGCGGCTGAAGAAAAGCCAGGGATCGGTGTCGGACACGTTCATTGGATCACTGACCTGAAAGCGCAGGAAAAAGGTCTCGCGCACGTGATCGACCATCATGATCATCATGACCAGTCCGCGCATCACATCGATGGAGGCGACCCGTTTGTTAGTAACCATGAAATTCCTTAATCACCAGCGGCGCAGAATGCAAATGGGCGGCATGATACACAATACACGCCGGTGTATAGTGTAGTTTGTCTGTCGCTGTTGAGAAAGGATGTCATGGACCTGCACTATCTGAGCCCCCTGTTCGCTCCCAAATCCATCGTGGTGTTTGCCGGCCCGCCGGACCAGCCGGAGCGACAAAATGCCTTCGGACGCACGGTCTGCGGACAGCTGCGCGAGGGCGGCTACCAGGGCGCGCTGACCTTCCTTGACGTCGGCATGACCGGCACCCTGGCCGATCTGGTTCACTCGCGCGCCGACCTCGCCATCATCGCCCTGCCGAACGACGAACTGGCGTTCGCGCTGGAGGTGGCCGGCCGCATTCAGTGCAAGACAGCGCTGATCGTGTCGTCCGGCGTGCCGCCGGAGCAGGCGGCCGAACTGCACGCCATCGCGCGCAAGCACGACATGCATTTGCTTGGCCCCAATAGCCTGGGCTACCAGCGTCCGCGACTTGGACTGAACGCCGGCGTGGCCGGCAAGCTGGCGCAGCCCGGCAGCCTGGCGCTGATTTCGCAGTCCGGCGCCCTCACCTCCGCCATTTTGGACTGGGCCGGCACCAACGCGGTGGGTTTGTCGGCCGTGGTGTCGCTCGGCCCCAATACGGCGGTGGACCTGGCGCAGGCGCTGGACTTCCTCGCCACCGATCCGGCCACCGAAAGCATCGTCATCTACATGGAAGGCATTACCGACGCGCGGCGCTTCCTGTCGGCGCTGCGCGGCACAGCCAATACCAAGCCGGTGGTGATCATCAAATCCGGCAATGGCGCGGCGGCCTCGCGCGCGGCCGCCACCCACTCCGGCACCCTGATCGGCAGCGACGAAGTGTTCGACGCGGCGCTGCGGCGTACCGGCGCGGTGCGCGTGAACACTTTCGTGCAGCTGTTCTCGGCCGCCAAATGCCTGGCTTCGCGCTACCGTCCCGTGGGACCGCGCCTGGCGGTGATCAGCAACGGTGGCGGTCCCGGCGTGCTGGCGGCCGACTGGTTGGCCAAGCTTGGCCTGCAACTGGGCGTGCCCGGCGCCGAAGCTGCGCTGGCGCTGGCGCCGGAACTGCCGCCGCACGCCACGCTGACCGATCTGCTGGACCTGTCCGAGGAAGCCGGCCCGCAGCACTACGCCGCCGCCATCCGCTCCTGCGCGCGGAACCCGAATATCGACGGCCTGTTGGTGATCTATTCACCCAAGCTCGATGGCGACCCGGTGGCCGTGGCGCAGGGTGTGGCCGAGGCGGGACGCGGCTTGAGCAAGCCGCTTTTGACCTGCTGGATGGGCGACGAGCGCGTGACGCCGGCACGCCAGCTGATCGCACAATCCGGGCTGGCCAACTTCCGCACGCCGGAAGCGGCGGTCGATGGCTTCAGCAATATCGCGGTGTTTTACCAGAACCAGCAACTGCTGCAACAGACGCCGCCGCCCTTGTCGCAATTGGCCAAGCCCGATCTGGACGGCGCGCGCCGGCTAGTGGAAAGCGTGCTGGCCGAGCGTCGCAGCGTGCTGACCGAGATGGAATCGAAGGCCTTGCTGGCGGCCTTCCACATCCCGATCACGCCGACCATGCCGGCGCGGAGCGCGGCCGAGGCGCAACTGATCGCCGCGCAGCTGGGCTATCCGGTGGCGTTAAAGATCGACTCGCCCGACATCAGTCACAAATCGGAAGTTCAAGGCGTGGTGCTCAACCTTGTCGATGCAGCCGCGCTGTCCAGCGCCTACAGCGACATGCTGGCCAATGTGCAGCGCCTGCAGCCGGGCGCGCGCATCAACGGCGTGACGGTACAGCGCATGGCGGGCAAGCGCGATGGCCGGGAACTGTACATTGGCGTCGCCAGCGACCCGCTATTTGGACCGGTGATCGGCTTTGGCGCCGGCGGCACCATGATCGACCTGCTCAACGATCGTGCGGTGGAACTGCCGCCGATGAACCAGTTCCTGGCGCAGCGGCTGGTGGCCCGGGCGCGCGTCGCCGCCACGCTGGGCGAGTGGCGCGGCGCGCCGGCGGTGGATCTGCAGGCGATAGAACACATTCTGCTGCGTGTGTCCGAGATGGTGTGCGAACTGCCGCAGCTGCGCGAACTCGATATCAACCCGATCATCGTCGACCAGCACGGCGTGCTGGCGGTGGATGCGCGCGTGGTGGTGGGCGCCGCGCCGCCGTCGGCCCAGCGCTTCGACCAGCTGGCGATCATGCCCTACCCGGCCAACTACAGCAGCGAGTGGCCGATGCGCGGCGGCGGCGAATACGCGCTGCGTCCCGTGCAGCCGACGGATGCCGAGATGCTGCAGTCGCTGGTGCGTGGCTTGTCGGAGCAATCGCGCTACAACCGTTTCGCATCGTCGCTGCGCGAGCTGTCGGCGCAAATGCTGGCGCGCTATACGCTGATCGACTACGACCGCGAGATGGCGCTGGTGGCGGTGCTGACCACGCGCACGGTGGAGGATGACGGTAGTTTCAACGAAAGCGAAAGCATCATCGGCGTGTCGCGCTACATCGCCAATCCGGACCGCAGCAGCTGCGAATTCTCGCTGCTGGTGGACGACAAGTTCAGCGGCCAGGGACTGGGCACGCGCCTGATGCTGGAGATTATGGACGTGGCGCGTGATCGTGGATTGAGCGAGATCGTCGGCCTGGTGCTGCGCAAGAATCGCGGCATGCTCAAGCTGATGAGCAGCCTCGGATTCCAGATGCGTCCTTACGAGGACGATCCGGAATTCCAGCTATGCAGCAAGGCGTTGTAGATGTGAGATTGCACGTATTTTCAAGAGTGGCAACATGTTATTCTCCGTGCCAATACTGGTCTATCGGCCGGAGTAAACTTTTGCTCGTGGACGTCCAATGCATGCTCTTATTTTAAAACGCGTCGGGAATTTTCTGATTCGCTAAGGAGTTGGACCCTCCCAGTTCACTGGGAAGAACAGTGAGGAATGCGGGTTTTCGCCTTGCGCTGAAATTAGGCGTTGTGGATTGGTAAGAGTATGGCGTTGAAGTGGAAGTGATATGAGAAAATCTATGTCTGAAATAAGTACACCGTTAGCATTGATGGGTATGGTGGGAGTTTTGGGATGCCTGATGTGGTCTCCTATATTTATCGCAACGGCGATCGATCAAGAAGAGCTTCTCAAAAACGGACGTCAGACAATTGGTGAGGTCGTTGATCACGACGTCATCAGGCGTAACAACCGCGCCGTCTACACTGCGTCTATCCGCTATACAGTACGCAATCACGCATTCTTGCAAAGCGTCCAGGGGTCGGGCGCGGAAGCTAGTCTATTGCCACTAGGGACAAAGGTTACGGTGAACTTTCTCGCGAAGAAACCGGATTTCTCCAGTGTGACCGTTTCTAATGCCACTTCAGGTACCGGCTTGGGTTGGGGAGTTGTGTTCGGAATGTGGGGCGTTGCGATAGCCCTCTTGGGAGGCGCTTGGCTTACCAGAAAACCCAATACTCGATCCGTCGTCAATTAAAGTAACAGCAAGATAATGAGCTTCAACCAAAGGGACAGGTACGAATTAAGCATCATCACGACGGCCACGATACTATGCTTGGCAGGAATGGCAGTTAGCGTTTTGGCTTATGCTGTGATTCGGCCCGAGTTTATTTCAACGCAAGAGCTAGCGCCGGTACTGCTACCTACTTGGTTGCTAATGATGTCAGGTCTCGTCCACTCTTACGCTCGTAAAAAAATTAAGGAACTGAAGGCCGGGCTAAAGAAAAGAAACAGCAATTTGATTGCAGGCCCTATCGCGAATTTCATCATTGCTGGGGTCATTATCTGGTTCATTACATTTGAATTCTTTTCCGGCATAATGAGTTACATTTCACATATAAGCCTTGAAAAGGTAGATACAGTAAAAACGATTTCAGTGATTAGAGCAAGTGTAGGTCATAGGCGTTGCGGAAATAACGCGACCCTGCAACTGGGCGAGAATGCTATCTGGACTTCTAGACTTTGCCAGATATCTGACAGCGAAACACAGCAACTTCGTGAAGGCGGATTGATCAGGGCATATGGAGTGTTCACGCAGTACGGCATGCAAATTACCTCGTTTGAGGTTATTTCTGCAGGACAGTGAATCGACACCGCCGCTTCAACATAACCAACACGGCAGCTTATGGCCGCTTTTTTATTCATCGATTCTTTAAATAGCGATAAGTAGTGACAGCGATATGCATCATTTAGGCCCGGAGAGCTCGGCGGAGGAGGAACTATCTCAGCTCGTGGATGAAGCTCGTCGACATCGTCGGATACTTGACGAACACGGCCAATTGCATTGCCCGAACCACGTACCGCGTGCGCTTCGCGTTAAGTACATGTTTCAAGCCTCTTTAGTTGCTGCCTACGCGACCTATGGCCTCTACGTTGATGATATTTACCTTCCTGGTAAGAGAGGCCCAGGGATCCATTTCCATGGAGTCGCTGCAATCTTGCTTAGCGCGGCCGCTTTGGCCGCAGTGCTCAACATGTGCTCTGTCGTGGTTGACCACTACGATAAGCGGGATAATGAAATCAACTACAAGCGGTTTGCCCGTTGGACCTTCATACTAGGTTGGGCCTTATTGATCTGTGCGCTCGGTGCCTACATCTTCATCCCAACGACTTAGGACTACCCTGCATTCGCATGGCGCCGCCACCCGTCTTTGCAGTCCGCTTTTGGAGCGATAGCCGCCGGTGATGGCGGCTACCGGCTAAGGCTTACGGCGACGATTGCAGGCGCCAGCGTTGGCAATCGCCGCCCAGCCATTGCCATTGCTGGACATTGGCACCGGCGGTCGTGGAGCAGGCGTCGACGTCCAATACCAGCCCGCTATTCTTCGACACCAGCCGGAAGTAGCCATCCCCTACCGGCTCCGGACGCCACGCCTGGCAGGCGGCGTTGTTCACGGTCCATTGCTGGACGTTGGCGCCGTTGGCGGTGGAGCAGGCATCCACGTCCAGCGCGAGGCCGCTGTTCATGGCGGTCAGGACGTAGTCGCCGTTGCCCTTGTTCTGCACATTCCAGCGCTGGCAGTTGCCGCCGGTCGGCGTCCATTGCTGCACGTTGGCGCCGGCGGCGTTCGAGCAGGCGGCGACGTCCAGTGCCAGGCTGCTGTTCTTGGAGATCAGCGTGTAGATGCCGCTGGCGACGGGATTGTCCATCGGCCCCGATGCGAACTTGATCGAGCAGCCTACATTCACCAGCTCATACAACTGCGTACCGTCCAAAGATGGCAGCAGCTGCGTGGTGTAGCCGTTGCAGACGTCCATGCCGCCCGTGGTCGCAGCCTTCAGCGGCGTAGCGCCTTCGGTCCATACACCGCTGCCGTTGTTGGTGTTGTACATGAAGACCTGGCCGTTGTTGGCGGCGATGCTGTTGTCGCCGTTGCGGCGCAGGACCATGGCCGTTACCAGCAGGCGGCCGTTGGCGCTGCCATCGTTATACCAGCGCACCGTCGGCGTTTGCGTGAAGTGGTTGCCGGAGCTCGATTCGATGCGCGTGCCCATGTTCGACGCCGTGCCCCAGCTTACGCCGTTGGCCGAAGTGCGGATGAAGGCCTCGCAGTTGGAGGCGCCGCATACTTCATACGTCATCACATAGCTGCCGTTCGGCAGACGCACCACCAGCGGCATGCCGGGACGCTGCACGTTGCCGTCGCTGACGCCGACGTCGATGGTGTCACCGCTCCACGTAACGCCGCCGTCGGTGGAGATGCGGTGCGCGATCAGCTGGTTGTAGCCACTGCCCTTGTACTCTTCGCTGGAGTAGTACAGCACCAGCCGCCCGCTACTGTCGACCGCGAACTCCCCTTCCCATACGCCGGTACTGCCGGTGACGGGCGTGGACAGGAGGCTCCACGTGTGGCCCTTATCCAGGCTACGATAAATCTTGATGGTGTGCGCGGTGCCGTTGGTGGTGGAGGTGGTCCACAGCAGCGCGCCTTTCGGTGTGCCGCCCACCGCTTGCGGCATTTCATACAGGCCGCTACAGCAGTGGCCCGGCTCCGTCAAGTTGATGGTGGCGATCTGGCTCCAGCTGGCGCCGTTGTTGGTGCTTTCCCAGATGGTGCTTTGCGTGTTGCCGTAGTCGAAGCTGGCGATCAGGCGGTTTTCCGCCGCCAGCCGCAGCATGCGCGGATAGTAGGATGCCTGATTGCCGAGTGTGACGGCGGCGCCGGCGACACCAGCGTCGAGCCAGCAAAACATCGCCAGCAGCAAAGCGTAAAAACGGGATTTCATGTGCATGTCTCCTTTTTCTTTGGACGAAAAAAAGCAGGGAGCGGGCTCCCTGCCAAGGTACTACACTGGAACGGTTGAAACGACGTTTACAACTTGAAGCGCAGGCCCAGTGAATACACTGCCGGGTCGTAGCGGATGTCTCGCGCGAACTGCTCGTAGCCGCTGTAGCTCTCGTAGGCCGAGTGAGTCAGGTTCCACGCGTTGAATTGCAGGGAGAGGTTTTTGTTGATCTCGTAGCCGATCGACAAATCGAGCTGGTTACGCGGACGCACCACGTTGGTCGCCGGCAGCTGGATGCCGCCGTTGTTGAGCGACTCCACATAGCTGTCGCGGCGCGTGTAGGCCAGGCGGCCGCTGACGCCGAACTTCTCGTAGATCAGCGCCAGGTTGGCGTTCTTCTTGGCGACGTTGGTCAGCGGCGTCACCGTGAAGTCGCTGCCGTTCAGCGTCTTGGCGGTTTCCGTGGTGCCGGTGATCCAGGTGAAGTTGGCCTGCACGCCCAGTCCGGACAACACGCCCGGCAGGAAGTCGAGGAACTTCTGCGCCGACAGCTCGTAGCCATGCAACTTGCCCTTGCCGGCATTCTGCGGACGGGTGACGGTGTACGGCAGGCCGCCGATGCTCTCCACCTGCGAGAACGGTTGCAGGTAGCCGTCGATGCGGCGGTCGAAGAAGGCAGCCGAAGCGTAGCCGTTGTTGTCGAAGTAGCGCTCCAGCGTGATGTCGAAGGACTTCGATTCCACCGGGCTCAGTTCCGGATTGCCGGCGCTGCCGTAACCTGGACGATTGATCGACGGTGGCGTCAGCGACAGCGCCGGATTGAGCGAGGCGAAGTCCGGACGGGTGACGGTCTTACCCCAGCCGATGTGCGACATCCAGTCGCTGGCCCAGTCGACCTTGGCACTGACGCTAGGCAGGACGTCGGTGTGCGAGGTGCTGATGTCGACATTGCTGATGACATCCCCAATGCGGCTGTTGCCGCTCAAGTCGCGCTGCAGGCGGCTGACGCGCACGCCGCCCAGGCCCGATACGCTCACCGAGCCGACGTCGAAGCCGTAATTGGCCATGCCGTAGACGGTGGTGGTTTTCTCGGTCTGCTTGAACAGGCGGTTCGGATCATCCGGCAAACGGCCGGCCGACAGGCCGTAGTACTTGCGCACCTGGTCGCGGTTATCGAGCAGGAAATCGGTGGCTGGCGTGGCGAACGCGCCGCCCAGGCGGGCCACGCCCGGCACCACGTCGTTGAACGAAGGGCCGAATACGCTGACCGGAATCGGACGAATGCCGCCAGGCGTATCGGCGCCACCTTCGGCGCCATGGTATTCAGCGTCACGCGAGGACAAACGCAGGCCGCCGGACAGCTTGGTGATGAAGCCATCGCCCAAACGGTAGCTGACGTCATTGCGCCACTGCGCCTGACGGCCGCTGCTCTCGTTCCACGATTGGAAGAAGCCGCGCAACACGTACTGGCTTGGATCGCTCAGCGCATTCGCATGGCCTGGCGTCGATGCGGTGAAGCCGCCGTGGCCTTGCGAATCAAGACCGACCACGTGCAGCGTTGCGAACGGCACGCTCTGGTCGACGATGATGCGGTCGTTGACGAACTTCGAGTAAGTGAACGCCAGGTCGGTGCTGGCCTGCAGCGGACCGTCCTTGTACTTGGCGCCGATGCTGCCATAGGCGGTGTCGGTCTTCTGCTGGTAAGCCTGCGTGCTGGACGCGGTGTAAGGCGCTACGCCATCCGGTTCCGCCAGCACGTCGGCCGATGCGATCGGGCAGGCCTTGCCACGGCTGGTGTTGCAGTATGGGCCGTCCGGCACCAGCACCACGTTGGTGGCCTTGTTGCCGTCGCGCGCCACGGCGAACAGATAGTCCTCCGCACTGCGGTTGCGGAAGCCCATGTAGATGAATTGACTGTCCAGTTCCAGCTTGTCATTCGGACGCCATTGCAGTGCGCCGTGCAGTTGCTGGCGTTCGCGTTCGCCGGAGTTGTACACGCCGCCGGGGAAAGGCATCACGCCGGTGGCGGTGCCCACACCCTTGGCCTGTTCGGCCGCCAGGTTGGGATTACTGGGATCGTTGCGGTAGGCCGTGCCGTCCGCGCGCACCGACCACAGGCCGGGGCCGCCCGGCTCCGCGAACCACTGCACCGGATTGACGAAGCGGTCTTTCACATAGGTGCCGTCCAGCAGAACGCCGACGTCGCCATGCTCGGTCTTCCAGCGGTTGGACAGCAGGCCACCCAGCGATGGATCGGTGTACGACTTGGCGCTGGTGCCGCGCGGGTGGATGTTGACGCCGTCGATAAAGCCGGATGCGCTGAAGCCCTTGAAGTCGAACGGCTTGCGCAGGCGGACGTCCATCAGGCCGGCGATGCCGCCCTCTTGTTGGTTCGGCGTGGAGGACTTGAACACGTCCAGGCCGGCCACACCTTCGATGCGCAGATCCTGGTACGACAGGCGGCGGCCGTCGGCGGTGAAGATCTCGTTGCCGTTGATGGTGGTGGCCAGGTCCGGCAGGCCGCGAATCAACACGCTGTTTACTTCGCTGGCGGTGCGGCCGACCTGCACGCCGGGGATGCGCTGCAGCGCTTCGCCCACCGAACGGTCAGGGAATTTGCCGATGTCTTCGGCGTTGATGGAATCGACCACCTGGTCGGCGGATCGCTTGATGTCCTCGGCCTTGCGCACGCTCTGGCGGATGCCCGACACCACCACGGTCGTGCTCTCGGTCGCGCTGTCGGCCGGCGCCTGTTGCGCCGACACCGGAAGGCTTGCTAATGCGCCCAGCAACGCCGCTGCGATAGGCGTTCTTTTGAACTGTTGCATGACTGTTGTCTCCACTATTTATATCGGACGACTGCTCCCGTGCAGACCCGGTATGCCCTGGCGAGCTACTGATACCGGATGCCTCCAGCGCACGCACGGCGCGTCATCGCTTTATATGTATTCGTTATGGGCGGGCAATCTCGCAAACTTATTTGCGACAGTGCTCCTAGTAACGAAGCAATAGTGAAGCTATTTCATTTTTATTTCAAGATTATTTGCGACTAATGGCGAAAAATCATGAAAATACGCTGCAGTCACGCCTAAGCAACAACAAAACTTGTTGGAAAAACGTCACGTCGCTTCAAATTTCGAAGCCAAGTCGCATCACGATGTCTTGCGGATAGTTGCCGAACTTGCGGCCGAACAGGTTCAAGCCGCCCTTGTTGCGCGCATCTTCCTTGACGCCGATGCGCACCCGGATGTGATTGGCCTGCGCCAGCTTGAGGTCCGCGATGGTGGTCGCGCCCAGCGATACGCCGTCGATCATGGCGCCGCGCTCACTGACGCTCCATTGTTTCAGCACGCCGTAGGTGGTGCCTTCGATCTGCCACCACGATGGCGTAAGCAGCGCGGCCTTGCCGCCGAAGTCTCCGGGCGAGGTCCAGGTGCCGACTTCCACATCGTTGATCCACAGCGTGATGTCGGACGGCCAATCCGGATTGTAGTTGGGCGCTTCGGAGCACAGCTCCATCGACAGCGACAGCTCGGTGGTCACCGCGCCGTAAGGTACATTATTAGGGAAGGCATATTCCACATGGCCCGCGCCGAACCACAGCAGTTGGGCATTGACGTGCTCCGGTTCGAAGAAGGAGCGCGGATCATCCAGCATGCCGATGATTTTGGTCTCGCTCACCAGGCCGCACGTGGGGCTGGCTTCGACGCTGCGGTAGCTGCCGATCGGCATGCTGATGGTGACGGTGTTCTGCTCCGCCTCCACCGCCGCACCGGGCAAGCGGATGCGCACTTCGTCGTAACGCTTGGAGCACAGCTTCTGGATGCCGCGCGTGCCCGGCTCGGTCTCCACCACCACCAGGCCCACCGCCTCCAGTTGATTGACGTTGAAGCTAACGGTGGAATGCGGCAGGTTCATGGCCGCCGCCAGCTCGGAGAGATTGAGCACCTTGTGCGTCAACAGGCCGAGCATCGCTTGCCGCGTGTCCGACGACAGCGCTTTCACCAGCGGCAGTACGGCATCTCCCTCAACCAGCAACGCCCGATTTCCTGCATCCATGTCCTTTTCCTCTGAATTAGTTTGTTAGTTCGCATGATACAGCGTGGCGAAAACCCCAGCGCGGCAAAATTTATAACAAATATTGTTGTCACTAATGAGGAATGTTGCGATAATTAATCCAACAAAAATTATTGTGACTTTCAAAGTCCAACCACCAAGGAGACAGCATGACCCAGCCAACCGGCATTCTTGCCGCAGCTATCGTTACAGCTAGCGCGCTTTGCGCCAGCCTTTTATTGAGCGCCTGCGGCGGCAGCAGCGCCATCGCCGCTTCACCTGTAACCACGCCACCTGCAACCACGCAACCGCCAACCGCCGGTGCGCCGCGCGGCACGCTGCTGGCCGACGTCTTCGGTGCCTATCCGCGCCTGATCCGCCAGAGCTATCACCAGAACGCGGCGCTGAACGGCAAGCTGGTGGCGAGCATGTCCTCGACCGAGGGCGGGCAGTCCGTCGGCGGCATCTACGCCAGCAGCGACGACGGCAAGACCTTCAGCCGCATCGGCGCGATTGCCGATCCCGCGCTCAAGCAAGGCCATTGCTGCGGCACGCTGTTTGAACTGCCGGTGAAGATCGGCGCCCTCCCAGCCGGCACGCTGCTGTATGCCGCCTCGGTGGGCCAGGAGCGCGCCGCGCCGATGGAAAACCGCATCTACCAGAGCGCCGACGGCGGCGCCACCTGGAACTACCTGTCGCTGTGCGGCCAGGGCCGCATTGCCAAGAACCTGAAAGACCCGTCGGGCATCTGGGAACCGGAATTCGCCATCGCCAAATCGGGCGAACTGGTTTGCTACTACTCGGACGAAACGCTGGCCGGCAAGTCGCAGATCCTGGTACAGGTCACCAGCCGCGACGCCGTCAACTGGAGCGCGCCGCAAACCATCGTCGCCGGCGACGATCCCAACGCGCGTCCGGGCATGCCGATTGTACGTCGCCTGCCTTCCGGCGCCTACCTGATGACCTATGAGAACTGCTACGGCGGCCCGCTCGACTGCGCGCTGCGCGCCAAGCGCTCGCCGGACGGCTTGAACTGGGGCGCCGCCAATGATCCCGGCTTCCGCCTCGAAACGAAGAGCGGCCAGTTCTTCCGCCACGCGCCCACCTTCACCTGGGTGCCGGTGGCCGGACAGCCGAACGGCATGCTGATCGCCGTCGGCCAGATCCTGGTCGACAAGAACGGCGTGCCGGATGCCAGCGGCAACGGCAAAGTCATGTTCACCAACACCACCGCCGATGGCAGCGGTCCATGGCGCATGGTCGACGCGCCGCTGGCCCTGCCCTCGCCGCCATTGCTCACCAACTGGTGCCAGAACTACTCCAGCCCCCTGCTGCCGACCGCCGACAACAAGGGCCTGATCGTGCTGCAAACCGACGGCGGCGCCGACACCACCTGCCGCACGCGCTTCGGCAGCGCCGCCCTCGCGCCTTGAACCTCACCCAACCTGACCAAGAAAGATTTACGATGACTACAGCAATCGCCCCCGCCGCTCCACAAGCCCCAACGTGGAGCGCTTCGGCCGCGCATGCCTGGTATGCGGCTCAGCCGCGCATCCTCGGCGCCAACTTCCTCCCGGCCAGCGCCATCAACCAGCTGGAGATGTGGCAAGCCGAGACCTTTGACGTCGAGCGCATCGACCTGGAATTGGGCTGGGCGGCGTCGCTCGGCATGAACACCATGCGGGTCTTCCTGCACGATCTGTTGTGGGCCAGCGACGCCGCCGGTTTCAAGCAGCGCATCGAGACCTACCTGGAGATCGCCGAGCGCCATAAGATCCGCACCATGCTGGTATTATTCGATTCGTGCTGGGACCCGCGTCCGGCCCTGGGCACGCAGCGCGCACCCATGCCCGGCATCCACAACTCGGGCTGGGTGCAGAGTCCCGGCGCGGCGCAACTGGCCGATGCGGGCAGCTACCCGGCGCTGCGCGCCTACGTCGAAGACATCATCACCACCTTCGGCCGCGATGAGCGCGTGTGGTGCTGGGATCTGTGGAATGAACCGGACAACCAGGGCGGCGGCATGGGGTATTACCAGCAGTTCGAAGCAAAAGACAAGATCGCGCTGGTGGCGCAGCTGCTGCCGCAGGTGTTCGGCTGGGCGCAGGCTTGCGCGCCATCGCAGCCGCTGACCAGCGGCGTATGGTTCGGTGACGACTGGTCGCCGGAATCGACGGTGATGAACGATGTGCAGAAGGCGCAGCTGGCCCTGTCGGACATCGTCACCTTCCACGACTACAGCTGGCCGGAGAAATTCCTGGCGCGTGTGCGCCAGTTGCAGGCTTATGGCCGTCCGCTGGTGTGCACCGAGTACATGGCGCGTGGCATGGGTTCGACCTTCGACACCACCTTGCCGATCGCCCGCTCCGAGAGCATCGGCATGATCAACTGGGGCTTCGTGGCCGGCAAGAGCCAGACCAATATGCCGTGGGACTCGTGGAAGAATCCCTACACCTTTGCGCCGCCGTCGGTCTGGTTCCACGACGTGCTGCATACCGACGGCACGCCGTACCGCGCACACGAGATCGAGCTGCTGCGGCGGCACGTGAACGCCGTATGAAGATGACGCACGAACTGGGCGGCATCGAGTGGCGCGACGTCAGCAAAAGCTACGGCCAGCACACCGTGATCCCGAACTTCAACCTGTCGATTGCGGCCGGCGAGTTTATCGCGCTGCTGGGGCCTTCGGGCTGCGGCAAGTCGACCCTGCTGCGCATGCTGGCGGGGCTGGAGCCGGTGTCCAGCGGCCGCATCGCCATCGGTGGTCGCGATGTGACCGACCTGGCGCCGGGGCAGCGTGGCATCGCCATGGTGTTCCAGCAGTACGCCCTGTATCCGCACATGACGGTGCGCGACAACATGGCGTTCGGGTTGCGCAACGTGCGCATGGATGAAGCGGAGATTGCACGCCGTGTGGATGCCGCCGCGCAGATGCTGGAGCTGCAAGCGCTGTTGGAGCGCAAGCCGGTGCAGCTGTCCGGCGGGCAGCGTCAACGTGTGGCGATCGGGCGTGCGGTGGTGAAGGAGCCGCTGGCTTTTCTGTTCGACGAGCCGTTGTCCAATCTGGATGCGGCGCTGCGCACACGCACGCGGCTGGAGTTGGCGCGGCTGCATAAGCGGCTGGGCGCAACCATGTTGTTCGTCACGCACGACCAGGTGGAGGCGATGACGCTGGCCAACCGTATCGCGGTGATGCATCAGGGACGGATCGAGCAGTTTGCCGCGCCCATGGAGTTGTATCGTCGGCCCGCCACGCGATTTGTGGCTGGTTTTGTCGGCAGTCCGTCGATGAACTTCCTGCCGGTGCGGCGCGCGGCTGATGATGAGGGCTGCTGCGCGGTGGTGCTGTCGAACGGCGCGACCGTGCGCACCGCCGTGCCGGCGTCCGCATTGTCGACGGCCACGCCGGCCGCTACGGATGGCGCCATGGAGCTGGGCCTGCGTCCCGACGCGCTGACGCCGGCGGAGGACGGGCAGCTGCAAGGCGTGGTCGAAGTAATCGAACGCCTAGGCGACCGCACGCTGCTGCACGTGCAGTTGGCCGACGGCCTGCTGGTGGTCGCCGACGCGCCGCCACGCGATGCGGAACCGGCCATCGGCTCCGCGATCCGCCTGCGCATGGACCTGCAACGCGCCCACCTGTTCGACGCGGCCGGCATCGCGCATCATCCAGCATGATGCGCGACCTGACCACTCCCGCGCAGGCCGCCGCGCATCCCGCCGCCACCGGCGCAGGCTCCAGCCCCGGCGCAGCCGATAGCTCCAGCCGAAGCTCGGGCGCAGGGCCAAGCTCCGGCACCGCCGCCGGCCGCAGCTTCTCCACCAGCTGGATCGGCCTGCTCTTCATCGCGCCCTTCCTGCTGTGCTACCTCACGCTGCTGGTCTGGCCGCTGCTGAACGGCGTCTGGCTCAGCTTCCACGCCATCGACCTGCTGTCCAACATCGGCCGCTGGGTCGGCGCCACCAACTTCGTCGACCTGCTGCAAGACGAAATGTTCGTGCGCTCCACCTTCAACACCGTGTTGTTCGCGGCCCTGTGCACACCGGTCATGGTCATCACCGGCCTGGCGTTGGCGCTGGCGCTCAACCGCCCCGGCCGCACCACCGCCATCCTGCGCGGCGTGTTCTTCGGCGCAGGCGTGCTGTCGGTCACCATCGTCACGCTGATCTGGCGGCTGGTGCTGCTGCCCGAGCGCGGCCTGCTAGCCAACGCCATGCACGGCATGGGCCTGGCCAGCGTCGCCCCGCTCAACAACGAATGGCTCGCGCTGCCCGCCGTGGCGCTGGCCACCGTCTGGTGGGGCATCGGCATGCCGATGATGCTGTTCCTCGCATCGCTGCAGCAGATCCCGCAGGACGTCTACGAAGCCGCAGCGCTGGACAACACCAGCCGCTGGCGCAGCTTCCGCCACATCACCCTGCCGGCGATTCGCCACAGCGTGATCCTGGTGGCGGTCACGCAAATGATCGCGCAGCTGCAGGTGTTCGGCCAGGTACAGCTGCTTACCCAAGGCGGCCCGAATAACAGCACCCGTTCGCTGGTGATGTTTGTCTACGAAGCCATGTTCGAACAATGGCAGCTCGGCTACGCAGCCGCCGGCGCACAGGCTTTGTTCCTGCTGATGCTGGCCGGCATGTCGCTGCAAGGCTGGCTGGAACGACGCGCAGGAAAGGCGCAATCATGAATCCCAACCTGAGCAACCGCTGGGGCAACCGCGCCATCCTCGGCGCCACCATCCTCGCCGCCATCGCCTGGATCGCACCGCTGGTGTGGGTGATGGCGCTATCGTTCAAGCCGAACGAGCTGCTGGCGCAGCGCACCGACATCCTGTTCGCACCACCCTACACGCTGAAGAACTACAGCGACATCCTCGGTACCTCGCTGGTGTTCCGCTGGATCGCCAACTCCTGCGTGGTGGCGTTCGGGCAGACCATACTGGTGCTGCTGCTATCGTCGCTGGCCGGCTACGGCTTCGCGCGCACGGAGTTCCCCTGCAAGAAGTGGATCTACGGCCTGGTGCTGGCCGGCCTGGCGGTGCCGCAGACCGCCGTGGTGATCCCGCTGCACCGCATGTTCGCCGACTGGGGCCTGCACAACAGCTACCCGGGCCTGATCCTGCCGGGACTGGCGGCGCCGTTCGGCGTATTCCTGATGACGCAATACTTCAAGGCCATCCCGCGCGATCTTGAAGAAGCTGCGCTGCTGGACAACGCCTCGCGCTGGACCGTCTTCACGCGCATCATCCTGCCGCTGTCGCTGCCGGTGCAGGCCACGCTGGGCATCGTCACCTTCCTCAGTTCCTGGAACGACTATCTGTGGCCCTTGATCTCCGCCACCCAGTCGGACCACTACACGCTGACCTTGGGGCTGGCCTCGACCCAGACCAACTTCGCCCAATCCGAAGGCCTGGGCTTCCTGATGGCGCAGGCGGTGTTCGCGGCGGCGCCGGTGCTGGTGCTGTACGCCTTCTTCCAACAATACATCGTCGCCGCCGTCGCCGGCGCGAAGGTCCGCTAAGGTACATCAAGCATGAGACTCCCCCCACTCCGCGCGGCGCTGGCGCTGCTGCTGGTCGCCGCGCAGGCGGCCGGCGGCAACGCGCTCGCCGCGCCAACTGAAATATCGTTCGCGCGCTTCTTCGGTTCCTGCGAAGCGGACTACGGCAACGTAACCGATCCATCGCAGGCCACCGGCGAATGCGGCATCATCACCGCCCTGGTCAACAAGTTCAACGCGACGCATCGCGGCGACATTGTGGTACGCACACAGGTGGTGGAGCATGGCTCCTACTACAGCCAGCTGGGCGCGCGCATCGTCGGGCGCGACGTGCCGGCGGTCGCCATCCTGCACAGCTCCGCGCTGAACGACTTCGTCAAGCGCGGGCTGATCGCACCGCTGGACCAGGAATTCCGCACGGCCGGCATCGACAGCGGCGACTTCACGCCGCAGGCTGAAACGGCGGTCACGGTGGACGGCCAGCGCTACGCCCTGCCCTTCGACACGCACTCCTGGCTGTGGCACGTCAACGTCAACCTGATGCGCCGCGCGGGTCTGGTGAAAGCCGACGGCAAGCCGCTGCTGCCGGATTCACCGCAACAGCTACTGGAGCAGGCGCGCCGCTTCAAGCGGGCGACGGGCAAGCCATACTTCATCTGGCTCACTTCCAACGACCCGGCGTTTTTCCCGCGCACGCTGTTGTCGATGCTGCGGCAGCAGAACGGCAGCCTGTTCCCCAAGGACGACTTCCACATCGACCTGCACAGCCCCGCTGTGCGCGACACGGTGAAGCTGCTAAAAACCATGTATGAAGAGGGACTGACCTCGCGCGGCATGGACTATGGCGTGGCGCTGCAAGGCTTCGCCGCCGGCGAAGGTGCGGTGATGGTGAACGGCACGTGGATCACCGGCGACCTGCTCAAGCAGGCCAAGCAAGCCGACAGCGCCACCTACAAGGGCTACACGGCCACGCCGTTCCCGCAGTTGTACGCCGCCAGAGCGGTGTGGGCGGACAATCATGTGATGGTGATGCTGAAAGGCGGCACGGCCGATGCGCGCAGCCGCGCGGCGGCGGTGTCGTTCCTCAAGTTCCTGTATGACGAAGGCGGCGTGTGGGCACGCACCGGGCAGTTGCCGACGCGGCGCTCGGTGATTGAATCGGCGGCGTTCCGCCAACTGCCGCTGCGCAGCGAAATCGCCACCATCTCACGGGACGGCGTGGCGTTGCCGATCGAGGTGGCGCGGCAGGCGATAGTCGGCAAAACATTGGGCGATGCGCTGACTGCGGCCATCGTCTACGGCGCCAATGTGAACAAAACCCTGGCCAGCGCCGAAATCAGTATCAACCGCATGCTGGCGCGCGACGCCCAATTCAACGGCGGTACGTCAGGGGGTGCGGCAGCCAAGTAGCCTTTTAAAGCGCAAGCAACGTCAAATCCTCCTCTCGAAAAATATAGTGCAAAAGCATGAGCACTATGCGAGACTTAGCTAGTTCCATATGATCAAGTTTATGCAAATCACAATCTAATTCCTATCGACAGCAACTCTTGCCAGGCAGGATAAATTGAGCACTCCAGACCATATCGTGCCTGATGTCGCCACTTTGGCCGAGCCTGCGGCGCTGCTACATTTCCGGCTGGAGCAGCGCCTTGGCGAGGGTGGCTATGGCGAGGTGTTCGCCGCCTGGGACAGCCGCCTGCAACGGCGCGTCGCCATCAAGCGCGTAAAAACCTGGACGGGCCCGAACAAGGATGCGAGCCTGCTCAAGGAAGCGAGGCTGGCGGCGTCGATCGGACATCCGGCGTTCGTGAAGATCTATTCCTTCGAAGCGGACGGCGATGGTCATGCCATCGTCATGGAGCTGATTCCCGGTCCCACTTTGCGGCAGACGCTTGATACCGGCACCCTGCCGCTGGAACGCGCGTTGGAGATCACGTTGCAGCTCGCCGAAGCCATGCAGGCGGCGCATGCCTCGTCGCTGGTGCACGGTGACCTCAAGCCCTCCAACCTGATCATCGAGCCTTCGGGGGCGCTGCGCATACTGGATCTCGGATTGTCTTTCCATGATGACGCGCAGGCCACGACTTCGGTGATGGCGCTGGAACAGTTGGGCACTATCGCTTACATGGCGCCCGAGTGCCTTCTTGGAAATCCGCCGGGGCGGCAGTCGGACATCTATGCGCTGGGCGTGATTCTGTACGAATTGAGCACGGGCCGCCGGCCGCATGGGCCGCTGGCGGGCCTGGCGTTGGCGGCAGCGCAGATGCAATCGTCGTCCGATACGTGGGCGTTTCCGTCCACGTTGCCGGCGCACGTGGTGGACCTGATTCAGGCGCTGGCGGCTCGCCGGCCAGAACGGCGGCCGCCAGACATGGCCGCCGCCGCCCGCCTGATCGCGGCTTGCGCGAATGCCAGCGGCGCGGCGCCCGCCACCGCTGCAGTCGTGGTCAGCGCGGCCACCGCAACGGCGACTGCAGCGCCGACGCTACCGGCACCGCCACGCGCCCGTCGCCTCGCACTGCTCGCCGCCGCGCTGGCCGCCACGGGAGTTCTGGCATGGAAGCTGGCCGACAGCTACCTGCCGCTGCCGCCCGCGCTGTCCACCTACTCCGAATCGCGCGCCATCGAACAGACGCTGAACCACCTCAAGCAGTTCGACCGCCCCGACCGGCTCGACGCCGCCGAAGCCGAACTGCACGCCATACTGGCGCGCAATCCCGAGCAGGCCGCCGCCGTTGCCGGCATGTCGCTGGTGTACAGCTTCCGCTACGCCAGCACGCGCCAGGACAACACCTGGCGCCAGCGCGCCGACGCCGCCGCACAGCAAGCCTTGCGCCTGGCGCCCTCCCTCGCATTGGCGCAGGTAGCGCAAGCCTGGGTGAAAGCCAACCAGCGCGACTTCAAAGCCGCCCTCGCCGACTGCGAACAAGCCCTCACCGTAGCACCGGACGATTACTTCGCCCATCTCTGCAAAGCCACCTTCCTGACCGAACTGCATCGCTACGACGACGCCGCAAGCTGGCTGCAAACCGCCATGCAGCGCCTGCCCGACGAGCGCGTATTTGCGGACGCCCTCGGCGTGGTCTACTTCCGGCAAGCCAATTGGGCCGGCGCCGAACAGGCCTTCCGCAAAAGCATCGCGCTGGAACCGGATTCGGTGCAGGCCTACGCCAACCTCAACGCCGCCCTGCTCAAGCTGAATCGCGGCGACGAAGCCCTCAAGGTGATCCAGCAGGGACTGCAGGTGCGGCCGACCGCCGCCCTGTACGACAGCCTGGGCAACGCCCTGTTCGGCCGCAACGACTACACCGGCGCGGCCGCCGCCTTCCAGCACGCCGTGACGCCACCCATCGGCAATCCCAACAACTACGTCTCCTGGGCCAACCTCGGCGACGCCTTGCAATGGCTGCCCGGCCAACAGGAGCAAGCGCGCACCGCCTACCGCAAAGCGATCGCGCTGCTCGAGCCAAGGCTGATCAGCACACCGAAGGACGCCACCCTGCTGTCGCGCATGGGCGTCTACGCCGCCCGCACCGGCGACGAGGCGCGCACACTCGACCTGCTGGCACGTGCACTGGCCGCCGCACCGGACGACGCCCATGTGGCGTTTCGCGCGGCGCTGGCATACGAATTGCTCAGTAAGCGGGAACTGGCCTTGCGCCAGTTGGCGCAGGCGAGGCGGCTAGGCTACCCGGCAAGCGCCATCGAGAACGAGCCGGACTTCGTGGCGCTGCGCCGCGACGTCCGCTACCACTAGCATCGCAACCAAGGAGAGTGAGTCATGAGAGATATCACATTGCATGTGTCGTTCGACATCGACCAGGAAGGCAAGCGCCTGAACTGGGAATTCCTCGAAGACGGAGAACCCATGCACAAGAGCACGCGCATGGAGACCGGGATGTTCGTGTTTGAAAAGGACTGGAACATCTCGCTCCTGGTCACCGCCAACAGCTACAAGGGCCGCCTGGTCGCCGCCGATATCATCGACTGCCATATCGTGACGGTGCCGATTCTGCAGTACGCGCACTACCGGCCGGAGACCGCCGGCCTGTATCCGTACCCGTCGCCGTTCTTCGATCCGGCCAAGGCCGACTGCGGCGAAGGCGGCACAATCGGCCTCGGTCGCGGCAGGACTGAAGGCACGCCTCACATGCAAACCTGGACCTCGACGCGCCAACTTGTATGCCGCAACCAGGGCCGCTGGGGCACCTCGCTGTACATGACGGCAGCCATCACCGACAACACCAAGGCCAAGGAGCGGCGCTTCCGTGTATTTGTACTGGACCCGGAAAGCCAGGTCAGCACCGGCGCCTTCCCACCCGGCGGCTGAGCGACGCTTCACTCCACCATGCCGAGCGCGCGCAGGTGACGCCGCAGCGCCTCGGCCGGCGTCTTGAGCACGGCGGCGCAGCGGCGGATGTCGTTGCCGCCGGCCGCCAGCGCGGCGCGCAGTTCCGGTTCGCCGATCAGCTCCGGACGGCGGATGGCGGGATGCGATTCAATCAGCTTGTACATGGTCGGGCGCGACACGCCCAGCGCCCGCGCCGCGCCCTGGATCAACCAGCCGTTGGCTTCCAGCGCGTCCAGCGCATCGGTGACGGCGGTTGCCGGCCTGGCGGCCGGCGACGCCGCATCTGCCATGGCCGCCGGCGGCTGCGCGCCACTGGCGTTAGCGCTGGCGCTGACGCCAGCAGCGCCAGCGCCCAACATCTCCAGCGACGGCGTCTCGCCCAGCCGCAGCGCCAGCAGGACGCGTCCCACCACGTGCCCCAACTGCCGCACATTGCCCGGCCAATCATGGTTGGCCAGCGCGCTCACCAGCGCGAAACCGATCTCCGGCGCCGGCCCGTTCAGCGCCCGGTCCACCGAGGACAAGTGCCACAGCAGCACGCCGATATCCTCGCGCCGCTGTCGTAGCGGGGGCAGCACGATCACGAACCCTTCCAGCCGCCGCAACAGCGCCTGGTTGAACTGCGCGCCATACAGATCCTGGTCGGTGGCGGTGATCAGCCGCGCGCTGCTATGCCGATCCGCCGCCGCGCCGATCGGCCGATAGACGCCGCTCTCCAGCACGCGCAACAGCATCGGCTGCACCAGCGCCGGCGTGTCGCCGATTTCGTCGAGGAACAAGGTGCCTCCGTCGGCCTCGCCGAACAGGCCGGCGCGGGCCGACTGCGCGCCCGTGTAGGCGCCCTTGGCCGATCCAAACAGCTCGGCCGCCGCCAGCGACTCGCCCAACGCCGCCATGTTCACCGTCACCAGCTGCGCGCCCGAACGCTTGCTGAGCGCATGGATGGCGCGCGCCGCCACCTCCTTGCCGGTGCCGGTCTCGCCCAACAACAGCACCGGCAGACTGGTGGCCGCCGCCGCGCGGATCTGCTCGCGGGTGCGCACCGCCGCCCCGCTCACGCCGATCAGGCCATCGACCCGGTGCACGCTCGGCAGGCAGTGCATCCAATGCACACACAGCAGCACGGCGCGGCCCAGGCCTATCATCACGCCGGCCACCAACTGCGCCGGCTCCAGCCGGGCCGGCCCGGCGATCTCCTGGCCGTTGAGCTCCACCACCATGCGGCTCTCGGGCGGAATCACCTGCAGCCGGCCTTCGCCATCGCTCTCGATGCGTAGCGGCAGCCGCGACACGCCGCCAAAGCCCAGCGCCACGCCCTCCTCGTCCGGATGGCGGAACAGCGGCGTGTAGCGCCCCACCTCCACCGTGCCGCGCGCGCCGCTGCTCAGGTACTGGGCGCCGATGCGGCCCTGGTCCGGGTGCCAGATGATGGTCAGGGCCAGCACCGGCGCGCCCAGGTCGGCGCCGCCGGCCAGCGGCGAAGTCAGGGTGTAGTCGTTGTCGTCGGGCGTGGCCGCCATGTCACTCCTCATGTGTAAAGCAAGGTGTAAAGCAGGTGTCAACGCCGGCCACCGCTTTACAGCGTCACCGGCGCGGAAGCCATGATAGCGCGGATGGTCTTCATGGCATGTTTTTTGATCACCTCACCCAGCCTTCCACCCACCGGACAAAACCACGCCATGGACATTCCCCGTTTGAACAGCGCCATCACCTTGCCGCTGCTGCATTTCCAGGTAAGCCTGAATGAGGAGCACATCTGCCTGCAAGTGCAGACCGCGAGCGGCCGCCGCATCGACATGGGTGAGCGCGCCCACCACTACTGCCTGGTGACGCTGGCGCGCCAACGCCTGCAAGACGCCGGGCGCGGACTCGATCCGAGCAGCCAGGGCTGGCTGGCGGTCGACGAGCTGGCGCGCATGCTGGGCCTGGACCCGGCACATCTGAACATCCAGATCTACCGCGCGCGCCAGCACCTGGCACGCGCGCTGGCGCCGTCCGCCGACGCCGCGATGCTGCTGGAACGGCGGCGCGGTGAAGTGCGCTTCGGCGCACTGCCGTTCCGCATCGTGCGCGGCTCCTGCGTCGAAGGCGATTTCACGCCGGCGCCTGTGCCGGCACGGGCGGATTGGGAACCGGCGCTGTTGCTGATGCCGGGCGATGTAATGGCCTGTAATGCAGAGTAATCGGCGGTAATCAACCGTAATGGACCGCAGCGACGCCAGCGCCCAAGATGGCTGCACATCACAGCGCCGCCCAACACCACGCGGCGCATGCAGGTGTAAGCACGCATGACCATCGAATCCCAACCAACGAGGAGCAGCATCATGGCAAACCAATCGCAAGTAATGTGGCAAAAATTCGTGGCAGGACTGAACGGCACCACCGTCGGCAAAGGGCTGGACCCGGCCACCTTCCTGGCCACCGGCGGCCTGACCAACGCCGACTGGGAAGTGATGGACGTGACCGGCCTGCCGGCGCCTGCCAGCCGTCCCGCTCCCGGCACCACGGTGGTGGCCTCGTTGGAAAAATGGGCCAATATCATGCCTGCATGGGCGCCATCGTATGCGCCGTCGGCGCTGAATTTCTACGACCAGTACAGTGCCTTCCTGTACTCGATCGCGCTCAAGGGCGGCAATCCGGCCTTGCAGCAAATCGCCGACGGCTACGCCATCAACGTCACCAAGGCGCAGCAAAAGCTGAGCGCCGACAGCATCAAGCTGTATAGCGACTGGGGTAGCTTCAACACCGCGCAAGCCAGCGCTCCACCATCGGCGCAGATCACCTTCCAGCAATGGTACTCGCAGAACGGCTGGGACAAAGTCATCACGTTGGACCAGAACCAGCTGTCGGCTCAGACCACGCTGTACAACCAGGCGCTGGCCGCCGTCGGCGGTCCCGACTACCAGACCATCGCCAACGCCCAGGCGGCGGTGGCCTTGACCGCAGCGCGCGGCAACGGCCTGGTGGGCCTGGACGGCTCGCTGTATCCGGGCTACAGCATCACCTCGGGTTTGAACGACTGGTACGTGTCGTCGCTGCAGACGCTCAGCAGCGGCGCGGCGCCGGCCATCAACATCACCATCACGCTGGATGACTCGCACTCCACCGGCCTGCAAACCAGCAGCTACGTCAACGTCAGCGCCGGCGGCGGCTACAACGCCTTCTTCTGGGGCGGTTCGGTCGCCGCTTCCTACAGCCAGTCGCAAGGCGCGCAGGACCTGACCAACCTGGTCGAAGGCATGACCATGACCTACACCGCGCAAGCCGCGCAGTTGTTCACGATTGCGCCGGGCACCTGGTTCAACTCCAGCATCGTGGCCGACTTCTACGACCAGATCTCGCCCAGCTCCGCGCTGGCCAACAAGCCTCTGTTCGGCGACGGCGGCATGTTGAACCTGCGCGCCGGCCAGGTGCTGGTGGTACTGAAACCATCGGTCACGCTGACCGCGTCCAAGGCCTCCATCCAGCAGTTGTACACGCAGATGCAGCAAAACAGCGCAAGCAGCATTTCGGTGGGCGGTTTCTGCTGGAGCGCGCAGGCCAACCACGCGCAGGGCGCCAGCAAGTTCACCAGCGACGTCACCATGTCGGCCGACGGCACGTCGATCACCATCACCGACAACACCAATGCGCCTAAAGTGCTGGGCGTGGTGCCGGTCTCGCTGGGTAAAGCGAAAACCTGATGCAAACGGTCCCGCCTACGGTACAGAAACTGCGCCGGCGGCGGATGCCGTTCAGCCAAGGAAGGCCAGCGCCACATGCATATCCGCAGACGCCAGACCATGTTTGCGCTGGCCATGCTGGCGTCGCCCTTGCGCGGCCTGGGCGCAAACGCTGCGCCTGCGCCGGCCGACGCCGACTGCTGGACCGCCTATGCGCGCGCGCTGGCGGCCCAGCTGCAGATGGGCGGCGGCTGCGGCGCTTTCAAAAGCAGCAGCGGCCTCTCCATCGCCGACTGGGAAATCATCAACTACACCGGCCTGTCCGGCAGCGGAACGCCTGGTACGCCCATCTACGAAAACATCTACCAGTGGGCGGACACCATGCCCGACTACTCCTCCGCCAGCTACCTGCCGGGGAACAGCTGGTACAGCCAGTATTCGGCCTTCATCAACGCCCTCAAGGCTTCCTCACGCGACAGGCGGGTGCTGGACCGCGCCAGCAGCCAGCTCGCACTCGACCGCATGGGCACGCAGTGGCCGGCCTACCGCATCACGCCGGGATTGAACGACTTCCTGCTGGCCAGTCTGCAAAGCATGATCAACAAGCAGCCGCAGTTGGAATTCAGTGTGGAGCTGAACGTCGGCGGGAGTTGTGCGCAACTGGAGTTTTCGGCGCAGTCGGCCCAGGTGTTCCGGGCGGAGCCGGGACGCTGGTTCGACTCGGCCATGATCGCCGGTTACAGCGACCGTATCGACCCGGCTTCCGCGCTCGCCAACAAGCCGCTGTTCGGGCCGGACGGCATGCTCAATCTGCGCACCACACAAATCCTGGTGGCGGTGCAGCGCAAGCTCACGTTGCAGCTCCCGCCGACGCAACTGGACCGCTGCGCCGCGCTGGCAACGCAAGGCGGCGACGGTGCGCTGCGCGTTGCGGGCGTGTGCTTCGACCGTGCACACACCGATGTCAGCACCTGCGGCAACTTGCTGACACTGTGCGACAACACCAGTGCGCCATATGTGCTGGGCGTGACGGCGGCGGTGTATGGAGCGGGCGTAATGCGATGTAATCGGCGGTAATGGCCGAAGCGGAAGCGAAACACTACTCTGGAAGGACTGGACTGCCAACGGCGCCAGTCGACGACTTCCAACCTTCACCGATAAGAGGAACATCATGACCACCATCACGCTCAAGCACGCAGCATCCTACGACGCCAACGGCATTCACCTGATGACCGCGCGGCCGCAGAACATCAACATCGCCAACCTGAATGGCGGCGCGATTCAATTCTCGTGCAGCAATCCGCTGGCCGCGCTGCAAGGCGCCACCAGCGTCGACATCACCTACGATGCGGCGCATGGCAGCGGCCATCAGAACGTGCCGATCGGCTCCATCATGTCCTGAGCGGGCCGCGCCTGCGGAACGCTTATTTCGCGGCGGGCGGCAGCTTGTAGCGCTGCTCGCGGTACAGGATCGACGGCAGCACCACGTGCGACATGGCCTTGTCCACCAGTTGCGCATCAGGCACGCCGCCGGTGGTCAGCACGCCGGTGGCTGCATCGTACTGGCCGGCCAACGGCTCCTGGTTCGGCCGCAGGATGGTCGCCGACGATCCTTCCAGCCACGCAAAGTAGTTATCGAACTGGATCAAGGCGCGGCCCGGCGTTTCGCTGTCGCGCACAAGGTCGCGGCCTATCATCGGATGCTCGCTCGATACGCCGATAATCGACAACAGCGTCGGCGCCAGGTCGACCTGACTGGCGATGGTGGTGATGCGCTTCGGCTGCACGTCCGCACCCAGGATCAGGCCCGGAATGTGGAACTTCTTGATCGGCACCAGGCTGTCGCCATACACGCGGTTATCGTGGTCGGCCACAATCAGGAATACCGTATCCTTCCAATAGGCCTGCTTCTTGGCCTCGGCGATGAAGCGGCCCAGCGCATAGTCGGCGTACTTGACAGCGTTGTTGACGGTCTGCTTCTCGGCGTCGTGCAGCTTGATGCGGCCATCCGGGAACTGGAACGGCTCGTGATTCGACGACGAGAAAATCAGGCTGAAGAACGGCTTGCCGCTGGCGTGCAGCGTTTTCAAACGCTCCAGCGATTTGTCGAACAAGTCCTCATCCGAAGCGCCCCAGCTGCCTTCGAATACCGGATTCATATCGCGGCGGTCGACCACCTTCTGGAAGCCGTTACCGGAGAAGAAGCTGCGCATATTATCGAAGTGCGCTTCGCCGCCGTAGACGAATTCCGTGTGATAGCCCTGCTTGCCCAAGCCCGCAGCCAGCGTATAGAAGTTCTGCTGCGACAGCGACAGCTTGACCACGCTGCGCGCAGGCGTCGGCGGATAGCCCGCGACCACCGCCTCGATGCCGCGCACCGAACGGGTGCCGGTGGCGTACAGCTGCTCGAACCACCAGCCTTCCTTCTTGAGCTTTTCCAGCTCCGGCGTCACCGGCAAGCCGCCCAGCGATTCAACGAAGGTGGCGCCCAGGCTTTCCTCCAGCACGATAACCAGGTTGAGCGGACGCTCGCGCTGCATCGCCGCGACCTGCTTGTGCAGCGTCGGGAGCTCCGCATTGGTGAACTGCACGTCGCGCAGCCACGGCGCGCTCTTCACCACTTCAAAGACTTTATCGCGCGGGTATTTGCCGTAGATCTCGGACGAATTGGCTTCGTGGCTCATGGCGTTGTACGCGTCGAGCACCGACCATGGCGAATTGATGATGAGGGAGTTCACCATGGCGTCGCCGGTCAGCGCGAACATCGCCGGATTGGCCGGACGGTGCGCCATGGTGGAGCGGATCTGGAACGCCACCAGCAGCACCAACAGTGGCCACAGGGCCAGCATCTTCCACGGCTTCCAGGTGACGATGTTGGCCGAAGCTGCCTTCAGCAGCTTGTAGATGCCGGTGCCCAGCAGGATGGTGAACGCCACGCCCAGAATCAGCGCGATGCGGAAGCCATGCCACAGGGTCGACATCACTTCGGCCGGATACGACAGGTACTCGATGAACAGGCGGTTCGGACGCACGTCGTACTGCATCACGAACTGCGGCGTCGACAGCTCCATGAACACGATGAAGATCAGCGCAAACGTGCCCCACGCCACCGTCACATTGCGCCACAAGCCCAAAGTCTTCTTATATGCCAGCAGCGGTGCAAGCACCAGCGGCAGCACAATCAGGTAGCCCAGCATGATCAAGTCGGCGCGCACGCCCTGCACTATCATCTGGCCGGGAATGCCGGTGGCGCTCACGCGCTCCCACTGCCACGCCATCAAGCCGAGGCGCGACAGCGAAAAGATGATCAGGCCAAGCAGCAGCAACTGCAGCACGCCGGCGAACGGGCCGGCCCACAGCGTCAGTTTTTCCAGTCGGGAGGCGAAACGCTGCAGCATCATTCGGCCCCGAAGCCAGGGTGGGTAGCGATGTAGGCGGCGGCGCCGGTGCCGGAGCTCAGGATCCAGCCGGTCATCAGCATGAACACCAGCACCATACAGAACAGCGTGGCGATGTTGCGGCTGTCGCGCGATTCGGCGAACACCGGCTTCTTGCCGTAGCCGACGCCGAAGAAGTACGCGGCCACCACGGTCACCAGGTAGTGCACGGCGCCGAACACCTCGCCCAGTTCACCCTTGCGTGGATGATCGATCAGCAGGTGCGACAGCGCCACCAGAACGATGTAAATGATGGAGGCCGACAGCGGCGGCAGGTACAGGCCAAATTTCTCGACGAAGGTGCGGACGGCCGGACGCTTGCGCGCCAACAGCGGCAGGATCAGGTTGTGGGTCAGGCCGACGACGGCGATCAGTTTCAACAGCACGGCCTTGTGCAGGCTGCTCTTGCCCATCGCCAGATTGTGCAGATTGGTCTCGCCCTGGCGGTTATTCTGCGCGAAGAACTCGGACGGCACCACGTGCAGTACGCGCTGGAACCAGCTCACTTCCTCCAGCGCGGCCAGTGCAACCAGCGCGGTCAGGCCGACGAAGGCCAGCAGCTGCAGGTTGATCTTCGGTTCGCGCTGCCATTGTTCCACCGCCAAAAAGCCCAGCAGGCCAGCCAGGAAGACGAAGCACAGGAACTGCATCCACTCGACGATGCCGTCTTCCACCAGCAAACGCCACAGCGGTTGCGGGTCGTGCGCCCAGAATAACGCCAGGCCCAGTATGAAGACATTGATGATGACACCGACGGCGATCACCGGATGAACGTACCACTTCGTCGCAACCATGTACTACTCCCTTGTTTATTATATTGTTGATACTCTACCAGCTGGGCGCCGCGACGGCCTGCGGCCGCGCCGCCTTGCGCGCCGCGTAGATGCGCATCCCGGCCACGATCACCGAACCGAAAGCCCAGGCCCACAACAGCGGATCGAGCACGGCGTCCCACAGATTCCCGGTCGGCAGGCGCAGCACGGAGAACAGCAGCACGCTGGTCAACAGGGCCGCACCGGCGGCGCCGGCATAGCGGAAGAACACGGCGATGGCGGCAACCGCAGCGGCGGCGCAACTGAGCAGCGCAACGGCGCCGGAATCGAAACCGCGATAATACATTTCCAGCGCCAGCACGCCGAATGCGTCCAGGTACAGCAGCGCGCCGGCGAGGGTCAGCAGCAGCGCGAAGACGGGATTGAGCGAAAAGATCACTGGCCGTTCACGCCAGCGCGCCGCCAGCGCCACCAGGCTGTAACCGGTCAGCAGGCCGCTAGGATACTGGAACACCAGCGTGAGCCAGTACGCAGGCGACGCCGCGCCGGGCAGCAGCATCATCACCGCCACAGTGGCGATGACGATGGCCTTGGTGCGCCGCGCCAGTTGCGGGAAGATTCTAGGCAGTAGCGTTGGCAGCACCGACAGCACGATCGACGCCGCGACCAGGCCCCAGGCGATGCGCGCATACCAGATTTGCAGTTCAAGATCGGGCAAACTCATAACAGGTCTTTTCCGTCGTGGATTTTCAGACGGTGATGCGCGATGGCCTGCCGCTGATGGGTATAAGTGATGTGCAGCTCGTCGCCCACCTGGAACATGGCGGGATACGAAAACTCGTCGCCCGGCTGGCCGGCGATGATGTCGGTGAGCGGCGTCCAGGTCTGGCCGTCGGCCGAAATCGACAGCGACAGCGTGCTGCGCGCGGTCTTGCGGCTGGTACCCTGGTTGGCCAGCATCAGCAGGCTGCCGCTATCGAGGCGCAGCACGGCCAGCGAGGTGCCGAGATTGCGGATCGCGGTCGGGCCCAGGTCTTCCCAGGTGGCGCCGGCATCGTGGCTGACGGCCTGCTGGACCATCGAATGGTCCTTGTTCGCGTCGCGCATCCAGGCGCGGATCTCGGTGGGCGACACCGGCACCAGGGTAGGCTGCAGCGAGCGGGTACGCACGCCGATGCGGCTCAGGCGCTGCGGATCGCCGTGGGCGTCGAAGGACACCAGCATCGGGTATTTGTGGCCGATCTCGAAATACACGGGCAGCCACCAGCCGCCGTCGGCCAGGCCGACCGGGGTCGAACGCACCAAGACGCTGGTATTAAACACGGGCGACATCGGCAGCACGCGGCGCACCTTGAAGTTCTTGCCTTGATCGTGGGACTCCAGCTGCACCACGCGCGAAGCGGCCCAGCCGCCAAGGCCTGTCGCCACCACGTACAGGTGCACGGTACCGTCGGCGGCGGTCCAGGCGACGGGATTGCCGATGCGGCGCACGCCGTGGCCGAGCGCCTTGCCGAGCGACTCGCGGCTGGCGACCACCCAGTTATCGCTCCACTTGCCGTCGGACCAGCGCGAAGCATAGACCTGGACATCGGGGCCGCTTTCGCGGCTACCGGCCCACCAGAAGGAAATCAGATCGCCGTGCGGCAGCTGCGCCAGCGCGCTGGCATGCGCGGACGGCACGCCCTTGGGCATAGGAATAATAGTGCGGGACATCTCGGTCAAAGTGACCGGCACCGGCTTGGCGGTGCTGATGCTGGCCGGCTTGGCGTGATGCGACGACGAGCGCGACCAGCGCCACGCCTCCGAGGCCACCACGGTTGCAACTACAAGAATACACGCTACGACAACCAGCTTGGCTGGCCGTTGCCTTGGTGGGCGCAAAACTCCCATTCCGTCTCCAAACATCACCGCCCCCAGTCGGAGGAAGACGATATCCTACAGGAAAAACTCTACTTCGGGGTCAGCTCTGTCATTTGGACATTCGGGAACTTATTGAGGGCGCAAAAGTTCCGCAATGTCCAAATGACAGAGCTGACCCCAAATTTATAAGTTCACAACATTGCGTTGAGCTCGACTTGTATCTTGAGCAGCGCCGGCAGGCAGCGGTCGACCATTTGTTCCAGCGTCATGCGGCCGGCGTGCACGCTGATGTTCATCGCGGCCACCACTTCGCCACGGAAGTTCTTGAGCGGGACGGACATGGTGCGCAGTCCGAGCTCCAGTTCTTGGTCGACCAAGGCGTAGCCCTGGCTGCGGGCACGGTGGATGGCTTCGGCCAGGCGCTTTTTGTCGATGATGCTGTGCTCGGTGATCGGCTCCAGCTGCACCCTCTCCAGATAACTGTCCAGCTGCGCCGGCGGCAGGCTGCCCAGCAGCATGCGGCCGTTGGCCGTGCACCAGGCCGGCACGCGGGTGCCCGGCTGCAAGGTAACCGACACCAGTTGCCCGGCGCTGACCGCAGCCACGCATACCAGTTGGTCATGATCGAGCACACCGACCGAGGCCGCCTCCCCCTGCGCATACGCCAGCCGGTACAGCAGCGGCTGCGCCAGACGCGGCAGGCGCGCGGAGTGCAGGTAGGATTGCCCAAGTCGCAACACCATCGGCGTCAGCGAGAACAGCTTGTTTTCGTGGCGCATGTAGCCGAGGTGGGTCAGCGTGATCAGGTAACGCCGCGCCGCCGCCCGCGTCAGTCCGGTGCGCGCGGCCACCTCGGCGATACTCAGCCGGCTGCGCTCCTGGTCGAAGGTGGCGATGACCTGCAGGCCTTTTTCCAGGCCGGCGACCAGGTCGCGCGGCGCAGGCACAATGAGTTGGTCTTCGGTATCCATGCCAAATAAATGTGATTTTGTGCGTTATGCGCACAATATGTGCGTATAGCGAATATACCACGGCGCGACCATCTTGCCCGCTTTGCGCCCGCTTCGTACCATCATTACATTCAATCAGAGGAGACTAGCTGTGAAATTCGACGCCATCGCCCCCGGTGTGTATCCGGAACTGGTTTATCCACCCTATAAATCGACCACCCATCGCGGCCCGCGCCAGCCACTGCTGCGCCTCGACGCGCCAGTGCCCGTATCGCAAAACATCGCCCCTTCGTCGCGCATCCTGCTGCCCAACGACGCCGACCTGACCGTCCACGGCGACGCCGAGCCGATCGGCGAGAAAATCGTCGTCACCGGCCGCATCGTCGATGAAGACGGCAAACCGGTGCGCAATTCGCTGCTGGAGGTCTGGCAGTGCAACGCCGCCGGCCGCTATCGCCACAAGAAGGACCAGCACGACGCGCCGCTCGATCCCAACTTCAACGGCTGGGGCAAGATGATGACCGACGACGACGGCCGCTATCGACTCGTCACCATCAAACCCGGTCCTTACCCTTGGGGCAATCACGACAAGGCTTGGCGCCCGGCGCACATCCACTTCTCGCTGTTCGGGAATGTGTACGCGCAGCGCCTGGTGACGCAGATGTACTTCCCCGGCGATCCGCTGTTCGACTACGACCCGATCTTCCAGAGCATTCCAGACCTGGCCGCGCGCCAGCGCCTGATCTCGCGCTTCAGCCTTGAGCAGACCGTGAGCGACCAGATGCTGGGCTATGAGTTCGACATCGTCCTGCGCGGCCGCGACGCCACGCCTTTCGGCATCTGAGGAGACACGCATGAGCAATATCACTACTTCGCAAACCATCGGCCCGTTCTCGCATGAAGCATGGAAGTGGGCGACCGACTTGAACACCGCCGCCGGCGCCATCACCATCAGCGGCATCATCTACGATGGCGCCGGTGTGCCGATCAACGACGCCCAGATCGAATCGTGGCAGCCCGCCGCCGCCGATGCCGAGTCGGCGCAGGAGATCCCAGGCTTCCGCCGCGTGCCGAGCGGCGAGGACGGCGGCTTCCGCTTCCAGCTCTCGAAGTGCGAGCAGGTGCCGGGCGAGCCGGTGGCCTACATCACCGTTTTCGCGCGCGGCCTGGTGAAGCACCAGTTCACCGCCGTGTTCCTGGCCGACGACGCCGGCCTGTCGCAGTCCGCTATACTGGACCAGGTACCATCCGCGCGCCGCGCCACGCTGCTGGCCGAGCGCAACGCCGACGGCAGCTACCGCTGGGACATCCACATGCAGGGCGAACGCGAGACCGTGTTCTTCGACTATGAGTAACCAGGATATATGAGCGTATCGATTTTCGACAGCTTCCTCACCAGCAGCGACATGATCGCGGTATTCGACGATGCCGCGATCATGCAATCCATGCTGCGCTTCGAACAAGCGCTGGCGCAAGCGCAGGCCGATGTCGGCCTGCTGCCGCAAGCCACCGCGCAAACCATCGCCGACGCCTGCGACGTGCAGCACTACGACGTGCAAGCGCTGATTATCGCCAGCCGCCGCGCCGGCAGCCTCGCCATTCCGTTGGTGAAGGCGTTGAAAGAGACCGTGGCCGCCAGCGACAAGCCGGCCGCCGCCAAGGTCCATTTCGGCGGCACCAGCCAGGACGTGATCGACACCGCCATGGTGCTGGCCACGCGCGAAGCCGTGCAGCTGTTGGACGACGGCCTGCACGACCTCACCGGCCGCCTGCTGCAACTGGCGGAGCAGCACGTCGCCACGCCAGTGCTGGCGCGAACGCTGATGCAACCGGCGCAAATCACCTCGCTGGGCTTCAAGATGGCCGGCTGGCTGGCGCCGCTGGTCCGCGCACGCGCGCGCCTGCGCGATGCGTCCGCTCGCGCGCTGCAGTTGCAACTGGGCGGCGCGGTCGGTACGCTCGATGTGATGGGCGAACAAGGCCCGGCAGTGGCGGAACACATGGCCGCCATCCTCGGCCTGCGCGCGCCGGACGCCGCCTGGCACACGCAGCGCGACGAGTGGGTGCGCCTCGGCCTCGAAGTCGCGCTGCTGTCCGGTAGCCTGGGCAAGATCGCCACGGACCTGAGCCTGATGGCGCAAGGCGAAATCGCCGAACTGGCGGAACCGTCCGGCGAAGGCCGTGGCGGTTCGTCGGCCATGGCGCACAAGCGCAATCCGGTATCGTCCATGATCGCGCTGGCCGCCGCAGCACGCACACCGCAGCACGCCGCCGCGCTGCTGGCGGCGATGAGCCAGCAGCATGAACGTGGCCTGGGCAACTGGCAGGCGGAATTGGCGGAATGGCCGTCGCTATTCCTCAGCGCTCACGGCTCCCTGTCCGCGCTGAACGAAGCTTTCGCCGGTCTGCAGGTCGACAGCGCGCGCATGCTGCGCAATATCGGCGATTTCAAGGAACTGATGTACCCAGGCGCCGACAAGGATGCGGCGCAACTCGCCCGGCCCGCCCAGCGCCTGGCCGAACAACAACTGCGCCAACTGCGCGCGGACATCACACATCTCTCGACACCAACATGAGCTACGATCCCATCGACCACGATTTCGAACGCGGCCTGCACAACCGCCGCGCCATCCTCGGCGACGCCTGGGTGGAGCGTTCGCTGAACAACGCCAACAACTTCAATGCCGAATTCCAGAACCTGATCACGCGTTTTGCGTGGAACGAGATCTGGGGCCGGCCGGGCCTGGAGCAAAAGACCCGCCGCGCCATCGTCCTGTCCATCACCATCGCGCTGGGACGCTGGGAGGAATACGACCTGCACGTGCGCGCCGCGCTGCTGGGCGAAGACAGCAACCGCCTGACGCCGGACGAATTGAAGGAAGTGCTGATCCAGTCGGCCATCTACGCCGGCGTGCCGGCCGCGAATACGGCCTTCACCCACGCGCTGGCGATCCTGCGCGAAGTCGGTCCGCAGATCGGCTACGAGCTTGAGTCACTGGCTCCCGGCGCCACCGCGCATCCCGGCATCGGCCGCGAAGGCCGCACGGCCGGCCTGACGGCGCTGCACTACAGCTTGCGCGAGCCGCGCAACGGCAAGACGCCGCGCCGCACCGTGGTGTTGAGCCACGCGCTGGGCTGCGACTTGACCATGTGGGATCAACTGGCCAATCTGCTGTCGGAAGACAGCCGCGTCATCGCCTACGACCATCGCGGGCATGGCAGTTCGGACGCGCCGGCCGGCCCATACGCCATGGCCGATCTGGCCGACGACGCCGCGCGTCTGCTGCGCGAGCTGGATTCAGGTCCGGTGACGTGGATAGGTTTGTCGATGGGCGGCATGGTGGGCCAGGAGCTGGCCTTGCGCCATCCGGCGCTGGTGTCGGCGCTGGTCCTGGCCAATACCACCTCGTCCTATCCACCGGCGGCGCAGGCGATGTGGGAACAGCGCATCGCAACCGTGCGTGAAGGCGGCATCGAGGCGATTGCCGAAGCCGTGATGGGGCGCTACTTCCACGAAGGCTTCCGCAACGAGAAACGGGCCACGGTGGAACGCTTCCGCCGCCGGCTGCTGAGCACCGACACGGAAGGTTATGTGGCCTGCTGCGCGGCGGTGGGCGGCGTCAACACGACTGCGCGCCTGCCGGGCATCGGCGTGCCGGTGCTGGTGATCGCGGGCGAACTGGATGCAGGCACGCCGCCGGCGATGGCCGAAGAACTGGCCAAACAACTACCACGCGCACAACTGCGGGTGATACCGCAAGCCTCCCACATCAGCGCCATCGAACAGCCATCGGCATTCGCGGCACTGGTGCAGGAGTTCCTGGCGCAGGTTTAGAACGCGCCGACGTAGTTTTCGGCCAGCGCTGTCGCCAGCGCTGGCGAGTTGACGATGTTTTCCAGTTCCGCGCGCTGCATCTCGCGTTCGAACGGGGTGTGGTCGGCGAAGGTATGCAGCAAACGCGTCATGGTCCACGAGAAGCACTCCGCACGCCAGATGCGCTTCAAGGCCTGTTCGCCGTAACCCTGCAACAGCGTTTCGCTACCACTACGATAGAACTGCTCCAGCCCCTGCGCCAGCACCTTCACATCCGACACCGCCAGATTCAAACCCTTAGCCCCGGTCGGTGGCACAATGTGCGCCGCGTCACCAGCCAGGAACAAACGCCCGGCCTGCATCGGCGTCGACACAAAACTCCTCATGCCGATAATGTTCTTTTGGAAGATCTTGCCCTCCTTGAGCTTCCAGCCGTCGTGGTTCTCCAACCGCCCATGCAGCTCGGCCCAGATACGGTCATCCGACCAGTTATCGACGTTATCCTTCGGATCGCACTGGAAGTACAGCCGTTGCACCGTCGGCGAACGGGTGCTGACCAGCGCAAAACCGCGATCATGCTGCGCGTAGATCAGCTCTTCCGACGACGGCGCCGACTCCACCAGAATCCCGAACCAGCCGAACGGATAAATCTTCTGATAATCCTGGCGCTTGGCCTGATCCGGCATCGATGGACGCGAAACGCCGTGGTAACCATCGCAACCGGCGATGAAATCCGCATCAATGCGCGACGCCTCGCCGCCGTGAGTGAACGTGACATACGGTGTGGTGCTGGACACCTCATGCAAGGCCACATCGCTCAATTCAAACAGAATCTGCCCTTGCGCCGCCAGCCGCGCAGCGATCAAATCCTTCAGCACCTCGTGCTGCGGATAGACGGTAATCGACTTGCCCGTCAATCCCAACAAATCGATGCGATGGCGCTTGCCGCCGAAAGCCAGCTCGAAACCATGATGCAGCGCGCCTTCCTTGCACATGCGATCACCGACGCCGGCTGCGCTCAGCACATCCATGGTGCCTTGTTCCAGCACGCCGGCGCGTATGGTGGCCTCGATGTCGGCACGCGAGCGCGTATCCAGTACGACCGAGGTAATGCCCTGCAAATGCAGCAGATGGGACAGCAGCAGGCCCGCAGGACCGGCGCCGATGATGGCGACTTGAGTACGCATGTTTATCTCCAGTGTTGTGTAGGTATGACGTCATCGTAGCCCCGATGGCGCGCAAAAAACATGGATGAAAAATGCTAAAACTTGTACTATTTTGACAGACCACTTTACACCATCCCACCATGCCGACCACCGATATCCCGCAATTCGCCCTGTACGGCGAACAGACCCGCAACGCCAATGCGGAGTTCGTCCACATAGAGCTGATCGAGACGCGCAGCCGGCTGTACGACTGGCACATCGACAACCACACGCATCCTGGACTGTTTCAGGTACTTTTTCTACTCGGCGGCGAAGTCCGCGCCAACATCGGCGATGCCGTCTGGCAGCGCAGCGGCCCGGTCGCCATCACCATCCACCCGTCGGTGATCCACGGCTTCGACTTCTCGCCCGAGGCGCACGGCTACGTGCTGACAGTCGACCAGAACGTGATTTTCTCGGCGGCCCACGGCCAGGGCGACCTGTATTCGCCGCTGTTCGTGCAGCCGCTGGCGATCGGTCTGGATAAGATACATCAGCGGCTGGTGGCGCTGCTGGAGAACCTGAGCATGGAAGCGGCATGGCCGGAATACGGCCACACGCTGATGCTGGAATGGCTGGCGCGCAGCGCCCTGCTGCTGCTGGTGCGCGCGCAAGCGGAGAACACGCTGGCCGATCAATCCGGCCGCAGCGACTTTGAACTCTTCAGCCGCTTCCGCGCCGAAGTGGAACAGCACTACAAGGAACAATGGCAGGTCGGCCAGTACGCCGAAGCGCTGCGCGTGACGCCCACGCGCCTGAACCGGCTATGCCTCAAGCTCTCCGGCCAGTCGGCCTTCGACCTGACGCAGGACCGCCTGATGCTGGAAGCCTGCCGCAAGCTGACCTATCTGCCGGCCAGCATTGCGAGCATCGCCTACGAACTAGGCTTCCAGGACCCGGCCTACTTCAGCCGCCTGTTCAAGAAGCGCATAGGCGCAACGCCTAAACACTTCCGCCACCGGCCAGGTCAGGCCCAATCGCGGCCCTGATCACTTCCTTCTCGATCTCTTTGGCCGAGAGATCACGCGTCATGTACGGCTGTAGCAGCGACGACTGGCGGATCTTGGCGTAGCCGAAGATCGTCGACCAGAACGCAATCACCCTCGCTTGCACATTCTTGTTCTTCGCACCGGCCGCCGCCGCGTACATGGCGGCGATCCGTTCATACACACTGCTTTGCGCTTGCGCGAGGCTGGGGAAATCGTCGATGCGCTGCAATAGCCCGGATTCGTACATGAGACGAAACAGCTGCGGATGCTCATCAACGAATTGCAGGAACTGTTGTGCCGCTCCAACAAGGCTCGCAACCGGATCGCGCGCCTTGGCAGAAGTCTGCTGCGCAAACTCGTTCAGGCGGTTGAAGCCCACTTCCGCCAACTCGGCCAGCAACTTGTCGCGCTCCGGATAATGACGGTACGGCGCACCGCGCGACACGCCCAACTGCTCCGCCAATCCGCGCAGCGACACTGCTTCATACCCTTCGGCTTCCACCACCGTCAGCGCGCTGGCGAGTAGCGAAGCCCGCAGGTCTCCATGGTGATACGTGCGTTCTGTAGCCATAAATCCCGTAGAAATCCGTTTGCAAATAAGCGCAATTGTGCCATCATTTGCTTAATGTATGCTCCGCTTACATCAATCAAATAATCAAAAGGAGACTTTCATGGCATATCTGCGCAATGCGTGGTACGTCGCTGCATGGGACAACGAGATCCCGGTCGACGCGTTGTTTCAGCGTACCCTGTTGAATGAATCTGTACTATTTTTCCGTGACGACGACGGCGTGGTGCAGGCGATTTCGAACCGGTGCCCGCATCGGTTCGCCCCGCTCCACATGGGCAAGCGCGTAGCCAACGGCGTGCAGTGCCCGTACCACGGTTTGCAGTTCAACGGCAGCGGCAAATGCATGGGCAATCCGCATGGCGACGGCAAGATCCCGGCTGCGGCTTCGGTCAAAAGCTATCCGGTGGCAGAGAAGTACAGCGCCATCTGGATCTGGATGGGCGATGCCGACATGGCCGATCAACAGCTAATTCCGGATTTCTCCTGCATGGATCCAGACCATTTCTATGTCGGAAAACGCTACCTGCACGCCAAAGCCAACTACGTGCTGGAGACGGACAACATCATGGACCTGAGCCATATCCAGTACCTGCATCCGGGTACGCTGGGCAGCAGCACCGTGTCGGATGCCATTACTAGTGTCAGGCAGGACGGAAACACGGTGTATTCCAATCGCCAGACAGTGGCGGAAATCATGCCGGACTACCTTTACACCAACATGGGCTTCCCCAACGGCCTGCCGGTCGACCGCTGGGTCGACGTGCGCTGGAACGCTCCGGCCAATATGCTGCTTGATGCGGGAGCGGTAGCCACCGGTCGGCCAAGGGAAGAAGGCAAGTCATTCCCGCTGCCGCACCTCTTCACCCCGGAAACCGAGACGTCCACCCATTATTGGTTCGCTTTCTGCATGCCGAAAGCGTTGGGCGAATTCGGCATGCAGGTCGCCGAGGAACAGGTGCAAGGACTGAGCATCCCATTCACTCATGAAGACCTGCCCATGCTGGAAGCGCAGCAGCAAATGATGGGCGATGCCGATTTCTGGTCGCTCAAGCCGGTATTGCTGGCGGGCGATGGCGGTGCGATACGGGCGCGCCGCGTGTTGGATAAAATGATCGAGCAGGAGACCGCTGCATGATGAACGTGAGGGTGATTTGCCGGCGCCTGGAGGCGCAGGACATCGCCGGCTTCGATCTCGCGCCGGTTGACGGCGGCGCGCTTCCGGCGTTTTCGGCCGGCGCGCACATCGATGTGGAAATTCGTCCCGGCCTGGTACGCCAGTACTCTCTGTGCAATCACCCGCAGGAGCGGCACCGCTACCAGATCGCCGTGCTGCGCGATGCGCGCTCACGCGGTGGCTCGACGGCGGTTCACGAGGATTTTGTGGAGGGACAGATCATCCGCATCAGCGAGCCCCGGAATCACTTTCCATTGCAGGCGGCGGAAAACTACCTGCTGCTTGCAGGCGGCATCGGCGTCACACCTATCATCAGCATGGCCGAGCATTTGGCGAGCAATGGCGCGCAATTTGAGATGCACTACTGTAGCCGCTCGCCCGATCACGCCGCGTTCCGCGAGCGGATACGCTCGTCGCCCTACAAGGAACGGGTGCACATGCATTTTGACTCTGAAAGGAAATTCGACCTGAACGCGGTGTTGGCAGCGGCGCCGCCCGGCACGCACATCTACGTCTGCGGGCCGGCCGGCTTTATCGAATTTGTCATGTCCAGGAACTGGCCGCCCGAAGCCCTGCACCGCGAATACTTCGGCAATACGCAGGCAGGGATAGGGGGCGATGCAGCTTTCGAGGTACGCATTGCCAGTAGCGGCAAGACGTATGCCGTCGCCACCGGCGAGAGCATCGTGCAGGCTCTGGCCGGGCATGGCGTGGTGATTCCCGTCTCCTGCGAACAGGGCGTATGCGGAACCTGCATCACCGGTGTACTCGACGGCATCCCGGATCACCGCGACGTCTACTTCAGCGACGAGGAAAAGGCGCGAAACGACCAGCTCACGCCGTGTTGTTCGCGATCGCTTACCCGGCTGCTGGTACTCGATCTGTAGGGTCGCGCTGACCACGTGGCCGTCTGACACATGGCGGAAGTCAACTTCACGCCAGGCTGGAAGAACCACTCCAGCCGGCGGCGACTTGGCGCTCGGAGAAATCGCTGTCCTTGGTGGATTTCTCTGACGTTAGAACTGCGCGTCTTTGGTCAACGGCAGGTCGGCGCTGTTCGGCCCGACCTTGAAGGTGACCTTGCCTTTCGGTGCAATCCACTGCGACCCTTTCTCGTCCCAGGTCGACAGCAGGCGACGCTCGACCGGCACCGTCACCACGCGTTCCTCGCCCTGCCCCAGCTGTACGCGGGCGTAGCCAACCAGCTTTACCGCCGGCGCCTGGCCGTTGTAGACCTGTACCACGGTGGAGCCGGCGCGCGGTCCGGTGTTCTTCACCTTCACCGATACCTGCGCCGCCTCGTCGCCGCGCGGCGAGGTGCGCACCACCATGTCGCTGTAGCTGTAGGTCGAATACGACAAGCCGTAACCGAACGGGAACAGCGGCTTCTGGTTCTGCTGTTGCAGATAGCGGTAGCCGACCATCACGCCTTCGTCATAGCGTATGACGCCACCACCGCGATAGGGACGCACGCCCTGGCTTTCGTCAGCCAGGAAGGAGACCGGCAGGCGGCCGCCCGGCTCGGCGTCGCCAAACAGCACGCTGGCAATACCGGTGCCGGCGGCGGCGCCCGGATACCACATCTGCACCACGCCTTTGACTTTCGACAGCCAAGGCATTTTGACGGCGCCGCCGGTGTTGAGCACCACCACCGTGTTCGGGTTGGCGGCAGCCACCGCTTCCACCAGCGCGTCCTGATCGGCTGGCAGCGCGTAGCTGTCGCGATCCATTTCCTCGCCGGTGGCCTGGTTGACGAACACCACCGCCACATCGGACTTGGCGGCCAATGCCGCCGCTTCGGCGATCTGCGATGCTGGCTGCCAGCCGAGCTGCATGCGGGCGCCGGTGAAGGAACCACGCGTCGCGTATTCGACTTCGATGCGCACCTTGCGTCCAGCCGCCAGTTGTACCGCGCCTTGCAGCGGATAGGTCAACGGGCCGGAACCGGGGAAGCCCTCCGCCGTCGAACGCAGGCCGTCGATCACGGTCTTGCCGTCCACCGTGACCTTGACCACACCGCTGAGCGAGGCGGCCAGGCGCACCAGGCCATCGGCCATCGGCGTGTAATCGGCCGACCACTTCGCCGACCATTTGGCCGGAAGCGTCATATCCGGCTTCACCTTGACGTCGATCTCACGCACGATGTCCTGGCGAACGACGGCGCCGCTGAAGTCTTCCGTGGCGTAGTATTGCGCCTGCCAGCCAGGCTTGCCGTCCGGCGTGGTCAGGCTGACCGGCGGCGAGAACATGCCCGCATCCGCCGCGAAGTCCGGCAGCACGATGTCGCCCAGCGAGCCTTGTGCATACACCACCTTGGCGCCGTTGGCCGTAGCGGCGATCGCATCGACCGGCGGCGTGAACTGGCCGGGATCGACAAAGCTGGACCACATCACGCCGGTGACGGTTTCCTTGCCCGCCGGGCCGATGACCGCGATCTGGCCGCTCCGCTTCAGCGGCAGCACGCCGCCTTCGTTCTTCAGCAACACCGTGCCGCTTTGCGCCACCTTGAGCGCCAGGGCCTGGTGCGCGGGCGTGGTGACCACGGCCGCCGGGGTTCCGGTCACAGGGCTATCAAAGACGCCGGTCGAGAACACCGTCCACAGCGTGCGGCGCACCGCGTCATCCAGGCGCGCGGCCGGCACGCGGCCATCGCGCAGGGCTGCCGGCTGGCGCAAGAATGGCTGCAGCGACCATGAATCGATGCCGGCGTTGATCTGCGCCACGCCGTCTTTTCCACCCATGAAGTCGGTCGCCATGTAGCCCTTGAAGCCGTGCTGCTTGATGTGGGCGATCAGCTCTGCGTTCTCCAGCATGAATTTCCCGTTCACCTGAGGATAAGAACCCATCAGCGAACCGATTTGCGCCTTCTCGACCAGATAGTAGAACGGCAGGTTGTAAACCTCGCGCAGTGCGCGCTGCGATACTTCCACGCCCATGGTCAGGCGTTCGCGTTCCGTTTGGTAGGACGTGTAATGCTTGGCCATGGCGATCACGCCCTGCCCCTGCATGGCGGCGGCTACGGCGGTGCCCATCTGCGCGTTGACCAGCGGGTCTTCGCCAAAGGATTCGGTCAGGCGGCCGGTCAGGCCGTCGCGCGCCACGTCCACCGTCGGCCCGAGGATCACGTTCCAGCCCTTGCCGCGCGCTTCCTGCGCGATGGCCTTGCCGTATTCGGCCGCCAGCTCGGTATCGAAAGTGGCGCCCAGTTGCAGCGGCACCGGAAACGCCGTCACGCCACGATCGCCGCGCAGGCCGGACGAAGCATCCACTCGGGTCAACGGCGGAATGCCCAGTGGAGCAAGCGGCGCATATTCGGCGGGATCGGTGGCATTGACCAGCGCTACTTTCTGCTCCAGCGTCATGGCCTTGAGCAGCTGCGCTGCACGCACATCCGGCGTTTGCGTGGCATCGCGCCACGGCTGAGCGGCAGCTCCGGCGCCCACATCGGCCGCTTGCGCCATGCCCGCCGCGCAGATTCCCATCAGGGCGCTGCGGCGCAGGCTTTGTTTGATCTTCATTGTCTCGCTCCTTGTTAGTATGATTAATGTACCGCAGGTAGCCTGCGGATATACAGCCAGCCCAGGGCGGTGGTGAATGTCACCGCCAAAGTCAATGTGATGAAGAGCGTTGAAGGACCGCTCTGGATCAAATACGGAGTGCCGAGCGCGCAGACGGCGGCCAACATGCGGGTAAAGAAGGTTGCCGCGCCTTGCGCGGTCGAGCGCAGCAAGGTCGGGAACAGCTCCTGGCTCCACACCTTCCACATCGATTCGCCGGCGAACGCGCCGCCCACGCCTTGCAGGATCTGCCATGCGGCCAGCGATACCACGTTCACGCCGAATACCACGGGCACAATCTGCCCCGCGATCACCAGCAGGCCGCCCAGCAGGAACCATGTCATGCGCGAAGGCAGGTCCACGGTGCGCATGAACAGCACCGCGCAACAGAAGGAGATCCCGAACTGCACGGTGTTGATCATGCCGGCCACCGATACGGAGGTCTGCGCCAGTTCGGTGTACAGCAAGGTGCCGAACTGGCCGCCGGTATTTGCCGCCAGATTGAACACGCCGTAGAACAGCGACAGCGCGATACAGGGACCGATATAGCGGCGGCTGAACAGCTGCCGCAGGCCTTCGGTGGCTGGCGCGTCGTCGCTGCCGATCGTATTACTGCGGCGGGCGTGCGCCCTGGTCCATTCCTGGGACTCCGGCAGGGTCGAACGCAGCGCCAGCACCAGCAACGTCACCAGCAGGATGTGCGCCCACATGATGCGGCCACCGGTCACGCCCATGTCGCCCACCAGCACCTGCATCACGAAGGCGGCGCAGATGGCGGCCATCCACAGCACGTGCGAGAAGGCGATAAGCCTACCCTTGTAGCCGGGCGGCGCTTCTTCCGCGATCATGGCCATGGAGACCGGCAGGTCGGCGCCGATGCAGAAGCCCACCACCGCCGTCCCCGCGTACAGCATCGCCACGCTGGGTGCGAAGGTCAGCATCGCCGTGCCGGCGGCCAGGCCGATCATGGTGACGGTGAATACCTTGCGGCGGCCATAACGGTCGCCGAGACGCCCGCCGACCAGGGCGCCGATGGCGAACAGGCCGGTGAGCACGGCGGACAGCTGGCCGATCTGCGTCAGCGTCAGGCCGAAGTATTCCTTGTACAGCACCAGCGCACCGCCGCTGGTGATGATGGCGCCGGCGTCCAGGTAGGACGCCATGCCGGCCAAAATGGCCACGCGCCAGGCGGAGCGCGGCAACTCGCTGAGCCGCGTTTCCGTGATCGTTACGTCTTTCATGCGGTCTCCAAGTTATTATCGCCCGGTGCGCCCAATCCGCAGTCGCGGAACAGCCAGGTCGGCGAACAGCTCCACGCATGGCAGTAGCTGTTGGCGTGGATGTCGCCGTACGGCGACGTCAGTGGGTCCAGCGGATCGAAGGCTTCCCAGAAGGTGTCCGCGCCTGCATCCAGCATGGCGCCCCAATAAGAGCGCACCAGTTGCAGGGCTTCGTCCTGCATGCCGCAGGCCAGCATCGCTTCCGCCAGGTAGTGGTAGACATAGGGCGTGATCGGACGGATGGCGGCCGGATCGGCCAGCGCGTTGCGCAGCGCGGCTTGCGCAACGGCGGTGTTTTCCGGTATCCCGGCCAGCACCATCCACGCCTGGGTGGCGCAAGACACCTGATGCGCCGGGCCGCTGGTGTAGACGCCACGGCCGGCGTCGAACAGCTGTTCGCGCGCGGCGGCGCACATTTTCTCGATCAACGGCTGGTAGTGGGTTATCTCCGAGGAGTGGCCCAGCGCGCCGGCCAGCGTCACCATGCGGCGCAGCGCGAAGACGATGACCGCGTGCGTGGCGGCGCTCTTGTCTAGGCCAAAGGCCCAGTCGATGAAGCACCAGGTTTCGCCGCTGTCATGGAACATCAGGCTATCGTCCAGGCGGGCCAGCAGGCAGTCGATCTGGCGGCGTGCGACCGGCCACAGGTCGCGGCCGCATTCCAAGTCGCCGGTGGCGGCGACGTATTCCTGCAGGGTCACGCAGTACAAGGCGGCGTAATCGAGCGTTGTGGTATCGGCATAGGTAGGCACCGGCCGCTCGTAGACGCAGCCGTTGACCAGGCCATCGGAACGCGGCAGCCCGGCAAACAGGTACAGGCAGCGCTTGACGACGTCGTTGGCGCCGAAGGTGGCGTAGTTGGCCAGTGCTTGCAGGCGCAGGTCGCCTACCCACAGGCGGCGGTCGCGGCGCGGGCCGTCCTCGAAGCAGGTTTGCAGGCAGTCGCGCAGGGTGTGCTGAGATACTTCATCCACGCGGCGTATCCATTCCGGGTAGCCGTCCGGCAGTGGCGGCGGCACGGTGGCGGCCGAGGTGACGGCATGCGCGGTCATTTGCTCGAAGCGCACGCCGAAGCGGCGCGAGGCGGCCAGCACTTCCACCTTCACGTAGCGGAAAGCGTGGCGGCGCGGCAGGTGGCAGTCCGACGGCAGGTCGTCGATGGTGATCACTTCATCCGGCAGCCAGGCCGCACTCACCCAGCCATGGTAGGGATACAGCGGCTCGGCGACATCGGTCGGCACTTCGCCGAAAGTCAGCCGCAGGCGGATCGGGCTATCGGCCACGCTGCCGGTCGGGCTGACGCGAAACGACAGATAACCCGCCAGGTGCTCGCCAAAATCGACGATGAACGCATCTCCCTCACGCCACTCGCTTTGCGGAAATTCGGCGCCATCGGCCAACGCCCGCATGGCGAAGCGCAGCGGCAGGTCCGGGCGCGGCTGGGCTTCGACCAGCGAGCGCACCGTCAGCCGGCGCTCGACCAAGGCGGGGATCAGGGCCTGCGCTTTTTGCAGGAACGCCGGCACCGGTTCGCCGGCCGGCAGATTGATCCGCTTCGCTTCCTCGATAGCGTTGGCGCGCGCGATTTCTTCTGGGCTTGGTTTCATGTACTCCTCTATTAATTGATATGCGGCGCGACGACCAGCACCCGCACTCCCGCGCGCTCCAGCATTTGCACGCCGGCGTCGGGCGCGGCGGTGTCGGTGATGACGCAGGCGATTTTTTCGAGCGCACACAGGAACATGCCGCCCTTGTTGGCGAACTTGGACGAGTCGGCGAGCACGGTGACTTGCTGCGCTTGCGGCATGAGGCGGTGGCCGGCCTGTATCAACAGGGGATCGGCTTCCATCATGCCCAGCGACGACATGCAGTGCACGCCCATGAACAGGTGGTTGGCGTAGCAGTAGCGCATATCCTCGCCTTCGAAGGGACTGAGGATGACGCCCTGCTCCGGATAGATCTTGCCGCCTGCCAGTATCACTTCGTTGTCGCTGCTGGCCAGCGCGTGGCGTGCCAGTTCGAAGGAATTGGTCATCACGCGGATGCGCCGGTACGCCATGAAGTCCACCATCTGGAACGTGGTGGTGCCGCCGCCGATCAGCACCGTGTCGCCATCGGCGCACATTTCAACCGCGCGGCGGGCGATGGCGCGCTTGCGCTCCACATTCAGGTGCAGGTTGCCGTGAAAGGACATGCTTTTCAGGCGCGGCGAGCCTTTCGATTCCAGCCGGCGCGCACCGCCGCGCGTGCGGCGCAGGTGCTGGGCGGCGTCCAGCAGGCGCAGGTCGCGCCGCACCGTGGCGATCGATACACCCAGCCAGTCCACCAACTGCGGCACCGTGGCGGAACCGCGCTCGCTAATCAGTTTCAGCATCCGTTTATGCCGGTCTTGATGATCCATTGCTGTCTCCTCCTTGCTCTGGTCATTATTAATATTTGTTAATGCAATATACCTATTCATTAACGTCACGTAAACGTATTAATACGAAAGAATCATGCGGATGATTGTTTGGCCGCATTGGCGATCGCTATGAAGTCACGTGCGCTCAGGGAGGCGCCGCCGACCAGCCCACCGTCGACGTCCGGCAAGGCCAAAAGTGCGCTGGCCGTTTCCGGCTTCATGCTGCCGCCGTAGAGGATGGGCGTGCGCGGTGCACCCAGCGAAGACAGTTCGTCACGCAGGAACCGGTGCACCTCCTGCACCACATCCGGCGCGGCGGCCAGCCCGCTGCCGATGGCCCATACCGGCTCATAGGCCAGCACCAGCGGTTGCGCGGCATCGGTCAGGACGTCCGGGAGCGCGCCACGCAGTTGCTCCCGCAGCACGGCGCGCTTGCGGCCCGCCTGGTGTTCGGCCAGCGTCTCGCCGATGCAAAGGATGGGCGTGAGGCCGGCATCCCACGCGCGCCGCAACTTGGCGGCGATCTGCGCGTGCGATTCGCCATAGCCGGCCCTGCGTTCGGAATGCCCCACAATCACATAATGGCAGCCGATATCGGCCAGCATGCCGGCCGATACTTCGCCCGTATAGGCGCCGCCCGCGTGCTGCGACACATCCTGCGCGCCAAGCGCGATGCCGCTGCCCTCCAGCAGTCGCGCGCATGGCGACAGGTACACGTGCGGCGCGCACACCGCCATCTCGCACGGCGGCTCGCCTACCTCGAGCAAGCCGTCCAGCAAGCGCGTGTTGGCGGCCAGGTCGCCATTCATTTTCCAATTGCCGACGATGAGCATGTCAGCCTCGCAGAATAGAACGGTCGACTCGGCGCACGTCGCGCAGGCCGCAAAATGCCATGGTCAGGTCCAACTCCTTGCGGATCAGTTCAAGGCAGGTGCTGACACCCTGCTCACCGCCGGCGCCCAGGCCATACAGAAATGCGCGGCCGATATAGACGCCTTGCGCGCCAAGCGCCAACGCCTTGATGACATCCTGGCCCGAACGCACGCCGCCATCCATATGAATTTCAATCTGCTTGCCCACCGCCTCCACAATGCCCGGCAGCGCCGCGATGCTCGACGGTGCACCATCCAACTGGCGGCCGCCGTGATTGGAAACGATCAACGCGTCGGCGCCGCTGTCGACGGCCAGGCGCGCATCCTCCTCATCCATGATCCCTTTGATGATCAACTTGCCGCCCCAGCGCTGCTTGATCCACTGGACATCGTCCCAGGACAAGGCCGGATCGAACTGCTGCGAAGTCCATGCCGACAGCGACGACATGTCCGACACGCCCTTGGCATGGCCCACCACGTTGCCGAAGCCGCGCCGCGACGTACCCAGCATGCCGGCGCACCAGCGCGGCTTGGTCATCAGGTTCAGGATGTTGGGGATGGTCAGCTTCGGCGGCGCCGAAAGGCCGTTACGGATGTCCTTGTGGCGCTGGCCGAGGATTTGCAGGTCCAGCGTCAGCACCAGCGCGGAACAGTTGGCCGCCTTGGCGCGGTCGATCAGGCGGTGGATGAAGTCGCGGTCCTTCATGACGTAGAGCTGCATCCAGAACGGCGCGCTGGTATGCGCCGCCACGTCCTCGATCGAGCAGATGGACAAGGTGGACAGCGTGAATGGCACGCCGGCTTTTTCGGCGGCGCGCGCGGCCAGGATTTCGCCATCTGCGTGCTGCATCCCCGTGAGACCGGTCGGCGCCAGCGCCACCGGCATGCTGACCGCCTGTCCGGCCATGGTGGAAGCCAGCGTGCGATTTTCCAGGTTGACCGCAACGCGCTGGCGCAGCTTGATGGCTGCGAAATCGTCGCTGTTGGCGCGGTAGGTTGACTCGGTCCAGGAACCGGAATCGGCGTAATCGTAAAACATGCGCGGCACGCGCCGCTGCGCCAGCAGTCGCAAGTCTTCAACGCAGGTGATGACTGTCATTGGTGTGTTTCCTTACAGGGTTGCGGGAGGCGCGGCGCAGATGGCCCGCCAATGCCGGCCGTAGTTGTCCAGCCCGGGCAGGTGCAGCGCGCTTGCCGGCCGGAGTTCCGGCGCGGCCGGCAATGCTTTGCCGGTCGCCAGCATCCAGCCGCCCGAGGTGGTGCCGCTGGCGTCTTCCGAGACGGTGACCTCCCGGCCGGGACGCAGCGCCGCCAGCACGCCGGCGAAATAGGGATTGGCGGTGAAGCTGCCCTCCACCACCACCGGTGCATCCGGGTCCAGCTGCGCGAGACAATAGTCGGTCATCAGCGCGCAGTACAGGGTGGCCAGTGCGTAGCGCTCCGGCGCGGTGCGCGGCTGCGGACCGCGCAAGCGGCCTTGCTGGCCGGCGAACGGCCCGCCGATGGCGGCGAAGCTCGGCGTGGCAAGCGTGCCACGCGCGATGATGTGGACAAGGTCGGCGATCTTGCACACCTGCTGTTCGGCGCCGGTCAGCATCGAGAACTCGCGGCCGCCCATGAAGCGCATGCAGGATACCGGCGTGCCGTGCGCGCTGACGTTGGCCAGCATGTCCAGGCTTTCGTTCAGGGTTTGCGGCGGTGCGTTGATGGCGGCGGCGATCACCCAGGTGCCGGTCGACAGCACGGTCTTCCTGCCGCCATCGAGATGGCGCAGCAGCGAAGCGTTGCTGTCGTGGATGCCGCAGATGATGCGACAGTCCGCACGTATGCCGGTCTGTTGCGCCAGTTCCGGCAACAGCACGCCCAGCACCGCGCCGGCTGGCTGCAACGGCGGCATGAGCGGCGCCCAGCCCATGGCGCTCACCAGCGAGGAATACTGGCGTGCGTGCGGCTGCCATAGATCCGTATGGCAGCCCAGCGAAGTCAGCTCGCCGGCGGCGATACCGCTCAGACGCCAAGCCCAGTATTGTGGATACATCAGGATGTGGCGCGCGTGCTGAAAACTGTCGCCATGCGCTTGCTGCTGCCGGTGCAGCTGGCGGCCCAGATTCAGGCCGGCCGGCAGCGCGGGCGAGCAGGTATCGGCAAACGACGGACGCACGGCCTGATAGCCGGAATCCGGCAGATCCGCTTCGTAGTCCAGCACCGGCAAGGCAAGGCCGCCGGCGCCGACCAGCGCGGCCGTTGCGCCATGCGTCACCGGCACGATGGCGCGTACATCGAACCGCCCGGCCCAGGCGCCCAGCGTCTCCAGCAGCCAGTGCCAGATCCGCTCCACATCATGCTGGCGATATGGCGGCAGGTTCACCGCCGTGTTGGCGCAACGCGCCTCCGCCAGCACGCGCGCGCCATCGTCGAGCGCCGTCAGCTTGATATTGGTTTTGCCAATATCAAGAACAATATAAACCTCGACCATGCCTGTCAGACGATGCCGCCGCCGGAGCTGCGCACTGCGGGACGTTCCGCCCCCACGCGGGCGCGATAGCCGTCCGCACGATAGGCGGCGATAGGATCGATGGCCGCACCGCGTTCCAGCCGCAGCATGGCAAGGATAGGCGCGACGTCGGTGGTGTAGGCCTGCTTCAGCTTGCGCGTAGCCGACAGCGCATCGTTCCCGTCCTGGAACTGCTGCAGCGCGTTGCGGTCCACCAGCAAGGCCTGCGTGTAGGCGCGCTGTACTTCCATGGCGCTGTTCATCAGGCTTTCAATCGGATCGGTCACGTTGTGCGACTGGTCCAGCATGTAGGCCGGTTCGAAATTGGCCGCGCCGCGCGCCGCCGCATCCACCAGCTCATTGAAGATCAGGAACAGCTGATAAGGATTGATCGAACCGCTGTCCAGATCATCGTCGCCGTACTTGCTGTCATTGAAGTGGAAACCGGCCAGCTTCCCGAACTGCACCAGCCGCGCCACGATCATCTCGATGTTCACGTTCGGCGCATGGTGGCCCAGGTCGACCAGGCAGCGCGCCTTGTCGCCCAGCGTGCTGGCCGCCAGGAAGCTGCTGCCCCAGTCCTGCAACACCGTCGAGTAGAACGCCGGCTCGAACATTTTATGTTCGAGGAAGACGTTCCAATCGCCCGGCAGGGCCGCGTAGATCTTGCGGCAGCTTTCCAGGTAACGCTCGAAGCTACGCGTGAAATTGCTCTGGCCCGGCAGGTTGGAGCCGTCGCCCACCCATACCGTCAACGCCTTGGAGCCGAGCTGTTTGCCGATCTCGATGCATTCGATATTGTGTTCGATGGCCTGCTGGCGCGTGGCCGCATCGGCGTGGCTCAAGCTGCCGAATTTGTACGACAGCGGCTGGCCCGGCTGGTCCTGGAAGGTGTTCGAATTGACGCAATCGAAGCCCAGCCCGAAGCTGGCGGCATGCTCGCGCAGTTCGCGGTAATCGGTGGCCTTGTCCCAAGGCAGATGCGGCGACACCGTCGGCGTGGCGCGTGTCAGTTGATGCACCACGCCGCAATCGGCGATCTTGTCGAACACATTGCGCGGCTCGCCGACGCCGGCGAAGCGGGCAAAACGCGTACCGCCCGTACCGACACCCCAGCTGGGGAGCGCCACGGCGAACGTGCCCGCCTGCGCCTTGATCACATCGATATCCAGATTGCGGCGGGCCAGTTGCTGGCCCAGCGCCGCATAGTCCTCGCGCACGGCTTGCGCCAGCGCCGCATTGCTCGCTTCTACTACAGAGGTGGTAATTAAAGTCATGGTCTTGCCTTAGCGTGTGAATGCCATCAGATTGCCGCCATCCACGTTGAGGATGTTGCCGGTGGATTTGCCGGACAGGTGTTCGGCCGCGAAGAAGTAGGCGCCTTCGGCGATATCCTCCGGTAGCACGCTGCGCTTCAGCATGGAGCGCTGGCGGTAGAACTCTTCCAGGTCGTCTTCCTCGATCTTGTTGGCCTGTGCGCGTTCCTTGCTCCAGTCGCCGGACCAGATGCGCGAACCGCGTATCACCGCGTCCGGATTGACCACGTTGGAGCGGATGCCCAGCGGCGCGCCTTCCAGCGCGAAGCAGCGCGACAGATGGATCTCGGCCGCCTTGGCGGCGCAGTAAGCGGCCGCCTGGTTGGACGCCACCAGGCCGTTTTTGCTGGCGATGAAGACCATTGCGCCGCCCACGCCTTGCGCCTTCATGGTGCGGAAGGATTCACGGCCAACCAGGAAGTAGCCCGTGGCGAGGATCGCCTGATTGCGGTTCCACAGTTCCAGGCTGGTGTCTTCGATCGGCGCCGAAGAAGCGATGCCGGCATTCGATACCAGCAGGTCGACGCCGCCGAACGCCAGCGCGGTGCTGCGCAGCGCCAGGCGCACCGATTCCTCCTGCGTTACGTCGCAGACGGCGCCATGCACCACGTCCTTGCCGTATTTCTTCGCCAGTTCGGCGCTGGTCTGTTCCAGCGCCTTGGCGTCGATATCGACCACCGCCACGCAAGCGCCCTCCTTCAGATAGCGCTCCGCGATGGCGCGGCCGATGCCGCCGGCGCCGCCGGTCACCAGCGCGATCTTGCCCGCCAGGGCCTTCGGCGCCGGCATGCGTTGCAGCTTGGCTTCCTCCAGCAACCAGTATTCGATATCGAAGGCTTCCTGTTCCGGCAGGCCGACATATTTGTCGGCCAGGTTGGCGTCGCGCATCACGTTGATGGCGTTGACGTAGAACTCACCGGCGATGCGCGCGGTGGCTTTGTCCTTGGCCAGCGTGACCATGCCGATCTGCGGCAGCAGGAACACCACCGGGTTGGCGTCGCGCGCCGCAGGGCTGTTGTCACGCTTGCAGCGCTCGTAATAGGCCGTGTAATCGGCGCGGTAGTCGGCCAGCAATTGCTCCAGCGCCGGGCGCAGTTCCGCCTCGTCCAGCGACCATACCGAAGGCGGCACCACGGCCGGGCGGATCTTGGTGCGCAGGAAGTGGTCCGGGCACGAGGTGCCCAGCGCCGCCAGCGGCTCCAGGTCCTGCGAATTGACGAACTGCCGCACCACCGCGCTGAGGTCGACGTGCGCCAGCTTATAGACGCCGTTGGCCGAGGCCAGGCCGCGCAGCACCGGCAGCACGCGCCCCAATACCGCGTCGGCATCGGCTTCGGCCAGGCTGGCGGTCTTCTCGCCGCCGAAGGCCGAACGGCCGGCGCTTTTGGCCGCCAACCATGCGGAGGCTTTCTCGATCACGGCCACGGTATTTTCGTAGCAGCTGCGGGCGGTGTCGCCCCAGGTGAACAGGCCGTGGCCGGCCAGGATCAAGCCGCGTATGCCGGGATTGGCCTTAGTGTAGGCTTCCAGCTGCAAGCCCAGTTCATAGCCCGGACGGCGCCATGGCATCCAGCCCAGTTCACCGCCGAAGATCTCGCGCGTCAGTTGCTCGCTGTTGGCGGTGGCGGCGACGGCGATCAGCGCGTCCGGGTGCATGTGGTCCGTGTGACGGAACGGCAGGTAGGCGTGCAGCGGCGTGTCGATGCTGGCCGCGCGCGGATTCAGGTTGAAGGTGCAGTGCGGCAGGTAGGCCACCATCTCGTCTTCATGCTCGGCGCCGCGATACAGCTTTTTCAAGCCATTCAGCTTGTCCATATACAGCGTGGAGAAGCCGTCCATCTTCATCGATCCCAGGTCGCCGCCGGAGCCTTTCACCATCAATACCTGTGTGGGTTCCTTGGTCACCGGGTCCGGCAGCGTCACCTTGGCGGCCGTGTTGCCGCCGCCGTAGTTGGTGATGCGCAGGTCGGAACCCAGCAGGTTGGAGCGGTACAGCAGCAGTTCCGGCTCGCTCATGCCAGCGGTTGTTTCATCGTTCCAGGTCGGAAATGGGATCACGTTTAATCTCTCAATCAGTAAAAATAAAGGAACACGGCGGGCGCCAACCGCGCCCGCCGTGGGTGCTGCTTACCAGTCTTTGTGCACGCCGACCGAGACCACGCGGCCCAGCGCCGAAGCCACGCTGGCGTCATAGCCGATGATGCCGTTGGTGCCGCTGGTGTAGAACACCGGCGGATTGCGGTTGAAGATGTTGCTGATGTTGGCCGTCAGCTTCAGGCCTTTCAACCAGCCGTCGTTGTTCGGCAGGGTCCAGGCCCAGTTGGTGTCCACCGTATTGAACGAGGTGACCTTCTGCACGCCACTGGAGATGGCGTTGCGATAGCCGCCGGTGTGGTTCAAGAACACGCTGCCGGCCACGTTGCCGCTCGACCAGCCAAGCTGCGCGCGTGCTTTCATCTTGATGGCGTAGCTGGTGCCCAGCAGGTCGATGGTGTCGGCCACGCCTGGCACCATCTGGTCGAACTTCAGCATGCGGGTGCCGGCCAGGTTCAGGTTCCACTTGCCCAGGTCCGTGCGGAAGGCGTAGCCGATATCGAAGTCGATGCCGTGGATGCGTTCATCGGCAAAGTTCTGGCGGCGCAGGTCATACACGGCGGTCGGCAGCCCGCTGACGTCCGGATACACCTGGCCGTCGTGGCGGAAGCCATTCAGCAATGGCTGGATGATCGCCAGCCATTGCGCATCGGTGGTGCCGGCGGGACGCGTGGTACGGTACTTGTCATAGGCGCCGAGCGGATTGACCACCGGGCCGAAGGTCGGGAAGGTGATCACGTCCTTGTAGTCGATCAGGAAGTAGGACATGCTGAGCTTCACACCGTTCAGCATCGATGGCGACAGGTCGAAGCCGGCGTTGAAAGTCTTGGCCTTCTCCGGTTTCAGGCTGCTGTTACCGCCTGCCAGCACCACCGTGTAGTCGGACGCGCCGGCGCTGTTGCAGCCGATGTAGGCGCCCGGTACGCAAGGGAAGCGGATCGCGCGGGTGTCGATGGCGGTGCCGGCATCGGCCAGGCTAGGAGCATGGAAGGAGCGGCCGGCGCTCATGCGGATCTGCGCGCCATCGACCACGGTCCAGGTTACGCCGGCCTTTGGATTGGTGGTGGCGCCGACGTCGCTGTAGTTGTCGTAGCGCGCGGCCAGCGACAAGTCGAGTTTCTGCACGCCGGCCATGCGATTGGCGCTACCCACCACAGGGAAGAACAATTCACCGAATACCGAGCGGCTGGTGCGGGTGCCGCCGGCGCTGTAAGGCGTGCCGGCATCGCGCTGGCCGGTGACCACCAGGCCGTCGAAGCCTTCCTGGCGCACGTCGACGCCGACCGCCAGTTTCACTTCGCCGCCGGGAATGGCGAACAGGCCGCCATCCAGCTTGGCCTGCGCCTCTTTCAAGGTCTGGCGGGCGTAGTAGCGGGTTTCATAATTGCCGATGCGGGCCAGCAGGGCCTTGTCGGTGGCGGCGCCAACGCCGTATGGGTTGAAGATGCCGTTGGCCGCGCTGGTATTGGCCAACGCTTGGTCGATGCCGTGGTTGCGCACGTCGTCGCGTTCCAGGCCGTAGTTCAGTTCCACCTTGGCGTTCCAGCCGCCGGACAGCTCGACGTTGGCGCCCGCCACCACCGACAGCGTCTTGGTCTTGATGTTGTTGGTGAAGACCGGGCCGAAGTCACCCGATGGATTGTAGGTGACCGACTGCGTCGCGGTCGAGCCGTTGATCGGCAGGTAGAACGGGCTGGAAGATGGCACGTTCACCGTGGTGCCGCCGCTGGTGATGCCGTCGCCGGCCACGCCGCTCTTCACTTCGCGGTGCGAAGCCAGCACGCTGCCGTACAGCTCAACGCTCTCGCCGGCACGCTGGCGCACGGAGCTGAACAGCGAATCGCGGGTCTGCGCCGGATACAGGTCGGTGGCGCGATTGGCCTCGCAGGTGTTGGTGCCCGGCGTGATGGCGCCGGCCGCGCTCAACTTGTAGGCCGCGCCGTTCATCGAGATGTTCGCAGGGACGCAGCTGGTCGAACGGGTGTCCGCGCCGCCGTAAGGACGCTGGTCGTTGACGATGTAATCGCGCCGGGTGCCGTTCAACGCGGTGTTGTGCGTATGTTCGTAGGACAGCAGCCAGCCGCCCTCTTCCCAAGTTTTGCCGAGCAGCTGGCTGAAATTGGTGGTGCGGTAGCCGCTGCTGGCGCCCGTGTTGAAGCCCGTTTCGGCGCCGTTGAAATTGCGGCGGGTGACGAAGTTGACCACGCCCGCGATCGCGTCCGAGCCGTAGATCGAGGAACCACCATCGGCCATCACTTCCACGCGCTGCAGGGCGGAGAGCGGAATGCCGCCGGCGTCCGGTGCGGTCTGGTTGATGCCGGCGCCGGGCAAGCGGTGGCCGTCCAGCAGCAGCAGGGTCAGGCCGCCGCCGCCGTTGCCGACGCCGATGCCGTGCACCGCTGGCTGGTCGACAAAGTTGGCCTGGTTGCTGCCGGTGTTGTTGCCGGTGGTGTTGAAGTTGTTCAGTTGCGGCAGCGCGCGCAGCATTTCGGTGCCGGTGGTGGCGCCGGTGGCGGCGATTTCGGCGATGCTCATCTTGGTCAGGCCCGCGCCCACCGGCGCGATGCCGCGGATGCTGGTGCCGGTCACGGTGACCACGTTATCGGTCGGTACCGGCTTCGCTGCGGCTTGATTGGCGGCTTCGTTGGCGGCGTCCTGCGGCGCTTCGCTCTGGGCGCTGGCGAAGGCGGAAGTACCAGCCAGGATGGCGCTGATGGCCGCTACCAGGGCTTTTTGCTTGTATGGCGTTTTATTCAACTTGGGTCTCCTAGATCGTCTATTTATTAGTTTTTTGCTCGGATCGTTTTCAGTTTAAACTTAACATTAACAATCGTTAATAAAATATAGCATCGCATTAATCTCATGTAAATCTTGAAAATGTGAAGTTGCACATACAATCAGTTTCATGATCGATGTTTGTGGTATCCCGGTTCATATATTGTTAAACTTTGCCCATGCAAATACTCCTCGCAGAAGACGACACCATGCTGGCCGACGCCCTGAGCGCGCAATTGCGCGGCCTTGGCTACGCGGTGGAACTGGCGCCGAACGGCCCGGTCGCCCAATACCTGTTACAGCGCCATCACTTCGACCTGGCTATCCTTGATCTGGGCCTGCCAATGGTCGACGGCCTCTCCGTGCTGCGCGAACTGCGCGCGGGGAACCAGCAGATGCCGGTGGTGGTGCTCACCGCGCAGGACGCGCTGGAGAGTCGCGTCGCCGGCCTTAACGCCGGCGCCGACGACTACATCACCAAGCCATTCGACTTCCCGGAACTGGAAGCGCGCCTGCGCGCTTTGCTGCGCCGTGCGAAAGCCGCCACCGCCAGCGCGGAACTGAGCTGCGCGCACCTGATCTTCGACGCCAAGAACCGCCGCGCCGCCGTGCATGGCCAGGCGCTGGAACTGAGTCCGCGCGAATACACGCTGCTGGAACTGCTACTGATCCACCGCGACAGCGTCGTCACCAAGGACCAGATTACCCAGGTGTGGGCCAACGACGGCGGTGGTGTCGGCGCCGGCAACGCCATTGAGGTCTACATCCATCGCCTGCGCCGCCGCCTTGAAGGCTCCGGCCTGGACATCCGCACCGTGCGCGGCCTGGGCTACCTGCTCGAAGAATCCAACTCCGCCGGCTAGGCAGGCATGGTCTCCCTCTCGCGCAAGCTGATGTTGTGGCTCATCCTGCCGCAATTGGTGTTGTGGCTCGCCGGCGGCCTGGCGACCTACCGTTTGGTGGAGAAGTACGCTAACCGCGCCATCGACGCCAGCCTGGTACAGGCATCGCGCGCGCTGCTGCGGCAACTGAAGCCCATCGACCAGGGATTGCTGATCGATTTCCCGCGCGCCGCGCAGGACGTGCTGGAGGCCGATCCCAACGACCGCCTGATGTACACGGTGGGCACGCCGCCCGGCAGTTTCATCCTAGGGAATAACAACCTGCCGGCGCCGCCGCCGGTGGCCAAGCGCCTGCTCGACACGCCCTACTTCTACGACAGCATGGTGGCGCCGGCCGAAGGCGCCAGCGGGCCGGCCAAGCCGATGCGCATCGTCGCGCTGTATGTGGGCTTCGGCGACATCAGCGCGCCAAGGCAAACCATGTTGGTGCAAGTGGCGCGCAGCAGCGCCAATCGCGAGGAGCTGGCGCGCGCCATCCTGGCCGACACGCTGCTGCCCTTGTCCGTGCTGGTGCTGTTGACGACCATGATCGTCGGCTACGGCATCCGCGCCGGCCTGGCGCCGCTGGCGCGCTTGCGGCATGAGGTGGAGAGCCGCGCACCGAACGACCTTACGCCCCTGAAGCTGGACCTGGCCCCGGTGGAACTACGCTCGCTGGCCGGCGCCTTGAACGACCTGCTGGCGGCAGTGCAGCGGCAGATCGGCGCGCAGAAACGCTTTATCGGCGACGCGGCCCATCAACTGCGCACGCCGTTGGCCGGTTTGCAGAGCCAGACCAAGCTGGCGCTGGCGGCGGCCACCGATGATGAACAGCGCAAGCGCCTGGAGCTGGTGAACCAGAGCGCAACGCGCAGCGCGCACCTGGTGTCGCAGCTCCTGGCGCTGGCCCACGCCGAACCGGAAGCCGCCGCCACGCTGGCGCGGGAACGCGTGGACCTGCGCCTGGTGGCGCGCGACATGGTGGCGCAGATGGTGCCGCGCGCGCTGCGGGCCGGCCAGGATCTTGGCCTGGATGAAGGCGAAGCGGCCGTCACGGTGCTCGCCAACGCCATGCTGTTGCGCGAAGCGCTCAGCAACCTGGTCGACAACGCGATCCAGTATGCAGGCGTGCGCGCCGAACTGACAGTGCGCGTGCGCGAAGAGGATGGCGCCGGCCTGCTGATCGTCGAGGACAACGGCCCCGGCATCCCGCCCGAGGAACATGGCCGCGTGTTTGAACGCTTCGTGCGCGCCACCTATGGCGGCAATGGTTGCGGCCTTGGGCTGGCGATCGTCAAGGAGATCGTTGAGCGTCATCAGGGCGCCGTGACGCTTGAGAACCTGCAGCCGCATGGCCTGCGCGTGGTGGTGCGGCTCGCGCTTTCGCCGGCCCCGGCGGCCGAGCCGGTTGCTGGAGCACAGCCGTGAAGCGCCGGCTCATCCCCGCAGCCGTCAACATAGCCGCATGCGCCATGCTGGCCACGCACTGCCACGCCGGCGAAGTCGAAGTGCTCCACTTCTGGACCAGCGGCGGCGAGGCCAGCGCGCTGGCGCAGCTGAAAACCTCGATCCGTAGCAAGGGTCACGCATGGAAGGATTTCGCCGTGGCCGACGGCGGCGGAGGGCTCGCCATGACCTTGCTCAGCTCCCGCGTCATGTCGGGCAACCCGCCCACCGCCGCGCAGATCAAGGGCGCGTCGATACAGGAATGGGCCAACGCCGGCAAGCTGGCCAATATCGACGCCCTGGCGCGCGCCGAGCACTGGGACGCGCTGTTGCCGAAGATCGTCATCGACACTATGAAGTTCAATGGCCACTATGTCGCCGCGCCGCTCAACGTACACCGCGTGAACTGGCTGTGGGTGAACGCCGCCGCGCTGAAGAAGGTCAACGCCAAACTGCCCGCCACTTGGGAAGAGTTCTTTACCGTGGCCGAGTCCATGCGCAAGGCGGGCATTGCGCCGCTGGCTTATTCGGGCCAGTCCTGGCTGGACCTCGGCACATTCGAGACCGTGGTGATCGGCATCGCCGGCGCGGACTTCTATCGCCGCGCCTTCATGCAGCGCGATCCGGCGGCGCTCGACAGCCCGCAGATGGAACAGGTGCTGCTGACCTTCAAGCGCATCAAGCAGTACACCGAACCGCACAACAAGAATCGCGACTGGGTGGCCGCCACCGCCGCATTGATCAAAGGCGATGCGGGCATGCAGTTGATGGGCGACTGGGCCAAGAGCGAGATCACCGCCGCCGGCAAGGTGCCCGGCATCGATATCCTGTGCACTCCCGCGCCGGGATCGGCGGGCGCGTTCACCTTCGATATCGATTCGCTGGCCTTGTTCAAGGTGAGCGCCGCCAATCAGGCCGCGCAACAGGACCTGGCGAAAGCGGTAATGGGCAAGGACTTCCAGCAGGCCTTCAATCTGGCCAAGGGATCGATCCCGGTACGACAGGACGTGAAGATGGACCGTTTCGATGAATGCGCGCGCCAGTCCAGCAAGGATTTCGCCGCCAGCGCCAAGCGGGGCACGCTGCTGCCCAGCTTCACGCATGGCATGGGACTGCCCTACGCTACGACCTTGGCGATCTGGGACGTGATCCGCCAGTACTGGAACCAGGACAGCATGAGCGCCAAGGAAGCCATGCGGCGCCTGGCCAAAGTAGCGGCGCAGGCGCCGGCCGCGCGCTGAGGGAAGCGCCGAAGAATCAGGCGTCTTCGAAGATCGCCACCGCGCGGGTCCAGCCGGCCGAGGCGCGGCGGATCTTGTGCGGGAAGCAGCTGATGGTGAAGCCGGTCGGCGGCAGCGACTCCAGATTGTGCATCTTCTCCAGGTGACAGTAGCCGATGTCGCGCCCGGCCTTGTGGCCTTCCCAGATCAGGCTGACGTCACCCGTCTCGGCGATTTTCTTGGCCGTGTAGCTGAACGGCGCGTCCCAGCTCCAGGCGTCGGTGCCGGTCAGGCGCACGCCGCGTTCGAGCAGGTACATGGTGGCTTCGTAGCCCATGCCGCAGCCGCAGTTGACATAGTCCGATTGACCGTAGCGCGAGCCGGCGCGCGTGTTCACCACCACGATTTCCAGCGGCGACAAGGTGTGGCCGATGCGCTTCAATTCCGCTTCCACCTCGGCGGCGCTGACCACGTGGCCGTCCGGCAGGTGACGGAAGTCCAGCTTCACGCCCGGCTGGAAGCACCATTCCAGCGGCACTTCGTCGATGGTGATGGAGCGTTCCGCCTCGCCCAGCGAACGGTTCATGGTCGAGTGGAAGTGGTAAGGCGCGTCCAGGTGCGTGCCGCTGTGCGTGGTAAGGCGCACCCACTCGGCGGCGGCGGCTTCGCCGTCGGGGAAATCGCTGGCCTTGGTCCCCGGCAGCATGTGCATGAATTCACCCACCGTTTCCTTGTGGGTCTGGTACTCGATCTTCGGCGCCAGTATCGGCGGATCGGACAGCACTTCGTTTTCCAGGTAAATCGACAGATCGACAAAACGGCGAGGCATGGTACTTCCTTTCATTGATGCGTATAGGCTGACGCATGCTAAGGAGCGCCTCCTCCGCTGTACAATGATTTATATCGATTGCTGTTATCGACGCCATCGATTCATGCATCCATCCTCAGCACTGCCTGATGCAGCAGGCCGCGCAGCCATACCAGGCCTGGGTCCTGCGTGCGGTATTTATGCCATTGCATGACCTGCGCCATATTATTCATCTTCACCGGCAGCGGCATCACCTTCAAGGGCAGCCCGCGCTGGATCAGGTCCGCCAGGCGGCGATGGATGGTGGCCACGCGTTCCGTACCGAGCACCAGATAGGCCGCCGTGAGGAAGCTGTACGACGTCACCTCCACCCGGCGCGAGATGCCTGCACCATCCATGAAGCGGTTTTCGAACGAGCGGTCCATGCCCGGCGGCTGCATCACCACGTGGCCGGCGGCCTTGTACTGATCGAGCGTCAGGCCATCGCGCGCGAAGCGGCTCTGGTCCCACGCCACGCAGCAGAACTCTTCTTCAAACAGCATCTCGGTCGGATGGTCGGCCGAGCAGTAATCCTGCGGGATCACCAGCAGGTCGGCGTCGCCCTGCTCCAGCGTGCGTTGCGGCTGGCGCGTTTGCGGCATCAGGTGGAAGCGCACCGTGCTGCCCTCCTCCTGCGCCAACGACAGCAAATGCGGCATCAGCACCGCCATCGTGAAGTCCGATACGAAGATGCGGAACTCGCGGTCCGACTGCGTGGGATCGAAGCTCGGCATCGCGGTGATGGTGGTGTCGACCCGCACCAGCACATCGCGCACGGCCTCGCGCAGCACTTCGGCGCGCGGCGTCAGCTCCATCTGGCGGCCCACCTGCACCAGCAACTCATCATCGAAATACTCGCGCAGGCGCGCCAGCGAACTACTGAGCGCCGATTGGCTCATGTGCAGCTGCTCGGCCGCGCGGCTCACGCTGCGCAGCCTGAACATGGCGTCCAGCGCCACCAGCAGGTTCAAATCCAGCTTATTGAAACGCATTCTGTCTCCTGTTTTTTATATGTATCCATAAAATCGATACTACGAATGCATGCAATCAATTTTACACATATAACGCGCTGACGCAAACTGCGATCTCCAACTACAAAAATATTGATGGAGACGTGAATGAGAAAACTGCACCTCACCTGGGCAGCCGCCGCCATGCTGGCCGCCGGTTACGCCCAGGCTACGGAACTGGAGATCGACAATCCCGATTGGAGCCTGCGCTTCGATAACACGATCAAGGCCAGTACCCTGTACCGCCTGCACGATGCCGATCCGGCGCTGGTCAACAGCACGCGACTGCTGGTGCCCGGCGTTCCCGCATCGGCCTTCCCGCAGGCGCTGAACTTCAACGCCGGCGACGACAACTTCCGCAACCAGGGCGTGGTGTCCAAGCGCGTGGACCTGCTGACCGAATTCGACGCCGTGTTCCGCAAGGACTTCGGCCTGCGCGTCAGCGGCGCCGCCTGGTACGACTTTTCCTATGACGGCGCCAGCGACGCCGCCGATACGCTGAACGGCCAATCGCCGTTCAACGCCTTCCCGCGAGACACCCGCAAGCTGGCCGGCCGCAAGGCCGAGCTGCTGGACGCCTTCATCTTCGGCGGCTGGCAGCTGGACGAAGGCCGCAAGCTTACCGCGCGCCTGGGCCAGCACGCTCTGGTGTACGGCGAAACCCTGTTCTTCGGCGATAACGGCATCGCCCGCGCGCAGGGACCGATCGACGTGTGGAAGCTGCAATCCTCGCCGAACGCGCAGTTCAAGGAGATCATACGCCCGGTGCCGCAACTGTCCGGACAAGTGCAGCTGAGCCGCGACGTCATGCTCGGCGCCTACTACCAGTTCCACTGGGAGGCCGACCGCATGGCGCCGGCCGGCAGCTACTTCAGCACCGCCAATCCGATCTGGGGTTCCAGCATGCCGGAGGTGATCACCACCAGCGTGCTGCTGGCCGGCGGCGAACGCAAGCCTTCCGACAGCGGCCAGTTCGGCGCGCAGCTCAAATGGCGGCTGGACGAAACCGACCTGGGATTCTATGCGGCGCGCTATCACGACAAGTCGGGCGTGCTGTATTCGAAGCTGAACGTCACCAGTCCGGCGCCGGGTAGCTGGTACTACGTGTTCCCGGATGCGGTGACCACGGCCGGCTTCAGCGCCACGCAGTCGATCGGCAATACCAACCTGTCGCTGGAAGTCTCGGCCCGCAACAACATGCCGCTGACGAACGCGAACATCGTCTACCCGAACGTGCAGGCGGCGCCGCGTTACGCCACCGGCCGCACGGCGCACATCAACCTCTCGTGGCTGACGTCATTGGCGCCCAACTTCCTGGCGCGCGAATCGACGCTGGTCGGTGAACTGGCCTGGAACCGCGCACTGTCCAAGGATGATCCGGACCATATGCTGGACGAGCTGCGCACGCGCGACGCCACTGCGCTGCAGGTGATCTTCTCGCCGAGCTATCGCCAGGTGCTGCCTGGCCTGGACGTGAACGTGCCGCTGGGTTTGCGCTATGTCGTCGATGGCAATTCGTCCGTGACCGGCCTCGGTTGGGGCGCCGAGCATACCGGCACCGCCACGCTGGGACTGGAAGGCACCTGGCAGGGTGTATGGCAGTTCAGCATCAACTACAACAAATATCTGGGTGCGCCCGAACCGTTCGTCAACTACAAGCCTTTGCTGACCGGCGGCCACGCCGTCTACAGCAGCGGCAATCCGTTGGCCGACCGCGACTACATCGCACTGTCCGTGCGCCGCACCTTCTAAGGAGACAAGAATGAACCCACGTTTGAACATCGCCATGCTGGCCGCGCTGCTGGCCACCCTTCCCGCCTTTGCCGGCGTGACGCCTGAAGAAGCGGCGAAACTGAAATCCGAACTGACACCGCTGGGCGGCGAAAAAGCCGGCAACAAGGATGGCAGCATTCCCGCCTGGACCGGCGGCCACACCAACGCCATCGCCGGCGACAAAGCCGGCGGCCGTCGCGGCGATCCGTTCAAGGACGAGAAGCCGCTGTACGTGGTGAGTGCCAAGAACGCCGAACAGTACGCTGCCGTTCTTACCGATGGCACCAAGGCGCTGCTGAAGAAGTATCCGGAATTCCGGCTCGACGTCTATCCTACCCACCGCACGGCCGCAGCGCCGGCATGGGTGTATGAGAACACCTTCAAGAACGCCACGCGCGCCAAGCTGAATGGCGATATTCCGGCCGGCGCCTACGGCGGCATTCCCTTCCCGCTGCCGAAGACCGGTGCGGAAGTCATGTGGAACCACATGCTGCGCTGGCGCGGCACGTCGTGGCAGTTCCACGTCAACCAGTACCAGCTGACCGCCGACGGCAAAGCCGTGCTGACCACCAGCGGCATCGGCGATCAGCAGATGCCGTACTACCTGCAGGACGGCACGCCGGAGCAGTTTGCGAAGTCGAACGAATTCTGGCTTCTGCGCCTGATCAACTCCGGTCCGCCGATCCGCGCCGGCGAGGCGATTGTCGGCCGCACCAATATCGACACCAGCAAGGACCAGGCCTGGGTTTACCTGACCGGCCAGCGTCGCGTGCGCAAGCTGCCGAATCCCTGCTGCGACACGCCGACGCCATCGACGGCGGGCGTGATGAGCTTCGACGAGATCGAAACCTGGAACGGCCGCACCGACCGTTTCGACTGGAAGCTGATCGGCAAGCAGGAGATGCTGATTCCGTACAACGGCAACAAGCTGCTGCAGCCAAAGACCGATGCGGAGGTGATGGGCAAGGCTTATCTGAATCCGGATCATGTGCGTTGGGAGCGTCACCGTGTGTGGGTGGTGGAAGCGACTTTGCGCGCCGGCCAACGGCATCAGGCGCCGAAGAGCCGCTACTACTGCGACGAAGACACCTGGAACTGCGTGCTCGGCGACCGCTGGGATGCCAATGGTCAGCTGTGGAAGACGCTGTGGTCGCAGACTTTCGTGGCGCCGGATTTGCCGGGCAACGTGATTGGCGCGTTTGGTTTTGCGGATCTGATTTCGGGAACGGGCTTTGTGGGGAATCTGTATAACGCCAAGGCGGCGCAGTATCCGTTGAAACCGCGCTATCAGGACAGCGTGTTCACGCCGGATGCCATGGCCGGGGAAGGTGCGCGTTGATGCAGCGGTCGATGAATATACGCGGGCTGCGTAGCGGCCTGCTCTGCGGCGCGCTGGCGGCATCGCTGCTTCCAGCCGCAGCGACGGCGGCAGGCGCGGCGCAGACCACGCCACGCGAGGCCGCGCCGAACGCGCTCGCGACCACGCAAGCCGCGCAGCCGCGCGATGCGGTAGCAGCGATGCCAGCGCAATCGCAGCCCACGGTGCAACCGCGCCAGGCGGAGGCAGTCGTGGCGGCGCAGTTGCGGCCGGCCGTGCTGTCGCGGCAGGCGGCGCAGTCGGTGATGCTGGGCGCGGCGCATGCCGGATCGCGCGTCGTTGCCGTCGGTGAGCGCGGCATCATCCTGCTCACCGACGACAACGGCCAACGCTGGCAGCAGGCGGATGTCCCGGTCAGCGTCACCCTGACCGCCGTCCGCTTCGCCGACGCCCGCAATGGCGTCGCCGTCGGCCACGCCGGCGTCGTACTGACCACCAGCGACGGCGGCGCCCACTGGCAGCGCGTGCTGGACGGCCAACGCCTGGCGGCGCTGGCGCTGGAGGCAGCCAAGAAATCCAACGATGCCTTCGCCCTGCGCGACGCCGAACGCCTGGTGGCCGACGGCGCCGACAAACCGCTGCTGGACGTCTGCCTGCTCGGCGCGGGCCGCATCCTGGCGGTCGGCGCCTACGGCATCGCCCTCGCCAGCGAAGACAACGGCCGCACCTGGACGCCATGGATGGATCGCATTAGCAATCCAAAAGGCCTGCACCTGAACACCGTGCGCGCCAACGGCGACACCATCCTGCTCGCCGGCGAACGCGGTCTGGCCCTGCTCTCCACCGACGCCGGCCGCAGCTTCCGCCAGTTGACCGTGCCCTACCAGGGCAGCTTCTTCACCTCGGAACTTACCAGCGCCACGGACATGCTGATAGCCGGCTTGCGCGGCAACGCCTGGCGCTCCACCGACGCGGGACGCAGTTGGCAGCAACTGGCCAGCCCCATGCCAGTCTCGATCACCGCCTCCACCGCCCGCGCCGACGGCACGCTGGTCCTGGCCAACCAAGCCGGCATGCTGCTCACCGTGCGCGACCAGGCCCTGGTGCCGACCAACGCCGCCCCGATGCCACCACTGAACGCCATCCTGGCCCTGAATAACGGAGGCCTGCTCGCGCTGAGCATCCAAGGCATCAAACCTGTCGCAGGAGCCAAGCAATGAACCTGCACGACGTCTCCCCCGGCGAACTGTCGCAGTTCGACACCAAATCCGGCTCATTGATCGAACGCCTGTTGTTCAACCATCGCCTGCTGGTGGTAATCATCTGCGCCCTGCTCACCATCGCACTCGGATGGCAAGCCACGAAACTGACCATCAACGCCAGCTTCGAAAAAACCATCCCGGCCAGCCATCCCTACATCGCCAACTACCTGCAATACCAGAACGAGTTAACGGGCCTCGGCAACGCCGTACGCATCGCGGTCGACAATCCCAAAGGCAGCATCTACGACGCCGCCTACCTCGAAACCCTGCGCAAGCTAAGCGAGGAAGTCTTCCTCATCCCCGGCGTGGCGCGCAATCAGATGAAATCCCTGTGGACGCCCGGCACCCGCTGGGTCGGCGTCACCGAAGACGGTCTCGAAGGCGGGCCGGTCATCCCGGACGGCTACGACGGCGGCGCCGCCAGCCTCGCGCAACTGAAAGCCAACATCGCCCGCTCCGGCGAAATCGGCCAACTGGTCGCCTTCGACGCCAGCTCCAGCGCTATCTACGTTCCCATCCTGGTCAAGGACAGCGACGGCAAAGCGCTCGACTACGGCCAGTTCGCTCAAAGACTGGAAGCCCTGCGCGCCAAATACGAACAGCAAGGCGTCAAGCTCCACATCACCGGCTTCGCCAAACTAGTGGGAGACCTGATCGACGGCGTGCGCGCGGTGCTGCTGTTCTTCGCCATCGCCGTCGCCATCGCCACCGCCATGGTCTACTGGTACACGCGCTGCGCCCGCTCCACCGCGCTGGTGGTGCTGGCATCGCTGGTGGCGGTGGTCTGGCAACTCGGCATGCTGCCGCTGCTCGGCTACGCGCTGGACCCGTACTCGATCCTGGTCCCCTTCCTGGTATTCGCCATCGGCATGAGTCACGGCGCACAGAAGATGAACGGCATCATGCAGGACGTCGGACGCGGCATGCACAAGCTGGTCGCAGCGCGCTTCACCTTCCGCCGCCTGTTCCTGGCCGGCCTCACCGCGCTGCTGGCGGACGCCGTCGGCTTTGCGGTGCTCTCGACCATCGACATCGCCGTCATCCGCGAACTGGCCATCGCCGCCTCGCTGGGCGTGGCCATGCTGATCTTCACCAACCTGATCCTGCTGCCCATCATGCTGAGCTACACCGGCGTCAGCGCCTCGGCGGCGGCGCGCAGCCTGCAGGCCGAAGCCGGCGACGCCGCCGGCCGCAAACGCCACGCCATGTGGGCCTTCCTGGACCGCTTCACCAGCCGCCGCTGGGCCACTGGCGCCATCGCTGTCGCACTGGTGCTGGCCGCAGGCGCGTATGCGATGAGCACCCAGCTCAAGATCGGCGACCTCGATCCCGGCGCACCGGAGCTGCGCGCCGATAGCCGCTACAACCGCGATGTGGCGGCGCTCAGCGCAGCCTACGGCGCCTCCAGCGACGTCCTCGCCATCATGGTCAAGACACCGGACGGCCAATGCTCGCAATACGACACCTTGAACAAGATCGATGCATTGGAATGGCAGCTGCGCCAGATCGACGGCGTCGAGAGCACCAACAGCCTGTCGCTGCTGAACCGCCGCGTGCTGGCCGGCCTGAACGAAGGCAACCCGAAATGGTACGAGTTCCTGCCCAACCAGGACATGCTCAACACCGTCACCGCCGGCGCCCCGCGCGGCTTGTACAACGACAGCTGCAACCTGCTGACGGTCTACGTCTATCTACGCGACCACAAGGCGGACACGCTGGCGCGCGTCACCGGCCACGTGGAAGCCTTCGCCGCCGCCAACAACACAAAGGACACCCAGTTCCTGCTGGCCGCCGGCTCGGCCGGCATCGAGGCCGCCACCAACATCGTGGTGCGCGAAGCCTGGCGCAGCATGCTGTTGCTGGTGTATGGCGCGGTGATCCTGCTGTGCTTCGTCACCTTCCGCTCATGGCGCGCGGTGGTGGTGGCCGTGCTGCCGTTGATGCTGACCTCCGTCATGGCGGAAGCGCTGATGGTCGCATTCGGCATGGGCGTCAAGGTCGCCACGCTGCCGGTGATCGCGCTCGGCGTCGGCATTGGCGTCGACTACGCGCTCTACATCCTCAGCATCACGCTGGCCCAGCTGCGCCAAGGCGAAAGCCTGTCGGCCGCCTACTACCGCGCGCTGCTCTTCACCGGCAAAGTGGTGATGCTGACCGGCGTCACGCTCGCCATCGGCGTCATCACCTGGGTCGCCAGCCCGATCAAGTTCCAGGCCGATATGGGGCTGCTGCTGGCCTTCATGTTCATCTGGAACATGCTCGGCGCGCTGATCCTGGTGCCGGCGCTGGGCCACTTCCTGCTGAAAACGCACACACCGCAACAACCGAATTAACCACAAGGAGTACAAATGTTTCGCTATTTCCCCACCAACTACGTCTGGAACCTGTCCGTAGACCTGGCCATTGAAATGGGCGCCCGCATCGGCGAGATCGAAGAGATGTGCGCACCGCTGCAGGACGCGGCCAAGCAGCCCGACGCCGCCGGCACGCAAGCCTTCCGCGCCACCTGGGCGCGCATGGCCGACAAGCTGTGCGACCTGGCAGCAGAAGACGAAACCAAGGGCCGCCTGATCTCGGCCGGCGACAAATACGGCCGCGCCGCCACCTACTACCTCACCGCCGAACGCCTGCAGGCCCACGGCGCGGCAGGCCGCACCGCCCTGTACCAGCGCTTCATCGAAGTGTTCAACAAAGGCATCACGCTGGCCGGTGAAAACTGCGAGCGCGTCGAGATCCCATATGGCGACGCCCACATCTCCGGCCTGCTGGTACGCGCCGAGGGCGTGAGCGGCCGCGCGCCTATCCTGGTGCAGGTCAACGGCCTCGATTCGACCAAGGAGATGAAATACCGCGTCGGCCTGCCACGCTGGCTAGCGCAGCGCGGCGTGTCCTCGCTGGTGATCGACCAGCCGGGCACCGGCGAAGCCCTGCGCCTGCACGGCATGACCGCCGTCTACAACAGCGAACTGTGGGCCAGCAAAGTGGTCGACTGGCTGGAACAGCGCGACGACGTCGACGCCAAACGCATCGGCCTGGAAGGCGTATCGCTGGGCGGCTACTACTGCCCGCGCGCGGTGGCATTCGAACCGCGCTTCGCCCTCGGCGTGGTGTGGGGCGCCAACCATGACTGGCGCGACGTACAGAAGAAGCGACTGCTGAAGGAAGGCAGCTTCCCGGTGCCGCACTACTGGGAACACGTGCGCTGGGTATGGGGCGCCAAGGACATGGACGACTTCATGGCCATCGCTGAAAACGTCCACCTGGACGGCGTGGTCGAAAAGATCAAGGTGCCGTTCCTGGTCACCCATGGCGAGAAGGATTCGCAGATCCCGCTGCACTGGGCGCAGCGCACCTACGACCAGTTGGTCAACAGCCCCAAACGCGAACTGAAGATCTTCACCGAGCGAGAAGGCGGCGTGCAGCACTCCAGCTTCGACAACTCGGCCAACGCCGGCGCCTGCATCGCCGACTGGGTAGCGGAAAACCTGGGCGGCCGTACCGCCCTCTGAACCAAACAAGGAACACTCATGAAAATTATCGGACCAGATGCACTGATCTTCGGCGTTGACGATGTCGCCGCCTGCGCCCAATACCTGACCGACTACGGCCTGACGCCGGTCGGCGTAACCGCAGCCGGCGGCCGCTTCGAAGCGCTGGACGGCACCGCCATCGTCATCGCCCATCAGAGCGACGCTTCGCTGCCGGCGCCGCTGCCAACCCGCAGCATGCTGCGCAAGACCGTCTACGGCGTGGCCGATGCCGCCACGCTGGACGCCATCGCGACGGAATTGGGCAAGGACCGCGACGTGCGCCGCCTGCCGGACGGCTCGTTCGAAGCCCGCGACGACTCGGGCTTCGTGCTTGGCTTCCAGGTGACGGTGCGCCGCACCATCAGCCTCGCCGCCGAAACCGTCAACGCGCCGGGCGCACCGGCGCAACGCGCTGCCAATGTGGTGGCGGTGGACGAAGCGGCGGTCATCGTGCCGCGTACGCTGTCGCACGTGGTGTACTTCGTGCCGGATGCCGCCAAGGCCGAAGCCTTCTACGCCGAACGCCTCGGCTTCCGCTGCACCGACCGTCTGGCCGGCGCCGGTCCCTTCCTGCAACCGGCCGGCACGCTGGACCACCACACCCTGTTCCTGATCCAGACCCCGCCGTTCATGCAGGGCGTGGAGCACTTCACCTTCCACCTGGGCGGGCCGACGGAGCTGATGCAGGCCGGCACGCGCTTCGTCAACAAAGGCTATCAATCATTCTGGGGGCCGGGCCGCCACAAGTTCGGCTCCAACTGGTTCTGGTACTTCAACAGCCCCCTGGGCTGCCACGTCGAGTACGACGCCGACATGGACCTGCACGACGCCGAATGGACTGCGCGCACCGCGCCGATGAGCGCCGACGCCTCGCAACTGTTCCTGTTCCAGTCGCGCGACAAATGGGCGCCGGGCGGCCCGCCGCCACCGGGCGCGGCGCACTAAGGAGGCGGCCATGCCGGCATCCACCTTCCTGTGCCGTATGGCCGACCTGCCCGACGGCGAGGCACGCGGCTTCGATCCCGAGCGCAGCGGGCAAGACAGCCTGTTCGTGGTGCGCCAGGGCGGCCGGCTGCTGGCCTACCGCGACCAGTGCCCGCACTACGGCGATACGCCCATGGCCTGGCGCCGGCACGCCTACCTCAACGCCGACGGCAGCCGCATCGTCTGCGCCGCGCACGGCGCGCTGTTCCGCATCGAGGACGGCGTGTGCCTGCAAGGCCCGTGCCTTGGCGAGGCGCTGGCCCCGGTGCCGATCACCATCAACGGTGACGGCGAAGTACACCTCATGTAGGTCCGAACCAACAAGCAACGGAGACAAAAATGGCATCACCAGCAAAAAACATCCTCATCATCGGTGGCGGCTTTTCAGGCATGGCGGCCGCCATCCAGCTGCGCAAGCAGCAGCTAAACGTCGACATCGTGGAAATCGATCCGGGCTGGCGCTCATATGGCGCTGGCATCAGCCTGGGCGGCGCGACGCTGCGCGCCTTCAAGACCTTGGGCATCCTGCCGCAGTTCCTCGAACGCGGCGCGGCAGACGACGGCGTCGACATCTTCCTGCCGCATGGGCAGCAGGTGGCCTCCTTGCCGACGCCGCGCATCGCCGGTCCCGACGTGCCGGGCGGCGGCGCCATCATGCGGCCGGTGTTGGCCAAGATCCTGGCGGAAGTGACCACCGCCAGCGGCGCCAATGTGCGCCTGGGCTGCACCTTCACGGCGCTGCGCCAGCACGACGACGGCGTGGAAGTCACCTTCACCGATGGCACCACCAAGGAGTACGACCTGGTGATCGGCGCCGACGGCTTGTACTCCAATACCCGCGCCGCCATCATGCCGGAGGCGGCGAAGCCGAAGTACAGCGGCCAGTGCGTGTGGCGCGCTGTGCTGCCGCGCACACCGGGCATGGATCGCGCCAGCATGTGGCTCGGTCCCAAGATCAAGACCGGCCTCAATCCCGTGTCCAAGGACGAGATGTACCTGTTCGTCACCGAAGACCGCGTGGACAACGTGATGGTCGATCCCAAGCTGTTCGCGCCCATGCTGTCGGAACTGCTGGCGCCCTTCTCCGCGCCGCTGATGCAGCAATGCCGCGAGCAAATCAGCGACCATGCGCAGATCGTCTACCGCCCGTTGGAATCGCTGCTGGTGCAGCTGCCATGGCATCGCGGCCGCGTAGTGCTGATCGGCGACACCGTGCACGCCACCACGCCGCATCTGGCGTCCGGCGCCTGTATCGGCATCGAGGATGCGCTGGTGCTGACCGAGGAACTGGAACGCGCCGACAGCGTCGAGCAGGCGCTGACGCAGTTCGGCGCGCGCCGCTGGGAACGCTGCCGCATGGTGGTTGAGAACTCGGGCCGTCTGGGCGAGATCGAAATCACCGGTGGCGACAAGGCGGAACACGCGCAGATCATGCGCACCACGCTGGCCGCGCTGGCTGAACCGATCTGAGTGCCCGGAGCCCCGCCATGAACAATCGCGAGACCAACGAAAACTGGAGTGGGCGCATCGCCCTGATGGTCGCCCACTGCGCAGGCATGGTAGATCTGGTGGCGCTGCCGGTCTGGATCGGCACGCTGATGTCGCGCTACGGCATGGCGCCGCAGCAGGCCGGCACGCTGGTGACGCTATTCCTGCTCGGCGCAGTCGCCAGCAGCCTGTTTTGCGCGCCACGCTTCCAGCGGCTGGACAAGCGGGCGGTGGCCACCGCAGGCTTCGCGGTTTCCGCGCTGGCCTTTCTCGGCCTGGCGACCACCAGTGAGTATACGGTGATGGCTGGGCTGCACGGGCTGGCCGGAGTCGCGGCCGGCAGCGCATTGAGCGTCACGCACGGCACGGCGGGCCTGAGCGCCAATCCGCACCGCATGTTCGCCTTGTGCGGCATGGCGCTGGGCGTGTTTGCCATCGTCTTTCTCGGCACGCTGCCGGGGATTGTGGCGGCCAACGAAGGCACCGCCCTGTTCATCGCGCTGGCGGCGGTGATGCTGGTGGCAGCGTGCACCAGCGCCGCGATGTTCCCGCGCGGCGCCGACGCCACGGGCCGCGCTGGCCGCGCCGGCGGGGCCGCCACATCGCCACATCCCAGCGCCGGTGCCAGCGACGCCGCCGCGCCGCCCGCGCCTGTCAGCAGCGCCGTGTGGTTCGCGGCACTGGGTATCGGCTGCATGGGATTGGTGCAGGCCATGATGTTCAGCTTCCTGGAGCGTATCGGCGCGGATCGCGGCTACACCACGGCCGCCGTTACCGGAGTGCTTATCGCCCTGGGCTTCGTCAACCTGTTTCCGGCGCCGTTGGCCGCACTGCTGGAAAAGCGCTGGCCTGCACGCCTGGTGGTGCTGGCCGGCCCAGTGCTACAAGCCGCACTGGCCTTGACCATCGCACATGGCGGCAGCTTCGCCAGCTATGCCGGCGCCGGCGCGGTATTTGCCGCCGTGATGATCTTCACCCACACCTTCGCCTTCGGCCTGGTGGCGCAGCTAGAACCCGGCGGCCGCGCACTAAGCGCCACACCGGCCATGCTGATGGTCGGCGCGGCGATAGGCCCAGTACTGGGTGGCACGCTGGTTCAGCAGGCCGGCTACGGCATGCTGGGCACCGCCGCCGTGGTTATCGCCATCATCGCCGTCGTTTGCTTCGCCCGCGCCGGCCGTCAATTTATCGTCAGGAGTTTGCCATGAGTTTCCCTCCCATCCACCGCGTCGTCACCGGCCACGACGCCGCCGGCAAGGCCATTGTCACCTCGAACGGCGCACTGCCCACCGTGATCGAACTGGCGGCCATACCCGGTACCGTGTTCCATGAAGTGTGGAGCACCGCCGCCACGCCGGTCCGCGTCGACAACGGCGCCGACCCGAGCGCCGGTCCGCTGGTGTTGCCGCCGCCGGCGCACGGCACGCGCATCCGCTTTGTCGACATCCCGCCCGATACGGCGGACTATCTGGCACACGGCGCCGCCCGCATGCAGGACGCCTTCAGCGAAATCGGCGACACCGCCGCATCGACCGTGAAAGCCGATTCGCCGCACCCGCTGATGCACCGCACCGAGTCAGTCGACTACGGCATTGTGATCGAAGGCGAACTGACACTGGTGCTGGACGACTCCGAAGTCCAGCTCAAGCCGGGCAGCGTGGTGATCCAGCGTGGCACCAACCACGCCTGGGCCAACCGCTCGCTGGCCCCTTGCCGCATGCTGTTCGTGCTGATCGACGGTGCCTACGACCCGGCCATCGCCGCCGCGCTGAACAAAGCATGACGCCGTTCCTGTTCGATCTGCGCGACCGCATCGTCCTGCTCACCGGCGCGGCCGGCGGCCTGGGCGTGGCGATCGCGCACGCCATGGCGGCGCATGGCGCCACGCTCCTGCTCTCCGACCACCACGCCGGCGACTGCGAAGCGTTGGCGCAAACCCTGCGCGCACAAGGCCATCAGGCGCATGCCCTGCCTTGCGACCTGTCGCAGCCGGACCAGGTGCGCCAACTGGCCGCAGCGGCGCTGCAACTGCATGGCCGCGTCGACGTCTTGATCTGCAACGCTGGCATACAAGGGCCGGCTGGTCCGCTAGACGCGATCGATGCGCAGCAATGGGACGCGGTCATGGACATCAACCTGCGCAGCGCCGCAACGCTGTGCGGCTTGCTGTTGCCGGCCATGGCGGAAGCCGGCGGCGGCAGCGTGATCCTGATGTCCAGCATCGCCGGCCTGCGCGGCAACAAGGCGATCGGCTTGTACGGACTGTCCAAGGCGGCGCTGGCGCAGCTGGCGCGCAATCTGGCTGTCGAATGGGGGCCGCACAATGTGCGGGTCAACGCCATTGCACCAGGCTTGATCCGCACGCCGCTGGCGGCCGGCCTGCTGGCCGACGACGCCTTCATGGCGCGCCGCATGGTGCAAACACCGCTGCGACGGCCCGGCGAACCGCACGAAATCGCCGGCGTGGTCGTCATGCTGGCGAGCGTCGCTGGCGCATTCATCACCGGCCAGACCCTGGTGGTCGACGGCGGCACCACCATCAGCGACGGAAACTAATCAATCAAAGGAACATCATGAAATTCGCCACCCTCAAAGATCAAACTCCGGATGGACGCCTATTGATCGTCTCGCGCGACCTGTCGCGCTGCGTGGATGCCAGCGCCATCGCGCCCTCCCTGCTGCACGCGGTCCAGCATTGGGACGAAGTGGAAGGCGCGCTGCGCCAGCTTTACGATAGCCTGAACAACGGCGCGACCGCCGGCCGGTCCTTCGAGCCGCAGCATTGCAGCGCACCGCTGCCACGCAGCCCGCAGTGGTGCGACGGTTCGGCCTTCCTCAACCACGCCAACCTGATGGAGCAGGCGTTCAAGACGCCGCCGATTCCGGATCTCGAAAGCATCCCGCTGATGTACCAGGGCGCCAGCGACGATTTCCTCGGCCCGCATGACGACGTGCCGCTGCCCAGCGAAAGCGATGGCATCGACTTCGAGGGCGAGTTCGGCGTGGTTCTCGACAGCGTGGCGATGCGCAGCACGCCGCAGGACGCGCTCAAGCAGGTACGCCTGCTGGTGCAGCTGAACGACTGGAGCCTGCGCGCCATGGGACCACGCGAAATGCGCACCGGCTTCGGATTTTTACAAGCCAAGCCGTCCACCAGCTTCGCCCCGGTAGCCATCACGCCCGATGAACTGGGCGACGCTTGGCGCGATGGCCGCGTGCATATGGAACTGCACGTGGAATGGAACGGCGCGCACTTCGGCCATCCGCACGGCGGCCAGATGAGCTTCGGCTTCGGCGACCTGATTGCCCACGCCGCGCGCACGCGGCGGCTGACGGCCGGCACCATTATCGGCACCGGCACGGTATCGAACACCAGCCGCGCCGTGGGTTCCGCCTGTATCGCCGAGCGGCGCGTGATCGAGATGATCGACCACGGCGAGGCGCGCACCGGCTTTATGCGCTTCGGCGACCGTGTGCGCATGCAGGCGCGCGTGCCCGGTCAGGACACCGGGCCGTTCGGCGTGATCGACCAGAAAGTGGTGGCGGCGCCGTGAGTCATATCGTCATCACCGGCGCCAATGGCTTTGTCGGCCGCGCCCTGGTCAAGCGCTTGTTGGCGCAAACGCGCCACACGCTGACGCTGATCGACCAGTCCTTCGACGACGCTGCGGCCGATCCGCGCGCGCGGCGCATCGCCGGTTCATTCGGCGACCAGTCCGCGCTCGATGCGGCGCTGGAAACGCCTGCCGATATCGTGTTCCACCTGGCCAGCGTTCCAGGTGCATTGGCCGAGCGCGAGCCGGAACTCGGCTATCAGGTCAACCTGCTGGCGACGCTGACGTTGGCCCACCGTTTGGCCAGGCAGGAACGAAAGGCCCGGCTGGTGTTCGCCAGCTCGGTGGCGGTGTACGGCGCCCTCGGCCCCGGCGACGTGCACGAGGACCAGGAAGCCCGTCCCGCCCTCAGCTACGGCGCGCACAAGCTGATGGCGGAAATCGAACTGGCGGACCTGAGCCGGCGCGGCGCGATCGATGCGGTGAGCCTGCGCCTGCCCGGCATCGTCGCCCGGCCGCCGTCGGAGTCCGGCCACGGCTCGGCCTTCATGAGCCTCGTAATGCACAAGCTTGCCGCCGGGCAGCCGTATGTCTGCCCCGTGGGGCCGAAGGCGACCGCGTGGTGGATGTCGCTGCCGTGCTGTATCGACAACCTGCTGCACGCGGCCTCCATGCCAACCGCCGATGCGCCGGCCTCGCGCGTGTGGCAGCTACCGGTACTCCATCTGAGCCTGCGCGAAGTGCTGGATGCGCTGACGTGGCGCTATGGCCCGCAGCGCCGTGAGTTGATCAGCTTTGCACCGGACGAGCGGATCGAAGCGCTGTTCGGCCGCCTGCCTCCGCTGCACACACCGCAGGCGCTGGCCGCCGGATTCCGCCACGACAAGGATGCGGATCACCTGATCGTGGCGGCTTTGCAGGCTACCTAGCCTCCTGGTCCTAAAGGTCCAGCACCAGCGCCGCAGTCCGCGCGCGGGAAACGCAGGGCATGAAGCAGTCGTTGGCCTGTCGCTCCTGCGCGGACAGGAAGGCGTCCTGGTGATCCGGCACGCCTTCCAGCACCACCGTCCGACAAGTGCCGCAGACGCCGACCTCGCACGAGCAATCGATGTCGACGCCAGCGTCCTGCAGGCAGGCCAGCGCGCTGCGGCCGTCGGCCACAGTCAGTTCGCGCTGCGAGCGCGCGAGCCGCAGCACAAACGATGCAGCCGACGACGACGCAGCTGGCGGCCCAAACGACTCCTGATGCACGGCGGCCGCGCCGAAGCGCTGCACACCGGCAGCCGTCACCGCAGCCATGAACGGCCCCGGCCCGCACACGTAAACCTGCGTCGCCTCCGGCGCGGCTGCCACGCTGACGGCCAAGGTGGCAGCCACCTGCTCCGCATTCAAGCCGGCATGGATGCATACGTGCGGCGCCAGCGCTCCCGCCAGCAACTCGTCCTTGAAAGCGATGCCGTCCGCATCGCGCACGAAGTAAGCCAGCTCGAACGAAGCTCTACGCCGCAGCAGCGCATACGCCATCGACAATATCGGCGTGATGCCGATACCGCCGGCGAACAGCAAATAGTGTCCCGCCGATGGCGTCAGCTCAAACGCATTGCGCGGCTGGCCCATTACTAGGCGCGTGCCAACCTGCGCCGCCTCGTGCAACCACGCCGAACCGCCGCGCGACATCGGCTCGCGCTTCACACCCAACCGGTACACGCCGGACGGCGCCCGGCAGCACAAGGAATACTGCCGCACCAGGCCATTGCCCAACGTGACGTCGACATGCGCCCCGGCCTCATACGCCGGCAACGGCGAACCATCCGCCGCCGCCAGCTCCAGCACCCGTACCTCGCCTTGATCGGCGATGGACTGAATCAGCACCTCCATACCTTACTCCGCCGCCACGTGCGCGGCGACGATGCGGCGGGCACGGTTGGCACCCGCATCCACATGGATATCGACCATCGGCCCACCACCATAGCGCTTGATATTGTTGTACTGCGTTTCAATCAGCACCCGGTCCTCCTCGAAAGTCTGCTCCGTCTGGCGATACACCACATCCGCGTTGCCCGGTTGATCCGGATGAGAGGAGCTGGCCATGGTCCAGAAATAGTGGGTACTCGTCTCCGTCTCCGGCGTAATGCCGTGGAAACCGCGCATGTGGAAGCCGCCGCGCTGCGGATCGTCCAGCGCCTCGCTGTCCGGCTCCACCGCGCCGGTGAAGATCTGCAGATAGGTCAGATGAAAATCGATCTCCTGCCAGCGATCGACCGTACCCTTGAACGGCCAAGCCGCCGTATAGGTCGTCGGTGGAATGGAATTCTTCATCCAGCGTACCACTCGCACCTTGTCGCCATCCTGCGTGACGATGGTCGGCGCCTCCATGTGCACCTTGGCGTTGCCGCCGATAGTGCGGCCGTGCAGATAGCCGACGTGGCTCAGGTCCAGCAGGTTATCGTGAATCAGCTGATATGGCGCCTGGTAATGGAAAGCGCCACCCTTCCACGCATAGCGAGGATCCTCGTGCGCCGGCACTTCCGGCGGCGCACAGTCGGGCTGCGCATCGACGTCGCGGCCGAACCAGATCCAGATCACCTGATTGCGGATCTGCGCCGGATACGCGCGCACCTTGGCCTTGCCTGGAATCTTCACCTGCCCCGGCACCTCGATGCACTGTCCGCTGGCGGCGAATTTCAGACCGTGATAGCCGCAACGAATGCCGCCATCCTCCAGAGTGCCGCAGGAAAGCGGCACCGCGCGGTGACAGCAGCGGTCCTCCAGCGCGGCCACGCCGCCATCGCCGGTGGCGAACATCACAACGGGTTGGTTGAGCAGCACGCGCGCCAGCGGCTGCTCCTGCAACTCCCACGCAAAGCCGGCCACATACCATTGATTTAACGGGAACATATCGGTCTCCTTTTGAAATGATTTGAAATATCATCGCGGAGCCCACCGTATTTTCAAATAGAATGAACCGCATAACATTTATACGAAATTCAAATACGGAGACAAGCATGGCCGGATTCGACCTGAACCTGCTGCCGGTGGCGCTGGCGATCTACGAGGAGAGCAGCGTCAGCGGCGCGGCGCGCAAGCTGGGCATGAGCCAGCCGGCGGTGAGCGTGGCCCTCAACAAGCTGCGCAAGGCGCTCGGCGATCCGCTTTTCGTACGCACCGTGCACGGCATGGCGCCGACGCCGCGCGCCCTGACCCTGATCGATCCCACACGCGACATCCTGCAACGGCTGCGCAACGACGTGCTAGCCAGCGAGCACTTCGCCCCGTCCACCACCGACCGCCGTTTCACCATCGCCCTGTCCGATATCGGCGAGATGACTTTTCTTCCGCGCCTGCTGGACCGGTTGCGGCGCGAAGCGCCCGGCGCCAGCATCAGCTCCGCCACGCTGCCGCCGGCCGAGCTGGCGCTGGCGCTGGAACAGGGCGGCGTCGACCTGGCGGTGGGCTACTTCCCGGACCTCAAGCACCGCAATCTGTTCCAGCAGCGGCTGTTCTCGCACTCCTTCATCTGCCTGCTCAGCGCGAATCACCCCTACCGGCAGAAGAAACTCAGCATGAAGCAGTTCCTGGAGATGGGCCACGCGGTGGTCAAGGCCGAGGGACGCAGCCAGGAATTATTCGAGCAATTCCTGGTCAAGCAGCAGATCACGCGCCGCGTGGTGCTGTCCACGCCGCACTTCATGTCGATCCCGTTCGTGATCGCCGCCAGCGATCTGGTGGCGACGGTGCCGCGTGCCGTCGGCGAAAGTTTCACCAAGCTGGCCGACATCCGGCTGGTGGAGCCGCCGGTAACGATCCCCAGCTTCGACCTCAAACAGCACTGGCACCGCAAATACGCCAAGGACGGCGCCAACGCCTGGCTACGCGGCCTGATCGCCCAGATCTTCAGCGACGCGCAATAAATTGCCGACTATCAACTGTGTAGTAAAAGTTCCACGGGCAATAATAAATATAAATATTCAATCATTTTAGATACATAATTCACACCGCAAATGTAATTTTTATAATTATTACGGGGTGTGTAGATCATGACTAAATTTCTCAAACAGTTGCTGTGTGGCGCAGCCATGCTGGCTTTCAGCGCTGCGCAGGCCGGCGCGGCCGTCAACAATGGCGATTTCGAAACCGGTGATCTGACCGGCTGGACCCTGAACGGTTCCACCGAAAACAACTGGGTCGACACCGGCGTCCAGCACGGCGGCGACTACGCGGCGGTACTGGGCGAGTTCGGCGCCACGGCATCGCTCTCGCAAAGTCTGGCCACCGTCGCCGGCCAGACCTACACCGTGTCGTTCTGGCTGTCCAACCTCGGCGGCAGCGAGGCCAATATCAACACCGTCAGCAGCTTCGAAGTGCTGGCCGGCGGCAACAGCTTGTGGCTGCTCAATGACAAAACCGCCACCGACTACACCGCCTACCAGGTGCAGTTCATCGCCGCCGCCGGCAGCACCGAACTGGTGTTCACCGCCCGCCACGATGACAACTTCTGGCTGCTCGACGACATCAGCGTCTCCGCCGTGCCCGAGCCGTCCACCGTCCTGCTGCTGATCGCCGGCCTCGGCCTGATCGTGCTCCAGCGCCGCCGCAACCCAGCCGCCTGAGGAGCCGAACATGGCCGTCATCGTACCTGGACCGCGCGTCATCACGCTCGGCAACGCCCCCATCGCCCAAACCGGCGCCGGCGGTCAATGGGCTACCGCCTGGTCCCAGACCGGCGTTACTGCCGTGCAGAAAGCTGACGCGAGCAATGCAGCCGAAGCCTGGACCGCCGTGAAATACACGGACCTGCTGTCCACCACCCTGGCCGGCGGCGATATTTCCAAGGGCGATCTCGGCGTCAGTGGCCAATCGGCGGCCACCAGCAGCGTCAAGCAGGAAATCGACGGCAAGGAAGCCTTGCGCTTCAACCTGGCCGAGGCGGCGCAGGCCGTCACGCTTAATCTATCTTCGTTTTTCGCCGCCGACGATGGAAGTGCTTACGCCGAGGGCGCACGCGTGCGCGTGTTCGACGGCGCCGGCAACCTCGTCGGCGAGACCTTCGTCACCGCCAACAGCCTGGACGGCAACCAGCTAGTCCAATTGAATTCGGCGCAAGCCTTCCGCTCGGTCGAGATCAGCGCCGGCGCCCGCAAGGCCGACGGCAGTTTCTCCTTTGGCGCCTACAGCAACAGCGACGGCAGCTTCGGCAGCGAGATCTACACCGCCGGCACCAAACACGGCAGCGACTTCCTGCTGGACGGCGTCAGCTTCACGCTGGCCCGCCCGGCGGCGACGGCCGACAGCTACGTGCTCGATGAAGACGCAGCGCTGACCAATTTCGCCAGCGTGCTGGCCAACGACACCGATCCCAACGGCACGCCCCTGAGCGCGGTGCTGGAAACCGGTCCGGCCCACGGCACACTCACCTTCAACGCCGACGGCAACTTCAGCTACCAGGCCGAAGCCAACTACAACGGCGCCGATTCCTTCACCTACCGCGCCAGCAACGGCAAGGACTTCTCCGACGCCACCACCGTCAACCTGAAGATCAACGCCGTCAACGACGCGCCCGTCGCGCGCAACGACAGCGCCAGCACCAGCGAAGACACGGTCGTCACCGGCAATGTGCTGAGCGGCAGCAGCGGCGGCCTCGATACCGACATCGACGGCGATGCGCTGGCGCTCGTCACCACCGGGGCCTTCACCACCACGCTGGGCGCCAGCGTCACGCTCAATGCCAACGGCAACTACAGCTACGACCCGACCGGCTCCAGCGTGCTGCAAGCCATGGGCGAAGGCGCCACCCGCATCGACGGTTTCGACTACACCGTGTCGGACGGCCATGGCGGCACCAGCACCGCGCACGTGGCGGTGACCGTGCAAGGCCGCGAGGACGGCGCCGGCACCGTTCTGCTGCCAAGCGTGGAACCAGGCACCGAGCTGACCTACTACATGCGCTACACCGCCTCCAGCGGCGCCAGTGAGTGGGTGGAGATCGATGCCGTCACACTCGGCATGTCCTCCGGAATCACTACCGGCAAAGGCGGCACGCTGCTGGGGAAAGCGGTACCGGACGATGTCGTACTGAGCCTCGGCGGCGGCAAGGCCGTGGGCGACCTGACCGCGCGCCTGCTGAGCGGGACCACCGTCACCAGCGTGGAGATCGAGGCCTATGCCGGCGGCGGCAAGGGCAAGATGCTGGTGCAGGAGTACAAATTCACCGATGCGCTGGTCACTTCGGCCCAGACTGGGATGGGCGCCGATGGCGGCACGGGCAGCACGCTGGCCTTTACCTACCGCGCCCTGGACCAGGTCCTGACGCCCTTCGGCAAGGATGGCCGGCCCGCCACGGCGCAAGAATTCAGCTGGGACGTCCCGGCAGGCGATGCCAAAATCGACAGCAACGAAAAGGTCGATCCGGGCGCCGACGCCGTGGTCGGCGACGCGGTGACGGGCAGCGATCCGGCGCTTGAATACTACATCCACATTGACGGCCTGGCCGGCTGGATACCGCTGAACGAATTCAACTTCGGTTATACCGCCGACAGCACCTATCTCAAGGACGGCTTCCCCACGCCCGGCAAGCCGGTCGCCTCGGAATTGACGCTAGGCCTGGGCAACAGCGAAGTGCTGACCACCCTGCTCAAGAACGAGTTGGCCAGCAAGGGCGGCACCATCCAGGTGGAGGCCTACGGCCGCGTGGGGCAGGATGGCGAGCGCAAGCTGGTGGACGAATACTTCTTCAATAAGGCCTACACCACCGAGCTCGACAGTAGCGGCGACGGCAACACGCTCAACGTCCTCTACAACAGTTTCACGCACTCCCACCTCGCCTACGACCTCAACGGCAAGACCGACAAGACGCAGTCCACCGCCATCGGTTACGACTTTGTCGCACACAAGAACCTCCCGGCGTCCGGCACCAACGCGGAAGCGCTGGACGGTCACCTCAGCTCCTCCTTGCCACCAGGCGCCGAGCTGACCTACTACATGCGCTACACCGACAACGGCGTCAGCAAGTGGATGGAGATCGACGGCTTCACCTTCGGCGTCGACGCCCCGGTGACCGCGCTCAAAGGCGTATCGCAGACCGGCGAGCCGGTGGCGCAAGCCTTTACCATGGAACTGGGCAGCGGCAAGGCCATGACCGACTTCAACGCCCGCCTGCTGAGCGGCACAACCATCAGCAACATCGAAATCGAAGCCTACTCCAACGGCTTCGACGGTCCTCAGCTGCGGCAAGAGTTCCGCTTCACCGAAGCCCTGATCACGTCGGTGCAAACCAGCGCGGACAACGGCGCCACCAGCAACACGCTGGGCTTTGTCTACCGCACGGTGGACCAGGCCATCATTCCCGTCAGGGACGATGGCAAGCCTATGACGGCCATCAAGGTCGGCTGGGACTTCCAAAACAACACCGCCACCCTGCCGAGCAACGCCGCCGTCGATCCCGGCGCGGATGTCGACACCACCGCACTGGCGCCGATCGACAACACGAGCACACCGCTCGACTACTACATCCACATCGACGGCGTGGACGGCTGGGTCGAACTAAGCAGCTTCATGCTGGGCTACACGGCGGAAAGTTCGTCCACCAAGGGCAGCCCATCGGCCGGCAGGCCGCTTGCCAGCGAAGTGACGTTGGAATTGGGCCTGAGCCAGGCCTTGAACACCCTGCTCAAGAACGAGTTCACCGGCGCCAGCACCACCATCCAGGTCGAGGCCTATCTTCCGGGCGACAAATCCACCACGGCCAAGCTGGTCGACGAGTACATCTTCACCCGCGCCGTCGCCAGCGAGGTACACAGCAGCACTTACGCCAACAACGACGTCAGCCTGGCTTACGCCGGGTTCACCCATTCGCACCTGGTGTACCAAACGAACGGCAAGCTCGACACCGCCAATTCCAGCAGCGTCGGCTTTGACTTCGGCGCAAACACCAAGCTCAGCGTGCCGACCGCCATCGCCGAGGCCACCAAAGCGCCGCAGCAAACGGTGCCGGAAAATTCCGACCTGACGTACTACATGCGCTACACCGATGGCGGCACCAGCAAGTGGCTGGAGATCGACGGCTTCTCCTTTGGCGTGGATGCGGAGGTCGGCATCGCCAAGAGCGTTGGCATGGTCGTCAAGAGCCTGGCGCCGGAGACGTTTGCCGTCCAGCTCGGCACAGGCAAGGCGCTGGCCGACTTCACGCTCAATCTGCTGACCGGCAGCGACATCGGCACCATCGAGATCGAAGCCCGCACGCGCGGCTTTGACACCGAGCTGGTGGTTCAGGAATACAAACTGACCAAAGCTTACGTTACCGGGGTGGAAACGGCTGCGGGTGCGGACGGCTCCACCGGCAATACGCTCAGCTTCACCTACGGCACGGTGGACCATGCTGTGTCGACGATCGGCCTCGACGGCAAGCTCACCAAGACCGTCGGCGCCGGCTACGACTTTGAGAGAGAGACGACGAATCTCCCGTCCCAGGCGCAGGTCGATCCCGGCCCCGACGCCACGCCCGATGCGCTGGCGCCGCAATTCTCCACCGGCGCGCCGCTGGAATACTACATCCATGTCAATGGCGTGGCGGGCTGGGTGGCGCTGAGTAGCTTCAGCCTGGACTATGCGGCCAACACCAAGATTGTGAGCGGCTCCGGTGCACTCATCGGCAAGGCGACGCATTCGGCGTTGACGGTGGAGTTGGGGTTGAACCAGGTGCTGACGACGCTGATGAAGAACGAGGTGGCGGGCACGGCGTTCAATGTCCAGGTGGAGGCTTATTCGCATTCGGGCGGCGACGAACGCCGGTTGGTGGACGAGTACATTTTCAGCACGGTGTACACCACCGGTGTCGACAGCGACGGCGGCGCCAACGAGGTCAGCCTGACGTACGATGCGTTCACGCACAAGCACCTTGCTTACGACAGCAAAGGCAGGGTCGATACGGCGAACTCGACCGGCGTCGGCTATGATTTCGCGCACGTCAAGGTGATCGGCGTGCCGGATGCCAGCCCCGACTTGTTCCCTTGATGAGCCTGGGCTAGGTATCTACCTAGCCCAACGCCTCCCGCAGCAGGCTCGGCACCAACCCCGTCCAGCGCTTGAATGAGCGGCGGAAGTTGGTGGCGTCATGGAAGCCCAGGTATTGCGCCACCTTCTCGTTGTCATACCCGCGCAGATGAAACAACTGCATCGCCACATGCGCGCGCACCTGGTCCAGCTCGGCCTGAAAATGGCTGCCATGCCGCGCCAGATGCCGCTTCAGCGTCGCCGGGCTGATGCCGAACGCCGCCGCGCTGCCCTCCAGCGTCGGCCCCAGGCGGATATTCTCCAGCAGATAATCATACAAGGCCGCCAGCACCCCCGGCGTCAGCGCCTGCGCATCGGCCGCCACACCCTGCATCGCCACCGAGGCCGCCATGGCATTCCCGCGCGGCCACGGCCGATCCAGCCACACCGCATCGATCAGCATCGCATCCAGATGGCAATTGAAGCGCAGCTCGCTGCCCAGATGCACCTCATGCTGCTCGACGTGCGCCGGTGCGCTGCGGTTGATGCAAAAGCGCCACGGCAAACGCTCGCCACCCAGCCAGCGGCACATGGCCGTCACCGCCGTCATGTGCATTTCCACCAGCGCCGGCAACTGGCTCGGCGCACCGAAACTGTCGGTCCAGTACAGCACCGCCTGGCCGCCCTCTTCCACCAGGCGCGGCGTCATCAAGGGACACAGCCGCGCATGCCCCGCGCACAGGATCTCCAGCGCCTGCCGCAGATTCTGCGCCTGCAGCAGCGCATGGCTGAGCGCGCCGTAGTGCCCCGGCAGCATCTGCTGGCCAAGCATGAAGCTGGTATCCGGACTATCGAGCGCGCGCATCACGTTCGACAGCAGTTCCAGATATTCACCCGGCGTCAGCACGCAATCGGCGGACGGTATCTGCCAGTGGCGCAGCCCCGTGCCGCGCAGCAGCTGGTCGCCATCGCGCTCCAGCTCGCGGCTGCAGGCGTAGTCCAGCACCAGCGCCGGCTGGTGCTGCGCCGGGATGAAGCGCTCGCCGATCTGGCGATAAGCGATCACGCCGCCATCCCGGCCGCCTTGGCCTCGGCTTGCAGTCCCAGCTCCCGGCTCAACTGCGCCAACAGCACATCGGGTGCGGCGTCGGCTGCGGCGCTGGCGTGGCGCAGGCTGATTTCGACGCGATCATCCTTGGCGTGGTGACGCATCTGCCCGACCATCGACGACAGATGCCGCGCCATCGCCTCGGCCTCGGCCGGGCTGGCGCCCGGCAGCAATAGCGCAAAGCGGTCGCCGGCGTAGCGGCACAACAAGTCGTCGTTGCGCAGGTTCAGCAGCAGCATATGGCCGACCGCCTGCAATACCCGGTCCCCCTCGCGCTGGCCGAACTGGCGGTTGATCGCGTGGAAGCCATCGATATCGAGCAGCACCAGCGCGCACGGCTGTCCCGGCCGGTGCGATTGCTCGTGGCGGATCTGGCGGCGCAGGTAATCGGCGTTGGCCAGCTGCGTGATGCGGTCAAAGGCGCGGTGGTCGCGGAACAGCCGCTCGCGCTTTTGCAAATGCTCGTTGAGGCGGAACTGCTCATGGCGCCAGTAATACATGCCGCAAGTCAGGCAAAGCATACCCAGCGGCACCAGCGCCTCCAGCCAATGGCCCCAGCGCGTGGTCTTGCCGATGACGAAAAACTCGTCGAGGCAATCGGCGAACGAACCGATCATGATCATGGCGAGGCCCCCGGCCAGCAGGCGCGTCACCAGGCCGCCCGGCCGGCTACTCAATGTAAACAGTACCCAACTGCCCGCCATCACGGCGGTGCCGCCTTCACTGATGATGTCGGTCCACTTCCACATGGCGAATGGCTTCGGCATGCCCAGCGTCGCATACAGGAACAGGCAGCCCACTAATGCAAGGCCGGAAACGATCAGGGTAAGGCGATGTAGTTGCAGCATGGTGATATGAGCGGACGTGGTGGGTGCGGCCGGAGCTTAGCCTGCGTTTGTGACCCTGGTGTGACAAACGACCACATTGGCAAATATCCAACACTAGCGGGCGGACAGGTGCAAACAGCTCACCGCTTCGCCGTGATCGCCGATAATGCGTCGCCCGCGCCTGCCGCGCGGGTGCAGGCCACAGGTCATTCAAGCTCATCAGGAGCAGGCAAGCGCCGTTTCAGGGCCGCAGTGCGAACAGCTGTCATGCAAGTGAAATATTGGCTACCTATCATCCGCACCGTTCTCTCCACTATCGACGGTAACCAATGAAAACCACTGCACACAAGAATTCGACTCCCCGCTTGTCCGCGCTGACCATCGGCGTGCTGGCCATGCTGGCTGGCCATAGCGCGGCCCATGCCCAGAGCGCATCGCAAGCCGATGCCGGCAACAGCGCCGCCGCCCTGGCCGCCAGCGCCAACAGCGTGATCGTGGCCGGCCAGCGCTCCAGCATGCGCAACGCCATCGCCGCCCAGGAGAAAGCCGACAACATCGTCAGCGTCATCAGCAGCGACGACATCGGCGGCCTGCCGGACAAGAACGCCGCCGAAGCCCTGGCCCGTCTGCCGGGCGTGTCCGTGCAGCGCGACCAGGGTGAAGGCCGCTACGTCAGCGTGCGCGGCCTGGGTCCGGACCTGAACGCCGTCACCATCAACGGCGCGCTGGTGCCGTCGCCGGAGTCGGGCCGCCGCGCCGTGGCGCTGGACGTGCTGCCGGCCGGCCTGATCCGCTCGCTGGAAGTAAGCAAGACCCTGACGCCGGACCGCGACGCCAACTCGCTGGGCGGCACCGTGGAAGTCAAGACGCTGACCGGCTTCGACCTGCCTGGCAAGCTGCTGTCCGGCACCGTCGGCGCCAGCCGCGACCAGAACATCGGCAAGACCAGCCCGAGCGCCAGCGTGCTGTTCGCCGACCGTTTCATGGACGGCAAGCTGGGTGTGGCCGGCGGCCTGAGCTTCGAGAAACGCGAATTCGGCTCGGACAACACCGAAACCGGCGGCGCCTGGGACAACGGCAAGCTGGCCGGCCTGGAACTGCGCGACTACCTGCCGACCCGAGAACGCCGCGCCGCCGCGCTGAATCTGGACTACCATCCGGACAACGCCAGCAAATACTTCCTGCGCAGCTTCATCAGCGACTTCAGCGACGACGAAGTGCGCGACCGCCTGACCATCAGCAACATCAGCACCGGCGCCATCGCACCGGGCGAGACGGCCAGCGCGCGCGGCGAGCGCCGCCTGCGCCAGCGCAAATACACGCAAACCATCAAGTCCGTGGTGCTGGGCACCGAACACAAATGGGACCAGTGGAAGCTCGACCTGAACGGCGGCGCCAGCCGTTCCACCGATGACGCGCCGGAATCGATCAACGATGCCCGCTTCCGTGGCAGCAAGGACTTCGCCGGGGTCGGCTATACCGGCACCGAAGTGCCGCGCCTGACCGGCCCGGAAGCGCTGTACAACGCCGCCAACTACAAGCTCAACTCCATCGCGTTGAAGCAAGGCTACGCCAAGGACAAGGAAAACCACCTGCAGTTCGACCTGGCCCGCAAGTTTGAACTGGGCGAAGGCAGCTCGACGCTGAAGTTCGGCGCCAAGACCAGCCGCCGCGAGAAAAACAACGACACCGAAGCCTGGTCCTACAGCAGCAAGCAAATCGGCAGCGCCAGCACGGCGATGACCGACTACGTCACCGCCGACCAGCTGGACTACAAGCTGGGCCGCATCGGCAACGCCATCAACCCGGCCGCGATCCGCACGCTGGTGGCCGGCCTGAGCCGCGCCAATGCCCGCGTGCTGGTCGATTCGACCATCGACGACTTCCGCCTGAAGGAAGACATCGACGCCGGCTACGTGCAGAATAGCTTCGACCTCGACACCTGGCACGTGCTGGCCGGCGTGCGCGCCGAACGCACCCGCTTCGACGCCGCAGGTTCGCGCGTGGACGAGGAAGCGGAAACCATCAGCGCCGTCAAGCGCAACCGTTCCTACACCAACTGGCTGCCATCGCTGCAAACCCGCTACGACCTGGACGCCAAGACCAGCGTGCGTGCGGCTTGGACCCATTCGGTGGTGCGCGCCAACTTCGACCAACTGGCGCCGGGCATCAGCCAGGCCAGCGAGACCGAAGCCACCATCGGCAACCCGGACCTGGCGGCGTTGAAGTCGACCAACATCGACCTCGGCATCGAACGCATCCTGGCCGACGACGGCGCGGTATCGGCCTACCTGTTCCACAAGGACATCAAGAACTTCACCTACACCACCAACCTGGCCGGCAGCGGCCAGTGGGCCGACTACACCTCGGCCATCACTTACGCCAATGGCGACAAGGCCAGCGTGAAAGGGATCGAACTTTCCTACACCCAGGCGCTGCGCATGCTGCCGGCGCCGTTCAACAACCTGATCTTCGGCGCCAATGGCAGTCTGACCCGCTCGGACGCCAACGTGGCCCGCTACGACACCGACGCCAAGCGCATGCGGTCGCGCAGCATCCACCTGCCGGGCCAGTCGGACCGCGTGATGAACCTAATGCTGGGCTACGAGCAAGGCCCACTGAGTACCCGCGTGGCGGTCAACTACAAGTCGTCCTATCTGCTGGAAATGGGTGACGACATACTCGACGCCGGCCAGGACCGCATCGTCGATGCGCAGAAGCAGGTCGACTTCTCGGCGTCGTACCAGCTGAGCAAACGGGTGCAGCTGAACTTTGAAGCGGCCAACCTGAACAACGAAAAGTATTACGTCTACCTGGGCGGCAAGGCCTACAACGCGCAGTACGAACAGTACGGCCGCACCTATAAACTTAGCCTGAAAGTCAGCCTGTTCTAATGAAAATCTTCAACACGATCTTATTCGGCGCGCTGGTTTCCTGCGGCGTGCTGGCCCAGGCTGCCGCTCCTTCCGCTGCTGCGGTCCGTCCAGGCCTGGCCGCCAAGGCCAGCGAACTGGCCGCGCTGCCGGACGGCGGCTGGCTCAGCGTCGACAAGCAAGGCCTGCATCTGCTGGACGCCGCCGGCAAGGAGCGCTCCCTACTGAAAATGCGGGCCAAGCATATGGACCTGCGTCCACAAGGCAACGGCGCACTGGCGGTGGTGCTGGATGCCAATGCAGAGCATGTGCTGCCGGTGCAGGTGGACTTCCAGGCCGGCACGCTGACGGCGCAGAAGCCCTTCCCGGCGCCGCCGTTCGGCATCGAAGCGGTGTGCATGTACCGCGACGCGCAGCAGATCGACCACCTGTTCGTGGCCGGCAAGGATGGCCAGGCCGAGCAATGGCTGACAGCCGGCGAGCAACGCAAGCAGGTCCGCAAACTAGCGCTGCCGCCACACACCAAGCATTGCCGCGTCGACGATGCTGCCCAGCAGTTGCTGGTCGATGAAGGCCTGGTCGGCCTGTGGGCCTACAACGCCGAGGCCGAAGGCGTGCCCGAGCGCAAACTGCTGAAGCGCGGCGTCACCGCCAAGAAGGGCGAAGTCGTCGTGCTACCGTGGAAGGCTGCGGCTGCTCCGGCTGCATCGGCCAAGGTCATCGTGCAAGCACGCGGCCAGACCGAACCGGTGGCGCGCACCGGCGACGCCGCCGACGATCCGGCGATCTGGCGCAATCCGGCCGATCCAGCCGGCGCGCGCATCCTCGGCACCAACAAGAAGCAAGGCTTGCTGGTCTACAACCTGGACGGCAAGGAACTGCAATTGCTGGAAGTGGGACGCCTGAACAACGTCGACGTGCGCCAGGAGGTGACCGTGGGCGGCCGCAAGCTGGACGTGGCCGTCGCCACCCAGCGCGACGACAACAGCGTCATGCTGTTCACCATCGACGCCGAAGGCGTGGTGACGCCGGCCGGTGCCTTCGCTACCGGGCTGGAGAACATCTACGGCATGTGCCTGTACCGTCCGGCGGACGGCGGGCTGGAAGCCTTCATCAATGACAAGGATGGCAGCTTCCTGCAATATCGGGTGGAAGCAGAAGGCGGCGCCATGACCGGCAAGCTGCTGCGCCGTTTCAAGGTCGGTTCGCAACCGGAAGGCTGCGTGGTGGACGACCGCAACGAGCGGCTGTTCCTTGGCGAGGAAAAGCGCGGGGTGTGGACGGTGTCGGCGCGCGGCAACGCCCCGGCCACGCTCAGCATGGTGGTCCCGGTCGGCAAGCAACTGGTGGCCGATGTCGAAGGCATGGGCTTGTACCATGGCGACAAGGCGGACTACCTTGTGGTCTCCAGCCAGGGCGACAACAGCTATCTGGTGCTGGACGCCAAGGCGCCGTACAAGGTGCGCGGCAGCTTCCGGGTGGGTTACAACGTGGAAGCCGGGATCGACGGCACGTCGGAAACGGACGGGCTGGAAGTCAGCTCGGCCAACTTCGGCGGCGTGTACGGCAAAGGCATGCTGGTCATCCAGGACGGCTACAAACGCCTGCCCGACGGCCCGCAGAACTTCAAATACGTGGCCTGGGAAGACATAGCGAAGGCGCTGAAGCTCGACTGACGGGATTGAAGTCGCTCCACACTTAATGTAACTTGTTGCGGTCCTGGGGTGTTCAATGCACAATGTCGGGATGACAAACTCGACAATAATCCGTCAGGCAGTTTTGCTTGCCTGTGCGTTGGCCGCGATACCGGCCAGCGCACAGTCGTACAAGCCCGACTACTTCACCCAATTCCAGGCCGGCACGGCCATGGATATGGTGACCCGCCTGCCGGGTTTTGTGTTCGACGGAGGCAACCCCTCGCGCGGGGCTGCCGGCAACGTCCTCATCAACGGCAAGCGCCCCGCCTCCAAGACCGAGGCGCTGTCCGACGTGCTGGGCCGCATCCCTGTCGGCGCCGTGGAACGCATCGAAGTCATCAACGGCGGCGCCAACGGCATCGATATGCAAGGCTTCCCCACCGTCGCCAACCTGATGCTCAAGGAAATGGACCTGGTCTCGGCCAGCACCACCGCCTCCAGCATCATGATGCCGGACGGCACCCTGGAGCCTTCGCTGGAAAGCAACTACAGCCTGAAACGTGGCGATAAAAGCATCAACGTCGCGCTGGCCTGGCGGCGCTCGCCCGATACCGGCCAGGGCGAAGGCCACCGCACCACCGTCTACGGCAACGCCACCCCGACCGCCGATGTCGCGCTCGAAGGCGCCGGCATGTCGGAAAACAAGTCGGCCAAGCTCAATTACAGCCAGGCCCTGCTGGGCGGCCAGATCAACTATAACGCCGCCTACAATCCCTCGGCCTACCAGTCGCAGATGCGTCTCGACGCCGGCACCCAGTCCTGGAACGGCAACGATAACGAAAACCACACGCTCGAACAGGGCATCACCTACACGCGCGACCTGGCCAACGGCGCCAGCATGGATCTGAAAGCGCTGTATCGCAGCGGCGAGAACAACGCCGACTGGTCCGAGACCAAGGCCGGCAACACCGCGCATTCGCTGACCATCAGCTCCGCCAGCGAACACATCCTCGCCGGCCAACTGAGCTGGCAAGCCCTGGACGACGTGGTGATACGCGGCGGCATCGAGCGCGCCGTCAATACCAACGACAGCAGCAATACCTGGGTGGCCAACCCGCAGGCCACGCCATCGCCCGGCGTCAGCGCCTGGGTGCAGGAATCGCGTGTGGAAGGACAGCTGTCGTCCAACTGGCGCATCGACCAATCACTCACCGCCGAAGCCGGCGTGAAAATCTCCCACGCCAGCCTGAGCACCAGCGCCGGTCAGGGCGAAGGCACGGAAAACACCTATCCCAAGCCACGCCTGCGCCTGTCCCTGTCGCCCTCGCCCGCTTTGCAGCTGCGCCTGCGCATGGAGCGCGAAGTCAGCCAGCTGAACTTCGGCGACAACGCCGCCTATTTCGGCATGGCCGACAAAACCCTGCGCGCCGACTTGCCGGACCTGGTGCCGGCCAAGACCTGGCTGTGCGAAGGCGCCGTCGAGTACCGCTTCCTGGAACGCGGCGCGGCCATACTCAGCTACACGCAAGCGCACATCAGCGACGTGATCGACCGCATGCCGATCCGCACCGCCTCCGCCACCTACGACACGGCCGGCAATATCGGCGACGCCAGCACCGACAGCGTCACCGGCATGCTGAACCTGCCGACCGACAGCCTGGCGCTGCCGCAGGGACTGCTCAAGCTGTCGACCACCTGGCGTTCGTCCTCGGTCACCGATCCGGTCACGCAAGCCACGCGCCGGCTCTCCGGCGAACAGGCGCTGGGGTGGCGGGTCGAGTTCTCGCAGGACTTGCCGCAGCAGCGCGCGGCATGGGGCTTCTCGGTCGACAACGGCTGGAACAACGACAACTGGCAAGTGGCCGAGCGCGACACCAGCAGCGGCAGCGGCTGGGCGCGCGCCTTCGTCAACTACCGCCCGGCCTCGAACCTGATGGTCACGCTGGAATTGAACAACCTGGCCAGCCGCGTCACCACCTACGACCGCGTACACTTCGCCAGCAACGACCGCATCTCGGGCGGCGTCGACTTCATGGAACACAACGTCACCCGCACCCAACCATTCGCCATGCTGCGCGTGCGCCGCGATTGGTAATCATTTTGTTGTACTCATGCAAAAATAGTGCTTTTCAGAATTAGTTGACACTTTAATCTGATAGTATGCAGATCACATTGTTAACTTTCAGCATAGGATTTGCACATGCGCAGTATGCAACAAGGGAACGGCCACGAAACCGTTCTTGAAGACGGCAAGCCCATCGTCACGACCACTGACCTGAAGGGCCGTCTCACCTACGTCAATTCCACCTTCACCGCAGCGAGCGGCTATGCCGACGAGGAATTGGCGGGACGCCTGCAAAACTCCCTCTACCATTCAGACATGCCGCCCGAAGTCGATGCCGACATGTGGCGCACCGTGCTGTCGGGCGAACCATGGCGCGGGCTGGTCAAGTACAGCGGCAAGGATGGCGGCTTCTTCTGGTGCATCGCCAACGCGACGCCGGTGATCGAAGGCGGCCAGACCACCGGCTTCATGTCGGTCTGCACCAAGCCCAAGCGCGAACAAATCGAACAGGCGCAACAACTCTACCGCAGCATCAAGGGCGGCAATCCGGACGGCATCCGCATCGTGCGCGGCGCGGCGGCGCCCCGTGGCTTGAAGAAGTTCACCAACAAGCTGCGCGACATCACGCTGGCGCAGCGCCTGACCGTGTGCTTCGGCGGCATCGTGCTGCTGGCGCTGTCCATGGCCAGTCATGCCCTGCTGCCTTATTCCGAAAGCGCGCTGCACGTGCAGGCGCTGCTGATGGTGGTGCTGGCCGTGTACAGCTGGATCAATCTGCACCGCGCCATCGTCGCGCCGATCCAGGCCAGCATCAACGCCGCGCGCATCCTGGCCGGCGGCGACCTGACCACCCGCATGGCGGTCGATCGTCATGATGAACTGGGCCAACTGCAAGCGTTTGTGCGCCAGCTGAACCTGAACCTGGCGTCGATCCTGGTCGATATCCGCAGCAACTTCAGCCTGACCCGCAGCACCACCACGCAGGTGCGCGCTGCCAATGCCGATCTGTCGGCGCGCACGGAGGCGCAGGCGTCCAGCCTGGAGCAAACCTCGGCGCACATGGGCCAGATCACCGGCACCGTCAGCCAGACCGCCGACAACGTCAACACCGCCAGCGGCGTCGCCAGCGAAGCGACCGCGCTGGCCGAGCGCACCGGCGTGGCCGTCACGCAGGTGGTGGCGGCGATGAACGACATCAGCCAGTCCTCGCGCCAGATCGTCGACATCATCAGCCTGATCGACGGCGTCGCCTTCCAGACCAATATCCTCTCGCTCAACGCGGCGGTGGAAGCGGCGCGCGCCGGCGAGAGCGGACGCGGTTTCGCCGTGGTCGCCAGCGAAGTGCGCAGCCTGGCCCAGCGCAGCGCGGCGGCGGCCAAGGAGATCAAGAGTCTGATCGATACCTCGGCCGGCAAGATCGAAATCGGCGCCGGCATGGCCAGTGCGGCCGGCAAGGACATGGCAGCGGTGATCGCCGCCATCGGCCGCGTGGCGTCCATCATGGGCGACATCAGCGGCTCGACGCGCGAGCAAAGCAGTGGCGTGAATCAGGTGCAGGACGCCATCATGCAGCTGGATGAAGTGACGCGCCAGAACGCGCAAATGGTGGAGGAAGCATCGGCCGCCACAGGCGTGCTGGACATGCAGACTCAAGCCGTGGCGCGGGCGCTGGAAGTGTTCAAACTGCCGCCACAGGGCGGCAAGTCCGGCAAGACCGGCAAAGCCAGCTTGGTGCCATCGACGTCTCGCGCAGTGCAGACGGCGCACAACGAGCCTGCGCGGGCACGCCGGGCCTGATCGCCATGCGCCGCGCAGCCCTGCTCCTGCTGCTGTCGCTGCTCGGCCTGCAAGCCACGTTCGCCTTCGGCCAGGCCGACATGAACGTGGCCAGCTACAACCTGCGCCTGGACACTCCGAACGATGGTCAGAACGTCTGGGCGGCACGGCGCGACGCGGTGCGTGCACTGGTGCGCTATCACGACTTCGATGTGTGGGGCACGCAGGAAGCACGCGCCAATCAGCTGGACGACCTGGACGCGCTGAGCGAATACGCGCACATCGGCGCCGGCCGCGACGACGGCTTGCGCGGCGGCGAACACTCGGCCATCTTCTACAAGCGCGAGCGCTTTGCGCTGGAAGGCCACGGTGATTTCTGGCTAAGCGCCACGCCGGACCGCCCATCCATGGGCTGGGACGCGCGCTGCTGCAAACGCGTTGCAAGCTGGGCGCGTCTGCGCGACACGGCCGGCGGCCAGTCCTTCGTGATCCTGAACGCTCATTTCGACCATGAAGGCGTGGTGGCGCGGCGTGAATCGGCGCGCTTGATGGTGGCGCGCGGGCGCGCGCTGGCCGGAGCACTGCCGCTCATTTTGATGGGCGACTTCAATAGCACGCCGGACAGCGAGGCTTATGCCACCGTGAGTGCGGCGTTGACCGACGCGCGCAACATCAGCCGCACGCCGCCCTACGGCCCGCTGGCGACCTTCAATGGCTTCGACATCAGCAGGCCGGCCAGTGAGCGCATCGACTACATCTTTCTCAGTCCGCAGTGGCAGGTGCTGCGCCATGCTGTGCTGACGGATTCTGTCGATGCGCGCTACCCTTCGGATCACTATCCCGTTGTGGCGCGCTTGCGCCTGCCGGCGATTCAGCCCGCCGCGCGGCCTGACTAGATTTCAGCCCCAGCGGCTGGCCGTGAACCAGCCGGCCGTGGCCGCCGCAGCGGTTAGGAACGCGCCCCAGGCGATATCGGCCAGCGTCAGGCCCAGCGGCCACACTTTGAGGATGGAATAATTGGTCAGGTCATAGGTGCCGTAGGCGATCAGGCCGAGCACCGCGCCATGCAGTGCCGCTGTCTGCCAGCTCTCCGCACGCAGGCCGGGCGCGACCGCCAGGAACACGGTGCCGGCCGCATACAGCAGATAAAACGCGGCGGCAGACGTCATGCGCGGCTGGCTCAACATCAAATCCCCCAGCGCGGCTTTATAGGCCGGCGCCATGTACAGGCCGATCCACAAAGCATCCAACGCCAGCATCGATAGCAGCACGCCGCCATATGCAAGCAGCCATTGCTGCACGCTAAGTGCCTGAACTGACGCGGATGTAAGCATGAAAGATCCTCTGGGGGAATAAGGTAATGCCTATCTTAGCCGATTCCGCCTCAATCCCATGCGCGCGCCTGCGAGCGGTGCGCCGTCCAGGTAAAGCCAACGCCGACGGACAAGCCGCTGTTCTGGCGGAACAAAGGACTCTCGCGGTTGGCGGCACCGGTGTAATTGTCGTAGCGGGTAAAACCGAACACGCGCCAATCCGGCGACAGGCGGCGGGACAGGCTCACGCCGAGGCGCGTCATCATCAAACCGCCCTTGGCCTCATAGGCCGGGCGCGCGGCGGTGGCGTACTGCGGTTCGACGCCATAGAAGTATTGGTGCAGTCGTGCATTGCCGAACACTACTCCAAGATTGGCGTCGGCCTGCCACTTGCCGCTTGTGTCGGCGGTTTCCGCCACCAGGCGCGGTTCGAACACCAGGCCTTGGCGACGAAAGCCATTCCGAAGCTCGACCGGCACGCGCAGCGGCAGCTCCAGTCGCAAACGGCTGGTAGCACTCGGCTCGGCCAGAAGCACCTTCAGTCGCGGACCGAACTCCAGCAGCGAATTCAGATCCGGCATGCCGGCGCGCGCCGCCACGTCGCCGGAGCGGGCCGGCAATGACAGCGCAAAGCCGAGATCGAGCTCAACGCGCTCCGTATTGATCAAGCGCGCACCAATGCCGGAACGGTCGGCGCGCAGCACCTTGCCGCGATATATCACCATCGGCAGCACCAAGGCGCGCGTAGACCGATCCTCGGCCCCCGGATAAGCCGGCGTCGAAGCGGCGCCACCGAACAGGCCAATCTCCCATAGCGGCAGATCCGGCGCCTGTTGCGCAGCCGCCGGCGCCATCACGGCCATGCAGACGACCGTCAATGCCCGACGCATACGACCCAAGCAAATCTTCCTGACTGCATTAGAACCCCTCATATGAAAATCGACCTATGAGTATAGACCGGAATTCAGGGTCAGCTCTGTCATTCGGACATTGCGGAACTTTCTAATCGGGGAAAAGTTCCCCAATGTCCAAATGACAGAGCTGACCCCGAAGTTAGGGGACTTCCCAGCCGCCGGCCAGGGCTTTGTAGACGGCGACGAGCGAGGTGGCGGCGCCGGTTTGCGATTGGGCCAGGCGGTCGCGCGCGCTGAGGAGTTCGCGTTCGGCATCCAGTACCGTCAGGAAGTCGGTGGAGCCGACGGCGAAGCGTTCGCGGGCGATGATGGCGGCTTGCTCCGATGAGCGCGCTGATTCGAACAGCAGCTCCGTCTGCCGCTGCGTGCGCGTGTAACTTGCCAGTGCGCCTTCGGTTTCTTCCAGCGCACCCAGCACGGCCCGCTCGTAGGCGATCAGGACCGCTTCGTTACGGGCGTCGGCGGCGGCGATTTGGGCGCGGATGCGGCCGAAGTCCAGCAGGTTCCAGGTCAATTGCGCGCCCAGGTTGTAGACGTAGGAGGCGCCTTTGCCCAGGTCGCTAAATTGCAGCGAGTTCTGGCCCAGCGTGCCGCCCAGCGTCAGTTGCGGGAACAAGGCACTGCGGGCGACGCCGACTTGCGCCGCCGCCGCTGCCGCCTGCGCTTCCGCCAGCTGGACGTCGGGCCGTCGCCGCAGCATGGCCGAGGGCGAGCCGATGCCGCCGAGGGCGACCGATTTCAGGCCGGGCAAGGGCTGCACCGGCGTCAGTTCCGCGTCCAGCGCGGTCGGCTGTTGGCCGCACAGCACCGCCAGGCGGTAGCGGGTGCGGATCAGTGCCGCTTCCAGCGCGGGGATGTTGGCCGCCGTCGACGTGACCAGCGCGCGGGCGCGTTCGGTGTCCAGCGCGGTGCCACGGCCGACGTCGAAGCGGGCGTCGACCAATTCCAGCGCTGCCTTCTGCGTGTCCAGCGAGGCGACCGCTACCCGCAGTTGCTCCTGCAGGCCGCGCAGTTCGAAGTAGTTACGCGCGACTTCTGCGCTGATGCTGACTTGCGTGGCCCGCACGCCCGCAGCGCCGGCCAGCACGTTGGCTTGTGCGGCTCGGCGAGCATCGCCCAGGCGGCCGAACAGGTCGGCTTCCCAGGCAACGTCGAATCCCACCGCGTATTGGTTGTTGGTGCTTTGCACGCCGAGGTCGTTGGTGCCGCGCACCCGCGATACGCCGGCGTTGACGCCGACGTTGGGCAGCAGGTTGGCGTCGGCGAAGCGGTTGAGCGCGCGCGCTTCGCGCAGGCTGGCGGCGGCGCTGCGCACGTCGGTGTTGGCTTGCAGGGCGCGCTGGACCAGCGAGTCCAGCAGCGGGTCGTTGAAGGCGTGCCAGAATTCGCTGACCGGTTCGGTCGTCGCCGCATCCGGCGCGTTGGCGAAGCCTGCGGCCAGTTCGGGCTGGTAGAGCTTGAGCGGCGGCGCGCTGGAGCAGCCGCCAAGCGCCAGCGCGACGGTCAGGGCGATGACGCCAACGCCGACGCGGCCAGGAACGGTGACACCAACACTTCGGCGGGCGCGGCCGCTAGTGTCAGCGCGGGCCACGACATGCGGGAGGAACTTGCGGTGCGTACTCATACGTCCTCCTTCTTGCGCGGCGGCTCGGCATCGTCGATGCCGGCGTGGAATGGGTGGGCGGCGGCGTCGATCTGGTGCCGCAGTTCGGCCGCGTGCGCGCGACGCTTCTCGGTACCTTTGCGCAGCAGGCTGTAGAACACCGGCGTGAGGAAGATGCCGAACAGCGTGACGCCCACCATGCCCGAGAACACGGCAATGCCCATCGCCCGCCGCATTTCGCTGCCGGCACCGCTGCCCAGAATCAGCGGTATCACGCCGGCGCAGAAAGCGATCGACGTCATCAAAATCGGACGCAAGCGCAGCCGACAGGCGGTGATCACGGCGTCCATCATCGGTTGCCCCTGCTCTTCCAGTTCCTTGGCAAACTCGACGATCAGAATCGCGTTCTTGCACGCCAGGCCAACCAGCACCACCAGCGCCACCTGCGTGAACAAATTCAGGTCCCCGCTCTGCGCAAACGGCGGGAAGTGCGAGAGCCAGACGCCAAACAGCGCCGACAAGATACACATCGGCACGATCATGATGATGGCCAGCGGCAGGCTCCAGCTTTCATACTGCGCCGTCAGCACCAGCACCACCAGCACCACGGACAGGAACAGCACCGCCGCCAGCGTCGGAATCTTGACGTTGATGCCGGGCAGCGTGATGTCGCGCGTCAGCCGGTCCTGATAGGTCAGGTCGGTCCATTCATACGACATGCCACGCGGCAGCTGCTTGACCAGCCTTTCGATCTCCGCCTCGGCCTGGCCGCTGGAGAAGCCCGGCTTGGCCGCGCCGTTGACGTCGGCCGAAGGGAAGCCGTTGTAGCGAGTCACCCGCGTCGGGCCGAAGGTCGGCTGCACCTGCATCACCGAGCCGAGCGGCACCATCTGCCCGGCCCCGTTGCGGGTTTCCAGGTTGGTGATGCTTTCGGCGCGCGCGCGGAACGGCGCGTCGGCCTGCACCACCACCTGGTAGGTTTTGCCGAAGCGCGTGAAGTCGTTGACGTACAGCGAGCCGAGATTGATTTGCAGCGTGTCGTAGATTTCCTGCAGCGGCAGGCCCATCTGCTTGGCCTTGGTGCGGTCCACATCGGCAAACAGTTGCGGCACGTTGATGTCGTAGTTGGAATACGGCGTGCCGATGCCAGACTTGGGATTGCCGTAGATCGGCCCCAGCACGCCGCCCCACACCGCGCCGTACAGCGCCTGCTCGCCCTGCCCGCTGCGGTCCTGCACCTGCAACTTGAAGCCGCCGGCGTTGCCGAGGCCGTCCACTGCCGGCGGCGGTACCACGAACATGCGCGCGCCCTGGATCGCTTGGATCGCGCCATTGACCTTGCCGAGGATCGCATCCTTGGACAAGTCGCCCGAGGTGCGCTTTTCAAACGGCGCCAGGCCGAAGAAGACAATGCCCTCGTTCGGCGACGACGAGAAGCCGGCGATCGACAGCCCAGGGAAGGCAATCGAGTCGACGATGCCTGGCACTTTCAAGGCGATATCGCTCATGTCGCGAATCACTTTCTCGGTCCGGTCCAGCGAGGAGCCGGCCGGCAGTTGCGCGATGCCGATCAGGTATTGCTTGTCTGGCGCCGGCACGAAGCCGCTGGGGATGCGCGTGAACAGCAGGCCGGTCAGCAGCAACAGGATGCCGTAGACGATCAGCGCCAGCGATTTACGATGCAGCAGCCCGGTCACGCCGCGTCCATAAGCCGCGCTGCGGCGCTGGAACATGCAGTTAAACCAGTGGAAGAACTTGCCGAACAGCTTGTCCATCACCAGCATGATCTTGTCCTTGGGCGCATCGTGCGGCCGCAGCAGCAAGGCCGCCAGCGCCGGCGACAAGGTCAGCGAGTTGAAGGCCGAGATCACCGTCGAGATGGCAATGGTGGCGGCGAACTGCTTGTAGAACTGCCCCGACAGCCCCGGCACAAAGGTCAGCGGAATGAACACCGCGCACAGCACCAGCGCAATGGCGATGATCGGTCCGCTCACTTCGCGCATGGCGCGTACCGTGGCATCGTGCGGCGTCAGCCCGTCGGCGATGTTGCGCTCGACGTTCTCGACCACCACGATGGCGTCATCGACCACGATGCCGATCGCCAGCACCAGCCCGAATAGCGTCAGCGTGTTGATCGAGTAACCCAGCACCAGCAACATCGCAAACGTGCCGACAATCGACACCGGCACCGCCAGCAACGGAATCACCGAAGCGCGCCAGGTTTGCAGGAAGATGATCACCACCAGCACCACCAGCAACACGGCCTCGATCAGTGTGTGCACCACTTTCTCGATCGATGTCTGCACGAAGCGGGTCGGATCGTAGACGATGTCGTAATCCACGCCCTTGGGGAAATTCTTCTTGGCGATTTCCATGGTCGCCCGCACGTCGTTCGACAGCTTGAGCGCGTTCGAGCCCGGCGACTGGAAGATGGCGATGGCGGCCGCTTCCTTGTTGTTGAGCAAGCTGCGCAGCGAATAGGAGTTGGCGCTGATATCGACCCGCCCGATGTCCTTGATCCGCACCAGCGCGCCGGTCTTCGGATCGCTGCGGATGATGATGTTGGCGAAGTCTTCTTCTTTGATCAGCCGGCCCTGCGCGTTGACCTGCAGCTGGAAGTCGGTGTCGTTGGGCGCCGGCGGCGAGCCGACCACGCCGGCCGCCACCTGCGCGTTCTGCTCGCGGATGGCGGTCACCACGTCGCCGGCCGTCATGTTGCGGGCGGCCAATTGGCGCGGGTTGATCCAGATGCGCATCGCATAGTCGCCCGAGCCGAACAGCAGCACCGAGCCCATGCCGGGCACGCGCAGCAGATCGTCGCGCACGTTCAGCGAGGCGTAGTTGCGCAGGTAGAGCGCGTCGTGGCTGTTGTCCGGCGAGACCATGTGCACCACCATGGTCAGGTTGGGCGACTGCTTCTCGGTCGTCACGCCGATCTGGCGCACGATCTCGGGCAGGCGCGGCAGCGCGCGGTTGATGCGGTTCTGCACCGCCGTTTCGGCCTGTTCGGGCACGGTGCCGATCTTGAAGGTGACGGTCAGGGTCATGCTGCCGTCGGCCGTGGCCTGGCTTTCGAAGTACAGCATGCCTTCCAGGCCGTTGATCTGTTCCTCTAGCGGCGCGGCCACGGTTTCCGAAATCACCCGTGGATTGGCGCCGGGGAACTGTGCGCGCACCACGATCTGCGGCGGCGCCACTTCCGGATACTCGGCGATCGGCAGCTGGAAGATGGCCAGCAACCCCACCATGAAGATGAAGATCGATAAAACGGTGGCAAAGCGCGGCCGGTCGATGAAAAATCGCGAGATATCCATGGGCCGCTCCTCAGCCCTTGGCCGCAGGCGCAGCGCCGGCGGGTGGCGCGATCGGTCTGCCGTTCTCATCCAGTTTCACTACCTGCGGCGTGACCGGCGCACCGGGGAAGGCGCGCAGCAGGCCGTCGATGATGACCAGCTCGCCGGCGTTAATGCCCGTCACCACGCGCATGCCGCCGATCAGCGCGCCTGGCTTGACCTCGCGCTGTTCGACGATGTTGTTCTTGCCCACCACCAGCACCACCTTGCGGGTCTGGTCGGTGGTGATGGCGCGGTCGGCCACCAGCGTGGCGCTGTAGGTGCCGCTGCCCACCAGCTGCAGGCGCGCGAACAGGCCCGGCGTGTAGAGGCCGTCCTTGTTGTCGAACACGGCGCGCCCCCGCAGCGACGCGGTAGCCGGATTGAGGCGGTTGTCGACGAAGTCCATCTTGCCTTCGTGCGGGTAGCCTTCCTCGTTGGCGAGGCCGAGACGTACGGCGTTGGGCTTGTCGCGCGAGGATGGACGGCTGCCGTCGCGCGCGGCGCGCATGTATTTCAGGTAGATCGCTTCGCTGGCGTCGAAGTAGGCGTAGATGCGGTCGGTGGAGACCACCGTGGTCAGGATCGGATCGCCGACGTTGACCAGGTTGCCCACCGTGACATTGGCGCGCGAGGTGCGGCCGCTGACCGGCGCGGTGATGCGGCTGAATTCCAGGTTCAGTTTGGCCTGGACCAGCGCCGCCTCGTTGGCTTTGACCGTCGATGCGGCGTTGGCCAGCGCGGCGCGCAGTTGATCCAGTTCCTGTTGGCTGACGCCGCGCACGGCAACCAGCCGCTCGGCGCGCGCCAGTTCGCTCTTGGTCAGGTCGCCCTGGGTGCGGGCCACGGCCAGTTGCGCCTCGGCGCGTGCGGCTTCCGCAGCGAATTGGCGTTGATCGATGGTGAACAGCGGATCGCCCTTGTTGACCAGCTGCCCTTCGCGGAAGTGCACCTGCACCAGGGTGCCGGCCACGCGCGAGCGGATGTCGACGGTATCGGGCGCCTCCAGGCGGGCGGTGAATTCATCGAACTCCTGCACATCGCGCTTGACTGCCGCCGACACGGAGACCGCAGGCGGCCCGCCGCCCTGCTGCGCGGACTGCTCCGACTTGCCGCATCCGGCCAGCGCCAGTGCCATGCCTAACCACAAAACGTGCTTGTTCGCCGCCCGGATATTCATTGTGAACCCCTAAAAACGGTGTTGCAGTATCGAAGATGGGAAATTGCGGTGAGGCAGGACAACGGACCCTAAATAAATGAATCCAGATTCATTTTGTCAAAAAAATGACAAGTTGTCATTACTAAATATGGTTAGTGGTGCTAGACCGCCGGAGCCCCCACCTTGACAAAGCCTGGCCCCGTGGATATCTTGAAGATATCCAGAATCTCTAGACCGTCTACAATCATGGCCACACGCCCCATCGCAAACCAGATATCGTTCCGCTATCGCGCCTCCGACAGCGCCACTGGCGTCACCCGCGATACTGCCAAACGCCTGGCCGAGGTGCTTGGTGTCGATGAAACACAGGCCATCCACCTGGCGTTACGCGAGCTTGCGGTCAAAACCCTCCCGCAATACGAAGCCGACGATGGGCCGCTATCAGCCACGCAGGTACGCCATATCAAGGACAGCGTGAAGCAAGGAACCAAGCGCTCGGTGCGTTCCAGCTTGTTTGACGATGAGATATTATGACGCCAGTATGGTGGCCCGAACCCGCCGCTGGAGAAATCGTCTGGTGTCACTTTCCCGACCATATACATCCACGACCGAAGCCACGGCCAGCACTGATCCTGGCGGTATTCGATGACGAGGCGCCGCAGTCCCACGTGCAAGTCGCTTATGGCACGAGCCAACGTACGACGACACTGCACCGGGGCGAGTTTTCCATTTTGAAGGCGCGGAATCCGGGCGGCTACGCAGCGGCCGGGCTCAGCTACGACACCAAATTCGACTTGAAGCAGGCCATAGACCTACCCTATTCGACAGAGTGGTTTTCAGTTCCGCCCGCCGCACCACATGGACAAAATCCGAAGCTGGGCACGCTTCATCCGTCGCTGGTGCCGGCCGTCCAAGCGGCTTACCGCGCGGCCAGGCAACAACTAATACAAACATCATAGAGAAAACAATGAGCATGATCGAATTGCCCTTCAGGGCCACCACCGCCGAAGCCTGCGCCTGGATGGAGCAGCAGACCGGCACGCCTTGGACCCTGGCGCTATTGCTGGAGCATGGACTGGTGCCGGTGGTCTGGCTGGATTATGACCCGGCGTATCCCGATTTATTCGGCGACGCCAACGGCGGCTATGCGGCGCCGATTTTCTTTGAGGAGGATGTTGCGCGCCTGAAGGCGGGTAGCGAAGACATCCTGATCACCTTCACCAAGGATGCGTACCGGCTGCCGGCGCGTCTGCCCGAGCCGGGCTTCCGCCGTCCGCTCGACCAGCTACGCTTTCAGAAAAGTGATTTGGATCGCCTGACGGCCAAGCTGAAACAGGCGGCGCAGGCGCCTGAGCCACCGAAGGTCGAAGCGGCCAAGGAATCGCAGGCGGGCATCAGCAAGGCGGAAGTCTTGCAGGCGTTTGCCGCCGTCGTGCGGCTGGACCTGGCGCAGGCGCTGGACGACGCCATCGGCATCTTCGGCGACGATGGCGCCCGCGTCAAAGCCAGCGCGAAGAAGACCAAACGCAACGCCGTCTGGAATCCGGTCACGCTGGCCCTCGGGCTACACGATGTCTACCGCACGCCTATCGGCCCGCTCAAGCGCGCCTTCAAGACCCACGATTTCCTGCATGCCTGGCAGGGCAACTGGGAAGAGTCCCTGCGCCTGCTGGGCAAGTAGCGACAACAACGCTACGGACTACTTACCAGGTGGGCCGCCCGGCGCCCATTTCTCGCGCGACTGGAACAGGAACAGTTGCGAGGCGTCGGCGCTCATGGGCGCCTGGCGTGCGATCCAAGAGTCGTCGTGGCTGTCCATGTCGGCATCGTATTCCACATGGCAGCCCAACGGGCTGTTGAAATACCAGAACCAGTTGGAACCCATCTTGTGCCGGCCCGGCCCCCAGAACGATTGATAGCCCTTGTTGACGAAGCGCGTGCCGGCCAACATCACCTCGGTCGGTCCGCCCATGTGGAAGGTGAAGTGCTCGCACCCTTTCATGAACGGCGGCGTCTGGATCAGGAACAGCGTGTGGTGATCCTCGGTGCCGCCCGGCCGCAGGAACGGGCCAGCACCCAGCAGACGGTCGGTGCAGCGGAAGCCCAGGCGCTCGCTGTAGAAGGCCTCCGCCTTCTGCGTGTCCGGCACGAAATACACCACATGCGATAGTGAGCGCGGACGCGCTTCCGCGCCCTCGTCCACCGCCGGCACGTTGACGGCGCGGCGGATGCCGGCGCCCGGCGCGTTGACCGCCTCCGCACGCAGGTCCAGCGGACGGCGCACGCTGAGCTGGAAGCCCAGCGCGAAGCCCATGTCATCCACCGATTCAAGACTGCCGTCTTGAAGCCGGCGCACCTCGCGGTCGCGCCCCAGCTCCGCTGCGATGGCGTCCAGCGTGGCCTGGTCGGCCACACCGTACACCGTCTTGCGCAGCATGCTGGCCGTGCCCAGCGACGGCGGCAAGCCGGCGCTGTCCTTGTGGGCGATGACGATGGCGGTGCCGTCCAGCGCCTCGAAGCGGCCGTCGCCTGCTGGCGTCAGCCCGTAGTCTGTCAGGTATTGCGCGCAGGCCGCGACGTCGTCGACGCCGAAGACCAGCGCATCCGGTCCTATGATGTTCATAAGCGCTTGCGCTCCAATCAGAAGTTATAGCTGCCGCGAATGCCGTAGGTGCGCGGGTCGCTGATGAAGAAGGAGCCCGGCACGCGGCTCTGGATGGTGATTTCGTCTTCGATGTTCTTGACGAACAGCTGCACATTCCATTTGCCTGAAGCGCTGTCGTAGCCGATCGACGCATCCGATTTATGGAACGACGGCTGGCGATAACGGATGTCCTGGGTCGGGTCGCTCAGATAGTAGGAGTTCGAGCGGCGGGTGTTGATGCTGGCCGCGATCTCGGCGCCGTTTTCAAGCAGGAAGCGCTGGGTATAGCCAAGACCGATGGTCGATGTCGGCGCGCGGTCCAGCTTCTGGCCCGAGTAGTCGATGTTGGTGCCCGGACGGTAGGTCTTGTAGTGCGCATCGGTGGCGGCCATGGTGGCGCGCAGTTCACCGCTGGCGCCTACGCGCAGCTTGCCTTCCAGTTCAGCGCCGTTGACCACCGAGTTGGCGGCGTTACTGGTGAACGAATGGCAGGTCGATGGATCGTTGGTACGGCAGGTGGTGATGGTCAGCTGCTGGTCCTTGTAATCGTAGTGGAAGACGTTGGCCGATACCTGCAGGTGGTTCTCGAAGAAGCGGCCCTTGACACCTGCCTCGAAGGACTTCAGCGTTTCAGGCTTGTACACGCCGGTGTCGGCTTCGGCGTTGAAGCCGCCCGATTTGTATCCGGTCGAAACGCTGGCGTACAACATCACGTTACGCATCAGGTCATGGTCGATGCCGACCTTCCAGCTGGTGTTGTTGAAGCTGACGTCCGCCGCATAGGCCTTAGAGCTGGTGGTGGCCGGCGGCTTCGCTGCTTCGCCGCTGAGCGGATCGTAGCCGGACTTGCGGTCCTTGGTGTAGCGCAGGCCCATGGTCAGGCGCGTGTCTTCACGCAGCGAATACGTGGCCTGGCCGAAGGCCGCCTTCGATTCATTCTTGATCGAGGCCAGGAACGGCAGGTTCACCACCAGCTGGCCGAACGGCGCGGTGACGTAGGTGTTGTATTCGGCGTCGCGGAACACGTCTTCGTTGAAGTGGTAGAAGCCTGCGACCCAGCGCAGCGGGCCGCTGCCGGTGGAGTTCAGGCGCAGCTCGTGCGAGCGCGCCTTGCTGTCGCCGTTGTTACGGTTGGTGAATGGGAAGCCGAAGTAGACGCCGTTGTTCAACTGGTCGATGTGCATGCGCATCTGCGCCACCTGGTAAGTCAGCTCGCTGTCGGCCACCACGGTCTTGAATTCAGCGCGCAGCGAATTCGCGAAGTTCTCGCGTTCCTTCTGGCCCTCCTTCTTGAACTCCCAGCCGGTGGTGCGTTGCGCATCGCTGCCGCGATCGACATACACGGGGTTGAGCAGGTCGTTGCCACGGCCCAGCGCGGTGAACGGCAAGGTGCCGGTCGGCGTGCCGTTGAAGAAGTTCGTCAGAGGCACCGGCGAGACGCCGCCGCCACCGATCTTGTTGTGCTCCGCCGTCATCAGCAGGCTGGTTTGGGCGCTGAAGTTACCCAGCAGGTGCAGGCGGGCCGATTTGTCGTTCTGGTCTTCCAGCGGGATGTTGTTCGGGCCGGGTTTGAGGAAGGTGTCATGCTTGTTGGCGTTCAGCGCGGCGCGGAATGCCCACACCTCGCCGAGCGGAATATTCAGCACGCCGTCGTAGCGGCGGGTGTTGTAGTTGCCGATCTCCAGGCCAACCTTGCCCTCCAGCTTGCGGGTCGGCTTGTTGGTGATCAGGTTGATGGCGCCGGCGGTGGCGTTGCGGCCGTACAGCGTGCCTTGCGGGCCGCGCAGCACTTCGATGCGGTCCAGGTCATAGAAGGCGACGGCCTGTGCTTCGTAGCGCGGCACGTAGGCGCCGTCGACGTGGAAGGCGGCCGACGGATCGCCCTTCTCCGTCATATCCAGGCTGGTGACGCCGCGAATCGCCACTTGCAGCATGCCGCTCTCCTGCGCGATTTCAACGTTGGGCAGCGTGGCGGCCAGCGCGCGCGGATCGACGGTGCCGGCGTTCTTCAGGTCTTCACCGGAAATCACCGACAGCGCCAGCGGCGTCTTGCTGGCCGGCTGGGCGATTTTCTGCGCGGTGATGATGACCTCCGTCAGGCCGTTGTCCTTCTTGGCTTCGGCATTTTGTGCTGCGGCGATGTTGACGACGGACAGGGCGCCGATGGCGACGAGCGCCTTGGCGATGGAAGTCAGCTGGGGGTTCTGCATGAAAGTCTCCTAATGTGCGCGGCATTTCTTTGGATGCCGCTCTGGGTTGAGTATGCAGAAAAATGATAGGCGCTTTCCCACGCTTACCTCCAGCCTATAATTCGGATAGCTAGCATCCGTGCGCCTTATACCAAGGGCCGGGGGGAAACGGCTTACCCTCGTTTGCGACGGCCATAAAAAAGGCCCCGTCAATCGCTTGACGGGGCCGAAAACGGTGGCCTGGAGAGGGGACGTCGAATCAGTCCGGCATCGACGTCCAGGAGCCACCGGTACGTGAAGAAGCTTGTACGGTTTCGATGAACAGCACGCCACGCAAGCCGTCATCGATGGTGGGGAATTGCGCGGCGCCTGGATCGCCGCCGTGGCGCCGCGCCAACAGGTGCATGGCGATCTCGTTGTACAGCGCGCCGAAGGCGTCGATGTAGCCTTCCGGATGCCCGGCCGGTATGCGGCTGGTGCGCGCGCCGGCCGCGTTCATGGCGGCGCTGCCGCGCGTGACGATGCGGGTCGGCTCGCCCAGCGGCGTCCAATACAGTTCGTTCGGCTGCTCCTGCGCCCATTCGATGCCGCCGGCACTGCCGACCACGCGGATGCGCAGTTCATTGGTACACCCAGGCGCAACCTGGCTGGCCCACAGCATGCCGCGCGCCCCGCCCTTGTAGCGCAGCAGCACCTGCACGTCATCGTCGATGACGCGCCCCGGCACGAAAGAACTCAGTTGCGCGGCCAGCGATTCCAGCCGCAGTCCCGTGATGGTGTCGGCCAGCTGCCAGGCGTGCGAGCCGATATCGCCGATGGCGCCGCCGCCAGCCTTGGCGGGATCGGTGCGCCACGCAGCCTGTTTCTGGCCGCTCTGCTCCAGCGGCGCCGCCAGCCAGTCCTGCGCGTACTGCACCTGCACCACGCGGATATCACCCAGCGCGCCTTCGCGCACCATCTGTTGCGCGTGGCGCACCATGGGATAGGCCGAATAGTTGTGGGTGACGGCGAACAGCAGGCCGCGCTCTTCGGCCAGCGCCTTTAGCATGCGCGCATCCTCGCTGTGGATGGTCACCGGCTTGTCGCAGATAACGTGGATGCCCGCCTCTAGGAAGGCGCGCGCCACCGGCGCATGCATGTGGTTCGGTGTGACGATGCACACCGCTTCGATGCCATCCTCGCGCGCGCTCTCCGCCGCCGCCATCTGCTGGTAGTCGTCGTAGATGCGTTCCAGCCCCAGCGCACGGCCGGAACGTTGTGACGCCTCGGCGCTGGACGACAATGCTCCCGCCAGTAATTCGTAGCGGTCGTCGAAGCGCGCCGCGTGGCGGTGCACCGCGCCGATGAAAGCGCCCTCGCCTCCACCCACCATGCCAAGCCGGATGCGTCCCGGGAAAATACTCGCCTGCTCCATGTAATCTCCTTAAGCGATGCCCAGCATGCGCAGGTTGCGCTGCGGGTCGGCGTCGCTGCCGGCAAAGTCGTCGAAGGCCTTGTCGGTCACGCGGATGATGTGGTCGCGGATAAAGCCCACGCCTTCGGCCGCGCCTTGTTCCGGGTGCTTGAGGCAGCACTCCCATTCCAGCACCGCCCAGCCCTTGAAATCGTATTGCGCGAACTTGGAGAAGATAGCACTGAAGTCCACCTGGCCGTCGCCCAGGGAGCGGAAGCGGCCAGCGCGTTCGGCCCAGCCCTGGTAGCCGGAGTACACACCCTGGCGCGCATCCGGCCGGAACTCGGCGTCCTTCACGTGCATGACTTTGATGCGCTCGTGATAGCGGTCGATAAAACCCAGGTAATCGAGCTGCTGCAGCAGGAAGTGCGAAGGATCGTAGGCGATGCTCAGGCGCGGATGGTTGTGCACCCGCTCCAGCAGCATCTCGAAGGTGGCGCCGTCGAACAGGTCTTCGCCTGGATGCAACTCGAACGCCAAGTCCACGCCCGCTTCATCGTAGGCATTGAGTATGGGCAGCCAGCGGCGTGCCAGTTCGTCGAAGGCCGACTCGATCAGTCCCGCCGGACGTTGCGGCCATGGGTAGACGTAAGGCCAGGCCAGCGAGCCGGAGAAGCTGATCGATGCATTCAGTCCCAGGTTGGCAGAAGCCTTGGCCGCCAACAGCATCTGCTGCACCGCCCATTGCTGGCGTGCCTGCGGATTGCCGCGCAACTCAGCCGGCGCGAAGCCGTCGAAGGCTTCGTCGTAGGCTGGATGCACCGCCACCAACTGGCCTTGCAGGTGCGTGCTCAGTTCCGTGATGGCGACGCCGTTCGCCGCCGCGATGCCGGCCAGCTCGTCGCAATAGGTTTTGCTTTCGGCCGCCAGCGCCAGGTCGAACAGCCGCGCGTCGTTGGACGGCACCTGCACGCCACGGTAGCCGAGATCCCCGGCCCAGCGCGTGATCGCATCCCAGCTGTTGAACAGCGCCTGATCCCCCGCGAACTGCGCGAGGAAAATGGCCGGGCCTTTGATCGTGGTTGCCATGTCTACCTCAACCGGCGATGGTGGCGCTGACGGTGCAGCTGGTGACAGGGCTCCACGGCAGGTAGGAGATGCGCAGCTGTACCGCCGCCGTCACCTCGTGCTCGCCGGCGGACAGGCCGCCCGGCTGCAGCACCGAGATTTCCGCCACTTCGCCGAATTCCCAGCGTTCATCGTAGGTGGTTTCCAGCTCTTCCAGAGTGCGGGTTTTGCCGCGCACGGTGAAGCGCACGTTCTCGCGCGGCACCTTGACGCCGTCCACGGTCAGCGCCACGTCTTCGACGGCGGACAGGATCTGGCCGCGATAGTAAGGCAGGCGTGCGCCCAGGCGCCAGCCGCCTTCGGTGTTTTCCACGCTGCCTGGATAGATGATGTGTTTATCGTACATGTCTGTTTTTCCTTAGACTTCGCCCAACAGGCGCTTGAACATTTCGTGTTGACGGCGGACCTGCTCGCGGCCATCGACCTCGAAGGCGTCCTCGATGTGGCGTTGGCCTTCGTATTCGCTCGACAGATGGCCGTCGTAACCGCCTTCGATCAGCACCGGAATGATCTCCTCGTAGGGGATGGCCGGCTCCTTGCCGCTGTCGTCGATCTCGTAGAACTTGGCGTGGATGTTGAAGATCCACGGCATGAACTCCAGCATGCGGCGCGGATTGCTCCAGATATTGTGGCGCAGCGTCTCGGCCATCTGCAGGTCGATGGCGTTGCCGCCCATCTTGCGCACGTCCATCAGCACGTAGTCGGCCAGCACGCGCGCGGCGTGCGCTTCCAGAATGAATTCCACGATCTTCGGCGTGGCGCCGTTGCGCAGGAATCGGTCGCGGAACACCGGCGGATAGTTTTTGGTGTACATGCCCATGTCCGGCACATAGCCCACGTGGTCGGAACCGGTTGCGCGGGTCAGCTCCGTGTAGCGCAGTATCCATGGATGGTCGAAGTGGAACGGCGAGTGCACTTCGATGCCCATGCGGACGTCCAGTTGCTCGGCCAGCGGCACGCAGGCCACCACCACTTCCGGTGGCGTGTTGACGATGATGCGCACGTTGCGGCAGCCGATGCGCTTGGCGAAGTGCAGGTCGCGCTGCAGCGAGGCCACCATCTCTTCGAAATTAAGCTTGCGGTCCTTGTACAGTTTCACGTCCAGGAACATGTCGTGGCACTGGGCGTAGGCGCCATGGCGTTCGAGCGACGCGAACCAACCGTCGATCTGCGCCTGCGGCACGTTGGGGAAGCCGGAGAAGGATTGTTCGCTGACCACTTCGATGCCTTTCGCGCCAAGGCTGGCGGCGTGGGCGATGCAGTCGTCTAGCGTCATCCGGCGCAGGAATGTCTCGTACTGGTAGCTGTAGAGCGACACACCGCGCTTGATGTTGTGCTGTTTATTCATACTGGGAACCTCGGGTTGAGTCGAACAAAAAAAGAATTAAAGAACAACGCTGGTTGGCGCAGGTGCGGCGCGCCAGCGCAGCAGGCATGACACCACGGCGCACACGGCGGCGATCACGCCGAAGGCGACAAACGCGCCCTGCAAACCGCCTACCCAGCCGCGCATCATGTTGACCACGGCCGGCGACAGGAACTGCGCCACGAAGAAAGAACTGGCCCACCAGCCCATGCCGCGGCCACGGTGCTCAAAGGAGAACTTGGTCTGGGTCCAGGCGATCAACGCCGGCACGATCAGGCCATTGGCCAACTGCTGGATGAAGGCGAAGGCCAGCGCCACCTTGTAGTCGGCCGCCATGCCAATGCCGCCCAGGCCTATCGCATAACCGGCGAACACCAGGAAGATCTGCGTGGCGGCGCCGTAGCGCGTCGTCAGCTTGAACAGCACCGCGCCGATCGGCACGCCGATGCTGGGAATCGCCATGCTCAAGCCGATCGACTTGGGATTGTCCACGCCCAGCTCCTTGAGCAGCAGCGAGAAGTTAATCACCTGGACGAAGTAAATGGTGGAGAGGATGACCGTCACGCTGCACACCATCAAGGCCACCATGTAGGGGAAAGGCGTGGTGGCGACGGCGGGGCCGGCGGCTTTCTTGCGCGGCTCCGGTTCGAACAGGAAGATCAGGCTGGCCAGCAGGATCGGAATCGCCACCGCATACACCAGGAAGGGATATTGCCAGCCTTGCGCGGCCAGGAAGCCGGAACTGGCGATGGTGACGGTACCCAGCACCGAACCGACCACGCCCTGTATCATCAGCCAGCGATGACGCTCCTTCTCTTCGTAGTAGTCCGCCAGCAGCGTGTTGACCACGGTGAGCACGCCGGCTTCGCCGATGCCGATCACCACACGCCCCGCCACTACGGCCCAGAAGTTATCGATCACGAAGGGCATCAGGCCACCAGCGCCGTAGAAGGCCATCGACCATAACAACAGCTTGCGGCGGCCGAAGCGGTCGGCGATGACGCCAGCCCCAGGTGCGAATAGCGCGATACAGGCGCTGGGAGCGGTGATCAGCAGCGGCACCATCAACCTGGCGTTGGGCACGTCGTGGAAGTGCGCCAGCAGCGTGGGCAGCGTCGGCGCCAGCGCGATGATGGCCATCACCGGCAGGAAACCGGAAAACACCAGTATCAATCCCTGGCGCCAATCGGCCTTTCTAGCTATCGTAGCTTGCGTAGATTGCATGTCTTGTCTCCTATTCTAGGCATATTCACGGCGCCTTCCTGTCCATGCAGGAAAATCTAACCTCGAAAAATGATAACGCTTTCCCGCCCCCTGCTCTACTGATAATTACGCTCGCAGCACGCTTTTTATCAATACATCCTATCCATATCTTCAATACCTCGAACGGCCCGAAAACGGATTTATTTGCGGTATATTGGGAAAACTTTTCCTGCCTTTACATCCTATGTCTTTGAAAACCGCATCCATCTCCGCCGTCGCCGAACTTGCCGGCGTTTCCATCGCCACCGTCTCGCGGGTGCTGAACGGGACCAAGGCGGTCAACGCCGACACGCGTGCCCGCGTGGAAGCGGCGGTTGAAACCCTGGGTTATCGCGCCAACGCCCTGGCGCGCAGCTTGATGCGCGGTGAAACCCGCCTGCTGCTGGTGCTGGTGCCGGACTTCGCCAATCCGTTTTTCGCTGAAATCGTCAAGGGCGTCGAATCGGTCACGAGCCAGAACGGCTACGGCCTGGTGATCGCCGAGGCCTCGCATACGCTGTCGCGCAACAGCGCCTCGCTCGACTCCTTGTATAACCGCCTGGCCGATGGCGTCATCAGCCTGGCGCGCTTCGCCGATCTCAAGCCGCTGCTGCAGGAGATTCCCGACCTGCCGTGGGTGGCCTGCTCCGAATTTGTGGAGGACGACGATGTGCCCAACGTCTGCATCGACCACCGTCAAGGCGCCATCGACGCCGTGCAGTACCTGATCAACCGTGGCCACCGCCGCATCGCGCTGCTCAGCGCAAGCGAGGACTATCGCTGGGCGCGGCAACGGCACGAAGGTTATGAATATGCGCTTCAGCGCGCCGGCATTCCCATCGAACCGCAACTGGTGCGCGTCGCGCGCGGCACCGACTATGTGCATGGCATGGAAGCCGCCGGCACGCTGCTGGCCATGGAGCAGCCGCCGACGGCGGTGTTTGCGGTGTCCGATACGCTGGCCATTGGCGCCATCAAGGCCTTCCGCCGTGTCGGCCGGCGCGTGCCGGAAGACGTGGCTGTGATGGGCTTCGACGACATTCCCATCGCCCAGGTGTTCGAGCCGGGCCTGACCACCATCGCCCAGCCGGTGCGCGAACTGGGCGCGGTGGCGGCCGAGATGCTGCTCAAGCGCCTGGCCGGAGGCCACGCCGAATCGCGCACGCTGGACCATGCGCTGATCGTGCGCGCGTCGGCCTAAGCCTGCATCACATACCCGGAGCCGCCATGCGCTTTAATAAACTCGACCTGAATCTGCTGGTGGCGCTGAACGCGCTGCTCTCGGAGCGCAATATCAGCCGCGCGGCCGAGAAGCTGTTTCTGAGCCAGCCGGCCACCAGCGGCGCGTTGTCGCGGCTGCGCGCCTACTTCAACGACGAGCTGCTGGTGCCGTCCGGCCGCCAGTTGATGCTGACGCCGCGCGCCAAGGATCTGATCGAGCCGGTACGCGAAGTGTTGATGCGGATCGACACCACCATCGCCGCCCAGCCGCAATTCGACCCGGCCAACGAAACCCGCATGTTCACGCTGCTGGTGTCGGACTACACCACGGCCGTGCTGATTCCCAAGCTGCTGGCGGAGCTGTACCGCGAAGCGCCCAACCTGCGCATCCGCCTGCGCGACCAGTCCGAGCGGCCGAACGAGGTGCTGGAACAGGGCGAAGCCGATTTCCTGGTGATCCCGTCGCAGTACATCGCCAAGGACCACCCTTCTGCCGCGCTGTTCGAGGAAGACTATTTGTGCGTGACGTGGGAGGGCAATTCCTGCGTGCGCGACCGCCTCACCTTCGACGACTACTTGGCCTGCGGTCACGTGATCGCCACCTTCAACAACACGGTCTCCGCTCCGCTCTCCACCTTTGACGGCTGGTTCATGGAAAGCTTCGACGTCAAGCGCCGGGTGGAGGTGACCGCGCCGAGCATGACGGCGCTGCCGGCCATGGTGGTCGGCACCGACCGCATCGCCACCGTGCACCGCCGCATTGCGCTCAACGCCCAGGCCACGCTGCCAGTCAAGGTATGGGAACCACCACCGCGCATCCCGCGCCTGGTGCAGATGCTGCAATGGCATAAGCACCGGAGCAACGATCCGGCGATCAGCTGGATACGAGAAAAATTCATAACGGCCGCCGCAAGCGTCTGACATCAACCTGAGGAATCAACTATGCACCATCCCGTTTCCGGGACGGAGGGCAGCGCTTACGCTGCCGCCGCCTCGTTCTCGCCGCGCCGTCGCCAAATGGCGCTGGTCGCCGTCGCCCTGGCATTTGTCATGGACCTGCTGGACACCACCATCGTCAACGTCGCCATCCCTTCCATCAGCAGCACTTTGGGCGCCGACCGCGCCGCGCTGGAATGGATCATCGCCGGCTACGCGACGGCGTTCGCGGTGCTGCTGATCGTCGGCGGCCGGCTGGGCGACAGTCACGGTTATCGCCGCATGTTCCTGACCGGGATCGCACTTTTCACCATCACCTCGATGGCGTGCGGGCTGGCGCCGGACGCCATGACGCTGCAGATCGCCCGCGTGCTGCAAGGCGCCACCGCCGCCATGATGGTGCCGCAGGTGATGGCGCTGGTGCAGGTGATGTATCCGCCCGAGCAGCGCTACAAGGTGTACACGGTATTCGGCTTCCTCGGCGGCTTCTCGGCGGCGCTGGGCCCCATCGTCGGCGGCCTGCTGATCGACGCCAACTGGTTCGGCCTGGGTTGGCGGCTCACCTTCCTGATTAACCTGCCGATCGGCTTGTTCAGTCTTGTCGCCGGCGCCAAGCTGCTTCCAGCCGGTCGTGGCGTCAATGCCACGCCGGTCGATGTGATCGGCGCAGCGTTGTCGGTATTGGTGTTGTTTGCTTTGCTGGCGCCATTGATCGAAGGCCCGGAACACGGCTGGCCGGTGGGCCTGGTGCTACTGCTGGCGGCCACTGTGCCGCTGGCATGGGGCACGTTGCGCTACCTGCGCTGGCGCCAGGCCACGCGCGGCGACGCGCTGGTGCCGCCGTCGCTGTTCAAGCTGCGCAAGGTGGCGCTGGGATTGCTGTGCACATTGAGCATCAACCCGGTGCTACCGGCCTACCTGCTGGTGATGACCTTCGTGCTACAGGAAGGCATGGGACTGAGCGCTTCGCAGATGGCCTATGCCTGCGCGCCGATCGCCTTCGGCGCCATGGGCGGCATTACGCTGATCGGCCCACGGTTATACAAATTGCTGGGCGTGCGGGTGATGATGGCGGGCGTCGGCGTCACGGCGGCCAGCCTGTCCCTCGCCGCATGGTCCGTGTATGGCGGCGTGCTGCTGCCATGGCCGCTGGCGCTGGCGCAGTTCGGCATGGGTCTGGGGATGGGATTGTGCGGCCCTCAGCTGTCCAACGCCACCTTGCAGGACGTGCCGATGACCGATGCCGGTGTCGCCGCCGGCATGTTCACGGCGGTGCAACAGATCGCCGCCGCGCTGGGCGTGGCACTGGCCGGGCTGCTGTTCTTTGGAGAGCGTCCGGAAGCGGCAACGGCAGCCCGGCATTACGCCGACGCGTATCTGCTGGTGCTGCCGTTGTTTGCCTGCCTGCTGATCAGCGCAGTGGTGGGAATACACCGGCTGGCCAAGGTGATGAAGGTTTCGCCTCCTAAACGTCCATGATGTCGATGCACTTGCGCAGCACGGCCAGCTTGTCCTGGCCTGCCGACGGTGTCCATTCGTGGCTGACGAAGCCCTGGTAGTTCAGATCCGCCAGCGCCCGCGCGACGTGGCGGTAGTTGAGCTCCTGGGTGTCGTCGATCTCATGGCGTCCAGGGACGCCGCCGGTGTGGAAATGCCCTATCCACTGGATGTTCTGGCGCAGGAAGTTGGTGATATTCCCGTCCATGAGCTGCGCATGATAGAGATCGACCAGCAGCTTCACGCGCGGCGAGTTCACCTGAGTCACCACATCCAGCCCCCAAGGCAGGTGATCGAACATGCTGCCTGGCGGCGATGGTGGGCCGCCGGAGTGACCCGAGTTGATGTTCTCCATAACCAGCGTGACGCCGCGCGCTTCAGCGTGTGCGCGCACGCGCTGCAGCAAGCCGAGCGCATTGCGCTTGCCATCCTCGTAGCTCAAGGCGCCGCGCACACCGCAGGTCAGGAGAATATTGGGGATGCCGTTGGCGGCAGCCGCGTCGATGCGTTCGCGCAGCGCCGCTTCGAACTGTCCGTCTTGGTCCGGCGTGCCGATGGCGTTCCAGCCGGGCGGGCCGGCCGGCGCGCGGGCCAGTGTGGAAATGCCGCCGCCATAGTCGACGCGCAGCACGGTCATGGTCAGGCCGTGGCTTTTGAGCATGGGCCAGTCGGCCGGATTGCTGACGAAGTCCAGTCCTTGTATGCCCAAGGCCCGCGCCATGCGGCAGGTGTCTTCGATATCGTTGTTGAACAGGTGTGGCGTCAGTCCCTGGCGCAAGCGCCCGCGCGCAAGCACGCGGGGTGCTACCGCGTAGCTTGCGCCCAGGGCCAGAGCCGAGAGAAAACGCCGGCGGTCAAAGACCGAGCGCATGGCGGGACATGACGAGCGATTGCTGCGTCTCCACCGTGGGGAAGTATTCGAGGCCGATCTGGCCCCGGTAGCCCTGCTTGCGCAACGTGGCGGTGATGCGCTGCCAGTTGATGCCACCGGTTCCCGGCTCGTGGCGGCCGTCGGTATCGGCCACTTGAACGTGGGCGATCAGGTTGACGCGCTCGCCGATGACGGCCGCGAAATCCTCCTCCGTTTGCGCGGAATGATAGGCATCGGCCAGAAGTCGTAGCGCCGAATTATCGACCGCCGCCACGATATCCAGCCCGCGCTGCACGGTGTCGACAAACATGCGCTGACCGTTGATCACCATGTAGACCGGTTCCAGCCACAAGGTCACGCCGGCCCGCGCCGCCATGGCGGCAGCCTGCTGCAACACGCGGACGGCGGCATCGAACTGCTCTTCGTCGGACACGTCGGCACGCGTAAAGCCCGACGCCAGGATCATGGCCGCGCCGTTGAATCGCTGCGCCACCGGTATGGCGTCGGCCACGGCGGCCAGCACGGCCTCGTGGTCGGCCGGATCGACCAGGCTGCGGCGCGGCTCAACACAAAAGCTGAGCAGGCGCACGCCGGTTTCGTTCAGCGCAGCCTCGATCGCGTCGAGCGGTTTTTCGCGCCACAGGTGGAATTCAACGCTTTTGATGCCTGCCGCGTGCGCGGCGTGCACCCGCGCGGCCAGGTCCTCGCCGGCTTCGGCGAACATCCATTCAATACAAGCTGCTAGTTGCATGATTATTTTGCTTTCGATTGTGTAAGAGTGATGGCCACAGCCACCGTCAGGCAAATCGCGCCGATGATGGCGACGCTGCCGAGGAAGCTGGGGCCGAAGCTGCCGATCAAGGTGACCAGCGGCGGACTGAGAAACTGACCGAGGAAGAAGGCGCCGCCCCACATGCCCATGCCGCGACCGCGATGTTCGAAGCCGTAGTGCTGCAATGCCCAGGTGACCAGCACCGGCAGCATCAAGCCGCCGCCGACCTGGCCCAACGCGTCCAGCGGCAGGCCGGTCACCAGGTTGGGCGCCAGCGCCACACCGATGTAGCTGACGCCGTAGAACACCAGCACGATCGCCATCCAGCGCGTGACGCTAAAGCTGGAGAACCGCTTGAACAGGTACCCGCCGATGACCGTACCGAGACTGGCGATGGTCGCCAGCACGCTGATACGCTCTGGGGAAGCCACGCCCATGTCGCCGAAGATGCGGCCATGCTGCACCGCCTGCACAAAGAACACCAGCGAGAACAGCACCGTTACGCCGCAGACCAGCAGCGTAACGCGCCACGGGAACGGCGTGGCCGGCTGCCGCTCCGCAGCGGGGGTACGGCGCGGCTCCCAGCAAACGAAGTACACCCATGCCAGCACCGCAAAGCCGCTCAGGTACAGCAGGAAGGGATAGCGCCAGTGCATGCCGGCCAGGAAGCCCCCGGACAGCAAAATGGCGGAACCGATCAACGGCGCGAACATGTTCTGGTAGCCCAGCCACTTCTGCCGGTCCTCGCCTTCGAAGTAGTCGCCCATGAGCGCATTGCCGACGGTGAGAATGGCTGCTTCCGCCAGCCCGACGATCACACGGCTAGCGACGATCAGCACGAGGCTGTCGAAGAACATCGGTGCGAGGCCCAGCAGTGCGAATGCGAACAGCGCCACCAGCAGCAGCTTGCGCCGCCCCCAGCGATCGGCGATCGCGCCCATGAAGCCCGAGAACAGCGCCACGCACAACGATGGCACGGTGATTATCATCGGAACCAGCAACTGGAAGTTGGGCACCGAGGAAAACTGCTGGAACAGTTGCGGCAAACTGGGAACCAGCGCCGCCAGCGCCAACGTGGGCATCGCCAGGATGCCCATCAGCGCGATGCCCTGCGCGCGGCCGGCCTTGCGCTGGCCGGAACCGCCGGTTCCCATCCCCGCCACGTCCGCTGCTGCAGGAGTGGGCGCTGTGCTTTGTAGTGGATTCATGGACGCCTCCTGGCTTAGCGTGCCGGCAGGTCCAGCACGTTCTGCCGGTACCAGCTGTTGAGCATCATGCCGGTGGCGATAGGCTCCGGTCCCTTGTCGCTTTCCACCACGATCCAGCCGGCGTAGCCATGCTCCCGCATGGCCGCAAGCAGCGCGGGGAAGTCCACCAGCCCCGTGCCCATCTCGCCGAACCAACGCTCGATCTCGCGTTCGCCGCCGGCGGCGATCAAAGCGCGTTCGGCGTTGGGCAGCTTGTACTCATCGAGCGTGTCGACCGCCAGCGCATCCTTGAAATGGAAATGCAGCACGCGGTCGTGGAAGCGCCGGTACAGCGCCACCACGTCATGCCCGGCGATGGTCAGTTCCGCCGTGTCGATGGCCAGGCCGACTTGTTCGCGATCACACAACTGCAGCAGCTGTTCGAATTCGCCGGCGCTGCGCAGCGCCGACAAGGCATCCACGTGCAACGCGACCTTGAGGCCCAGCGGCGCGGCCATGGCGGCCACCTGGTTCCAGCAGTCCGCAGCGGCGGCCAGGCGTTCGGCATTGAGCGCGCCCTCCTTCCAGAACGACGGGAACGGCCGCACCACCAGCAGCTTGCCGCCCAGCTCCGCCAGCATCTCCGCATGAATGCGCGCCTGCGCGACGATGCGCGCGTGGTCCGCCGGCTGGGTGCTCATCAATCCGAAATGCAGCTCTTCGAAACTCATTAAAGTCGGATCGAAGAACGTGCTAGAAACATGATTGATGCCCAGGTCCTTGAGCTTCAGGCGGAAGTGCGCCGCCGAGCCGTAGTTGATGGCGATGTTTTCCGGCCGCCCGATCGGGTCCCAGCGTCCGCTGCCGGCGTTGAGTTCCACCGCGTCGAAGCCGCAGGCCGCAGTCACCTTGAACGCGCGCTCGATTTCTTCCAGGCGCGCGAAGCTGGTGAAGCCAGCCTTCCATTGATTTACTCCATATGCCCACTTGATCATGGCCTCACCTTATGCGTAGATTTTCTTGAGTACGTGCTGGATGTACCAGGCCGACAGCGCCGTGGTTTCCGGGTAGTTGCCGCCTTCGACGTCGGCCTTGTCGTGCTCCACGCCGACCCAGCCTTCGTAGCCGCACTCCTTCATCGCCTGCATCAGCGCCGGGAAGTCCACCAGGCCGCCGGGCGTGCCCATTTCGTGGAACCAGCGCGGCGTGGTGGGCGCCATCACTTCCGCATCCGGCTTGCGGCGGTAGTCGCCGGTCAAGTCCACATGCTTGGTGTCCTTCATGTGGAAGCCGCCGCAGCGGTCCTGCAGCTTGAGGTACAGATCGACCGGATCAACGCCGGCGATCACGTGCTGCGCGGTGTCGCAGTAGAAGAACACGTAGCGCGGATCGGTCCATTCATAGAACTTGCGCAACTGTTCGGCGCTGCGGATACCGCAGAAGAACTCGTGGTGGCAGCAGGTTTTGACGCCATACTCCAGCGTCATCTTGCCGACGCGGTTCCACAGTTCCGCGCAGGCGCGCAGCTTGTCGTCGGTGACCGGCTCCACGTCGTAATACAGGCCGGCCGGCATGACGATAAAGTTCTCCACGCCCAGGCCCACGCTGGAACGCATGATGTGCTGCGCGTAGTTGAAGATGTGGTCATGCGTGGAGCGCACGTGCGGTGCGCTCTGGCGCTCGTCGTACATCACCGCGTGGAACAGGCTCAGTACCCGGTCGACACCACGCTCCTGCATGAAAGCGCGGGCGTTTTCCAGTGAACCGAACAACTCGCGCAGCGGTCCGAGATGGAAGTCGAAAGTCTCGATCGCTTCGAAACCAAGCGACGAAACCTGCTTGAGAAAAGCGTCGAAACGCTTCACCGATGTGTATTGCGATAGCTGCCCTTGCGGGGTGTCGATACGCCAATGGTCCATGTAGGCCCAGCGCAGTTTGCGTGCGGGTGCAGTCATGCCTATTCCTTTTCAGAATCAGAATGTTAGTTATGATTTGTTGCGCAACCTGGCACGCGGAGGATCCGCGCACCACGCCCGGTCAGCGCTTGGGAGGCGTAAACATGAGGAAGGCGAGCATCATGTCGCTCAGGTCTTCCAGTAACTGGTTCCACTTGCCGGCCTCGTTGAGGCGGCCGATGCTGTCCAGTCCCAGGAAACGGGCCTGGGTGGCGTAGATCAGCATCATGCCGCTGTTGATGGCGCGGTCGGGTTGCGGATGACGTATCTCTTTCGCGCAGCCCTTGATCAGGGCCATGAACTTGGCGTGGTTGTCGTTGGCGGACTTTTTACCGGCCGCCTCGATCGCCTCGTCGGTGGCGCTGCGCAGCATGAAGGAGCGCAGCACGCTGGCGTTGTCCTTGAGGATAGACCCTAGACTGGCGACTACCGCAGGCACCACCTGCGCCAGGCCGTGCGCCTCCTTGGCGATGCGCTCGGCCTCGGAATTGAACTGTTCCCCCATGCGTTCCAGGACCAGCACCTGCACCGCGCGCAGCAGCTCGTCCTTGCCGGCGACACGGCCGTACAGCGACCCGGTCGAGACGCCGGAACGCTCGCAGATCTCCGCCAGCGTAATCTGGTCGTAGGATCGCTCACGCAGCAGATCGATGGTCCCTTCGAGGATGCGTTCGAAGGATTGACGGCTGCGGCCCTGCTTCGGCGCGCGTGCGTGAGCGGTGATGGCTGGCATAGGTTTGGTGTGCTCGGTCATTGGGATAGTTGGGAAGGCAGATTATAGCCGTCCAGCCTTGAACTCCGCCACGGCAAAGTCCACCGCGCGCGCCGTCAGCGCCATATACGTCAGCGATGGGTTGACCGTGCCGCTCGACGCCATGGCCGAACCATCGGTGACGAACAGATTCGGCACGCCGTGCACCTGGTTGTGCGCATTCAGCACCGACTCCGCCGGATTGTGGCCCATGCGCGCACCGCCCATTTCGTGGATCGAGACGCCGGGCAGCGCGCGGGATGGAATCAGCTGCACGCGCTCGGCGCCGGCCGCTTTCAGCATTTGCTCCGCCTGTTTGCCGGCATCGACCGCCATCTTGCGCTCGTTCTCGCCATAAGCGACGTCGAAACTCAGTTGCGGCAGGCCGTAGTTGCCCGGCTTTTTCTCATTGAGCACAACCCGGTTGTGCGCCTGCGGCAGCTGCTCGCCAAAGGCGCCAAGGAAGGCCACCCATTTGCCGGGCCGCGCGATGTTGTGCTTCATGCCGGCGCCAAAATCGTCGGTGAGCGCGGCGGTGTTGGTCCAGTCGTCGCGCATGGCGCCGCCCTGGAAACCGTAGCCGCGCGTGAAATCGGCATCGGCATCCTGCCCGCCCACGTTGCGGAAGCGCGGCACCAGGATACCGGTGGCGCGGCGGCCCTTGTAGTTGCGGTCCTCGAAGCCCTTGATCTCGCCGAAGGCGGCCACGCCGTGATGGTCGATCAGATAGCGGCCCAGCACATCGCTATGATTGCCGATGCCGTTCGGATGCAGCGCGCTGCGCGATTGCAGCAGCACCTGCAGCGAACCGTAGGTGGACGCGCACAGGAAAATAACGCGCGCCTTGAAGGTCGTACGCTGGCCGGTCTTGGCGTCGATCACGCGCACGCCGCTGGCCTTCCTGGTCTTCGGATCGACATCGATGGCTTCCACCACGCTGTCCGTGCGCACCGTCAGGCGGCCGGTCTTCTGCGCCGCCGGCAGCGTGGAACTGAGCGTACTGAAATAGGCGCCGAACGAGCAGCCGCGATTGCAGATGTTACGGTTCTGGCACTGGCCACGGCCGTTGTGCGGCACGGTCAGGTTGGCGACGCGGCCGATGGTGACGCGGCGATCCTGCCATTTGCCTTCGATGCGCTGCTTGAGCGCGCGTTCCAGCGCCGTCATTTCCATTGGCGGCAGGTAGTGCCCGTCCGGGAAGTGCTCCAACCCTTCCGGCTGGCCGCTGACGCCGATGAACTTTTCAACGTGCGTGTACCACGGCGCCAGGTCGGCGTAGCGGATCGGCCAGTCGTTGCCGTGACCATCGCGGGCGTTGGCCAGGAAGTCGTCGTTGCCCCAGCGGTAGGACTGGCGGCCCCAGGTCAGCGAGCGACCGCCCAGGACATTGGTGCGGTGCCAGCGGAATGGCTTGATCTGCTCATACGGATTTTCGCGGTCGTTGATCCAGTAGTGGCGGTTGGCCCAGCTGAAGGCGCCGCGTTCGATCTTGCTCTGGATTTCGTATTCGCGCGCGTACAGCTCGCGCTCGGGCAGGCCGTCGTTGGGCGCCTGCCACGGCGGCGTGAACTCGTGCACATAGCCTTTCTGGTGCTCGACCAGCGCGCCGCGCTCCAGCATCAGCACTTTCATGCCCTTCTCGGTCAGTTCCTTGGCGGCCCAGCCGCCGGTGATGCCCGAGCCGATGACGATGGCGTCGAATTGGGTAGTCTTGCTCATGCGTGATCCTTAGATGACGACCTGGTATGGCCAGGTCTTGATGTCCACATTCGATTCGAACTTGCCGGGCACCGGCATGTAGCGCAGTTCCTGGTTGCTGCCGGCTTCGGAGGTGAAGTAGCCCAGCACCACCAGGTCGCGCAGGCGCAGGTAGAACGGCGCTTTCGGGTCCAGAATGCGATCGGTCAACGAGAATGTGCGGCCGCCGTATGGGCTGGCGGCGCGCAGCGCCTGCAGGATCTCGGCGCCCTGCTCCGGCGTGCAGGCCGCGTAGGCGCACTGGTAGCGCTGCTGCGCACTGGCGTCCAGGCCGGCCAGGCCGGTACGGAATATCGCGAGTTCGTCGGCCTTCATCCAGTGCGCGGACAGCGCGGCGATGAACTGCGGGACGCCGGCTTCCTGCGCACCCGGCGTATCGGTGGCGGGAACGATGATTTGCGCCGCGGCCGACAGCACGGCCATTTCGGCTGCGCTCAAGCCGGCGTTGGCTGCGGCGGTCTGTCCGTCGGCGGCGGCGCCGGCGGCTTGCAGCGCGGCGGCTGCAGCGGAAGTGGTCCACGTGGCGGCCAGCGCGCCGCCGGCCAGCAAGGCCGTCAGCACATCGCGGCGCGACACGGCAGGTGGCGCGTCATGGTGCGCGCCGCGCACGCTGGGCATTTTCCTGAATTGCACTTTACTGAAAATCATATGGGCCTTTCTGATTCGAGTCCGCAAAAATGATAGCGCTTTCCCGGCTGGTCGCTATCGCTAAACGTGCTGCTTTTATCGATAGCTCTTATCCGTGAAGGCGATACCTGTCAGAACTGGGTGCCCGCGCGCAGGCCGACAGTACGCGGCGCACCGATGCCGAAGCCTCCGGGCAGCAGGCTGTCCAGCGTGATGGTGTTTTCGAGATTGCGCGCGTAAGCCTGCACGTAGTAGCGTTGCGCCGGCGCGGTGTAGGTCGCGCTGATGTCGCTCTTGCGGTAGGCCGGTTGCCGGTAGCGGATCGCCTCGGCGAAATCGCTAAGGAAGTAGGCGCCGTTCAGCCGCGTGCCGATCCGCGCCACCACGCTTCCGCCGCTATCGAGCATGAAGGTGTGGGCATATCCGAGACTGGCGTTGTAGGCCGGTGAGCGGTCGATCTGCTGGCCCGACCAGTCGTTGCCGGCGTTCGGACGGTAGGTTTTGAACTTGCCTTCCGAGGTGGCGAGCGAGAAGTTGATGCGGTCGTCCACCGTGGCGTTGTAGCTGCCCTCCAGCTCCACGCCTTTGATCATGGCGTTGGATGCATTGGTGGTAAGCGCGCCGCAATTGGCGCCGGTGCTGCCGCTGGCGCAGACAACGGACGTCAGCTGCATGTCCTTGTAGTCGTAGTGGAAAGCGGCGGCGCCCAGGCGCAACCGGTTGCCGAGGAAACGGCCCTTGACGCCGGCTTCCACCGACGTCAGGTTCTCCGGCTTGTAGGCGGTGCCGCTGGTGTCGTTGAAGCCACCGGCCTTGTAGCCGGTCGACAGGCTGCCGTACACCATCAGCGCGGGACGCACGTCGTAGTCGGCCGCCAGGCGGAAGTTGGACTTCGCGCTTTCAACATGCGCCGTGTAGCCTGGGCCGGCGGCGTTGCCGCTGATCGGATCGTGGCCGGATTTTTCATCGCGCGTGGTGCGCGCGCCCAGCGTCAGGCGCAGGTCTTTCAGCGCGCGGTAGGTCAGCTGTCCGAACGCCGCTTTCGAACGGCTTTCGACGGTCGGCGTGAACGGCAGCACGATCAGCGGTCCCGGTGTCACCGTGTAGTAGGTGCCGGCGCGGAAGATGTCTTCGTTGAAGTGGTAGACGCCGGCCACCCAACTCAGGGCAGAATCACCGGTCGAATTCAGGCGCAGTTCATGCGTGCGCTGGGTCGATTCGCCGTTGATGGTGTTATACAAGGGGAAGCCGAAGTAGCTGCCGTTGTTCAGCTGATCGATTTTCGCATGCAGGCGCGCGAACTGGTAGGTCAGCTCGGCGGCGTCGCCCACGCTGGTCTTGAACTCCGAACGCAGCGAGGTGGCCACATCGGCCTTGTGCGAGCCCACATTCACGAAGCGGAAGGCTGCGGTCTGCTGGGCATCCGCGCCACGGTCCACGTACACCGGATTGAGCAGGTTGTTACCGCCGGCGACTGGCGTGCCATTGAAGAAGTTCGTCAGCGGCACGCTATTGGAGCCGTTGCCGCCGGCCTTGCTGCGCTCCGCCGTCAGCAGCCACGTGGTCTGCGGCGAGAAGGTGAACAGCGCATGCAGGCGACCGGCGTTGTCGTCCTGGTCGGAGAGACCCACCGTATTCGGGCCGGCGCGCAGATAGGTATTGTGGCTCACCGTCAGCGCCGCCGCGCGCAGGGCCAGCGTGCTGTTGACGGGAATATTGACCACGCCTTCCAGGCGGCGCGTCGCATAGTCGCCGATCTCGGCATCGACCCGGCCTTCGAGCTTGCTGGTCGGCTTGTTGGTGATCAGGTTGATCGCGCCGGCGGTGGCGTTGCGGCCATACAGCGTGCCCTGTGGGCCGCGCAGGACTTCGATCCGTTCCAGATCGAGGAAGCTGCCCAGTTGTGCTTCGCTGCGGCCGATGTAGGCGCCGTCCACATTGAATGCGGTAGAAGAATCGCCCTTCTCGCTGGTGTCCAGGCTCACCACGCCGCGTATCGCGACCTGCAGCTTGCCGGAGTCGGTGGAGATTTGCACATTCGGCGCCAGTTCGGTGAGCGCCACCGCGTTGGTGGCGCCGGACTGGCGCAGGTCTTCGCCGCCCAGCACCGACAGCGCGAGCGGCGTTTTCGATGCCGGCTGCGCGGTCTTCTGCGCGGTGACGATGACTTCCTGGATCTGGCCATCCTGCGCCGCTGCGTTGCCAACGCCGGTAGCCCAAAGGCTGGCGAGAACGATGGTGAGATGCGGGCGGACGAACGCGGTCCGCGACCGGTTTGATACGGTTTGCTTAGGCACTATTGTCTCCAGTCTTATGGACTATTTCAGTCCTTTTATCTGCCAGCGCCTGTATGCTCAGGCGTCATGACGGTTTTAGAATATCATATTTTCAGAACCAGAATTCTGATTTTTTAGTAGGCCACAGTTGGACTGCGCACGCCGACCACCTGCTCGGCCAAGGTGCGCAGGCTGCCGCTCACCTGCTGGTCCAGGCAACCGCCTCCGGCATCGAACAGCTTCACGCCGGCGGTGTTGAGCGTGACGCCCAACGGCGTCGGCCAGCCGCGCAGCGCGTGCACGATGGAGCGCATCGCCGCCAGCGTGGTGTTGCAGCCCTGCCACCCAGCCGCCGTGACGATGCAGCCGACCGGCATGCCGTCCAGGTACACACGCTCGTCTGCGCGCAGGTCTTCCAGCAGGTCGATGGCGTTCTTCACCAGGCCCGATACGCCGCCGTGGTATCCCGGCGAGGCGAAGATCACGGCGTCGGCGCGGCGCACTGCTTCCACCAGCGCGCGCTGGCCCTCGGTGCGGTCGCTTTGCTCGGGTGAGTAGCTGGCCAGCGAGGCCAGTTCCTCGCCGCCGAACAGGCGCGTTTCGGCGCCCAGTTCCTCGGCGTGATGCAGTGCTGCGCGCAAGGCGCTCTCGGTGCTGGAGCCCGGACGGGTGGTACCGCCGATGCCGACGATGAAAGGCGCGCGGCCACTGGCGCGGGCGGCGTTGGTCAATTGGTTCATGCTTGGTCTCCTTGAATTGTGATCGTTGCCGACAGCGGCAGCTCCGCACTGGAGCGGCCGGCCAGCAATTGAATCGGTCCTTGTAGCGTGGTCCAGCCGCCGTCTTGCCAGGTTTGCAGGCGGCGCAATGCCACCGGAATGCGCACCTCGGTGTGCGCGCCCGCCTCCAGCCACACCTTGGCGTAGCCGACCAGCGTCAGCTCGGGCAGCATGCGGTAGACCTGGACAACTTCGGCGCCGGCGCGCTGACCGGTGTTGCGCAGTTGGAGCGTGAACTCGCAGCCGTCTTCGGTGACCTGCGCGCGCGGTTCGGTCAAATCGAATGTCGTGTAGCCTAGTCCCGCGCCGAACGCCTGCCGTGCCGCCACACCGCGAGCAGCCAGGCCGCGATAACCGAAGCGCACGCCGTCGCTGTAATGCAGGTCGCCTTTGGCGTCCGGTTGCAGCGACAGGGCCGGATAGTCGGCATCCTGGCGGGCGATGGTGACCGGCATGCGACCACCGGGTTCGCGGTCGCCGGCCAGCACCTGCGCCAGCGCCGGACCGAATTCCTCGCCGGGATACCAGCAGTGCAGCACCGCCTTGGCCTGTTGCTCCCAGTTGGTGTCGAAGGCATGGCCGACGTTGGTCACGATGACCGTGTTCGGATTGGCCGCGCAGACGCGTTCAATCAGCGCCAGCTGCTCGGCCGGCAGATAGGTGTCCGGACGGTCCTTGCTTTCCACGCTGGCGTCCGAGGTCTCGCCGACCATCAGGATCACGGCGTCCGCTTGCGAGGCCGCATTGACTGCGTCCGCCATCATGGCTTCGGCGGTGCCGGGTGCGCGCACGCCGTACCAAAGACCCTGACAGCGCGCCGGCGTGTAGCGCAGTTCGACCACCACTTCCACGCTGGCGCCCTGCTCCAACGCGATGGCGACGCTATCGGCGTCGCCACTTTTCAGACGGCCCATCACGTCCCCCGGCGCCAGTTGTTCGTCGCGGCGGAACACTTCCTTGCCGCCGACCAGCAAGCGCAGCGCGCCAGTGCCACCGACATAAAACAGGTGCTCGCCGCTTTCGCTGGCCGTGTAGATGCCGCTGGCGCGGGTGCCGGCGTTGGCCTGCAAGGCGCCCGCTTGGTGCACGCCGTGGAACCAGGTCAGCGAATTCGTGTCGCGCGTTTCGCTCAACAGCGGTGCGCCGGCCATGTCGGCGTTGCCGAAGTAATCAATGGTCATGCCCTTGCTGCAGCCGTCGTCGAGCGCACGCGCCGGACGCACCGCCATGCGCGGCAGCTTGGGTTGCGGATCGACGCCGGGCACGTAGGTGGTGACGGCATCGCCGAAGCGCGCACGCAGCGCGTCGACCGGCAGCACGGCATCCGGCTTAACCGCAATCTTGGCGAAGGTGCCGCCCTGGTAGCAAGGCGCGCTGGCGTTGGGACCGATCAGCGCGATGCGCGGCCAACGCTTCGGGTCCAACGGCAGCATCGCATCGTCGTTGCGCACCAGGGTGAAGCCGCCGGCGGCCGCTTCGATCAACAACTCCGAAGCTGCGGTGGCATCCATGGGCGTGCCTTTGCCGGTCGCGAAGCGGCCAGCGGCAACGGCCACACGTTGCGCCGCGTCCCGCAGGCGTTCAAGCTGCACCTGCCCTTCCGCCACGGCGGCGGCGCTGCGTGCGCCGAGGAAGCGCGCGGGGCCTGGCATTTCCAGGTCCAGTCCACCGGTCAGCGAGCCGACCGTGGAATGGGTGCCGAACCAATCGCTCATGAACACACCGGGGAAGCGCCACTCATTCTTGGCGATGTCGCGCACCACCGGGCCGGATTCCGCGCACCAGGCGCCGTTGATTTTGTTGTAGGCGGTGAGCATGCCCGCGCAGCCGGCTTGCGCCGCCATCTCGAACGGCAGCAGATAGACTTCGCGCAGGGTGCGTTCATCCACCACGGCGTTCATCTTATCGCGTTCCGTTTCGCTGTCGTTGCAGACCAGGTGCTTGGCGATGGAGCCGGTGCCGACCGACTGGCAGCCCTGTATCCAGGCCACGCCCAGCGTGCCGCACAACAGAGGGTCTTCGGAAAAGTATTCGAAGGCGCGGCCGGACAGCGGGCTGCGCGCCATGTTCAAGTTAGGCGCCAGCATCAGATCGACGCCGCGCCGTATCGCCTCGCCGCCGACCAGTCGTCCGACGCGCTGCACCAGCGCCGGGTCCCAGCTCGCCCCCAGCGCCAGCGGCGATGGCGTCAGCAAGGAGATGTCGCGTTCATCGACGCGCGCGCCGGCCACTCCCATCGGGCCATCGGCCATGCTGAGCGAAGCAACGCCGGCTTCCGGTATCGCCGCCGTGGTCCACATGGTGGCGCCGGCGGTCAGTGTCGCCATTTGGTCCACGCTTAGTTCTTTAGTCATTGTCGTCTCCATCTCCTGCTGTCGCCTTGATTATTTAAATGCCGGCAGCACGTGTTCAGCCAGCAGCTTCAGGGTCTGGTTGGCATAGGCCAGGCGTTTTTCCGTCAGCGGTCCGGTGGTGGTGCCGCACAGGATATTGCCGATGCCGACTTTCTGATAAGCGCGCAGTTTCTTGATGACGGTCTCCGGGCTGCCGTACAGGCACCAGGTGGCCATCCAGTCTTCGGTGAGCGCGCCGCCGGTGCGGTCGGTCTTCTTGTTGGCGTCGTCGGCTTCGGCCTTGGCGTTGAAGGCGGCTTCGCGGTCGACCGCTTCCTGGTAGGCGGTGAGGATCTCCTGTACTTCCTGGTGCGCCTGCTCGTCAGTCGGCGCCAGGTGCACGCACTGGTAGCTGTGGGTGGTCCACGACAGCGCGTCGGCGACGGTTTCATCGGAGTGGCCGGCGGTGGTCAGCTGCTCGTAGTAGCTGCTGAAGTATTTCTTCACGTGGGTCAGCGGCTCGGTGCCGCCGATTTTAGGTGGCGTGAAGGCGGGGATGAAGGCCGGCCAACCGTTGACAGCGGCGCGCGTGGTGCTGCTTTCCTTCATGGCCACCGGCATCAGGCGGGCTTGTTTCTGGCCATATGGCGCCGGTGCGATACGCTGCAGCACGCGACCCTTGTGGAAGCCGTGCAGTTCGATCGCTTCGTCGGTGATGTCTTTCTTCCACAGCGCTTCGGCTGCTTGCAGATTTTCTTCGGCGATGCGGCCGGCGTCCTTGTAGTTGACGCCGAAACCGATCATCTCTTCCGGTGTGGTGCCCGAACCGATGCCGACCAGCAGCTTGCCCTTGGTGAGGTGATCGAGAATGTTGATGCGTTCGACGAAGCGTACCGGATGGTGCAGCGGCACCGAGGTGACCGAGAAGCCGAAGTGCATGTCCGGCAGCTTGGCCGCCAGGTAGGAGGCGAACATATAGCTGTCGCTGGCGACCGGCATGTAGCCGTTGAAGTGGTGGTCGGGCAGGAAGATGGCGTCGAAGCCGAGCTTGCCGGCCAGCAGCGCGTGCTGTTCCAGGTCGACGATCAGCTGTTTGTCGGCATCCGCGCTCATGGTGCGGGCATTGAGGAAGACGGAGAAGCGCATGATGGGTCCCTTTTATGAGTATGATGGAAATCCGTTAAATCAGAATCCGAATTCTAATTATAGTATTTCGCCGACTCCGGGAAGTCAATCATCGATGTATTCAAGTTTTGGATAGCGGGAATGCGCGGGACCGATAGCACCGGAAATGGAACTCTCAGCGTACTCCCCTGTCTTACCGGATATGAATCAAAAAGAGTTCGATCGGGCCCATCAGGCCATCAATGAGCTGCGCAGGCTGATGCTGGAACGTTTTGAGCACCAAGACGCCCGTATCAACGAGCTGCGCGCGTATTTCGATCACAAGATCGAAGGAGGCTTGAAAGAAGTGCGCAGGGAGGCCAGCATCAACATGCGTTGGATGATGGGCATGTGGCTGACCACGATGGGACTAATTGCCGGCCTGTACGGAAGAGTGTTCGGCATCTACTGAGCGCTGCAACAGGCTGGCGATCTCCACCGGCCGGCCGGACAGGTAGCCCTGCACCAGAGTGCAGTCGAACTGCCGCAGGAACTCCAGCTGCGCCGCGCTTTCCACGCCTTCGGCAATCACACGCAAGTGCATATTCAAGCCCAGATCGATGATGGTGCGCACAATTGCACAGTCGTTGCGATCATGCGGCACACCCTGCAGGAACACGCGGTCCACCTTGATCGAGCTGATCGGCAAGGTCTTCAGCAGCGACAGCGAGGAATATCCCATGCCGAAGTCATCCAGGCTGATTTCAAAGCCCAGCCGCACCAGCTCGCGCATGATCGGCAAGGTCTTCTCGATACGCCGCATCAGCACGCCTTCGGTCAACTCCAGGCAGATGCGCGCCGGATCGACGCCGGCGGCCTCCACCATCGCCATCAACTCGCGCGGCAGATCGTCATCGAGGAACTCCGGCGCGGCCATATTCACGTGCACCTGTATCTCCGGCATGCCGGCAGCCTGCAGCAGCGGCAGGTCGCGGCAGACCTGCTCGATCACCCAGCGCCCGATAAAGACGATCAGCCGGCTCTGCTCGGCCACCGGGATGAATTGATCGGGCGGCACCACGGTCCCATCAGCCTTGCGCCAACGGATCAGCGCTTCCAGCGCCACCACGCTATCGCTGTGCAGGTCGTAGATAGGCTGGTATTCGACAAAGAACTCGTTGCGCTGCAGCGCATCCTGCAAGGCCGACAACATCAGTAGCTGCGAGGCCACCACGTGCTGCTGGGTGTCATTGTCCTTGCTGAAATGACTGACCAGGTTGCGGCCGTTGCGCTTGCTCAGGTACATGGCGGCGTCGGCCGCGTGCAGCAGCTGGGCGGTGTCGGCCCCATGCAGGGGAAACATGCTGACACCGATGCTGGCCGACACCGACAGGTCATGACCCAGATAGTTGAAGCGGGTGCGGGCAGCGTCGAGCACGGCGGCGGCCAGGACATCGAGCGCCAGCCGATCCCATCCGGCCGGCGCCAGCATGGCGAACTCATCGCCGCCCAGCCGCGCCACGAAGGCGCCGGCCGGCGCCAGTCGCCGCAGGCGGTCGGCGAACTCGCACAGCACCACATTGCCGGCCGCATGCCCGAAGCCGTCGTTGATGGGCTTGAACTGGTCCAGGTCGATATACAGCAAACCGAACTTTTCGCCGGCCGCGCAGGCCGCATCGAGCAGCGCATGGAAATGGGCGCGATTGAACAGGCCGGTCATCTCATCGGTCTGGGCCAGCACCCGCACGCGCTCCTGCTGCACCATGCGCTGGCCGGTCTGCGCGATCAGCGCGCTGATCGATTCTGCCAGTCCGGGCAACTGCGCCTCGCGCTGGCGCGGCGCGGCGCTGAAGAACTCCAGCACGCCGGCGCTGTGCAGGCGGCCATCGGCGGCGACATACGTCACCGGGAAGAAGAAGCCCGACTGCAAGCCGCAATGCACCGCCGTTTGCACGCGCGACACGTCGCTGTGGTTGCTGCTGACATCGACCCATAGCGACTGTCCGCTCACCCAGGTCTGGCCCACCGCCCCCTGTCCCGGTTCGACCACCAAGGTGGCGGCCGCGCTGCGGAACTGCGAATAATCACGATCCGGCGTATGCCAGATATGCCGGCAACGCAGCACCTCGGCCGAACCATCGTGCTCCAACGCCCAGAACGCGCCCCACTCCCAACCCAGCTCCTCGCACACCAGGTGGATAATCTTGTACACCGCCTCATCCAGGGTATCGGTGCCGATCAGGTATTGGGTCAGGGCGAAATTGAAGCGTTCGCGCAGCGCGGCCCGCTTCATCACGGTGACATCGGTCAGCATGCCGCTGGCTACCGGGCGTTGCTCGGCCGCCACCGACTGCAGCCGCAGCCAGCGCACGCCCTGCTCCCGGTCAACCAGGCGGAACTCGCACACCACCGCCGAGCCGCGCGCCGCAATGGTCGCCAAAGCGGCATCCAGCTCGGCCCGATCCTCCGGCACCACGCGCGCGATCCAGGGCTCTTGCGCCTCAAGCGGCTCCACACCCAGCAGACGCATCGCCACCGAGGAAAGGCACAATTGCGGTGCGACGCGCAGCATCGACCAGCGGCCCAGCCCGGCGATGTGGTCTATCGGATCGTTGTCTGCCGTTACAACACACTGCATCAAGTCGTTCATTCGCGCTTTCCAAATGGTGCCCCCGCCCGGTCAGGCACTCTTCGCACCAAAGCGGGGATGTCTTGCACCATTGGCAAACACCTTGGTGCAGCCGACAAGTATTTGCCGTGCTGCATGTTGCTATGCAGTATTCATGCCACCTTGGCGAACAAACGTTCGATTTCCTCCAGCGACTTCCCTTTGGTTTCAGGCAGGAAGAACGCGGAAGTGATGAAATACACCACTGTGCAAGCAGTCCAGAACAGGAACATCACGTGGAAGCCGTAGTTGCCGACGATGGGCAGGAAGGCGCCGGCGATCAGCGTTCCGGTGCCCTGGTTGATCAGCAAGGCCACGCCCATGCCCACCGAACGTATCCGGGTAGGCATCAGTTCCGAGAGCGCCAGCCAGACGCACACGCCCGGCCCGATCGAAAAGAAGGCGATGAAGCCGCCGATGCACAGCGCCGCCAACAGGCCGGTCGTGCGGCTCGGCGTGGGCCCGACACTGGCGCGCAGGATCTGCAATGGCGCCTGGCCCGCAGCCGCGCTGATGGCCTGCACTTTCACATGCTGGGCCGCGTGCACGCGCCGCGCCGCGTTCAGCGCCTCGCGTGATGCCGGCGGCAGCGTGGCGATCAGTTGCTGCGCCTGATCCGCCGCAGCGGCCGCACCGCGCCCGCTCCATGCCAGCTGCGCCTGCTCCAGCAAGGTGCGCTGGTCCGCCGGCAAGGCCTGCGTCACATCGGCCGCGCGCTTCAACACGGCTTGCGACGCCTCGGTCGGCGTGTACGCCTCCGCCACCTGCTGGTGATCGCCATACTGATACAGGATGCTGAGCTGCACCGCGCCTTGTCCGGCCCAGCGTGAATCCGCCAGATTGAAATCGAGCCGGTTGTCCTTCACCAGCGCCGCCACGTCCGCGCGCACATCCACGCGCTGCGACTCGAAGCGGTAGAACAATCCAGCCAGCAGGCATAGCGACACGATGATGCCGCCCGTGCCCAGCTTGAGCAGGAACACCCTGCCCTTGCGCTCGACCAGCACGATCGCCACCACCGTCATCACCGAATTGAGGATCTTGATGACCGTGCCGTAGCCGGCCGCCGCCACCGGGTCCAGGCCGGCCTTCTGCAAAATGGTGGACATGAACTGCAGCACCGAGTTGATGCCGGTGGCCTGGTTGCAGCCGAGGATGATGCAGGCCAGGATAAACGGCAGCACATAACGGCGCTCGGTCAGCATCTCGGTCACGGCCGCCATCGGCGCCAGCTTCGGCCGCGCGCGTTCCACCGCCAGCGCGTTGCCGATCTCGTTGAACTCCGTCTCGGCGCTCGCCTGTGGGAGCAGACGCGCCAAGGCGGCACGTGCTTTCTCAGGCCGTCCATGACGTATCAGCCAGCGCGGCGATTCCGACACCAGGCAACTGCCGATGAAAAACAGCGCGCCCGGATACATCACGGTCAGGAACATGCTGCGCCAGGCGTGATCGGCCGCTGCCACGATACGCAGCTGATCGGCGCCGGCCGCCTGTATCTCCAGCTCCGCATTGCCCAGATAGTGGTTGCCGACGAAGGCTGCCAGCACGATACCGGTCGTCAGCATGAACTGGAACACCGCCACGCCGCGTCCGCGCTGCGCGGCGGGCAGGCACTCGGCCAGATACAGCGGCACCACCACCGCAATCACGCCACCGCTCATGCCTTGCAGCAGACGACCCAGCATCAGCGGCACGAAGGACTGCGACAGATAGATGACCGCCACGCTGCCGACGAACATCAGCGCGCTGACCACCATCATCGGCTTGCGGCCCAGCCAATCGGCAAGCGCGCCCGCCACCACCGATCCCAGAATGGAACCGGCCAGCACCGCCGCCACCACCAGCGACAACTGGCCTTCGGACAGGCTGGTGGAGCGATTCAAATACGGCAGCGCCGGATCGATGATGCCGATATCGATCCCGTACAGCAGCCCCGCCAGGCCGCTGACCACGGCCAAAAACATCTGATAGGTTTTTTGTGAAGTCATGGCGTCTCTTTCAACGCGGCCAACGCGGGCCGTCGGCGGTGCGGTAATTGACGTCTTGTACATCGAGACGCTGCAAGGAGGATGGCAGGCGCTGTTGGAACTTGGCGTAGTCCTTGAGCGACTTCGGCGTCCACAGCGTCTCCGCCATCGCCAGCAAACGTGGCCAGGCCATGTACTCAACCTCGCGCGGACCTTGCATGTACTCGGTCCACAACTGCGCCTGGCTGCCCAGTACATGCTTCGCCAATTCCGGCGGCATGGAAGCCGGCAACGGTTCGTAGGCGTAGACGTGGTCCAGCGTGTTGACGGCACGCGCGCCCAGCGGCTCGCGGTAGCCCGGCGTATTGGCCGGGGCTTGGGCGTAATCGAGATAGGTGTCGCGCTCCGGTGTCATCACCACATCGTGGCCGGCGCTGGTGGCCTTCAAGCCGCCTTCCTCGCCGCGCCAGCTCATCACGGTGGCGCCTTGCGCCAGGCCGCCTTCCAGGATTTCATCCCAGCCGATCAGGCGACGGCCTTTTTGCGCTAGGTAGACATCCATCTGGCCGATGAACCAGCTTTGCAGCTGGTGCAGCGCCGGATGCTCAGCCGGCTTGCCTTGTGCGTCCTTGTAGTTCTGGATGTCGTCCAATGTGGTTGACGCCGGCACCAGTTTCAGCGTCTTCATGCGCGCCAGCGCCGCCGGCGAATTCGCCCATTCGATTTTCGGGCACTCATCGCCGCCGACGTGGATATACTGGCTTGGGAACAGCGTCAACACCTCGTCCATCACCTGCTGCAGGAAGCGCACGGTGTTTTCCTCAGGGCTGAAGACCTGCGTGATCACGCCCCACTCACGGCCGACCGGCAGCTTCTTGTCCGGCTGATTGCCCAGCTCAGGATAAGCGGCAATCGCGGCCAACGCATGGCCGGGCATTTCGATCTCCGGCACCACCGTGATGTGGCGCGCGGCGGCATAGGCCACCACTTCGCGGATGTCTTCCTGCGTGTAGTAGCCGCCGTGCGGCTGGCCGTCGTAACGCAAACCTGGTGGATCGCCGGGACGTGGCGTCAACTGGGTCTCGCTGCGCCATGCGCCCACCTTCGTGAGCAGCGGAAAGCGCTTGATTTCGATGCGCCAGCCCTGGTCGTCCGTCAGGTGCCAGTGGAAGACGTTCATCTTGTTCTGCGCCAGCAGCTCGATATGCTTGAGCACAAAGCTCTTCGGCATGAAGTGGCGCACCGTATCCAGATGGCTGCCGCGCCAGCCGAAGCGCGGCTGGTCTTCGATGGTGACGGCAGGCAGTTGCCAGCTGCGGTTCACCTGCGCCTTGCGGTAGATATCGGCGGGCAGGATCTGGCGCAGCGTCTGCACGCCGTAGAACAGGCCTGCCGGTTCGGCGGCGGTGATGGTCACGCCGCGCGCATCGCTGACCAGGCGGTAGCCTTCTTTACCTAGTTTGCTCTGTTTCTTGTCTAGTTTGAGGCGGATGGCGTTGGCGCCGTCGCGCGCGGAGAGCGGCAGTTCAAAGCCGGTGGCTGGGCGCAGATAGTCGCGCAGCGTCTGCGCTTCGGCCTGCGCTGCGCCATCGGCGACGATGCGGGTCGCGGATGTCAACGCAAACTCGCCGGCATTGCGCTGCAGGTGCGCAGGCAGCGGCACGATCTCCTGGGCCTGTGCGGCCCCCATCAACCCAAGCAAACATGAAACAAGAACTCGTAAACGCATACTCACCTCAAACGTAAAATGAAAACAGAGCCGGTTATTCCTCGCGGGACCAGACCAGCTCAATGGCGCCCGCACTCCCGCGCGGCCGGTAAAGCAGTGAAACGGTATCCAGTTCGGCGCGGTCGAGCTCTATCCTGCTCTCGACCAGAAAATAGTCGCTGCGCAGGCCGACGCGCAGGCCATCCAGCACGGCACCGACGGGGAGCGCTGCGCGCAGTTCCGCCATGCTGCGAAAGTAGCCCTGGCGCCGACGGTCCGCCAGTTGGCGCGCCTGCGGCAGGGAGAGTTGCGTCGCCGCTGCCAGCAGTTCGGGTGCTGCGGTATTCAGATTGAGGTCAGCGGGCGCGGGCAGCAGGACCACAAAGGCGGCCAGCATCGCCAGCACCGGCGGCGTGTAACCCGGCATAATGGACAGTTCATCGAAGCGCTTCAGCGCCGCCTGCTGCGGAATGCCGCCCTCGCCCTGCTGGCTGGCGGCGACCGCCAGCGCGGTGCGCAAGGCCAGTGCCGGATCGAGGTGCAGGCTGGTGAGCAAGCGTTCATACAGACGGATTTCGGCCAGGTTCAAGGCACGGCCGCTGGCCAGGTTGGCGAGGTTGTAGCGCGACTGCGCATCGATGATGCGGCTGGCGAGTGTGGCGCGCGGCGCCTCGACGACGCGGCTGGCGTGCGTGGCGCCATCCGCCGCTTCTGCCGCTGTCTCCGCCGTCTCCGCCGCTGTTGCCGCCGCTGCGTCGCGGTCGAAGTAGCGGCCCAGCTGGATCTCGGGCGGTTGTGTATTCCATGCGCCGTCCAGTGCGGTCAATTCCGGCGAGCGTGCGCCGTCGTCGCGCAGAATCTCGCGGCTCCAATCCAGGCCGGCGCGCTGCGTCCATTGCGTTTGCAGATGCAGGCGCTGGTTTTCCATCGCGCGCACTTGCACCTGCTGGTGCCAGAACAGGCTGGCGACTGCGCTCACCGCCAGCGTGGTGATCAAAAGCGCGGTGACCAACGCGATGCCGCGCTGCCGATGGACGCGCATCAGCCGCCTCCCAACATGAACATGCGCGTCAACGGCGCAACGCTGTCAGCCGGACGCAAGATCACTTGCAACCCCGGCGCGTCCGTCACCGCTGGCCGCACCACGCGACGCGTGCGCAGCCGGGGGCCGGCAGCATTAGCCGCCGCAGCGACGGGCTGCCACGCGCCGCCATTCCAGGTTCGCAGCTCAAAAGCCGACACCTGCTGGTCCAGCGCCGCACCGGCCAGCGTCGCTGCGCCCGATACCGCAGCCTTCCATACCTCCCGCAGCGGCCCGAAATCACGGGTAGCCGCCGAAGCGCTGCGTGTCAGCTGCGCGCCGTCGGACTGGTACACCACCACCTGCATCTGATCGGCGCCACCTTCACCGCTCACGCTACGCAGCAGCACCAGCCGCCCCTGCGTGGCCGACAAAGTGGGCAGTCCATCCACCGCCGTACTGCGCATCAACTGCGCGCAATCTGCTTCCAATTGTGCAAACGCCAGTTGATGCCCGCGCATACCCTCCAGCTGCGCGGTCAACGCCACGCGCGAGGCCAGGATGCCATCCAGTGCGCGCCAGCCCATCACGGTCATCAGCGATAGCAGCAGCATCGCCACCAATAGCTCGACCAGCGACATGCCGCGCGCTCGTTTCACTTCTGCCCCTGCATGCGCTGCCACTCCAGGCCCGGACGGTCAACGCGGAACTGCACCAGTTGCTGATGCTCGACTTCAGTCACATACATAGTACGGCCATCCGGCCCGCCAAAACACAAATTGCTCGGCCGCGCACCCGGCAGACGAATTTCCTGCAGCAGCTTGCCCTCCTGCGCCAGCTTGACCACCGTGCCCTTGCCGAACCGGCTCACGTACAAATTTCCGTCGACATCGACGCGCATGCCGTCCATGCCAAAATCTTCAAATCGATGCAGCAAGCGCTTGTCCGACAACGCGCCATCCGCGCCGATGGTGAATGCCCAGATATTCCGCTGCACGCTTTCGTTCACATACAAGGTGCGGCCATCCGGGCTGACATCGATGCCATTGGCCGTGCCCATGCCATCCGTCGCCAGCGTCACCTTGCCGTCGCGGGCGATGCGCCACACGCGGCCGGTGTTGTGCTCCCAGTCTGGATCGCTGGCATACAGCACGCCGTCCGCCGTGATGGCCAGGTCGTTCGGCTGGGTCATCCGCGCATCGTGCGCATACAGCTGCGGCGTTGTGCTGCCCGCCGCAATGCGGAAGATATTGTGACCGACATAATCGGCCACATACAGCGCACCAGCGCGATCGAATCGCAAGCCATTCGGCACCGAGTCGCCGGGTAGCACCGCGAACTCGCGCGCCTCGCCCAGCGGACTGACGATGCCGATGGTCTGCTGGCGGCCGAAATTAACCGCATAGATGTTCCCTGCCGCGTCCACCGCCGGCCCTTCTATGCCGGCGGTGAAACTGCGTTCCGCTGTCAGCGGCGTAGCGACAAACAAATCCTCCGCCACAGAAGGCAAAGATACCGACAGCAGAAACGCAATCATCCAACGCATGCAAAACTCCTCAAATTAAATCAATGACCCAGCACCTGCAGTTCCTTGACCGAACCGCTCCACGACGAAGCGCCGGTGCGTCCCACCACCCGCACGCCGGTCACGCCGCTGATGCCGGTGCCGCTGAAGGTGTAGGTCACACTGGCGGCCGAGGCGCTGTTCGGATAGGCGGGGGTGACCGCCCATCCCGAGTCTACCCAAGTCGTGCCGTTCGTTGTGTACTGCAAACTCACGCCGGACTCGAAATAGCCGTTGCCGTAGGTGTCGAGCGCGCCGTTAATGAACTTGGCCGACGAAATGGTCTTAGCCGCTGCGAAGGTCACGCCGGCGGCCTGCCATTTCTGCGTTCCGCCTTCCCCCGCGCCGTTGATGGTCAGGCTGGTGCTGACGTTGCCGTCGTTGACCGCCGTCGATGCCGCTTTATTGGTGTTGGCGGTCGAAGTGGTATTAGCGGTCCACACGTAGCCGGTGCCGGTGTTGGCAATATTGCTGTCTGTTGTACCGCCGCCACCATTTCCCAGGCCGGCGCTGACCGCGCTCCAGAAAGTGCCGTCTTCATAGCCCATGGCCCAGATGCTGGTGCCGCCCAGCGCATAGGTGTTCACCAGCGCGGCCTTGGCGGTGATGCTTTGCGCATCGTCGTACCAGAGCACCGGCTGCTTGTTGGAGGTGCTCCACGCCGTGCCATCCGGCTGCTGCACCACCGTGCCCCAGGTGGCGTAAGGCGTGGCCGACGCGGTGTCGCGCTTCTTGGTGGCGCTGTGGGCGGCGATGATGTCGTTGTAGCCGGACACGCCGTTGGCGCTCTTCCAGTAGGCGATGACGCCGGTGCTGTAGTCATATCCGTAGGTCGGCAAGCCTTGCAGCACCTTGGCCGCCGGCACGCGCGATACGGCGTAGCTCAGTTTCGACTTCATCCAGTCCAGGCCCACTTCCGGTCCCGGCCAGGTGGCGGAAGTGGACGAAGACCAGCCCGGACCGACTTCGTCATACGTCATCAACTGGAAGTAGTCGACCGCCGCGCCGATGGCCGCGTAGTCGTAGCCGGCCAGGTAGGTGGGCTGGCCATCGCCGCTCATCGGTGGAATGCTGATGATGAGCTTTTTGTTCTGGTTGTGCAGCGCCGTCGCCAGCGCGCTGATGAAGGACGACATCTGCGTCTTCATCGCCGGCTGCACGGCTTCCAGGTCGATGTCGATACCGGCAAAACCGTTGTTCACGGCCAGGTTGACCAGATTGGTCACGGCGGTGGCGCGGCCGCTGGCGGTAGCGAGGAAACCATTGCTCACCGAAGGATCGAAGCCGCCGTAGGAATTGCTGTAGTCCGACACGGTTGGGTACAGCGGCAGGCTTTTACCCTTGGCGAAAGTGATGATGCTGTTGGTGGTGGTCGTAACGCCGCTGCTGTCGATACTGCCGTTAGCCAGCATGGCGTAGGACGAACCAAGGCCCACCGCCGACAGGTTGCTGTAGTAGGCCTGCAGGTTGGTATAGGACTGGGTCAGTTGGCCATCGGTGTAGGCCAGCACGAAGGCGGCGGCGGAAGCATCCGCGCTCAGGGCGGCGCCAGCGAGGGCCACGGATGCGGCCAGGGTGCGCAGCCGCGTCGAAACTAATTTGGTAGCAATCACGAAAGTCTCCAGGTTGAGTTATGAACAGGAACGACTGGGCGAGTTCGCCCCCGGCGGTCCGCACAGGGACCGCCGTTTGCTGCACTACTAAGGTGTGAGTCAGGCCAGTGAAACGCTTACCACTCGGTGCCTACGCGGATGCCGAACATGCGAGGATCGTTGTACGACGCAACGGTGAAGGTCTGCTGAGGACCGCCGATGCCGGCCCAGGTCTTGGCGCGCACGTCGCCGACGTTGCGCACATAGATTTCGGCATGCCACGGCTGTTTTGAACCGCCCGGTGAGCTGAGACGCAGCGATGCATCGACCTGGTTGTAAGCTTGCTGCGCGTCGGACAGGTGCGGCGTATCGAGGTTACGCAGCGAGAAGTACATCTTGTCCTGCCAGCGCCACTGGACCCAAGGCGTCAGCGACCAGCCTTCGTTGAAGTAGAAGTCCTGCGAGAAGCTCAGGTTCATGGTCCTCGGCGGCGAATACGGCAGATGGTTGCCGACCACGTTGTAGGGACGCAGCTGCGCCAGCGATGGATCGGTGCCGGTGTAGTAGTCAGGGCACGGCGTCACGCCTTGCGCGGCACGGGCGTTGCAGCCGATATCGTCGCTGTAGGTCGGATAGTCCGCAATTTTCGCGCTCAGCAGCGAGGCCGAGTAGCTGATATGCGCATCGCGCCACGGACGGTACTGCCCTTCCAGTTCCAGGCCCTTGATGTCGGCGCGGCCGATGTTCTGGGTCGACCACCAGCTGATCACCGCGTCGCAGGCCGGATGGTCCGCATCGCAGGTACGTTTGCTGCGGCCCACGGTATGCTGGCCGGTGGCCTGCATATCCTTGTAGCGGCTGTAGAACACCGTGGCCGACAGCGTCAGGCGGTCGTCCAGCAGCTTGCCCTTGTAGCCGAATTCCAGATTGGTGACGGTCTCCGGTTTATACGGCAGGAAGGAATACTGCGGCCCTGGCGGACCGGAAGCGCAATCGTAAGGCTTGCCATTGGCATCCAGCTCGCTGCCGCACAGGTTGAAACGGTCATTGAAACCGCCGGCCTTATAGCCGGTCGACAGCGAGGTGTAGACCATGTTGCGCGAGTTGAGCTGCCAGGTCAGGCCCAGGCGACCGGTGGTTTTGCTCCACGATTCCGCGTGATTGCTGATCGCCGACGCCGCCGGGAACACGCCGCTTCCGTAGTACGCGCCCATGCCCGGCTTGAGCAGGCCGGAATTGACGCCGGTGTAGCCTGGCGTGCCCGGACCGCCCGGATCGAGGATGCCGTTGAAGTAGTCCTTGCCGTAGGATTCCCAGAACTGGCCGTTGTTGTCGGCGCGCGAGTCCTTGCTCATGCGGACACCGGCGGTGAAGTTCCAGGTCGGCGCGAACTGCCAGTCCGACTGCGCGAATGCGGCCTTGGATTCGGAGCGGCGATCCGGCTGGTGGTAGTAGTTCGAGTACGGGAAGCCGCTCGGTCCCTGGTTCAGGAAGTCCTGGCCGAAGTCGATATTGTTCTTCTCCTTCATGTAGAACAAGCCCGCCACGTAACGCAAGCTGCCGAAGTTCTGGCGCAGTTGCAGTTCATGGACGTCGGACGCGAACTTCGATCCCAGCGTGTAGGTGGCGTTGTCCACTACCGGCCAGTGGTCGCCGCCGGCTGCCGCAGTGGCGTTGACGTCGGCCTCGATGTTCTGGTAACCGGCATCGCTGTCCTGCTGCTGGAAGCGACGCTGGATCGCATGCGCGTAGCTGTATTCGATATCGGTCTGCTGGTTCACGTTCCACACGATGTTGGAGCGCAGCGTGCGGATCGACATGTCGGTGACGCCCGGCACGTTGATCGCCACGTCGTACTTGCCGCCTTTGCAGGCGTATGGCGTGCCGGCCGCCTGTCCGCAGTCCTTGATCGCAAGGTCGCCGGCGTCATTGTTCTGGTAGTTCTCGTAGGAGACCAGCCATTGCAGATCCTTGTTCACCTTCCACAGGCCGGACATGCGGGCCGCCCACTGATTGCGGTTGCTGTAGTAGTCGCTCTTATCGAGCTTGCGGTTGCGGCGCTGGTCGGTGTCCGGAATGCCGTCGGCCGGGAAGCCTTTGGATGGCATGTTGACGTCGTATTTGTCCTGCGTCTGATTGAGCCAGCCATCACGCTTGACGCCCATGGCGGTGAAGCGCAATGCGAAATCATCGGTCACCGGAATGTTCTGGACCACATTCAACTGGCGATGGTTGTAATTGCCCAGGTCCAGTTCTACGCTGCCTTCCTTGCTGCCGATGACAGGCTTGTTCGGAATGACGTTGATGCTGCCGCCGGTGGAGTTACGGCCGAACAGCGTGCCTTGCGGGCCGCGCAGAATCTCCAGGCGATCCAGGTCGAACAGCAAGGCCAGCGCGCCCTGTGGACGCGGCGAATAAATGCCCGCCACGTGCAGGCCGACGGCAGGATTGCCGATTTCGGTGAAGTCTGAATTCGACACGCCGCGTATGGCGATCTGCACACCCGAGCTGCCGTCCACCGCGCCGCCCAGCTGCAGGTTGGGCACTTCGCCGGACAGCGACTTGACGTTGACCGCACCCTGGCGGGTCAGGTCTTCCTGCGTGACTGCGGTGACTGCTACCGGCGTTTTCAGCAGCGATGTGCTGTAGCGCGTTGCCGTCACCATCACCTCCTGTATGGTGTCGGCGGATTTTGTCGTGGTGGTCTCGTCCTGCGCGTGGCCCGGTGCTGCGGCCAGCATTGCCAATGCACCGGCAACTGCGGAACTGATGAGGGTCTTCTTGCGGTTCAAATCAAACATGCTCTTTCCTCTTGTTGTCTTGTTGATTGAAATCCCAGCTGCTTGCATTTATCTGCAGCCGTGTTTCAACACTAACATTGCATTCACAGCCATCACAAACCGTCGTCCCACACGACCAATAAACACATAAGCTTCTGAATTTATTGGCTATTTTCGTAAATTCCAAAAACCGCTTTTACACTTCCTTACGCAGCATTCCGTCACAGCCCTGATGCCGCCGGAATCGCTGAAAAATTCTCGTCAACTCTTACAATTCATTACAGAGATGCTGTACCGCGCCTGCAACATCAACGTCCCAACACCAGCGCGCCGACCTTGCGGGCGAAAGGCCAGCCCTGACGTTCGTCGGTGGCCAGCTCCCAATTGAAGGCGCCGCGCAGGTCCGGATGGCGGCGCTGCAGTTCACGCCAGGTGGTAGCTACCTGCGCGTCGCTCATGAAATTGGGGGCGTTGTTGATGCCGAAGCCGACCACCACGTGTGATGCGCCGAGCAGCTTGACCCACTGGTCGACATTGGCCGTCACGTAAGCGGGATCGGCGAGATTGGGGCCGTCATAGTATTGCGGCGCGCAGTAGTCGAGCGCACCGGCATTCAGCATGTCGCGGCAAAAGCGCTGGTCGATGGCGCTCCACGGCGCCGGCGGCGCGCTGATGATAAAGCCCGGATACAGGCGCTTGAGCTCAAGGCTGATCCAGATCATTTCGACGGTATCTGGACGTTGGTTGGCCTGGAAGGTATTCCAGTCCAGGCCATCGATGCCGCCGAACTCGCGATACAACTCGGCGATGCTGGCGACGAAGGCGCGCGACTTGGCGCGGTCGGGAAAACTCATGCCGTTGCCATCGCCGCCGACCGACAAGACGATCTTGCGGCCTTGCACGCGGCGCGCGAACTGCAGGTCGTCCTTGAAGTGCGCGGCCGCGCCGCGGCCATCGCCCGGTGCTTTCCAGTAGACGGCGCCGGTGGTTCCCGGTGCGCCACCGACCGGGCGCGCTGCAAACAGATAGACCAGGCCATAGCGCGGATCGATGTCGCGCAGGCGCACCGGCGCTTCGTACCACGCCGGATAGTAGCCGGCCAGTACGCGTGCAGGCAAGCCACTGGGCGCCGGACCTTTCATGCCCAGCGTGGCGCCGACCGTCGCGACAACAGCGGTGATGCACACGCCGGCGACAAGGTGGCGCAACTTCACTTTCGCACTTCCTGCATCGCGCGCGACAGCGAGAAGGTGGCGTCGTCCTGGTCCAGCGACCAGGACATCAGACCGCGCAAGCCTTGCGCACGCACGTAGTCAGCCTTTTCGCGGATCACGCGCGGATCGTCGTAAGTCCAGAAGGTGCCTTTATCGTAGGTCCAAAGCTGCCTGGTGACGGGATGGTAGTGAGCGGTGAGGCCGCGCGCCGCGATGGTGGAATACTGCTCGGCACCCTCTTCGAAGCCTTGCGCCGGGCCGGTGGCCGGTTGATATAAACCGTTGTTGGTTGAGCCTACGCCGCTCCAGCCGCGCGCATAGAACGGCACGCCGACCACGATCTTGTCGGCCGGGACGCCGGCCTGCATGAAGCGCTTCACGCCCGCCTCCACGCTGCGCGGGCTGGCATCGCCGCTGGCTGGATCGCTGTACAGATTGGATTGGAAGCCGGTCGGCCCCTGCTTGCTCCAGGCGCCGTGGAAGTCGTAGGTCATCAGGTTGATCCAGTCCAGCGAACGGCTGTAGGCGGCGGGATCGGTGTAGCGCATCTTGTCGTCGGTGCTGTTGACGGCGGCGGTCAGCAGATAGTGCTTGCCATTGGCTTTGCCCAGCGCGTCCAGCTGGCGGCGGAATTCCTCCAGCAGCAGCGTGAAGGCGGCTTTGTCATTCGGGCCTGGATGTTCCCAATCCAGGTCGATGCCGTCGAAGACGCCGGCGGCAGCGCCGGCGCCGCCGTGGCCATCCAGCTTGGGCAGATTACCACGCAGGTAAAGATCGATGCACGAGGACACCAGCGCGCTGCGTCCGGCCGGCGTGGCCGCGCCGGCCGGGAAATGATGCGACCATTCTCCGCCGCCCAGCGCCACCAGCACCTTCAGCTTGGGATGGCGTTTCTTCAGTTGCGCCAGTTGGTTGAAATTTCCGGCCAGCGGCTGGCCCGCCTTGTCGACGCTGCCGTCCACCGATTCATCGGCGGTGAAGCGGCGCGCGTAATCGAGCGTGGCGTTCATGCCATTGGCGACATCTTCGCTATCATGGCCGCTGTCGCAGCGTACGCCGCCATTAGGCATCTTGTAAACATTCTCGAAGGCGTACACCAGATACGTGTAGCCGGCAGCGGCGCCCGACTGGTCCAGCTGCTTGAGACGGAAGCCCTTCCCTATACTCCAGCCGGTGTAGTAGGAACCCACTTCGGCCGCATGGGCGCCGCCGGCCAGCATGGCCGCAGCCAGGGCCAGACAAGATAAACGTGTACGCATAGTCTCCTCAGAGTTTGATATAGATTTTTTTTCGGTCCATCGCATACGCCACCAGCCAGCAGGCCAACATGTAGGCCACCGCAAACAGCAGCGAGGCGTTGTACGGCGATGCCCACGACAGGAACAGCACTTGATACAGCCAGCGGTACAGCATCACGCCGTCCACGTGCAGGCGTGCCAGCACAATCACCGCCACGTCGGCCAGCAGATAGATGAACAGGGTGTTCTTGCCGAACACCTCAAAGAAGTAGGTGCCGAAGCGCAGGCCGGCTATGTCGATCACGCCGACCAGCACCGCGAGAATGATCAGGTCCCAGCCCACGGTGCAGACGACGAAGGAGCTGGTCCACAGCTTCTTGTTGATCGGCAGTAGCGCATCCCAGCCATAAGCCAGCAACAGGCATGCGGCGCCGGCCACCACCAGCGGCGCCAGCGTGCGTTGGCCGCGCTGCAGCCAGACAGCGGCGGCGTAACCGGCCAGCACGTTGACGATGGATGGCAAGGTACTGAGGATGCCCTCGGGATCAAAAGGAATGCCCTCACCGTGATACATGTGCGGCGCACCCAGCGCGGCCAGATCCAGCTTGAGCACCGCATTGCCACTCAGCGTGTAGTCGCCGAAGGACGCCAGTATCCACCAGTAGCCCAGCAAAGCGACCACGCTGAATATCGCCGCGCCGCGCAAGCCGGTGTAGCGCACGATCAGCGCGGCAAACAGGTAGCACAGGCCGATGCGCTGCAAGACACCCATCACCCGCGTATTGGCGAACGGCGCCAGCGCAAAGTCCGGCGTAAAGAACGGGAACCAGTACAGCAGATAGCCGCACAGGAAAATCAGCAGTCCGCGCTTGATCACGCTTTTGAGAAAATACGCCTCGTCATGAGCGGCGAACTTCTTCATGCTCAGGCTCATGGCCGCGCCCACCACGAACAGGAACGATGGGAACACCAGATCGGTGAGCGTGAAGCCGTGCCAGACCGCGTGTTCAAGCGGGCCGTAGTTGCTTTCGCCGCCGGGCGTATTCACGATAATCATCAACGCCAGCGTCAGCCCGCGAAAGACATCCAGGGCCAGATAGCGTTGGGAAGCAGAATTCGACATCTCAGAGTTTCAGTTTGACGTTGTAGGTATTCAGGACAGCCACCACCGCCACCATGGCAGCGGAGAACAGCAGAGCGAAGGCAATGGCGACGCCGCCGTGCATCAGCACCGGCCACCAGTGCAGATGCAGATAGCCCATCAGCGTGGCCAGCACCACCGGCAGCAGATAGGTCACCAGGGGATTGGCCGCAGCCGGTTGCACCAGCGCGGTCCAGCGCGTGACCTTGCGTATTTCGATCAGCCAGTACAGCAGCACAAACAGCCCGCTGCACAGCGCCGCGCAATACAGCGCCCACGGCGGCGTCGCACCGATTTTGGAGATGGGGTAGAAGTGATGCAGCAGCCAGGCCGACAGCGCCAACACCAGCGTCAGAGCCACACCCGCAGCCGGCCGTGGCCTGCCGCCGAAGAACAGCAGCACACACACGGCCCCGCACAACACGATGGAGGTATGCGTGGCGTGCATTGCGAACACGTCGCGATCACCAAGCACGTACCACAGCAAGCAGGCGACGATCGCCAATACCAGCACCAGCAGCCGTCCGCGCCCGGCCAGGTAAATCAGGCTGGAAACCAGATACGCCCAGCCGATGCAGCCCAGGATGCCCCACCACGACGTCTGCATCCACCCCTGACCATCCGGGCCACTGCGATACATCAGCGCCAGCACCACGATGGCCGCCGCGCCGCACCAGCGCAGCCAACGGTTGCTGCGCGTGCCCCACACCAGCAAGGCCGCCGCGTAAAAGCACAATGCCCACAGTTGTATCGAGATGCCCATCGCCGTTTCGTTATACGCCTCCTCGGTATTGACCATGAACAGGCCAATCACGATCAGGCCTGACGCCCGCGTGACCACCTGCCACAAGGTCTGGCGGCTCAGGCCAAAAGGAATGGAGGTGCCGACCACAAACAGAAACGCCGGGAACACGACGTCGGCGAGGCTCATGCCGTCGACACTGGCCGCCATGTGGTGGATTCCGTAAGGGATGCCGTTGGCGCCGGACAGGCAGTTCACGAACAGCATGACGAAGAAGGTCAGCCCGCGCAGCGCATCGATGGCGATAATGCGTTGGCGCGGCAGGTCAGGGGGAGTTTTTATCAGCATGGGCAGACACTAACATGCGCCTGTCCAGCCCCGCAATGCAACGCCACTTACACATCAAGTCTTTGATTACATTGGACTATCCATAAAAACCAAGGAAGTCCGCTTACGATTCTTTACACAAGTGGTCTGCATCGCCCCATAACGCCTGCACCCGGCCAGTGCAAACTCACAAATCATTACGAATTGGTGGCGCCGGGCAGGATGATCGTGGCGACCAGGCCACCTTCGGGATGGTTTTGCAGCACCAGCTCACCGCCGCTTTCTTCGATGATGCCGCGCGCGATGCCCAGCCCCAGCCCGAGGCCCGCCGCGTTCTGGGCGCGGCCATGATCGAGCCGCACATGCGGCTCGAACAACTGCGCCAGCTTCTCCGCCGGCACGCCGGGTCCATGATCGCGGATGCGTATATGCACCACGCCCTCGTACTCCTCGGTTGCCACATCGGCGCTGCCGCCGTAGAACAGCGCGTTGTCGAGCAGGTTGCCGATGGCGCGCTTCAGCGCCAGCGGCTTGGCCTGCACCACCTGACCGGCCGGCGTGTAGCCGATCTGATGCCCGGCCAGTTGGGCGCTGCGCAGCATGCGGCCGATCAGCGCATCCAACCGTACCGGCGTGGTGTTTTCGTAGATGTCGCTGTCCTTTACGGTCTGCAGCGCGCCTTTGACCATCATGTCCAGGTCATCCAGATCGTCGTGGAATTCGCGGCGCACCTCGTCATTGTTCAGCAGCTCGGAGCGCAGCTTGAGGCGCGTGATCGGCGTGCGCAGATCGTGCGAGATCGAGAGGAACAGCCGTTCGCGGTCGGCCACGTAGCGCTGCAACTGGGTCTGCGCCTGTTCCAGTTCCTGCGTGCGGGTGCGGACCTGCACCTCCAGCTCGCGCCGGCGCCGAGCATGCATGCGTTCGCGCGTGCGGTGGCCGCCCCATATCAGCATCACAACGGACAGCAGCACCGCCAGCCGGAACCACCATCGCTGCCAGTACGGCGGCGCGATCTCGAACACCAGCGGCGGCGAAGGCTGGCCCCAGACGCCGTCCTTGCTCGCAGCCTGCACCTGGAATTCGTAGCGGCCGGGATCGAGATTGGTGTAGGTGGCGATGCGTTTGCTGGCGTCGCTGGCGGTCCAGTCACGGTCGTAGCCGGCCAGCCTGTAGCGGAAACGGTTGCGCTGCGGGTCGCTGTAATGCAGCGCGGCGAATTCGAAAGTCAGCGCGGCGGCGTCGTGCCCCAGCCGCATGCTGGCGCCATCGAGAGACAAAGGCTTGCCGCCGGCCTGCATGGAGGTGACCACGGCCGGCGGCGGATAGGGATTGTCGCGGATGGCCGCAGGATGGAACACGGTCAGGCCATTGACGCCGCCGAAATACATGGTGCCATCGCGCTCGCGGTAGGCCGAGCCGGAGAAATAATAGCCCTCGATCATGCCGTCGCGCGCCGAGTAGTTCTTGAAGGTGGCCGCCTCTGGCTCCATGCGCGAGATGCCGGTGGCGGTGCTGAGCCACAGCGCCCCGTCGTCGGCTTGCAGGATGGCGCCGATGGAATCGTCGGCCAACCCTTCGCGCGTGGTGTAGCGATGGAAGCGTATCGCGCCGCCGGCCTCGCGCACCACGCGGTTCAAGCCACCGTTGGTGCCGACCCACAGCGTGCCCTGGCGGTCGAGGAACAGCGACTGCACCCGGTCGCTGCTGATGCTGGTGATATCGGCCCGGTCATGCTGGAAGTGGCGGAAGCTGCGGCCGTCCGCCGCCAGCAGATTCAATCCATTGTCGGTGGCGACCCAGATCGCGCCGTTGGCGTCTTCCGCCGTCATGCGCACCCAGTCGTCACTGAGGCTGGCCGCGTCACGGCTGTCGTGGCGGAAGCTGCGGTCCGGGCCACCGGCGCTATCGACGCGGTGCAAGCCGCCACGGCTGGCGACCCACAGATTGCCGGCGCGGTCGCCGGTGATGTGGGTGATCGAATTGCTGTTCGCATCGGGGCTGTCGAAATCGTGGGCCGCATAGGTGCCGCGCTCCGGATCGAAGCGTCCCAGTTCGGCGCTGCTGCCGATCCAGGTGACGCCGCGCGCGTCGCGATACAACGCCAGCACGATCTCCTTGTTGCTCATATGCCGCTCCAGCCGGGCATCGCCACGCAGCCGCGTGACTTTGCCGGTCGCGGGATCGAGCCGGTCGATGCCGCCTATGCCGGCCAGCAGCAGCCCGCCCTTGCCGTCGCTGCACAGGCCATAGATGCGGTTGTCGTGCAAGGTATGCGCATCGCCGGGGATGTGGAAGTAGCGGCTGAAGCCACCGCTGGCCAGGTCGGCGCGGCGCACGCCGGCGGTCCAGCTGCCCACCCACAGCGTGCCGCTATGATCCTGGAACAGGCTCGAAACCTCGTTGCCCGCGCTCTGGTGCGGATCGGCCGGTATCGTGACGAAGCGGCGCAGGCCCGCGTCCCAGCGATGCAGGCCGTTGGTATTGGTGCCCAGCCACAGCGTATTGTCGCGGTCCTGCACCAGCGCCGTCACCAGTCCCGGCGCCAGTCCATCGGCCGGTCCGAATACATGGCGCGGCATGCCAGGCACGCCCAGCTGCCAGCTGACCAGTCCATCCATGGTCACCAGCCATAACACCTGGCGCTGGTCGATGCGCAGTTGCTGCACCTCGTTGAGCGGCGCATTGGGCTTGGTCGGCGTATCGATGCGGAAGTGCTGGAAGCTGCTGGCGCCGGCGGCCAGGCGGTCCAGCCCCTGCTTCAGGCCCACCCACAATCCGCCCTCGGCGTCGAGCGCCAGCGCATTCACCTGGTCGTTGCCAAGGCTGGCGGCGTTGGCGGGATCATGGCGCAGCACCTTGTAGCGGCCCGATTCGGGATTGAAGTGGTGGACGCCGTCGCTGGTGCCCAGCCACAGCTGGCCATAGCCGTCGCTGATGATGGCCTGCACCTGCTGCCGCCCTGCCCGTCCCGGAGCGTCGGTGGCGGGAAAGCTGGTGAAGTCGGCGCTGGCTGGATCGAAGCGCTGCAAGCCGCCGCGCGTGCCTACCCACAAGCGGTTCTTCTTGTCGACGTGGAGCGCCTGCACCCAGTTGTCGGCCAGGCTGCGCGAGTCGTTGGGTATGGTGCGATAGACGGTGACGCGATAACCATCGTAGCGGCTCAAGCCATGCTGGCTGCCGAACCACATATAACCCTGCTGGTCCTGCACGATGGCGGTGACGGTTTCCTGCGCCAGGCCGTCCTTGACGCTCAGCTGCTCGAAGTTGAGGGTGTGCGGCACCGCCGCCAGTGCCGTGACGTGCAGCAGCCACGCGCAGCAAAGCAGCAAGGCATGGCGCAACATGGCAGCCGGCTTACGCCGGCGAGACCGCGACATCGGCCGAGAACACATAGCCCGCGCCGCGCACGGTCTTGATCAGCGACGGCTGCTTGCCGTCGTCATTCAAACGCAAACGCAGCTTGCTGATCTGGACATCCAGCGAGCGATCGAGTGGACCGGCGTCGCGGCCGCGCGTCTGTTCGCACAACACACTGCGGTCGAGGATATCGCCCGGATGTTCGACGAAGTATTTGAGCAACTGGTAATCCAGGCCCGTGAGCGGCACCAGCGCGCCGGCGCTGTCGGTCACGGTGCGCTCCAGCAGATCCAGCGTGAAGCCGACAAAACGGTAATAGCGGGTGACGTTCTGGGTGTCGATGCCGGCACGGCGCAACAGCGACTTGATACGCGCCAGCAGCTCGCGCGGGTCGTAGGGCTTGCCGATGTAATCGTCGGCGCCCAGCTCCAGGCCGACGATGCGGTCGGCGCCGTCGGAGATCGCGGTCAGCATGATGATTGGCAGGTTGGAGCGGCGCCGCACCTCTTTGCACAGCACAAAGCCGTCCGTATCGGGCAGCATCACATCGAGGATCACCAGCGCCAGTTGGTCGGCCAAGCGGGAAAACTCAGATTGAAAGGTCAGGCCGTCCGGGGCCAGGGTCACTTCAAACTGGTGTTTTTCCAGATAGGTCTTCAGCAGCGCGCCGGCCTTCTGGTCATCCTCCGCAATCAATATCTTGCGCATGCCGCTTCCTGTCCGATGGGTTCAATTCAAATCGCGCCTTAGTATAACCACAAGACGGCAGAAAGAAAAAGCCGGCGCCCGGCGGGGCACCGGCCAAGAAGGAACCACAGCACCAACAGGAGGGATAGGTGATTCCATATTGCAAATTTATTCTATCACCGGCTTTCCGGCTTGGCGAACCTCCCGCAAGGCATTGATTTTTATAGGAAATGGCTTTGACGCATTACATTTCCTTACCCGCGCTACCGCCCGCAGTGCCAATCACCGCGACAGCCCCGCCAACGGCTTACAAAACTTAACAAAAAAGTGCTATCGTCCGCTGCCTTTTTGAAAAGAGTGATATTTTAATAAAACTAAAATAGCACAATCGTTCTTTTATATGAGGATACCTTGAACCCAATACCCTACACATCCGACATTGAGTTCATCGATGACGACGAAGTCGAGCTGACCAAACAAATCGTGGAACAGATGGCGACGTCGTCGCGCTGCACCTTCGAACGCCACCGCCATGCAATCCGCGACGCGCACGCCAAGTCGAACGGCTTGCTCAAGGGCGAGCTGGAAATCCATGCGGACCTGCCAGCCGAATTGCGCCAGGGCGTATTCGCCGAGCCGCGCGTGTATCAGGTGGTGGCGCGCCTGTCGTCCGCGCCGAGCGACATCCACTCCGACGAAATCCCGGCGGCGCGCGGCTTCGCGCTGAAGATCATCGGCGTCGACGGCGAACGCCTGTCGCCTGATATCGCGGGCAACAACCAGGACTTCCTGATGGTGAACTTCCCCGCCCTCGCCTTCGGCACCATCGCCAAATACAAGCGTATGCTGACGCTGCTGGAGGCCAACTCCCACGCGCCGGACACCTTCCAGCGCCTAGTGGCTGGTACCGCGCACGGCGCCAAACAGGTATTGGAGAGCCTGGGCGGCACGCCCGGCGCCACGCTGGACGGACTTGCGCGCGACAACCACCATCCGCTCGGCGAGAGCTACCACACCCAGGCTGCGATCCGCTTCGGCGATTACGTCACCAAGCTGGCGCTGCAGCCAAGCTCGGATAGCGTGCGCAGCCTGACCGGCAAGCCGGTCGACAACGTCCAGTACGCGAGCATGCGCGATGCAGTCAGCGCGCACTTTGCCGAGCACGGCGCCGAATACACGCTGTCGGCGCAACTTTGCACCGATCTATCCAGGATGCCGGTGGAAGACGCGGCCATCGCCTGGCCGGAGGAACTGTCCCCGCAACGCGCCATCGCCACTCTGCGCTTTGCGCCGCAATCGACCGCGCATCCCACCCGCCAGGTCTACGGCGACGACCTGCTGTCGTTCAATCCGTGGAACGGCATCGCCGCGCACCAGCCGCTCGGCGGCATCATGCGCATCCGCCGCGCCGCCTACGAACGTTCGACCGCCTTCCGCCACGCCATGAACGCGCGGCCGCGCATCGAGCCAACCCAAGCTTCCGACATCCCAGATTAAAAGGACACTCCCATGACCGACCACAATCAAGACCCGCGCCTGGCCGACGAAACACGCCTCGAAGCCATCCGCCGCAAGATCGGCGCCGTCGCCCACGACGCTCCCCACCTCGCCAAGATCGCGCTGGAAGCCATGGTGCGCAAGCACAATCCCGACCTGAAAGGCACGGCCAACTCCGCCGGCCGCGTCGGCAAGCAGTCCGGCAACGTTTCGGAGCTGACCGCCATCGCACCGCTGAAACCGGGCGGCGCCGAGCGCCTGCGCCGCATCTTCGATCTCACCAACGGCAATATGGACGGCGCGCAGCGCGTCTCCACCCTGCACGACATGCGCTTCGTGTTCTTCGACAACGACACGCGCATCCTGTTCGCCACCACCTACGACGGCGACTGGGACAGCTACATCAACGACTTCGCCACCAAGATTCCCGAGTTGATGGACCTGCTGTTCGCGAATATCGAGGGCTGGCCCGGCATCGACAGCCCGGCCGTGAAGGACTTCATCGCCAGCCACCAGATCGACGCGGCTGGCTGGTTCGTCGCCAATCCGCAGGTGACCGTGGTGGACACGCGCCGCTTCCAGCGCATGGACAAGGCGCTGACCACGTTTCTGGACCAGATGTCCGCCAACCCGCCGCAGGATGAAGCCACGCGCAAAGCGCTCGATGCGCTGAGCGCCGCGCTGGCGCAACCGCAGGGAGTGGATTACTGATGACTTTTCTCACCGACCTCAAAGCACGCTTCACGCGCGAACACGTCACGCTGGCGCTGGACGATATCCAGGCCCTGATCCTGCGCTCGCGGCCGGAACCCTATGTGGGCATGCACGCCATGCTGCACATCGATGACGCCGCTGGCGGCCGCGACCTGCTGCGCCGCATGGCCGAGCATATTCCATCGGCCGCCGGATGGACCGACGACCGCGACGCCTGGATGGGCATGGCGCTGAGTTTCCAGGGGCTGAAAGCGCTCGGCGTGCCGGAAGCCTCGCTGTCAAGCTTACCGCTGCCGTTCCAGCAAGGCATGGCGCAGCGCACCGAGCAGTTGCGCGATGTCGGCGACAACGCGCCGGAGCATTGGGACGACGCCTTCCAGCCGGGCGCCTGCCACATCGCCCTGACGATCTACGCCCGCGATGAAGCCGCGCTCGACGTGGCAATCGACAAAGCCATGGGCGAGCTGGAACGCTCCCACGGCGTCACCCTGGTGGGCAAGCACAGCTTTGGCGCCGATGCCGACGCCAAGAACCCGTTCGGCTTCCGCGACTCGATTTCGCAGCCGGCCATCGCCGGCAGCGGCGTCGCAGCGCTGCCCGGCCAGGAACGCTCCATCGCAGCGGGCGAGTTCATCCTCGGCGAAAACAGCGAAACCGGCGCACCGGTCGCCATGCCAGAGCCGCCCGAGCTAGGCAAGAACGGTTCCTTCGTGGTGCTGCGTAAATACGAGAGCAAGGTCGGCGCCTTCAATGACTACATCCGCAGCCAGGCGAACGATGAGGCCGGCGAGGAATTATTGGCGGCCAAGATAGTCGGCCGCTGGCGCAGCGGCGCACCGCTGACGCTGGCGCCGGAGCACGATGATCCAGCCCTGGGCGCCGATCCGGCGCGCAACAACGACTTCGATTTCTCCAAAGATCCGCGCGGCCTGATGTGCCCGCACGCGGCCCACATGCGCCGCCTGAATCCGCGCGACAGCCAGTTGACCATCCTGACCGATGTGAATATCCACCGCATCATCCGCCGCTCCTCCACCTTCGGTCCGAAATGGAAACGCGAACTGACGGCGCAAGACGACAACGGCGAACGCGGCATCTTCTTCATCTTCATCAGCGCACGCGCCTACGACACCATCGAGTTCTTCCAGCAGGAATGGATCAATCGCGGCAACTTCATCGACCTGGGCGCCGAGCGCGATCCCATGGTGGGCTTGCAGGAAACGCCGGGCAGCTTCACGATTCCGCAAACGCCGGTGCGGCGCAGGATAGCCGGCATCAACACCTTCAACCAGCTGCGTGGCGGCGAATATCTGTTCATGCCATCGCTCAGCGCCTTACGATGGATTGCGAAAGAGCACTAATGGGCTAAAATCAGCCCTCTTACTGCTCACACGGACCCGGACATGGCCCACGGCATACTGCTACACATGATGTTTTACCTGGCGGCGGCGGTATTGCTGGTGCCGCTGGCCAAACGCACCGGCATGGGTGCCGTGCTCGGCTACCTGATGGCCGGCGCCATGATCGGCCCGTGGGGCCTGTCGCTGATCGGCAATGTGGAAGACGTGCTGAGCATTTCCGAATTCGGCGTGGTGCTGATGCTGTTCCTGATCGGCCTGGAACTGGAACCGAAGAAGCTGTGGGCGCTGCGCCGTCCCATCTTCGGCTGGGGTGGCGCCCAGGTGCTGATCGTCAGCGCCGCGCTGGCCGGCCTGGCGCTGGCCTTCGGCGTCGACAGCAAGGTCGCCATCGTTGCCGGCCTCGGGCTGTCGCTGTCGTCCACCGCCATCGTGCTGGCCACGCTGGGCGAACGCAAGCTCATGCCCAGCCCGGCGGGTTCGGCCAGTTTCTCCATCCTGTTGCTGCAGGACATCGCGGCGATTCCGATGATCGCGCTGGTGCCGCTGCTGGCGGGCGTCGCTTCCGACCACGACGGCGCCGGCTGGCAACGCGCCGTCAAACTGGTGGCGGTGATGCTGACCTTGATCGCCGTGGGCCGCTGCCTGGTCAATCCGGTGATGCGCTTCATCGCCCGCACCGGCCTGCGCGAACTGTTCACCGCGTTTGCGCTGCTGCTGGTGATCGGCATCTGTTTGTTGATGGAATGGGTCGGCCTGTCGCTTGCGCTCGGCACCTTCGCCGCCGGCGTGCTGCTGGCCGATTCGGAGTACCGCCACCAATTGGTGAGCGACCTGGAGCCGTTCAAGGGACTGCTGCTCGGCCTGTTCTTCATGGCGGTCGGCATGTCGGCCGATTTTGGCGTGCTGCGCGACCATCCGCTGCTGGTACCGGCGCTGGCCGCCGCCCTGATCCTGTGCAAGGGCGCCCTGCTGTACGGCATGAGCCGCTGGTTCGACATACCGCGCGGCCAGCGCCTGTTCTTTGCCTTGCTGATGTCGCAGGGCGGCGAGTTCGCCTTCGTGGTGTTCGGCGCCGCGACGGAAGCCAAGGTACTGCCGGCGGACGTGTCGGCCATGCTGGTGATGGTGGTGACGCTGTCGATGGTGGCCACGCCGCTGCTGTTGCTGGCGCATGACAAGCTGGTGGCGCCGCACCTGCGCACCGCCAAAAAGAAGCGCGCGCCGGACGCCATCGCGGTCGAAAACCCGGTCATCATCGCCGGTTTCGGCCGTTTCGGCCAGATCATCGGCCGTTTGCTGGCGGCCAACCGCATCGGCGTGACCGTGCTGGACCACGATCCCGACCAGATCGAACTGCTGCGCAAGTTCGGCTACGAGGTGTTCTACGGCGACGCCACCCGCATCGACCTGCTGGAAGCGGCCGGCATCGGCAAAGCCCGGGCGCTGGTGGTGGCGGTCGATGACGTCGACGCCAGCTTGAAATTGATCGACGCCGTGCGTGAACGCTTACCGTCGCTGACCATCCTGGCGCGGGCGCGCAACGTCAGCCACTACTACGACTTGCTTGACCGCAACGTCACCCTGATCGAGCGCGAAACTTTCGAGGCGGCCTTGCAGCTGGGCGCCAGCGTGCTGCAGCAACTCGGCTTCGCGCCGGAGCGCGCACAGCATGCGGCCAGCGTGTTCCGCACCCACAACCTGAAAATGCTGATGGAAGTCTATCCGCACCAGCAGGACCAGGACACCATCATCTCGCTGACGCGCAAGGGCCGGCTGGAACTGGAGGAAATGTTCGCCGGCGATGCGGCCGCGTTCAATCAGGCCGGCACGGCGACAAAAGCGGAAGCTTAGGCAATATGCTTTAAAATGAGCATTCCCTTAGCTCCCGCTTGATCCGCACATGCCCCAGCACCATCCGCCGCCAGTAAATTCCGACGATGTCAGCTGGCTCAGCGGCGGTGGCGAGATGGCGGAGCTCATCAGGAATATCGACTGGTCGCAGACCCCGCTGGGTCCGCTGCACAGCTGGCCGCAAAGCTTGCGCACCACGGTCAGCCTGTGCCTGTCGTCAACTTTCCCCATCCTGGTGGCGTGGGGTCCGGAATACATCCAGATCTATAACGAGGCCTACCGCCCCATCTGCGGCGGCAAGCATCCGGCCTCGATGGGCGAGCCATTCAAAGTGTGCTGGGCCACCGCCTTGCCCGTGGTCGGCGACAAGTTCGACCGCGCGCAACAGGGCGAAGGCACGTATATCCGCGACCAACGCATGTTCCTCGACCGCTACGGCTATCTGGAAGAGGCGTTCATGACGTTCTCCTTCTCGCCGATTCGCGACGAGTCCGGCGAGGTCGGCGGCATCTTCCACCCGATCACGGAAACCACGGAAGTCGTGCTGAACGCCCGCCGCACCCAAAGCTTGCGCGACCTGAGCGCCGCCATCGACGGCGCGCGCACGGTGGACGACATTGGGCGCCAACTGAGCGCTCACGGCGGCGATCTGGCGCTCGACTTGCCCTTCCTGTTGTTCTACCAGCTCGACGGCGAAGCCGGCCAACTGCATCTGCGCGGCGCCAACGGCATCGCCGCCGGCAGCCCGCTGGCGCCGGAAACACTCGCCTTCGACGACGAATGCTGGCCGTTCGCGCGCGCCGCCGCCAGCCGCGAGATGCATCAGCAGGACGGCCTGGCCGCGCGCTTTGAGGGCACAAGCTGCGGCCCCTACGAGGAAGCGCCGCAATCCGCCATGATTTTGCCGCTGACGCTGCCCGGCCAGCAGCACCCGTTCGGATTCGTGGTGGCCGGCGTCAGCGCCCGCCGCGCGCTGGATGCGCCGTACCTGAACTTCTTCGCGCTCCTGACGGCGGCCTTCAACACCGCCGTCGGCAACGTCACCGCCTATGAGCAGGAACAACGCCGCGTCGAGGAGCTGGCACGCATTGACCGCGCCAAAACCGCCTTCTTCTCCAATGTGTCGCACGAATTCCGCACGCCGCTGACCCTGATCCTCGGCCCGCTCGACGACGCCCTGGCCAGCGACGGACTCTCCGCGCCGCAACGCCAGCGCATCGAAACTACCCACCGCAACGCCTTGCGCCTGCTGAAGCTGGTCAATTCCCTGCTGGACTTCTCGCGCATCGAGGCCGGCCGGGTCCGCGCCACCTACCTGCCGGTCGATCTGACGCAGCAGACCAAGGACCTGGCCAGCGTGTTTGAATCGGCGATGGAAAAAGGCGGCCTGACCTATACGCTGGATCTGCAACCGCTGCCGGAGAAAGTCTACGTCGACCGCGACATGTGGGAAAAAATCGTGCTGAACCTGCTGTCCAACGCCTTCAAGTTCACGCTAAAAGGCGGCGTGCACGTGACGCTGGGCGAGCACAACGGCATGGCGCGCTTGTCGGTGAGCGACACCGGCAGCGGCATTCCGGAGCATGAACTGCCGCGCGTATTCGAGCGCTTCCATCGCATCGAAGGCGCATCGGGCCGCAGCCTGGAGGGCAGTGGCATCGGCCTGGCCTTGATCCAGGAACTGGTGCGGCTGCACGGCGGCGCCATCAGTGTGCAAAGCGAATTCGGTGTCGGCAGCCGCTTTGACGTCGATCTTCAGTTCGGCCACAGCCACTTGCCGGCGGATCGCATCGCCGACGCGGAGGCCGGCACGCCGCGCATGGGCGCCGCCTTCCTGGAGGAAGCCCTGCGCTGGCTGCCCGACCAGGAGACGGGTCACAGTCAGCCTGCGGCCGAACACAGCCTGACGCTGCTGCAGCCGGCCGCCGAGCGCCCGCGCATTTTGATCGCGGACGACAACAGCGACATGCGCGCCTACCTGAAATCACTGCTGGCGCCGCACGCGGACGTGACCGTATGCGGCGACGGCGAAGCCGCCTTCGAACAATTATCGCAGCAACAGCCCGACCTGCTGCTGAGCGACGTGATGATGCCCAAGCTCGACGGTTTCGGCCTGATCGCCCGTATCCGGGCTGACGACGCGCTGCGGCAGTTGCCGGTGATCTTGCTATCCGCCCGCGCCGGCGAGGAAGCCAAGGTCGAAGGCTTGCGCGCCGGCGCCGACGACTACCTGGTCAAGCCCTTCTCCACCAGCGAACTGCTGGCGCGGGTACGACGACAGATCGCGCTGGGGCGCGCTCGCCAGCTGCAACAAAGCCAGGCCAGCGCCCGCGACGCCTACGTGCGTTCGCTGATCGACACCTCGCCGGCGATCCTCTGGACCACCGACGTCGACGGCCAGTGCACGTACTTGAGCCAGCGCTGGTACGACTACACCGGCCGCACGCCGCCCCAGGACCTGGGCCTGGGCTGGCTGGAAAATATCCATCCCGATGACTTTGAACGCTCCAGCAGCATCTTCCTGGCGGCGAATGCGGCACGCACCCCGTTCTCGATGGATTACCGGCTGCGCCGCCATGACGGCGAATACCGCTGGTGCGTCGATGCCGGCATGCCCCACACCGACGACGCCGGCGAAGCCGTCGGCTTTGTCGGCAGCGTGATCGACATCCACGACCGCATCGTGCTACAAGAATCGCAACAAAGCCTGGCGCTTGAGCTGACGGAAAAGAACCGCATGCAAAGCGAGTTCCTGTTCACGCTGGCGCATGAATTGCGCAACCCGCTGGCGCCGATCCGCGCCGGGCTGGAGCTGATGCGCACCGTGCCCGCTACGCCCAAGGCCGAACAAATCCAGACCGTGATGCGGCGCCAGGTCGACCATATGGTGCACCTGGTGGACGACCTAATGGACATGGCCCGCCTGACCGAAGGCAAAGTGACGCTGCAGCGCGCCAATGTGGCGCTGGCCGAGGTGGTGCAGGATGCGATCGCGATGAGCACGCCGCTGATCGACGCCGCTCAGCACCGCCTGAGCGTGAGCCTGCCGTCGCCGTCGCTGACGCTGCATATCGATCCGCACCGCATCACGCAAGTGTTGAGCAACCTGATCAACAACGCAGCTAAGTACACCCCGCCCGGCGGCCATATCGAGATCGCCGCCGTCGCGCGCAACGACGAACTGGCGATCATGGTGGCCGACAACGGCATCGGCATCGCCGCCGGGCTGTTGCCGACCATATTCGACATGTATGCCCAGGTGCCGGCGGCCGAGCGCATGGCCCAGGGCGGACTGGGCGTCGGGCTGAACCTGGTGCGCCAGCTGGTGCAATTGCACGGCGGCCGCGTCGGCGCCGAAAGTGGCGGCACAGGCCAAGGGACTTGCTTCACCGTCTGGCTGCCTTTGCCACTGGAGAGCGCCGAGGCGGCGCCGGTGCCGGAAGCGCCGGCAGCATCCCAGGCGGCAGCATCGTCCACGCTGCGCATTCTGGTCGTCGATGACAATGTCGATGCGGCGGAAATCCTCGCCGCGCTGCTGGAATACGGCGGCCATCAGGTAACGGTAACGCACGATGGCGCCTCCGCCATGGCCAGTGTGGCCTCCGATCCGCCGCAAGTGGTGTTTCTCGACATCGGCCTGCCGGACATGAGCGGCTACGAGGCGGCGCCCCGGCTGCGCAGCATGTACGGCATGGACAAGGCGACCTTGATCGCGCTGACCGGCTGGGGCACGGACTCGGACAAACAGCGCTCGACCGCCGCCGACTTCGATCATCACCTGACCAAGCCGGCCGACGTGACGCAACTCATGTCTTTGCTCGATGAGATTGCGAATCAAGGAAGCTAGCCGCTAAGGCTTGAGCTGTATCGTCTTGCCCTGCCTGGCGCTGCGGGCGGCGGCGTCCAGGATTTCCATCACGATCATGTTGTTGTCGATCGAGGACGGGTCGTATTTTCCGGGCGTGATGCGGCCGTCGATCAGCGCCTTGAAGTAGGCGAAGGGATCGTTGTCCGGGTAGGTGCGCTCGGGTAGCGTCAACGTCTTTTCTTCCGCCGATTCCGACAAGCGGGTGCGCAGCTGGTGGCGGTTATCCGCCATCAACTGGCCCTGCACGCCGTAGATTTCCAGATCCTTGCGCGCCACCGGCCAGTTCCACGAGGCCTGAACGATGGCCTGGGCCTGCGGATAGGTGAGGATGATGGTGGCTTCGTCGACCGGGTCGCCCAGCCAGTCGAGGAATTCCTGGTTGACGCCCAACTTCTTCGGCCCCTTGTGACCATCGTGCACGACCACCTTGCGCACGTCGCCGATGTGTCCGGCGCGCAGCAGGTCGTCACGATTTTTTTCGACGATGCCGACAATCTCGATATCTTTCAATTGCTCGCGCCCCAGCAGCCAGTGCACGTGCGTGTGGGTCAGGCCGACCACGCCGATGCGCAGCGGTGCGCTGTCGGCGGCGTTGGCCACCCAGCAGCTTGCCGCCAGCAGTAGCGCCGCCAAGGCGTGGAGTAATTTCACCATGGGCCTCTTTATCTTTCGGATACTCGAAGACGTAACACATTTCAATGCCAACCGTCATTAGACTTTTGCATGTTTCCTTGCTATAATGACGTATATTTACAACAGAAGTCTTCCGTAGCGCCTCTGCTACGCCCCCATTGGGCCATGCGCCCGCATCCTGGCACCCCGCGTGCCTCCCTTGCTTGCCACTTGCGTGCGCTCCCGCGCCATCGCGGCACAAGGTCGCTGATTCCCGCCGTAAGTCCCTTGGCTTGCTGGGTTTCATTCCATTCGTCAAATCGAAGGAGAACCACATCGTGGCTAAACAAATCATCATTGACCATGTCTTCAAAGTATTCGGCGATCAGCCCGAAGACGCACTGGCATTGGTCCACCAGGGCGCCAGCAAGCAGGATATCCTGGCCCGCACCGCATGCACCATCGGCGTGTTCGACGCCACCTTCACCATTGAGGCCGGCGAGATTTTCGTCATCATGGGCTTGTCCGGTTCCGGCAAGTCCACCCTGGTGCGCATGCTGAACCGCCTGATCGAGCCCACCGCCGGCCGCATTCTGATCGACGGCAACGATATCAATACCCTGCCGGACGCGCAGTTGCGCGCGCTGCGCCGCAAGGACATCAGCATGGTGTTCCAGTCGTTCGCGCTGCTGCCGCAACTGACCGTGCTCGACAACACAGCCTTCGGCATGGAGCTGGCCGGCATGCCCAAAGCCGAACGCCATGCGCTGGCGCAGCAAGCGCTTGAACAGGTCGGCCTCGCCGGCTATGCCGCCAGTTATCCGGATGAATTGTCCGGCGGTATGCAGCAACGCGTGGGCCTGGCCCGCGCGCTGGCTTGCGATCCGTCCATCCTGCTGATGGACGAGGCGTTTTCCGCGCTCGATCCCATCATGCGCACGGAGATGCAATCGGAGCTGCTGCGCCTGCAGCAGATCAAGCGCCGCACCATCGTCTTCATTTCGCATGATCTGGATGAGGCCATGCGCATCGGCGACCGCGTCGCCATCATGAAGGACGGCCACGTGGTGCAAGTGGGCACGCCGGAAGAAATCCTGCGCAAGCCCGCCAACGACTACGTGCGCAATTTCGTGCGTGGCGTCGATGCGGCGGCCGTCTTCAAGGCCGCCGACATTGCGCGCAAGAGCCAGATCGTGGTGTCGGAATCGCCTGCACGCGGTGCGCGCGCGGCGCTGTCGATGCTGGAAGAACAGGACCGGGCCTACGCCTACGTGGTCGACCCGCAACGCCGCTTCCTCGGCCTGGTGTCGGCCGATTCGCTGCGCACTGCGCTGGACGGCCACAGCGGCCCGCTGGGCCTGGCGCATGCCTACCTGCCGGAGGTGCAGACCATCGATGCGGATGAACCCGTCGCCGGCCTGTTCGGCCAGGTGGCGCAACAGCCATACGGCGTGCCCGTGGTGGCCAACGATGGCAGCTTCCGGGGCGCCATCAGCAAGACCACCTTGCTGAAATTCCTCGATCGAGATACGCAGAAAGGACACGCATGAATCAAGTCAATCCATGGCTCCCCACCCCGCCGGGCGATACCACCTGGCTCGACGCCGCAGCCCCTGCCGCCACGCCGCAGCACACCGGCGACCCGCACCTGTCGCAAATCCTTGACGGTTCGCTGCCGCTGCAATCCTGGATCAACCAGGGCCTGGGCTGGGTGGTCGAGCATTGCCGTCCGTTCTTCCAGGCCGCGCGCGCACCCATCGACGCCACCTTGGACACCGTCAGCCAGCTACTGCTGGCCGCGCCGTCGTTGACGGTGATCGCCATCATCGGCCTGCTGGCCTGGCAGTTCACCAGCCGCGCGCTGGCCATCGGCACCGTGCTGGCGCTGTTGATCGTATCGATGCTGGGCATCTGGCCGGACGCCATGATCACCTTGTCGCTGGTGTTGACTTCGCTGGCTTTCTGCCTGCTCATCGGCCTACCGCTGGGGATATTCCTGGCCAGCAGCGACCGCGCGCAAAACCTCCTGCGCCCGCTGCTGGACGCCATGCAGACCACGCCGGCCTTTGTGTACCTGGTGCCGGTGGTGATGCTGTTTGGTATCGGCAACGCGCCCGGCGTCATCGTCACCATCATCTTCGCCCTGCCGCCGCTGGTGCGCCTGACCAATCTCGGCATTCGCCAGGTGCGTCCCGATTTGATCGAAGCGGCGCGCGCCTATGGTGCTTCGCCGTGGCAGTTGCTGACCCGCGTGCAGTTTCCATTGGCCATGCCGTCCATCATGGCCGGCATCAACCAATCGCTGATGCTGTCGCTGTCCATGGTGGTGATCGCCTCGATGATCGCGGTAGGCGGCCTGGGCCAGATGGTGTTGCGCGGCATCGGCCGCCTGGACATGGGCCTGGCCACCGTCGGCGGCCTCGGCATCGTGCTGCTGGCCATCACGCTGGATCGTTTAACACAAGCGATGGGCCAACCGCGCCGTGGCGTGCGCCACTGGTACCAGACCGGCCCCGCCGGCCTGGCCCTGCGTCTGTTGCACCTGATGCGCGGCGCCCCCGTCCAGGGCGCAGTGGCCGTCCTGGCCCTGGTACTGGTCACCAACCTGGCCATGGCGCAGAATGCCGACCTGCCCGGCAAGGGCATCAAGGTGCAGGCGCTGCAAAGCGCCATCGCCGAGGAAACCTTCCAGACCATGCTGGTCGAGCGCGCCCTGGAAGCGCTGGGCTACGAGCCGCAGCCTATCAAGGAAGTCGATTATCCGGCCGCGCACATCGCCATCGCCAATGGCGACGCCACCTTCCTGGCGGTGCACTGGGATCCCTTGCACAAGGATTACTACAACAACGCCGGCGGCGACGCCAAACTGCTGCGCACCGGCCAGTATGCAGGCCCGGCCGCGCAAGGCTACCTGATCGACAAGGCCACGGCCGACAAGTACCACATCACCAACATCGAACAGTTGCGCGATCCGGGCCTGGCCAAGCTGTTCGACCACAACGGCGACGGCAAGGCCGACCTGACCGGCTGCAATCCCGGCTGGGGCTGCGAAGCGATGATCGAAAACCACCTGGACGCCTACAAGTTGCGCGAGACGGTCCAGCACGTGCAGGGCAGCTACGCCGCCCTGATCGCCGACACCATCGGCCGCTACCAGCGCGGTGAATCCATTCTGTACTACACGTGGACGCCGTACTGGGTCAGCGGCGTGCTGGTACCGGGCAAGGATGTGGTGTGGCTGCAAGTGCCCTTCTCATCCAACCCGGCGCACGCCAACACCCGCCTCGACGACGACAGCGACTACGGCTTTGCCGTCAACACCACGCGCATCGTCGTGAACCGCGCCTGGGCCGAGCGCAATCCGGCCGCCGTCAAGCTGTTTGAAATGATGCGGCTGCCGATTGCCGACATCGACGCGCAAAACGAGCGCATGCGCCATGGCGAAAACACGCAAGCCGACATCGCCCGCCATACGGCAGGCTGGATCAAATACCACCAGCAGGTGTTCGACGCCTGGATCACCCAGGCGCGGGCCGCAGCGCAGCCCTGATGCCGTTTATTGGTCCAGCACGCGGAACGTCAGCGTGTAGTTGTGACCGTACACCGGCGCGGCGGCGCCAGCCGGCGCCGGTGCGTGATAGCGAATCAAGGCCAGATAAATGCCCGATTTCGTCAGCGGCAGCGCGATTTTTCCGTCGGCATTGGTGGACACATTCTGGACCGTGGCCTGGCTGGCCAGATCCATCGGCGATCGATAAACGCTGACCTTCTGGTTCGGCAAGGGCTTGCCGTCGAAATGCACGACGAAGTCGAATTTCTCGTTGACGAACAAATCGCTCGGATGCGTGACGGCGACGATTTCCAAGCCCTTGCCCACCGGCGCCAGCGCTTTCGCCGATGGCTTGCCGGCGGTGACATAGGCCTCGGAAATGGACAGCGACTGATAGTTGCTCAGCAGCTTGGCATCCGCCGGCATGACTTGCTGCGGATCGCGCACGGACTCGGTCTTGCCGTTGCGCTCCCAGGTGCGAAACACCGCGCCCAGTCGCGGGCCGGTGCTTAGGCGATAGGTGCCCTTCCCGTCAGGCAGTTTCTGCTCGGCCACCGTGCGTTGCTTGAGCTGACGGATATCGCCGAACGGAATGCGCTCGCCTTCCGGCGTGACGATGGTGAATGCGGTTTCACCAAAGGCCACGTCCGGCACGAAGAATTTCTCCGTGAAGCCGGCATCGACGCCGATGATTTCCTTGGGCTGGACATCGAAGCTGCTCGGCAGCAGGTACGGTGTATGGGCGTGTGCAGTCAGCGCGACGAGGCAGGATGCGGCGAATGCCGTGCGTAGCAAAAATGGTCGTTTCAAGACTTTCTCCATTGGTTTGTTGTGAAATTCAGAATGTCAGGTTCAGTGACAGCGCTGCGGTACGACCTGGTTCGGTCAGCAGTTCGATGTCGCGCCGGTCGCGTGCGACCGCTGGTTGCAGGCTGCGCGCGCTGGAATAGTCCCAGTAACGTTTGTCGCCAAGGTTGTAGATGCCGGCATCGAGACGCATGTTCTTGTTGACCTGCCAGTAGAGGATCAGATCGAACGAGGCATGACCCGGCACGCGGAACAGTGCCGTCGTGGAGTCGGTCAGTCCGGTGCCCGCGTTGGTGTAGGCATCGCGATTGGTGGCCACCGCCTGCTTGCCGGCGACGAAACTGCCGGTCAGGTTCAGTCCCCAGGTTTTCAGCGGCGCATCGTAGCCGGCGCCGATCACGGCCTTGCGTGGCAACACGGATTCAAGCGGGACGTCCTTGTCGCCGTCGTAATTGGACTTGGCGGTGCCGCGACTCAATCCCATGGCCCAGGTGCTGTAGAAGCCTTTGGCATCGGGATTCCATCGGCCGTGGTCTACCCGTGCGCTGAATTCGAAGCCGTAGATCTTGGCGTCGTCGCGGTTCTCGGCCTGATAGATGGTGCCGATGTGCGCCGGCACGTTGGTGAACATGGCCGGATGCAGCGCGCGGGTGTAGCGGGTGTAGGCGATGAAGTCGTTGTAACGCGTGTAGAATAGCGAGGTGTTCAAGGTCACGCCCTGCGTTGGATGGCCCTTGAAACCGACTTCGAAGGCATCGCTGGTTTCCTCTTTCAGCTTTGCATTGCCGACCAGCGCGTACTGGTTGCCGGTGAGGTAGTTGCTGGCGAGGTTCCACGAACCGAAGATCTCGCCGGCGGCCGGCGCCCGTCCGCTGCGCTTGTACTGCGCATAGACCAGCAGGTTGCGCGTTATGTCGTAGCTGAGGCCAAGGCTAGGACTCCAGATGGTCGCGCTCGGGCTGCCGTACATCTTTTCCACATCGGCCGGCGTCAGCACGCCGGAGGCGAAGTTGCCGATGTCGCGCATCTTGATCTTGACGTAGTCGCCGCGCAGTGCCGGCATCAGCACCAGGCGATGGCCGTCGACGTCGAAGCTGATGTCATCCTGCACAAACAATCCGGCCCGCTCGGTGGTTGTGTCGGGCTGCGGCTTCATGTAGCCGGCCACGTTCCATGGCCGCTCCACGTCCTGCTCGGATACGTTCAGGCCATAGCTGACATGGTGGCTATCGAACCGCTTGGCGGCCACGCTCGACAGCCCCCAGGTCCGCGTCTTGTTTTCGGAGACATTGCGCACCGTGGCTTTGGTGGACAAGGTCGTGGTATCGGTCTGGTCTTCGGTATCGGTACTCTGGAAGTACAAGCGCGTATCCACGTGATCGAGCCAGGTGCTGTTCGGCGTCCATTGGTGCATCAGCTGCAGCGTGTTGCGGCTGGTGTCGCTGCGCTGCTGCGAATTTTCAATGACGCTGGTGCTGGTCGTGTCCCAGCCGAAGAAGGACGTGTCGTTCTTGCGCCGGTAAAGATCGGCGGACAGTTCGAGGCGGTTGGCGGCATCGATGCGCAGTCCACCCTTGAGCAGCAATGCATTGGAGTTCCAGTCGTTCGCCATGCTGTCGACGATATCGCTGTTGTTGCGCGTGGCGTGGCCGTCGCGACGCGAATAGGCGATCAGGCCGTCCGTGTTGCCGCTTTTGCCTGCGGCGGTCACGCTCTCGTTCCAGGAGCGATCGGCCGAATCGTAGCCGATTTTTCCACCGAAATAAGAGCGCTTGTCGCTGGCCAGATAGTCGTCCGCCGATTTGGTTTTGAAGCTGACCGCCCCGCCGATGCCGCCCGCCGAGCGCTTGGCCGACGTGGTGCCGGAAAGGATATTCACCGCCGAGAACATTTCCGGATCGATGAAGTCGCGGCCGGCGCCAAACGTGTTGACGCCGACCCGGCTCACGTACGGGCGGGTGGTGGCATCCGGCATCTCAATGCCGTCGACATCCATGCCGACACGATTGCCTTCGATGCCGCGTATGTTGTAGCCGGTGGTGCCGGAGCGGTCGAAGCTGCTGCGGTTGCGCGTGGTGCCGGCCGCAGTCCCGGGTGCGGACACCAGCGGCTGATTGCGGACCACGTCCTTCATATTGTTGGCGCGATCCAGCGCGTCGCCGCTGATGGTTGTCGATGTGCCGGGTTCGGGCTGCTCGGTCACGTCGATCTGCGGCAGTACTGGGGTGACGGCCGATGCGTCGTTGCTGGTTTCCTGAGCAAATGCCGATGCCAGGAACATGGTGGAGATGGCGCAAGCCAGCGGCGTGCGTAAAGCGTATCCAAACATATAACCTCTTCATACTTGTTTTTGGCTGGATACCTCCTTCATTGTTGTTGCAGGGATTTCTGGCTGGCAAGCAATCATATATCAAATGAGAATCATTTGCATTTAAATTTTATACTACAATTGATAAAAATCTAATTTGGAGACAACTGAATGACGACAAGCAAGCGCACTTTTAAAACGTATGTGGCTGTATTGATCGCGTGCACGCTGACCTGCGGCTTGTCGACGGCGGAGGCACGGGAAGCCGGACAAACCACACCGCAATTCGAGGTGCCTGGCGCAGCGCCATTCGCCCTATATCGCCCTTCCTCAATCAACGCGGGAGCGCCTGCGCCGCTGGTCTTCCTGCTGCACGGCAGTTCGGGCGAAGGCGTGGCCATGCTCGCCGGCTCCAGCCTGAAAGCGGCGGCCGACAAGCACGGATTCATCATTGCGGCGCCCACCGGCGCGATCCGCCTCGCGCAAGGATTCGCATGGAATGTACCGGGCGTGGTCACCACCAGCGGCGCGGCGCCCGGCGCTGGCGATAGGGACGATGTCCAATATCTGCTATCCATCCTGGATTTGCTTGCCAAGCAAGGTCTCGCAGACCGCAGCCGCGTCTACATCACCGGCATCTCCGGCGGCGGACGCATGACAAGCTGGATGGGATGCGTGGCATCGACGCGGTTCGCCGCGATTGCCCCCGTCGTCGGCTTGCGCGCCGGCGCACCGCTCAAGTCGGACCCGGCGCGGCCCGATCCGGATAGCTGCCGGCCTGAATCGCCGCTCCCTGTCATCGCGTTTGCCGGCGATCGCGACACCACCAATCCGATGGAAGGCGGCGGATCGAAATACTGGCAGTACTCCATGCAGGCCGCGGAACAGCGCTGGGCGGCGCTCAATCAATGCCAGCACGCCGCCGTCACACGCCGGATCTCGCCGACGGTGTACCAGGAACTCTACGACGGCTGCCGGGACGACGCCGCAGTAACCGCCTACGTCACCGAAGGTGGCGGCCACACCTGGGTGGCCGACGACGAAGTGATGTGGGCCTTCTTCGCCAGCTACGCCCGCGCGGCGGACGGCAAACTGCTGAAGGTTGGCCGCTAAGTCCTAATCGGCCAACGCGGCGTCGATGGCGCGCAGTCCCTCATGGCTGAACGGGGCGCATCGGGCGGCTGCCACCGCATCGTCCAGCTGCTCCAGGCGGCTGGCGCCGATCAGCACCGACGACATGCCGGGATGACGCAGCACCCACGCCAACGCCATCTGCGCCAGCTTCTGCCCGCGTTGCTGCGCGATCTGCTGTAGCTTGCCCACCGCCGCCAGCCGGGCCGGCGTCAGGTCGGCAGGATTCAGGAAGCCACCGCGCGCGGCGCGCGAATCGGCCGGCAGCGCGCCGTCCAGGTAGCGGTTCGTCAGTATCCCCTGCGCCAACGGCGAAAAGGCGATGCAGCCTATGCCCTCCGCCGCCAGCGTCGGCAACAGCTCCGCTTCAATATCGCGCTCCAGCATGTTGTAGCGCGGCTGGTGAATAACGCAGGGCGTGCCGAGGCGATGCAGCAGCGCCGCCGCATCGCGCGTCTGCTCCGCGCTGTAGTTCGACACGCCCACATACAACGCGCGGCCGCTGCGCACGATGTGGTCGAGCGCCGACATGGTCTCTTCCAGCGGCGTATCCGGGTCCGGGCGATGATGGTAGAAGATATCGACGTAGTCCAGGCCAAGCCGCTCCAGGCTTTGATCGAGGCTGGACACCAGGTACTTGCGCGAACCGCCGGTGCCATACGGTCCCGGCCCCATGCGGTAGCCGGCCTTGCTGGAAATGATCAGCTCATCGCGGTGCGACTGCAGCTCGTCGCCCAGGACCAGGCCCAATGCCAGCTCCGCCGCGCCTCCGGGAGGACCGTAGTTATTCGCCAGGTCGAAGTGGGTGATGCCACGGTCGAACGCACCGCACAACAAGGAGGCCACCTTGGCTTCATCCGCATCGGCGCCGAAGTTGTGCCACAGGCCCAGCGACACGCTGGGCAGCTGCAGGCCGCTGGCGCCGCAGCGGCGGTAAGGCTGGACGTCATAGCGGGATTCATCTGCGATATAGTTCATTCATACTCTCTCAGGCTGTGGTGGTGTTCAAAGCGTGATGTTCACGGTGCCGCCGCTGTTGGTCAGCGTGTAGGTCTGCTTGACCGTTTTACCCTGATAACGCACGGTCACTTCGTACTCGCCAGTGTAAGCACGTACCGAGCTGACTCCGCCCTGGCCGGTGACGCCGCTGAAGTCCGTGCGCCAGGTCTTGCCGATCAATTCCGCATACACCTCGCCGTGCTGGCGCAAGGTCCAGTCCTTGTTCCACAGCGCGGCCACCGGGAACCAGTGCGCGCCTTCCCAGAAGCCCCATTGCACAAAGCCCACCGTGGCGGGATGGCTGTAGATCGCGGTCAGAAAATCGCGCAGGTAGCGGGCCTTGAATCCATCATCGTTGCTATTGATGTCAAACTCGGAAATCTGGATGGGCAATCCCAGCTTGCCGAAGTAATCCAGCCGTTCCAGCACAAACGGAATGCCGGGCGGCGTGCCGCCGATATGCGCCTGCTCGCCGATGGCGTCGACCTGCGCGCCGTTCTGCTTGAGCCATGCGACCGTGTCGAAGAAGGACTGGCTGGGGCTACCCTTCCCCGAGCCATGAAACATGGTGTAGTCGTTGAGGAACAGGCGCACGTCGGGCGCTCCCGCACGCGCCGCGCTGAACCAATCCAGCATTTCGCGCTTGCCCAGTACATCCAGGATATCGTGATGCGCATAGGGTTCGTTCACCACGTCCCATTCCTGGAACTGCCCTTTCAGCGCGCCGGTCTGCGCGGCGATGCCCTGCAGGATGCTGCTGCGCAGTGCCGCCGGATCGTTCTTCAGCGGCGCCAGGTGTGAGCTGTGCTGCCACGACGGCCACACCATGACGTGGCCGCGCGCCGTGATGTGGTGATCGCGCAGCGATGCCGTGGCCTGTACGATGCCGCTGGCTCGCCGCTCTTCCGGTTGGCTGAACCAATACTTGGCTTTGGCCTCGTTCTCGAACACCACCTGGTTGAAATATTTGGCGACGACCTCGCGATAGCGGGCGCCGTCCGGCGTGTCGGCCAGCAGATTCTTCGACGTGATCGCAGTGCCCCAGTTGAAGGCGTTGCGCGTCATGCGCACTTCCACTTCGGCTCCTTGCAGCGGTTTGCCGTCGGGACGCGCCACCTTGACTTGCAGGTCGCCCTTGCGCAGCTTCTCGATGCGGGCCTGCGCCTCGCTGCGCCATGCGGCGTCCGGCGCGTCACCGGGATAGCGCACCGTCGAGCGGGGCAAGGAGGTTAGGGCCACGCCGGGACCGTAGTTCTGCAGCGTGAGGTCGGCAATCTCGAAACTTTGCTGGTAGCCGTCCAGTTCTATCGACAGCTGCATGTCCTCCGGTGTGGCGTCCCGCTCCAGTACAAAGGGGACGCTGGTCTCGGTCCATTCGGCGCCGACGGAAATGCCGCGCTATCCATCAATACAGCCAGCGCTTCACGCCGGCCCCACGACTGGGATAGAAAAACTCAACCGCAGCGATTAACATTGCCAACTATCTTTTTTAAATGAGAATCATTACCATGTAACTTCTTCCACAGTACTGCAGAGGCCGTCATGATCGTCGCTAAAAAATTAAGCCAGGTTGCCACCCACACGGCGATTGCGTTCGGCTTGATGTACGCGCTGACCGGTTCGCTGGCCTTCAGCGGACTGGCCGTCATTATCGAACCTCTGATCAACGTCGCCCTGCTGCCGCTGCACGAGCGCGCCTGGCAGCGCCTTCATTCCCACTTCCCCACGCAATTCGCCGTCGCGGCGGAGCGCACCAGCCAGGCGGGGCTGCATTTCGCGGTGGCCTTCGTCGTGGTCTACGCGTTCACCGGCTCGCTGGCCTTCGGCGGCGTGGCAGCGGTGCTGGAGCCTATCCTCAACGTGGTGATCCTGCCCTACCACGACCGCCTGTGGGACCGTCTGCAAGCCGGCAATACCAAGTACCTGTCGCAAAGTCAGTCTGTACCTGGATGACAAATCCGGTTTTGGTTGCTTTTCATCTAGAACCTAACTAAACTGAACCTACTAGTTCATTTTAGAACATCAAGTCATGAAGAAACGAACCGAGACACGCCGCCAGGCCATTCTGCTGGCGGCGGCGCAAGTATTCGAAGCAGGATTCGAACGGGCCTCGATGTCCGCCATCAGCGACCTGACGGGCTACTCAAAAGCCACGCTCTACAGCTACTTCAGTTCCAAGGAAGAGCTATTTTTCAACGTTGTCGTGGAAGCCACGGAAGCCCAGTTCCAGGCGACCCACGGCGCGCTTGACCCGGCCATCGACGACATCGCGGTGGCGCTCCAGGCCTTTGGCGAGCGTCTGCTGAGTTTCATCTATTCACCCCAGGTACGCTCGGCGCGCCGGCTGATCGTCTCCGAAGCGGGACGGTCCGACCTGGGACGACGCTGCTATGAACTGGGCCCAGCCCGCAGCGAAACAGCGGTCGCCGCTTTCCTGGCCCAGGCCATGGATGCCGGCAAGCTGCGGCGCGCAGATCCGCGCATCGCCGGCCTGCACCTGAAAGGCCTGCTCGACGCGGAGTGGAGCGACAGTGTCACGTTCCAGACCGTCAGCCAGGTCAGCAGCACCGAGGCCAGCGGCACCGCCGCGCGCGCCGTGGCGGTTTTCATGGCCGCATACGGCCCCGTCTGATTTTTCCCCGGAGGCTGCCATGCCGCAGAACCAGAATCCCCCCATGCAATCGATCCTCGACCCGAAGTGGCTGTTCTTCATCGAGGTGGCCGAACAAGGCAGCCTGACGCGCGCCTCCGATGTGCTGGACGTGCCGCAGTCCATGGTCAGCCGCCATATCAACCAGCTGGAAATGCAGTGCGGCTCGCGCCTGTTCCGCCGCACCGGACGCGGCGTGGTGCTCACCGAGTTTGGCGAAGAACTGTTCCCGCGCCTGCGCGCGCTGGTGTCCGATGCGGACAGCATCACCGACGCGATCCGCACCACCGGCGGCACGCCGGCCGGCGAAGTACGCGTCGGCATGCTGCCATCCACCGTGCCGATGTTGGCCAGCAAGCTGTTTTCGCTGGTGCGCGAACGCTTCCCGCGCGTGCGCCTGCACCTGAGCGACGGCTCCAGCGCCCAGCTGGAAGAACAACTGCGCGATGGCCGCGTCGACATGGCCCTGCTGCTGCGCGAAGGGCCGGTGTCCGACGTTGGCGAATCCGTGCTGGCGCAAACGAGGCTGGAGCTGGTGGGCCAGCGCGGCGACCCGCTGCTGGAAAACGGCACCATCACGCTGGATTCGCTGCAAGGCCTGCCGTTGGTGGTGCCCAGCCCTCCGCACCTGTTGCGCGCACGGCTAGACACGCTGGCCGAAGCGCGCGGCCTGCGCCTGAATTTCGCGGTGGAGGCGGACTCGATCCGGCTGCAGCACGAGATCGCGGCGGTGGGCGGCGGCTACGCCATCACCTCCGGCCTGTTCGAACTGCGCAACGATCCACGCCTGGCCAGCGCCCGCATCGTCAAGCCCGACCTGCTGCGCAGCGTGGTGCTCAGCACCACCTTGCGCCGCCCGCACACGCTGGCCACGCGCGAGGTCCAGCGCCTGATCGTGCAAGTAGTGCCGACGCTGATGAAGCCCGCCGCATAAGGACAAACAGGAGCTATCCAGCGAATAGATATCTGCTTTCGCAGGCGGCTCCTAGCTCAGGACCGCACCGTTTTATACAGTACAGGCATCTACACAAGGAGCCTGTATATGAAGCAGATACCGAGCAGCGCCAACCGCTTTCACATCAGCGGCATCGAGCGCGTCAAGTTCGCCGTCACCGCATTGGACGACGCCAGCCGCTTCGCCGCCGATTGGGGCCTGAGCCAGGCGGCCGCCGACGGCGCCCTGCTGTACCGCACAGTGGACGGTTCCGAAGTCGAAATCGTCGAGGCCGATCCCGCCGTACCGGGCCGCACGCCAGTCGGCAATAGCAGCGGCCTGTGCGAAATCACCTGGGGCGTCACCGATCCGCAAGGCCTGCGCGACCTGGCCGAAGAGCTGGGCCGCGACCGCGCCGTCAGCGTCGATGTCGACGGCACGCTGCGATGCCTGGACGACCTGGGTATCGGCCTGGCGTTCCGCATGGTGCGCCGTCACCAGAGCCCCGCCGAACCGACCCGCTTCAACGGCCCCGGACAGCCGGACCGCCTGAACCGCCGCGCGGTGCGCTACCAGCGCGCGCAACCGCATGAAATCAGCCACATCGCCATCGGCGTCGACGATGCCGGCGCCGCTTCGGCGTTCTACATCGAGCGCCTGGGCTTCATCATCTCGGACCGCTACGCCAATCGCGGCGTCTTCATGCGCTGCGCACCGGCCGGCAATCACCACCACCTGTTCCTGTTGAACGGCCGCCAGCCCGGCACACGCCTGAACCACCTGGCCTTCAAGGTGCGCGACGTGCACGAAGTGATCGGCGGCGGCCAGTACATCGACTCGCGCGGCTGGACCACGTTCGCGGGACCGGGCCGCCACACCGTGTCGTCGGCCTGCTTCTGGTACTTCAACACGCCGCTGGGCTGCTCGTGGGAGTACGCCGCCGACGAGGACATCGTCACCGAAACCTGGGAGACCCAGGACTTCGCGGCCACCGCCGACATCTTCTCCGAATGGACCTTCGGCCTGGAGAAATCGGACGGCCGCCTACGCGGGCCCATCTCCGCCAGCAAGGAAGTCAAATGAGCGCGCAAGCGAGCTACTGGGTCGAGCTGCTGGCGGCCAGCACCCGCATCGTGCAGGGCCGCTACCGCAGCCGCGTACTGGAAGCCGGCAGCGGCCCGGTGCTGATTCTGCTGCACGGCACCGGCGGCCATCTGGAAAACTACGCGCGCAACATCATGCCGTTGTCCCGGCACTTCCGCGTGATCGCGCTGGACTTCCTGTGGCACGGCATGTCGCAAACCGAAGGCTTCGATCATGAAGTGATCCCGCAGTTGGTGGATCAGGTGATCGACGTGATGGACACGCTGGGCATAGACAGCGCCGCGCTGGAAGGCCAGTCCATGGGCGGCTGGGTCGCCATGCAACTGGCGTTGCGCCACCCGTCGCGCATATCGAAACTGGTGTTGACCACCACCATGGGCTACCAGCCGGACCCGGAATCGATCCCCGGCTACCTGGAGCCGGATTGGGAAAAGAATCTTCCCAGCTCGCTGGAAGTGCTGCGCGATCCCAGCTACGAGAACGTCCACACGCGCATGGCCCGCATCCTGGCCAAGCCGGAGCGCCTGACTGCGGAAGCGATCCAGGTGCGCCAGGCTTTGTACCGCCAGCCCGCGCTGGCCGCCGTGCAGGCGCGCTTCATCACCGAGTACCTGAGCGGGAACACCATCCGCAAACATATCGTCACCGACGCCGACCTGCGCCGCATTGAACAGCCGGTGCTGGTCTATTGGGGTGACCAGAACCGCACGCCGCCGGCGCTGGGACAGCGCTTGTCGCAGCAGGTGCGCGACGGCCGCTTCCACTGCGCGCAGGACACCGGCCACTGGGCTCAATTCGAAAGCGCAGAAGAACACAACACGGTGGTCGCGCAATTCCTGCGCGGCGCGGCCGACAACAAACAGGAGACATTATCTTGACACTCTCGATCAACCTGGTGGGACGCTGGGACATCGTCTCGTGGGAACAGCTGTACGACGACGGCCGCCGCGAGCTGCCGATGGGCGAACAGCTGGAGGGCTTTATCCGCTACCTGCCGGACGGCGACATGGTCTGCATGATCAGCAAGGCCGGGCGCAAGCCCTTCGAACAAGGCGGCCAGTGGAACGCGCCGGACGCCGAGAAAGCCCGCGCCTACGACTCCATGCTGAGCTACAGCGGCCGCTATCGCGTCGATGGCGACACCATCACCCACCAGGTGCAGGCCAGCCTGTTCCCCAACTGGATAGGCGGCGAGCAGAAACGCAAGCTGGTGGTGCAGGACGACGGCACCCTGGCGCTGCAGGCCAGGCTGGAAGCGGACACGCCGCAGGCACGCACCGCGCGCCTGGTATGGCGCCGCCATGTATCGGCAGAACCGGCGGGAGGCCAGCCATGAGCAATCCCGAGATCGGCAAATCGGTCGCCTGCGGCCCGGTGCTGACCAACTACCAGGACGTGGGCGCAGGCGAACCGATACTGCTGCTGCACGGCTCCGGCCCCGGCGTCAGCGCCTATGCCAACTGGCGCCTGGCGCTGCAAAGCCTGGGCGGCGAGTTCCGCCTGCTGGCGCCGGACCTGGCCGGCTTCGGTTACAGCCAGTCGCCACCGGACATGGTGCATACGCGTCAAAGCTGGCTCGATCAGATCGTGCGCTTCATGGATGCGATGGGCGTCGAACGCGCCCACGTGGTCGGCAACTCCTTCGGCGGCTCGATGGCGCTGGCGCTGGCCATCGCCCACCCGGAGCGCGTCAACAAGCTGGTATTGATGGGCAGCGTGGGCGTGCCGTTCGAACTCACGCCGGGCCTGGACGCGGTGTGGGGCTATCAGCCGTCGGTCGAGAACATGCAGGCCATCATGCGCATCTTCGCCTACGACCAGTCGCTGGTCGGCGACGCGCTGGTCAAGCTGCGCTACGAGGCCAGCATCCGTCCCGGCATCCAGGAAGCCTACGCCGGCATGTTCCCGTCGCCGCGCCAGCGCTGGGTGGACGCCATGTCCCACGCGGAGCAGGATATCCGCGCCCTGCCGCATCCTACCCTGCTGGTGCACGGCCGCGATGACAAGGTGATTCCGCTGTCGACCTCCATGACCATGCTGGAGTGGATAGACAACAGCCAGCTGCACGTCTTCAGCCGCTGCGGCCACTGGACCCAGATCGAACACGCGGCGGCCTTCAGCCGCCTGGTACGCGACTTCCTGAAAGAGGCATGAACATGGCTCCCAATAATATTCATCTCAACGCGGCCGCCGCTCTGCGCCAGGCGGCGCAGAGCGGCGTGGCGATCGCCCCGCTCAGCGACCAGTATCCGGCGCTGGACATCGACGATGCCTACGCCATCCAGTTGATCAATACCGAACATCGCGCGGCGGCCGGCGCCCGAATCGTCGGCGCCAAGATTGGCCTGACTTCGACCGCGGTGCAGAAGCAGCTGGGCGTGAACCAGCCGGACTTCGGCATGCTGTTCGACGACATGGCCTATGGCGAAGGCTTGCCGATTGCGATGTCCGCGCTGCACCAGCCCAAGATCGAAGCCGAGGTGGCGTTCGTGCTCGGGCGCGACCTGGACATGGAGCATCCCGGCATCGTCGACGTGCTGCGCGCCATCGAGTTCGCGCTGCCGGCGCTGGAGATCGTCGGCAGCCGCATCCGCGACTGGAAGATCAAGCTGGTGGACACCGTGGCCGACAACGCCTCGTCGTCGGCCTTCGTGGTTGGCGGCTGTCCGCGCAAATTGTCGGAGCTGGACCTGCGCAACTGCTCCATGCGCCTGCACGGCAACGGCGAGCTGCTCTCCTCCGGCATCGGCAACGCCTGCCTGTCGCACCCGCTCAACGCCGTGGTGTGGCTGGCCCGCACCATGGCGCGCAACGGCGCCCCGCTGAAGGCCGGACACGTTGTACTTTCCGGCGCCCTTGGCCCGATGGTGCCGGTGCAGGCCGGCCGCGCCTACAGCGCCGCCATCGAGGGGCTGGGCAGCGTTACCGCCGTCTTCGACACCGAATGATCTTTAAAGCGAGCATGCAATGACCAAGAAACTGAAAGCCGCCATCATCGGCAGCGGCAATATCGGCACGGACCTGATGATCAAGATCCTGCGCCATGGACGGCATATCGAAATGGGCGCCATGGTCGGCATCGACCCGGCCTCCGACGGCCTGGCGCGAGCCGCCCGCATGGGCGTGCAGACCACCCACGAAGGCGTGGAAGGGCTGACGCGGATGCCGGTGTTCGCCGACATCGACATCGTATTCGACGCCACCAGCGCCTCGGCCCACGTCAAGAACGACGCGTTGCTGCGCGGCCTCAAGCCGGGCATCCGCATGATCGACCTGACGCCGGCCGCCATCGGCCCTTACTGTATTCCGGTGGTGAACGGCGACGTCCACCTGGATGCGCCCAATGTCAACATGGTCACCTGCGGCGGCCAGGCCACTATCCCGATGGTGGCGGCGGTGGCGCGCGTGGCCAAGGTGCATTACGGCGAGATCATCGCCTCCATCTCCAGCAAGAGCGCCGGCCCGGGCACCCGCGCCAACATCGACGAATTCACCGAGACCACCTCGCGCGCCATCGAGCAGGTCGGCGGCGCGGCCAAGGGCAAGGCCATCATCGTGCTCAATCCGGCCGAACCGCCATTGATCATGCGCGACACGGTCTACACCCTGAGCGAGTTCGCCTCGGAAGATGAAATTTCCGCCTCGGTGGAGCACATGGCGGCGGCGGTGCAAGCCTACGTGCCCGGCTACCGCTTGAAGCAGAAAGTGCAGTTCGACCGCATCGAGCAGCCCATCAACATTCCCGGCGTCGGCCGCGCCATGACCGGCCTGAAGACCTCCATCTTCCTTGAAGTGGAAGGCGCCGCCCACTACCTGCCAGCTTACGCGGGCAACCTGGACATCATGACCAGCGCCGCGCTGCGCACCGCCGAGCGCATGGCCGAACGCCTGAAGGATCAAGCATGAACAAGAAACTCTACATCTCCGACGTCACCCTGCGCGACGGCAGCCACGCCATCCGCCACCAGTACAGCATCGAACAGGCCAAGCAGATCGCCCGGGCGCTGGACGAAGCAAAGGTCGATTCCATCGAAGTGGCGCACGGCGACGGCCTGCAGGGCGGCAGCTTCAATTACGGCTTCGGCGCCCATACCGACCTGGAATGGATAGAAGCGGTGGCCAGCGTGGTCAAACACGCCAAAATCGCCACCCTGCTCCTGCCCGGCATCGGCACCGTGCACGACCTGCGCGCCGCCTATGACGCCGGCGCCCGCATCGTGCGCGTGGCCACTCATTGCACCGAGGCCGACGTCTCGCGCCAGCACATCGAATACGCACGCCACCTCGGCATGGAGGCCGTCGGCTTCCTGATGATGAGCCATATGCAAACGCCGCAAGGCCTGGCGCAACAGGCCAAGCTGATGGAAAGCTACGGCGCCACCGTCTGCTACGTGGTCGATTCCGGCGGTGCGCTCAGCATGAACGATGTGCGCGACCGCTTCCGCGCCTTCAAGGATGTGCTCAAGCCGGAGACGCAGACCGGCATGCACGCCCACCATAACCTGAGCCTGGGCGTGGCCAACTCCATCGTCGCGGTCGAGGAAGGTTGCGACCGCATCGACGCCAGCCTGTCCGGCATGGGCGCCGGCGCCGGCAACGCGCCGCTGGAAGTGTTCATCGCTGCGGCCGAACGCATGGGCTGGAACCACGGCACCGACCTGTTCAAGCTGATGGACGCGGCCGACGACATCGTGCGCCCGCTGCAGGACCGCCCGGTGCGCGTGGACCGCGAAACGCTGGCGCTGGGCTACGCCGGCGTGTACAGCAGCTTCCTGCGCCACAGCGAGGCGGCGGCGCGCAAGTACGGCCTGAAGACCATGGACATCCTGGTCGAGCTGGGACGCCGCCGCATGGTGGGCGGCCAGGAAGACATGATCGTCGACGTCGCGCTGGACCTGCTCAAGCGCCGCGCCGCATAACTACATCAACAACAGGAGACAAGCATGTCAACCACAACAAACAAAGCGCTGACGGCATTGGTCGTCGGCGGCGGCATCGGCGGCATGTCCGCCGCCATCACGCTGCGCAAGATCGGCGCCGCCATCGACCTGATCGACATCGATCCGAAATGGGGCGTGTCGGGCGCCGGCATCACCATCACCGGCCCTACGCTGCGCGCCTTCAAGGAGCTTGGCGTGCTGGATGAAATCATCGAACACGCCTATACCGGCGAGGGCATCAAGGTGTGCGATGTCGAGGGCAATCTACTGCAGGAGCTGGACACGCCGATGCCGGCCGGCTCCGGCGTGCCGGGCAGCGGCGGTTTCACCCGCCCCGGCCTGCACAAAATCCTGGCCGACCGCGTGCGCCAGTCCGGCGCGCAAGTGCGGCTCAGCCTTACGGTGCAGGCGTTCCGCGAGCTGGCCGACGGCGTCGAAGTCACGTTCAGCGACGGCGAGGTAGGCCGCTACGACCTCGTGATCGGCGCCGATGGCGTCAACTCGCGCGTGCGCCAGCTGATCATCCCCGAGGCGCCGCAGCCGGAGTTCACCGGCCAGAATTCGTGGCGCGCGAGCTTCGAACGTCCGCCCGAGATCGACCGCCGCCACTACTTCCTCGGCGGCCCGCTGAAGGTCGGCTTTACGCCGGTGTCGAAGACGCATATGTACTTGTTCGTGCTGGAGAAAGGCCCCAAGGTGTGGCGCGAAGCCACCGGCCTGCATACGCCGCTCAAGGCGCTGCTGGAAGGCTACGGCGGCCTGGTGGCCAAGCTGCGCGACCAGATGGACGAGAACACGCAGATCGTTTACCGCCCGCTGGAAAGCTTCTACCTGCCGACGCCATGGCATCGCGGCCATGTGGTGCTGATCGGCGACTCCGCCCATCCCACCACGCCGCAGCTGGCCTCCGGCGCCGGCATGGCGGTGGAAGACGCGCTGGTGCTGGCGGACGAGCTGTCACGCGCCGCCAATGTGCCGCAAGCGCTGGATGCCTTCATGGCGCGGCGCGAAGAGCGATGCCGCATCATCGTCGACAGCTCGCTGGAAATAGGCCGCCTGGAGCAGATGCGCGCGCCGATCGCGGAGCAGACCGCCGTGGTGCAGCGCGCCCTGAAAAAACTGATGGAACCGATCTGAGGACGCCGCCATGCAACTGATCATCCGTTCAATCGACACGCCGGCCGAGGATATCGTCGCGCTGGAACTGGCCGCGCGGGATGGCGGCGCCCTGCCCGCCTTCACCGCCGGCGCGCACATCGACCTGCATCTGGCGCCGGGACTGGTGCGCAGCTACTCGTTGCTCAACGATCCGGCGGAGCGCCTGCGCTACGTGGTGGCCGTCAACAAGGACCCCGCCAGCCGTGGCGGTTCGCGCCATGTGCACGAATCGCTGCGCGCGGGCCAGGTCATCACCGTGTCCGAGCCGCGCAATCACTTCCCGCTGGTGGAGGACGCGCCGCTGGTGGCGCTGGTGGCCGGCGGCATCGGCATCACGCCGCTGCTGTCCATGATCCGGCGCCTGGCGGCGCTGGGCCGTCCATGGCGGCTGTTCTACAGCGCGCGCACCCGCGCCAAATGCGCCTACATCAAGGAGATCATGGCGTTGGCCGAGCAATCGCGCGGCATCGTCGAGCTGTATGTCGTCGACGAACGCGCCGGCGCCGTGCCCGACATCGCGGCCATGGTGAATACCGTGGCGCTGGACGCGCACCTGTATTGCTGCGGCCCGTTGCCGATGCTGCAGGCGTTCGAAAAAGCGACCGCATGGCGGCCAGCCGGCCATGTCCACGTGGAGTATTTCTCGGCCTCGCAGGAAGCGGCGGTGGCAGGCGGCTACGACGTTGTGCTGCAACGTTCGCAGCGCACCCTGCGCATCGACGCCGGCAAGAGCATCCTCGATGTGCTGCTGGCAAACGGCGTGGACGTGTCTTACGCCTGCCAGGAAGGCGTATGCGGCGCCTGCCAGACGCGCGTGCTGGAAGGCACGCCGGACCACCGCGATTCTTACCTGTCGCCGCGTGAGAAAAGCAAAGGCGACACCATCATGCTGTGCTGCTCGGGCAGCACAGCCGACAAGCTGGTGCTGGATCTCTGATCCAGCTTCCTTCCTACATCTCCGATATCATTTCTTGCAACGGCCGGCGCGACTTGTTCAAGCCGGCCAGCCAGTCGTTGGGCGCGTCACGATAACCCAGCGGCAGTAGCAACACACTTTTCAGACCGCGCTCGCGTAGCGCCAGCAACTCGTCGAGCGCCGCCGGATCGAAGCCCTCCATCGGCGTGCAGTCCACCTGTTCTCCGGCAGCCGCCATCAACGCAAACGCCAGGCCGACATAAGCCTGGCGAGCCGCGTGGTCGAAGTTTTCCTGTTCGCTGCGGGCCGGATACTTCGCCAGCAGGAACTTGCGGTAGTTGTCCCAATACTCGGACGGCGGACCGCGATCGGCTTCGGTCTGCGCGAATACGGCTTCGATGCGCTCGGCGGTATAGTTATCCCAGGCCGCGAACACCAGCAAATAGCTGCAGTCGACGATCTGCGATTGGTCCTTGGCCAGCGGCTTGATACGCTCCCGCACGGCCGGATCTTCGATCACGATCACTTCATAAGGCTGCAAACCGCTCGACGACGGCGCCATGCGCACCGCCTCCAGGATGCGGTCCAGCTGCGCTCGCGGCACCCGTTTGGCGCCGTCCATGCGTTTGGTGGCGTAGCGCCACCGGCATAATTCCAGTAAATCCATGCTGTACTCCCTTTCAAAAAAAATCTAAGTGCGTCCCATCTTGTAGAAGCAGGCGGCGGCTAGCAGGCCGAAGCCGGCTACGCCCAGGCCCAAACCTGCATAACCGACCGTCATGACCAAGGTGCCGCCCAACACCGGTCCGATGGTCGAACCGATCATCACCATGGCCGGCGTGGCGGCGACCGAGCGCCCGCTGGGGTCCAGCCTGGCCAGCAGGCCGAATAGGAAGGTATGCACGAACAGAAGCGGCGTGCTGATAACGGCGACGCCCACCGCATAGCTGCGCGCGTCCGGCAGCTGCGTGATGATCAAAATAATGACGGCATGTAGCAGCACGCCGAAGAAGATCGCCGACTCGGCGCGGATGCGTCGTTCCAGCGCGGCCGCCAGCGGCGTAGGCAGCAGATTGGAGAAACCGATCGCCATCAGCACCGACGACACCAGCGCGATCGAATAACCGCGATCGACACCGATCCGCTCTACAAACGGAAAAATCATCGACTGCGCCATGCAGAACACGCCCATGCCGGCCATGCCGAACCAGATGCGCGGCGACAGCGGAGCCTCGCCATCGCCGGCCTTGCGCGCGGCTTGCACCTTCGGCGGCGGAAACGCCAGCGCCGCCAGCAGCGCTGCAATGGTCATGATCCCCGCAAACACCAGGAACAGCGCATGGCCGCCCGCCGCCGCCAATATCGCCGGGCCGCTGCCCAGCACCACGATGCCGAAGCACGCCAGCGTGAAACCGGCATAGGCAAACATGCGGTGTGGACGCGCGCTGCGGCCCATGGTGCCGTGGACCATGGTGAGGGCGCAGCCGGCGCCGATGCCGCCCAGCAGGTGCAGCGCCGCCATCGCCGGGTAGTTCCCGCCCACCACGGACAGCGCCAGGAAGGCCAGTGCGGCGACGCTGTAACCGCACACCGCCACCAGCCGCGCCGGCACGCGGCCGAAGCGCGGCGCCAGCAGCATGCTGCTCAATACTTCACCGCCCAGGAACAGGGTGGCCAACAGGCCGGCCTGTTGCGGATCGAGATGGAACCAGCCAACCAGGCTGGCGCCGACCCAGACCGGCAAGGCGACCAGGTCCAGCATGCCGGCGCAATGGCCGGCCAGCAGTGAAGCGATGTTGGCGCGCGTGTAGCCGTCGCCGGCGGATAAGGACGAAACGGCGGGCGCGCGTGGGCCTGCCGTCGTTTCAGTGGCATTTTGCATGATGTGCTTTCGAGATTCTTGAGGCGTTGGCGGCCGCCCGGCGTGCGGGCGGCGCAGGAGATGCTAGGAGGTGATGCTGACGTTTTCGCCCTGCTTCAGGCGTTCCATGCGCGCGGCGATGTCGCCGTCGACGTAATACAGCTCGGTATAGCAACCGATGGCGTCGCGCGTGTCGAAGTAGGCCCAGCGGCAGTTGCCGAACGGCCCCTGGAACAAGCCGCCCATGGACTTCTTCAAGCCCAGGCCGAGGTAATGGCGCTCCGCCTGCCAATACTCTTCCTCGTTATCGAGCCGGAAGCCGATGTGGTGCGGCCCCGGTCCATGCGTTTCCAGCCAGTCGTTGTAGATGCTCTCGCCGCCGTCGTGACGCGCCAGTTCGATCAGCGTTTCGCCGGCAAAGCCGTAGGCGCAGCTGAACTGGAAGTCGCCCGGCTTGCCGAGGTACTCCTTGTCGGTCTGCTCCTTGGCCAGGTCCAGCGCCACGTTCCACGCTTGCACGCCGTTGGCCTTGCGCCAGAAGTCCACCGCCTTGTCGATGTCCTTGACGACAAAGCAGATCTGGTCGAACTTGCGGCCCAGGTAAGTCTTCGTTGCTGCGTTCATGTCTCCTCCTTTTTGTGTTGTGTATGCGCTCAGACGAACACGCCCAGGTTCGGCGTGGTCAGCACCGCCTCGGTCAGCAGCGCGGTGCGGCTGAGCAGGCGCAGGCCATCCGGGGTGACCAGCAGCCGGTCCTGGCGGCGCACCGGAATCACGTCGCCGCGTTCGTCGTGGCCGCGCTGGCGGAACAGCAGCAGCGCGCTTTCCACGGCGATGACATCGGCGCTGTCGGTACGCTCGGCCAGCACGCTGCCCACCACGCGCAAGGTGCGCGATGGCGGTGTTTCGGCCCAGCCGGCGCCGCTGTCGATGCGTTTCAGGCGTACCAGGATGTGGCGCTTGCTGTCGCAGATGCGGTAGGAGCCCGCTTCCACTTCCTCGCTGAAGTCCATGCGCGACTGGCGGATCGGCACGTTGTACGACAGGCCGTCGTCCAGCAGCGCGTACCAGTCCCAGAAGCGGCGCTCGTCCAGGATCTTGGCTTCCCTGGCCAGGAACTCCTGCGCCATCATGGTCAGTTCAAAATTCGACGCACTCATTTCGCTTCTCCTCGCATATCCTTGACCCAGCGGCGCCAGAACAGCTCCTGCAGGTATTCGCCGTAAATCGATTTATGGAACTTGCCCGGCCCCTTCCAGTCCGGGTCCGGTCCGGCGCGGCGCTGCTGGTAGTGCAGCATCACGCCATCGCGGCGGTTCCACGGGCTGGCTGCGGCCTTGGCGATGCCTTCCCACACGGCGGTGTCGTCCTGCTCGAAGATTCCGCCGGAACCAAAACCGAACTGGCCGGCCAGGTAGGCTTCCTGTTTCTGCTCTTCCGGCAGGAAGTCGTATTCCATCTGCCAGGTCCACAGTTCCATCACGCCCGGCGCCACCGGTTGCCACATGCGTATCATGGTGAACGGCACCGGACGGCCGCCCAGCGTAGCCGGCTGCGGGAAGCGCAGGTAACTGAAGTTGGGGAAGATGGTGCCGATGGTCGGCGGCGTGTTCTTGATCATGTCGAGCTGCACTTCGTCCAGGCCGGACAGGTCGAACTGTTCGCGCACGTCCTTCGGATAGGCCCACATCTCGAAGTCCGGCCCCCACTGGGTCAGCTCGTGGCCGATGAAACTGTGGCCGTTGTCGAACTCGTAGCCGCGCGCGATGGTGCTGACCTGGCGCACGTCCGGAATGAATTCGGTCAGCCCGGCCGACAGGTGGGCGGTGCTGACGTGGTAGGCGTCGCCGCAGAAGTTCTCGGCGCCGCTCTTCCAGTCGGCACGTACCTGGAAACGCTCCGGCACGCCCAGCACGCGCATGCCCTTGGGATGCAGGCCGACGATGGCTTCCAGCGCCCAGGCGGCGTTGCCGAGGTAGCCGCGCAGCGTGGTATCGTCCTCCGACAGCGAGGCGAAGATAAAGCCGTGGAAGCTCTCGACCTTGGCCGCCTTGCGCAGGCCCCATTCCTTGCGGTCGAAGTTTTCGTAGGCGTCGTTGAAGTGCGGCGCCCCGGCGAATTCGCCCTTCAAGTTGTAGGTCCAGCCATGGTAAGGGCACTTGAAGTGGCGCGTATTGCCCTTGTCCTCGTGGCACAGCTCCGTGCCGCGATGGCGGCAGTGGTTGAGCATGACGTTGACGCCGCCCTCGGCGTCCCGCGTGACGATGACCGAATCCAGTCCTATCTTGCGCTGCACGAAGTCGCCGGTGTTGGGGATCTCCGTTTCGTGGCCGATGAACACCCAGGCCTGGCCGAAGATGCGCACCATCTCGGCGCGGAACACGGCATCGTCGCAGAACACGTCGACCGGCAGCAAACCCTCGTCCATGCCGCTTTCGACGCGGTCGACCAGGGCGTCGAGGTCGGAGGTCTGGCCGCCCGATGAGATGGGAATGAACTTATACATAGCACTGTCTCCTACTGGTTATCATTGTTTAAAACTACATAGCCGTTGGCATCCACCGCCAGCGGCGCCCTGCTCAGCGCCAGCCCAAGACAAGGGCCGGCCAGTCCCGCGCCGCTGGCGATATCGAACTGCGCGCCGTGGGCGTAGCAGACGATGCGCGTGGCGGCCTTGTTCAGATAAGCGTGGCGTTTGTACGGCAGCGGCGTATCGCCTTCGTGCGGGCAGCGGTCGTACCAGCCGTAGATGTTGTCGCCGCGCCGCACCGCGAACAGCGTGTCGTGTCCCGTGCCTTCCGGGTCGAAGCCGCGCGCCGCGCCATCGGCGATGTCGTCCACATGGCACAGGATCACGGCGCGTCCCATGGCCTTAGTGGCCGGGCGGCGGGCCGCCGACCGGCGCCCATTTCTCGCGCGCCTGGAACAGGTAGACCTGGGTGTTGTCGGCCTTGGCCGGCAGCTCGCGCGGCACCCAGTTCTGGTCGTGCAGGTCCATGTCGGCGTCGTATTCGAAACGGCAGCCGAACGGGCTGTTGAAATACCAGAACCAGTTGGACCCCATGGTGTGGCGCCCCGGCCCCCAGAAGCTCTGGTAACCCTTGCCGCCGAAATGGGTTCCGGCCATGAACACTTCGTTCGGGCCGCCCAGGTGGAAGGCCAGGTGCTCGATGCCCTGCATGTGCGGCGGCGTCTGGATCAGGAACAGCGTGTGGTGTTCCAGCGTGCCGGCCGGCTGCAGGAACGGGCCGGCGCCGACCAGGCGGTCGGTGCAACGGAAGCCCAGGCGCTTCACGTAGAACGCTTCGCCCTTGTCTGCACTGGGCACGAACAAGGCGATATGCGACAGCGACCGCAGGCTGGGTGCTGCGGCCTGCGCCTGCACGCCGAGCTGGTTGGGCGCGCGCTGCGGCTTGGCGCCGGCGGCGTTGATGGGTTCCGCCGCCAGCTCGATGGCGCGGCGCGCGCTGACCTGGAAGCCCAGGCAGAAGCCCAGATCGTCCAGCGCTTCAATCGAGCCGTCGGCCAGGCGGCGTACTTCGCGGTCCTTGCCCAGTTCCGCGGCGATCGCTTCCACGGTGGCGGCATCGGCCACGCCGTAGATGGTCTTGCGCAGCGCGTTGCCGTTGTCCAGCGCCGGAGGCAGCGAGGGATCGTCTTTTTCCGCGATCACGATGGCGGTGCCGTCCAGCGCTTCGAAGCGGTCGCCGGCAGCGGCGGCCGGGGCCAGGCCGTAGTCGCCCAGGTACTGGCGTGCGGCGGCCATGTCGTCGACGCCGAATACCAGTGCGTCCAGTCCGATGATGTTCATTTGTCTATCTCCTTGGTTATTTTGTCCAGCCTATGTGCCTCACTGTATGTCCGCCCGCCGGCCCGAGCTAGCGGCAGGCCGGTAAAGCAGCTATGCAAGCGGTAGATATCTCGGTTCGGCCACTTTGAATACCTGCACCAGCGCGGCCAGCTCGCGCGCCTGCCCGCACAGGCTGGCGGCCGCTGCGGCGGCATCCTTCACCAGCGCGGCGTTCTGCTGCGTCACGTGGTCGATGTGCGCCACCGAACCGTTGATCTGTTCAATGCTGGCGCGTTGCTCCTCGCTGGCGGCGGAAATCTCGGCCATGATGGCGCTCACCTGTTGCACGCTGACGACGATGTCGTCCATGGTGGCGCCGGCCTGCTCCACCAGTTCCCCGCCCTTGCGCACCTGCTGCACCGAGTCGCCGATCAGCCCCTTGATTTCCTTGGCCGCCTCCGACGAGCGCTGCGCCAGATGGCGCACCTCGCTCGCCACCACGGCAAAGCCACGTCCCTGCTCGCCCGCGCGCGCCGCTTCCACGGCGGCGTTCAAGGCGAGGATATTGGTCTGGAAGGCGATGCCGTCGATGACGGCGATGATGGCTTCGATCTTGCCGGCGGCCACGCTAATGGCCTGCATGGTCTGTTCCACCTGCGCCACCGCCTGGCCGCCGCGTTGCGCCACAGCGCTGGCGGCCACGGTGAGCTGCTTGCCCTGGCGGGCATGATCGGCGTTGTTGGCGACGGCGCCGGCCAGGCTTTCGATCGACAGCACGATGTGCCGTATCAGGCCGGCCTGCTCGTCGGTACGCTGCGACAGTTCCTGGTTGCCGGCCGCGATATCGCCGGTGGCAAGGGCGATGGTGTCGGTGTTGGCGCGCACGTCGCCGACGATGCCGGCCAGCCGGTCTCGCATGCCCTTCATTGCGCCCAGCAGGCTGTCGGCGCCGCCGTGGCGCAGCGCGATCTCGCCGGCCAGGTCGCCGCCGGCAATCTCGCCGGCGATGCGCGCCGCGTAGACCGGTTCGCCGCCGAGCTGCATGCGCAGGCTGCGCGTCAGCAGCACTGACACCGCCACTCCCGCGATCAATGCCGCGAAGCCCAGCGCCACCATGATGGCGCGCGTGGCCAGGTACTCGTCCCTGGCCTGTGCGATCGCTTGCGCGGTCAGGGCGTCTTCCAGCGCGATCAGTTCCTCCAGCGACGCCAGCCAGCGGCTCTGCAGCGGCAGCAACTGCGCGGTCAGCAAGTTGTAGACATTTTCCGTCTGCGCGCTCCTGACCATGTCGAACACATTGCCGGTCAGCGGCCTGGCTGCGGCATCGAGCACCGCAATCTTGTCGAACAGCGCACGCTCCTGCGTGCCCTGGCGGTCCAGCATGCCGCGCAGCTGCTGGCTGCGCGCGGCGTACTGCTGCTCCTGCCGCAAGATGCCGGTCATTTCATCCTGCACCTCGGCGGCCGAGCCGACCAGCACGATATTGCGCAAGGCGATCATGCGGCGGAATACGGTGTCCCGCATTGCCATCGCGTCGCGCGCCTTGTGGCTGTTGACCACCGTGCTTTCATCCATGCGCGCCTGGTTGCGCCCCATGGCGCCGATGCCGAAGACGGCCACCGCCACCAGCAGCACCAGGATCACCGCAAAGCCGGCGCGCATGCGCGCCCCTATCGTCCATGTCCTGAGTCGCATGGATTCTCCTAGGCTTTACGCGTCAGGACCGCGCGATTCAGAAGGCCCTGATCGGCCACCACCGTCTGCCCGGTCATCAGCTTGTTGTGGCGCGAGGCGAGGAAGGCGTACAGCGGACCGTGGTCCTCCGCCGTCGGCAGCTCCTGCATCAGGCTCAGTGAGCGGAACATGGCGAGGAAGGCGTCCTTGGGAATGTCCGACTGCAGCTGCGCCTCCATGCCAAGCGCGCCCGGACCGCGCAACTGGCTGTTGGCGATGCCGGCCGGCGCCACGGCGTTGACCCGCACATCCGGCGCGAACTCGAACGCCAGCTGGTTCACCAGGCTGCGGATGGCGCCCTTGCTGGCGCTATAGGCGGCGCCGCCGCCGTCGGCCGCATAGGCTGCGGTGGAGGTGGTCATCACCATCGCCCCGCCGCTGGCGCGCAGCAGCGGATGGAATACGCTGGCCGACAACATATAGCCCTTGACGTTGATGTGGAAGATCTCGTCGAACAGGGCATCGATGCGCTCCGGCGCCATGCGCAGCAACGGCACATTGCCGTCGAAGATGCCCTGCGTGCCGATCAGCGCATCGAGCCGGCCGTAACGATCGATCAGCGCGTCGCGGCAGGCCTGCAGGTCGGCCAGCTTGGTCACGTCGCCCTGCAGTACAAGAACGCCGTCGCCGAATTCCTCTCGCAAGGCGGCAACCTTGGCGGCGGAAACGTCCATGACGGCCAGCCGCGCGCCTTCCAGCAGGCAGTGCCGCGCTACACCGAGGCCAAGCCCGGAACCGCCGCCGGTCACCAACACCACATCGTCTTTTAATAATTGCATGTCCGCTCCCATCAGATGGCCAGGGCCAGTGCGTCGAAGGAGGCGCGCATGATGCGCGCGTGTTCCTGCTTGTCGCCGCCGCAGATCTCGATCTCGCCCAGTTGCGCGGAGTTCTCCACCACCATGCGGCAGCGATCCCAACGCCGTTGCTGGAAGCGGCGCAAGGCGCCGACCACCGTCTTCGCACCGGCCAGCTCCTCCGCCAGCACGATCGCATCCTCGATGCCGATGCAGGCGCCGGAGGCCAGATGCGGCGTGGTGGCGTGCACCGTGTCGCCGATCAGTACCACGCGGCCGCGATACCACGGCTGCGGCATCAGCAGCGACTCCAAGGGCCGGAATACCACCAGCGAGCGCTCGTTGATCTGCGTGCCGATCTGGCGCAGCATCGGGCAGGAGAACTGCGCCAGCAAGGCCTGCAGGCGCGCCAGGAATTCTTCCGGCGGGACCATGGAGTTGACCGCGCGGTCTTCATTGATGAACAGGTACATCTCGTCTTTGGAGACGGGATTCAGGCCCACCTTGATTTTCGGTCCCACCCACAGCATGGTGCGATTCACCTGCGCATGGCGCGGCAGCACGGCCCGCCACACACCCTGCCCGGTGTAGCGCGGCGCCGGCGCATCGGGGAACAGCATCTCGCGCATGTTCGAGTACAGGCCGTCGGCGCACACCATCAGGTCGTAGCGTCCCTTGCCGCCGTCGGTGAACACCACGTCGACGCCGCCGGCGTCCTGCTCGACGGTGGTGACGGTGCTGCCGAGACGCACATTGACGCCGGCCGCCAGCGTGGCGTCGGCCAGGATGCGCGCCAACACCGGGCGCATGATGGCGGCGCTGCCCGGCACCGCGCTGTCGGCGATGCGCGGCGTCGGCAGCCGTGTGATCAGCTTTCCGTCCGGGGCCAGCAGGTCGATGCCGTCCCAGGCGCAGCCCTCCTCAAGGAAGCGTTGCAGCACGCCGAGGGTGTCCAGCGCGCGCAGCGTGGCGCCGCCGATGCTGATGCCGGCGCCGTAGTTGCGCCAGTCCGGATGGATTTCCACCAGATCGACGGCGATGCCGCGCTTGCGCAGCTCGATCGCCGCCGACATGCCGGAAAAGCCGCCGCCCACGACCAGGGCTTTTTGTACGATATTGTTCATGACTTGCTTCCTTGCGCGACAAACGTTTCGATGATGGCGCTGACTGCTTGCGGCGCCTCGTGATTGCAGATATGGCCGCTGCCGGCCAGCACGGTCAGCGCGGCGCCCGGCAGCCTGGCGGCCAGCTCGCGCATGGCCGGCACCGGGCCGCCGCCGTGGTCATGCTCGGCGGCGACCAGCAAGGTCGGACGCCGCATGGAGGGGATGGCCGCTTCCAGGTCCATCTCGACAAAGGCGCCCACGTAGGCCAGGTACCCTTCCAGCGTGGTGCGCTTCATCATGGCGCGCAGCGCCGCGTCGACGTCGGGATGCGTGGTACGGAATTCCAGGCTTAACCAGCGGTCGACGGTGGCGTCGGACAGCGCGTCCATGCCGGTCTCGCGCGCGGTTTGCATCCGTTTGCGCCAGAAGTCCCTGCGCTCGTCCGGCTGGCGCGGACGGCAGCAGAACGCCACGATGCGATCAACGCGCTGCGGTTGTTGCAATCCCAGCGCCAGGGCGACCGAGCCGCCAAAGCCCAGGCCTGCGAGGTGCGAACGCGGCACGTCCAACGCATCCCACAGCTGGACGATGCCCTGCACGATGTCGGCAAAGCGGCAGCCTTCCGGTGGCGCCGGGCTATCGCCGTGGCCCCACGGGTCGAAGGTCAGCACGCGGTACGAAACCGCCAGTGCCGCCGCCTGCTCGCGCCAGAAGCTGGCGTCGTTGCCGATGCCGGGAATGAAGGTCAGCCAGGGTGCGCCTGCCGGACCGTCAAGCTGATAGTGAAGTGGTGGCAGTCTCATTTTCGATATGCTTTCGTGTTGTTGATGCCGCCGGCGGCAGCAGGAGGAAATGCGCCAGTGCCGGCAGCAGCACCAGTGCACCGAGCATGTTCCACAGGAACATGAAGGCCAGCAGCAGCCCCATGTCGGCCTGGAATTTAATCGGGCTGAAAACCCATGTGACCACGCCGATGGCCAACGTGACGCCGGTCAGCATGACCACCTTGCCGGTGAAGAGCAGCGCGCGGTAATAGGCTTCGGACAGGCTGGCGCCGCGCCGCATGGCGGTCAGCACCACCGACAGGATGTACAGCGCGTAGTCGACACCTATGCCGACGCCGAGCGCGATCACCGGCAGCGTGGCAACCTTCACGCCCATGCCCAGCCCCACCATCAAGGCCTCCGCCAGGAAGGACGTGACCAGCAGCGGCAATATCGCCACCACCACCGCGCGCCAGGAACGGAAGGCCGCATAGGCCAGCAGCACCACGGCGCCGTACACCAGCCAGAGCATCTTGTTCCATGCGTCCTTGACCACGATATTGGTGGCGGCGTCGATACCAGCCGAACCGGCGGCCAGCAGGAAGCGGGCGTCCGCGCTGTCGTTGGCCGCGGCGTAGGCCTTCACGTGATCGATCACGCGGGTCAGCGTTTCCGCCTTGTGGTCGCGCAGGTAGACATACACGGTGAGCATGCTGCAGGCGTCGTTGTACAAGCCGCGCGGGGCGTTGGCGGTAATGGTGTTGATCATGTCCTGGCTGGGCAGCATCTCGTACCATTTGGGATAGGCTTCGTTCAAGCCTGTCAGCACGCGGCGGTTCAGCAGGGCCAGCGTGTTGGTCGATTCGACGCCGTCGAGCTGCCGCAGTTGCCATTCCAGCTCATCGACCTTGAGCACGGTGGAGACCTTGGTGCACGCGCCTTCCGGCGTTTGCACCATCACCGCCAGCACGTCGTTGGAGGCGCCGTAGGCGGCGTTCAGGAAGGCGACGTCGCGGTTGTAGCGGCTGTCCGCGCGCAGCTCCGGCGCGCCCGGATCGAGGTCGCCGATGGACAGGCGGCTGCCGGCCGCGAAGCCGGCCGCCAGCAGCACGGCGCCGGAGGCAACGGCGGCCGTCGCCCAGCGGCGTTGCGTAAAGCGGTCGAGCAAAGCCCACAGCTTGTGGCGTTGGGCGCCGGATGCATCGGCCTCCTCGTCGCGCAGGCTGCGCGCGGCCGCCTTGGCGCTGACGCCGGTGTAGGACAGCAGCACCGGCAGCAGGATCAGGTTGGTGAAGATCAGCACCGCCACGCCGATCGATGCGGCCACCGCCAGTTCCCGGATCACCTGGATGTCGATCACCAGCAATACCGCGAAGCCCACGGCGTCGGCCAGCAGCGCGGCCAGTCCGGCCAGGAACAGGCGGCGGAAGGTGTAGCGCGCCGCCACCAGCCGATGGGTTCCGCGTCCGATGTCCTGCATGATGCCGTTCATTTTCTGCGCGCCGTGGCTCATGCCGATGGCGAACACCAGGAACGGCACCAGGATCGAGTAGGGATCAAGCGCATACCCCAATACCGGCAGAATACCGAGCTGCCACACCACGGCGATCAGCGAACTGGCCACCACCAGCAGGGCCGAGCGCACGCAGCGCGTGTACCAGTAAAGGGTGGCGCCGGCGATCGCAACCGCGATGGCAAAGAACAGCAGCACATAGCGCACGCCGTCGATCAGGTTGCCGATCAGGACCGCGAAGCCGGTGATGTGCACACTGACGCCCTGCGCTTCGTACTTGACCCGCAGCTGTTCCAGCTTGTGGGCAAAGGCGGCGTAGTCAAGCGCCCTGCCCTGCTGGTCTTTGGCCAGCAAGGGAACGTAGATCACGGCGGAGCGGGCGTCGCCAGCCACCAACTGGCCAATTTCGCCCGAGCGGGCGACGTTGGCTTCCAGCTGTTGCAGGCTGGCGGGGGAACCGTCATAGCCGTCCGGGATGACCGCTCCGCCTTCCAGCCCATCCTCGGTGACGCAGGTCCAGCGCGTGCTGGGCGTCCACAGGCTCTTCATGCCGGCGCGGGCGACGCCGGGCAGCAGGAACATCTCGTCGCTGAAATCGCGCAGGACCTGCAGGTAGCCCGCCTCGTAGATGCTTCCCTTGGGATTGGCCACGACGATGCGCACCGAGTTGCCCAGGCCTTGCAGCTCGTGCTGGTGCGCCAGGAAGTTGACGATGTAAGGATGCGAGGCCGGGATGGTTTTCTCGAAGCTGGCCGACAGCCGCAGCGTGGTGGCCTGCCAACCCAATACGATGGTCAGCAGCAGGCAAAGCGCCACCACGATGGCGCGATGGTTGAACAACGCGCGTTCCATCCATGAACCGGATGCGCGATCGAAGGCGGCCAGCTCGCGCACCACCGGTTCGCTTTGTTGTGTATCGCTTTTCATTTGGTTTTTCCATTGTGGTCCTGCGCCGGCAGGCGCATTGCGCCACCGAGGCCGAATGCCAGCAGGCCGCCGTCCTTGAGCAACAGCAGCCCGGCCAGCGGCGGCATCGGCTGCACCGGCAGCGCTTGCAGCGGTGCGCCCTGGGCGCTGGTGTAAAGCTTGCCGCCCTGGTTGGCCAGCAGCACGCGGCCTTGCGGCAGCGGCGTCGCGCTGAGGATGGAGACCGGCGGCGCTCCGCCGATCGCTTGCCAGCTCTCGCCGTGGTCGATGGAGCGGAACAGTTTTCCGCGCAGGCCTGCCGCGACCAGCGCACCGTCGCCTTCCAGCGCCAGGGCGAACCAGCTGCCCTTGTAAGGGCTGGCCAGTGCGCTGAAACTGCGGCCACCATCCAGTGAGCGGTGGATCTGCCCCTGCTCGCCGGCGACGTACACGGTATCGCCGCTGGAACGAATGACGTGCAGGTGCAGCGCGCGCGGGTTGTCGAGCCGGCCGCCGATGCTGTTCCAGGTGGCGCCGCCATCGCGCGTTTCAAAGAACAAGTTGTAGGCGCCCACCGCCCAGCCGTGCCGTGCGTCCTCGAAGCTGACGTCCAGCAGAGGCTTGTCCGGGCCATCGGCCACCAGCAGGCGCGCGCCCTTGAGCGCGCGCGCCGCCGCCGCGTTGTCCGGATTGCGACGCGCGTCTTCCTCGGCCGCTTGCAAGGCGCGTTGCGCCAGGGTGGCGCCGTCGGCCTGCAAGGACCAGCGTTCGCCGCCGTCCACGGTGTGCAGGATCACGCCGCCGTGGCCCACCGCCCAACCGAGCCTGTCGCCCACGAAGGAGACGGCGGTGAGCGTGGTGCTGACGGGGACATGGGCCGCCTGGCGCCAATGCAGCCCGCCATCATCCGACAGCGCTACGACACCGCGCTCGCCGACGGCAACCACGCGGGCACCCGCCTGCGCCGCCGCCAGCAGCACCTGGCGTTCCGGCGCCTGCACCTGCACCGCAGGCCGCGTCAACGCCGGGAACATGCCGGCAGCAGCGCACGCCGGCAGCAATGCCAGCGTCGCGCAGAAAGCGAAGATCTTCATCATCGTCTTCCGTTCCACCTTAGCGCAGGCTTTCACCGGCGATGGCCTCAGGACTGAAATAGCTGTCCGGACGGCGCTTCTGCAACGAGATCTGGCTGGCCTTGCTGTTGTAGACCTGGCCGATAAACGCCGCGCCGCTCAGCAAATCGTTAAAGCCGTTCGAACCGATCATCACGCCCGGGAGGTCCGGCGCCACCAGCACTTGCGACCACAGGGTTTTCCACAGTTGGCCGCTGGCGTCCCAACGGTCGCCCAGCACGCAGATCCACGTATCTTCGTCGCAGTAGTAGCGGCTTCGCGGCGCCTGGTGACGCTGGCCAGGACGTAGCGTGGCCTCCACCACCCACACGCGATGCTGCTCCCAGCGCATGTAGTCCGGGTTGTAGTGGTTCTTGCCCAGCACCTGTGCATCGGTCTTGGTCTGCATGAAGCGGTTGTTGTTATAGGGGATGTAGAACTCCTTCTTGCCGATGATCTTCCAGTTGAAGCGGTCCAGCCGTCCGGTCCAGGTATAGATCTCGTCGAAACTCATCACGCCTGCGGCGGCCGGCGTCGGCGCGTCGCAGCAGGCGTTCGGCAGCTTGCGTACGCGGCGCTGGCCGGTCAGGTAGACCCAGGTCTGCAACTTGTTCGGATCGATGTTCTCGTGCGCCAGCAGCGCCTCGCCGGCGCGGATGGCCGGACCGGTATTGCGGATGCGGACGGTCCAGAAGACGCCGTCGCCCTTCTCGAAATCGGCCGTGCCGCGATCCTGGAAGTAGTACGGGAACTGCTGATCGCCTTCGGTATCCGACACCAGCACCGGCTTGCCGTCGGCGGTGAGCTGATACCAGCTGTTGGCAAAGCTCCACGACACGCCACGCCAGTGCAGGATGTGGTTCCACATCACCTCTTCCCCGGTCTTCGGAATCGGGAACGGAATGCCGCCATACACGCCGCGCGGCACGCCCGCTTCGATCTTGCCCTTGCCGGCATTGGCCAGCGTATTGTCGTACACCCATTGCGGCGCGGCCGCCGTGCGATGCGTCGGATAGATATCGACCCGATAGGTGTCCGGATATTTCTTCAGCAACGCCTTGGTACCGTCGGTCAGCTTGTCGGCATACTGCTCCATATTCTTCGCGGTGATGCTGAGCAGCGGCTTTTCATCCTTGAACGGATCGCCGCGACGGCCGCCCGGCTTGTCGCCGGGGACCGGCGTGGTATAGCCGCCGCTCCAGGCGGGAATCGCGCCGTCCTTGCTGGCGGCGCGTTCGCCGCCCAGCGGCGTCAGTTCGCCTTTCAGCTTGGCCGCTTCCTCCGCCGGCACCGCCGCATGCACCGGCAGCACCGCCATCGCGCCCCCCGCCACGGCCATCGCCGCCAACCACTCCGTCATCCAGGTATGCTTGTTCATGTCTTTGTCTCCTTGTTATAGGTCTGTCAGAAGCTGCGGCGCAGGCTCAGGGACAGGAAGTCCCGGTCCTTGCGGGCCTGCTGGTAGCTGAACGACTGCGTGGCGTCCAGCAGCGTGCCGGCGCTGCCGGCGAAGTGGGTGTACGCCAGGCTGAAACGCCACACCTGTTCATAGACACCGTTCACACCCAGCGTGAAGTCGCCGCCGTTTTCGGCCGGGAAGGACGGGCCCATGACGGAGCGCGATCCTTTCGGTGTATAGCCAACGCCGAGCGGAAAGCCCAGGTCCAGGCCGGACACCACCTGGCGATAGGTCGGCTCGAACACCAAGCGCATCGAAACCGCATCGCGCGTGGCGTTCGGATCGAGCGCAGCGGCCACGCCCGGCGCGGCGGACACGCAATTGACGCGGCAGCTGAGCAGCCGGTTCCAGGCTACTTCGCCGACCAGGCTGGCCTCGCGCCAAAGAGCCGACGGCTCCAGCGACCAGATCACCGAAGCGTTGGCGTGCGCGGTATTGCCGATCGCGTAGGCCGGATGGCTGTTGTTGTCGCTGACCGGGATCACGCCCGGCGGCGCCAGTGCGGAAGCGTCCGAGGCGTGGGTCGACGCCAAGGCCTGGTTGCGCCGCAAGGAGGCCTCCACCGCGACATTGACGCTGCCGAAGCTGCGGCTGGCGCTGGCGCCGTAGGCGGTGCTGTCCTCGTTGTAGGTCAGGTAGTAGCTGGCCGGGAGCACGCCCGCCGGCGTAACGCCCAGCCGCACTACCTGTTGGAAGTCTTTGTCATGGAAGCGCAGCGCATACAGGCCCAGGTCCGTTTCGGCGACCTGCCAGCGCAGCTGCAAGCCATATTGGCCGCCATTGCGCGGCAGCTTGTCGGCGGTGCGCACGGCCGATGCGGTTGGCCCCAGCAGCAGGCGTTCGGCGCCATCGACATTGGTATCGTTGACGGAGAAGTAGCTGCCCACCGCCGGCAGGCGATTGGAGCGATAGCGGAACTGGTGGTAAGCACCCAGCGTCAGCGTGGACGACAGCTGGAGTTGCGCCGACAATTGCGGAACCGGCAGCACGAATTCCTTGGCCTGCGCAGTGGGATCGGCCAGCAGGCGGCTGATGTCGAAGGCGTTCTGCGCGCCGGCGATGGCGTTATTGGCGAAGAACAGGCTCTCGCCCCACACCACCGCATGCTGGCCCAGGCGGGCCGTCAACGGTGTCCCGCCCAGGTCCGCACTGGCGAAGATGAAGGCGTCACGCAGCTCCGCACGGCGGCCATGCAGGTCGCGCGTGCGGCCGGTGAACTCGTTGTACGGTGCCGAGGTATGGTTCGGCGCGGCACCGCCGCCGAAACCCGGGTTGTCGTTGCCGGTGTTGTAGACCGTGTCGTACCAGGCGGTGGCGCTGACGCGCGCGCCGAAGCCGCCACGCGCCACCACATCCAGTTCGCTCAGCCACTCGGCGCGGTTGGAAATCAGGCCCTTGCCGAAATTGCGGTCGCCGTCGTCGGCGTTCGGATTCGCCACCAGCACCGGATCCTGGCCTTTGAGGCGGAAGGCAGCACCGTACTTGAAGGTATTGGTCCAGTTTAGCTTGACATCGTCGGCGGCATCCGCGTTGTCTTCCGCTGCTGTGCCGTAGGCGGGCAGCAGCGCCGTCAGAGCCAGAACAACGGGAAGCGCGCGGGGAATTGCTTTATTATTTTTCACAGCTAGTCTCCTTTTATATTTTTTGTCAGTCCTGCGCCAGTCCATCCCAGCACAGGTACTTCATTTCGAGGAACTCCTCGATGCCGTACTGCGAGCCTTCCCTTCCCAGCCCGCTTTGCTTGACGCCGCCGAACGGCGCGACCTCGTTTGAAATCAGGCCGCAGTTGATGCCGACCATGCCCGCCTCCAGTCCTTCCGCAGCGCGCCAGATCCGCGCCGCGTCGCGGCTGTACATATAGGCCGCCAGGCCGAATTCGGTGTCGTTGGCCATGGCCATGGCTTCGGCGTCATCGCGGAAGCGCAGCAACGGCGCCACCGGCCCAAAGGTTTCCTCATGCGCCACCGCCATCGCCGAGGTCACATTGGCCAGCACGGTCGGCTCGAAGAAGCAGCCGCCCAGCGCATGGCGCTTGCCGCCGGTGAGCACTTCGGCGCCGTGTTGCACGGCGTCGGCGATATGCGCCTCGACCTTTTCCAGCGCGGCGCTGTCGATCAGCGGGCCTTGCTGCACGCCCGCTTCCAGGCCATTGCCAACCCGCAGCGCGGCCACGCGCTGCGCCAGGCGGGCCGCGAAGTCGTCGTACACGCCGTCCTGCACCAGGATGCGGTTGGCGCTGATGCAGGCCTGGCCGGTGTTGCGGAATTTGCAGGCCATCACGCCATCGACGGCGGCGTCCAGGTCGGCGTCATCGAAGATGACGAACGGCGCATTCCCGCCCAGCTCCATCGAACACTTCTTGATGGTCGCCGCCGATTGCGCCAACAGCACGCGCCCTACTTCGGTCGAGCCGGTGAAGGTCACCTTGCGCACCAGCCGGTGCGAGGTCAGCGTGCCGCCGATGGCGCGCGTGTCGTTTCCGGTCAGGACGCTGAACACGCCCGGCGGCACGCCGGCGCGCAGCGCCAGTTCGGCCAGGGCCAGCGCCGTCATCGGCGTCTGGCTGGCCGGCTTGACCACCATCGAGCAACCTGCGGCCAGCGCCGGCCCGGCTTTGCGGGTGATCATCGCGGCCGGGAAGTTCCACGGCGTGATGGCGGCGCACACGCCGATCGGCTGCTTCAGCACCACGATGCGCTGGCTGTCCTTGGGTGCTGGAATCACATCGCCGCGCACGCGCTTGGCCTCTTCCGCAAACCACTGCAGGAAGGAAGCGGCGTAGTCGATTTCGCCGCGTGCCTCCGCCAATGGCTTGCCCTCTTCCAGCGTAATCAGGGTGGCCAGGTCGTCGCGCGCCTCCATCGTCAGTTGATACCAGCGTTGCAGCACTTCCGAGCGATGCTTGGCGGTGGTCTTGCGCCACAGGCGGAAGGCCACGTCGGCCGATTCGATAGCGGCCTTGGTCTGCTCTTCCTGGCAGCGCGGCAGCTCCACCAGCACTTCGCCGGTGGCGGGATTGCGCAGGGTGTAGCTGCCGTGCGGCGTCGCCATTACCCAACGGCCGTTGATCAAGGCGCCGTCGCGCCACAGGGTGGGATCTTTCAACAGGTGTTTCATGCTCATCTCCTCAGCAAGGGAAGCGGCCGGTCATGAATTCGCTGTCCGGGTCCGAGGTCACTTCCAGTTTCGAGGCGACCAGGCCCTGACGCAACGTTTTCATCCAGCGGTCCGGGATGCGCATGGCAGGCCCACGCAACGGGCCGCCGTTGAAGCCGGCCAGCCAGTCCATGTACTTCCAGTTGGTGCGGTTGATGTAGTTGGTGCCCGGGATGTAAGCGGCGGTGGCGGCGCCGGCGGCCTGGCGTGCCGGCTGCACCTGCCAGTACAGCTCCATCGCCTTGTCCCATTCGCCGTTGCGGGCCAGGTCGAAGGCTTTCGGGAAGTAGTCGCCCATCCACTGGGTGTAGCTGGTGCCGGAGAATTGCAGCTTCATGAGACTCATCAGCGGCAGCGCATCGCCCTCGATCGGGCAGCTGATCACCACTTCGTCGCGGAAGTGCTGGTACATCTCGCACAAGCCGGCCACCAGCGGGAATCCCTGCTCCGCCTTGATGGCGACGATGTTCGGGCACTCGTCCAGCAGGCGGCGCACCAGCTGTACCGACATGCCGGCCGGATGCACGCGCTCGAAGCCCCACAGCGGAATCGGGAACAGCATCACGGCCAGCTCGGTGGCGTCGCAGAACTTCTTGGTGTAGTCGAAGATCTGCTGTTCGCTGGTCGGCCAGAACTGGGTGGGATAGGACAGCAGCACGATGTCGGCGCCGGCTTTTTCGGCCAGCTTGACGGCACGGATATTCTCTTCCAGCGTGTCGAAGGCGGCGTGGAAGAACAGCCCCAGTTTGTCGCCGGCGGTATCGCGCGCCAGCGCCGTGAACAGCGCATTCTCTTCGGCGGTGATCGCCACTTCGGAGCACAGCAGCGTGTACTTGAAGCCCTGCTCCACCACCCGCTGCACGTCATGGCGGATGCCTTGTTCGTTCAGGCGCTTGAGGTCCGCGCTATAACTTGGAATGGTGACCGACGAGCAGCCGACGAGGTAATCCCGGGCCCAGGCGCGGGCGTCTTTTTTCTGGTACTTAGGCATGGTTGTCTCTCTGAGTTGGGTTATTTGTCGATGGTCTGGATGGTGGACGGCAGCGTGACGTAGCTGCCGGCGGCATCGGCCTTGTGGAACAGCATTTCCGCGATCACCACGTCCTGCAGCGCGGTGCCGACCGATTTGTAGATGACGATGTCGTCGGCGCTGCGGCGGCCCGGCACGGCGCCGGAAGCGATGTCGTTCAGCGATGCAAGCTTGGCCTCGACATCGACGCCGGCGGCGGCGGCGGTCAGGCCGTCGCCGGTGTGGCCGGCCACTTCTTCCGGCATGTCGGCCACGATCAGGGTGGCGCGGGCCATGGTCTCGGCATCGACTTCGCGCTGCTCCGGCAGGGTTGAGCCGATCGACACCACCGTCATGCCGGGCGCCAGCCAGGCGCCCTGAATCACCGGCGATTCGTCGCGGCTGCGGGCGGCGCAGAACACCACGTCCGCGCCCTCGACGGCGGAACGCGCATCGGCGACGGCTTCGATATCGGCTACCCCGGCCTCGCGGAAGGCGGCGGCAAATCGTTCGCGGCTGGCAGGCGTCGGGCTGTAGACCCGCACCGACGCCACTTCTCGCGTGGCCAGCAGCGCCTCCAGCAAGCCGCGCGCCTCGAAGCCGGAGCCGATCACCGCGACATGCAAGGGCTTGGCCGGCGCCAGCAGGTCGACCGCCACCGCCGCCGTGGCGGCGGTGCGCAGGCCGGTCAGGCGGCTGCCGTCGACCAGCGCGGCCAGGTCCATCGTGGCCTTGTCGAACAAGGCCACCAGGTAGCTGGCGCGGTGAATCCTGGGCGAGGCGGCGATCAGCTTGCAGCCCATGAAGCGCCCGGACGGCGATACCGCCGCCAGGCCGCGCAGCCAGTAGCCGTCGCCGCGCGCCATCACGCGCGGCGGCACCATGTCCGGCGACATCGGCTGCGAGTACGCTGCACGCAGCGCCGCTACGGCGGCCGGCCATTCGGCCAGCGAGGCGACGGAAGCGTCATCGATAAATACGGTGGGAACCTGGGTGATGGCACCCGGCGGCGATAGCTGGTTCATGTACAGACTCCTTTAAGGTATGCCTGTACTGTATTGACTGGCCCCGGCGCGAGCTAGAAGCGGCCCGGGAAAGCAGATATCTACGCGCTGCATAGCTGCACCGCCCAACTACAAAAAAGCCGGCGGCGCATTGCGGCGCCAGCCGGCTTCAGAAGAAAAGTGAAGGGAACCTCATTCAGAATTCATATTTCACCCTCACGCCCAGGTAGCGCTGGGCGTTGCGCGGCAGGATCTGCGTCAGCACGTGCTGGCCGCCGAACAGGCCCGCGTTGTCGAAGATGCTGGTGGTGTAGCTCTTGTTCAGCAGGTTGTTGCCGAACAAAGTGATCTTCCACTGCCGCTCCGGCGAACTGAATGCCAGGCTGCCATTCACCACGCCATAGCCCGCCTGCCCGGCCAGCGGATTCTGGAACAGGTCGAAATTCACCTTGGACTGGTACTGGTAATTCAGGTTGGCGGTGCCGCCCCAACCGCCTTCCGTCAGCGGAAAGTCCAGCGTGGCGCCGAAGTTCAGTTTCAGGCGCGGCGCATTGGCCAGGGTCTTGCCGGCCAAGTCTTGCGCCGTTCCCGTGCCGACCGCGTAGCACCCCTGCGCCGCCGTCTGGCCGGGATAGCACGGTGCGTTGGCGAACGACCGGATCACCGCTTCGGTATAGCCGGCCGAGGCCTCCAACTGCAATTGCCGAACCGGCCTGGCGCTGAGCTCCAGTTCCAGCCCGCGCGTGCGCAGCTTGCCGACGTTGTGCACCGCCAGCGACAGCACGCCGGTGACCGGATCGACCACTCCGGCCTGCGCCTGGAAGTCGTCGTAGTCGGTCTGGAAGGCCGTCAGGTTGAGCTGAACGCGATTATTGAGGAAGCGGCTCTTCACGCCGGCCTCGTAGGCGATCGATGATTCCGGCGCCACCGGGCGATCCACGCGCGACTGATTGAAACCGGTGGAGATGTCGTAGCCCGCGCCCTTGTAGCCGCTGGCCACCGAGGCATATACCATCACCGCCTTGGCCAGGTCGTGCTGGAGCGCCAGCTTGCCGGTGCCGGCATTGTCGCTGCTCTCGCCGGCATAGGTGGCCGGCACCGCCGGCATGGCGTCGGTGAAGCGGGCGCGCACGGTTTCGCGATTCAGCCGCGCGCCGACGCTGACGCGGGTGGCCGCCGCCAGTTGGTAGTCCACTTGCGCGAATGCGGCCAGGCTGCGGTTGCCGCCTTCGGCCGACCAGTTGGCCAGCAGCGCGACCGGCCCGCGCGTAAAGGAGCGCTGGTTCTTCGCGTTGGAGTAGTACAGGCCACCGAGGTAGCTGAACGCGCCGTCCGTGTTCGAGGCCAGGCGCAACTCCTGCGTGAACTGGGTCGAATGGTAAGGGCCGCCCTGCACCACGCCGCCATGCACGGCGTTGCGGGTAAACGCGCCCAACAGGTCCACCTCGGAGACATCGATATCGTTGGCGTAGCGGTACTTCCAATCCTGATAGCTGGTGACGGCGGTGACGGTGACCTGGTCGAGCTTCCAGGTTTCGGTGGCGCTGAGCGCCGCGTTGGTGCTGTCGGTGTAGCCGACATCGTCGAGGCGTACATTGCGGTTCTCCGGTCCTGCGGCGATGCCGGCCAGCGCCGGCGCCAGCGGCACGGCGCCCAGCAGGCGCGCGCCGTCAGGGGCCAGCCGCAAGGTCGCCGCCGGGCCAACCACGCGCCGTTCGGTATAGTCGCCGACCAGCTTCATCTTGAACATGGGCGAGGTGTGGATGTCCAGCCGCGCACGTGCTCCCCGGCTCAAGTCACCATTGACATCGGCGCCGGTGGTCAGATTCGTGATGTCGCCGCGCCGGCTGTCGACATAGGTGTTGACGCGGTAGGCCACGCTGTCGCTGATGGGACCGGACAACGACAGCTCGGCGCGGCGCTGGCCGTCGTCGGTCATGGTGGCCTGGGCGCGGCCGGAGAAGTAGTCGGTCGACTCCTTGGTGACCACGTTCAGCACGCCCGCCGAGGAATTCTTGCCGAACAGCGTGCCCTGCGGCCCGCGCAGCACTTCCACGCGCTCCAGGTCGCTCAGGTTCGAAAATGCCTGCAGTTGCTGCACCACCGGCACGTCGTCGATGATGACCGACACCGCCGACTCCAGGCCGATGCTGTAGGCAAAAGTGCCGATGCCGCGCAGCGCCAGCGTGGTGGTGCCGTTGCCCTGGTTGATGGTGAGCGATGGCGCCACGCGCACCAGGTCGGTGAAGTCGACCAACTGCTGGTTTTCGATGGCCTTGGCATCGACCATGTTGACGGCGACCGGGACTTTCTGCAACGGTTGCTCGCGCTTCTGCGCCGTCACGACGATGGTTTGCAAGCCTTCCTCGGCCGGCGCGGCGACAGTCTGTCCCTGGCTCGGCGCGGCAATCGACAATGCACCGATCGCGGTGATGGCGGCAGCCATGGCCCGCATCGCCGGTGGCACGGCTGCGCTGTTGTGATGGATGCTGTTCATTGGTGGCCTCCTGCCTCTTGTTGTCATTGTGGTTAATAGTTAAACGTTTAACCTTTTGCACAAGCGTTAGAACGTGGAATCCATCATTCATGAGTTGAGGCAAAACAGGTAGTCACCGCGAGGGAAAGCAGCTATCCATCCGGTAGATAGCAGCGATCCGGCTGATCAGCTCACCCGCACGGCGCAGGCGCGTCCCCCCTCGGCCAGGCCGAGCCGCTGAATCGCCGGGCGCGCCATCTGCAAGGCATCGTCGAGGAATTTGCCCTGCGTCAGCGTGGCGCGGAAACCTGCGCGCTCCATGTTGGCGACCAGGCAGGCCTCGCCGCTCACACCCGCATCGCCACGCAGCGCCACATCGAGCGCTGACACTACGGTGCGCAACATGGCCACACGCGCCTCCGCGATGGGTCCAGCATCGAAGATGTCCACGTATGAATCGACATCGAACCCTTCCGCCACCAGTATGCCGAACGGCAGTTCCGCATCTGGATGCAACTGTCCCATGGCCCACTGGGCCTCCTTGGACAGCAGCGACACATAGATCGGCATGCGCGGCAACAGCTCGGCTATAAAACTCTTGGAGCGCCCGCCGGTGCGCAGCTCGGCCTCGGGCAAAGGCATTTTGAAGAAACGATGGCCCAGCGCATCCCACACGGGACTATTGCCCGCGTCATCGGACAGGCCGGGATTTTCCGCGCCGATCCGTTCCGCGAACAACTGCGGATGGTTACGGATGAACAGCAGCCGGCCGCGCGACAGCAGTTGCGGCGCCAGCGTGTTGCTGTACTCGGGCTCGATGTAGAAGGAACTGAGCAAAGTGTGGTCCGACAGGTCTTCACACAGCCGCAAGGTGTGCTCGCGGTTGGTGATGCCCAGCTCCTCGCTGCTGTGGGCAAGAAACTCGTTGCGGAAGCAGTAGAAGCGGCCATTCGCGGCGGCGCTGGCGACGATGCCGCTGGTGCCCACCACCCGCCCGGCCTGCAGATCCTCCAGCACGAAGTGATAAAGTTCATCGCCGTTCAGCGGTTCGTTGCCGGCGAAGGCCAGGATTGAACGTTCGACGCGCGCCGCCAGCCGGGCGCGATCCGGTTTCAAGGTGCGGATGGTGAAGGTCGCCGCCTTGGACAATTTTTCCATGACGTCGAGATCATCCAGGGTCGCCGGACGCAACAGGTAATCAAGGTGGTTCATTCCATCTCCTCTGCGGCGTTGTAGGCCTCGACCAACGGCATGGCGTGGCGGGCGCGCTCCTCGCGCGGGGTGCAGCCAAAATAGTTACGGTAAGTGGTGGAAAAATGCGAGCCCGACGCAAAGCCGCAGGCCAGCCCCACCTGCTGGATCGACAGCGTGGTCTGTTTCAGCTGGCGCCGCGCATGCTTGAGCCGCAATTCCAGATAGTAGCGGGACGGGAAAGTATCGAGGTGCTGGCGGAACAGCCGCTCCAGTTGGCGGCGCGACACGCCGACCAGTTGCGCGATATCTTCCGCCTGCAAGGGCTCGGCCAGGTTGGCGGCCATCAGCTCCAGCGCCTCCTTGAGCCGTATCGACCCCACCGCCGGCTGCGCCGATGCCGGCACGGGCTGGCGCTCGTCGCCGCCGCGCAGCCGTTCCAGTCCCAGCGCCAGCGCCACTTCGGCCGCAAACATGCCGCCGTGACGCTTGCCCAGCCAGTGCAGGATCAGATCCGTGACCGCTGCGCCGGCACCGGCCGTGATGCGGTTGCGGTCCAGCTCGTATAAGCCCGGCACGAAGGCCGTCTCGGGATAGCGCTGTGCCGCCTCCGCCAGCAATTGCCAATCGATGGCGGCGCGGTAACCGTCGAGCAGCCCATGTTGCGCCAGCACTTGCGCGCCCGTGCCGCTGGCGCCCAGTATCCAGACGCCATCCTGCCCCAGGCTGCGCAACCGCTGTCCAAGCTGGTGGCGGGCGGCCATGCTCAGGCGCTCGTCGATGCGCTCGTCCGCGATCAGCAACAGCAGCCCGGGCTGCTCGTCACTCAAGCCGGCCAGCGGTTCCGCCGCCAGCGACAGGCCGCATTGGGACCAGGCGGCCTCGCCTTCCGCGCTATATTGACGCAGCCGGTACACGGCTTCCCCTTCCACCTCATTGGCAACGGTGAAGGCGGCGCGCACCGCCCCCAGCGTGAACAGCGAGAAGCCGGGCAACAAAATCAGTGAAACGGAATACGGATTCCCCATACAGTATTTTCCTAAAGCTGCGCCCGGCTCTATTGCCACGCCTGGTAGAACGGCGTTTTCAGGCGCACCGGCCGCACATCGAGCCGCGCATCGAAGATCGAGTACTCATTATCGTCGAGACCGGCGCTATCCCAGCCACGTGTATATTCATCACGCCGCAATATGAATTCAAAACCCAGTTCAGGAGCGGGATCGGCCACCTCGGCGTCGGGGAACTGCTCAAGGTCGAAGGCGAGGCCCCGCACATGATCACGCGGACCGGCCACCAGCTGCGTCAGCGCGCGCAGGATGGTGTTTTCGCCGAGGATGTCGGTATAAGCAGGACGGATATTTTCCAGCTCCAGATTAAACCCCGGCCGGCGGAACTTGAGCTCGCCCCTGGCCTGCTTGGCCGCCAGCACCTGCCCCTTCAATGTGCCCAGGTCGTAGCGATCGCCATTGTCCAGATAAGACACCCGCACATTGCGCACGTTCACCGGCCCCGCTTCCTGGACCGCCTGACGCAAGTCCAGCAACAGCGCGCCGCTGCCGCCGACAATTTCGATTTCACTGCCGTGAATAATCGCCGCCGTGTTCTCGTCCACTCCCAGGCCCACCTTGTAGCCCTTGGCCAGCATCAGCGCCAGCATGCGCCCCACCCTGCCGCGCTTGAGGAAATGCTGGTCGATGAACAGCTGGTCGCCGGCAAAGCCCAGCCCCCGGTCGATTTCTTTGCCATCGCGCATGACGCCCTTCATCACCTGCACCGGATTGAGCGCATCGCGGAACATGGTGCTGCTCATGATGGCGGCGCCGGCGCTGCTGCCGGCGATCACGCCGCCACGCGCCTGCAACTCGCGCACGGCCTGCAGCACGGGTGACGCCACGCCGCCGGGATTCAGCACATCCACGGTGCGCTCCTGCGCACCACCGGTGAAAAAGACGGCCGTGGCGGCGCGGATCTTGGCCACGTTGGCGGGGTCGGCCGCCGCCCGGCGCGCGGATTCCAGTGTCTCGCCATCCCAGCGCGGCGCGATCTTCAGCAGCTCCGCCTTCGCGCCACGGCGCCGCAACTGCTCGACGGCGTCCATTCCCGTCGCTTCGGGGCGCGACGACGAAGTGGGAATCACCACAAACCGCGCGTCGGCACCACCGGCCAGTTGCACCAGCCGCTGGCGCACGCGCTCATTGTCGTCGCGCACCGAGCCGCCCATCGGCATGACCGTGCCGGCCACAGGTCGAAACGCCAGCGCCGGCGGCGCCTCGGCGGCATGGGCGGCAGCACATAGCAGCAGCGAGAACAGCAGTATCGACACGAATTTCACGGGCAAGTCCCTTCGCAATGGCATTGCCGCCATGTTGCCATCGATCCGATGGCCGCAGACGGACACCCTGCCCGGTTTGCGCACATAGGCAATTGCATGTCGCACTGTGGATAGTCAGCAACACATGATAGCTACTTTCATTGCAAATGCGACACACCTTTTACACAGAGCGACCCACACCGCTTCCGGCGCGCGCAAGCCGCGCAACGCTCATACACTGAAACTATTCCATTTTGTTATGAAAAACCTGACGAGGACTGATCGCATGAAACTATCTGGCACGCACAAGACGTCTGCATTCCGCCACTCCCGCTGCGCCCACGCCGTATTGCTCGCACTGGGCGGCATGAGCTTGAACGCCTACGCGCAAAGCATGCAGCGGGTGGAGATCACCGGCTCCAGCATCAAGCGCATCGAGGGCGAGGCGGCGCTGCCGGTCGAAGTGATCAAGCGGGAAGATATCGACAAGGCCGGCGTGACCACCGCCGCCGAGCTGCTGCAAAAGATTTCCTCCAATGTGGGCGGCCTGACCGATGGCGCCAGCGTCAGCGACGTCATGGGCGGCCAGCGCGGCTTTAACGGCGCCAACCTGCGCGGCCTGGGCGTGTCGAGCACGCTGGTGCTGCTGAACGGCCGCCGCATGGCCAACTTCGCCAGTCCCGGCGACAATTCCGGCGTCGACCTGAACAACATCCCGGCCGGCGCCATCCAGCGCGTGGAAATCCTGAAAGACGGCGCCTCGGCGATCTACGGCACCGATGCCATGGGCGGCGTGATCAACTTCATCACCCGCAAGGATTACCAGGGCGGCGATGCCAGCGTGTATGCGCTGCGCACCGGCGAAGGCGGCGGCGGCAAGAAATCGGCCTCGCTGGCCGGCGGCATCGGCGCCCTGAGCACCGACCGCTTCAACGTTTTCGGCGCGCTGGACGTGCAGGAAACCGGCCGCCTGGCCAGCTCGCAACGCAAATTCATGCAGGAGTACAGCCTGCCCGACCGTCTGTCGCCACAGCTGTCGAGCTACTCCTTCCCGGCCAACATCGACCTGACGGCGGCCCAGCTGGCGGCCCTTAACAAATCGGGCTACCTGAAGGGCTCCGGCCCCGGCGGCACCTGGGTGCCCTCGCCCGGCCGCCGTGTCAACCTCGGCAAGGACAGCTGCGCCAACGGCAGCCCGAACGTGGTGCGCCCGCTCGGCCCCGGCGGCTCGGAAGGCTGTTCCTTCAACTACATGGGTGACTCGGAAGTCTATCCGGAATCCAAAAAGCAAAGCTTCATCGGCCGTGCCACCTTCCTGGCGCCGGGCGACCATCAAATCTTTGCCGAAGTCCTGCTGAGCAAAGCCGAGACCAACTATGCCGCCTCGCCCGCCACCTCGGGCAGCATCAACGGCACCAGTACCGGCATCTCGCTGCCGGCCGACCTGCAATCGAAGACCGGCATCACCGGCCCGGTCAACTTCCGCTTCCGCCTGACGGACGCGGGCCGCCGCACCTCGGAAGTGACCAGCAAGGCCTCGCGCATCGTCATCGGCGCCACCGGCAAGGTGGGCGACTGGGAATACGATACGGCCTACAACCACAGCGTCAACAAGGCCACCGACCTGGATATCGACGGCTGGGTGTCGCGCAGCAAGCTGCTGGCCGGTATCGCCAGCGGCAAGTACAACCCGTTTGTCGCGGCCACCGACGACGCCGGCCGCAAGTTCATGGACTCGATCAAGATCAACGGCGCGGCGCGTATCTCCAAAGGCACCAGCGACAGCGTCGACGGCAAGCTGACCCGCCCGCTGATGGCGCTGGCCGGCGGCGATGTCATGCTGGCCGTGGGCGCCGAAGTGCGCCGCGAAAAAACCGCGTTCAGCTCCACCGACGCGCTGCGCACCAACGACGTCCAGGGTGACCGCGCCAGCTCCGACGAATTGCTGGCCGATACCTCCAACTCGCGCGACATCGCCGGCATCTACACCGAGATCAATGCGCCGTTCAGCAAGGAATGGGAAGGCCAGTTCGCCATCCGTCACGACCGCTACAAGGGCGTGCATGATCCGCTGTCCAACATCACCACGCCGGCGCTGTCCACCACCAATCCGAAGATCGCGGTCAGCTACCGTCCGAGCAAGGAAGTGCTGGGTCGCGCGTCCTACGGCACCGGCTTCCGTGCGCCGTCGATCGCCGAACTATTCCTGCCGGTGCGTTCCGGCACCACGGCCAGCTTCGTCAGCGACCCGGTCTCGGGCGAAATTGCCCAGTTCGATCTGGACCGTTACGGCAATCCGCTGCTGAAGCCGGAAAAGTCCAAGCAGTTTTCGGCCGGCCTGGTGCTGGAACCGAACAGCAACTGGAACGGTAGCCTCGATTACTGGATCATCCGCAAAACCGACATCATTTCGGAAATCGGCGAGCAGACCGTGTTCGACAACCCGATCTACTACAAGGATCCGAACATCGTGGTGCGCGACGAAGATGGTTTCGTGTCCTACCTGCAGTTCAAGAAGGAGAACCGTGGCAAGCTCAACACTTCCGGGCTCGATATCGCGGTCAACTGGCGCGGCGACGCCACCTCGCTGGGCCGCTTCAGCGCCAGCCTGAACGGCACGCTGATCACCCAGTACAAGTTCCAGTCCGATCCGAATTCGCCGATGACCGACGGCCTGGGCGTGTTCCGCGACGACAAGGCGGTGCAGCGCTGGCGCCACAAGCTCAACCTTGACTGGACCCAGGGCCCCGTCAATCTAAGCCTGGGCAACACCTTCCTGTCGAGCTATCGCGACCAGAATATTCCGGGCTTGGCCGATCCGGGCTATAACGACCGCGACGTGAAAGCCTATTCGCTGTGGGATCTGACCGGCAGCTATGCGTTCACCAAGCAACTCAAGCTGCGCGCCGGCGTGATCAATATGTTCGACACGGCGCCGCCTTTCACCAACCAGTCGCGCTACTTCGAGGTGACCTGGGACCCGACCTACGGCGATCCGCGCGGCCGCTCGATGTTCGCCAACCTGCAGTACAAGTTCTAAGCCGGGGACCACTGCCGCCGCTGGCGGCAGTGGATGGCGTTCTGATTGGGAATTGTGATAGGCTACAATCCCGACTTTTCGCCGGAGTCGCGAGAATAATGTTTAAGTTGCGTTCTACTTTTCTTCTCGCTTGCGCCTTGTGTATACCGGTCTCATCGTTTTCAGCGGCGGACCAGGCGTCCGCCGTTGCACCGCTTGAATTACGCCTCTCGGTGGTGTCCGACGGACGCGCCGCCTACTTCATTCGTCTGCTGGAAGAGTCATTGAAGCTGATTCAGCAGCCCTACCATATCCAGTACGTCAAGGACCTTCCTGCCCGCCGCATGTGGTGGATGCTGGGCCAGGGTGAGATCAATCTCTTCTACGGCATGCAATCGAAGGAAAAAGACAACAGCAAACAGCTTGTCCTCGTGCGCAACGCCTTGACCAATGGCCTGATCGGCCAGCGCGTGTTATTGATCCGGCAAGCCGATGCACCGGCCTTCGCACAGGTCCGCTCCGTGGACGATTTGAAACGCACGGGACTCATCGCCGGTTTCGGTGCAGGTTGGTACGATACCAAAGTGGCCAAGGCGGCGGGGTTGCCGCTGTACGAGCACACCGCGCCGTGGAGCACGATTTACGCGATGGTGGCGGCAGGCAACCGCCACGTCGACTATCTGCCACGCGGCATCATTGAAGTATTGGAAGAGGCACGTGCACATCCCGAATTGGTGGTGGACCAGCACCTGCTCCTGGAGTATCGCGCCGACTTCGTGTTCTACCTGGACGCATCGGTCGCCCGCTATCGTCCCATTCTGGAGCGGGCCTTGAAAGAAGCGGAAGCCACCGGACTCAAGGCACGCCTGATCGAGGAAACATTCGGCGCCGACATCAAGGCGCTCAAGCTGAACCGCCGTTTGCGCCTGCCGCTGCCTGCACCCGAATAGCCACCCGCCAGCAAAATAAATGCGGCGCCAGCCCGCATTCGGCCTTGACTTAACATCTAGGCATTATCATAATACTACTGCAAACGTAACAATTTGTAACACCGCAGAATCCAGCGTCTCCGCTTTAAACTCCCCCAGCGTTGTCCACTCCAAAACAGAGGCTACGATGAAGATACGGAAGACCTTGCCGGCGCTCGCAATGGCGCTGGTTTTCGCCACCAGTCCACTCCTGGCCCAGGCAGGCGTCACCTACGACATCATCGACCTGGTCGATAATCCGGGCGATCCCAATCGGATGAAATATGTCTACCATCTGGATGCCGCAACGCAGGCCGGCTACGGTTACACCTTGTACTTCGATGCCGACCACTACGCCGACATCGATGCGGTGACGCCGGCGGGCAGCGACTGGTTCGCCACGGTTGCGCAGCCGGACAGCGGCGCGGCGCTGCCGGGTCTATCCAGTCTGCTGGCCCTGAACGGCATCGCGGCCGGACTCAATCAGTTTGAAGTGAGCTTCACCTGGCTTGGCGCCAGCACGCCCGGCCCGCAGGCCTACGAACAGTTCGACGACCAGTTCAACGTGGTCGCCAACGGCTACACCATACTGGCCGCCCCGGTTCCCGAGCCAAACACCACGCTGCTGTTGATCGCCGGCGCCATCCTGCTGGCATGTCGATCGGCAAGACACCGCCGTACCAGTTAGTCACCTTCCGGCAACGCATCCGCCCGGCCTGTGGGCATGCGTTTCCCTATCGCCAAGTCCGCCGCTTTCCGTGCATCCTGCTTCGGAGGACGGCTATCGCCTTCAATCAGCATCTCGTGTAGATGGAGAATACAATGGCCCGCCGTCAATCCCGCAGCACCCACCACCACGCCCGCAACGCAACCCGTCGTGCCCGCCCCCGTCTGAGCACCCTCATGACACGCCTTCTCAGCCGCCTGGGCGGCTGGATCTGGCGCGACTGGCGCGGCCTCGGCACGGCCGCACAAGCGTGGTTGGCACGTCGCTTCGGTGCCCGGCAGCCGGGTCGCCAGGCCGACGCGACGCCCGCGCCGTTCACCTTCGAAGCGCTGGAACCGCGCGTGCTGCTGTCGGGCGACTTGAGCATCGGCGCTTTTTCCTACGCACCGGCGGGCGTCGCACCCGGCAACGTCGCCAGCGCCACCATCGAACTGCTGCGGCAAGGCAGTGACGCGCCCGGCGATGCGGTGCGCGTCAAGGTGTACGCCTCGCCCGACGGCACGCTGGACGCGCAGGACCGCCTGCTGGGTCAGCTGGACGTGGCGGCTTCCCGGCTGGCCGGCCAGGGCGCCGTGCAGGTCCAGGTGGCACTCGATACCGGCGCCGCCGACGCGCCCGGCGCCTATCGCCTGATCGCCGTCGCCGACACCGAGAACCACTACGCCGAGAGCGACGAGAACAACAACTCGGCGCTGGCCCCGGGCGCACTGGCGCTATCGGGCACCGTCGGCGAAACCCCGGACGGCATCATCCCGGCGCTGACCCTGACCGACGCCGACGGCACCCGCTTCACGCTGGCCATCAGCGGCAAGGGCAGCGTCACCGTGGCCGGCGGCGCCGGCGGCTACACACTGCAGGCGAGCGGTACGGACGCGGCCAGCGCCATCACGCTGACCGCCAGCGGCGGCGACGGCCGGGTGCTGCTGGCGGGCGTCACGGTGACGGGCAGTCTAAAGTCCCTCAGCCTGGCGGCGGCCGACCTGTCGGGTTCGCTGACGGTCAGCGGCGCGCTGCGCACCCTGGTGCTGCGCGACGCCAGCGGCGCCCAGATCAACACCGGCGGCAGCGGCTTGCTCGATGTCACCGGCCGCAACTTCAGTGGCGTGCGGCTGCAGACCACCCAAGTGGCCGACGTGGTCAAACTCAATAACTGGACCGGCGGCAGTGCGGCGCCGTCCAGCTTGCAGGCCGGCGGTCTGAACAACCTGACCGCGGCCCAGCAGTTCACGGCGGACCTGGTGCTCAGCGGCGTCGGCGCCGGCGCGCTGGTGCTGGGCAACTTCAAGGCCGGCGGCACGGTGGGCGCCAGCCTGTGGTCGATCGGCGGGCGGGCCGGCAACATCGCCTTCGGCGCCAGCGCCGATGGCTGGCACGCCAACATCAAGGGAGCGCTGAGCCAGCTGGCCGTGAGCGGCAACCTGTCCGGCCTGCTCGCCGCAGGCAGCATCCAGCTGCTGCAGGTGGGCGGCTCGGCCATCGGCTTCACGCTGCTGGCCGGGGCCGACCTGGGCAGCGACGCCGCGCTGGGCGGCGCCGGCGCCGCCGCCGACAAATTCGCCGCCGCCACGGTGGCGCGCATCCGCATCAGCGGCGCCGTCAGCGGCAGCACCTTCCTGGTCGGTGTCGACCCGGTCAACGGCCTCTACGGCGATGGCGATGACAGTCTGCTCGGGGCCGCCGTAAACCGGGTGCAGGAACTGTATATCGGCGGCGCGCTCGACAGCGCTAGCCGCATCGTCGCGCCGGCGTTTCCGGCCACCGTCAGCGTCAACGGCGCCACCGTCGCCCCGGCCGCGCTGGCGCAGCTGAGCAGCACGCCGCGCGATGCTGTCGCGCCGGTGCTGAGCGCGGGTCTGGCGGTCGATACCGGCGCCAGCACCAGCGACGGCCTGACCGCCAATCCCGCCGTGGCCGGTACCGCCATCGACCTGAAAGGCGCCACCGCATTGTTCGCGCTGCTCGATCCGGCCGACGCCGCCCTGCCCGCCACCGACCTGAGCGCCAGTCTGCAGCCCGGCGGCGCCTTCAGCATCAGCGCCGAGCAGCTGGCCGCATTGGCCGGCGGCACGCTGGCCCAGGGCGCGCACACGCTGCGCCTGCAGGCGCGCGACGCCGCCGGCAATGCCTCGCAGACGGTGGACGTGAGCTTCGTCTACGACAGCCTGGCCCCCGCCGTCACCGCCTTCGACCTCGACGCCGCCTCCGACACCGGCGTGGCGGGCGACCACCTCACCAACGCCGCCGAGGTGACGCTGGCAGGCAGCGCCGCCTCGGCGGTCAGCGTCAAGCTGCTGGAAACGAATGCCGTGCTGGCGGTCGGCGCCGACGGCAGTTTCGCTTTCTCCGGCGTGGCCCTGGCCATCGGCGTCAACAGCTTCACCGTGGCCGCCACCGACGCCGCAGGCAACGTCAGCCAATACGTGTTGCAAGTGACCCGCACCGGCGACGCCGGCCCGGCGCTGAGCGCCGTGCTGCAGCAGGACACCGGCAGCGCCGCCAACGACGGCATCACCAGCAATCCCGCCATCGCCGGCGTGGCCGGCGGCGTGGTGAAGGCGGTGCAACTGCTGGCCGTGCTCGACCCGGCCGGCGACGCGCCACCGCAGGCCAGCGTCAGCGCCGGCCTGCAGGCAGACGGCAGCTACACCATCAGCGCCGGCCAGCTCGACGCGCTGGCCGGCGGCGCGCTGGCCGACGGCCTCCACGTGCTGCGCCTGCAGGCGGTGGACGCCGCCGGCAACAAATCGGCCGTGGTCAACGTCAGTTTCACCCTGGACCGCGCCGCACCGCCACCGTTCAGTTTCGCCCTGGCCGCAGCGGACGCCAGCAATGCGGCGCTGACCACGACCACCTCGGCCCGGGTGCAGCTCAAGGGCGTGGCCGAAGCGGGCGCGCTGCTGCGCCTGGAGAGCCAGAACCTGAGCGCGCTGGCCGCCGCCGACGGCGCCTTCGTGCTGGCCGGCGTGAACCTGGCCTTGGGCGACAACGTCCTCACCCTGACCGCCACCGACGCCGCCGGCAACGCGCGCAGCGTCAGCGTGACCTTGACCCGTGTGGCCCAGCAGCAGAAGGACGCCGTGCTCACCTGGAACAACGTGGCGCTGCGCGCCATCCAGCTCGACGTCACCGACCCGCCGGTGGCCACCCGCACCCTGGCCATGCAAAGCCTGTCCATGTACGACGTGCTGGCGGCCATCGAAGGCACGCCAGCCTACCTGGTGCAGCGCAGCGTCACCGGCCCGGTCTCGGCGGAAGCCGCCGTGGCGGTGGCCGCGCACCGCATCCTCTCGCTCACCTATCCGGGCCAGAAAGCCAGTTTCGACGCCGCCCTGGCCGCCAGCCTGGCCGGCATCGCCGAAGGTACGGCCAAGAACACCGGCATCGCGCTCGGCCTGACCATCGCCGACGGCGTCTGGGCGGTGCGCAGCGGCGATGGCGAAGCCGTCTTCACCACCTACGACGGCGGCAACGCCATCGGCCAATGGCGGCCTACCGGTCCCATCTTCGACGTCGCCGACAACCCGAACTGGGGCGGCGTCACCCCCTTCGCGCTGGCCTCGGCCGACCAGTTCCGCGCGCCGCCGCCGCCGGCGCTGGACACCGCCGCCTACGCCCACGACGTCGAAGAAATCCGCGCGCTCGGCTCCGCCACCGGCAGCACCCGCACCGCCGATCAAACACAGCAGGCGTTGTTCTGGGCCGACGGCACCGGCAGCTACACCCCGCCCGGCCATTGGAACCAGATCGCCGCCGAGATTTCCTACGGCCAGGGCAACAGCCTGAGCACCAACGCGCGCCTGTTCGCCCAGCTCAACGTGGCGCTGGCCGACGCCGCCATCGCCGCCTGGGACACCAAGTACGCCTACGGCGCCTGGCGCCCGGAAACCGCGATCCACTTTGCGGCCGAGGACGGCAACGACGGCACCACGGCCGACGCCGCCTGGCGCCCCCTGCTGATCACGCCGCCGCATCCGGACTACGTGTCGGGCCACTCAACCTTCAGCGCCGCCGCCGCCACCATCCTGTCGGCCACCTTCGGCGCCAACACCGCCTTCTCGACCACCAGCGCCACGCTGCCGGGCGTGACGCGCAACTTCACCAGCTTCCAGCAGGCGGCCGAGGAAGCGGGCCGCAGCCGGATCTACGGCGGCATCCACTTCAGCTACGCCAACGCCGCCGGCGCCATGATCGGCCAGAGCGTGGCCGAAGCCGTGCTGGCCCGCTTCGCCCTCAGCGCCGATACCCTGGCGCCTTCAGTCGTATTTGCGGCCACGCCAGCGGCCACCAACACCAACCTTACGCTCACCGGCCAGGTGCTCGACAACCTGTCCGGCGTGGCCAGCGCCCGCTACCGCATCGACGACGGCGCCGTGCAGGCGCTGACGCTGGACGCCGACGGCCGCTTCAGCATCACCACCGCGCTGGCCACCGACGGCACGGCGGACGGCGCCCACACCATTACGGTGCTGGCGACCGACGCGGCCGGCAACATCAACAACGGCGTGACCCGCACTTTCCAGCTTGACACCAGCGGCCCCGCCATCACGCTGCGCAGCGTGGCCGACCTCGACACGCTCACGGCGGACGCGCGCCTGACCGGCGCCGCCAACGGCGCCACCGCCGGCCTGGCCTCGCTCAGCTACCATTTCGACAACGGCCCGGTGCAAAGCGTGATCTTCGACCAAGCCAGCGGCGCCTTCGATACCGCGCTGCCCTATGGCGACCTGGGCGTGGGCACGCACACGCTCACGCTGAGCGCCAGCGATACGGCCGGCAACACCAGCGCGCTGACGCGCACCGTGACGGTCGACGCCCTCGCCGCGTTCGGCATCGCCGGCCTCACGCCGGCGGACGGCGCCGGCACGGTGGGCGTCACCGTCCGCCCGCAAGTCACGTTCACGCGCGCCGTCAACACCGCCACGCTGACCGCCGATTCCTTCTACGCCACCGGCCCGGACGGCGCGCGGCTGGCCGCCACCATCGTGCCGGCGCTGGACGGCAGTTTCGCCTGGCTGTTCATCACCAACCCGATGCCGGGCGGGGCCAAGGTCACACTGCACGTGGACGGCAGCAAGATCCGCGCCGCCGCCGACGGCGCCTTCCTCGACGCCGACGGCAACGGCAGTGCCGGCGGGCTGTTGGCGCAATCGTTCACCACGGTCAGCAGCACGCCGGTGGCAGGCACCAAATTGGTCGGCCGCGTGGTCGATCCCGGGCCCGACCTGCTGCCGATGACCTTCGACGACATCCGGCGCGGCCCCGACGGCATCATCCACACGCCGGACGACGTGTTCCTGAATCCGATCGCGCACGCCAAGGTATTCATCCTGGGCAGGGAGGACCAGTTCGTCTACACCGACGCCAACGGCTATTTCACGCTAAACAACCTGTCCGGCGGCGACGTCAAGGTCGCCATTGACGGCCGCACTGCGACCAACGCGCCGGCCGGCGTGTTCTTCCCCGAGATGGTGATGGACGCGGTGATGCGCGCCGGCCAGACCAATACGCTGATGGGCACCATGGGCACGCAGGAAGAACAGCTTGCCAACCTGGACCGCGTGGAAGTGTATCTGCCGCGTATCGCCAGCAGCGTGCTGCAAACGGTGAGCGACACGGTCGCCACGGTGATCGACGTGCCGAGTGCTTCCGCCGCGCCCGCCCTGACCGACGCAGAGCGCGCGCGCATGACGCTGACGGTGCAGCCGGGCAGCCTGATCGGCGAGAATGGCCAGCCAGTGCAAAACGCGCAGATCGGCATCAGCACCGTGCCGCCCGAACTGGTGCGCGACATGCTGCCGCCTGGCGTGCTGCAGCACACCTTCGACATCACCATCCAGGCGCCGGGCGTGGCGGCGTTCAGCACGCCGGTCGAGATCACCTTCCCCAACGTCTTCAACGCCGCCCCCGGCACCAAGCTGAACATCCTGAGTTTCGACCACACCACCGGCCGCCTGGTCATCAACGGCACCGGCACCGTCTCGGCCGACGGCCTGACCGTGGTCTCCGATCCCGGCGCCGGCGTCCGCGCCCCAGGCTGGCACGGCATGACGCCGCCGGGGGTAGTGATTGATCCGACGGCGCCACCGCCAATGTGTCTGCCTGGAATAGATGAGTCAGGCAATATAGTACCGGGTACAGTGAAGAATCCCGGCCAGAACAATCAAGAATCCGACGCTGCGGCAAATCTCGCGTTAATGCGGAATTTTCTGACAGTCTACGAAGGCAACGAATTTGTACCTTACGTGCCGTCGGACTCGTCAGGCTGGACTATCGGAGTCGGCGTGGAGTTGCGCGCGGTTGATTACGACACACTTCCGCTAACTGAAGCACAGAGGAATGAACTCAAAACATGGCACGATGCCGCTGAGTCTTGGCGCTCCACTCTTGGAGGACAGCCTACCGCGAAACAAATAGCAGACTACCTCGCGTTGCACCCAATGCCCTCGTCGATAACGGAAACCGACATAAACAATATCTCGAATTCCGTAATACAGAAAAATATGGATGAGGTGGCGGCGAAATTTGATGCGACCAAGGGTAGCTCAGTACCCAACTTCGCTTCGCTATCGTTGGAACAGCAAAAGGCGCTAACGAGCCTCTACTACAATTTTGGAAATAAAGTCTTTGACTATAATGTCTGGAAGAACGCTGCTGCAGGAAAGTGGGAAGATGTTGTAAAAGAACTGCAAGACCCGAGCAAATGGAAAGAAGATGGGTTACCTGGCTTGCGCACCAGGCGCAACGCGGAAGCCGATCTGATCAAAAGTGCAACTACCCCGGTTGCTCCACCACCAGCTGCCCAGCCCATCCCCACACCACAACCACAGTTCCCGTTCGGTCCGCTCGGTCTTTGTCCTCCAGACGGAGGTGGGATTCTTATCGCAAACAATGGATTCGGATCCATGGAATATTCCAGCAGTGCGGCGATTGGACTAGCGACGGCCACCTCAAATTCCGCCTCAAGTTCTCTTACCAATCTACGTACCAGTGTCGCCTATGCCTCGCAATGGCAAAACCTCGCTTTTGTAGCGGTGCAAGATCTTGCCACGGGAGACATCATTCAACGTTGGAGTTCGGATAACGGAAAAATTGCTAGCGAACAGATTGTGTTGCCTCCCAATAAGGCCGTGAGAATATTTGCAGTCACTTCGAACAATATGCTGGGCCATATCGACCTTCCCGCCAGCAACTCTGGAACTTCGCTTGGCCTTGGAGCCCTGTTACTACATCCAAACATCTCCATCGATACCGACAACGACGGACTGAACTCCGACATCGAGTGGGTAATTGGCACATCTGACAGCAAGGCCGACTCCAACGGAGACGGGATTACCGACTTAGCGGCCATTGGCTTGGGTCCGAATCCATTGGGCCCGCTCACAAGCAGCGGAATCATTGGAGCAGTCGCGCTGCAAGGAAGCGCCACAAGCGTGGAAGTGAGCACATCTCCAGCTACCAATCGTACTACCGCATTTGTCGCTAGCGCCGGCTACGGTTTGGCGATTGCGGACGTCACGGATTTAGCCTCGCCAAAACTTCTGACCGAAATTCGGCTGACTGGCGAAATAAAATCAATTTCTGTTGATGCTGCGCGCAGTGTAGCAGCAGTAGCCGCAGGCAATTCAGGAATACATTTGTTGGATCTCACGGACCTGTCCAATGTAACCGTGACTGAGACGCTGCGCTTCCAGGATGCTGCAGACGCCGTTCAGGTGCGCGATGGCTTGGCGTATGTAGCCACGGGAAGCAGCATTGCCGTCATTGGCATGCTCTCTGGCGAGATACTACAACTGCTTGATTTAAGTAGCGTTGGTGGATCCGCGATTCACTCTATCGCAATCGATGGCTCCAATTTATTCACGATCGATGCCGGCAATACGCTGCGCAGTTTCGCTATCAATGGCAGCGAGATTTCGCTTACTGGAAAACTCAGCCTTCCGTTACAGGCTTCGCGCGTATTCGTTGGTGGTGGAATTGCATATATCGGCAACAGCAACGGTTTTACCGAAGGGTTTTCAACTGTCGACGTCAGCGATCCAAGTACCATGCAATTAATTAGCGGTCCCGATGCCACCAATATTGGTGGACGTGTTGTGGTTCCGAACGGCTCAGGCTTGGCCGTGAGCATCGGCTCGCCCGGCGGCGTTTTCGGTGGAAACGTAATCGACGTATTGGACGTTTCAGATCCAGCCAACACGAATTCCTTCATCACTCGCTATCAGTTACCCGCTACACCAATGGACGCGGTTATCGCAAACGGCTTAGCATATGTGGCGGACGGAACAGCTGGTCTGCAAATCGTCAACTATCTTGCGTTTGACAATAAAGGGCAGGCACCGGAGATATCCATCACAGTCAACGGCAGTGACGCAGACCCATCAACGCCAGGCATACAAGTCCTGGAGGGCCGCACTGTGCATATCAAACCCACCATCAGCGACGACGTTCAGGTGCGCAATGTGGAGCTGCTGGTCAACGGCGAGGTCGTGTCCAACGACGTCAGTTTCCCGTTCGACCTGTTCACCCAGGCGCCCGCCATCAGCGCGGCCGGCAATACTCTCACTTTACAGGTGCGCGCCACCGACACCGGCGGCAATGTGGCGGTGTCGGATGTCACCACGCTGACCGTGGTGCCGGATACCTTCCCGCCCCTGCTCAATGCCGCCAGCGTCGCCGACGGCGAACGGCGTTTCTTCGTGCGCTCCATCGACCTGAGCTTCGACGAGCCGCTCGACACCGGCCGGCTGGACCCGGCCGGTGTCAGCCTGCTGCGGGCAGGCGCCGATGGCCAGTTCGGCACCGCCGACGACACCGTCATCGCGGTGCGCCTCGACAGCCGCGCCTATGGCCAGTCGCTCAGCGTCATCGCCGACACCTACCTCTCACCTGGCGAATACCGCCTGCGTATCGATCCATCCATCATCGCCGACCGCGCTGGCAATCAGTTGGCCGACGCCATGGTGCGCACCTTCACGGTACGCCCGGCCAGCGACATCCGCGCCGTCACCGGCGTGCCGGAAATCCCGACCGCGCCATCGGCCAATCCCGGCCAGCAGATCGGCATCGCCGTGCCCTTCGACCCGGCCACCGCCAAGCTGCAGGTGAATGTCGGCGACAGCAACGGCGGCAGCAACCCGCAGGTGGTGGGCGTGTCGCGCTGGGACAGCGCCACCGGCACCGCCTGGTTCAACCTGCCCGCCAACGCCACCAGCGGCGACGCCGTGGTCTACGGCCTGGTCGGCAGCGTGCGCACCGACTTCACCGACGGCACCTTCCCGCTGCAAATCGTCCCGGTGGTCACCGGCGTGGACGTGCAGTCGGTCAGCGCCGACGGCAGCAGCGCCGTGCTGCTGATCTACGGCACCGGCTTCGTCGAGGGCCAGAACAGCGAGTACCGCTTCGGCAGCGGCGCCGCCGCCGTGGTGATCACCGATGCCGGCAACAGCACCGGTCCCGACGTCCAGCAGGTCTATGATCCGTACTATGCCCAGTACATCAACGGCCAGGTCTACCTGACCGTGCCGCTGTCGAACGGCGCCTTCGGCCCGATCAGCGTGAAGACGGCCGGCGGCATCAGCGCCAGCTTCACCGCCAGCCTGGACGGCGTGACCGCCGTGGCCCTGTCCGGCACCCCGGCCGATCCGGCGCTCGCCTCAGCCAATCCCGGCCAGGTCGTCAAGCTGCGCGGCGCCGGCCTGTCCACCGACAGCGACATCCTGTTGCGCTACGTCGGCCACGACGGCGCCCCGGCCATGTTGCGCCTCAGCCCGATTTCGGCCAGCGCCGACGGCACCGAGGCCACGCTGGTGCTGCCCGACTACGCCAACGGCGCCTTCGCCCTGCAGATGTTCGGCTCGGCCAGCCAGCCCCTGCTGCAGATCGTGCCCACCCTCACCTCCATCGACGGCACCAGCGCCCTGTTCGGCAGCGGCTTCGTCGAAGGCGCCACCACCTACCAGTTCGCCGGCAGCAGCGTGGCCGACACCGCCGTCGCGGCCGGCATCGACGTCAGCTACTACTACGATCCGGCGCTCGGCGCCTACATCTACAATGGCCAGGCCAACTTCGGCAGCGCGCTGCCGGCCCACTTCGGCTTCGGCACGGCCAGCGTCACCACCGCCGGCGGCACCTCGGCCGCCCTGCCCGTCACCGCCCTGCGGCCGGGCTCGGCCACCGAGGCGGCCGGCACGCTGTCCGACCTCGCGGTCGATCCGGCCAGCGGCGCGCTGTGGGCGCTGGACCAGGACAATCCCGGCCACCTGCTGCGCATCGATCCGGCCAACGGCCTGATCCTGCAAACCATCGCCCTCACGCCCGCCATGGGCAACCAGTACACCGCCAACTACGGCGGCCTGCAGATCGCCGCGCAGGCGCTCAGCCTGGGCGGCACCGCCGTGCCGGCCGGCGCGCTGATCGTGGTCGCCGGCTATCCCTACAACGGCAGCAACAGCGTGGCCGCCATCGATCCCGCCACCGGCGCGCTGATCGCCAAACTGGTGCTGCCGGTGAACTACTACGCCACCGCCGGCCTGATCGACCCGGCCAGCGGCCATCTGTTCCTGCTGTCGCACCAGTTCAACCAGATGATCGAGCTGGACGCGGCCAGCGGCGCCGAGCTCGCGCGCGTCGCCATTCCCTTCAACGTGCAGAGCTACGCCGGCATGGCCATCGATCCGGTGGACGGCAATTTCTGGATCGGCAGCTACAACAACATCGGCGAGCTGGTGAAGGTGAACCACGCCGGCGTCGAGCTGCGCCGCGCCGACATCAGCGGCCAGGGCTTGAACAGCAACCAGATCAGCGGCCTGGCCTTCGCCCCGGACGGCAGTCTGCGCATCGCCACCGTCTCCGGCCTGATCCATCGCGCCACGCTGGGCGACGACTTCAGCGTCAAGGCGCCGACCCTGACCGCCGTCGCCGCCGCCGCGCTGCAGGGCACCCCGGCCCAGGCGGCCGTGGCCAACGCCAACGTCGGCCAGATGATCGAGCTCACCGGCAGCAACTTCGGCGCCGGCACGCAAGTGCTGTTCAATGTGCGCGACAACGCCGGCAAGGTGTCGGTGCTGGCGGTGCGTCCGCAGCTGATCAACGCCGCCGGCACCCGCCTGCAGGTGCTGGTGCCGGAACTGGCCACCACCGGCGAGGTGCGCGTGTCCAACGTCGGCACCACCGACAGCGGCTTCGGCAGCCAGGCCGACGGCGTGCACCGCGCGCTGAGCTTCACCTTCACCGCCAGCGGCCCCGCCAGCACCGTGCGCTTCGCCGACGGCGGCCTGGAAGCGCTGGACAACGAGAGCTGGGGCCTGGACAACGTGGTGGTGCGCAACGGCGCCAATGTGCTGTTCGCCGACGACTTCGAGGCCGGCGCCAAGGCCGCCTGGAGCAATCCGCTGGTCCACAGCAGCAGCGCGCAATCGCTGTCGGCCTTCTCCGGCCGCTTCAACAACGCCAGCCAGACCCTGAGCCTGAGCGGCCTGACGGCCGGCCAGACCTACACCGTCAGCTTCGACCTGTACGCGCTCGACAGCTGGGACGGCAGCGCCGGCAATCCGGACCAGCTCAGCGTGGCGGTGGACGGCAACACCGTATTCACCCGCACCATCAGCAACAGCGTGCTGCAGGCGCAGACCGTCAACGCCACGCCCGGCATCCGCCTGCAGATCGTGCCGACCCTGGAGTCGATCAGCGGCCGTCCCGGCCAGGACGACCTGTTCACCCTGACCGGCTCCGGCTACGCCGAAGGCGCCACCACCGTCATGGTGGGCGGCATCGCCGTGGCGGACCCGGCCGCCAACACCTACCCGTTCGACATCACCGGCCCCCGCAACGGCAGCCTCAGCCTCTCGGCGCCGCGCACCCTCGACGGCCCGATCCGGGTCAGCACCGAGGGCGGCTATGCCGAACTGCCGGGCAGCGCGCTGCCGCGCCAGACCCCGGTGGCGTTCACCGGCATCACGGCCGGCGCCGCCGAAGGCCAGCCGGCCGATGCCGCGCAAGCCTCGGCCAACAGCGGCCAGACCATCGTGCTCAAGGGCCAGGGGTTCAGTTCGGCCACGCTGGTGCAGTTCCAGGCGATCGACGACAGCGGCAAGCTGGGCACGGTCACCGTCAACGGCGACGCCAGCAGCGACGGCACCGCGCTGACGGTGCGCGTGCCGGTGCTGGCGCGCAGCGGCCCGGTCACCATCCTGGGCAGCAATGCCAGCTACGCGCTGCAGATCGTGCCGGTGTTGCGCGCCGTCGGCGGCAGCGTCACGCCAGGGCAGATCCTGCTCATCGAAGGAACCGGCTTGGTGAGTAGCGAGCTGGCCATCCAGGTGGACGGGCGCGGCGTCGGCAACTTCAAGGTCGAGACCCTGAACGCCGGCGACAACGTCAACCATGTGGACCAGCAGCTGCTGCGTATCACCGTGCCGGCCGGCGCCGGCGGCGGCGTGATCACCATCAGCACCGCCGGCGGCAGCGCCACCATCCGCAGCGGCGGCGTCTCAATCACCGCCCTGCCCGACAGCACGCCGGCCGACGCCGGCGAGACGCTGGGCACGGCCATCACCCCGGTCGTCGGGCTGAGCCAGAGCCTGGCGCTAAAAGGCAACCTGGCCAGCGGCACCGACATCGACCTGTACCGCGTCACGCTGGCGGCCGGCGAGCAGCTGTCGGCCCACCTCAGCGGCCACCCGAACAGCCAGTTGCGCCTGTTCGACGCCAACGGCGTGCAAGTGCTTGCGGCCTATCGCACTTCGGGCGACGACAAGCCGCTGACCCTGCAGGCGCCGGCCGCCGGCAACTACTTCGTCGGCGTCAGCGCCTATTACAACAACGCCTACAATCCCAACGTCGCCGGTTCCGGCAGCAACGGCGGCTACACGGGCGACTACACGCTGAACCTGGTGCGCCTGCCGGCCGGCGCCAGCCACCTGAGCGGCATCGCCGCAGTGGCCGCCAGCGGCACGCCGGCGCAAGCGGCGCTGGCCTCGGCCAACACCGAACAAACCATCACCTTGAACGGCAGCGGGCTGCTGGCCAGCGACCAGGTCGTGTTCAGCGTACTGGACGACTCGGGATGGCTGTCCTCCACCACCGTCGCGCCCACCTCGGTGGCGGCCGATGGCAGCAGCCTGACGGTCGCGGTGCCGGTCAACGCCACCACCGGTGGCGTGCGGCTGCAGCGCGACCGCACCGGCGTGTTGCTGCAAATCGTGCCGACGCTGACCGGCGTCGACGCCAACAACGGCGGCCAGTACAACGGCGGGCCGCTGCGCCTTACCGGCAGCGGCTATGCCGAAGGCAGCACCGCCGTGCTGTTCGGCGCATTGCGCCTGGACGACATCAGCCGCTACTACGGCATCGACGTCAACAACGCCGGCCGCGCACTGAACCTGTCGGTGCCGGAAGGCGCGCCGTCCGGTCCGATCCGGGTCAGCACGGTGGGCGGCACCAGCGCCGCCCTGACGCTGCGCCTGACCGGCATCAGCGCCACCGCCGCCAGCGGCGTCGCCGCCGTGCCCGGCCTGGCATCGGCCGTCCCGGGCCAGATGGTGACCTTGACCGGCATCGGCATCACGGCCAGCACCAGCTTCTCGTTCCGTACCATCGACGCCAGCGGCAACGCCGGTGAAATCATCGTGCGCCCGACGCTGCTCAGCGCCGACGGCAGCAGCGCCGAAGTGCGCGTTCCGGTCGGCGCCGTCACCGGCAATGTGCGCATGGTGGGCGACATCACCGGCACCGCGCTGCCGCTGCAGATCCTCCCCGT